>NZ_WNKX01000023.1 GCF_009720745.1 Massilia eburnea | reverse complement strand
TTTGAAGCAGCTTCATGAAGAACTAAGGGAGTTAGGCTTTGAAGGGTCTTACGACCGGGTCGCGGCGTTCGCGAGGGTATGGCGGGCGGGTCAAACTGATAGGGTCAATTCAGCTAGCAAACGCACACTCTATTTAATTTTTGGGTGGCGCTTCGGCAATTCGAGTTTTTGCTTCCGCTCAGGCGTAACAAACTGGTGACCTGCATTTTGTAGGGAACGGCGTGGCTCTCGTAGAAGGCAAAGACCCACTGAGCTAGTGGCTTCCCCTCCAAGTCTAAGCGCACTTCCCAATTCAGCCGGGTGAACTGATCCTGGCCAAAGAACGGTACAAGCTGTGGGTCAAGGACTACAACATATTCGCCAGTTCCTTGATCCCGCTCAAAGAAAGCGAGGAGGCTACCGACGTACGATCGGTGATCGTGCACGATTTCCACGCTGTTCGCCTTTAGTCGAAGTAGACGTCTGTGGAGAACGGCTCGGTTGCCTCCTGTGTCGGTCTTGCGTAGGGCGGTCAGCATCGAATACGCAGTAAAGCGAAACGCTTCACCAGCTCTTGCGCGTTGGAGGCGGGCGTAGTGCAAGATCATCAGCCATACACTCAAGTCCCCCTGGTCAAGCTGTTGCCCTGTGTAGAGGATGGAAAAGTTTTTATACGAAGCCAATAGCTCTCGCTCAAAATAGACCCTTTTCCCTTTGCCAATGGCGGCGCAGAGGGCTGAACGAAGTACGATATTGGGAATGCCTCTCGTGGATTCCGGCCACGAAGGTAGCGTCAATGCGGAGGAGTGTGACATTAAGCAGCCCCCGCATTCGATGCTGCAAAGCGTGCCCTCGCAAGTTGCTCTTGCTTGGTGGGCCTGCCACGCGGACGTTTTGCTTTTGCTGGAAGGCAGGGACGTTGGGACTCAATCCACTGGAGAACATCGTGTTCATACCAGCACAGCCGACGGCTGTTTGGCATTTTCCAGGGGCGCGGAATCAGGTGCTTATACTTCTCGTTCGTCGCGAACGTTCGGATGGTGGTTGCGCTCTTTCCAATGAGCGCGGAGAGCTGTTCGATGAAAAGAACTCGTACTGGAGCGGCTGCGCTGCTCGCGGTTTGTACGACTAAAAATGCGGACGTAGTTTCAGGTAGACGCGGGATCGCCATATAACACCCATCGCAACAAAGCTATTGCTAGCTAAAAAAGCGATTAGGGTTTATGGGTGTACTCGTCCATAGAAGCCGGAACCGGTGGACTTAAGGATGACACACAACGTCCATTCCAACTATCTACTTGTGCCGTTGCAGGCACTAAGACTGTTCGCGCTTGGCGACCACAGGGCTCTTCGGGCGTTGTGTTGGGGGTATCGCGCTATCGCTAAATCGCACGAGGAACCTGCTGGCGCATCCTTATTCATTTACGCCGTGTAGAGGGCTCACTACCTCCCCTACCTCGCCAGCCACACAAGTCAGTCTTAGCGAATAGTTTAGAGTAGTTTCCGCAGGGCAGTCAAGACCATGGGACAGTGGCGGGACATTGGGACAGCCGATTTACTCTAAATTGTTATGAATAACCATTTAGAGTTGGTTGGATAACATTTTGAATAATAAGAGAAAATTTGGTCGGGGTGAGAGGATTCGAACCTCCGGCCTCTACGTCCCGAACGTAGCGCTCTACCGGGCTAAGCTACACCCCGACTGGTGTGCGTTAATTCTACCCATAACTTTGTGCATTTATCAACTCCATTGCCGAGTGATATAGTGGGGTTTTTGCATAACTTGATTTACTCCATGGGAATTACCATTTATCACAACAACGCCTGCAGCAATTCGCGCGGTGCGCTGGCGCTGATCCGAGGAGCGGGCGTTGAGCCGGATATCGTCGAATACCTGAAGGCGCCGCCATCGCGCGACGTGCTGGTTGACATGATCGCGCGTGCCGGCCTGACCGCGCGCGGCGCCATGCGCAACAAGGGCGAACTGTACGACCAGCTTGGCCTGGGCGACGAATCGCTGCCCGAATCCAAACTGATCGACGCCATGATGTCGCATCCGGAATTGATCAACCGTCCTTTCGTGGTGACTGACAAGGGCGTGCGCCTGTGCCGTCCGCCGGAAACGGTCAAAGAGATCCTGTAAGTGCATAAAGCCTTCATCTTCGCGGCACTGGCTGCCTCCCTAGCGGCCGGCGCCCATGCCGAGAACGCGGAATGCGGGATCGACATGCTGGCCACTTATCCCTTCCCGCATCGCCCGACGGCGGAGCAAGCCGCAGCCTTGAAGGACTGCGATGCGGACAAGCTGTATTACGGCATTGGCATCCATTTCGACTATGCGAGGGCACGGCATTGCGCCTTTGCCAAAGACAACCACGACGTGCTGATGATGTTGTACGCGAACGGCCTTGGCGTTCCGCGCAACTACGCGGTGGCGAAGATGGCTGCCTGCCGTGCCGATGCGCAGGAGGCCGAGATCGAAGCACGCCTGGCTCGCCTGGCGCGCATGCAGACTGGCAGGGATGGCCCGTCGCCCAAGATCGATATCTGCGACGACGCCGTCGGCAGCCAGCTCGGCGCGCGCTGTGCCGCGATCCAGGCCGGCTTGGCCGACCAGGAGCGCATCGCACGCATCGACACGATTTCCACGCGCTGGAGGGATGCTGAGAAAGCCGCGCTGCAGCAGCTTCAAAACCGCGCGGTGGAAGCGGTGCGGATTGAGGAGGTGCTTAATTCCCTGCAGGAGTTCGAGTCGGGCAAGCTGCCTTCGTTCACGCAGGAGGAAGCCGCCAGCGCCGAGCGGGAAATGGGCCAGATGAAAATCGCGCCAGAGAAGCAGCGCAACTGGCTGGCGTATCGCGACGCCTGGATCGCACTCGGCAAGCTGCGCTACCCTTCGGTCGCGCCGCATGCGTGGAAGGCCTACTTCGCCAAGCGGCGCAAGTCCGGCCGGGAATAAAAATTAAGGCGCCGATTGGCGCCTTAATTTCTAGTGGCTGCGGTCTACCGAGAACCGCGCCAGATGGAGCAGCGATTGCTTGTATTCGCTGTCCGGCATGCCGGCGATGGCGTCGGTGGCGCGCTGCGCTGCCACCTCGGCCGCGCGGCGGGTGTAATCCAGGGCGCCGCTGGTGGTGATGGCAGCCAGGATGGTGTCGAAGTGCTGCTCGTCGCCGTTCTCGATGCAGGAACGGACCAGGGCGCGCTGTTCTTCGGTGCCGTTTTCCATCAGCCAGATCAGCGGCAGGGTAGGTTTGCCTTCACGCAGGTCGTCGCCCACGTTCTTGCCGATCGCTTCGGCGTCGCCGGCGTAATCCAGCACGTCGTCGATCAGCTGGAAGGCGGTGCCCAGCGAGCGGCCATATTCACCGGCAGCGGCGATTTGTTCGTCCGAAGCGCCGGCAACCAGTGCGCCCAGCTCCGCAGCCGCTTCGAACAGTTTGGCGGTCTTGGAACGGATCACCTGCAGGTAGCTTTCCTCGGACACGTCCGGGTCGTGCATGTTCAGCAGCTGCAGCACTTCGCCCTCGGCGATCACATTGGTCGCATCGGACAGGATCTGCATCACGCGCATGGAATCCAGCGACACCATCATCTGGAAAGCGCGGGAATACAGGAAGTCGCCCACCAGCACCGAAGCGGCATTGCCGAACAGTGCGTTGGCAGTCTGGCGGCCGCGGCGCATTGACGATTCATCAACAACGTCGTCATGCAGCAGGGTGGCGGTGTGGATGAATTCGACGACGGCGGCCAGCTCGTGGTGGGCCGCGCCTTTGTAACCGTAGGCGTTCGCCACCAGCAGCACCAAAACTGGTCGGATACGCTTGCCGCCCGCGCTGATGATATATTCAGCAATCTGGTTGACCAGGGCCACTTCCGAGTGGAGGCGCTGGCGAATCACCAAGTTGACCGCGTCCATATCGGCGGCAATGGTGCTGGTGATAGTGTTCTGGGCGTTGTTCGACAAGGCAAACCTGCTGGTAACGTTGGTAAGAGTGCCGCGATTATACGTTACTCGTTGCCCACATACCACGTGGCCCGCCCGCCGACAATACCTTTTGACCGATTTCCCGAATCTATGTATAATCAGCGGTTCCCTGGCTTCCGTCTTGTTGTTTTTGGGCGTCGAGCAGGGGAGACTTATTAACAATTCAAGAGGTTTCCAATCATGTACGCGGTCATAAAAACCGGCGGCAAACAATACAAAGTTGCTGCTGGCGAAAAAATTAAAGTAGAACAGTTGCCGGCTGACATTGGTTCCGAAATCACTATCGACCAGGTACTCGCCGTTGGCGCGGGCGACAGCATCAAGTTTGGTGCTCCTCTGGTTGCAGGTGCATCGGTTCTGGTGAAAGTAGTTGCCCAAGGTCGTCACGACAAGGTCCGTATCTTCAAGATGCGCCGTCGTAAGCACTACCAGAAGCGTCAAGGCCACCGCCAGAACTTCACCGAAATCCAAATCGTTTCGATCAACGGCTAATTGCTGCTTGCCCGAATTTACCGAGCTATCAAGGAGTAACTAAATGGCACACAAAAAAGGCGGCGGTACTACCCGCAACGGTCGCGACTCTGAATCAAAACGCCTGGGCGTTAAAGTGTACGGCGGCCAGTCCATCAACGCTGGTGGCATCATCATCCGTCAACGCGGCACCCCAGTGTCCGCTGGCGAAAACGTCGGTACCGGCAAGGACCACACCCTGTTCGCACTGGTGGACGGCGTTGTGAAGTTCGTGACCAAAGGTCCAGACAGCAAGAAGTACGTTACCGTCGTAGCCGCTGCTTAATGCAGCGAATACAGGTACAGTAAGGCGAAAGCCTTCTCTCCAAAAGGCTCTGCCAGTGGTAGGGCCTTTTTAGTTTTTACAGGTGGTTCACTATGAAGTTTATTGACGAAGCACGCATCGAAGTCATCGCCGGCAGCGGCGGCAATGGCTGCGCCTCTTTTTGCCGTGAAAAATTCCGTCCGTTCGGCGGCCCTGATGGCGGCGACGGCGGCAAGGGCGGCAGCATCTGGGCGGTAGCAGACCGTAACGTCAATACGCTGGTGGACTATCGCTATTCCAAGATGCACCGCGCCGGCAACGGCGAATCGGGCCGCGGCTCCGACTGCTACGGCAAGGGCGCAGACGACATCTTCCTGCGCATGCCGGTCGGCACCCTGATCATCGACGAAGTCAGCGGCGAAATCATCGCCGACATGACCGAGCACGGCCAGATGGAGTTGCTGGCCAAGGGCGGTGAGGGCGGCTGGGGCAATATCCACTTCAAGACCTCGACCAACCGCGCACCGCGCCAGAAGACCGACGGCAAAGAGGGCGAACGCCGCGAACTGCGCCTGGAACTGAAAGTGCTGGCGGACGTTGGCCTGCTGGGCATGCCGAATGCCGGCAAGTCGACCTTCATCACCGCCGTGTCGAATGCGCGTCCGAAGATTGCCGACTACCCGTTCACCACCCTGCACCCGAACCTGGGCGTGGTGCGTGTGTCGCACGAAAAGTCGTTCGTGATCGCGGACATTCCTGGCCTGATCGAAGGCGCCGCTGAAGGTGCGGGCCTGGGCCACCAGTTCCTGCGCCACCTGTCGCGCACCGGCCTGCTGCTGCACATCGTCGACCTGGCGCCATTCGAGGCGACTGTCGATCCGGTCAAGGAAGCCAAGGCCTTGGTCAAGGAACTGCAAAAGTACGATCCTGCGCTGGGCGACAAACCGCGCTGGCTGGTGCTGAACAAGCTGGACGTGATTCCGGAAGAAGAACGCGCCAAGCGCGTCAAGGACTTCGTCAAGAAGTTCGGCTTCAAAGGCCCTGTGTTCGAAATCTCCGCACTGTCGCACGAAGGCACGCAGGAACTGGTGAACGCCATCTACCTGCACCTGGAGCAGCAGCGCTACTCCGAGCAGCGCTCGGAAGAAGTGCAGATGACCGAAGAAGCACGCGGTATCTCCTCCATCGACCCGGACGACCCGCGCTTCAAAGTTCTCGATTAAAATCGAGGATACCTCTTATCTTTGCCGCCCCTGCCAACCGCGGGGGCGCGCACTGTCTGCGGCAAGCCGGCACCATCCTGCCCGGCGCATCACCAGAAGTTTCGTCATCTTTTGTTTGAGTAGACTTTGCCGTCCCTATGAATTCGCTGATCCAGAAATCCTCCCGCATCATCATCAAAGTGGGCTCCTCGCTCGTCACCAATGACGGCCGCGGGCTTGACCATGCCGCTATCGCCCGTTGGGCCTCACAGATTTCCGCCCTGCGTGCGCTGGGCAAGGAAGTTGTGCTGGTCAGCTCCGGCGCCGTAGCAGAAGGCATGCTGCGACTGGGCTTCGACAAGCGACCGACGGACATCCACGAACTTCAGGCATGCGCCGCCGTGGGCCAGATGGGCCTCGCGCAGATTTACGAAACCAGTTTCCGCGCCCACAGCATCGGCACCGCGCAAGTGCTGCTGACGCACGCCGACCTGGCCGACCGCGAACGCTACCTGAATGCACGTTCCACGCTGACCACCTTGCTGCGCCTGGGCGTGGTCCCGATCATCAACGAGAACGACACCGTCGTCACCGACGAAATCAAGTTCGGCGACAACGACACGCTGGGCGCGTTGGTGGCCAACCTGATCGAAGCCGACGCCCTGATCATCCTCACCGACCAGCGCGGCCTGTTCAGCGCCGACCCGCGCAAGGACCCGGCGGCCTATCTGATCACCCACGGCCGCGCCGGCGACCCAGCGCTGGAAGCCATGGCAGGGGGCGCCGGCTCCTCGCTGGGGCGCGGCGGCATGCTGACCAAGATCCTGGCCGCCAAGCGCGCCGCCAAATCGGGCGCACACACAGTGATCGCCTTCGGCCGCGAAGCCGACGTCCTGACCCGCCTGGCGGGCGGCGAGAGCATCGGCACCGAACTGGCCGCGCAAACCGGCCATCTGACCGCGCGTAAGCAGTGGATGGCCGACCACCTGCACACTGCAGGCCAGGTGGTGCTCGACGCAGGCGCCGTGCAGAAGCTGGCGAAAGAAGGCAAATCTCTGCTGCCGATTGGTGTCATCGAAGTGCATGGCGAATTTGGCCGTGGCGCCGTGATCACCTGTGTCAGCGAAGACGGTCACGCCATCGCACGCGGCATCAGCAACTACACCAGCGCCGAAACGCGCCGCATCAAGCGCAAGCCATCCGCCGAAATCGAAGCCATCCTTGGCTACGTCGAAGGCCACGAACTCATCCACCGCGACAATATGGTCCTACTGTAGAGGCCGTGTCCCACCTTGGGGTCACACCCGAATCGGGACACGAGCCCTTCAGTAAATTGGAAGAGCTCGTGTCCCATTTCGGGTGTGACCCCAGGGTGGGACACGGGCTCAGGCGTCGGCAGGGGCGGGCGTCTTGCCTTTGAATTCGCACAGGTCGGCGATGATGCAGTTCCAGCACTTGGGCTTGCGCGCTACGCAGGTGTAGCGGCCGTGCAGGATCAGCCAGTGGTGCGCATCCATCAGGAACTCCTTCGGCACGAACTTCATCAGCTTCTGTTCGACGATATCCACGTTCTTGCCCGGTGCAATGCCGGTGCGGTTGGAGACGCGGAAGATGTGGGTGTCGACCGCCATCGCTACCTGGCGGAAGGCGGTGTTCAGGACCACGTTCGCGGTCTTGCGGCCCACGCCCGGCAGCTGCTCCAGTTCTTCGCGCGTCTGCGGCACCTCGCCGCCATATTGGTCCACCAGGATCTGGCAGGTCGCAATCACGTTTTTCGCCTTGGTCTTGTACAGGCCAATGGTACGGATGTATTCCGTCAGCTCGTCGAGCCCCAGGTCGAGAATGGCTTGCGGCGTATTCGCCACCGGATACAGCTTGCGCGTTGCCTTGTTCACGCCCACGTCGGTCGCCTGCGCGGAAAGGAGCACGGCGATCAGCAGCTCGAACGGCGTCGTGTATTCCAGTTCGGTCTCGGGATTGGGATTCGCCTCGCGCAGGCGTTCGAAGATCAGCTGGCGTTTGGCGTTGTTCATTTATTCTTGTCGGCTTCGGCGCGCTGGCGGGCGCGTTCCATGGCGGCGGCGATGATCTGGCGCTTGCGTTCCTTCTCGGCCTGTTCGGCATCGTTTTCCGGCGACAGGCGTTCCACTGCGGCAGCCTTGGCGTGTGCCTTGGCCGCCAGGCGCGCATCGTTCTCCTCGCGTTCGCGAATCAGCCGCGCCAGACGGAAGTCGTGGCGGTCGCGCGCCTCGTCGGCTTGCGCCTGCGTCCAGGCATTCCAGCCTGTGCTCTCGGTCACCGGGTACATGACGATGCAGTCGACCGGGCAGGCCGGTACGCACAGGTCGCAGCCCGTGCAGTCAGCGGGAATGATGGTGTGCATCTGCTTGGCTGCGCCCATGATGGCGTCGACAGGGCAAGCCTGGATACAGAGCGTGCAACCGATGCACAGCGACTCGTCGATAAAGGCCACCGCGCGCGGGCGCTCGAAACCATTGACGGGATTCAGTGGAATGACGGGGCGCCCGGTAACGCTGGACAAGCGGCGGATGCCTTCCGCGCCGCCGGGCGGGCATTGATTGATGTTCGCTTCACCGGATGCAATCGCTTCCGCATACGGGCGGCAGCCTTTGTAGCCGCACTTCGTGCATTGGGTTTGCGGCAGCACGTCCTCGATGCGGTCGGCCAGGGTCTTCGGTTCAGTCACGGTGATCGGCGAAACGGTAAAGCGCTATTATCCAATATCTGCGCTGCCTGTGCCGTTGTTGCCTTGCATCAACTTCTGTGGGAACATGTCGGATTCTTGTTCAAAATGGGGAATCATGCGTGTTGTGCAGGTGATCGGGTGCGTGCTTTGCTTGCTGCTTATGTGGCAGGGCTTAGCCGTCGCTGGACCTGCCGTGCGCCTGGCTTCCGATGAATGGCCGCCGTATGTGTCGGCCTCCTTGCCTGACAATGGCGTGTCAGGGGCTTATGCGTCCGCAGTGTTTGCGCGCCTCGGCAGCGCGCTTACCATCGACTACTTTCCATGGAAGCGCACCATGGAAGTGGGCATGAACGATGCGCGCTATGCCGGCCTGCTGGCGGTCTGGCGCACGCCCCAACGCGACACCCAGTGCCATTTTTCCGCGCCAATCGGCATCACCATGACGGTGCTGGCCTACCTGAAAGAGGCGCCGGTCATTGCGTCCACCGTGCGTGACTTGCGCGACGCGCAGATTGGCACCGTTGCCGGGTATTCAAACGGCGAAGAGTTCGATGGCCTGGTGCGGCGCGGCGTGCTGCACGTGCAGGAGGGCGTCAACGACGAGACCAACCTGCGCAAGCTGCTGAGCAAGCGGTTCGATGCCATGGTGATCGAGAAGCGCGTGCTGCGCCACCTGCTCGCGAGCCCACATTTCACGCGCGCGGAGCGCGAACGCGTCGCATCGGCGGAAAACCTGTTTCGCGAGCGCACGGTTCACATCTGCTTCCAGCGCACGCCGGCCGGCCTGGCGCAGCAGCGCGCCTTCAATGACGCTGCGCGCGAGTTCGACCTGCCCAGGTTCGAACGCGACTACCTGCGCCGCCTGGGCCCTGAGTTCGGCGGCAACTGAGCTCAGGCCAGCGCGCGCCAGGCCATGCCTGCTGCAACCACGGCGCATATCGCGCCAAATCCCGTTTTCAGCACCGCGCCCGGCAGCCTGCCGGACAGCTTGCCGCCCGCCAGCATGCCGGCTGTCGCGCCCAGGCCAAAGGGAAGGGCAGTTGCTGCAGCGAGGTGCCCGCCTGTGAAAGCCGCAGCGACGCCGCTCAACGAAATCAATGCGATGACCGCGAGCGAGGTGCGCACCACGGATTGCATGGCCAGGTCGGTATAGCGCTGCAGCGCGGGCACCATGACGAAGCCGCCGCCGACGCCGAGTAGGCCGGATAGGACGCCGGCCACGCAGCCGGCCAATGTAAGGCGCGTTGCGCACGGCGAGGTCCAGATGAAGCGGCCGGTCGCCGCATCGCGTACGCAAGGCACGGCGGCGCTGCGCGCAGGGGCCGCGTCCGGCCTTCCCGCCATGACGTTGCGGTAAGCGACCCACAGCAGCACGCCAGCGAAAATCAAGCTCAGGAACCGAAGGTCGAGCCGGCGCGCCAGCCACAGCCCGAACGGGCTGCTCACCATGCCGGCAGAAGCGACCAGAAGGGCGGCACGGTAGCGCACGAGGCCCAGCCGCAGGCCGGAAAGCGCCCCGGCGCCTGCCGCCAGTGCCACCGCCAGGAGTCCGATTGGACTCGCGTCCACCAGGGGCAAGCCCAGCCCGAACATCAGCAATGGAACGGCGATGATGCCGCCGCCGGCGCCGGTCAAGCCCATGACCAGGCCGACCAGCATGCCCAGGGCAATGGCCAGCAGCATGTCAACCTGCCTTCAGTGCTGCGCGGCGCACGCGTTCCAGGATTTCAAACAGGCCCATGCCGGCCAGCATGGCGAGGAAGAACAGCCAGGGCTTGGCGCCGCCCGTCGCCAGGGATACCAGTGCGGGTCCCGGGCAATAGCCGGCCAGGCCCCAGCCGGCGCCGAACGCCAGGCTGCCCAGCACCAGCCGGCGGTCGATGTCGTTGGCGGTCGGCAGGCGCATCGGTGCGCCAAGCAGGGACGCGTGGCGTTTGCGCGCCAGCGGGAAGGCGGCCATGCCCACCAGCAGGGCGCCGCCCATGACCAGCGCAAGTGAAGGGTTCCACTGGCCGGCCAGGTCAAGGAAGCCGAGCACGTTGGCGGGGTTGGACATGCCCGAGACGATCAGGCCAAAGCCGAACAGGAGTCCGGCGACTGCAGCACTTGCGAAATACATGGTCTGCTCCTTATTGGACAAGATGGCGCATGACGAACACGATGGCGAAGCCGGCCAGCATGAAGGCCAGTGTGGCAGCCAGCGAGCGCGGCGACAGGCGCGACAAGCCGCAGACACCGTGTCCGCTGGTGCAGCCCGAGCCATAGCGTGTGCCAAGGCCGACCAGGAGTCCGGCCGCCAGGAGAGTCGGCGTGCCGGCATCGACTTGCGCCGCCGGTAGTGCGAACCACAGGCCGTACACCATCGGCGCCGCAACCAGGCCGCCGAGGAAGGCAAGGCGCCAGCCGATATCGCCGCGCGCCGGCGCCAGCAAGCCGCCCAGGATTCCGCTGATGCCGGCGATGCGGCCATTCAGGAACAGGAACAGCGTGGCCGCCAGGCCGATCAGCAAACCGCCGGCCAGGGCGGGCCATGGCGCGAAGTGGGCCCAGTCAATACTCATGGTTACGCTCCTTCATCTTGCGGGCAATAGAGTTGGTACAGCACCTGCAGCACGGCCAGCGCTTGCGGGCTGGCGACGCTGTAAAACATTTGTTTGCCTTCGCGCCGCACCTTGACCAGCTGGCTTTCCCGCAGCACGGTCAACTGCTGCGACAGCGTGGGCTGGCGGATGCCGGTGCGCGTTTCCAGCTCGCCGACATTGCTTTCGCCCTGGGTCAATTGGCACAGCAGGAGCAGGCGATCCGGGTTGGACAGCGTTTTCAGAAGTGCGGAAGCCTGGCCGGCCGCCGCCTGCAAACGGGAGATATCGATGGAGTTTTTGTCGCTCATGCGCTAAATTATATCAGATGATATTATATGAAAAAATATTTTGATCTGATCGAGGATGCCTATGATATTCCGTCAATTATTCGAGCCACTGTCCAGCACCTACACCTATTTGCTCGGCGACGAGGCCAGCGGCTTGGCCCTGCTGATCGATCCGGTCATCTCGGCCATGGAGCGCGACTTATCGGTGTTGCAAGAACTGGGTCTGCGGCTGGCGTATACGCTCGATACGCACATCCACGCTGACCACATCACAGCGGCGCGCGAGTTGAAGCGGGCGGTGGGCAGTTACATCGCATCGCCGGCGATCGACCGCCTCGCCTGTACCGACATTGGCATCGAGGAGGGGCGGCCCTTCATCATGGGCGGCATCCGCCTGCAGCCTTTGCACACGCCGGGCCATACGGACGGCCATTTTTCCTATCTGCTCGATGGACGCGTGTTCACGGGCGACGCCCTGCTGATCGACGGCTGCGGCCGCACCGATTTCCAGAATGGCGATGCCGATGCAATGTACCGCAGCGTGCGCGACAAATTGTTTACCTTGCCGGGCGAGACGCAGGTCTATCCGGGCCACGACTACTGCCAGCGCCAGTCGTCGACCATCGCCCAGGAACGCGAAGGAAATTCCCGCCTTGGCGGCGGGCGCACGCAGGAGGAGTTCCGGCGCATCATGGCGGAACTGAACTTGCCGTACCCGCGCTTTATCGATTACGCAGTGCCGGGCAATCGCCAATGCGGCGTATGTCCGCCGAACCTGCCGACGGAACTGGCCGCCTATTGCCGCCAGGTGGAAGAAAGCCTGCAGGGATAAGAGGGGAGGGCGGCAGGAACTTGCCTGCCGCCTTGGTCAGCCGTGCTTCTTGATGAAGGCGGCGATGCGCGGACACACGGTCTCGCGCCAGCGGCGGCCGGAGAAGATGCCGTAGTGGCCGGCGCCCGGCACCACGAAGTCTTCCTGCATATTGGCTGGAATGCCGGAGCACAGGTCGTGCGCGGCCTGGGTCTGGCCGGCGCCGGAGATGTCATCCAGCTCGCCTTCCACCGTCATCAGCGCCACGTTCTTGATGTCCTGCGGACGCACGAACACGCCGTCCACTTCCCAGGTGCCTTGCGGCAGGCGGAATTCCTGGAACACGGTCTTGATCGTGTCGAGGTAATATTCGGCCGGCATGTCCAGTACAGCGTTGTACTCGTCGTAGAACTTGCGGTGCGATTCCGCCGGTTCATCGTCGCCGCGCACCAGGTGCATGTAGAACTCGCGGTGGGACTGCGCATGGCGGCCAGGGTTCATGGCGATAAAGCCAGCGTGCTGCAGGAAGCCTGGGTACACCTTGCGGCCGAAGCCCGGATAGTTCGGCGGCACCGCATAGATCACGGTGTTCTCGAACCAGGAGAACTTCTTTTCCACCGCCAGGTTGTTCACCTGGGTTGGCGATTTGCGCGGATCGATCGGGCCGCCCATCATCGTCATGGTCTTCGGCAGCTTCGGATCGTTCGCAGTGGCCATCAGCGAAATGGCGGCCATGACCGGCACGGTCGGCTGGCAGACGGAAATCACGTGCAGGTCCGGGCCCAGGGCGCGGATGAATTCCTGCACATACTTCACGTAGTCGTTCAGGTGGAATGGACCTTCCGACAGCGGCACCAGGCGCGCGTCGATCCAGTCGGTGATGTACACGTCGTGTTCGGCCAGCAGGGCTTGCACCGTATCGCGCAGCAGCGTCGCGTGGTGACCGGACAGCGGCGCCACCAGCAGCACGGTCGGCTGCTTGAGCGCCTTGAACTCCTTCTCGCTCATGTCCTTGCGGAAGTGGAGCAGTTTGCAGAACGGCTTGTTCTCGACGACGCGTTCAATGATGTGAACCGTCTTGCCGTTGACCGTGGCGTGCTTGATGCCGAACTCCGGCTTCTCATACTCCTTGCCAAGGCGGTACATCAGCTCATAGCCCGCCGCGATGCGTTGCGAGAAAGGCGTGTGCGCTAGCGGGGACACCGGATTGGTGAACAATTTGGACGAGGCTTCGGCCCACTGCATCAGTGGATGCAGGAGCGAGCGTTGCATTTCGTGCAATTGGTAAAGCATAGTATGTCCCGCTGAAAATTGTGGCAATGCGCAAAAGATGGTTCAATTATAGGCCATTTATACATGACCTACAGCATTCCGCAGTACCTCCCAGAAAGTACATAAACAACGGCTAACACGCCATGATTCCAACATAATACGAGCAGGAAAACAAAAAAAGCAGCGTTTCCGCTGCTTTTTTGTAGGATCGGTCCGAAGAATCGGTCGGATCAGTCGAACACCGGGGTCTCCACGCCCAGCACCTTGTGGAGTTTTGGCGACGTGGTGGTGTATTGCATGTGGATCTTCTTGTCCGGGAAGATGTATGGTGCAGCGCCGAAAGCGGCCAGTGCGGCTTCATGGAAGCCCGACAGGATCAGCTTTTTCTTGCCCGGGTAGGTGTTGATATCGCCTACCGCGAAAATGCCCGGCACATTGGTTTCGAACTTCTCGGTCGAGACCACTTTCAGCTGCTTGCGCTCGATGTCCAGGCCCCACTCGGCGATCGGGCCCAGCTTTGGCGACAGGCCGTAGAACACCAGCAGCATGTCCAGCGGCACGCGGCGGGTTACGCCGTCGGCGCCGGTCACGCGCAGTTCGGACAGCTTGTCGTCCTTGGTCTCGATGCCCGACACCTGGCCGATGATCAGCTGCATCTCGTACTCATCGCACAGCTGCTTCATCTTGGCCACGGAGGCAGGAGCAGCGCGGAAGTCTTCACGGCGGTGCAGCAGCACCACGGATTCGGCCTTGCCCACGAAGTTCAGGGCCCAGTCCAGCGCGGAGTCGCCGCCGCCGCAGATGACCAGGTTCTTGCCTTCGAACATAGCCGGGTTCTTCACGCGGTAGAACAGCTGCGAGCCTTCGAAGGCGTCGATGCCGTCAACCTTCATGGTGCGCGGCTGGAACGAACCGACGCCGGCAGCGATGAAGATGGTCTTGGTGATGAACTTGGTGCCCAGCGAGGTTTCGACATCGAAGCGGCCGTCTTCACGCTTCTGCACGACGGTCACTTCCTGGCCCAGGTGGTAAGTGGCGCCGAACGGCTCGATCTGCTTCAGCAGGCCGTCGGTCAGTTCCTGGCCGGTGCACGAAGGAATGGCTGGAATGTCGTAGATCGGCTTGTCCGGGTACAGTTCCACGCACTGGCCGCCAACGGCGTGCAGCGAGTCGATCACATGGGCTTTGATCTCCAGCAGGCCGAGTTCGAAGACCTGGAACAGGCCGACCGGGCCGGCGCCGATGATGACTGCATCGGTCTCGTGGAGACCGCCTGGTGGGGTGCTGACGACATTCATAATGATTCTCATTCCATCTGAATAAGCGAACACCGCGTCAGGCGCGGTGTTGCACGTTAAATAACTGGCTGCCTGAAACGCTTAGCGCTTCAGCAAGTGGGCCTTTTCCTTGACGTCCTTGAACTGCTCGGCTTCCGGCAGGGCAGGCTTGGTCTTGGTGATAGAAGGCCAGTTGCGCGACAAGTCAGCATTGATCTTGATGTATTGCTGCTGGTCGGACGGCACGTCTTCCTCGGCGAAAATGGCGTTGACCGGGCATTCGGCCACGCACACGGCGCAGTCGATGCACTCGTCTGGATCAATGGCCAGGAAGTTCGGGCCTTCGCGGAAGCAATCTACCGGGCAAACATCGACGCAATCGGTATAGCGGCAGGCGATGCAGGATTCGGTGACAACGTGGGTCATAACAGTCCTATCTATATTGGAGCGCTGGGAAAAGCTCAGCAAAGCACTGTATTTTAAGGCAATCCGCTATTTCTCACAATTCGCACTTAGACACAATCTAAATAAGCAAATTCGTGGCGTGACTCTAACAGTCTTGCTTTTAGGCTGTGGAACGGATCAAATCGAGCAGATCTTGCCAGGGCGGGGCGCCTGTCTCGACAAAGCTTAAGCTATGTCGTCGACGGCCATCGTCGGCTGTGATAGTCCAGTGTCCCAAATCGGCGCCAATCTGGGATGAAAAATTTTCGGCGGACGTGAAAAAGCCACTGGAGGCGAGGGCCGCCTCCAGCGCCGGACCGGCTGGACTTGTTTCCGTGTCAATGTCGAAGTGCTGGCTGAGGCCGGCAAAGCCGCCCCCGCCGGTCGCGCTGATCTTCATTTTTCGATCGCTACCTCCCCATGGCGGAAGCCGGCATTCTTGCACCAGGCCGCCAGTCCCTGGCGCTCGGCATCGAGCACGCCTTCCATGTCAAAGTATTCCGGATGATTCATGGTACCGCAGCAGCCGCGCCGGTCCTGGCGCGCGCCGGGCGCGTCATCCACCATGGGCTGCAGATCCATGTTCTGCGGCTGGTCGTCGGTCAGCGGCACCGGCGACACCACCACCTCGCGCAGTGCAAAGCGGTTGCGGATGGAGTTGGCATAATCGACCGGCTTGCCGTCTTCCTGCGAGATGCGCAGCATCTGGTTCACCACGTCGGCGAACTTGGCGTTGGCATCCGGCGCGGCAATCAGGGCGCGCAGCAGCAGGCTGCACAGGTAGCCGCCTACGCTGAGCAGCACGGCGGCATCGTCGCGCAAGCCGGGAGCGCGTTCGAAGGCGAAGATGTCGGCCAGGATGTCATAGATGGCGCCGGTGAACACTTGCGAAATCGCGTGCACCTCGTTGCCGGCTTCGGACAGCTTGAGGTCGTTGTCTGCATTGCGCAAGCCGTTCGGGCGGCCCAGCGCCAGGCCGAATTGTTCGGCCATGTCGGCCAGGAAGGTCTTGTCGTGCAGGTCGGCCTTGGTTTGCGCGATCACCGCTTCCACCTGGTCCAGCTGGGAGAGGGCGACGAAGATGGCGGTCAGGTCGCCGAAGGATTCATGCAGGCCGCCGGTCTGCGGCGGGGCGGTGTTGGCGATCCATTTCGGCTTCAGGCCGTCCAGCACGGCATGCCCCGTCTCGTGCGACACGATATCGAAAGAGCGGCAGGTATAGATGCGGTTCACGGCGCCGTTCGGCACGAAGTCGCCGAACTTCAGCGCCCGGTCGCTGCGGCTGTAATAGGCGTTCATCACATTCGGCAGGCCATACGGGAACACATGGAGCGGATCGGTGTTGCTGCTGCTGTTCCAGGCCCAGGGCAAAGGCGCGTCATGGTCGGCGCGCGACAGCACGCGCTGGTACATGGTCAGCGTCATGCGCACCACGGCGAAAGCGTGCACGGCGTCGAACTGGTCGGTGTTGGGCGCCATGATGAAGTCGCCAAAGGCGTTCGGGCTGACTGGCGCAATCCCTGGCTGGCCCGACGCGATGCGGGCGTCGCGCGGTCCCGCCAGGATGACGCCGGGCAGGAATATCTTGCGCGCCCCGATCTCGGTGACGGAAGGGTCCTGCTTCCAGATCAGCGCGCGGGCGCCGGCGGGCGGCGCCGCTGCGGTGCGCGTCGGCAAAGCGGTTTCTTTCAGGCGTGGCTGGCTTGGCTGCTGCAGCAGCTGCACCGACTTGCGGTGCGCACGGTACAAGGCGGATGGCGTCGGCACAAAGCCGACAGGCAAAGTCATGCACGTATTCTCATCCATGATCACTCTCCCAAGGGCGGTTGAATAATCATGGTTACGCTGTCTGCGGCATCGCCCTTTGATCCAGCACAAAGGTACGTGCGTTAAAATAGCACCCTTTGTTTATTTTGTTAGCAGAGAAGGGAAGGCATGGCCGACATCAACATCACCCAGGCCCACAACCTGGAACCGGCGCAGGCGCGCGCCGCCGCAGAACAAGTAGCCCAACGTATCGCCAAGGAATTCGACCTCGCCTGCCAATGGCACGGCGACACGCTGAAGTTCGGCCGCAGCGGGGTGGAAGGCACGCTGACCCTGGCCGGGAGCGCTGCCCATATGAATATCAAGCTCGGCTTCCTGATGGGCGCTTTCAAGAGTGCTATTGAAGGCAAGGTCGCCGAGAAGATGCGCTCGGTGTTTGCTTCCGCTTAACGCAATTTCTTTCTTAACCAATCGGAGGAGCTGCAAGCGGGGTCGTCATAGCCATACTGACAGGCCTTCTTGAGTGCCTCGCGCGCGCGATCCTTGTTTCGGGGATCGCTCTTGTCGCGATCCAGGATCAGTCCGTACATCGCGCATCCCCACGCATCGCCCGCTGAACAGGTCCGCTCAAATGTGCGTGCTGGGCAGCGCTAACCAGTAGCAGTGTTCGCCTTTTCCTGATTTGCACGCAGCCAGGCAAGTCCCCTGGCTGGCCGGTTCCGTACATTGCTCATGCACCGCGCTGCTATAACTTTGCCGTCCGGTGGCGGTGAATAAATTGATCGGGCACTTATCGAGGTCACCGGCCCAGTCTTGCCGGCTGCGTACTTCATTCGCCAGTGCCGTGGCATCCGGCGCTGCCCACGCCATGGGCAGCACCAGGCAAAGCAGCAGGAACAAGGCTTTTCTCATGGCTGCTCCAGGAAGCGATGCAGCACGTAGGCATCAACCAACCCTTGTTCGCCATGGCGGAAAGCCTGGGGCAGGGTGCCGGCAATGTTGAAGCCCAGCTTGCGGTATAGCGCCATCGCCGGCGCGTTGGTGCCGACGACATAGTTGAACTGCATGGCAAGGAAGCCTTCTGCGCGGGCCTGCGCAAGGCTATGTTCGACCAATGCGCGGCCGATGCCGCGGCCTTGTGCTTGCGCAGCGACGGCGTACGTCGCACTAGCCACATGCGCGCCGTGGTCGGGATAGTTGGCGCCCATCTTGTACATGCCGACAATCCCGCCGCCTGATTCGGCGACATACGCGGCGTGGCTGGTGAACCAGTGCAGCTGGAATGTGGACTTCTCGAAACCCGGGCCAAACGGGAAGGCGTCGCCGCCAGCCAGCAAAGGCTGGAAGATTGCCCACATCGCGTCGAGATCTTCAGGTGCTGCGCGGCGGATTTCAAGTGTCATGCCTTGGCGGCGCTATGGCCGCATGGGCGGTCACTGTGCGCTTGTGAAAAACGCAACTCTAGCACGGCTGGCTGATGCCGTGGTGGGCCGCTGCGCCAGCATGTACGTTGCTGCCATATGCAAGCAGCAGCGTTGCGCGCTTTGCGGGCGCGGGATCGCTGGCGGCGGCCACGGCGCGTTCTGCGACCTGCGACCAGAACTGGGCGCGCCCGATGCGCGTCATGGCCTTGCACATCATCCGGAATTCGCGGCAAATGCGGCGATCCAGATAGGATAAGGCGGCCCGTTCCAGCCGGTTGCGCGCGCTGGCGCTGAGCGGCTGATTGGCGAGCCAGCGCCACAGGCGCTCTTTCAGGTAGCCGGAGCGGAAATGGTAAGGGTCGGCCAGCAGGAACTGCACCGCTGCTTCGATGGCAGCAGGATCGCCGCTGCGCACGCGCGCAAGCATCGCGCCGCCACCGGGGAAGCACAATCCTTCATAACGGGAATGGAATTCCTCGCAGGCAGCCTGCCATTGCCGGCGCTGCTCCGGTGAGGCATCCCTGACTTCAACCAGCGCATTAATCTGCGCCAGCATGCGATTGATTTCCTGGGAATTTTGCTGGATGCGTGCGAGGCTCTTCATAACGCCCCGCAGCATATCAGACCGTGCGCAAAGAGGCTGTTCTCTTCAGCATGGCCCTGACGATAATTTTGTGAAGAGGGGTAACAGGCAGCATGTACAGCTTTCCAAGCCAATTATGCACGTGAACGACAGTGCTAACGCTCACCGCGCCTTGCGGTGCTTTGCAGACGGACACCACGACGTCCAGGTGTTTGTCCGAGTCGCCCAGGAGGACTTCATCAGGTGACAGGTAAAGCAGGGAGAAGATGCCAACGCGGTCGCCGACACGATATTGCGCCGCCTGCTTTCCGGCGCCGGGTGCGCCGAGGTGGCCCAGGTTTTTCAATCCCACCAAGCCCACTATCCGGTTGCGTAAGGCCATGAGCCGGTTGACCCAGCCCGGCGTCTGGCGTACCACCTGCAGGTAGGTCTCCAGCGCGGACGCACCGGCATCCGGCGCATCGATCCGGTAGCAATCATGGAAGTAGGCGTCCTTCCGGCGCAAACTGGCCTGGCTGCCCTCGGGCGGTTCGGCGGCGATGATACTCATGGCGCAGTGAGTGATTGGCAAGGGCTTTAGTGTGCCATGCCCACGTCAGGGCCGCTAGCCCGGTGATGGGCGCGCCAGCGGCACAGGGCCAGATGCCTCCGCCGCCGGCCTCGCACAAAGCAAATGCTGCGCCCAAAAGGAAGACGAAAACGGCGGCGGCGCCGAAGTATTGGGCGAACTCGTCGGAGTAACGGAGCCAGGAGGTATGGCAGAAGCCGGAGACGCGCGCGCTGGCAGGGCAGAAATGGTCAACCGCGGAGAACAGCAGGAGCGCCAGCACGAATGCCGAACCAGCATCCGAATGCGGCGGAGACGGGGACCAGTAACCAGCGCAGCGTGGTTCGCGCGGTCCCCTCGGGGAGAATTACTTCAGGCTTTCGATCAGGTCGATGTACTGCTGCTTGGCGTCGTCCTGGCTGGTGCCGGCCAGTGCGGCCCACGCGTCGTATTTGGCGCGGTTGACGAAATCGGTCATGCCAGGGCGCTCGCCGGTGGCGTCGCCTGCCGAACCTTGCTTGAACAGGGCGTAGATCTTCAGCAGGGTCATATTGTCTGGGCGTTCCGGCAGGTTCTTGGAATCGGCCATCGCTTGGTCAAATTGTTCTTGCAGGCTCATTTGCATTTCCTCTGTTAGGTGGGGTGTGTGATGGCGCCATCATACAAAAGAAAGGCCGCCAGGCTTAGAGGATAGGCTCCAATCCTGGGTGCGGCGCACAATAAAAAACGGCGGTTCAAGACAAGCCTTTTTGGCCAGTCTTGAACCGCCGTTCTGGCGGTCCGCCGGAAGAATTACTTCTTCTTGGTTGGGTTCACAGCGGCTTTCAGGGTCGCGCCAGCCGAGAACTTAGGGGTCTTGGATGCAGCGATCTTGATCGCTTCGCCGGTTGCTGGGTTGCGGCCTTTACGAGCGGCGCGCTTGGCGACGGAGAAGGTGCCGAAACCGGTGATGCCAACGGTGTCGCCCTTTTTCAGACGCTCGGTAACAATCGCGATCAGGGTGTTAATTGCTTCGTTAGCGGCTGCGCCGGACATTTCGGTGCGCTTCGCAAATTCTGCAATCAGTTCGCCTTTTTTCATTACTACCTCCTTGGTTAATGGAGCGCGCAGATTAGCACATTAATTGAAAAAAGTGTGTACCCTTTTTTGAAGAAGACCATATAGTGACTGGCTCGCCACGAAACTGGGGCGAAAAACTGGCGGAAAAGTTGGATAGTTTAAGCTTTTCCACCGCTTCGCCCCAGCCTGGTGCATCACTGCGCGGAGCCTTCAACGGCGGTGTTCTTGCCTGCCTGGGCGCTAAAGCCGGCGTTCACGTTGGCGTTGGCGGAGGCGCTTTTTGGCGAATGCTGCGGTGCGGTCTGGCTGCCGCTTTGAGCGGTCTTGCTGCCGCTGGCCGAACCGTTCGCCGAGCCGTTCGCCGAACCATTTGCGGCGGCGTTGGCGTTACGCTTGGCGTGGCTGGCGTTGGCGTGGCTTGCGCCATTGCCGCTGGCGTTGGCCGAGCCGCTGGCGCCGGAACGATTTGCGTTTGCGTTCGCGCCACCTTTCGAGCTGCCGTCGGCGCCGGCGCCTACCGAGTTCGCGCCGCGCGCCAGGCTGGCGCCCAGGCCGGACGAACCGTTCGAATTGCCGGAGGCCGAAGCGGATTTGTCGCTGCCCTTGCTGCTGTTTGCAGTGCTGTTTGCAGCGCCGTTTGCTGCACCATCCGCGTTGCCGCTGACAGTTCCGGCGCCGCGCTTCAGCGAAGAGCCGAGGCCCGAGACGCCGGCCAGCCCGCTCGCCGCGCCGTTGCCCGCACCGTTAGCCGCGCCATGTGCGTTATGGTTCGCGGTACCGTTCGCGGAGCGGTTTGCTGCACCGGTCGCACTGCCATTCGCTGCGCCATCGGCGCTGCCGGTGGCGGCGCCGGTGCCGTGCGCGACCTTGCCACCGAGGGCGGAGGCGCCTGCAGCGCCGCCTGCCAAGCCGCTGGCGAGACCGGCTTCACCGCTGTTTGCTGCGCTGTCCGCATTGCCGCTGGCCGCGCCGGCACGGCGTGCGACCTTGCCGCCGAGAGCCGATGCACCAGATGCGCCGCCGGCCAGCCCGCCTTCGGCGCCGTTTGCCGCGCCGTTTGCCGCTCCGTCGGCATTGCCGCCCACTTCGCCGGCGCCGCGCGTCAACTGGGTGCCAAGATTGGATGCGCCCGCAGCATCACCCGCCAATTTGCCGGCGACACCATTTGCCGCAGCGTTGCCAGCGCCGTTCGCTGCACCATCGGCATTGCCGCCAGCGGCGCCAGCGCCGTGCGCCAGGTTGCCGGTCAGGTTCGCAGCGCCATTTGCCGCGCCGCTGGCGTCCAGGCCTCGCTGGGCGGCGTTGTTTGCAGCCGAATCTGCGGCTGCTGCGCGAGAGGCGGTGGCTGTCACGTTGCCGGCCGCATTGCCTGCGATGTCGGCGCTGGCGCGGCCGCTGCGCGTTACGCTGCCGGCGATATCGCCGCCCATGCCGCCGCGCATCGCGCCCATGCCGCCGCCAAACGCACCGCCGATGCCGCCGCCGATATTGCCGCCCAGCGCGCCGCCCAGTGGGCCGGCCTGTGCGATGGAAGCGGCGCTGGCAGCAACGATAAAGGCAGCGCGGATGATGGTTGCGATGTTGGTTTTCATATCAGTTCTCCTTAGACTTGCTGCGGGAAATCCGCCGCGTTCATTTAGAGAACGAACGGGATTTGGAATTTCTTCCATCCCGATGAAAATTTTTTGAAAATATTTTTTAGCGGAAGGCAGAGGGAGGGATGCGCAGGTTTTCGCCAACGACGCCGCGGCCGGTGCCATCACCCGCCGCAGTGGCGCTGGCGGCCAGGCTGGAAACGGCTGCCGCTGCCTGGGCAGGCGATGGCGCCGCCAGTTTGGGCGCCAGCAGTGCCGCAACCAGGGGGGAGGCGAAACTCGTCCCGCGCACAAGCTTATAGGGAGGGGCGCCGATCGCCGCCGCAGCCATCTGGCTGCCGGGCGCCGCGAACATCACTTGCGGACCGCGCGCGGCTTCCGGCAGCGGATTGCGCTTCGGGTCGACGCCCGTCACGCCGACCACGCCGGGATAGCTGGCCGGGTACAAGGGCGGTGCGGTCGGCCCGTCATTGCCGACCGCCGCTACCAGCAGGTGTCCGCGCGCCACCATGGCCTGCACAACGCGGCCCAGCATCTGGTTAGGCGGTCCCACAAGGCTGATGTTAATGACGCCGACCTGTTCTTTCGCCAGCCAGGCCAAGGCCTGCACGATCTGGCTGGCAGAACCGCCGGTCGGCTGGTCGCAATAGATATCCGCGGCATACAGTTTTGCGCCAGGCGCAGCGCCACTGAAGCGCTCCGATTTACCGATCATGAGCGCGCCGACGGCAGTGCCGTGCGCTGCCGGATGCGCGACGTCGCCGCAGCCCCAGCGCACGATGCGGGCGTTTTCGAAGACTTCGTGACCGCCATCGACTCCGCTGTCGACCAGGCCGACGCGCACCTCGCCGCCCACCGCGCCAGGCGCCCCGGCCCCGCTCGCGGGCAAGGACGCCTTGCCGGCGGCCGGGGCGCCTTCCGGCGCCGCATCCGCCGCGCGCGAACCGGCGCCTATATAAATGTGGTCGAAATCGTAGACGCCGTCCGGATCGGCGGTGCGCAAGGTGGAAAGTGCATCGGCGGTCGCCACCCCGTCCGGCACGCGCAAGGTCACCAGGGTTTGCCCAACCTCCGGCATCTGCTGCCGGTCAGCCACGAGCAGCCCTGCCGCGGAAGCTGCCGCGAGTCCGGCGGCGGAAGGCGACCACGCCAGGATCTCCCGCCGCACGACCGGGAATCCCGCAGGATCCGGCTCCAGCTGCGCCGGGTGCCGCTGCAGCAAATCGCGTACGGTGAGCAGCCGCATTTGCTCAAGCGACACCTTGCGTGGCAGTTCGGCCGTATCCAGCAGGCGCTCGCGCAGCCGGTCGCGCAAGCTGGCATCGCCCAGGTTGGATAGGCTGCCACCCGGCAGGCGTGGCAATCCTGGCAAGCCGACCTGCGCCGCCGCCGGCCCCGCAGCGGCCAGCAGGGCAAGGGCTGTCAACAGGCAGCGGCATGTACGCAACAGGGAATAAGTCGGGCGCGAGCTTGGCATGGTCGGATGATAATATAGGCTATCAAGGTATCTATTCTGTATTAACGATGGAAAGTGGGAAGAAAATCCCATCCCCGTTCGTTATCCTCATATGACTGATGGACAACGATAACGCCCTGCACGAGGAAATCGCCACCCTGCTGCCGCGACTGCGCCGCTTTGCCCGCACCTTGGCATGGCACCGCGAAGATGCGGACGACCTGGTCCAGCTGTCGGTGGAGCGTGCCATTGTGCACAGCAGCTCTTACCAGGCCGGGACCCGGCTCGACAGTTGGTTGTTCCGCATCATTAAGAATGCCTGGATCGACGAGTTGCGCGCCCGCACCCGCCGCAGCGAGCTGTTCGCGCCGGAGGAGGAGGGGGAGCATGTGGGCGACGACTTTGCCGAAGCCCACCAGCAAAGGATGGCGGTGCAGAAAGCCGTCAGCCTGCTGAGCGAAGAGCACCGGTTGGTGGTTGGCCTGGTGCTGGTGGAAGGCTTGCCTTATAAAGATGCGGCCGAGGTGCTGGAAATTCCGGTCGGCACCTTGACCAGCCGGCTGGCGCGCGCCCGCACCGCGTTGCAAGAGCTGTTATCGGAACAAGCGAGGACAGTATGAAAAGTTTTTCCGACGAAACCCTGATGGCCTATGCCGACGGCGAACTGGACGAAGTCACCCGCCGCGCGGTGGAAGAGGCCATGCACAAGGACGCCGCCCTGGCGCGAAGGGTCGCCCAGCACAAGGCCATGCGCAACGACGTGTTTGCCGCCTTCGCGCCGGTGGCGGAAGAGGCGGTGCCGCCCAGGCTGGCGCAGCCGCTGCGCCAGGCCACGGTGGTCAGCCTGGATTCCATCCGTGCCCGGCGCGAGGCGGAGCAGCAGGCCGCGCGCAAGGCCAGCCGCGCGCGGCACTGGTCGTGGCCGGAATGGGGGGCGCTGGCGGCCATGCTGGTGCTGGGCGTGTCAGTCGGCCATTACGGCCTGGGCATGCTGCCAATGGAAAACGGCGAAACCGTGGCCAGCCGCGACGGCATGCTGGTGGCGCAGGGCCGCCTGGCGACCGCGCTCGACCAGCAACTGGGCGGCAATGGCGGCCCGGTACGGATCGGCGCCAGCTTCCTGGCGCAGGACAATAGCTACTGCCGCAGCTTCGTGACGGCGCAGGATATGTCGGGCCTGGCCTGCAAGCAGGGCGGCGCATGGAAGGTGCAGCTGGCGGTACAGGGTCAGAACAAGGCGCCGCAAGGGGAGTTCAGGCAGGCGGGGTCGGAGATGCCGACGGCGGTACTGGATGCGATTGACCAGCGTATCGCCGGCCAACCGCTCGATGCGAAAGCGGAACAGGAGGCGGTGCAGCGCAAGTGGCAGCGCTAGCCTCCCTCGCCGGGGCTACTTAAACGCCCAGCAGTTCGACGTCGAAGATCAGGGTGGCGTTTGGCGGAATCACGCCGCCGGCGCCGCGCGAGCCGTAGCCCAGCTCGGCAGGGATGATCAGCTGGCGGGTGCCGCCGATTTTCATGCCTTGCACGCCTTCGTCCCAGCCGCGGATCACCATGCCGGCGCCCAGGGCGAATTCGAACGGGTCGTTGCGATCCTTGGAAGAATCGAATTTCGGGCCCTTGCTGCCGTCGTCGTTGCGCAGCCAGCCGGTGTAGTGCACGGTGACATTCTGGCCAGCTTTTGCTTCGGCGCCATCGCCAACCTTGATGTCGTCGTATTGCAGGCCGGATGCGGTAGTAATGATAGTCATTTTGATTCCTTAGAAATGTGGGGCATAGGCCGCGATTGTAGTGCATCCGGGCCCGATATCCCCTAAATGTTGTCGGCAATAACTAACTAGATGAAGTTTGACCGTAAAATAGGGGCTGGCTTAACCAATAAGCGAGTTTTCATGTTCCGCAGTATCCGTAGCGCAGTAGTTTTATGTGGTTTGCTGGCCGGTATCCAGTCCGCCCAGGCAAACGTTGTCGTCGTGCTCAATTCGCGCGATGCCACGGTCCAGTTGCTGGACCAGGACAGCTACAAGAGCCTGCAGACCTTCCCGGTGGGCAAAGAGCCGCACCACCTGATGGCCACTCCCGATAACAAGTCGCTGATTGTAGCCAGCGCCGTGGGCAATGAACTGGTATTCCTGGACCCGGTGACGGGCCAGGTGCAGCGCCACGTCAAGGATGTCCTCGATCCGTACCAGATCGGTTTTTCGCCGGACCAGAAGTGGTTCGTCGCGACTTCGCTGCGCCTGCACCGGCTGGATATCTATTCCTATAACGGCAAGGACCTGACGCTGGCCAAGCGCGTGCCGCTGCCCAAGCTGCCGAGCCACGTGGCCTTTGATGCCAAGAGCACCACGGTCTTCGTCACCCAGCAGGGCAGCGACCAGGTCAGCGCGGTCGACCTGAAGACGCAGAACGTGCTGTGGACTATCCCGGTCGGCAAACTGCCGGCGGGGATCGCCATGACGCCCGACGATAAATACCTGCTGGTGGGGATCATGGGCAGCGATTACGTCGAGGTGATCGACTGGCGCACCCGCCAGACGGTCAAGCGCATCAAGGCCGGCGCCGGCACCCACAATTTCCGTGCGCTGGGCGATGGCCGCTACACCTATGTGTCGAACCGCGTGTCCAACACCATCAACATCATCGACCAGAAAACGCTCGAGAACGTCGGCACCATCGACGTGCCGGGCGGCCCCGATTGCATGGAAATCACCGCCGACAAGAAATACATGTGGGCGACGCTGCGCTGGATCAAGAAAGTGGCAGTGATCGACCTGCAGGCGCGCAAGGTGGTCCGGACCATTCCGGTCGGCCGTTCGCCGCACGGCGTGTTCTTCGCCAACTCCTCGGCGCGAATGTAATGAAAGCCGCAGCGCCTGCCCGCACCGCGCCGCTCGCTGCCCGCGTGCTGGCGCTGGCTGCACTATTGCCTTTCGCCGCAGCGCCGTTCGCCGGCGCCGCGGCCGGCGCATCCGCTCCGGCCGCCGGCCCGCAATGCCACGGCACGATCTACCTGACCTTCGACACAGGCAGCCAATCGCAGGCCGAGCTGATCGCGTCTGTGCTGGCACGGCAGAACGTCAAGGCCACCTTCTTCCTGGCCAACGAAAAGACCGTCAAGGGCGACTATTCGCTCGACCCGTCCTGGGCCGCCTACTGGCGCGCCCGCGTCGCCGAGGGCCATGCTTTTGGCACCCACACCTTCGACCACACTTATTTCGTGCACGATGCTGCAAACGGCAAGATCACGGTCAAGCCGCAATTCGGCGCCCACGCCGGCAAGGTGCAGGACTGGACGCCACAGCAGTATTGTGATGAGCTGCGCCGTGTCGACACCCGCTTCAAGGAGCTGACCGGCAAGCCGCTCGACCCGTTCTGGCGCGCGCCCGGCGGCAAGACCAGCCCGCGCACGCTGGCGGCCGGCAAGGCCTGCGGCTACCAGCATGCCGCCTGGGCCAAGCCAGCCGGCTTCTCGGGCGACGAACTGCCGGTGGAGCGCGCCTCCAATGCCGTGCTGCTGAAAGGCGCACTGGAAGGCCTGCGCGACGGCGACATCTTCATGGCCCATATGGGCATCTGGTCGCGCAAGGATCCCTGGGCGCCGGCCAACCTGGAACCACTGATTGAAGGCTTGAAGCAGAAAGGCTTCTGCTTCGCCACGTTGAGAGAACACCCGGACTACAGCAAATGATTCAGTTTTTCCTCGACCTGCTGGGCCAAGCCCAGGGCTGGCTATTTGAGAATGCCATCCAGCCGGTTATCTATTACACCGGCATGGGCGACATTACCGAAGAAGCTTTCGAAGGCACGGAATGGCTGCTGATCGGCATCGCCGAGCTGCTGCTGATCTTCCTGGTGCTGCGACCGCTGGAAGCGGCCATCCCGGTGCACAAGTTCACCGACAAGCGCGCCCGCTGGAACGATTTCACCTATACCGTGATCCAGCGCCTGGGCTTGATCCCGCTGGCACTGTTCTTCACGCTCGACCCGGTGATGGACGCTATCGCCGGCGCCTTGCGCATGGAAGGCGTGCGGCCCTTCAACCTGGAAAACCTGGTCACCGACATGCACCCGCTGGCCAGTTTCGCCATTTACCTCATGGTGCTGGATTTTGCCGATTACTGGTTCCATCGCGCCCAGCACAAGTTCAACTGGTGGTGGGGCTTGCATAGCCTGCACCACAGCCAGCAGAACATGAACCTGTGGAGCGACGACCGCAACCACCTGCTGGACGACCTGCTGCGCGATATCGTGATGGCCGTGCTGGCGCTGGCGATCGGCGTGCCGCCGGGGCAGTACGTCCTGCTGGTATCGCTGTCGCGCATCCTGCAAAGCCTGCAGCACGCCAATGTCCGTGTCCACTTCGGCCCCATTGGCGAGCGACTGCTCGTGTCGCCCCGCTACCACCGCATGCACCACGCCATCGGGGTTGGCCACGAATCGAAGGGGAAGGGCACGCTGGGTGGTTGCAATTTCGCCGTACTGTTCCCAATTTGGGACATACTCTTCCGCACCGCGAACTTCACGCCGCGCTTCGAAGCGACCGGCGTGCGCGACCAGCTCGAGGGCCGCGACTATGGCCGCGGTTTCTGGGCCCAGCAATGGCTTGGCCTGAAGCGGATGTTTGAATATATGAGAAAGAAACCGAGTTAATGCGCGCAGTTATCAATGCATACGGCAGGGCCCTGCTGTCCCAGTTCCACGGCAAGATCTTATTGCTGAGTATTGTTCCTTTCATCTTGTCAGTCGCTCTGTGGGCGCTGCTGCTCGGCCTTGGTTTCCAGCCGCTGCTGGACTGGCTGCACGGCCATTTCGTCGAATTCGAAATGTACCGCGTCACCACCGACTGGCTGGTGGCGCTTGGCCTGGGCGGCTTGCGCTCCGTCGTGGTGCCGCTGTTTGCGCTGCTCCTGCTGTTGCCGCTGATGATTGTCACTGCCATGATCTTCATCGGCGTGGCCGCCATGCCCTTCATCGTGCGCCACGTCGGCGAACGCCACTTCCCGCAGCTGGAAAAGAAGAAGGGCGGCTCCATTGTCGGCAGCGTGGTGAAGGCGCTGGGCGCGTTCGGCATCTTTGTCGTGGCCTGGCTGTTCATCCTGCCGCTGTATGTCTTCCCGCCGCTGGCCGGCCTGGCAACCGTGCTGCTGTGGGGCTGGCTGACCAGCCGCGTGATGAGCTATGACGCCCTGGCCGATTATGCCAGCGCCGAAGAACTGGAGAAGCTGCAGCGCGAACACCGCTGGCAGCTGATGGCGATCGGCATCGTCTCCGGCCTGGCGGGCTCGCTGCCGGCCGTGGTGTGGACGGTCGGCGCGGTAGCCGCCATCGCCTTCTTCCCGATGCTGTTGGCGGCCTCGATCTGGGTGTATGTCGTAATATTCATCTTCACCGGTTTGTGGTTTGAGTATTATTGCCTGCAAGCGCTGGCGCAACTGCGCCATGCCCCATTCGAGGAAAGCCTATGCCAATTGGATTGATCATCATCGGCGACGAAATCCTGTCCGGCAAACGCGTCGACCAGCATTTCCCCAAAGTGGTGCAATTGCTGGCGGCGCGCGGCCTGCAACTGGGCTGGGCTGAATTCCTCGGCGATGACCGTGAACGCATCACCGCCACATTGCAGCGCACCTTTGCCAGCGGCGATATCGTGTTCTCCTGCGGCGGCATCGGCGCCACGCCGGACGACCACACCCGCCAGGCCGCCGCCGCCGCACTGGGGCTGCCGCTGCTGATGCATGAAGGCGCCAAGGAAAGCATCCAGCAGCGTGTGCGCCAGATCGCCGCGGAAAAAGGCGAGGCGCCCGACCTCACTTCTGCCGAACATCTGCAGCGCCTGCAGATGGCCGAATTCCCGCAAGGCGCGGCGCTTATTCCTAATCCGTATAACGGCGTGGCCGGATTCGCATACGGCACGCATTACTTCGTGCCCGGCTTTCCGGTGATGGCCTGGCCAATGATCGAATGGGTGCTCGACACGCACTATGCCGACCTGTTCAATCGTGAGCCGCGCGCTGAGCAATCGGTGTTAGTGTACGAAGCAGCGGAAGCCGCACTGACGCCGCTGATGCTGGCGCTGGAAGCAGCCTGGCCGCGCATCAAGGTCTTCAGCCTTCCAAGCGTGGGCGATGCCAACACCAGGCGCCACATCGAGCTTGGCGTGAAAGGCGATCCGGCCCAATGCGAAGCCGCTTTCGCCCACATGTGCCGCGAACTCGATGCATTGAATGTGGAGTACGTGAAGCCCTGAATCCACAGTGTGAAAAGGGTGTTAACTGCTCTTGCAACGGCGCTCATATTCGGTATGATGCGCCGTTGTTTTTTTGCGAAACTGCTACGCGAAGTTTAAATATTTTGCGAGTTGCCCCGTGCACTGCACGCCGTTGTGGTGCAATGGTAATCATGCAGAAATACTCTGCGTGTATTGTCCGGTTTGAACACTATGTTAAGCAACCGTCGTTTTCGCCGGCCCCGAGTTGTCGTACGTGCGGTGCGCAAAATGCGCGCCGGCGCGGCAGCGATTGGATATGGTGGCAACAGGCGGCGTTTGCGCTCGGTACCTATGCCTTCCCAACAAGATCACGACTCAAGCTCTTTCGAACCTGCCGAGCCCGCACCACCACCGCCCTCGGAACCGAAGAAGGGTTCCCGTTCGCGCAACGCACTCATTGTGCTGATCCTGGTGCTGCTGACGGTAGCCGGTTTCTGGGGCTATCACGAGATCCGCACCTCGACGATGCAGGCGCGCGTCTTCACCGACCTGGTCGGCAAGCTGACCTACAAGGTGGAGCCGGGGCCGAGCAAGGCGATCCGCTTCCCGCACGACAGCCCGTATGACGAGCGCCTCGGCTACGCCAACCTGCCCGATTACCTGGACAAGCTGAAAGCGCGCGATTACGAGGTCACGTCGCAGGCGCGCTTCTCGCCCAAGATGGTGGAGTTGAGCGATATGGGCGTGTTCGCGACCTATCGCGAAAAGACCCGCACCGGCCTGTCGATTTTCGATTGCCGCCAGGAGCCGCTGTTCACCGCCAGTTATCCGGAGCGCATCTACAACGGGTTCGAACAGACGCCGCCGGCGCTGGTACAAAGCCTGCTGTTCATCGAGAACCGCGAGCTGCTCGATACCAAATACCCGAAACGCAATCCGGCGGTGGAGTGGGACCGCCTGTCGAAAGCGATTCTGGAAAAAACCGCGAGCGCTGTCGGCGCCGGCGGCCACCGCGCAGCTGGCGGCTCCACCCTGGCGACGCAGATCGAGAAATACCGCCACTCGCCGGAAGGCCGCACCGGTTCGATGAAGGACAAGCTGCGGCAGATGATTTCCGCTTCCCTGCGCGCTTACCAGCAAGGCGAAGACACCACCAAGGTGCGCCACCAGATCGTGGTCGACTACCTCAACACCGTGCCGCTGTCGGCCAAGCCCGGCTACGGCGAAGTGAACGGCATTGGCGACGGCATGTGGGTCTGGTACGGCCGCGAATTCGACGAAGTGGCGCGCCTGCTGGGCGGCAAGATGGACAAGCCGGGCAGCGCGCTGGCCTTCAAGGAAGCGCTGTCGCTGCTGATCGCGCAGCGCCGCCCGAGCTACTACCTCGGCGAAGGCGACCAGGACCTGGAAGTGCTGGCCAACAGCCACCTGCGCCTGCTGGCCAGCGCCGGCATCATCACCCCGCAATTCCGCGACGCCGCGCTGAAGGAAAAACTGCACCCAGCCAAGGGAAACGGCCTGCAAGCGGCGCCGCCGATGACTTTCGTGACCAAGAAAGCATCCAACGCGGTGCGCGTCCACCTGGCCAACCTGCTGGGCGATAACCGCATGTATAACCTGGACCGCCTGGATTTGTCGGTCAACACGACGCTCGACGCGGAAACCCAGAAAACGGTCACCGCCATGCTGCGCGAATTGCGCGAACCGGAAACCGCTGTCAAGGCTGGCCTGACCGGCAAGGGCATGCTGGGCAACGGCGACCCGGCCAACGTTGTGTACAGCTTCACGCTGCTGGAGCGCGGCGAGCACGCCAACTACCTGCGCGTACAAACCGATAACTATGACCAGCCGCTCGACATCAACGAAGGCGCCAAGCTGGACCTGGGTTCCACCGCCAAGCTGCGCACCCTGGTCACGTATATGGACATCGTCGACCAGCTGCACAAGAAGTACGCCGACATGGAGGTGGCGGAGCTGAAGAAAGTCAGCGTCGACCAGCGCGACCGCCTGACCGTCTGGGGCATCGAATACCTGATCGCCACGCCGAAGGACAAGCGCGACCTGCCGGCCATGCTGCAGGCGGCGATGGAACGCAAGTATTCGGCCAATCCGGGCGAAGGCTTCTTCACCGGCGGCGGCCTGCATTACTTCGGCAACTTCAGCAAGGACGACGACTTCAAGATCATGACGGTGCGCGAAGCGCTGCGCCGTTCCACCAACCTGGTGTTCGTGCGCCTGATGCGCGACGTGGTCAAGTACTACTCCTTCCAGATGCCGGGTTCCTCGCAGACCCTGCTGACCGACGCCGACGACCCGCGCCGCGCGGCCTACCTGGCGCGCTTCGCCGACAAGGAAGGCAAGGAATTCCTGTATCGCTTCTACGCCAAATACAAAGGCAAGAAGGCTTCGGAACTGGACGGCATCCTGCTCGACACGATCCGCCCGACGCCGGTGCGCCTGGCGAACATCCATCGCAGCGTGTACCCGAATGCGTCGCTGGCGGAATTCAGCAAATTCGTGAACGATAACCTGAAGGTGCAGAACGACGTGCCGGAAGACCGCCTGGCCAAGATGTACGAACAGTACGCCATCGATAAATGGAGCCTGGCCGACCGTGGCTACCTGGCCGCCGTGCATCCGCTGGAACTGTGGATGGTGGCCTACCTGCACCAGAACGAAGGAGCATCGCTGTCCGATGTGGTAGCCGCTTCCGAGAAGGAGCGCCAGGAAGTCTACCAATGGCTGTTCAAGACCCACCGCAAGCATGCGCAGGACAAGCGCATCGCCGGCCTGCTGGAGATGGAGGCCTTCATGGGCATTCACCGCCAGTGGAAGAAGATGGGCTATCCGTTCGATTCGCTGGTGCCTTCGTATGCGACCACGCTCGGTGCTTCGGCAGACCGTCCCGCCGCGCTGGCAGAAATGATGGGCATTATTATCAACGGCGGCGTACGCAAGACCACGCAGCGCATCGAATCGCTGCACTTTGCCGTTGGCACCCCTTACGAAACCACGGTGGCGCGCAACAAGTCGACCACCAATGAGCAGGTGCTGACGCCGGAAGTGGCGCGCGCAGTGGCCGATGCGATCCGCGAAGTGGTGTCGGACGGTACGGCGCGGCGCGTCAAGGCGGCTTTTGTTGGCGCTGACGGCAAGATCATTCCGGTGGGCGGCAAGACCGGCACCGGCGACCAGCGCTTCGACATCTTTGCTGCTGGCGGACGCCTGATTGAATCGCGTTACGTGAATCGTTCGGCGACGTTTGTGTTCAATATCGGCGAGCGCTTCTTTGGGTCGATGACGGCGTATGTGCATGGGCCGGAATCGAAGAACTACGACTTCACCTCGGCGTTGCCGGTGCAGCTGCTGACGGTGCTGGCGCCTTCGCTGATGCCGCTGATTGAACCGAACCAGCAGAAGGCCGCGCCGGTCGTCACGGCGATGGCTGCGGGCTCGCCGAGCGGCATCCAGCCCATCACCACGGCGGCGCTGGCGGCAGCTACTGCCGCTGCTGTTCCCGCCGCCCCGCTGCGCGCCTGCGGCATGCGCTAAACCCGGTAAATCTGGGTCCGACCCTTGGGTCGTACCCAGGTTTACCGGGTTAAAATGCCGCCATGAAGCTCATCAAGTTCACCCAATTCAGCCTGCGCGACCTGCTCGTCTCCGTCGCCCCCACAGTCCTGTTAATCGCCGGCGCTTGCGCGCTCGCTTACTGGATCATCGACCCAACCCCACCGCGCACGGTCAAGCTCTCCACCGGCCAGGAAAACAGCGCCTACGAAAACATCGGCAAGCGCTACGCGCAAGTGATGGCCAAATACGGCATCAAAGTCGTCCTGCAGCAAAGCCAGGGATCGCAAGACAACCTGCAGCGCCTGAACAAAGGCGAAACCGACTTCGCCTTCGTGCAAAGCGGTTCCACCAACGAAGCCGAAGCCGAACGCACAGGCCTGGTCTCGCTGGGCAGCCTGTTCACCGAACCGGTATGGCTCTTCATGCGGGAAAAGAAAGCGGTCACCAGCCTGACCCACCTGAAGGGCAAGAAAATCAACCTCGGTCCCGAAGGCAGCGGCGTGCCGCGCCTTTTCCGCCAGGTCCTGCAAATCAACGGCGTCGAACCGAAAGACATCACAGCGAGCGACCTGGAAAACACGCCCGCCACAGTCGAACTGCTGGAAGGGCGCATCGACGCCCTGGTCTTCGCCGCCGCCCCCGACGACCCCTTGATCCAGATGCTGCTGATGACGCCCGGGATCAAGCTGTTCAACTTCACCCAGGCCGAAGCCTACACGCGCCGCCTGCCATTCCTGACCCACGTCACGCTGCCGCGCGGGATCGTCGACCTGGGCCGTGATTTGCCGTCGCGCGACTACCACCTGATCGCCCCGACCGCGACCCTGGTAGCGCGCGACGACTTGCATCCCGCCCTCATGGAATTGTTTGTGCAGGCGGCCAGCAGCATCCACAGCGGGGCAGGGTGGTTCCAGCAGCAGGGCCAATTCCCGTCGCCGCGCTACACCGAGATCCCCGTCGCGCACGAAGCGGCCAAGTTCTACAAGGATGGGCCGCCTTTCCTGGAGCGCTACATGCCGTTCTGGCTGGCCAACCTGTTCGACCGCCTGTGGGTGGTGGTGCTGGCCTCCGGCGCGCTGATCTTGCCGCTGTCGAAGGTGGTACCGCCGATCTATGTCTGGCGCATCCGTTCGCGCGTCTACCGCTGGTACGGCCAGTTGCGCGCAGTGGAGCAGGGTGTCGACGAAGGCAAGCCGCGCGACGAACTGCTGCACCGTCTGGACCAGATCGAAGAGCGCGTGAACCGCCTCACGGTCCCGCTCTCGTTCGCCGACGAGTTCTACGGCCTGCGCAACCACATCGAGTTTGTGCGCAATAAACTACGTACAAACACGTAAAAGTGTTGCGTTCGCGAGAACTGCGATTGACAGTTGCTCACAGTTACCTCAAATATAAGCCAAGGGAGTGAAACTGGTTTAATCGATAAGGGGCAACTATGGCACCAAAGAAACAGGTTCTCGCAATCGCAGTCGCATCTCTTTTCACCAATGCCGCATGGGCGCAGGAGGCGCCGGCCGGCGAAACAGCCACCGTCGTCGTGACGGGTACGCGGGTTTCGAACCGCACCGTGCTCGACACCACCGCACCGGTGGACGTCATCAGCGCAGACACCATCAAGAACAGCGGCGTGCCGGAAATCACCCAGGCATTGTCGGTGGCGCTGCCTTCCCTGAACTTCCCGCGCCCCGGCCTGGCCGACGGCACGGACACCATCCGTCCGGCCACCTTGCGCGGCCTGGCGCCCGACCAGACCCTGGTGCTGGTCAATTCCAAGCGCCGCCATTCTTCCTCGCTGGTCAACCTGAACGGCACCATCGGCCGCGGTTCGGCGGCAGTGGACATGAACACCATCCCGTCCGGCATCGTGAAGAGCATTGAAGTACTGCGCGACGGCGCCTCAGCGCAATACGGTTCCGATGCGATCGCCGGCGTGATCAACGTGCGCCTGCGCAGCGACCGCACCGGCGGCGAAGCGACCGTCAGCTATGGCCGCCGCGATACCGAATACAGTTTCAATCCGGTGCCTGGCCCGGCGGGCGCCACCTGGAACACGGCCGTCGACTCGCGTAAGCGCACGGACGGCAATACCCTGACCCTCAGCCTGTGGAAGGGCATGGAGCTGGGCGCAGACGGCTTCCTGACGCTGGCTTTGGAGCGCAAGCGCCAGGACCACACCGAACGCGGCGGCTGGGACACGCGCCAGCAGTACCCCCTGGTGAACGGCGCCTTCGACCCGCGCGAAGCGACATTCAACCGCTTCGACGCCTGGTATGGCGAGCCGGAGATGACACAGAACACCTTCTTCGCCAATGCCGGCTATAACCTGGCGGGCGGGGTCAAGCTGTACGGCTGGACCAGCTACCAGGACCGCGATGCGCGTTCTGGCGGTTTCTTCCGCCGTCCGCTGCAAGACCAGAACGTGCTGGCGATTTATCCGGATGGCTTCCTGCCGATCATTGCGCCATCGGTCTCCGATTTCAGCGGCGCCTTCGGTGCGACCTGGACTGCCGGCGATTGGGATCTCGACGCTTCTGTCAGCTACGGTGAAAACCGGATGGATTACAGCATCCAGAACACGCTGAACCGATCGCTGGGCGCGGCGTCCAAGACGGTGTTCGATGCTGGCGGTTTCATGTACGACCAGCTCACCTTTAACCTGTCGGGCGTGAAGCAGTATGAAGTCGGCCTGGCGTCGCCGTTGAACGTGGCGGTCGGCGCCGAGGCGCGCCGCGAAGGTTATTCGCTGCACGCCGGCGAGCCCGATTCCTGGCGCAATGGCGGCGTCCTGCTGCCGAGTGGAGCGCCCACCGCTTCCGGCGCCCAGGTGTTCCCCGGCTTCCGTCCGAGCGATGAATCGGATACCAGCCGCAAGGCCTATTCGGTCTATGCCGACCTGGAAGCGAACCTGAGCCAGAACTTCCTCGGATCGGTTGCCGTGCGCGGCGAGCATTATTCCGACTTCGGCAACAACTGGTCGGGCAAGCTGGCTGGCCGCTACAACTTCACGCCGAACTTTGCCCTGCGCGGATCGGTGCAGAACGGCTTCCGCGCACCGTCGCCGCAACAGCAGAACTTCACCTCGACTGCGACCAACTTCATCAACGGCGTGCCGTTCGATATCACCACGTTCAAGCCAAGCGATCCGGCGGCCATTGCACTGGGCGCCAAGCCACTCGATGCGGAGAAGTCGACCAACTTCTCTCTGGGCGCGGTGGCCAAGGCTGGCAAGGCTTCCTTTACGGTGGACGGCTTCCAGATCAAGATCCGTGACCGCATCGTGCTGTCTGAGAACCTGACCCAAGCCAATGTGCGCAACTACCTGTCGTCGCTGGGCTTCATTGGCGTGGGCGGCGGACGCTTCTTCATCAATGGCGTGAACACCACCACGCGCGGGGTGGACGCGGTGGCCAGCTATCCGTGGAATACGCCGACGCTTGGCCGCTTCGACTTCACCCTGGCGGGCAACTACACCAAGACCGAAGTGACCAAGGTGCCGGTGACGGCACAGCTGGCGGCCCTGAACCCGGCGCCGCCGCTGTTTGACCGCATCAATGTGCTGACCTTCGAGCATGGCACGCCGAAAACCAAGTTCACGGCCAGCTTGAACCATACGCTGGGCGCCTGGAGCGGCACGCTGCGCGCGACGCGTTACGGCAAGGTGCTGCAGCCTGGCACCACGGCGGCCAATGACCATTGGATGACGCCGAAGACGCTGGTGGACATTGAGGGACGCTACAAGATCACCCAGCGCTTGACGGCGGCGCTTGGAGCGGAGAACTTGTTTGACCAGTATCCCGATCCGTTCCCGGCTGCGCTCAATTCGACGGGGAATGCGCCGTTTTCCAACTATTCGCCGTTCGGGCGGAGTGGGCGGTTTGTCTATGCGCGCCTGAATTACGCGCTTTAAACCCGGTAAAGCTGGGTCAGACCCAAGGGTCTGACCCAGTACGGTCTCGCGGCCGGGGGGCGGTTGTGCGACGTTGATCTTCGTCGAAAGTCAAAAACGACACCCGCCCGGTGTCAGGCGAGCAGACTGGGTCTGACCCTTGGGTCAGACCCAGGTTTACCGGTTCAGGCACCCGCCCACGGCAGGCCGGCCTTGCACCAGCCGCCAACGTTCTTGCGATGGCCGTTGGCATCCTTATCCCCCTCAAACCCCTCCAGGATGTCATAGCACTGGGTATAACCTGCCTCGGTGGCCGCCTTGGCCGCGTGGCGCGAGCGGACACCGGAACGGCACAGGAATACGATCACTGTATCCTTGCCCGGCACCGCCGCCGCCAGCTGCCCCAGGAAATCAGGATTCGGCGTCCCGCCCGGATACACATTCCACTGCGCCGCATGGTGCTGCTCAGACGCAATCGCAACGCGCCCCACCCAATCACGCTCGGCATTCGTGCGCACGTCCACCAGCCGCACGTGCGGATCGCCTTTGAGCAGCTCAAACGCCTCTTGCGGGGTCACCGCACCGGCGTAGGGCAGGGAAGTGTCGCGTTTGCGTGCACGGTCGAGGATTTCGGCATTGTTACCCATGGTATTTCCTTTATCATCACTGCACCACGACGATGCATAGGCATGCATTGGTGCAAATATGCACCATAACGGTGCGATAATTGGTAAACGCACCCGCATGGTGCGGCTTTTATGTGTTGCTACTGGTAATTTTGCTGGCATGATATCTGCTTAATGTACCATCAGCGTTCGCCGCACCCAAGAGGTCGCGGCAGTTTTTTCACTTAGGAGATATGTAATGGCACTGACCGCCGCAGACGTTCTGAAGATGGTACAAGAGCACGAAGTCAAATTCGTGGACTTCCGTTTCGCCGATACCCGTGGTAAGGAACAGCACGTAACCGTGCCTGTGTCCCATTTCGACATCGACAAATTCGAATCTGGCCACGCCTTCGACGGTTCCTCCATCGCTGGCTGGAAAGGTATTGAAGCTTCGGACATGATCCTGCTGCCGGATCCATCGACCGCCAATATCGACCCATTCTTCGAAGAAACCACCCTGTTCATGCAGTGCGACGTGATCGAACCGTCGGACGGCAAGGGCTACGACCGCGACCCACGCTCCATCGCCAAGCGCGCTGAAGCCTACCTGAAATCCTCCGGCCTGGGCGACACCGCCTACTTCGGCCCAGAGCCAGAATTCTTCATCTTCGACTCCGTGAAGTGGAAGATCGACATGTCCGGCGCCATGGTCAAGATCGACTCCGATGAAGCTTCCTGGTCGACCGACAAGGACATCGACGGCGGCAACTCCGGCCACCGTCCAACCGTGAAGGGCGGCTACTTCCCAGTGCCTCCAGTCGACTCCTTCCAGGACATGCGTTCCGAAATGTGCCTGATCCTGGAATCGATGGGCATCCCGGTCGAAGTGCACCACCACGAAGTGGCTGGCGCTGGCCAGAACGAAATCGGCACCAAGTTCTCGACCCTGGTTGAGCGCGCCGACTGGACCCAGAACCTGAAGTACATCGTCTGGAACGTGGCTCACTCCTACGGCAAGACCGCTACCTTCATGCCTAAGCCAGTCGTTGGCGACAACGGTTCCGGCATGCACGTGCACCAGTCGATCTGGAAAGACGGCAAGAACCTGTTCGCAGGCGACGGCTATGCCGGCCTGTCCGATTTCGCCCTGTACTACATCGGCGGCATCATCAAGCACGCCAAGGCACTGAACGCGATCACCAACCCAGGCACCAACTCGTACAAGCGTCTGGTTCCAGGCTACGAAGCGCCAGTGAAACTGGCTTACTCCGCACGTAACCGTTCGGCTTCGATCCGTATTCCACACGTGGCCAATCCAAAAGGCCGCCGTATCGAAACCCGCTTCCCGGACCCGCTGGCCAACCCATACCTGTGCTTCGCTGCACTGATGATGGCCGGCCTGGACGGCGTGCAGAACAAGATCCACCCAGGCGAAGCAGCGTCCAAAGACCTGTACCACCTGCCACCAGAAGAAGATGCACTGATCCCAACCGTCTGCGCATCGCTGGAAGAAGCCCTGGATCACCTGAACAAAGACCGTGAGTTCCTGACCCGCGGCGGTGTCTTCACCGATTCCATGATCGATGCCTACATCGAACTGAAGATGACCGAAGTGACCCGCATGCGCCAGACCACTCACCCGGTCGAGTTCGACATGTACTACTCCCTGTAATCAGGGACGATTGCCGGGATTAACTGGCAGTCAACAAAAGCGCGAGGTGGGCAGTTTGCTTTCCTCGCGTTTTTTTTCGGATGTTGTATAGTCGGGGCATGAACACTCGCACTCTCGTATTTCAAGGGCTGGCGCTGCTGGCCCTGAGTGGCGCAGCGCAGGCGCAGCAAATCTTTCTCTGCGTGGATGCCGAAGGCCGCAAGGAACTGACCGATTCCCGCAAGGGGAAGAATTGCAAGCCGCTGGACCTGCCAGGCGCCTCCATTCCCGCGCCGGGTACGCACCGCGGCGGCGGTACCCCCGCAGCACCTGCGGTGGCGCCCGCCAACTTCCCGCGCGTGGACAGTTCGGAGCAGAAGGCCCGCGATGCGGACCGCCGCGCCATCCTGACCGACGAGCTCAACACCGAAAGCCGTAAGCTGGCGGATTTACGCAAGGAATTCAACAACGGCGAGCCTGAACGCCGTGCCGACGAGCGCAACGCCGCCAAGTACCAGGAGCGCGTAGCTGGCCTGAAGGACAGCATCGCGCGTACGGAATCGAACGTGGAAGCGCTGAAGCGCGAGCTTGCCAATATAAAATGAACCCAGACAGCCCTGGCAGCATCCGGCCCGCTGAACTGGCAGGGCTGGACCTGCTGGCATCGGCCGTTGTCATCGTTGATGGCGGCGGCCATATCCTGTACGTCAACGCCGCCGGCGAGAACCTGCTGGAATCGTCGCTGAAAGCGCTGGCGCGCCAGCCGCTGGGCGGCCTGTTCGCGGCGCCGCTCGAGCTGGACAACATCATCGCGCAAGCGCGCGAACATAAATTCGCCGATGTGCGGCAAGAGCTGGTGCTGGAACGCGCCGGCCGCGAGGCGCTGCACGTACACATTATCGCCAGCGCGCTGGACGAGCCTGACGGCGCGGTGATGATCGAGCTGCGCGAAATTGTGCAGCAGATGAAGCAGGACCGCGAAGAGCGCCTGATGGACCAGAGCCAGGTCAACAAGGAGCTGATCCGCAACCTGGCGCACGAGATCAAGAATCCGCTGGGCGGCATCCGCGGCGCGGCACAGCTGCTGGAAATGGAGCTGCCGCCGCTGCACCTGACGCAGCTGCGCGAGTACACCCAGGTCATCATCAAGGAAGCGGACCGCCTGCAAACGCTGGTGGATCGCCTGCTGGCGCCGCACCGGCGGCCGCATATCGTGGGCGACGTCAACATCCACGAAGTGCTGGAGCGGGTGCGCAGCCTGATCCTGGCCGAATTCCCGGTCGGGCTGACCATCCGCCGCGATTACGACGCCTCCATCCCCGAATTCCGCGGCGACAAGGAGCAGTTGATCCAGACGGTGCTGAACATCGCCCACAATGCGGCGCAAGCGCTGGCGGCACGCATCGAATGCGGCGATGCCGAGATCATTTTCCGCACCCGCGTGGCGCGCCAGACCACGCTGGCGAAGGTGCGTTATCAGCTGGCATTAGATTTGCATATCATCGATAACGGACCGGGCATCCCGCCCCAGATCCGCGACCGTATCTTCTACCCGCTGGTGTCGGGCAGGGATGGCGGCAGCGGCCTGGGACTGACGCTGGCGCAAACTTTCGTGCAGCAGCATATGGGCGTGATCGAATGCGAAAGCAGGCCTGGTCAAACGGACTTCAGAATCTTATTGCCTTTGCCTTGATCGGAATACATGAAACCAATCTGGATTGTTGACGACGACGAATCGATCCGCTGGGTGCTCGAGAAAGCCCTGGCGCGCGAGAACCTCGCAACGCGCAGCTTTGCCAATGCGCGCGATGCCGTCGCCGCGTTGGAACATGAGACGCCGCAGGTGCTGGTGTCGGACATCCGCATGCCGGGCGACTCCGGCCTCGACTTGCTGCAGCTGGTGAAGCAGCGCCATCCCGGCCTGCCGGTGATCATCATTACCGCCTTCTCCGACCTGGACTCCGCCGTCGCGGCCTTCCAGGGCGGGGCCTTTGAATACCTGGCCAAGCCCTTCGATATCGACAAGGCGGTGGAGCTGATCCGCCGCGCGCTGGACGAGAGCCTGCGCGAATCGAGTATCGAATCGGGCCCGGCCGATACGCCGGAAATCCTGGGCCAGGCGCCGGCCATGCAGGAAGTATTCCGCGCCATCGGCCGCCTGTCGCAATCGAACGTGACGGTGCTGATCACCGGCGAATCGGGCACCGGCAAGGAGCTGGTGGCGCGCGCCCTGCACAAGCACAGCCCGCGCGCCGAGCAGCCCTTCATCGCCATCAATACCGCTGCGATTCCAAAGGACTTGCTGGAATCCGAACTGTTCGGCCATGAGCGCGGCGCCTTTACCGGCGCGCAGACCACGCGCCGCGGCCGTTTCGAGCAGGCAGAAGGCGGTACCCTGTTCATGGACGAAATCGGCGATATGCCGTTTGACCTGCAAACGCGCTTGCTGCGCGTGCTGTCGGATGGCCACTTCTATCGCGTCGGCGGCCACTCGCCGCTGAAGGCGAACGTGCGCGTGATCACGGCGACGCACCAGAACCTGGAGCAGCGCGTGCGCGATGGCTTGTTCCGCGAGGACTTGTACCACCGCCTGAACGTGATCCGCCTGCGGCTGCCCAGTTTGAGGGAGCGGCGCGAGGATATCCCCATCCTGGTGCGCCACTTCCTGGTGCAGAGTGCGCGACAGCTCGGTGTGGAGGCCAAGCGCATGAGCGATTCGACGCTGGCGTTTCTGCAGCAGCTTGAGTTGCCGGGTAATGTGCGCCAGCTGGAGAACCTGTGCAATTGGATTACGGTGATGGCGCCGGGGCAGACGGTCGAGGTGAAGGACTTGCCGCTGGAGTTGACGCAGGGGCAGGACGGCGCCACGCACGCCGCTGCGCCGGCGGCTGTTGTCGAAACGGCGATGCCGCAGCATCATGGCGTGGTGCAGCCGCTGGCGCCGCCGGCACTGGCTTCGTCGCCGGAGGGGTGGCTGAGCTTGCTGGAGCTGCAGGCGGCGGGCATGCTCAGCAGCGGGCAGCAGGATGTGATGGATGTGTTGGGCCGCCAGTTTGAATCGGCCCTGATTCGCACCGCCTTGAAATATACCCACGGGCGCAAGAACGACGCCGCCATCCGCCTGGGCATCGGCCGCAACACCATCACGCGCAAGATTGCCGAGCTGGGTATCGACGGCGCGAAGGACGACTAGCAGGAAGAAAAAAGGGGACGTAACACATTTTCGGCTGCGCCGAAAATGTGTTACGTCCCCTTTTTCTTCCTGCTATGCTGCGGGCTTGGAAATAAAGGAGCCTGCATGCTGATCAACTGCGTCGCCTACCAGGATGGGCGCAAGCTGGCTGATATCCCGGTGGCGGACATCAGCGAATACGTGGCACGGAAAGACGCCTTCGTCTGGGTCGCCCTGCGCGACGCCACGCGCGACGAGCTGCAAATCATGCAGCATGAATTCGGCCTGCACGAACTGGCCGTAGAAGACGCCGGCCGCGGCCAGCAGCGCCCGAAAATCGAAGAATACGGCGACTCCATCTTCGTTGTCGTCAAAATGCTCGAGCTGCGCGAGGAAGAAATGCACGTCGGCGAAGTCGACATCTTCGTCGGCCCCAATTACGTGCTGTCCAACCGCTCCAACTCCACCCAGGACTTCCTCGGCGTACGCGCCCGTGCCGAACGCGAACCGCACCTGCTGCAGCAAGGCTCCGGCTTCGTGCTGTATGCCCTGATGGACGCCGTGGTTGACCGCTATTTCCCCATCATCGATGCGCTGGAAGTCGAGCTGGAAAAAATCGAAGAACGCATCTTTATCCGCGGCTCGCAGCAGGACAATATCGAACGCCTGTATGAATTGAAGCGCAAGGTGATGACCATGCGCCACACTGTCGCCCCCTTGCTTGACGCAATCGGCAAGCTGCATGGCGGCCGCGTACCCGCGGTCTGCAGCAACACCCAGGAATATTTCCGCGACGTCCACGACCACCTGCTGCGCATCAATAGCGCCCTCGATACCATGCGCGACACGATCGGCACTGCGATCCAGGTCAACCTGTCGATGGTGGCGCTGGTGGAGGCCGAAGTGAGCAAGCGCCTGGCTTCCTGGGCGGCTATTTTTGCCGTGCCAACCGCCCTGGCCGGGATCTGGGGCATGAATTTCAAGCATATGCCTGAGCTGGACTGGCGTTTCGGCTATCCTGCCGCGCTGTCCCTGATGGCTGTTGTTTGCTTCTCGCTCTATCGACGCTTTAAGAGGGCAGGCTGGCTTTGACGGTATATAATTTACAATAAACAACCTCCAGTGGGGCTGGGCATGGTGGATGACGCAATGTTGTTCGACGATGATGAGACGCCAGCCCCTGCTGCGCTTCTCCCGCCCTGGGAGATCCTGGTCGTTGACGATGAGCAAGCAGTTCACCAGGTCACCGAACTGGTGATGGCGGACTTTGAGTTCGACGGCCGGCGCCTGCATTTCTCCCATTGCTATTCCGGCGCCGAAGCGCGCACCTTGCTGTCGCGCCCCGGGCAGTTCGCCCTGATCCTGCTCGACGTGGTGATGGAATCCGAGCACGCCGGCCTGGAACTGGTGCGCTATATCCGCGAACAATTGGGCGACCAGAATGTGCGCATCGTGCTTCGCACCGGCCAGCCGGGCCAGGCGCCGCAAGCGATGGTGCTGAAAACCTACGACATCAACGATTACCGCGAAAAGACGGAGCTGACGCACGCCAAGCTCAGTACCGTGTTTTATTCCGGCCTGCGTGCCTACCGCGATCTGATGCGGCTGGAGCGCGCCCGCCTTGGCTTGCGCCGTTCGATCGATGCCATTACCCACGTCTGCGATTCCGACAACCTGCGCCATTTCTGCTCGGCCGTATTGGAACACGCTTCCGCCTTGCTGGGACACGAAGCGGAAGGGGTCTGCGCCAGCCGCATGAACGCTTACGCCGCCGCGCGCCAGCCCGGGCGCCTGCAAGTACTGGCGGTGACAAACGGCTATGCCGGCCTGGCGCCGGAGGAGACCCTGGATCATTTGCCGGCACCGGTGCGCGATGCCTTCGTGCGCTGCATGGCGGAACAGGCCGACCATTTCGGCCCCTTGTACTACACCTGCTATTACCGCACACGCGACGGCAACGAGAGCCTGCTTTATATGTCCTTCAACGATCCGTTGCAGGACGAGGAGCGGGAACTGCTTGGCCTGTTTGCGGCCAATGTCGCGATCACCTACGAGAACCTGCTGGCGCGTGAAGAACTCGAAGCGACGCAGGACGCGATCATCCACATCCTGGGCGAGGCGCTGGAAAGACGTTCGGCGGCATCCGGCGGCCACGTTGAACGCGTCGGTGAAATCGCCGCCATGCTGGGCGCAGCGGTGGATATGCCGGCCGGCGCCGTGCGCCAGTTGCGCCAGGCGGCGCCGCTGCACGATATCGGGCACGCCGGCATTCCGGACGACATTCTCAACTTGCCTGGCCCGCTCGATGCACAACAGCGCGCGCGCATGCAAGGCCACAGCGATATCGGCTGGCACATGCTGTCGTCTTCCACCCAGCCCGTGCTGCGACTGGCGGCGCGCATCGCCCGCGAACATCACGAGCGCTGGGACGGCACGGGCTACCCGCAAGGTTTGCAGGGCGCAGAAATCAGCCTGGCCGCGCGCATAACGTCCCTGGCCGATTTTGTCGATGCGCTGGTGAGCCCGCGCAGCTACCGCCCGGCGCATACGCTGCAGTACGCGCTGGCCGAAGTGCGCGAAGGCAGCGGCAGCCGCTTCGATCCCGCTCTGGCCGACCTGCTGCTGCAGCATACGGACGACCTGCAAGCGTTATACGGGCGCCATCCACCTCATTAGGAGTCCGCCATGGAGTTATTCGACGCCAACGATGCGCGCACTCTCGCCGAGGCGGCATTACGCGCGATCACGGATTCCACCGCACGTGCGCGCGGCGAAGCATTCTTCCGCGTACTGGTGCGCGATTTGGCGGCGGCGCTGGACGTTACATATGTCATTGCCGGCCGGGTGATCCGGATGCCGGACGGGCAGGACGGCATACGCACGCTTGCGGTATGGGGCGGCGAAGAGTTCCTTCCGAATATGGAATACAGCCTTGAGCACACGCCTTGCCATAACGTGACCGACCAGACCATGTGCTTCCACGGCTGCGGCATTCAGCAGGATTATCCGCTCGATGCCCTGCTGGTGGACATGAAGGCGGAAAGCTATGTCGGCATGCCGATGGTCGACACCGAAGGGAAGACGCTCGGCATCCTGTCAGCCATCGACACCAAGCCGATCGACGAGAACAAGCGCTTGCTGGCGCTGTCGCTGCTGTCGATCTTCACGGCGCGCGCGGCGGCCGAGCTGCAGCACCAGGAGCGCGAACACCAGCTGGAAGAAAAAGTCGTGCGCCGCACGGAAGCCTTGCGCGCAGCCCAGGCCAATCTGGTGGAACAGGAAAAGCTGGCGGCGCTGGGCTCCCTGGTGGCGGGCGTGGCGCATGAGGTGAACACGCCGGTCGGCGTGGCGCTGACGGCGGCATCGGCCATGAGCAGCTATACCGCGCAGCTGGTGAAGGCGCTGGAAGCGCCCAAAGTGAGCCGCTCCGACCTGGTCAACCTGGCCTCGCGCCTGAACGACGCGGCCGCGCTGATCGAGCAGAACCTGCACCGCGCAGCGGGCTTGATCGGCAACTTCAAGCAACTGGCGGTGGACCAGGGTAGCGAGCATGTGAGCACGCTGGCGCTGAAAGACTATGTGCAAGGCGTGGTCTCGGCGCATAGCCCGGAATTGCGCAAGGCTGGCATCAAGGTGGAAGTGGAAATGGACCACCTGTTGCGTCCCCGCCTGCCGCCCGGAAAATTTTCGCAAGTGCTGTCCAACCTGCTGATGAATGCGGCGCGCCACGCCTATCCGGACGGGCGGGGCGGCACCGTGCTGGTGCGCGCCTGCGCCGCCGACGGCTGGCTGGATATGGACTTCATCGACCATGGCGTCGGCCTGGCGCCTGGCGTGCGCGAGCGCATTTACGAACCCTTCTTCACGACCAAGCGCGGGCAGGGCGGCTCGGGCCTGGGCATGCATATCGTCTACACCATCATGCAGCAGATGGGCGGCGCAGTGGAGGTGCACAGCACGCCCGGCGAGGGCTGCCGCTTCCATCTCCACATGCCGTTCGAGGTCAAATCTTCCCCGCCCCTCGCATAGCGCGTTGTTTTGCAGCTACATGGATTACGTAAGTGTTTCGCTTATTTGGCGACAATTGTCGGCAAGTTACGTGCCGTGTATCAACAGTTCAACAATGTAACACTAATGTACATTTGCTTAATTGACCATCGGTAATGCAGCGTGGTCCCATTGACAGATTCGGCGAAGGTTGGCGCAAGTTGGCCGACGTTGGATCGAGTTGTAGGGACTATTAAAAAATGCTGTATTTCTTTATGGAATTTGCAAATGAAAAAAACTGTACTCGCGCATGCGCTGACTGTTGCGTTTAGCGCTACGTTGGCGATCGGAGGCCATGCCTACGCGGCATCGAACTCCGCCGGCTCCGTGGGTGGCCGCGCTGCGATTGGCACCGTCATCACGCTGGAGAACAAGGAAATTGGCCTGAGCCGTACCATTACCGTGGACAAGGCGGGCACGTATTCGGTTCCCCAGCTGCCGCCAGGCCACTACACGCTGAAGGTCAAGCTGCCGAATGGCCAGACCGAAGAGCGTGCAGTCGAGGTGCAAGCCGGTGAAGGCTCGATCGCGCACTTCGAGGATTCTGCCCGTGTGGTGGTGACCGGCCGCGTGACCCGCATCGATACCAAATCGCCGGAATCGAGCATGGTGCTGAGCAAAGCAGCCATCGACCGCCTGCCGATTTCGCGCGACGTGACTGCCGTGGCCCTGCTGGCGCCCGGCGCAACCAAGGGCGATACCCGTATCGGCCAGACCGCACTGCGCGCCGGTAACGTGCCATCCCTGGGCGGCGCATCGCCGGCGGAGAACGTCTACTACATCAATGGCTTTAACGTCACCAACTCCCTGAACGGCGTGGCGTTCAACCAGGTACCGTTTGAAGGCATCGCGCAGCAGCAGGTCAAGACCGGTGGCTACGGCCCGGAATACGGCCGTTCCCTGGGCGGCGTGCTGTCGGTGACCACCAAGCGCGGTACCAATGAGTGGAAGGGCGGGGCCAACGTGATCTGGTCGCCGGAATCGCTGGAAGGTTCCTCGGTCTATGCCGAGAAGAGCCCGACCACCGGCAAGTGGAACCTGGTCAAGCGTCCGGGCGGCACCGACGACCTGCAGGCCAACCTCTGGGTCGGCGGTCCGCTGGTGGAAGACAAGCTGTACTTCTTCGGCCTGGTGCAGGGCGCCGACATCAAGCGCGAGACCTATGGCGTGAGCACCCAGGACACGATGAAATCCAGCACGCCGCGCTTCCTGACCAAGTTCGACTGGAACATCACCGACAAGAACCTGCTGGAATTCACGGCCTTCAGCGACAAGACCAAGGACAAGCAGTACAACTGGGATTCGCCGGTACCGTACGGTACCACCAAGGGCACGGACAAGGGCGTCGATGAATACACTACCGGCGGCGAAAACCTGATCGGCAAGTACACGACCTGGCTGACCGACGACCTGACCGTGTCGGGTCTGTACGGCGTCGGCAAGTACAACCGCAAATCGAACGTGGCTTCCGCTGCCTGCCCATACGTGCAGGACAACCGCCCAACCACGCCGGTGCCGATGGGCTGCGCTACCGCGACTTCGATTACCGACCCGAACGCGAACGACAAGCGTACCGCATGGCGCCTGGATGCCGAATGGAACTTGGGCAATCACGGCTTGCGCTTCGGTGCAGACAACGAGAAGTATGAAGTGGTCGATGGCACCGAATATCCAGGCGTTGTGCGCTATATCGTGCGTACCCTGGCGGACGGCGGCAGGCTGTCCAACGGCTACGTCAATACCAGCGGCGCGCCGATGGATTACATCGACGCGCGCACCTTCAAGAACGGCGGCCAGTTCACCACCAAGAACTCGGCTTACTACCTGGAAGACAACTGGCAGGTGCACAAGGACGTGATGCTGTCGCTTGGCCTGCGCAGCGAATCGTTCGAAAACCTGAATGCTGAAGGCAAGACCTTCATCAAGGTGAACAACACCATCGCTCCGCGCCTTGGCGTGGCATGGGACGTGGGCGGCAAGGCGCAGACCAAGGTCTTCGCCAACGCTGGCCGCTACTATATCCCGGTGATGTCGAACACCAATGTGCGCCTGTCGGGCGCGGAGCTGGACTACCGCGACTTCTATGCCTTCAACGGCAGCTTCGGCACTGACAAGTTCGAGTTGCCGGGGCAGGGCGCGCAGCTTGGTTCGCGCGTCACCACTTCCGACGGCAAGGCCGGCGATCCGCGCTCCGTGGTTGATCCGAACATCAAGCCGATGTACCAGGATGAATTCATCATCGGCATGGAGCAGGCGCTGAGCGACCGCTGGAAAGTGGGCATCAAGTACACCAACCGCAAGCTGAAAAAGGTGATGGACGATGTCTGCAACAACGAAGGCGCTTACAACTGGGCGATCGCCAACGGCTATAGCGATGCCAAGGCGAATGTCCTGGCAGGCGCAATCGGCCACTGCTTCCTGTACAACCCTGGCGGCGACCTGACTGCCAACGTCGATTTCGGCGACGGCAACGGCCTGACTTCCGTGACCATTCCTGCCAAGGACATGGGCTTCCCCGAGAAACCAAAGCGTACCTACAACGCGCTGGAGTTCAGCTTTGAGCGTGCGTGGGATGGCAAGTGGAGCCTGGGCGGTTCCTACGTGCTGGCCTACAGCCGCGGCAACACCGAAGGCTACGTCAAGTCCGACATCGGCCAGGACGACGCCGGCATTTCGCAGGACTGGGACTACCCGGGCCTGATGGAGGGCGCCAACGGCTTCCTGCCTAACGACCGCCGCCACACCTTCAAGGCCTTTGGTTCCTACCAGGTGGCGGATGAATGGCGCGTGGGCGCAAACCTGCTGGTGCAGTCGGGCCGTCCGGTCAACTGCCTGGGCTACTACGACGGTAACCTCGATGGCGTGTCGATCGAGTACGGTTCGGCGTCGTTCTGGTGCAATGGCAAGCTGAATCCGCGCGGCACCCTGGGCCGCCTGGCATGGACCAAGGACGTGAGCGCGCAGCTGAACTACTCGCCGAAGTGGCAGAAGGGCCTGAGCTTCCAGGCTGAGGTGCTGAACATCTTCAACGAGCGCACTGTGCAGGCGATTGAAGAAGCGGGTGAAACCGGTGTAGGTTCGCCTTCGCCGTCGTACATGCAGCCTGTGGGCCTGCAGAACGCGCGCCGCTTCCGCTTCACTGCGAAGTATGAGTTTTAAGTGCCAGGAACCTAAGAGGGTGTAACTTTGACGGGTCCGGCCTCGCGGCCAGGCCCGTTTTTTTTCAGGCCTTGTCCGCGGCCTGCATGGACAGCGCAACGGCTTCCGCTACCTTGATGCCATCCACACCTGCGGACAGGATGCCGCCGGCATAACCCGCGCCCTCGCCAGCCGGGAACAGCCCGCGCGTATTCAGGCTTTGCAAATCATCGTTATTGCGCTTGATGCGGATTGGCGACGAGGTACGGGTTTCCAGGCCGGTCAATACAGCGTCGTGCTTGAAGTAGCCCTTGACCTGCTTGTCAAAGGCAGGGAAAGCTTCGCGCAGCGCCACCACTGCGTATTCCGGCAGGATGGTTGCCAGGTCGGTCCAGGTGATGCCCGGCTTAAACGAAGGTTGCACAGCGCCCACATCGCTCGACGCGCGGCCTGCCACGAAGTCGCCCATCAGCTGGCCTGGGGCGTTGTAGTTCGAGCCGCCCAGCACATACGCCTTCTCCTCCAGGCGGCGCTGCAGCTCGATACCCGCCAGCGGATGTCCAGGGTAATCGACTTCCGGGCTGATCGACACCACGATGGCGCTATTGGCATTGCGTTCGGCGCGCGAATACTGGGACATGCCGTTGGTGACCACGCGGCCTGGTTCCGACGCCGCCGCCACCACGGTGCCCCCCGGGCACATGCAGAAGCTGTACACCGCGCGGCCATTGCTTGCATGGTGCACCAGCTTGTAGTCGGCCGCACCCAGGATAGGGTGGCCGGCGTTCGGGCCAAAGCGGCACTGGTCGATCAGCGATTGCGGGTGCTCCACGCGGAAGCCAATGGAGAACGGCTTGGCTTCCACGTACACGCCACGGTCGTACAGGGTCTGGAAGGTGTCGCGCGAGCTGTGGCCGATGGCCAGCACCACATGGTTGGTTTCGATGTACTCGCCGCTGGCCAGGTGCAGGCCGCGCATCTGGCGCACGCCATTTTCCTCGCGGATGTCGAAATCGGTGACGCGCTGCTCGAAGCGGATTTCGCCGCCCAGGGCCACGATTTCCTCGCGCATGTTCTCCACCATTTTTACCAGGCGGAAAGTGCCGATGTGCGGCTTGCTCACGTAGATGATTTCTTCCGGCGCACCGGATTTCACAAACTCGGTCAGCACCTTGCGGCCGTAGTGTTTTGGATCGCTGATCTGGCTGTACAGCTTGCCATCCGAGAAGGTTCCCGCGCCGCCTTCGCCGAACTGCACGTTCGATTCCGGGTTCAGCACCCGCTTGCGCCAGAAGCCGAAAGTGTCCTTGGTCCGTTCGCGCACGGTCTTGCCGCGCTCCAGGATGATGGGTTTCAAGCCCATCTGTGCCAGGATCAGGCCGGCGAACAGGCCGCAAGGGCCCATGCCGATGACGACCGGGCGCGGCTGCTTGCCCTCGGCGTTGACGCCGTGGGCGACGAATTTGTAGGCCATGTCAGGCGCCGGCATCAGGTGCTTGTCATCCGCGCGGCGCGCCAGGATGCCGGCGTCGTCCGTGGTTTCCACGTCGATCGAGTAAATTAGGGAGATGTTGCTCTTTTTTCGCGCATCATAGCTGCGCTTATAGACGGTAAAGCCCAGCATCTGCTCTGCAGAAATCTTCAGGCGGGCCAGGATGGCCTGGGCCAGTTCCGGTTCCTCGTGGTTGAGAGGGAGCTTGATTTCGTTTAGTCGCAACATGGTGGTCTTTCTCAGCAAGATGGGGCACGCAACGGGCCCAAAGGCGACATTCTACCTGCTTTCGATGGTTGTAATCACGCAACGACGTAGTGCCAAAATACAAACGTTTACTGTACTTCGCAAGCGAACGGTGCAATAGTTGAAGTGTTGGATAGCTTGCTTAGGCGCAAGTTTCATTATCTTCAGCAATAATTTCAATTGCCCGCCGATTAATTCGCCGGGTTCCTCTGATTATCGCCGGACCCATTGGCGTTAATGTCAAAATATTAATTTACGCGCATTTTCACTTAATCGCAAAAAAGCGATTTTCTAATCGTAAATCTCTCTCTACTGCTGGCAAGTCCCGCGTTTTCAGGTCAACTTTACCTAACTACGTAGTCCTACCTGGTAATGCTTTGGCACTGTTGTTTTTTGTCATATTAGTGGCGCTTTTATTGACATAGACAACTTGATCATGGTCTCATCCTACGCTGAAATCAATTGGTTAAATTGACTTCGGTATCGCCCAAAAGGTGACCTTGTTTTTTTGGTTTAGTCGGGACAAACAAATATTTTTAGGAACCAAAATGTTGAAAAAGACGATTCTTGTTCGTTCGCTGTCCGTGGCCTTCGGCGGCGCAGCCGTTCTGGCCGCTATGCCAGCTATGGCGCAGCAGCAAGCTGGCGAAAATGTCCAGCGCGTTGTCGTGACCGGCTCCCTGATCAGCCGTACTGACACCGAAACCGCAGCTCCGGTGCAAGTGCTGACCGCCCAGGACATCCAGCGTAGTGGCAAGACTTCGGTCGCCGAACTGCTGACCGACCTGGCCGCCAACGGCGCAGGTACCCTGGGTACCGGCTTCTCCGGCGCGTTCGCCAACGGCGCAACCGGTATCTCCCTGCGCGGCCTGACCGTCGGCGCAACCCTGGTGCTGGTTGACGGCCACCGCGTCGCTCCTTACCCGCTGTCGGATGACTCCCAGCGTTCCTTCGTCGACGTTTCGTCGATCCCATTTGACGCTATCGACCACATCGACGTCCTGAAGAGCGGCGCATCGGCAACCTACGGTTCCGACGCTATCGCAGGCGTGGTGAACATCGTCCTGAAAAAGAACATGACCGGTGGCCGCGTCAATGTTGAAGGCGGCGGCACCCAGCACGGCGGCGGTCAAACCTACCGTGCGTCGATCGGCACCGGCTACGGCGACCTGGACAGCGACGGCTACAACGCCTTCATCACTGCCGAGTTCCGTCGCCAGGACGCGATCAAAACAGAGGATCGCGACAGCTACGACTGGGACAACCGCGACTGGCGCGCTCGCGGCGGTAACAACATCAACCTGGGCGCACCTGTGCAGCGCCTGGACGCAAATGGCAAGCCAGTTAGCACCGTTGGCTTCCTGACCCATGCCAGCAGCCCGTTCCTGTACAACCCGACTGGCGCTAAAGTCAACGGCTCGGCAGCCCTGAACCCAGCGAACTATCAGTTCCTGGACTCGAACTGCAACTTCAACAAGTACATGGCCGATGACTGCATCGTGCGTGATACCAAAGGCTTCATCCAGCCAAAAACCCAGAACTTCAACGTTCTGGCTGGCTTCACCAAGAAGCTCGGCAACGACTGGGAACTGGGCCTGAAAGCTTCCCTGTTCCGTCGCGACAGCCTGAACAATCGCGGCATGGGCGCGGTCTACTCCCCAGCCTCGTTCGGTGGTAACACCACCCTGGTCAATGGCGTGCTGACCCCTGGCGTCAACCGTATTGCTAGCACCCTGTTCGCAGCCGGTGCACCAGTTGGCGGTGGCGGCATTGTCAACAACCTGGGCTCCCCAGCCCGCCTGTACGGCTACATCCCTGGCGTTGACGGGACTAACACCCTGGACAACAGCTCCAAGACGACCCGTTTTGCTGCCGACATCAAAGGTACGGCTGCAGGCTGGGATATCAACGGCGGCGTGGGCATGACCGAAGTCAAGTCCGACATCAACTACAGCGGCTACATCGACCGTCCTGCACTGTACTCGGCGCTGAACAACGGTTCCTTCAATGTACTGGGCGCCAACGATCCAGCGATTCTGAACATGGTTTCGCCGCACTTCAGCAATGAATTGACCTCCAAGCTGAACTACCTCGACCTGATCGGTTCCCGCGAACTGATGCAACTGGGTGAAGGTCCTCTGGCTCTGGCGGTTGGTACCCACTGGCACAAGCGTAAGCAGAATTCGCCGCCAGCTGACCGCACCCTGACCGGTCAGGTAGCCAGCACCAGCGCCTTCGTGATTGGCGACGAGACCAACACCGCGGTCTTCGCGGAACTGCAAGCCAACCCGCTGAAGAGCCTGGAAGCTCACGTGTCGGCTCGTTATGACCACTACAGCAGCTACGGCCACTCGTTCACCCCGGCAGCCAACTTCAAGTGGACCCCGACCAAGCAGATCGGCTTCCGTGGTGGCATCGCCAAAGGCTTCCGTGCACCTAACCCGGCTGAAGTCGGTAATGCAGGTTCGTTCTTCACCTTCAACGCGATTCCTGACCCGATCCTGTGCCCGGACGGCAAGACCACGACCGCAGGTAACCAGATCAACGCTTGCGCGATCGCCCCTCCGTACGTCCAGATCACCAACAAAGACCTGGCGCCTGAGAAGTCGACCTCGTACAACCTGGGTATGATCCTGGAGCCGGTCAAGGACCTGAACGCGACCCTGGATTACTACCACATTGAAGTGAAGAACCAGATCGTGACCGCGGCCGGCAACCTGCCAGGCTTCGTACCGAACTTCGTGCGTAATGCACCAGCGCCAACCGAGTTCTCGGACGGCAATGGCGGCACCTACGTCGCTACCGCCGCAGTTGGCCTGCCAGCCTACGCACAGTCGCCGTATGTTAACACTGGTTCGACCAAGACCAGCGGCATTGAAGCTGACATCGGCTACAAGTGGCGCATGGGCGAGATGGGTACCCTGCGCGCCAACCTGAGCGCAGCGCACACCATTTCCTACAAGCAGATCGCTGCTGACGGTACCGTATGGTCGATGGCCGGCACCCAAGGCCCATCCGTGGTTGGCGGCGCGACCGGTAACCCGAAAGACCGTGCACAGTTCACCCTGGGCTATATCCGTGGTCCGCTGGATGTAAGCGCAACGATGAACTACACCAGCTCGTTCTCGACGCTGGATCCATCGGTGGGCGGCACTTCCTGCGATTCGAGCGCTGCTGACGTTGGTGGCCGTCTCTACTTCCAGGGCGTAACCCAGCCTGCGAACTACTGCCGCGTGTCGTCGTTCACCACCACCAACCTGAACGTGGTGTACAAGCTGACCAAGGATCTGTCCCTGCGTGGCGCGATCCTGAACGTGTTCGACCGTCAGCCTCCGATCGACGTTGGTACTTACGGCAATGCTAGTGCGCAGACCGCGTACAACGCTTCGTTGCACCAGGCTGGCGCTGTTGGCCGCTTCTTCTCGATGGGCCTGACCTACCAGTTCTAATAAGAACTAGTTAGCAAGCGTCCCAAAAACGGATACCTTCGGGTATCCGTTTTTTTTTGGGGTCTTGCGTGCTCGACGCGAAGGGGACTTGTCAGATTCCGCCCCAGGCGGCGGAAAGAATAGAGACCGCTGCCAGCGCGGCCGTTTCCGTGCGCAGTACGCGCGGCCCGATCGACAGGGGCAGGGCGCCCCGCTTCAAAGCTTCCGCTTCCTCCTCATCGGAGAAGCCACCCTCCGGTCCCACCATGATGCTCAAGGCCTGCGCCGGCTGGTGCCGCGCCCAATCGGCCAGCGATTCGGTGGCGCGCGGCGTCAGGATCACCCGCTTGTGCAGATCCTGCTGCGCAATCCAGTCCTTGAAATCGAGCGGCGCCGCGACCGAGGCGAGCCGGTTGCGGCCGCACTGCTCGGAAGCCGAGACCACGATGCCATTCCAGTGTTCCAGCTTTTTTTCGGCCCGTTCCGCCGACAGCCGCACCACGCAGCGCCGCGCCGCGAGCGGCTGGATTCCGGCCACGCCCAGTTCGATTGCCTTCTCGATAATCCAGTCCATCTTGGTGCCCTCAGGCAGGGCCTGGGCCAGGGTTACGGCAAAGGGCAGCTCCGCCTCGCGCGGGTCGAAGACTTTCACTTCCGCCCAGGCTTTTTTCTTTTGCACTTCCGTCAACACCGCCGTATACTCGCCGCCATCGCCGTTGAACAGGGTCAGCGCGTCGCCCGGCACCATGCGCACCACATTGATATGGTGGGCGACATCGGCGGGCAGTTCCAGTTGCTGGCCTGCGGCAAGGGCTTGGGGCACGTGAAAACGTGGCATATTGTTAATTCAGAAGGTTGAAATGCACCAATTTTAAGCGTTGCTGTCACGCTCTGGTAAAATATCGGGTTCCGAAAGCGGCGTCTGCCGCAGTGCACCAAATACTCAACCTTCCTCGATATACGATGAATACTTCGCTCCCCTTCACCAAAATGGCCAACGCAATCCGTGCGCTGGCAATGGACGCTGTGCAGAAGGCCAATTCCGGCCACCCAGGCATGCCAATGGGCATGGCTGAGATTGCCGTAGCACTGTGGAGCGGTCATCACCGCCACAACCCGACCAACCCAGCCTGGGTCAACCGCGACCGCTTCCTGCTGTCCAACGGCCATGGCTCGATGCTGCACTACGCGCTGCTGCACCTGTCGGGTTACGACTTGCCGATGGAAGAGATCAAGAATTTCCGCCAGCTGCACTCCAAGACCCCGGGCCACCCGGAAGTCGGCTACACCCCAGGCGTGGAAACCACCACCGGCCCGCTGGGCCAGGGCATCGCCAATGCAGTCGGCATGGCGCTGGCTGAGTGGCTGCTGGCTTCTGAGTTCAACAAGCCAGGCTTCGAAGTTGTTGACCATTACACCTACGCCTTCCTGGGCGACGGCTGCCTGATGGAAGGCATCTCGCATGAAGTATGCTCGCTGGCCGGCACCCTGGGCCTGAAGAAGCTGATCGCCCTGTACGACGACAACGGCATCTCCATCGACGGCAAGGTTGAAGGCTGGTTCACCGACGACACCCCTAAACGTTTCGAAGCCTACGGCTGGAACGTGATCCGCAGCGTGGACGGCCACGACGTGGCAGCACTGTCGGTCGCTATCGAACAAGCCAAGAAGTCCGACAAGCCAACCCTGATCTGCTGCAAGACCATCATCGGCAAGGGTTCGCCAAACCTGCAAGGCGGCGACAAGGTGCACGGCGCACCGCTGGGCGACAAGGAAATCGCCGCAGTGCGCGAGTACATTTCCTGGGGTGCCGAGCCGTTCGATATCCCGGCCGACGTCAAGGAAGCCTGGGACTTCAAGAAGCAGGGCGCCGCGTTCGAAGCGGAATGGAATGCGATGTTCGACAAGTACGCCGCTGCCTACCCGCGCGAAGCCGCAGAACTGACCCGCCGCATGAAGGGCGAGCTGCCAGGCAACTTCCAGGCGACCCTGGACGCCGCCATCGCCGCCTGCGTTGAAAAGAAAGAGACCATCGCTACCCGCAAGGCATCGCAGAACGCGATCCAGGCGCTGGCGCCAGTGCTGCCGGAATTCCTGGGCGGCTCGGCCGACCTGACCGGCTCCAACCTGACCAACTGGAAGGAATGCATCGCCGTTCGTTCCGGCGTACCAGGCAACCACATCAACTACGGCGTGCGCGAGTTCGGCATGTCCGCCATCATGAACGGCGTCGCCCTGCACGGCGGCTACATCCCGTTCGGCGCGACCTTCCTGACCTTCGCCGACTACAGCCGCAACGCCCTGCGCATGGCTGCGCTGATGAAGCAGCGCTCCCTGTTCGTGTTCACCCACGACTCGATCGGCCTGGGCGAAGACGGCCCGACCCACCAGTCCGTCGAGCACGTGTCCTCGCTGCGCCTGATCCCTAACCTGGATAACTGGCGTCCAGCCGACACCGTCGAATCGATGGTGGCATGGGGCGAGTCCATCAAGCGCAAGGACGGCCCGTCGACCCTGATCTTCTCGCGCCAGAACCTGCCGTTCATCGAGCGTTCGGCCGACAAGATCGCCAACATCGCCAAGGGCGGCTACGTGCTGACCAACGAAGCCGATGCCAAGGCCATCCTGATCGCCACCGGTTCCGAAGTGGAACTGGCCATGAAAGCCGCTGCTGAACTGAAGGCAGCCGGCACCCCGGTACGCGTGGTTTCCATGCCGTCGACCGACGTGTTCGACCGCCAGGATGCAGCCTACAAGGCATCCGTGCTGACCAAGGGCCTGCCACGTGTGGCGATTGAAGCAGGCGTCACCGCTTTCTGGTACAAGTATGTGGGCCTGGAAGGCGCCGTGGTCGGCATCGACACCTTCGGCGAGTCCGCACCGGCTGGCGTGCTGTTCAAGCACTTCGGCTTCACCGTCGACAATGTCGTGGCAAAAGTCAAAGCAGTCATCTAATTTCTATCATCAGGAGTAAACAGCATGACGATCAAAGTAGCAATCAACGGTTATGGCCGTATCGGCCGCAATGTCCTGCGCGCTTTCTACGAAGGCGGCAAAAAGCAGGACATCCAGATCGTGGCGATTAACGACCTGGGCAACGCCGAGTCCAACGCCCACCTGACCCGCTACGACACCGCCCACGGCAAGTTCCCAGGCACCGTGACGGTGGAAGGCGACAACATGATCGTGAACGGCGACAAGATCCGCGTGTTCGCGCAGCGCAACCCGGCTGAAATCCCATGGGGCGAGCTGGGCGTTGACGTGGTGCTGGAGTGCACCGGCTTCTTCACCACCAAGGAAAAAGCTTCGGCCCACCTGAAAGGCGGCGCCAAGAAAGTGATCATCTCCGCTCCGGGCGGCAAGGACGTTGACGCGACCGTCGTGTACGGCGTTAACCACGGCGTGCTGAAGGCTTCGGACACCGTGATCTCGAACGCATCCTGCACCACCAACTGCCTGGCCCCGCTGGTCAAGCCGCTGAACGACGCCATCGGCCTGGAAACCGGCTTGATGACCACCGTGCACGCCTACACCAACGACCAGGTGCTGACCGACGTGATGCACGAAGACCTGCGCCGCGCACGTTCCGCTACCCAGTCCATGATCCCGACCAAGACCGGCGCTGCTGCCGCTGTTGGCCTGGTGCTGCCTGAACTGAACGGCAAGCTGGACGGCTACGCCATCCGCGTTCCGACCATCAACGTGTCGATCGTTGACCTGTCCTTCATCGCCAAGCGCGACACCACCGTTGAAGAAATCAACAAGATCATGAAGGAAGCTTCGGAAGGCGCACTGAAAGGCGTGCTGACCTACCAGACCGAGCCTCTGGTCTCCGTCGACTTCAACCACAACCCGGCATCGTCGAACTTCGACGCCACCCTGACCAAGGTGTCGGGCCGCCTGGTGAAGGTATCGTCGTGGTACGACAACGAGTGGGGCTTCAGCAACCGCATGCTGGATACCACTGTGGCGCTGATGACCGCCAAGTAATCCCTGGCACTCGCCGCAAAAAGCGCCCTCCGGGGCGCTTTTTTTTCGAAGGCCGTTTGGGTTCGCAACATCCGAAGCGAAAGACATTGTTTGTTGAGTCTTTCGTAACTTGTATTTCTGTAGTTAAATCACAACGAACTAATGCAATCTTTCTATTAATATAAACAATATCTTTTACAAATATTAACAACCCGTGACAGACTCCTCCCAGCCGTTCCAAAAGGATGGCGTAACTAAACCAAAAAAGGGAGAACCTGTTGAACAAGCAATTCGTATTAAAGCGCAGCGTTATCGCCGTTGCGCTGGCCTTGACCGCACCATCGGTAGTATTTGCGCAAACTGACGCAGCTCCTCAGCAAGTCGTCCAGAAGGTGCTCGTTACCGGTTCCAACATCAAGCGTGGCATCGACGAGCAGACGGCCTCGCCAGTGCAGGTTCTGGGCCGCGATGAAATCAAAGCGATCGGCGCTTCCACCGTCAAGGATGTGGTCGATACCCTGACTTCGAACACTGGCGCGCTGACCGACCTGGGCAGCGGCAACTCCTTCGCGTCCGGCGCCACCGGCCTGGCACTGCGCAACCTGGGCAAGAACTCGACCCTGGTGCTGCTGAACTTCCGTCGCGTCTCCAACTTTGGTACCGCGGACGGTGGTCAGGAAACCTTCGTCAACATTGACTCGATCCCTGCGGACGTGATCGACCACGTAGAAATCCTGCTGGACGGCGCATCGGCCATTTACGGTTCCGATGCTGTCGCAGGCGTGGTCAACATTATTACGAAAAAAGAATTCAACGGCGTGACCCTGCGCGCGGGCGCGCGCCAGTCGCTGGCCAAGCATCAACTGAACCGCGACCAGACCGCATCCATCACCGGCGGCGTCGGCGACTTCAACGCCGACGGCTGGAATGCGTTTGCTCACCTGGAGCTGTACCACCGCAATCCATACGACGACCGCTCCATCGTGCCGCAAGTGCCGGAATGGTACACCACGTACGTGAGCCCGACCTTCGGCGTGCGTTCGACCTATTCGACCCCGGGCAACTACTTCGGCCGCTATCCGAAGAACTATGCTGACCCAACGCTGGCTGGCAAATCGTTCTCGACCCCCGCACCTGGTTGCGCACCGGAAAACCTGGAAGGCGGCCTGTGCCGCTTCGACCAGTGGGCCCGCGTTGGTATCCACGCCGCAGCTGACCGTGCCAACTTCATGACTTCCGGCCGCCTGAAGATCAACAACGACACGACTGCCTTCGCCGAAGTCACCCTGTCGGACACCAAGACCACCTTCTACAATGCGCCGGCAATCATGCAGTACACCGGGACCCCGATCACCTGGTATAACGCCGGCGCGCAGCGTCAGGAAAGCTTTACCGAGCCAATGCTTCCGGTGGGCCATCCGTACAACCCGTACAGCTTCCCGGTCCAGCTACGCTACCGCTACGCTGACGATATGGAAATGTACAAGTCGAAGGCGCACGCCAGGCAGTACCGTGTCATGGCCGGCCTGGAAGGCAACAGCATGGGTTGGGACTGGAATACTGCCATCGGCACCATGGCCAGCCGTTCCGACACCAACCAGCGCGGCAGCAAGAGCGCAGCGGGTTACCTCGATGCGGTCCTGAGCGGCGACTACAAGTTCGGCCAGAAGAATGATCCGGCCCTGCTGCTGAAGATGTTCCCGTACTTCGGTTTCCTCGGCGAATCCAAGCAGAGCTTCGTCGACTTCCGCGCCAGCCACGAGCTGATGCAATTGCCGGGCGGCGCCATGTCATTGGCAGTCGGTGGTGAGTACCGCCGAGACAGCTTCGAATCCTGGGTAACCGACAATATCGCCAAGGCGGAAATCGTCGGCTATGGCTCGATCAACGTAACCGGTTCGCGCAATATTTATGCCGCCTACGCCGAATTGGCTGCGCCAGTCATCAAGGACCTCGAACTGAGCGGTGCAGTGCGTTTTGACAAAGTCGGCAAGACCGATGCGAACTTCGTGCCGAAGTTCAGCATTCTCTACAAGGTACATCCAACCCTGATGGTGCGTGCAACCGCCTCGGAAGGTTTCCGCGCTCCGAACAATGCCGAAACTGGCAATGTGCAGCTGTCCGCCTTCCAGAATGGGATTCAGGATCCGAAGCGTTGCGCTATTGCGACCCAGCTGTATAACGAGCTGAAGAAGGGCAATGCCGTTGACGTCGCCGACGCGACCCGTGCCCGCGATGCAGGTTGCTCGGAAAGCGCTGCCGTCAACATCACTGGCAACCCGGACCTCAAGCCAGAAAAGTCGCGCACCTTCAATGCAGGCATCGTATGGCAGCCTACTCAGGATCTGTCGATGAGCCTGGACTACTACCACATCGTGCGCCGCGACGAAATCGGCAACTTGCCTGTGGATCAGATTCTGGCACTCGAAGACAAGAATCCAGGTTCGGTCGGTCGCCTCCCGGTTACCCAGGACGACCTGAACATGTCGCAGCGCGTGTTTGAACTGTCTGGCAAGAATATCGTGCAGACCACCGGCCCGATTTCTTCGATTGCACAGTCGTACATGAACCTGAACCGCACCAAAGTTGCCGGCCTGGACTTTGAATTGAACAACCGCATCAATCTCGGTTCTTACGGCAAGATCAGCAACACCCTGCGCGCCAACTATCAGCTGGACTACCGCGGCTGGGATACGGTGGAAGATACTTATAGCGAGAACCTGGCCGGCAATTATGCCAACTACCGCTATAACGTGCGCGCTTCCACTCAGTGGACCCAGGGCCCATGGCATGCTGGCGCAACCGTGACCTACCTGCCTGGCACCAAGCTGATCACCAACAAGTACGACGATAACAATTCGCCGGAAGGTTGCGAGGCACGTGAGATCCCGGCTGATTACTGCCGTCTCAAGCGCGATGTGCTGGTTAATGTCAACGGTTCTTACACCCTGTGGACGAACACCACGTTCTATGCCAACGTGGACAACCTGTTCAACCGCCAGCCGGTGGTTGACATGCGTGCCGGCAACCCGCCTCTGCGCGGCCGTACTCTGCGCGTATCGCTGGAACACAAGTTCTAAGCTGGCAGAAGCTAGCCTGATGAATCCCCGCTTTCGAGCGGGGATTTTTTTATTCAAGAAAGACTGAAATCATGTTGCAACGATTAATCACGGGCGGCCTGGCTGCGCTAGCCCTCGGCAAGCACATCGGCAAAGCCGAGTAATTCAGCTGGCCAGGCGCGCCAGCCGCTGCGCTTCCAGGCGCACGGCGGCGCGCAATTCTTCCGGGCCTTCGATGGTGAAATCGAAATTCAAAGAGGCCAGCATGCGCGCGAACCAGGTATAGCTGGTGGTGCTGGTGGCCAGGCGCACGCCGTCTTCGGCCTCGGCCAGCGGACCGATATATTTACCGACTTCGCGCTCGGCGCTGGCACGGTCGGTATGCAGCAGCACCTGCACCGGCAAGGGACGGGGCAGGGTGGCCATCGCATGCTGCAGCTGGGCCGCTGCATCAAAACTGTCGGGCTTATCGAATACCTCTCCCGTTTCCACCACATTGGCAATGCGGTCCAGGCGGAAAGAACGGATTGCCATGCGCAGGCGGCACATGCCCACCGCATACCAGCGGGTGTGGCTGAACACCAGGCCGTAAGGATCGAAGGAGCGCTGCATCGGCGTGCCATCCTGCGGCGTGTAGCGGAACAGCACGCGGTGCTGGCATTGGGCCGCAAGGGCCAGCGCAGTCAGCTCCCCGGTGAGTGAAGGGCGCGCCGCTTGCGACATGGTCCAGCGCTGGCCAGGCGTTTCCAGCGTCGCCGTTTCGCGCAGGGCCTGCGTACTCGCTTGCAGCGCCGGCGGCATCACGCGTTCCAGCTTGGCCTGGGCGCTGGCCACCGCGGGGGCGGTATCGGCCAGCTGCAGCGAGCGCACGGCAAGCAGGCCCAGTGCAACGGCCGACGCTTCCTCATTGGTAAACATCAGCGGGGGCAGCTTGAAACCGGGCACCAGCATATAGCCGCCATGGCGCCCGCGTTCGGCGGCAATTGGAATGCCCAACTCTTCCAGCATGGCGATATAGCGCCGCAAGGTGCGGCGGTCGACGCCGATGCGCTCGGCCATGTCCGCGCCGGAGATCTGGCGCTGGCTTTGCAGCATTTCGAGGATGGTCAGGGCTTTGATGGCAGGTTTTGACATCTGGACATTTTCGCACTAAAACAGGGCTAATAGTGTCCTATTTAGGCCGCACAATGCCTTCATTCTCCCAACCAATAAGAAGAGGCAAACATGGAACCCATCCTGCATCACGGCGCCCCCCAAGGCTGCGCCTTCGGTACGATCGTCGCCCTGGAATGGCTGTGCCGGCCATACCGCCTGCTGCGTCAGGAATTCACCGCCCAGTCAGGGCCGATGCTGCAAGTTGGCGGCAAATTACTGCAGGACTGCCGCGTGATCCTGCGCTACCTCGCTACCCGCCGCCGCCACTTGCTCGGCTATCGCGCCGGTACGGCCGAAGCGGAACAGCTGGAAAAGCTGCTCGACTACCTGCACGAGGAATTCCAGTCCGGCGAAGCGCGCATGGTGCTCGCTTGCGCCCGCCTCGACAAGTTGCTGGCGGAAAGCGAATGGCTGGATGGGCGCAAGCGCACGGTAGCCGACGCAAGCCTGGTGGCCATCATCCGCTGGGCCGTGGCGCAGGCAGGGCTGCAGCTCGCGCCATTCCCCCACCTCGAACGGCATGTGCGCACCCTGCAAGGCGACCCCGCCGTTTTCTTTGCCGACGCGATCGAAACGCAGCGCCCCGCCGTGAGCAGCGGCCGCTTCCGAGGCCACCTCAGCGCCGATGCACTGCCGCTAGCTGCATAAAAGGATTATTTGTAGATGCCGGAACCGACCAGCATGTCGTCCACCTTTTCGACGTAGCTGGACTTGGCTTCGATGGCCTTGGTGACCGGGTTCGGCCATTTGTAATCGACCCAGCCCTTGCCCTTGGTCTTGGCGACGTCGACCATCTGGCGGATCAGTGGCTTGCCTTCCTGGTCCTTCAGTTCGAGCAGGTTCTTGCCGACCATCTTGGGATTGTTGCCGTGCGCGAGATTGACGCCGTTCAAGTCATATACGAATACGTACAGGTCGCGGTCGTGGAAATCCTTGTTGCCGGCATCGGCGAAAGCGGCAAATGCTTTCTCCTTGCCCTCGGCCTTGATCATGGCCGCGGCTTTTTTCACCATCGCTACTGCCTCGTCGGCGCTGCCTTTGTCGGCGGCCCAGGCCGGCATGGACAGCAGGCTGAAACCCATTGCAACGCTTGCCAGGAATCCTTTCATCTCACTCTCCTTCAAAGATGGTTTGCCATAATTGTTTTACCTTGGCGGCCAGGGCGGCCACCTTGGCCGGTTCGAGGCGTGCCTGCTCCAGGCCTTGCAGGCGCAATTGGTGTTGCCATTTGCGCATATCGCGGTAGGCATCGGCCACCGCAGCGGCAAGCTCCGCGTTCACCAGGCCAAGCTTACCGGCTAAATGCAGCAAGGCAATGTTGCCGATATTGCCGGTCAGCTCAGGGTATCGCGAAGCGTGCTGGAGCACCAGATATTGCACGATGAATTCGATGTCGATCATGCCGCCTTCATCCTGCTTGAGGTCGAATAGCTCGCTGCGGTTCGGGCGTGCGTCGCGCATCTTTTGCCGCATGGCCAGCACTTCCTGCTTCAGCGCGGCCGCGTCGGGGCGTTCCTTGCGCAGCACCTGGCAGCGGATTTGTTCGAAGCGTTGGCCAATCGCGGCGTCGCCGGCGCAGAAACGGGCGCGTGTCAGCGCCTGGTGTTCCCACAGCCAGGCGGAGGTGTGCTGGTATTTTTCAAACGAGCCGACGCTGGAGACCAGCATGCCGCTGGCCCCGTCCGGCCGCAGCGCAATGTCAATGTCGAACAGGATGCCGGCCGAGGTGTGCGAGGTCATCCAGGTGATGAAACGCTGCGCCAGCTTGGCATACAGGCCGGGTGCGTCCTGGTCTTCATCGTCGAACAGGAAGATGACGTCGAGGTCGGAGACGTAGCCCAGTTCCTTGCCGCCCAGCTTGCCGTAGGCGATTACGGCAAACTTCGGTACTTCCACATGGCGCTTGGCCACGGTCTGCCAGGCAGCCTTGATGACAGCGGCGACGATCACGTCGGCCAGCGCGCTCAAATGGTCGGCCAGTTTTTCCACCGTCAGCGAACCGGCCAGGTCTTGCGCCAGCAGGTGGAACAACTGGGCGTGGTGCACTTCGCGCAGGATGTCGAGCTGGCGTTCGGTGTCGTCCGGCGCGGTGGCCAGCTGGCGTTCCAGTTCGGCTGCGGCGGCGGCCGGGTCGAACACGGCGCTGAGGATGCGGTCGTCCAGCAGTTCGTCAAGCAGGATCGGGTGCTGGGTCAGGAATTTGGCGGCCCAGCCGCTGGCGTGCATCATGGTGATCACGCGCTCCAGCGTGTGCGGGTATTCGGTCAGCAGCGACAGGTAGGAGGAGCGGCGCGAGATCGCTTCCAGAAAGTCGAGCAGGCGGCCCAGCGTGCCGAGCTTGGTGCCGGCGCTGTTGCGTTCGGCGGCGCGGGCAATCTGGGGCAGGGCGGCGTTGACCAGGGCCACCAGGCGCTGGCGGCTGGCGTCGGGCAGGCTGGCCAGCTTGGGCGCTTGCCAGGTGGCGATCAGGCGCTGGGCGGCGGCGGCCGGGTCTTCGTAACCGAGGCTGGCGAAGCGCGCTTCGATGGCTTCGCGGTTGTCGGGATCGGCGCATTCATTGCTGGTGGCGGGATCGACTTCGTCACCTCCGCCACCACTCTTGTCGGCGAAGATGGCGTCGAACTGTTCGGCGACGTATTGGCGGTGCGCATCCATGTCGGCCAGCAGGGTGGCGACGTCGGGCAGGCCCATCATGTGCGCTACGGCCAGGCGGTCTTCGTCTTTCGGCGGCAGGGTGTGGGTCTGGGCGTCGTCGATGTATTGCAGGCGGTGTTCGAGATTGCGCAGGAAGGTGTAGGCATCCATCAGGCGCGCCACCACGTCGGCGCCCAGCAGGCCTTTTTCAGGCAACAGCAGCAGGGTGCCGCGCGTGGAGCGGCCGCGCAGCTGCGGGTCGCGGCCGCCGCGGATCAGCTGGAAGACCTGGGCCAGGAATTCGATTTCGCGGATGCCGCCGCGTCCCAGCTTGACGTTGTGGCTGCGCTCGGGGTGCAGGCGTTCCTGGCGCGCCACTTCGGCGCGGATCTGGGCGTGCATGGAACGGATCGCGTCGATCACCCCGAAGTCGAGGTAGCGGCGGAAGCAGAAGGGGCGCACGATGGCGTCCAGCGCTGCGATGTCTTCGGCGCGGCCGGTGACGGCGCGCGCCTTGACCCAGGCGTAGCGTTCCCATTCGCGGCCTTGCACGATCAGGTAGTTCTCCACCATGCCCAGGCTGGCGGCCAGCGGGCCGGAAGCGCCGTTCGGGCGCAGCGCCATGTCGACGCGGAAGGTGAAGCCGTCCTCGGTAATTTCGGCAATGGCGGCAATCAGCTGCTTGCCAAGGCGTACAAAATATTCGTGGTTGGAGAGCTGGCGCTGGCCGGGACCAGCCGCCGTTTCGCCATCTTCCGGGTAGACGAAGATCAGGTCGATATCGGACGATACATTCAGCTCGCCGCCGCCGCCTTTGCCCATCGACAGCACCATCAATTGCTGCTCCACGCCCGAATCGGCGCCGATCGGCACGCCGTGCGCCAGGCGCATGGCGGCGTCCAGGTCCGCCAGGTGGGTCTGGATCACGAAATCGGCCAGCCGCGTCATCGTGGTCACCACTTCATCCAGGTCGGCCTTGCCCTCCAGGTCGCGCCGGATCAGGGTCGCCAGCACCAGGTTGCGCAGGCGGCGCATGCCGCGCGCCAGCGGGAGTTCTCCCTGTTCGCTTGCCAAAACATCAGCAAAATTGAGCGAGGCAAGCGATAATTGCGCTAGGGCATCAATTTTGGTCTGTCGGGATGGATCGGCGGCCAGCCAGCGCTGGTAGAAGCGGGATGCGGAAACGAGGGCAGAAGTGCTCATTGACAGGTGTTATAGAGTGTAAAAACCATTCAAAACCGTGCCTATTGGAACATAGTTTGAGGGGACGGTGCGGTAAAATGCTGTATTGATAAGGGCCCGGCTTGAGCGTATTGAAGGACAACCTGGTAGAGCAGATCGAGGCAGTCGAGGCCCCGCTCAAAGAGCGTTGGCATCGCCTGCAGGCGGCCTATCGCTTCTGGAACCTCGCCACCCACCACATCCTTGGCTTCACTATCAAGCTGGTGCTGCTGCTGTATTTTGCCTTCACCATCCTGTTTCTGGCCCTGCGCTGGGTGGTCCTGCCGAATATCGACCATTACAAACATGACATCGAAAGCCTGGCCACGCGCGCGGTCGGCCAGCCGGTGGCCATCGACCGTATTTACGCTTCCTGGAAGGGGCTGCGCCCGCAGCTGATCCTCGGTGACGTGGTAATGCGCGACGCGCGCGGCCAGCAGGCGCTGCATTTGCCGAACGTGTCGGCCACGCTGTCGTGGTGGAGCGTCCCGGCCGGCGGGCTGCGCTTCGAATCCCTGGAATTCAACCGGCCCGAAATCGACGTGCGGCGCGATGTGGACGGCAAGCTGTACGCCGCCGGCATCTTCATCGACCTCGAGAAAAAGGGCGATGGGAAGAGCGCCGACTGGCTGCTGTCCCAGCGCGAGGTCGTCGTGCGCGAAGGCCGTATCACGTGGACCGACCTGCAGCGCGGCAGCCCACCGCTGCAACTGGACAATGTTACGGCCCTGATGCTGAACAAGTGGCGGCGCCACCAGTTCGCCTTCAAAGCCACGCCGCCAGCCGCCCTGGCTGCGCCAATCGACGTGCGCGCCGATTTCAGCCACCAGGCTTTCAGCCGGATTTCCGACATCAAGCAATGGAAGGGCGAGGTGTACGCTGAATTGCGCCGGGCCGACCTGGCGGCGTGGAAGCCTTACCTGCCGGGCAAGATCGACGTGAAGTCGGCCAGCGGCGGCATGCGCGCCTGGCTCAGTATCGACCATGCCCAACCATCCGCCATCACGGCCGACGTGGCGCTGGCCAATGTGGTGGCGACCCTTGGCAGCGATTTGCCCCAGCTGGACGTGGCAGCCCTGCACGGGCGCGTCTCGGCGGGCGAAGAGCGCTCGGCCACGCTGGTGGCCACGCCCGGCATGCCCCCGGCCATCACCCGCACGCTGGAACTGAAGGATGTTTCGCTGCGCACGCGTGACGGCGTTGAACTGGCACCCACTACCGCGTCAGCGCGCCATGTGGCCGCCACCAACCAGCCTGCCTGGACCGAAGTCAAAGCCGCCGCGCTGGATTTGAAGATCCTGTCCGAATTGGCGACGCGGCTGCCGTTGCCGCAGGTGCAGCGCGACCTGCTGGCGGAAGCAGCGCCGCGCGGCCGCGTCAGCAATCTGGTCGCCGAGTGGCGCGGGCCCTTGTCTGCCGCCAAAGACTACAAACTGAAGGCCGACCTGGCAGGGCTGGGCATGGAAGCGCTGGCCGCGCGTCCCGCTGTGCCGCGCTCGGCCAAGGCTTTGCCGATGCCGGCCTTGCCGAACATTCCCGGCTTCGAGAACCTGAGCGGGCACGTGGAAGCGGGTGAACAGGGCGGCAGCGTGGCCATTGACGCGCCAGACTTTACCCTGTCCATGCCCGCCTGGTTCGATGACGACGAGAGAATGGCGTTCGAGCAGCTCAAGCTGAATGGCAGCTGGTCGCTGGCGGAGCCGAAATGGCTGGCGGTAAAGCTGGACCAGCTGGACCTGGTGCAGCACGGCATGCAGCTCAAGCTGGCCGGTAGCCATGTGATGCCGCGCGGCCCCGGCGCCAAAGGGTTTGGCCAGTCGGACCTGAACGGCAGTATCACCAACTTCACCATCAACCGCATCGGCAGCTACCTGCCGAAGCAGACCCCGGAGCATTTGCGCCAGTGGCTTACAGGCGCGCTGGAAGAGGGGACGCTGAACGACACCACGCTGCGCCTGCGCGGCGACCTGTCGCACTTCCCGTTCAAGGAAGGTTCGCCGGACAAGTCCAAAGGCGAGTTCCGCGTGGCGGGCCGCATCCTGGACGGCAAGCTCAATTACAGCCCGGGGAACTTCGGCAAAGATGGCAAGTCGCCTCTGTGGCCGCAGGCTGAAAAGATCCGCGGCAGCATCGTGTTCGACCGCGCGCGGATGGAGATCAAGGCCGATACCGCAAGTACGCTTGGTGTGGGCTTGAGCAATGTCAAGGCGGTGATCCCCGACCTGACCGTGCATAACAGCATGCTGGAAATCGATGGCAACGCCGCCGGCGCCATGCAGGACTTCCTCAAATACGTGGCGGTGAGCCCGGTGCTGGAGTGGATCGGCCACTTCACCGACGAAACCACGGCCACCGGCAATGCCAGGCTGGCGCTGAAGCTGCAGCTGCCGCTGGCGCAGTTGATTGAATCGAAGGTGCAGGGCAGCCTGGCCTTGCAGGGCAACGAGATCGTGCTGTGGCACGACATGCCGAACGTGTCGGGCACGACGGGCAAGATCGAGTTCAACGAAAAAGGCGTCAACCTGAACAACCTGGCCGGCACCTTGCTGGGCGGCCCGCTGTCGGTGACCGGAGGCAGCCAGAAGGATGGCAGCATCCAGGTGCGCATCGGCGGCAATATGACCGTCGACGGCCTGCGCAAGCAGTATCCCACCGCGGCCATGCAGCGGGTGGCGGCACACCTGGGCGGCGGAACAAAATATAGCGGCTTGATCACGGCGCGCGAACACAAGTTTGAGGTGGCGGTCGATTCGAGCATGCAGGGCGCCAGCTTCGACTTCCCGGCGCCGCTGAAGAAGTCCGCGTCCGAAGCGATGCCTTTGCGCTTCCAGATGAATGGCGGCAGCGCCAACGAGCAGGGCGTGGCGCGCGACGATATCCGTGTCACGCTGGGCAACAGCTATGCCGCACGCTACCACCGCCAGCGCGTGAACAAAGGCCCGTGGAAGCTGGTGAACGGCGGTATCGGCGTCAATGTGCCGGCGCCGGAACCGGACAGCGGCTTGATGATCAACGTCAACCTGAAGTCGCTCAACGTGGATGACTGGATCGACCTGGCCACCGAGATCGCGGGCAGTGACAGCAAGCCGGCGGCGCAGGGCGATGCGGAAGGCTTCGACGCCTCGCAGTTCGTGGTTCCGGAAACCATGGCCGCGCACACGGCGGAACTGATCGTCGGCGAACGCAAGCTCGATAACGTGGTGGTCGGCACCACGCACAGCAAGGGCGTATGGCAAGCCAGCATCGATTCGCAGCAGGTGGTGGGCTACGTGACATGGAATGAATCGCCAACCGGTAAAGGCGTCGGCAAGGTGACGGCGCGCCTGTCGTCGCTGGTCGTTCCTGAGTCGCAGGCTGCGGCGGTGAAGGACCTGCTGGAAAGCTCGACCAACGCGCCCACCATTCCGGCGCTGGACATCGAAGTGCAGCGCCTCGAGTGGTTCAACCGCCCGCTGGGCCAGCTGGAGCTGCATGCCTACAATGCGCTGATCACTTCGGCGCGTGAATGGCGCATCAGCAAGCTCTCGCTGATCAATGCGGACGGCGAGTTGAGCGGCACCGGCCGCTGGCAAACCAAGGATGGGCAGCACAATACTTCGCTGAACTTCAATATGGACATCAACAACGCCGGCAAGCTGCTGGAGCGCTTTGGCTTTGCCGACACGCTGCGCAACGGCAAGGGCAAGCTGAGCGGCGATATTGCCTGGAAGGGCTTACCTTACCATATGGACTTGCCGAGCCTGTCCGGCACACTGGCGCTGAATGTGGAAAAGGGCCAGTTCCTCAAGCAGGATCCGGGCGCGGCCAAGCTGCTTGGCGTGCTGAGCCTGCAAGCGCTGCCGCGCCTGCTCAAGCTCGATTTCAACGATGTGTTCTCGGAAGGCTTGCAATTTGACGGTATCACGGCCAACGCCACCATCAACCACGGCATCGTCAAGACCGACAACCTGAAAATGCATGGCGTGCAGGCCACGGTGCTGATGGATGGCACGGCCGATATCGTCAACGAATCGACCAATCTGCGCGTGGTGGTGATCCCGCAGGTCAACCTGGGTACGGCGCCGCTGGTGTATGCGCTGGCAGTCAACCCGGTGATCGGCCTCGGCAGCTACCTGGCGCAGCTCTTCCTCAGCGCGCCAGTCATGAAAGCGCTGACCTACCAGATGCAGGTGACGGGGCCATGGAAAGCGCCGGTCATCACCAAGATAGAGAATGCAAAGGAGCCGGCACCATGACGAAAGTCGCTGCAATCCAGATGGTTTCCACCCCCGTCGTGGGAGAGAATATCGCCACCGCCACGCGCCTGATCGGCGAAGCCGCCGGGCAGGGCGCCAAGCTGGTGCTGCTGCCGGAATACTGGGCCATCATGGGCATGAGCGACAGCGACAAGGTGGCCAAGGCCGAGCCGCTGGGCAAGGGACCGATCCAGGACTTCATGTCGGCCATGGCGCGTGAGCATGGCATCTGGCTGCTGGGCGGCACACTGCCGCTCGCTTCCGACGATCCTGAACGTGTCATCAATACCACGCTGGTCTACGATCCGCAAGGCAAGCATGTTGGCCGTTACGACAAGATCCACCTGTTCGGCTTTACCAAGGGCACCGAGTCCTACGATGAGGCGCGCACCATTGTGCCGGGCAAGACCGTGGGTACGGTTGAGACGGCGGTGGGCAAGGTTGGCATGTCGGTCTGCTACGACTTGCGCTTCCCTGAGCTGTACCGCGCCATGGGCCCGCTGGACCTGATCGTGGTCCCGGCAGCCTTTACCTACACTACCGGCAAGGCGCACTGGGAAATCCTGCTGCGCGCACGCGCCATTGAAAACCAGTGCTACGTGCTGGCGGCAGCGCAGGGCGGGACCCACGTCAATGGCCGCCGTACCTGGGGCCATTCCATGCTGGTCGACCCGTGGGGCGAGATCAAGGCTGTGCTGGCGGAAGGCGAGGGCGTCATCACAGGCGAGCTGGATCCGGCCTTTGTGCACGGCGTGCGTGAAAGCCTGCCAGCACTGAAGCACCGAATCCTCTAAAATCCGGCTTAAGTACCACCAAAAATAAGATTCCGATATGAAACCATTCGACCCCAATCTGTCCGCCATGGCCGCAGCGAAAGATATCCTGCTGACGCCGTTCGGCCTGGACGAAGGCAAGCTGCTGAAAGCACTGGGCAGCATGTTCACCCACAAGGTCGACTACGCCGACCTGTACTTCCAGTTCACCAAGAACGAGGGCTGGAGCCTGGAAGAAGGCATCGTCAAGACCGGTTCCTTCTCGATCGACCAGGGCGTCGGCGTACGCGCCGTGTCGGGCGACAAGACCGCCTTTTCCTATTCCGACGAGATTTCCGAAGCGGCCCTGCTGGATGCCGCCGCGGCGACGCGCACCATCGCGCGGGCGGGCGCCGGCAAGGTCAAGGTGGCCGGCAAGATGACGCCCGTCGGCGGCCGTTCGCTGTACATGCCGAACGACCCGCTGGTATCGCTGGACGCCGCTTCCAAGGTCAAGCTGCTGGAACGCGTGGAAAAGATGGCGCGCGCCAAGGATCCGCGCGTGGTGCAGGTGATGGCTGGCCTGGCCGGCGAATACGACGTGGTGCTGGTAGTGCGCAGCGACGGCGTGCTGGCGGCCGATATCCGCCCGCTGGTGCGTGTCTCCGTGACCGTGATCGTGGAGCAGAATGGCCGCCGCGAAGTCGGTTCCTCCGGTGGCGGCGGGCGCTATGAGTACGGCTACTTCACCGATGCGCTGCTGGACCAGTACGCGACCGATGCGGTCAAGTCGGCGCTGGTCAACCTCGACTCGCGCCCTGCGCCTGCAGGCCCGATGACCGTGGTGCTGGGCCCTGGCTGGCCGGGCATCCTGCTGCACGAAGCAATCGGCCACGGCCTGGAAGGCGACTTCAACCGCAAGGGTTCGTCCACCTTCTCGGGCCGCATCGGCGAGCGCGTGGCGGCCAAGGGCGTTACCGTGGTCGACGACGGTACGCTGGCCAACCGCCGCGGCTCGCTGAACATCGATGACGAGGGCAACCCGACCCAGTGCACCACCCTGATCGAAGATGGCGTGCTGAAGGGCTATATCCAGGACACCATGAATGCGCGCCTGATGAAGATGAACGTGACCGGCAATGCACGCCGCGAATCGTTTGCGCACCTGCCGATGCCGCGCATGACCAACACGTATATGCTGGGCGGCGACAAGGATCCTGAGGAGATCCTGGCGTCGGTGAAGAACGGCATTTACGCGGTCAATTTCGGCGGCGGACAGGTCGACATCACCAACGGCAAATTCGTGTTCTCGGCTTCCGAGGCGTACATGATCGAAGACGGCAAGGTGACCTATCCGGTCAAGGGCGCAACCCTGATCGGCAACGGACCGGACGTGATGAACCGCATCACCATGATCGGCAACGACATGAAGCTCGACCCTGGTGTCGGCGTGTGCGGCAAGGAAGGCCAGAGCGTGCCGGTTGGCGTCGGCCAGCCTACCCTGCGCCTCGATGGTGTAACAGTCGGCGGTACAGCTTGAGGTAGCGCCTCGCAAAGACCGGGTAAAATACCCGGTTTTTTTTCGCCTGGGATGGGCAGCACATGAGCAATTCGAACAACAAACCCTTCGTGATTGGCGTCGCAGGCGGCAGCGGCAGCGGCAAATCGACCGTGACGCGGGAGGTGCTGTCCTCCTTCGGGGCGGAGGTGGTGTCGGTGGTCCTGCAGGACGACTATTACCTGGACCAGACCCATATGGCGCCGGACGAGCGGCGCAAGGTCAATTACGACCATCCGGAAGCCTTCGACTGGCCGCTGATGATCGAACACGTGCAGAAGCTGCGCGCGGGCGAAGCGATCGAGATGCCGGTCTACGACTTTTCCATCGACAACCGCACCACGAAGACGATTACCGTCAAGCCGGCGCCGGTCATCGTGATCGAGGGCTTGTTTGCCCTGTATGACGCCGACCTGCGCAAGCAGATGTCGCTGAAGATCTTCGTCGATACGGCGGCTGACGTGCGATTTATCCGCCGTTTGCAGCGCGACATCGCGGAGCGCGGCCGCAGTACCGAGAGCGTGATCAACCAGTACCTGGAGACTGTGCGCCCGATGTACAAGCAGTTCATCGAGCCGACCAAACGCCATGCGCACGTGATCCTGCCGCACGGGGCCAACGGGCCGGCGGTGGACATCATTACCACCAAGGTGGCGAGCCTGATCAAGGGAACGGCCTAAAGCCGCTTGCATTAGTGGCTAACTGTTGTTATAGTGAATTGAAATTCACGGAACTCACCATGCACCTGCACTTTTTTACCGGCTTTTTTTACTTTAGCAATTCCAACCCAAAGGCGGTGGAGTAGCGGCCGGTTCACGTAGCAGCAAAAACGAGATCCCAGCAGATACCAAGACAAACCGCCAGAGATGGCGGTTTTTTTTTACTTAATTCTATTTAAGTCCAGGAGAAACCATCATGCAACGTACCGACGACCTGCGCATTCGTGAAATGAAGGAGCTGACGCCACCGTCGCACCTGATTCGCGAATTTCCATGCACGGAAGCAGCCTCCAACACGGCATCCGCAGCGCGCGTCGCCCTGCATCGCATCCTGCACGGCCAGGATGACCGATTGATGGTGGTGATCGGTCCATGCTCGATCCACGACCCGAAAGCGGCGATGGAATACGCGGCGCGCCTGGCGCCGGTGCGCGAGCGCTTGAAGGGTGACCTGGAAATCGTGATGCGCGTCTACTTCGAAAAGCCGCGCACCACCGTGGGCTGGAAGGGCATGATCAACGACCCTTACATGGACAACAGCTTCCGCATCAACGACGGCCTGCGCATGGCGCGCGAGCTGCTGCGCGACATCAACGAAATGGGCCTGCCGGCCGGTACCGAATTCCTGGACGTGATCAGCCCGCAGTACATCGCCGACCTGATCTCTTGGGGCGCGATCGGCGCCCGCACCACCGAATCGCAGGTGCACCGCGAGCTGGCGTCCGGCCTGTCCTGCCCGGTGGGCTTCAAGAACGGCACCGATGGCAATACCAAGATTGCGGTGGAAGCGATCAAGGCCGCTTCGCAGCCGCACCACTTCCTGTCGGTGACCAAGGGCGGCCACTCGGCCATCGTGTCGACCAACGGCAATGAGGATTGCCACATCATCCTGCGCGGCGGCAAGACGCCGAACTATGATGCGGCCAGCGTGGAGGAAGCCTGCAAGGCGATTTCCGGCTATGGCCTGGCGGCGCGCCTGATGATTGATGCTTCGCACGCCAATTCTTCGAAGAAGCCGGAGAACCAAGTACCGGTATGCGCCGACATCGCACAGCAGATAGCCGGCGGCGATACGCGCATCGTCGGCGTGATGGTGGAGTCGCACCTGGTGGGCGGCCGCCAGGACCTGGTGCCGGGCAAGGAGCTGACCTACGGCCAGTCGATCACCGACGGCTGCATCGATTGGGAGACCAGCGTGCAGGTGCTGGAAAACCTGGCCGATGCAGTACGCCAGCGCCGCCTCAAAGGCGAATAAGAAAACTGATCAAGCTGTTCCGGCCTGCGGCTTGAAGGAGGAGGGGGCTGACCCTTGGGTCAGACCCAGATTTGCCGGGTTTGGCATTTTCGTGGCCCGTGAATCGGCTACCTGAGAGATCTCTCCAAATCCAAAACAAACCCGGTCAACCAGGATCCGACCCAAGCCGGATGGCCGTCCCGTTATACCCGCCGGTTATACACGAGGTGCCAGTCCCATAAAAAAGACCCGCCGGATTGCTCCAGGCGGGTCTTTTATTTTCCTACTTCAGCAATCAGTACTTGTACTGTGCGCCGATGTAGTAGGTGCGGCCCAGGGCGCTTGCGTAGCGTGGGTCGTAGCCCAGCTGGTGGGAACCAGTGTTACGCAGGGACAGCGGTGGGTTGCGGTCGGTCAGGTTCTTCACGCCGAAGCTCAGTTCCAGGCCCTTCATGGCGCGGAACGAGGTCTGCCAATCCAGGGTGGTGTAGCTTGGCACGTCCAGCTGCACGTCCACGCAGTCACCGTTTGCGTCGTTGGTCACAACTGCGCAGTTGTCCACGTCATGGTGCTTGTCCTTGTAACCGTTGCGGTAGTTAGCCGTCAGGTTGTGGGTGAAGCGACCGATGTCGTAGGTCAGGCTTGCAGCGATCACGTTGCGGAACTGGACAGCGTTATCCGAACCGAATTCGTTCAGGCTGGTTTCCCACTGGTCGTCGGTACCCGGGGTGGTGTAACGCGAGTGGTAAATATAAGTACCTGCCAGACGGCCGGTCAGCTTGCCTTCCCATACTTTTTCACGGTATTGGAAGTCATAGTCCACGCCCTTGTTTTCCTGGCGGCCGATGTTGATCGGCAGCAGCTTGATTGCCAGGGTGTCGAGGCCGGTGGAAGCCTTGTGCTTGATGGTGTACAGGTCGATGTACTTGTTCGGGTCGTTAGCGATCAATTCTTCGCTGACGCTGGTCACCGCATCACGGATCTCAACCGACCACAGGTCAACCTTGGCGCTGAAGTTCGAGGTTGGCTCGAACACGGCTCCCAGGGTCCACTGGCGCGATTTTTCTGGCTTCAGGTCTGGGTTACCGCCCTGGAACACTTCCAGCTGGCCGCGGGTGTCGCAGTACTGTGCCAGTGGGTGGTTCTGCAGGCCGTTGGCTGCGCTCAGTGGGCAGTTGTAGGTGCCGCCGGTCACGCCGAAGTCAGCCAGTGGCTGGCCGATCTGGGTCATGGAAGCGACTTTGAAGCCGGTGCCGTAAGCGCCACGGAATACCATGGTCTTGGTTGGCTGCCAGCGGGTGCTGATCTTGAAAGTGCCAGCGGACTGGTTCTTGCCCACGTCGCCGCCGTGCAGGTCGTCGCTCAGCTTGGTCACGCGGTCGTAGCGTGCCGACGTGGTGACGGACCATTCCTTGGTGATCGGGGTTTCCAGTTCGCCGAACAGACCGCCGCTCTTGCGCGAGTAGGCGAATTCAGGCTGGTCGTCGTCGAACAGGATTTCCGAGTGCGCCACGGCCTGGTTGGCCAGCTGCGAGAACTTGGTCTTGCGAACGTCGATACCCGCACCCAGCATGGCAGGGCCAGCTGGCAGGGAGAACACTTCGCGCGAACCGTGCATGTCCCAGCCGTACACTTTGATGTCGGTGGTGTTGTAGTTGCCGGTGTACTGGGTCGAGCGCAGTACGTCCTGCATGGCTGCAGGCATTTCGCCCAGTGCGTATGGGAACGGATCCAGCTGGCCGGATGCCATGGCGGCATTGAACTTGTCGGCCAGAGGGAAGCCGCCCAGGTAGTTCTGCGGCTGCTTGTTGCGCGAGTAGGTCAGGGCGGTGTTGATATCCCAGCCTGCTACAGGGCCTTCAACGCCGGCGACGATGTTGGTTGCCTTGCTCTGGTAGTCGTAAGCGCGGCCGCCCAGGTCTTGCAGGCGGTACTTCACGGTAGCCGAGGTCATGCCGTCCAGCTGTTCCTGGGTCAGGTATGGCTGCAAGTATTTGGCGAACAGCGGGCTGGATTTCGCCAGCGAGAATTCAGCTGGGTACGGAGCGATGGTGGCGTAGATGTCCGACTTGTTGAAAGACATGTCGGAGAATGCGCGCAGACCGGTCTCGCCCAGTTTCAGGCTGCCGGAGGCCCAGAAGCCGTCGCGCTTGATTTCAGGCGAGATTTCCACCGAGCTGGTGTAGTCGAAGTAGCACTGGCCGTCGCCCAGGTCCACGTGGGCTGCAGGGCATTTGCCGTTCAGCTTCAGGTATGGGTTGACCGAAACCGACTTCTTGTCGCCGGCGGCATTCTTGTACGCGACGGTGACGTTTGGTGGAATCGAGCGGGACGAACCGTTGAAGAACTGCAGCGGAGCGCCGGTCTTAGGATCGTTGAAGTTGATGATGCCGGTCTTGGCGAATTCGCGCTGGGATGCTTTCAGGCGGTCGGAGTCCTGGTGGCTGTACGACATGAACAGGGTGTAGCCGTCCGCGTCGAAATCACCGAAGCCTTTGGAGATCGAGAAAGTCTTGTCTTTGCCGCCTGGGTGCTGCGGGTCGCTGTATTTGGCGTCGATAGTCAGAGGGGCCGAGCCCTTCTTCATGATGAAGTTCACCACGCCGGCGATCGCATCGGCGCCGTACAGTGCGGATGCACCGTCGGTCAGCACTTCGATGTGGTCAACGGCAGCCAGCGGAATGGTGCTGATGTCGATGGTGGTGCCGGAGGTCGCCGGAGCGATACGACGGCCGTTCACCAGGACCAGGGTGTAGGCTTCGCCCACGCCGTGGATGGAAGCAGTGGTCAGGCCGCCGCCGCCGCCGCCGACGGAGTCGGACGAAGCGGTGAAGCCTTGCATCACAGGCAGTTGCTGGATGAAGTCGGTGACCGAAGTCACGCCGGTACGCTGGATGTCTTTCTGGGTGAACGTCTGCACTGGCAGCGATGCTTCAGCGGCGATGCGCTTGATCGAAGAACCGGTGATTTCAACACGTTGGATTGGCTGTTGGTCAGCTGCCTGTTGCGCGATCGCGGCGTGCATGCCGAGCGCCAGGCCACCGGCGCAGATCACACGGATCGAGCGCGACAGGGTGGTTTCCTTCATCATAAGTTTAATACTCCCAAGAGGTGCAAACTGTCTTATTGCCGTTGTCGGCAATTAATTGTCGTCTGCGAAAATCAGCGCATTTGTGGTGCCCGCTTTCCGCAGCCAAGTATGTAACCACCCGGTAACGAATTGTGTCAATGGTAAGCTTGTAGAAGAATTCCAAGCATTTGGGCAGATTCGTCGGCAGGTTGGGCGATTTTGAGCGAAGTTCGCCGCGTTAAATTGCTCTTTTACTGAAAATTATATTAATGATATTGTCGAAAAGATGGCCCTCCTGTCAGCTGAGTGTGAGGTATTTGCAACGAAACTATTGAAATAAAAGAAACTTCGCCGACTGAAGCAGGCCGTGCGGGTCCCGAAGATCACAGTGTTCAAATCAAACTCAAGCATCAGGTGTTGGTACTGTCAGGCAAGGAATGGGTCTCTGGCAATAGAGTAGAAATATTAAGTCACATATTTTTACAGACTACCGAAACGGACGTAAATCAGGATATTGAACGATCGGCGTGGATTCGGCGAACTTAGCGGTGGGTACCATGATGGATGGACGATGAAGAGGAATTGCTTCGCTAATGAATGGTACGTTTGTGATATTTTGAAACTGTTGGTTTGTGTAGACAACAGCGGGTGGCCGGAATGAAAAAACGGCACCAGAGGTGCCGTTTTTCTAAGTTTCCAACTGACGAGATCAGAAGAACTTGTAGTTTGCGCCCAGCTTGAAGTAGCGGCCAATCGCGCCGGAAGCATCCATCGGGTTGAAGGAAATGCCGCCGTAGGTCAGCGGATCCAGCGGAGCAACACGGTCGAACAGGTTGGAGACCGACGCGGTCAGGGTCAGCTGCTTGCTGAAGTTCCAGCGGCCGGTCAGGTCAACCGTGGTGAAGGAAGCCAGACGGCAACCGTTCGGTGCTGGAGTGCCATCAGCCAGCTTGCTGGCGCACAGGTCGCCTTCAAACTTGATGTTCTTCATGCTCGAGCGGTAATTGACCTGGGTTGCCAGGTTGAACTGGTCGATGTCCCAGGATGCGGTCAGCGTGCCCTTGTTCTTCGGCGTACCGGCGCAGTTCGAGGTATCGCAGTTGCCGTGGGTGCCGGCGAACTGGTACTGCAGGGTGTCCGATTCCACGCGCAGCCAGGAGGCGACGTGGGTCCAGTTCAGGCCGATGGTGGCGCGGCCGTACTGGCCCAGGCGCAGGCGCTGCTTCACGTCCAGGTCCACACCGGAAACCTGGGTGTAGGACGAGTTGCGGTACGCACCCGACAGGACCAGCAGGGTGCCGGTGTTCGGGATCGGGTTGCCATTGGCATCGACCAGGTTCTGGGCGCTGTTGCGCACAGCGGTCGGGCTCAGGGCCGCTTCGGCGTAGGAAACCGGGTTGATCTCGTTGGAACGCTTGATCTTCCAGGCATCCACTGCCAGGCTCAGGTCCTGGATTGGATCCCATACCATGCCCAGGGTGTAGCCTTTCGACTTTTCTGGCTGCAGGTCCGGGTTGCCGATCTTGATCGCCTGCACGCTGATAGCGCAGTCGGTGGTGGTGGCGCCGCCGGCGGCCGGGGTGCCGTTCGGGCAACGGATCGGGTCACGCACAGGTGCCGAGCCGACTGCCTGCGACAGCGGGTTGTTTTCCGCTGCGGACGGGGCACGGAAGCCTTCCGAGTAGGTGCCGCGCAGGGCGAACGACTTCACCGGAGTCCACTTCAGGCCCAGTTTCGGGGTGGTGGAGTTGAAGTGGTCGTATTTGTCGTAACGCATTGCGCCGGTGACTTCAACGCCTTTCCACACTGGAGCCAGGGCTTCCACGTAGATCGCGGACACTTTGCTGTCGCCGAAAGCGGCGGTGTAGGAGGAGTTGATGGTGCCGTCTTCGGTGCCGCTCAGGCTTGGGTTGTCCAGCTTTTCACGACGGTGTTCGCCGCCGATGGCCAGGCCCATGGCGCCGCCAGGCAGTTCGAACAGTTCGCGCGACGCCTTGAAGTCGACGATGTCGAGCTTGGTGGTCGAGTGCGAAGTGGCGGTGGTACGAATGGCGTCGTACACGGACTGCGGGTTCTTGCTGGCTTGCGCGCCGATCAGGTAGGTACCGTTAGCCAGGGCGGCTTTCAGTGCCTTCATGTTCAGCATATTGGTCCAGTCCAGGTCCAGCGAGGATTGCGAGTGGGTGTAGCCGGTTTCCCAATCCCAGCCTGCATTGCTGCCTTTCAGGCCGACCACGAAGCGGTTGAAACGGTTTTCCGCGGTGCGGGTGCTGGCGCCCACGTCCCACAGCGAGTAGCGCATCAGCACTGGCTTGCCGTAGGGGTTTTGTGGATGGTTGGCGCCCATCACGATGTCGTTGCCGTAGTTGATGATCTGGTTAGGACCACCATTGGTGCCCGGGAAGACCACGGTGCTGGAGGTCGAGCCTGGGGTCAGGGTGAACGACGCTTTGCGCTCGGAGAAGCCCAGTTCGGTGTACGCCTGCAGGTTGTCGTTGATCTGCCAGGTGCCGCGGGTGTACAGGTTGATGCCTTCCACTTCCGGCAGCATGGAGCGGAACTTGTCCTGGTACCACAGGCAGCCGCCTTTCGGGTCGGCCGGGGTCACGTTGGAGAACTGCTCGCAGCCTGGCAGGGCAACGTATTGCTTGGTGTTCGGATCGCGCAGGGCGCCGGCCGGGCTTGGCGAAGCGGAGCTGCCCGAGATGTAGCCGTTGGCGAACTGGGTGCCCAGCGGGTAGCCCCATGGGCGCAGGTCGCCGTGGCCGATCCAGTCGCGGTCCTTGCGGGCGGAGGCGGCCAGCTTGTCGTTCTGGCTGTATTCTGCGTTGATCACCCAGTTGTACTTGTCTTCATCCAGGGAGCCGGTGCCCCAGGTCAGGGAAGCCTTGTTCTGCTTGGCGTCGTCGTAGCGCGACCAGCCGGTTTCGCCCTTGAATTCCAGGCCGGTGAAGTCCTTGCGCAGGATGATGTTGACCACGCCGGCAATCGCGTCGGCGCCGTACAGGGAGGAAGCGCCGTCCTTCAGCACTTCGATGCGCTCGACGATGTTCATCGGCACGGAAGACAGGTCGGTGAAGCTCTTCTGGCCGTCGTCAGCACGGGCGAAAGGCGCCATGCGGCGGCCATTCAGCAGCACCAGGGTCGAGGTCGCGCCCAGGCCGCGCAGCGAGATCGCGGTGGAGCCGGCGGCGAAGCCGTTGCCGAAGGTGGTTGGCAGGGAACCTGCGCCGTCGGCGGTCAGGGTCTGCAGGTATTCGGCGACGGTGGACTTGCCGGACTTGACCAGGTCGTCACGCGAGATGACCTGGATCGGGGACGCGGTTTCTGCACTGGCGCGCTTGATGCTGGAACCGGTGATTTCAACGCGCTGCAGTGGTGCATTGGCAGCTTCCTGTGCGAATGCCGGAGCCGCCAGGGTGGCAGCCATGCCGCCGGCGCAAACGATGCGCACGGAACGGGCCATGATTTTTTCGATCATGAGTACTATCTCCAAAGTGTTTGGAATAAAGAACGAGCTACAGCTTTTTGACAACTGCTTACGATGCTCCCTTTGGAGGAATCATTTCCCTATGATTCCTGCCGGCAAGGATGAGATCATTCGGGCTAATATTGCGTCAAACGAAAAATGGCCGGCGATACAATTTTTGGACAAAGCGTCTCATTTATGAAACGTTCACTAAGTGATTAACGTACAAACAGTTATTTGAAATGATTTCTTATTTGGTACGCAGGCTGTGGCAAATGCTGCCGACCATGCTGGGCGTGGTGCTGCTGGTGTTCGTCCTCTTCAATTGGGTTGGCGGCGATCCGGCATATATCCTGGCCGGCAAGATGTCCGACGCGGCCAGCATCGAGAACATCCGCCGGCAACTGGGCGTGGACCAGCCCTGGTACGTCCAGCTGGGCATTTTCCTGCAGCAGATCGCGACGTTTGACTTCGGCCAGAGCTGGGCGACGGGCGAGCCGGTGTCGGACATCATCACCAGCCGCCTGGGTCCTTCGCTGACCGTGCTGCTGCCGCTGACGGTGCTGGAAACAGGGCTGGGCATTGCGCTGGCGCTGGCGGTCGCCTTCGTGCGCGGTTCGCTGACCGACCGCGCGGTGATGGTCGCTTGCACCGTGGGCATGTCGATTTCCATCCTGGTCTACATCATCGTGTTCCAGTATTGGCTGGCGTACAAGGCGGGCTGGTTCCCGGTGCAGGGCTGGGGCACGGGCTTGCTGGAGAACCTGCGCTTTGCCGCGCTGCCCATCCTGATCGGCCTGGCGGTGTCGCTGGCGCCGACCTTGCGCCTGTTCCGCAGCTTCGTGCTGGACGAGGCGGGGCAGGATTATGTGCGCACCGCGCGCGCCAAGGGCTTGCCGGAACGCCGCATCATGTGGGTGCACGTGCTGCGCAATGCGGCCATCCCCATCATTACGTATGTGATGGCGAATTTGCCGGCGATGCTGATCGGCGCCTTCCTGCTGGAGCGCTTCTTTGGCATCCCGGGCATCGGGCGCGAGGTGATCCTGGCGGTTGAGCGTTCGGATTTCCCGGTCATCAAGGCGATTACCGTCTACGTTGCCGTCGCCACCATGGTGTTCAATTTGCTGACCGACCTGCTGTACCAGGCTGTCGATCCGCGCGTACAGCTCAAATAAGGACAGCGCATGCACGCCATTCATGATTCCGCCGGGCTGTGGACCCTGGCCTGGCGCCGGCTGCGGGCTGACCGCGTCGCCATGGCGGCGCTGGCCGTGGTGGCAGCTTTCCTGCTGCTGCTCGCCGCTTCGGCCAGCGGCCTGGTCGCCGCCGACTGGGAGGAGGAGGTTGCCGCGAACTACGCGCCGCCGACGTTCGCTGCGCCACATGCTGCACCGGGCGCCGGGCCAGCCGCC
>NZ_WNKX01000022.1 GCF_009720745.1 Massilia eburnea | reverse complement strand
GGTCGAGATTATTATCTTGCATGAAAGCGGTGGGTAAAGTTGAGTTTTGTTGGTCGCACAACAAGTCTAACTTTTCTTCACCGCTTTCCTGTTTTTAGGACTACATCACAGCAATCCGTGATGAACCAATTTTTTTGCATTAGTGACCGAGACGCATTTTGCGACGATAAGGACACGTCGCGATCCCGATGGGCGGTTGGCGGCGAAAATCAAGCTCGCTCGCAGGGCGTACCATTTCCGATGGCCCAAGCGGCGCATCCTCGATTTTGTCGATGTATTAGACTGGTTAATGCAATTACCGGAATCGCAGAAAGCTGCCTTTGAGGTGGCTTTGGGCGAGCTGGAGAGGAGGTTAGACATGCCTTATGTGAATTCTATGGTGCGTGATGCCATTGCTCGTGGCGAGGCAATTGGCGTGGAGCGCGGAGAGCAGAGAGGCTTGCAGCAAGGCTTGCAGAAAGGCTTGCAACAAGGGGAGCTCGAGGGAGAGCGGAAGCTGTTAGTGAAAGTGCTGAAGTCTCGATTCGGTCCGCTGCCGGGATCTGCAATGACGCAAATCGAAGGTGCGAGCGAGAGCGAATTGTCGCGCTGGGCGGAAAGGGTGACGGTTGGAGCGAGTCTGGCTGACGTGCTGGACGGGTGGTGACCGGAACGTACCGCTAAGAGCGGTCTGCGCTAGAATGGCCCCAACATCCATATCCACAAATGGAGCGACCATGAGCGAAGAAAAGCAAAAACGCGATACGGAAGCGTGGTTCACCCTGTCCGGTGACGTCAACAGCGATATGGTGCACCGTGTGTTCGATGCGGTGGCGGATATGACGGAGGACGGCATCGAGACCGCCCACATCCTGATCCAGTCCAACGGCGGCTACGTCAGCGACGGCCTGTGCCTGCATAACTACCTGCGCAACCTGCCCATCAAGATCATCACCTACAACGGCGGGGCGGTGGCTTCGATTGCGGTCATCCTGTTCCTGTCCGGCGATGAGCGCTATGCCAGCGAGACGGCGCGCTTCATGGTGCATAAATCGCATGCGAGCGCGCCGCACGGAGCCAGGCCGGACGCCTTGCGCATCATCGTGGAGGGCCTGCAGGCCGACGATGCACGCACCGAATCGATCCTGCGAAAATACGTGCAACTGACCGACGAACACTGGAACATCCACGCATATTCCGACCTGCACCTGACCGCGCCGGAAGCGGCCAAGGTTGGCCTGGTGAACGCGGTGGCGGACTTCAAGCCGCCCAAAGGCAAGCGCGTTACCAATATCTGAAAAAGCAAGGGCCCGGAAGCGTGCTCCCGGGCCCGTTCACGTAACGCCCCTCATTTACCGGTTGCCGCTACGGCTGGAGGGATTTTTCTTGTCCGTTTTGCTCTGGCGGCCGGTGTCCGATTGCTGGCTGGCCGGTTGTGCGCCCGAACGCGAACCCTGGTCGGCGCTCTGGCGGGTGCCAGAGCTCGAGCTCTGTTTACTGGATTTTTGCTTGGATTTCATGGCAGTTCCTTTCGTAAGGATCGGAACTTCATCATGCTTTGTGCAATAGTAAAGGTGAATCGGCATGCAACTTCCCGCTTTGTAGGACTAATCCTGCACCGCAGTGGTGCAAGCTCAACAGTTTGGCGACATTGCCGTAAATATTTGCAGATTCTTTGTGTTCGGCTATTGCCATATGGAAAGAATCTGCGACAATATGAATAACCCTCAAAGTCAGGCCAAATCATGCTTCCAGAAAACCCAACATCTTCGGCGCCCAAAAAAGCGGTCACGCCGCGGCATGCGCTTCTGGAAAACCTGATCACCCTGGTCAACAAGCACGTCAGCGAGCAATTCAACGATCTGTGCACCAACTGGGCTGCCAGCCTGGTCGACGCCACCGATGCCACCGACGTGAAGTCTTTGCAAGCGCGCATTCGTGCCGGCAATCGCCTGCGTACCGACCATTACGGTTTCCTGGGCGTCTTCGCCGAGCAGCTGGAAAGCGATTTGCGGCACGAGATTGCGCAACTCGCCCCGGGCCAGAAGGCGCCCGTGCGTAAAGGCCTGGAGGCGCTATCCCTGGTGTCGATGGAGGAGATGGACACCAAGGTGACCATGGGCAGCTTCAGTAAAGCCTTCGAAGTCAAATATTCCGACGGCCTGGCGACGCTGAATGTGCGCCTGGCTTTCCTGCTTGACCGCGACATCCTGCGCATTAACCAGAATCCCTTCCGCCCCGAAGTGTTCCTGGGCTCCTTCCAGCAAGCCTGGATCGACTTTATCAAGGACGAGGAAGCGGTCGAGTTGATGAAGCCGTTCCTGCGCCCTGAGGATTTCTTCCAGTTCGGCCCCATGCTGGAGGAGCTCAACACTGCGCTCGAGCGCAAGGGCGTAGGCCCGGGTTCTGTGGAAAAGCACAAGACGCGCCGCGCCGACTCGCACGACGCATCCCAGGCTTCGTCCCGCAAGAAGAACCAGCAGGCCGCGCTGGCAGAGCAGCTGCGCCAGTTCTTTTCGGGCGGCGAAGCGCCTGGCGGGGGCAAGCCTACGCCAACCGGCTTTGAACAATTAGGCGACCTCGATCTGTCGCTGCCAACCTTGAGTGTGACCCCGGGCCTGTATGGCACTCCGGCGCATACGGCGGAAAATGCCGCGGCGCCAACCGCTCCTGCGCCTGCAATCCCGGCGCCCGGCAGCGCCGCGCCGGCGATGGCTGCACCGGGGCAGGCGATGCAGGCGCCTGGCTTTGTGCCGGGCGGTATGCCAGGAATGGCGATGCCTGCCGGTGTTCAAATGATGCCGGGTGTTTCCATGGCGCCGAGCGGCGCCGGCATGGGTATCCCGGCTGGCGGAGTCGTGGCCGGTGGCGGGCTGCCCGTCTTTGCAGGCGGCAGTGCTGGCGTGCCGGGTATGGCGGTCCAGGGCGGTGTGAGCGTCGCGCCGGGTATGGCGATGGCTGGCATGCCGATGGCTGGCGGGACGGCGATGGCGGATATGCCGCTGGTGAGCGGCGGCGCAGTGCCTGGCACGGGCATTCCGGGCGGCATGCTGTCCGGTGTTGCTGTGCCGGGTGTGCCGGGCGGTGTTGCGGTGCCTGCAGGCGGCTGGGCGCAAGGTCCGGCGCAAGGCTTCCACGGCGGCGCCAATAATGAGGCGGCCCAGCGTGCATCGCTGCTGAGCGCCAAAGAACCGCTGATGAACTTCCTGGCGCAGTTGCAGCGCGGCGTGCCGAGTGGCGCCGTGTTTGCGAGCGCTGAAGGCAGCGCGATGCCGGCAGTGTCCCTTGCGCCCAGCTTTGGCGGCGGCTTTGCGGCCGGTCCGTCGCAAGCCGGTGGCGGCGCCATGCCGGCTCCGGGCTTCGCCTCGGGCGGCGCGATGGGCAATGTCTTCCTGCTGCCGCAGATTAAAGAGCAGGCGCCTGCGGGCAGCCTGACGCGCGCCGACGAAGGCACCATCGACCTGCTGTCGGCGGTGTTTGATACGGTCTTCCGCGATTCCAGCATCTCGCCCGAAATCCGCGACCTGATCCGCTTCCTGCAGATCCCCGTGCTGAAGGCCGCGCTGGTCGACAAGAACTTCTTCTTCCAGGAGGCGCACCCGGCCCGCCGCATGATCGACCTGCTGTCGCGCATGGGCTGGGAGCAGCACAAGGACCCGGACGATCCGCTGTACAAAGCCATGCAGCGCAGCGTGGAAAAAGTCAGCCAGGACCACGAAGAGGAAATGAGCGTCTTCACCGAAGCGGTGAACGAGCTCGAAGCGTCCATCAAGGCCGAGGAGGCCGCAGCGGCTGCCGCCATGGCGGAGCCGATCGCCAAGGCGCTGAAACAGGAAAAAATGTCGGTGGCGGCGAAGTCGGCCAAGGATGCCGTGGCGCTGCGCATCGGCACCGGCGAAGTGGTGGCGATCGTGGAGGCCTTCCTCGAGAACAAGTGGGTGTCGGTCCTGACCATCGCCTACAGCGTTGAGGATGAAAAGCCGGGCGCGGTGAACAACGCCACCCAGACCATGGATGACCTGATCTGGAGCGTGCGTCCGAAGATCACCCAGGACGAACGCAAGAAACTGATTTCCAAGCTGCCTACCTTGCTGTCCACCCTGAACAAGTGGCTGGACGTGATCAAGTGGCAGGATGCCGACCGCCTGCAGTTCTTCGCCGAACTGGCGGAGTGCCACGCATCGATCGTGCGCGCACCGATCGAGATGTCGCCGGAACGCCAGGTCGAAATCGCGATGGAGGTGGCGAAGCAGGACGCCGAGCGCCGTATGCAGCTGCAAGCGGTGGCCGAGGTGAAGGCGGAGGAAGTGCCGCCGCCTGACGATGATGCCAATATCGAGGTGGATAGCCTGGCGCGCGGCATGTGGCTGGAGTTCGACCAGGACGACGGCAGCAAGCGCAAGGTCAAGCTGGCCTGGATCAGCCCACTGAAGACGCTTTACATCTTCTCGACCACGGGCCGCCAGGAGGCGTTTTCCATCACCGGCGAGGCGATGGCGCAGCAGTTCCGCAACGGCACCGTGCGCCTGATCCGTACCGAAGGCGTGGTGGCAGCCGCGCTGTCGGTGGCAATGAGCGGCGCCGCCGCCGTCAACGACGAGCAACATGACATGCCGGCCAACGGCACTTCGGCCTAGCGCGGTTTAATTCCCCTTGCGCAGGACGGCCAGCAGGCCGTCCGCCGCGTCCTCGATGTAGTCCAGCACCAGGTCAAAGCCATTCGCGCCGCCGTAATACGGGTCGGGCACGACTTCCGAGTCCGAATGCGAGGCAAATTCCATGAACAGCCGCACTTTGTGGCGGTGTTGCGCCGGGCAGGCGCGCAGCAGGATTTCCAGGTTGTCGTGGTCCATCGCCAGCAGGTAATCGAAGCGTTCGAAGTCCTCGGCGGCCACTTTGCGGGCGCGCTGGATGCTCAAGTCATAGCCGCGGGCGGCGGCGTGGCGGGTCGAGCGTGCGTCGGGCGGATTGCCGATGTGATAGGCGTGGGTGCCGGCTGAATCGATGTCCAGGTCCAGTCCGGCGGCCTGGGCGCGGGCCCGGAATACACCCTCCGCGGTCGGGGAGCGACAAATGTTACCCATGCATACAAACAGGATGGCGGTTCTGGTCTTCATTTTGTTCTTGCTATACAGGGAAAATGGTATGATTAGCCACTTTTTTAACACGTCCCAGCGGGCGAAGTACAGATAAAACGTGCGTCTATCTTCCATCAAATTGTCGGGATTTAAGTCGTTCGTCGATCCCACCAATTTCCAGGTACCCGGCCAGCTGGTCGGCGTGGTTGGTCCTAACGGTTGCGGCAAGTCCAATATTATCGACGCTGTGCGCTGGGTGCTGGGCGAATCGAAAGCATCCGAGCTGCGCGGCGAGTCGATGCAGGACGTGATTTTCAACGGTTCCACCCACCGCAAGCCGGCCGGCCGCGCGTCCGTGGAACTGGTGTTCGACAACAACGAGGGCAAGGCGTCCGGCCAGTGGGGCCAGTACGCCGAAATCGCGGTCAAGCGTACGCTGACGCGCGATGGCACGTCCACGTACTACATCAACGGCCAGCCGGTGCGCCGGCGCGACATCCAGGACATCTTCCTCGGCACCGGCCTCGGTCCGCGCGCTTACGCGATCATCGGCCAGGGCATGATCTCGCGCATCATCGAATCGCGCCCGGAAGAATTGCGCGTATTCCTGGAGGAGGCAGCTGGCGTGTCGAAGTACAAGGAACGCCGCCGCGAAACCGAAAACCGCCTGCACGATACGCGCGAAAACCTGCTGCGCGTGGAAGACATCCTGCGCGAGCTGAATAACAACCTGGAAAAGCTGGAAGGCCAGGCCGCCGTGGCGACCAAGTTCCACCAGCTGCAGTCCGACCAGGACGAGAAACAGAAGCTGCTTTGGCTGCTGCGCAAGACCGAAGCGCAGAACGAACAGGCGCGCTATTTCCGCGAAATGGAACAGGCGCAGAACGACCTGGAAGAGCAGACCGCCAAGCTGCGCAACGTGGAACTGACGCTGGAGCAGATGCGCCAGGCCCACTTCGCGGTCGGCGACCGCCTGCACCAGGCGCAGGGCCACCTGTACCAGACCAATTCCGAGATCGGCAGCCTGGAAGCGCAGATCAAGTTCGTCATCGAGTCGCGCACCCGCTTGCAGCAGCAGATCGGCGCATTGACTGCGCAGCGCGACCAGTGGGCGCAGCAGGCCGAGGAATACGCCGGCCAGGTCGCGGAGGCCGAGATCAACCTGGAGGAGCTGTCGGCCCGCGTGGAAGAGGCGCGCATGCTGGCCGAGCAAAAGGCTGAATTGCTGCCGGTGCTGGAGCAGGAGTGGCGCGAGGCGCAGACGAAGAGTACCGAGTCGCGCGCACGCATCATGCAGGCGCAGCAGCAACTGGAGCTGGAATCGGCGCACCAGCGCAACGCTTCCAATATCCTGGCTGGCCTGGCGACCCGCAAGGAGCGCCTGCAGCAGGAAAAGGGCGGCCTGGCCATGCCGGATTCCTCGCACCTGGCGAACCTGAAGATGCAGCTGGAGGAAAAGCAGCAATCGCTGGAAGAGCAGAACATGATGCTCGAAGAAGCGATGGAGCAGCAGCCCAAGCTGGAAGAAGAGCGCCAGGCAGCGCAAGCCGCCGTGCAGTCCGAGTCGGCTGCCACCCACCAGCTGGAAGCGCGCCTGAACGCGCTGCGCCAGTTGCAGGAGCGCGTGCAGACCGAAGGCAAGATCACGCCTTGGCTGCAGAAGCATGAGCTGAACGAGCTGCCGCGCCTGTGGCAGAAGCTGGATATCGAGGAGGGCTGGGAAACCGCGCTGGAAGCCGTGCTGCGCGAGCGTACCTCGGCGCTGCAGGTTTCCAATATCGAATGGGCCAAGCACTTCTTCAGCGATGCGCCGCCGGCCAAGCTGGCGCTGTTCGCTCCTGCCGTCGCAGCGTCCGCCGACGCCAGTGCGGCGTCCGGTGCGGACGGGGTACCCCTGCGCCCCTTCATCGACCTGCTGCGCCTGAACGACCCGGGCCTGCGCGGCGTACTGCAAGACTGGCTGCACAACGTCTTCCTGGCCGACGACAACGCCAGCGCCTTCGCGGCGCGCGGCACGCTGCCGGCCGGCGCCTGCTTCGTTACGAAGCAAGGCCACATCATCACGCAATCGTCGGTGCGCTTCTATGCCGCAGACGACGAACAGGCCGGCATGCTGGGCCGCCAGCACGAAATCGACAACATCACCAAGCAGTTGCGCGCGCAATCCATGCTTGCCGAAGAGGCTCGCAGCCGCGCCGTCCGCGCCGATGCTGCCCTGGGCAATCACAGTCGCCTGCTGACCGAGCTGCGCGCCAAGGTGCAAAGCCTGACTTCCAGCGTGCACACCCTGCAGCTTGAAGTGGTCAAGCTGTCCGAAATCGAGGCCCGCTTCAACCAGCGCAGCAACCAGATCGAGACCGACCTGGCCGAAATCGCCGCGCAGGAAGAAGAGCAAATGCAGGTCAAGCTGGAATCGGAAGAGAAATTCGAACAGCTCGACATGGAACTGGGCAACCTGCAAGGCGAACACGAAGACGGCCAGACCGCCTTCATGGCCAAGGAACAGCGCCTGGCCGACGCCCGCGAAGCCCTGCGCGAACTGGAACGCAAGGCCCAGGAAGCGGAATTCGCCGAGAAATCGGGCCGTAGCCGCATCGACGAGCTGCGCCGCAGCATCGCCACCGCCACGGCGCAAGTAGCGCAAGTGGGCGAAAGCCTGCAAGCCGGCCAGCTGGAACTGGAAGGGCTGGAAGCCGGTACCGCCAACGAAGGCTTGCAAGACTTGCTGGACCGCCGCACGCAGCAGGAGCGTGCGCTGGCCGATGCCCGCCATGAACTTGACCAGATCACGCAGCAGCTGCGCCAGTTCGAGGACGCGCGCATGCAGGGTGAGCGCAGCCTGCAGCCGCAGCGCGACAAGATCACCGAGATGCAGCTGAAGGAGCAGGCCGCACGCCTGAACCAGGAGCAGTTCGCGCAGCAGCTGGCGGAAGTGCAGGCTGACGAAGCTGCGCTGGCCGAAAAACTGCACCCGGACATGAAGGCTTCCTACCTGCAGGGCGAGGTGACGCGCCTGACCAATGCGATTGCCGCATTGGGCGCCGTCAATCTGGCCGCGCTGGACGAATTGGCGACCGCTTCCGAACGCAAGAACTTCCTGGATTCGCAGAACCGCGACCTGACCGAAGCGATTGCCACGCTGGAAGACGCGATCACCAAGATCGACAAGGAAACGCGCGACCTGCTGCAGGACACCTTCGACCGCGTCAACCAGAGCTTCTCCGAGCTGTTCCCGATCCTGTTCGGCGGCGGCCAGGCCAAGCTGATCATGACCGGCGAGGAAATCCTCGACTCCGGCGTGCAGGTCATGGCGCAACCGCCAGGCAAGAAGAACGCCACCATCCACCTGCTGTCAGGCGGCGAAAAAGCGCTGACCGCGACGGCCCTGGTGTTCTCGATGTTCCGCTTGAATCCCGCGCCATTCTGCCTGCTGGACGAGGTGGATGCGCCTTTGGACGACGCCAATACCGAGCGCTTCTGCCGCATGGTGAAGCGCATGTCCGACCAGACCCAATTCCTCTTCATCTCGCACAACAAGATTGCGATGGAGATGGCCAATCAACTGATCGGTGTGACGATGCAGGAACAAGGCGTGTCGCGCATCGTGGCGGTGGACATGGAATCCGCCGCATCATTTGCTACAGAGGCTCAAGCCGCATGATTACAGATTTCCAAATGAGTTTGATTGCCGCAGGCGGCGTGTTCGTCGTCGGCGTCATTAGCTACAACAAGTGGCAAGAGTACAAGCTGAAAAAACGCGTCGAGCGCGCCTTCGACGGCCAGCATGACGATGTGCTGATGCGCGCCGACGATGGCGTGCGCGCGGAACCGCGCTTCCACATGGATGATGTGCCGATGCCGGATGCAGGTTCCGGCGCTTACGGCGTGCCCGAACACATGGGAGGCCATGTCGGCAGCGTCGCCGCGCCGAGTTTTGCACCGGACAGCGAAGAGCCGGCCGCGCCGGTGCGCACCGCCGATGCCGACGTGCCGGCCGAAGAACTGGCCACCTGCCTGGTCGACCCACTGATCGACTGCCTGCTGCCGCTGGAGCTGGAAGCGCCTGCGCGCGGCGAAAAACTGCTGCCTGCGCTGCAAAAGCTGCGTTTTGTCGGCAACAAGCCAATCCACTTCATTGGCCTGGCCGTGAGCGGCGACTGGGAGCCGGTTCGCCATGGCGTCGTGTACACCAAGCTGCAGGGCGGTGTGCAGCTGGCCAGCCGCAGCACCGCGCTGAATGAGCTGGAATACTCCGAACTGGTGACCCGCCTGCGCAGCGTGGCCGACGAAATCGCCGCCGAACCGCAAATCCCGGACATGATCGAAGTGATGCAGGATGCGAAAAACCTGCACCGCTTCGTCGCCAACCATGACGCACAGCTGGGCGTCAACCTGGCCTCCAACGGCGCCCCATGGAACATTGCGACCCTGCTGGGCGCCCTGGAGAAACTCGGCTTCGACGTGCGCCCGGATGGCCGCTATGCGATGCCGGACGGCGAGGGCGGCCACCTGTTCTCGCTGTCGACCAACGTGACCCTGGCCGAAGAAACCACTTCGCGCCTGACGCTCCTGCTCGACGTGCCATGCGTCGCGCCGGTACGCGACGGCTTCGGTTCGATGATCGCCTGCGCGAAAAACCTGATGGCGCGCCTCGATGCGACCATCGTGGACGACGCCAACCAGCCGCTGGCTGACGAAACCCTTGCCAGCATCGCCGGCCAGGTGAAAGAGTTTTACGACGACATGGCAGCGTCGGATATTCCGGCCGGTTCCACCCGCGCGCTGCGCCTGTTCAGCTGATCAGAAACATGAGCAACACCCAACACGCAACACCCGCCGAACGCGCCGCATGGCTGACGGCGGAACTGAACCGCCACTTGCATGCATACCACGTGCTCGACGCGCCAACCATTCCGGACGCGGAGTACGACAAGCTGTTTGCCGAACTGCAGGCGATCGAGGCGGCCCACCCCGAACTGCAGGCGCCGGATTCGCCGACCCTGCGCGTGGGAGCGCCGCCGCTGGCGGAGTTCGCCTCCGTCACGCACGCGGTGCCGATGCTGTCGCTGAATAACGGCTTCAATGACGAAGACATCGAGAACTTCGACCGCCGGGTGCGCGAAGGCCTGGATACGGTGCAGCTGGTCGAATACGCCACTGAGGCTAAATTCGACGGCCTGGCGATCAACCTGCGCTATGAAAACGGCGTCTTCGTACAGGCCGCCACGCGCGGCGACGGCTACACCGGCGAAGACGTCACCGCCAATATCCGCACCATCAACAGTATTCCCCTGCGCTTGAATTCCGATGCGCCGCCGCCGGTGCTGGAAGTACGCGGCGAAGTATTGATGTTCAAGGCTGATTTCGCCGCCCTGAACGCGCGCCAGCGCGAGCTGGGCCAGAAAGAATTCGTCAACCCGCGCAATGCCGCCGCCGGCGCGCTGCGCCAGCTTGACTCCCGCATCACTGCGCAGCGCAAGCTGAGTTTCTACGCCTACGGCATTGGCGAGCTGACGGGCGCCGAGCTGCCGCCAACGCACAGCGCTTTGCTGGACTGGTACGCCGAACTTGGCCTGCCGGTATGCGCCGAACGCGAAGTGGTGCGTGGCAAGGATGGCTTGCTGGCTTACTACGAGCGTATCGGCAAGGCGCGGCCTTCGCTGCCTTACGATATCGACGGCGTGGTGTACAAGACCAATCGCTTTGAGGACCAGCGTGCGCTGGGCTTCGTGTCGCGCGCGCCGCGTTTCGCGCTGGCGCACAAGTTCCCGGCGGAAGAGGCCCTGACCACGGTGCAGGCCATCGAAGTGCAGGTTGGCCGCACCGGCGCCATTACTCCGGTGGCGCGCCTGACGCCGGTGTTCGTCGGTGGCGTGACCGTCACCAACGCCACGCTCCACAACGAAGACGAAGTGCGGCGCAAGGACGTGCGCGTTGGCGATACTGTCATCGTGCGCCGTGCCGGCGACGTGATCCCGGAAGTGCTGTCGGTGGTGCTGGACAAACGCCCATCGCCCGAGCCGATGATGTGGGCGCTTCCGGCCGAGTGCCCGGTCTGCGGCTCGCACGTGGTACGCGAGGCCGACGAGGCGGTGGCGCGCTGCTCCGGCGGCCTGTTCTGCTCGGCCCAGCGCAAGGAGGCGATCCGCCACTTCTGCGGCCGCCGCATGATGGATATCGAAGGCCTGGGCGACCGTTATATCGACAATCTCGTCGAATGCAACCTGGTGCACGGCGTGGCGGACCTGTTCCGCCTGACGCTGGACGACCTGCTGAAAATGAAGCGCCTGGCCGACGAGCGCGATGGCACCACGCCGGAAACCGTCGCCCAGGGCAAGGTGCCGACCAAGTGGGCCGAAAACCTGCTGGACGCCATCGCAGCCAGCAAGAATCCGCCGCTGGAACGCCTGCTGTTCGCGCTGGGCATCCGCCACGTGGGCGAATCCACCGCCAAGACACTGGCCGATTGGCTGGGCAAGCTGGAATTGATACGCAAGGCGCCAGTGGCGCTGCTGCGCGTACTGCCGGACATCGGCGGCATTGTGGCCGAATCGATTGCCGACTTCTTCGCCGAAGAACGCAACCAGGAAGCGCTGGACGCGCTGCTGGCGGCAGGCGTGGCGCCGAAGGGCGAGCACGCGCCAAAGGCCGGGCTTCGCGAAAAGCTGGAGCCTGTCGCACTGCTGGCCGCCATAGGCATCCCCAAACTGACCGAACCGCGCGCCCGCCAGCTCGCCGAGCAGGTGGACCAGGTCAAGCCGGGCGCCACGCTGCTGGCGCTGGCCCATATGCCGGTATTTAATGTCTTCGGCCTGCCGGCCACCGTGGCGGAAGGGCTGGATGCCTGGATGCGTGAACAGTCCAACCGCGATGCGCTCGTTGCGCTGCATGCGCTGCGCGAGGAATTGCTGGCGCAACTGCCGCAGGTTGCCGAAGCGGAAGGCGCCATGACCGGCAAAACCTTCGTGCTGACCGGCACGTTGCCGACCATGAGCCGGGACCAGGCGCAGGCCATGATCGAAGCGGCTGGCGGCAAGGTTTCCGGCTCCGTATCGAAGAAAACGTCGTACGTGGTCGCCGGCGCGGAAGCTGGCAGCAAGCTGGCCAAGGCCGAGGAGCTGGGTGTTACCATTCTTGACGAAGCGGGCTTGCTCGCATTGCTGGGAGGCTGAGCATGGCTGTTCGTGAAATCCTGAAGATGGGCGACCCAAGGCTGCTGCGGGTAGCGGAGCCGGTGCGCGAGTTCAACACCAAGGAACTGCACGCCCTGATCATCGACATGTTCGACACCATGCACGCCGCCAACGGCGCCGGCCTGGCCGCGCCGCAGATCGGCGTCAACCTGCAACTGGTGATCTACGGCTTCAAATCCAACGCGCGTTATCCCGACGCGCCTCAAGTGCCGGAAACTGTGCTGATCAATCCCGTGCTGACGCCAATCGGCGACGAGATGGAAGAAGCCTTCGAGGGCTGCCTGTCGGTGCCGGGCCTGCGCGGCAGCGTGCCGCGGCACACACGCCTGCATTACGAAGGCTACGACCAGTTCGGCGAGCGCATCGTGCGCGATGCCGATGGATTCCATGCGCGCGTGGTGCAGCATGAGGTGGACCATTTGCTGGGCATCCTTTATCCAGCACGGATTCGCGACTTCTCCAAGTTCGGATTTACCTCAGTGTTGTTCCCCGACCTCGATCCTGGTGACGACGACTGATTTGTTGGCAACGCCGCGAATTCTGGCGTAATATCCCCGCCAATTTGCATCTTATCAACACAACGGATTTCCCAGATGAGCAACACGTCGCACAATAACCCGCTCGAATTCAGCATCCGCGGTATCATCCTCGGCGTCCTGATTACCCTGGTGTTCACCGCTGCGCAGGTCTACCTCGGCCTGAAAGTCGGCCTGACCTTCGCCACCTCGATCCCTGCCGCCGTGATTTCCATGGCCCTGCTCAGCGCATTCAAGGATGCGACGATCCAGGAAAACAATATCGTGCAGACCATCGCTTCGGCGGCGGGCACGCTGGCCTCGGTGATCTTCGTCCTGCCTGGCCTGCTGATGATCGGCTGGTGGGCGAAGATCCCGTTCTGGCCAACGTTTGGCGCCTGCGCCGTGGGCGGCGTACTGGGCGTGATGTACACCATGCCGCTGCGCCGCGCGCTGGTATCGCAATCGGACCTGCCGTATCCTGAAGGCGTGGCGGCGGCGGAAGTGCTGAAAGTCGGCACCCAGTCGCGTTCCGGTGCGCAGGAAGGCAAAGCCGGCCTGTGGGCGGTGATCTGGGGCTCGGTGGCGTCCGCAGTCTTCGCCTTCCTCGGCGCGGCCAAGCTGATCGCCTCTGAAGTGGCGGCATTCGTTCGTGTCGGCAGCGGTTCCACCGGCATGGGTGCTTCCAGCTCGCTGGCGCTGATCGGCGCCGGCCACCTGATGGGTATCAGCGTCGGCATTGCCATGCTGGTCGGCCTCGTCATCGCATGGGGCGTCCTGGTGCCGCTGCTGACCAATATGGACCCGCAGCCTGCCATGAGCGTGGCCGACCACGCCCTGCAAGTGTGGAGCACCAAGGTGCGCATGATGGGCGCCGGCACGATCGGCGCAGCCGCCATCGTCACCCTGGCCACGCTGGGCAAGCCTGTGCTGGGCGGCCTGAAGTCGGCGCTGGAAACTGCGCGCCGCGTGAAAGCTGGCGGCGCCGACGTGCCGCGTGAAGACAAGGACATTCCCGTATTTATCGTCGGCCTGGTGACCCTGCTGGCCATGGCGCCTGCGGGCTGGTTGCTGGCTGCTTTCCTCGAAGGCGGCAAGCTGGCATCGATTTCCACGCCTCTGGTGCTGGTGGGTATTGCGTATATCGCGCTGGCGGGCATGGCAGCCGCCGCGGTCTGCGGCTACATGGCTGGCCTGATTGGTTCCTCGAACTCGCCGGTTTCCGGCATCGCCATCCTGACCATTCTTGGCGCGGCTACTTCGGTTGGCGTGATCGGCCGCCAGATCATGGGGCCGGACACCGCGCAGGCGCTGATCGCTTTCGCCCTGTTCGTCACCACCGTGGTGCTGGCAGTAGCGGTCATCGGCAACGACAACCTGCAGGACCTGAAGACCGGCCAGCTGGTTGGCGCAACGCCTTGGAAGCAGCAGGTTGCCCTGATCATCGGTGTGTTCGCCGGCTCTTGCGTCGTGCCGCCAGTGCTGGAACTGCTGAACCACGCTTACGGCTTCGCCGGCGCGCCGAATGCCAGTGCGATTTCGGCGCAGCCGCTGTCGGCGCCGCAGGCTACGCTGATTTCCACCCTGGCCAAGGGCGTGATCGGCGGCGACCTGAAATGGGACCTGATCGGCTACGGCGCCCTGATCGGCCTGGCCCTGGTGGCGATTGATTTCATGCTCAAACGTTCGAGCGGCAATAAATACAGCTGCGCGCCGCTGGGCGTCGGCCTGGCGATCTACCTGCCGTCCGCTGTGACTTCGCCAGTGGTGGTGGGGGCGATCGCCGGCTACTATTTCGACAAAGCGATGAAGGGCAAGAAGTACGGCGAAGGCGCTTCCCGCCTGGGCGTGCTGATCATGTCGGGCTTCATTGTCGGCGAAAGCCTGTTCAACGTGGCGCTGGCCGGCCTGATCGTCCTGACCAATAATGGCGAGCCTCTGGCCATCGCCAACAGCATGTCCGAAGCGACCACCATGCTGATCGCCCTGGCAGTTGCTGCTGTCGTGGTGGTTGGCCTGTACCGCTGGTCGGCGAATTCGGCGCGCGCAATCGAAGCTTGACCCACGCAGGAGCAATCCTGGAGGAGTGTGACCATGACGCTATCGAGGATGGGGCAGGGCACATGGAATATGGGCGAACGCGCGGCCGACAAAGCGGCCGAAGTGCGCGCCCTGCAACTGGGCCTTGACCTGGGCATGACGGTGATCGACACGGCGGAAATGTATGCCGATGGCGGGGCCGAAAAAGTGGTCGGCGCGGCACTGGCGGGGCGTCGCAGCGAGGCCTACCTTGTCAGCAAGGTGCTGCCGCAGAACGCTTCGCGCAAGGGCGTGGTGGCAGCCTGCGAGAAAAGTTTGAAACGCATGAAGGTCGAGCACATCGACCTCTATCTCCTGCACTGGCGCGGCAGCGTGCCGCTGGCGGAAACGCTTGAGGGCCTGATGGCCCTGAAGCAGGCCGGCAAGATCCACGAATACGGCGTCAGCAACTTCGATCTCTCGGACATGAAGGAAGCCGTCGGCCTGCCCGGCGGCGACGCCATCGAAGCCAACCAGGTGCTCTACAACTTGCGCCGGCGCGGCATTGAATGGGATTTGCTGCCCTGGTGCCAGGAGCGTGGAATGACCCTGATGGCCTATTCACCGTTGGAGTCCAGCCGCAAGGAGCAGGAACGCCTGCTGTCCGAGCCGGCGCTGCTTTCAATCGCTGCGCGCCACCAGGCAACGGCCGCGCAGATTGCGTTGGCCTGGCTGCTGCGCAAGGAAGGCGTTTTGCCAATCCCCAAGGCGGCCAGCGAGGCGCACGTGCGCGCCAATGCAGCGGCGATGACGCTGAGGCTGGGGCAGGAAGACCTGGCTTTGCTGGATAAATCGTTCGCCCCGCCGACGCGCGCGACGCCGCTGGACGTGCTTTAGCGCTGGCCGCCGCGGCCAGTGTTGAGGCGCTCGAGGATGCGCTGCAGCTCATCCTGCATCAGCGGCGACAGGTTCTGGAATTGGCAGCCGATCTGCACCTGCTCGCCGAGCAGGAAAGAGCGGAAATGGCGCGCCAGGCGGATTTCCAGGTCGCAGATCAACACCGAACCCGGGCCCATATCCAGGCGCACGCGCTGCAGCCTGCGGCCAACATGCAGCCCGACCGCGTCGCGCGGCGCGCAGCGCATGCCGACGCCGCCGACGGCGAAGTCATACAGCTGCATTTCGTAAGGCTTGCCGTTCAAGACAAAGGACGCGGTGTGGTAGGTGCCCAGTGGGGTTTCCAGGCGCGGCGCGGCGCGGCGGTTGAGCACCTGGCACCGCTCGGGAAATTGCGCCGGGATCAGCGTCGGCTGCTCGGGCAAGGCGTTCCAGTGCGGATCGTTCAGCTTGAACTGGAACCTGGCGCCGCGCAGCCAGGTCACGAAGGTGCATTCGCCAGGCGGCAGCACCGAGCCTTCATTGAGCTGGATCACGAAGTGCGGCAGCTCAGGGTCGACGGACAACAGGCGCGCCAGCACAACGTCGGCGCTGTCGTGGTGGTAGATGGAAATCGCGTCGCCTGCGTCGGCCAGCGCAGTCAGCGCATCGCCGATTTCATCGGGGTCCACGATGTCATGTGGATTTGCCCCCGCGGGCATCGGTTCCACCGCGTCTTGTGGACGGGGAGGCCCCTTGCGGAGGTCGTTTGGCATTGGATCGTTCACAGCTCAGGTTCTCGTTTTTTAGGAGAAGACGCGGTTACTTTACCGCGTTCCGGCTTTGCCCGCTTGCTAAACGGCAATGAACGCTGCTTTTTTGTTGCGTCGATGCCGACTCAGAAGCGCTCGTCCGGGCTCAGGTAACGCCATTGTCCTTCAGGCAAGTTGCCGAGTTTGACACGGCCAATGCGCACCCGCTTCAAGCCTACCACGCGCAGGCCGACCATTTCGCACATGCGGCGGATCTGGCGTTTCTTGCCTTCGCGCAGAGTGAAGCTGAGCTGGTCGTCGTTCTGCCAGCGCACCTTGGCCGGCAGCAGGGGTTTGCCGTCCATCCACAGGCCATGGTTCAGCTTTTGCAGTTCGCTGTCGGGCAGGCGGCCTGGCTTGGTGTACTCAACGCGCACCAGGTATTCCTTGTCAACGTTGGTGTTTTCGCCAATCAGCTGCTTGGCCACGCGGCCGTCCTGGGTCAGCACCAGCAAGCCGACGGAATCGATGTCCAGGCGGCCGGCTGGCACCAGGCTGCGCAGATGGTTGCGGTCGAAGCGTTCCGGCGAGCGGTCTTCTTCCCAGCGGTTTTCCGGCTTGATCAGGACCACGGCGGGCTGGTAGCCGTCTTCCGCCTGGCCGGACACGTAGCCGACGGGCTTGTTGATCAGGATGGTGACGCGGCGCGCCTGTTCGGCGGCAGCCTGGCGTTCCACAGTGACTTTCTGGCTTGGAGTGACTTTGGTGCCCAGTTCGGACACCACTTTGCCGTCCACGCGCACCCAGCCCTTGGCGATCCATTCATCGGCTTCACGGCGGGAGCACAGGCCCAGTTCGGACATGCGCTTGGAAAGGCGTAACAATTCTTCGGACATCAGATTTTCAGTGCTTCGAGTAAGTCGGTCTCCAGCTGCAGCTGGGTACGGGCATTGGCCAGCGCCGCGCCATCGACGATGAACACGTCTTCCACGCGTTCGCCGAGGGTCATGATCTTGGCCGTATGCAGGTTGATCTTATATTTGGTCAGGACGTTCGCGATCGAATACAGCAGCCCGGTGCGGTCGTTGGCCGCCACCGACAGCAGGTAGTACTGGCCGCGTTCGTCGGGGCGCAGGTCCACCGTCGGCTGGATCGGGAAGGTGCGCGACAGGCGCGACAGGCGTCCCTTGCTTGGCGCGGTCAGCGGACCCTGGGTTGCCAGCAATTCGCCCAGTTCATGCTCGATCAGGTTGATGATGTCGCGGTAGCTCTTGGCGAAATTCTGCTCGGTGACGAGGAAGGTGTCCAGCGCATAGCCATGCTTCGTAGTATGGATCTTCGCATCCAGGATGCTGAAGTTCTTGCGGTCGAAGTAGGAGCAGATGCGCGCGAACAGGTCCGGCTGGTCTTTGATGTAAACCGCCACTTGCAGGCCTTCGCCAATCGGCGCCAGGCGCGCCTTGACCACCGGCTGTTCGCTGTCCAGGCGGTCCCAGAGGGCGCGCGTCTGCCAGGCGATGTCGCTGGCGTCGTGGCGCAGGAAGTAGGCCAGGTCCAGCTGCTTCCACAGTGGCTCGTGGGCATCCGGCGGCAGGCCGTACAGGCGCAGGGTGGCAAGGGCCTCCTGCTGGCGGTTCTTCAGTTCGCGGTCGGCGGAATGCGGCTCGCCGCCCAGCACGCGCAGGGTCATCTTGTACAGGTCTTCCAGCAGCTTGCCTTTCCATGCGTTCCAGACTTTCGGGCTGGTGCCGCGGATGTCGGCCACTGTCAGAAGGTAGAGTGCAGTCAGGTGGCGCTCGTCGCGCACGGTTTTGGCGAAGGCCTGGATCACGTCAGGATCGGACATATCCTGCTTCTGCGCCACGTGCGACATGGTCAGGTGCTGTTCGACCAGGAAGGACACGAGTTCGGTGTCTTCTTCGTTGATGCCGTGCTCCTGGCAGAACTGCTCCACGTCGGCCACCCCCAGCTTGGAGTGGTCGCCGCCGCGGCCCTTGGCGATGTCGTGGAACAGCGCCGCCACATACAGCAGCCACGGTTGCGGGAAGTTCGCCATCAGCTGCGAGCAGAACGGGTATTCGTGCGCATGCTCGGTCATGGTAAATCGTCGCATGTTCCGCAGCACCATCATGATGTGCTGGTCCACCGTGTAGACGTGGAACAGGTCATGCTGCATCTGGCCCGTGATCTTGCGGAAGCTGGGCAGGTAGCGGCCGAGGATGGACAGCTCGTTCATCCGGCGCATGTTGTGGATGATGCCTTGCGGCGCTTGCAGGATGCGCAGGAAGTAAGCCTTGTTGACAGGATCGGCGCGGAATTCGGCGTCGATCTTGAAACGTTCGTGCCACAGCGCGCGCATGGTGCGTGCGGTCATGCCTTTGAGGGCAGGGCGCTCGCACAGCAGCACGAAGATCTCCATGATGGCCGACGGCGTTTTCTCAAACGTATCGTCGTCGTTCATGTCGATCATGCCGTTCACTTCGCTGAAGCGCTCGTTGATGCGCACCGGTTCTTCGTCATGCGGGAACAGGAAGGACTCGATGTTCTGCAGCAGGATGGTGTTCAGCTGCACCACGGTCTTGGCGGCCCAGTAATAGCGCTGCATCAGGTACTCGCTGGCGCGGCGCATGTGGACGCCGGTACCGGTGGCTTTCAGGCCCAGGGTTTCGGCGACGGCGGTCTGCACGTCGAACACCAGGCGGTCTTCGCGGCGGCCGGCCACCAGGTGCAGGCGCACGCGGATGTCCTTGAAGGCGCGTTCCTTTTCCATCAGCTGGCGCGCTTCGGTCTGGGTGATCAGGCCGCGCACGGCCAGGGTGCGCCAGGAATTGGCCAGGCCGGCGGCCTTGGCCATCCACAGGATCACATGCAGGTCGCGCAGGCCGCCCGGGCTTTCCTTCACGTTGGGCTCGAGGCTGAATGGCGTGTCCTCGTACTTGGCGTGGCGCTGGCGCATTTCGATGGTCTTCGCCTCGAAGAAGGCGCGCGGGTCCATAGCCTTGTTGTAAGCATCCTGCATCTGCGCGAACAGCACCATGTTGCCGGTGATGATGCGCGCTTCGAGCAGGCTGGTTTGCACCGTGATGTCGGCCTTCGATTCGGCCAGGCATTCGTCGATGGTGCGGATGCTGTGGCCGACGTCCAGGCCCAGGTCCCACAGCAGCTGGACGAATTCTTCCAGCTTGCCGCGCGTGGCGTCATCCGGCGCCTCGTTCAGCAGGATCAGGAGGTCGACGTCGGAATAGGGAAACAGCTCGCCGCGGCCATAGCCGCCAACCGCCACCAGGGCGGCTTGCGGCGGCAGCCGGTTCGCTGCCCAGGCCTGCGTGAGGACATCGTCCACGGAGCTGCGCAGGTTGCGCAGCAGCTTCTCGGGCATGCCGTCTTCATGGAAGTTGGCAATGATGCGCTGGCGGTCCGACTTGAGCCGGGCCTTCAGCTGTTCCCGGAGATCCTTCTTCATCGCGGCGTGGGGCATGCGGGTATCGTCTGGATTAGGCTGCGGCTTTTTTTTCGGTGACGAAGGCCGGCGGCGGTGGGCTGCCGGCGGACAGGGTGAAAACTTCGTAGCCGGTCTCGGTGACGACCAGCGTGTGCTCCCATTGCGCGGACAGGCTGCGATCCTTGGTCTTGATGGTCCAGCCGTCAGGCATTTCCTTGATTTCGCGGCGGCCGGCATTGATCATCGGCTCGATGGTGAAGACCATGCCCGGCTCCAGCACGGGCCCGGTGCCCGGCTTGCCGTAGTGGAGGATCTGCGGTTCTTCGTGGAAGACTTTGCCGATGCCATGGCCGCAGAACTCGCGCACCACGCTGTAGCCGTTCTTCTCTGCGTGCACCTGGATGGCATGGCCGATATCGCCCAGGGTAGCGCCCGGCTTCACTTGCTCGATGCCCAGCCACATGCACTCGAACGTCACGTCCGACAGGCGCTTGGCCAGGATCGACGGTTTGCCGATGAAGAACATGCGGCTGTTGTCGCCGTGGTAGCCATCCTTGGTGATGACGGTGATGTCCAGGTTGACCACGTCGCCATCCTTCAGGACCTTGTCGCCCGGGATGCCGTGGCAGATCACGTCGTTGACGGAAGTGCAGATGGCTTTAGGGTAGGGCGTATAGCCTGGCGGGCAGTAGTTCAGCGGCGCCGGGACGGTGCCCTGCACATTGGTCATGTACTCGTGGCACAGGCGGTCCAGCTCACCGGTGGTAACGCCGGCTTTGACGAAGGGAGTGATGTAATCGAGCACCTCGGAGCCGAGCCGGCCGGCGATGCGCATGCCTTCGATGTCCGCGGGGGTTTTGATGTTGATAGTCATGGGATCATGCAATTTTGTACAGGGTACGCCACATGAGGGCGTTATCAGCAAGATTATAAACGACAGCCCCCTTGCGCGCCCGGTAGATGCCCTGTGCCGATTTTCGGCGTGACGAAGGCGGATCCGGCCTAAACCGTGGCGTACTGCAGACATCTGACACGCAATTGTCATAATTGCACCGTAGCATCGCTGGACCTTACAACCAGACCCATAAGGAAACCCGATGTCCACCAGCCGCCGCAAATTCCTTGGCATGGCCACCGCTGGCGCCGCCAGCACCTTCTTCCCTGAGCTGATCCGCCAGGCGCTTGCGGTGCCCGCCTATAGCCCCACAGGCACCCTGGCCGACGTGCAGCACGTGGTCATCTTCATGCAGGAAAACCGCGCCTTCGACCATTATTTCGGTACGCTGGGCGGCGTCCGCGGCTTCAACGACCCCCGCGCCATCACGCTGCCGGGCGGGAAGCCGGTCTGGTACCAGCCGAATGGCAGCGGTGGCTACGTGCTGCCTTTCCACTTCGACGCCAGGAACACGAGCGCGCTGTCGCTCGGCACCAACCATAGCTGGAAAGGTTCGCAGACGACCTGGCAGGGCTGGGACGCCTGGGTCAAGCAGAAGACCGCTCAGTGCATGGGCTACTTCGACCGTGGCGACCTGCCGTTCTACTATGCGTTGGCGGACGCCTTCACCATCTGCGACGATTACCATTGCTCGATCTTCGGCGCCACGGACCCGAACCGCATGTATTCGCTGACGGGCACGAACCAGAACTGGCAGGCCTCCATGGGCAGCCTGTATAACGTGGATTCGGCTGGCTACTACAACAACGATCCGCAATACGACAACATCACGCCTTCCGTGACGGCCAGCGCGCCGAACTGGCGCACCTATGCCGAAGTGCTGGAGGCGAACAGCGTGAGCTGGAAGGTCTACCAGGAATGGGATAACTACGGCGACAATTACTTGGCGTATTTCCGCAATTTCCGCGTGAATGCCGACGGCACGCGCCTTTCGCCAAGCAGCCCGCTGTATCAGAAGGGCCGTGTGATCGCGCCCGGCTCCACCGAAGCCAATTCGAAGGGCACCAAGGGCGACTGGCTGGTCGCTTCCTTTGCCGACGACGTGCGTAATAACCGGCTGCCGCAAGTGTCCTGGATCTGCGCGCCCAACGATTACACCGAACACTCGCCGAATTCGCCGAACGCCGGCGAAAACCTGACGGCGCGCTTGCTGGCCGCGCTGGTCGCCAACCCGGATGTCTGGTCGAAGACCGTCTTCCTGCTCACGTATGACGAAAACGACGGCTTCTTCGATCACGTGCCTTCCCACCTGGCGCCGCTGAACACCGGCATGGGCCGCGCCACCATGGCCGATGTCGGCCAGTACGAGAACTACAATGGCGTGCCGGTAGGCCTTGGCCCGCGCGTCCCGATGCTGGTGATTTCGCCGTGGAGCAAAGGCGGCCGCGTATGCTCGCAGCTGTTCGACCATACTTCCAAGCTCCGCTTCCTCGAAGAATGGCTGGTGGCTGGTGCCGGCAAGCAGCGTGCCAGCATCACCTGCGAGAACATCTCGCCCTGGCGCCGCGCTGTGTGCGGCGACCTGACCTCCGCATTCGACTTCAAGACACCGAATGCAACCTGGCCCTCCACGGTTCCCAAGAACACCACCTACCAGCTGGTGTCCGGCAAACCTTATCCGCAACCGCCGGCGGTGCAAAGCCTGCCGGCGCAGGAAGCCGGCAGCCCGCGCTATTCCTGCGCCTTGCCTTATGCTTTCGCCGCTGCGGCGCGTGTGGCCTCCTCCAAGCAGGTGGCGCTGTCGTTCTATAACCAGGGCGCAGCGGGCGGCGCGTTCATCGTCTATTCGCAGGCGCGCAGCGACGGCCCCTGGTACTACACGGTGGAGGCTGGGAAGAAGATTGAAAGCGAAGTGTGGAACTGGAGCACGCCGAACTACCACCTGAACGTCGTAGGGCCGAATGGCTTCCAGCGCGAATTCGCCGGCGTGCTGGCGCTGGCCACGGCGTCAGGTGGCGCGCGTCCGGAAGTCTGGCTCAATGCAAATGCGGCCGAAATGTCGGTGGATGTCGTCCTCTCCAACGTCGATGGCCTGCGTACCGCTACCTTCCGCATCGCCGACAACGCATACGGCCGCGCCGCAAGCACCCACGCTGTCGCCGCCGGCCAGCAGCTGACGGTGAGCGTGGCGACCGGCGCGAATTATGGCTGGTACGACTTGTCGGTGACTTGCGACTTCGACGCGCAATACCTGCGCCGCATGGCTGGACGTGTGGAAAACGGCCTGGCGAGCCGCACCGACCCGGCCTTGAACCGCACGGTGGCCGGCCCGGCGGCGACACTGGCGGCAAGCGCCACGAGCGTGCCGGCCGGTACCCCCATCAGTTTCACCTACACGGTGCCAGCGCCGCAGGTGGGCAGCAAGAACTGGATTGGCATCTACCGCAGCGGCGTGACGCCCGGTTCCACGGCGTCGCTGTCCTGGCAGTATGTCACCAGCGGGGCGGGCAGCGCTTCCTTTGCGACCAACGGACTGGCTGCGGGCAGCTACGCGGCCTGGCTGCTGTACAACGATGGCTACACTGCGCTCACCAGCCCCGTGGCATTTTCGGTGACCTGATGATGGTGCGCGGCTGTGCCGATTTCCGCACCGCACCCTTATAAATTCATCAAGACTTGCACAATCGTGCGTGATTAACTTTCCATTCCTTACAACTAGAAATGGAGAGACCGAAATGCGCTTGAAAGTTGCAACTGCAGCAGTGATGTTGTTGGCCAGCCTGTTTGCGCAGGCTGGTATCCCTTACAAAGATAGTGTGTATGAGTTCAAGCAACCAGGTGGCGAGAAGCTGCGCGTGCACCTGGACGGCAATGACTACTATGCCGAACAGCGCACCGACGATGGCTCCCTGATCGTCTTTGACAGCGCCAAGAAGGGTTTCTGCTATGCCAGGGTGAACGCCACTGGCGACGACCTGGTGTCGACCGGCGTCCTTGCGACCAATGCGCAAAAACGAAGCTTGAGCGCGGGCGACAAGAAGCAGCAAGGCTTAAGCCCGGAAATGCGCGCGAAGAAGGCGAAGGAAAAGTTCGAAAAGATGAATAACCGTTCGCTCGAAAGTGCGCGCAAGTCGGCCGCTATTGCAGCGAGTGCGCCGCAGTCGCTGACGCCGATCACCGGGCAGGTGAAGGGGCTGACCGTCATCATCGATTTCCCGGACGTGCCGGGAACGATTACGCAGGCGCAGGTGAACTCCTTCCTGAACGATGTGCCGTACACGGGATTCGGGAACGCCCAATCGGTGCGCGGGTATTATCAGTCGGTCTCCGGCGGCAAGCTCGATTACACCAATACCTCCACCGTGTATTACCACGCCAAGTACAACAAGGCCTATTACGCAGACAGCAGCCTCGACTCCGGCGTGCGTTCGCAGGAGCTGATCACCGAGGCCTTGAACTGGCTGGAGTATACGCAGGGCTTCAACTTCGCTTCGCTGAGCGTTGACGCCAACAAGCGCATTCGTGGCCTGAACTTCTTCTACGCCGGCGGCGCCGACAGTGCCTGGTCGAAGGGCCTGTGGCCGCATATGGGGTGGCTGAACAACCAGTTCTGCGCCGATGGCGTCTGCACGGGCTATTACCAGATCTCCAATATGGGCACGAGCCTGGCGATCGGCACCTTCTCCCACGAGACCGGGCACCTGATCATGGGTTGGCCGGACCTGTACGACTACGACGGGAGTTCGGAAGGCTCGGTCGCCAGCTACTGCATCATGGGTTTTGGCGCTGTCGGTTCGCAGAGCCAGTTTCGCCCGGTACCGCCGAACGGTTTCTTCCGCTACCTGGCTGGATGGGATACCGTGACCGAGCTGAATCCGGCGCTGAACGCGAGCGCGCCGAAAGGGCGCCTGAGTCACACGTCCGGTTCACATAGCCTGTACCGCTGGACCAACCAGGCCAAGCAGGACGAGGCGTTCTACCTGGAAGCGATTTACAAGGCCGACCAGAACCTGTACCAGCTCGGCTCCGGGCTGGCGGTGTGGCACGTCGACCCGGCCGGGAATAACTCGGACGAGTGGCATCCTTACGTGCAGATGGAGCATGCCGATGGCCGCCGCGATCCGGAGTACAACGTCAATCGCGGCGATGCGACCGACCTGTATGACGGCGCGATCTACAAGGCGTTCTACGATACGGTCCCGAACAACTACGCTTCGCGTGGCACCAACTCGCGCTGGTGGAGCGGCGCAGGCTCCAACTTCGGCCTTGCCAATATCAGCCCGGCGGCGCAGACGATCGCGTTCGATGTGGTGAAGGGCGACGGTACTCCGGGTGGCGATACGTACACTGGCTACCTGTCCGGCACCAATGCCTCGGCCATCCAGCCATCGCCGTATTTCTACTATGGGGGCGGGACAATCAAGGCCAACCTGGCCGGCCCTGCCAGCGGCGCTGATTTTGACCTGAAGCTGGAACAGTGGAATGGCAGTGCGTGGGTGCAGGTGGCCTCGTCGACCAGCCCGACGTCGAACGAGGCGATCACGTATAACGCTGCGGCGGCTTACTACCGCATCACCGTGTACAGCTACAGCGGCGCCGGCAACTATACGCTGACCGTCACCAAATAACCGGCCTAACGTTCCTCGTCAGCTCGCATCTCCGCGAGCTGGCGCTTTATTTCCTCAAGATCAGCCAAGGATGATGTCGAACGTAGATTCTCTATTCTTCACATCAGCGGCCATCCGGTAAGTTCTTTTTCTCGGCTCAATCCGTGCCATGAGAGGTTTTGCCAGGCGCTTGGTCATTTGCACGAAGCAGCAATTCCAGGACGCGCAGTTGACTCTGTATTTCAGCCTGAGTGGTGCCAAAATGGCGCCCGACATCGGACATTGAGAGAATTCCCTGATACAAGGCTGCGTTGAGCGCAGCGATACTAAGTATCGCACTGAGCGTCGCGGTGACGATCGCCCGCTTTATATTCGCCAGAGATGCTTCGAGTCGCGCAAAATCTCTCGTGCGGACGATTTCTCGTTCTTCAGCGCGGGCCGTATAGGCTTCGACGGTGGCTCGGAACTCGGCAAGTTTTGCATCGGAGCGCGCTTCGGCGATCGCGGCGCTCGAATCGACATACTGTCTGGTAGCGGGATCCATAATTTCATCTTCGGCGGACAGGGGAGTGATGTCAACCAAGCTCATGAGGGCATCTCTTCGTGTCCCCTCATTTTGGCGACTGTCCCCCGCCGGCGTTTAGAGCAGGATCAAGCTTTCTCTTTGCTTTCCGCTAAGTGGTGCGCCACCAGGGCATTGGCATGGCCGTGCCCCATGCCGTGGTCGGTCTTCAGTAGCGACACCATGTCCATGTGCTTCATGCCTTGCATGCCCTTGAGTAGCTTGAGCCAATACTCGACTGGCTTGCCGTACTTGGCCTCGATGGAAGGGAAATATGACGACGGGGAACCCATTGCTGCCTCATTACTGTTCGACGAGCAGAGCCAGCAGGGCGAGCGACTGCTGCCAGCCCAGGTAGCACTGTTCGGCCGGGATCACGGCTGGCACGCCTTCCTGAACGATGTCGACATCCGTACCGCAGGAAACTGCCCGCAGCACGATGGTGGTCAGCATCTGCCCCGGCAGGTTCGGGTCGTCGAACACGGCGGTGTAGCGGATCTTCTCTCCAGGATGCAGTTCCAGGTATTCACCGCCGAAGGAATGGGTGAAACCGGTACCCAAGTATGTGAAGGACATGCGGTACTTGCCGCCCACGCGGGCATCCATTTCATGCACTTCGCCCAGGTAGCCATTCGGCGGCAGCCACTTGTTGAATGCCGCGGCGGTGGTCCATGCCTTGTAAATACGTTCCGGGGAAGCGCGCAGCACACGGTGCAGTTTGATGGTGTTGGTAGCCATGTCAGTTGTCTCCATGTTTGGGTGGGTTGGTATTGGCACGACGCGTTGGCGCCGCTGAAATCGACAACATTCTCAAAATAATCCGGAAATCTTTGTATTTATTATCAAGTTTGCACTAAAATGCCGCCCGGCGCACTCTGTGAAAGGGTGTAACCCGCTTGCCTGAGTCCCCTCGGATGCGCTAAAATCTATGGTTGCCTGACCTAGCGTCTTGCAATAGCAGCAAATTTTCTTATTTTATAAACCCGAATCCCCCCAACAAGGGTGCCCGCAAGGGTCACTGGGTGGATTCCAGACCAAACCCTGGAGTAAATAATGTCTGTAACGATGCGTGAAATGCTGGAAGCCGGCGTCCACTTCGGTCACCAAACCCGTTTCTGGAACCCAAAGATGGCTCCGTTCATCTTCGGCCACCGCAACAAGATTCACATCATCAACCTGGAAAAGACCCTGGCCATGTACCAGGACGCGATGAAAACCATCCGTCAAATCTCCGCTTCCCGTGGCACCATCCTGATGGTTGGCACCAAGCGCCAAGCTCGCGACATCATCGCTGCTGAAGCTCAGCGCGCCGGTGTTCCATTTGTTGACCAGCGTTGGCTGGGCGGCATGCTGACCAACTTCAAGACCATCAAGACCTCGATCAAGCGCCTGAAAGACATGGAAGCTTCGATCGAAGACGGTTCCGTTGAAAAGCTGACCAAGAAAGACGCTCTGCTGTTCCGTCGCGAACTGGAAAAGCTGCAGAAGTCGATCGGCGGTATCAAGGATATGGGCGGTGTTCCTGACGCAATCTTCGTGGTTGACGTTGGTTACCACAAAGGCGCGATCACCGAAGCCGCTAAGCTGGGCATCCCAGTGATCGGCGTGGTCGATACCAACCACTCCCCAGAAGGCGTGACCCACGTCATCCCTGGTAACGACGACTCCTCCAAAGCGATCACCCTGTACGCCCGCGGCGTTGCAGACGCGATCCTGGAAGGTCGTGCAAACGCTACCACTGAAGTCCTGGAATCCATCAAGACTGCAGCTGGCGACGAGTTCGTAGAAGTTAACGAGCAGGCTTAATTGCCTGGCCGCCGCAAGGCGGCTTCAGCTTGAGAAAGGGGTGGCCCACCAGCTCCCCCTTTTTTTTAAACAGAATCCCCCGGATGAGCAGGCTGCCCAAGGCGCCGCCCCGGATGAACCAAATACAGGAGAAACACATGGCAGCAATTACTGCAGCAATGGTAGGTGAACTGCGCGCTAAGACCGACGCGCCAATGATGGAATGCAAAAAAGCGCTGACCGAAGCGGCTGGCGACATGGACAAAGCGGAAGAGCTGCTGCGCGTTAAGCTGGGCGGTAAGGCTGCCAAGGCTTCCGCACGTATCACCGCTGAAGGCGTGGTTGCTTCCCACATCGCTGGCAACATCGGCGCCCTGGTTGAAGTGAACTCCGAGACCGACTTCGTTGCCAAGAACGACGACTTCCTGGCCCTGGCTGCCCTGGCTGCCAAGCTGGCTGCTGAAAACAACCCGGCTGACGTTGCTGCCCTGCTGGCCCTGCCAGCTGGCAACGGCCAGACCCTGGAAGAAGTGCGCGCTGCCCTGGTTGGCAAAATCGGCGAAAACATGTCGATCCGTCGCTTCCAGCGTTTTGAAACCACCGGCAAGCTGGCTTCCTACCTGCACGGCACCAAGATTGGCGTGATCGTCGAGTTCGACGGCGCCGACGAGCAAGTCGGTAAAGACGTGGCCATGCACATCGCTGCAATGAAGCCGGTCGCTCTGTCCTCCGAGCAAGTTCCTGCTGACCTGATCGCTAAAGAGCGTTCGGTTGCCCAGGCCAAGTCGGATGAAGACGCTGCTGCCGCTGTTGCCGCTGGCAAGCCAGCCCAGCCAGCCGACATCGTTGCCAAGCGTATCGATGGCGCCGTTGCCAAGTACCTGAAAGAAGTGTCGCTGATGAACCAGGCTTTCGTGAAGAACGACAAGCAGACCATCGAGCAGATGCTGAAAGCCGCTAACACCACCGTTAAGGGCTTCACCATGTACGTGGTTGGCGAAGGCATTGAGAAGAAAGTTGACGATTTCGCGGCGGAAGTCGCAGCCCAAATGGCTGCCTCCAAAGGCGCTTAATCAAGAGAACGGGCCGAAAGGCCCGTTTTTTTAAGCCTGCTGCTTGCCAAACCCGGTAAATCCGGGTCAGACCCAAGGGTCTGACCCATCCACTGCAAGCGGTGCTGACAGGGTCTGACCCTTGGGTCCGACCCCGGTTTACCGGGTTGGAGGGTTGTTAAGCCTTTTTTAAGGCTTTCAATCTGGAATTAAACGGCGGACAATGGCATTTCCGTTATCATTGCCGCCGAAGCCACACCGAACAAAACATTTAAAAGGAGCCCCAGCTCATGTCAAAACCAGCCTTCAAGCGCGTCCTCCTGAAATTGTCCGGCGAAGCCCTGATGGGCGATGACCCGTACGGCATCAACCGCGGCACTATCGAACGCATGGTGGCCGACGTCGCCGAAGTCGCAAAGCTGGGCGTTGAACTGGCGGTCGTCATTGGCGGCGGCAACATCTTCCGTGGCGTGGCGCCTGGCGCCCAGGGCATGGACCGCGCCACCGCCGACTACATGGGCATGCTGGCTACCGTCATGAATGCGCTGGCCCTGGCCGACGCCATGAAGCACGTGGGCGTGACCGCACGCGTGATGTCGGCCATCGGCATCGAGCAGGTGGTCGAGCCGTATGTGCGCCCGAAAGCCCTGCAGTACCTGGAAGAAGGCAAGGTTGTGATCTTCGCCGCCGGCACCGGCAACCCATTCTTCACCACCGATACCGCAGCGGCACTGCGCGGTTCGGAAATGAGCGCGGAAATCGTGCTGAAGGCCACCAAGGTCGACGGCGTCTACACCGCCGATCCGAAGAAGGACCCGAATGCGACCATGTACCAGAAGATCAGCTTCGACGACGCCATCGCCAAGCACCTGCAAGTGATGGACGCCACCGCGTTCGCACTGTGCCGCGACCAGAAGCTGCCGATCAAAGTATTCTCCATTACCAAGCCTGGCGCGTTGATGAACGTGATTATGGGCGCGGAAGAGGGTACACTGGTTCACGTTTAAAATAATTCAAGTAAAGTAACAGGAGAGTAGGAATGTCTACTGCTGACATTAAAAAGAACGCCCAGGACAAAATGGGCAAATCCCTGGAAACCCTGAAGGCCGACCTGGCCAAAGTGCGTACCGGCCGTGCCCACGTGGGCATCCTGGACCACGTGATGGTGGATTACTACGGCAACCCGACCCCGATCAACCAGGTGGCCAACCTGACCCTGGTCGATGCCCGCACCATCGGTGTAGCTCCGTTTGAAAAGAAAATGGGCGCCGTGATCGAGAAAGCGATCCGCGATTCCGACCTGGGCCTGAACCCGGCTTCCCAGGGCGACCTGATTCGCGTGCCGACCCCGCCGCTGAACGAAGAGCGCCGTAAAGAGATGGTCAAGCTGTGCAAGGGCGAGGGCGAAGACGCCAAGGTCGCCATTCGCAACATCCGTCGCGATGCCAACGAAGGCTTGAAGAAGCTGGTGAAGGACAAGGCTATTTCGGAAGATGAAGAGCGCCGTGCAGTAGACGAGATCCAGAAGCTGACCGACAAGTTCATCGCCGACATCGACAAGACCGTCGCCGAAAAAGAGAAAGAAGTCCTGACCGTTTAAGGTCCAGAAACCGGGGAGGGGTGCTGGCTCTTGCCTGCGCCTTCCCCGGATTTTCAGTTTACGTACCTATGAAATATTCGAGTTCGACAACCGCGGTCCCTGATGCGCCCAAGGTGCCTCGCCATGTGGCCATCATCATGGACGGCAACGGGCGCTGGGCCACCAAGCGCTTCATGCCGCGCGTGGCTGGCCACGTCAAGGGCGTGGACGCCGTGCGTACCGTGGTCGAAGCCTGTATCGAGCGCGGCATCGAATACCTGACCGTGTTCGCCTTCAGTTCCGAGAACTGGCGCCGGCCGGAAGAGGAAGTCTCGCTGCTGATGAAGCTTTTCGTGACCGCCCTGGAGCGCGAAGTGGCGAAGATGCACGCCAATAATATCCGCCTGAAGGTGGTGGGCGACTTGTCGCGCTTTGGCGATAAGCTGCAGGAAATGATCGCCAATGCCGAACGCAAGACGGCCAACAACACCCGCCTGACGGTCACCGTGTGCGCCAACTATGGCGGACGCTGGGATATCATGCAGGCGATCGGCAAGATGGTGGCCGAGCATCCGGGCGCGACCGACTTCTCCGAGGAGCAACTGGCGCCCTACCTGTCGATGGCTTATGCGCCCGAGCCGGACCTGTTCATCCGTACCGGCGGCGAAGAGCGCATTTCCAATTTCCTGCTGTGGCAACTGGCATATACGGAGCTGTATTTCACCGATACCTACTGGCCCGATTTCAATGCAGAGCGCCTGGACGAGGCGATTGCCTCCTACCAGGGCCGCGAACGCCGCTTTGGCCGCACCGGCGACCAACTGGCCAACAAGAGCTAAATAACGATGCTGAAAACCCGCGTGATTACCGCTGTCCTGCTGCTGGCGGTACTGTTGCCCGTCCTGTTCTCCGGCTACCTGCCGGCGGTGCAGGTGGTCGTGGCTTTGTTCTTCGGCGCTGCCGTCTGGGAAGCCTTCCGCCTGTTCAAGAACCGCCTCGCGGTCGTCGCGGCCCTGGCCTGGACGGCCGCTTTCGCCTACACCTTCATCTTCACCAATGGCCTGGACCATGCCCAGTTCTGGCTGGCCATTGGCGCGGCGATCTGGCTGATCCGCTTCGCGCCTGCCCTGAAACTGGGCCTGCCACCGGCTGAAGGCACGGGCAACACGATGCTCAGCATGGTGTACGCGGCGACCCTGGTGTCCTGTTTCGTCGCCATGCTGCTGCTGTTTGCGCGCGGGCCGGTTTACCTGCTGTCCGTGATGGCGGTGGTGTGGGCGGCCGACATCTTCGCCTATTTCTCCGGCAAGGCCTTCGGCAAGCGCAAGCTGGCGCCGACCATTTCGCCCGGCAAATCGTGGGAAGGCGCGGTTGGCGGCATGGTTTCCGTGCTGCTGCTGGCTGCCGTGACTGTGCTGCTGGCGCCATCTGTACCGCTGCTGCAGGACACGTTTGCGGTGCGCCTGGTTGATCACCTGGGCTGGGGCGTCGCGCTGGCCGTGCTGGTGCTGATCGTCGCCGCCTCGGTCGTGGGCGACCTGTTTGAATCGATGCTCAAGCGCCGCGCCGGCATGAAGGACAGCAGCAACCTGCTGCCCGGCCACGGCGGCGTGCTTGACCGTATCGACGCGCTGGTGCCGGTGCTGCCCATCGCTGCGTTGATTACCCCAAGGCTGTTCTAAGGAATTCCATGCAACGCATTACTATCCTCGGCGCCACCGGTTCCATTGGCGTATCCACGCTGGACGTCATTGCGCGTCACCCGGACCGCTATTCCGTCTATGCGCTGACGGCCCATAGCCGGGTCGAGGAGCTGGCCGCACAGTGTATCCAGTTCCATCCGGCCCGCGCCGTGGTGGGCAGCGCCGCTGCCGCCGACCAGCTGGGCGCCTTGCTGCGCGCCGCCGGCTGCAAGACGGAAGTGGAGTGGGGCGAAGCTGCGCTGTGCAGCGTGTCGTGCGCATCCGGAACCGATGCCGTGATGGCCGCCATCGTCGGCGCCGCAGGCCTGGCGCCGACCCTGGCTGCCGCCCGCGCCGGCAAGAAGGTCATGCTGGCCAATAAGGAAGCGCTGGTGATGTCCGGCCAGCTGTTCATGGATGCCGTGGCCGGCAGCGGCGCTGCGCTGCTGCCGATCGACTCCGAGCACAACGCCATCTTCCAGTGCCTGCCTGCAGGCTATGGCCGCGTGCCGGCTGCCGCTGGCGTGACCAAGATCCTGCTGACCGCTTCCGGCGGCCCATTCCTGAAGCGCGATGTGGCGACCCTGGAGAACGTGACCCCGGACGAGGCCTGCAAGCATCCGAAATGGGTCATGGGCCGCAAGATTTCGGTCGATTCCGCGACCATGATGAACAAGGGCCTGGAAGTGATCGAGGCGCACTGGCTGTTCGGCGCTCCAGCGCAGCAGATCGAAGTGGTGATCCACCCGCAATCGGTGATTCATTCCATGGTGTCCTACAACGACGGCTCCGTGCTGGCGGAACTGGGCAACCCGGACATGCGCACCCCGATCGCGCACGCCCTGGCTTATCCGGAGCGCGTCGCATCCGGCGTGGCCCAGCTGGACCTGACCCAGGTCGGCACCCTGCAATTCGAAAAGCCGGACTTCGAGCGCTTCCCCTGCCTGGCGCTGGCCTATCAAGCCCTGCGCGCCGGCGGTACCGCCCCGGCCCTGCTGAACGCAGCCAACGAGGTGGCGGTGCAAGCCTTCCTCGAACAGCGTATCGGCTTCCGCCGCATCGACCGCGTCATCGCGCAGGTCATGGACGAACTGCCGCATGGCGCGGCCAGCAGCATCGAGGCCGTGATGGCGCAGGATGCGCTGGCGCGGGCCGCAGCGGAACGGATTATCGCCGGGTAGCGCCATGGATCTCCTGCGCACCATCCTCGCCACGATCGCCTGCCTCGGCACCCTGATCGTCATTCACGAGCTGGGGCACTACCTGGTGGCGCGCTGGTGCGGCGTCAAAGTGCTGCGCTTCTCGGTCGGCATGGGCCGCATCGTCTGGATGCGCAAATTCGGCCCTGACCAGACGGAATGGGCCATATCCGCCATCCCCCTGGGCGGCTACGTCAAGATGCTGGATGCCCGCGAGAGCGACTTGAGCGGCGCCACGCCGGAAGACCTCCAGCGCGAATTCACCCGCCAGAGCGTCTGGAAACGCATCGCCATCGTGGCAGCCGGCCCGCTGGCCAACTTCCTGCTCGCCATCGTCCTGTATGCTGGCCTGTACATGGCCGGCGTGCGCGAGCCGACCGCCCGCATCGCCGAGCCGGCGACGGCGACCGCCGCCGCCACGGCAGGCCTGCAGCGCGGCGACCTCGTGAAATCCATCAACGGCGATCCGGTGCAGGGCTGGTCCGAGCTGCGCTGGGCCATCATCCAGTCCGCCATCCACCGCGAAGCCATGGCCCTGGTGCTCGAACGCCCCGGCTACGGCGAGGTGCGCGCCACGCTGCCGGCGGAAGCGGCAGCCCATGTCAGCCTGGAAGACGATGTGCCGGCGGCCATGGGCCTGGACCTGATGCGCCCGCCGCCCATGATCGGCCGCATGGAGGAGGGCGGCGCCGCCCGCCGCGCCGGCATGCTCAAAGGGGACGTGATCCTGGCCGTGGATGGCCTGCAGATCCACGATGCACGCGCGTTTGTGGCCGAAGTGCTGCGTTCGCCGGGCCGCAAACTGGCGGTCACCGTGCTGCGCGACGGCCGCCAGCAGCAGCTGGAATTGACGCCGGACCCGGTCGAGGACAAGGCCGCCAACAGCAAGGGCCTTGTAACAGTCGGTAAGATCAAGGCCGAACTGGTGGGCTCCATTGATACGATGATCGTGCATTACGGTCCGCTGGATGCTGCGGGCAAGGCAGTGCGCCAGGTGAAGGAAATCTGTTCGATGACCTTCAAGATCCTGGGCCGCATGATTGTGGGCGAAGTCTCGCTGAAGAATATTACCGGGCCGCTGACCATTGCAGAATATGCCGGGGAAACCGCCAAAATGGGCGCCGAATCATTTATCGGCTTCGTGGCCTTTATCAGCGTGAGCCTTGGACTAATGAATTTGCTGCCAATTCCTGTTCTGGATGGGGGGCATTTGCTGTATTATTCGCTGGAAGTTTTGACAGGGCGCCCCATTTCCGAGCGCTTTGCCGAAATGGCGCAGCGGATTGGATTGGGTTTGCTGGTGTCCTTAATGGCGCTGGCGATATTTAACGACCTGGCCCGGAAGCTTTAATTTTTTTCGATTTGCCGATGAAATTACACACTGATCGTATCGCCCCTCAATTCCGCCGCACCCTGGTAGGCGCAGCCGTCCTGGCAATCTGCTCCGGCAGCGCAATCGCCGCCGAGTCGTTTGTCGTCAAGGACATCCGCGTCGAAGGCATCCAGCGTACCGAAGCCGGTACCGTGTTCAGCTACCTGCCGGTGCGCGTGGGCGAAACCTTCAGTGACGACAAATCCGTAGCCACCATCAAAGCCCTGTACGCGACCGGCATCTTCAAGGATGTGAAACTGGAGCGCGACGGCAATGTGCTGGTGGTGATCGTGGAAGAACGTCCGGCCATCGCCAAGGTGGACTTCAAGGGCACCCACGAATTCGAGAAGGACATGCTGGTCAAGGCGCTGAAGGACATCGGCGTCGGCGAAGCCAAGACTTTCGACAAGGCGTCGGTCGACCGCGCCGAACAGGAATTGAAGCGGCAGTACCTGTCGCGCGGCCTGTACGGCGTGAAAGTCACCACCACCGTCACCCCGCTGGAGCGTAACCGCGTCAACATCGACTTCGACGTCGACGAAGGCGACGTGGCGCGCATCAAGCAGATCAACATCGTCGGCAACAAGGCTTTCAGCGACAAGGAGCTGAAAGAGCAGATGGCCCTGAATACCGGCGGCTGGTTCAGCTGGTACACCAAGGCCGACCAGTACTCCAAGACCAAGCTGAATGGCGACATCGAGACCATCAAGTCCTGGTACCTGGACCATGGCTATATCGAGATGAATGTGGATTCCACCCAGGTGTCGATCACCCCGGACAAGAAGGACATCTACATCACCATCAACATCACCGAGGGTGAGAAGTACAAGGTCTCGGACATCAAGTTCGAAGGCGAGATGTTCGGCCGCGAGGAAGAATTGCGCCAGCTGGTGCTGCTGAAGAAGGGCGAGCTGTACTCCGGCAAGGCCCTGACCGTCACCAACAAGCTGATTACCGACCGCCTGGGCACCTTCGGCTTCGCCTTCGCCAACGTCAACGCCAACCCGGAAATCGACCAGGCCAAGCGCGAAGTCGCATTCACCTTCTTCATCGACCCGGGCAAGCGCGCCTATGTGCGCCACATCAACGTCCAGGGCAATACCACCACTCGCGACGAAGTGATCCGCCGCGAGTTCCGCCAGTTCGAATCGAGCTGGTACGACGCCAACAAGATCAAGGCTTCGCGCGACCGCGTCGACCGCACCGGCTACTTCAAGGAAGTGACGGTCGACACGCCGGAAGCCCAGGGCACCTCCGACCAGGTCGACATCAACATGACCGTGACCGAGCGCCCAACCGGTAACTTCCAGATCGGCGGCGCCTTCTCGCAGGCTGAAAAGTTCACCTTCAATGCCGCGATCCAGCAAGCCAACTTCGCGGGCTCGGGCAATACCGTGGGCCTGGAGCTGAATACGTCGAAGTACAGCCGCACCATCGCCTTCTCGCACGTGAACCCGTACTTCACCGAAGACGGCGTGTCGCGCAGCTATGAAGTGTACCTGCGTACCTTCCGCCCGCCTGCAGTGAACACGGGCCTGTATACCATCAAGCAGACCGGCGGCCGCGTCAACTTCGGCGTGCCGTTCTCCGAGGTGGATACCGTCTTCTTCGGTATCGGCCTGGAAAAATCGAACGTCACCACCGACGAGACTTCGCCGACTTACTTCAAGCAGTACGTGAGGGACCTGGGCGGTCCGTCCACCGGTATCGGTTCGGTCAACGCCTATGCCGTGCCGCTGACCGTGGCCTGGGCGCGCGACAGCCGCGATTCGGCCATGACGCCGACCATCGGCTACATGCAGCGTATCAACCTGGAATTCGACGGCATCGGCCGCTCGAAATACTGGCGCGGCGTGTACGAAACCCAGTGGTACAAGCCGCTGACCAACAAGATCACCCTGGCACTGAAGGGCGAATTCGACTACGGCCGCGGTTTCGGCGGCCACGCCTACCCGGTGTTCAAGAACTTCTACGCCGGCGGTATCGGTTCCGTGCGCGGTTACACCAGCTCCTCGCTGGGCGCGGTCGACCCGCGTTACGGCGACTCGCTGGGCGGCGCCGAGCGGATGATCGGCAATGCCGAACTGCAGCTGCCATTCCCGGGCCAGGGCCAGGACCGCTCGCTGCGCTGGTTCGGCTTCCTCGATGGCGGCCAGGTGTATTCGGAAGGGCAGAAGATGCGCCTGTCCGAGCTGCGCTTCTCGACCGGCCTGGGCCTGAGCTGGATTTCCCCGGTCGGCCCGCTGAAGTTGAGTTATGCTAAGCCCCTGAATGCCAAGCTGGGCGACCGCCTGGAACGCTTCCAGTTCCAGATGGGTACTGGCTTCTGATGCCCTTAGTGCATCAAAAAGTGCAACAAAGCAACTTATTTGGACGGAGAATCAAGTTGAAGACTGCCACCGCTACGCTGAGCAAAATCGCTGCTGTTATGGCGCTGGGCATCATGGCCACGGCACCGGCGCAGGCGCAGTCCTCCCGGATTGCCTGGCTGAGCGCCGAACGCATCTACAACGAGTCGAAGCTGGCGAAAGCCGCCGACAACAAGCTGCGCGAAGAATTCTCCAGCCGCGAAAAGGCCCTGCAGGAACTGGCGATGCGCTCCAAGGCAGCTGCCGAGAAGCTGGAAAAGGAAGGCGCCACCAAGCCGGAGGCAGAACGCAGCAAGCTGCAGCGCGAAGCCTACGAGGCGGACCTGAACTTCCAGCGCCGCCAGCGCGAGTTCCGCGAAGACCTGAACCAGCGCACCAACGAAGAGCGTGCCGCGATCGCCGAAAAGGCGACGAAGATCATCAAGCAGCTGGCAACTACCGAAGGCTACGACATCGTCCTGCAGGACGCTGTGTGGGCCAGCCCGCGCATCGACATCACCGCCAAGGTGCTGGAAGCGCTGGACAAATAACAAACGAGATTGGATTGAACATGGGCCTTCGACTAGGTGAACTGGTCGAACGCCTGGGCGGTCAACTTGTGGGAGACCCGGAACTTGTCGTTTCGGGGATCGCACCGTTGACCGATGCAGGCGCTTCGCAAATCAGCTTCCTCAGTAATACCAAATTCCGCGAACAGGCGGGGCAAAGCCAGGCGGCCGCCCTGATTGTCCACGCCAACGACGACGCTTTCGTGGCGGAGACCTATAAAGGCGCCCGCATCGTCGTCAAGAACCCCTACGTGTACTTCGCCCGTGCCGCGCAGATGTTCGAGGCGCAGACTGCCTACGTGCGTCCGGCCGGCGTGCACCCGACGGCGTGGGTCGACCCTGCAGCCAAGGTGGACCCCAGCGCCCACATCGGCCCGAAAGCGGTGGTCGAGGCGGGCGCCGTGATCGGCCCTGGCGTGGTGATCGACGCCGGCTGCTATATCGGCCGCGAGGCGGAGATCGGCGAGGGCACGCACTTCTTCGCCAACGTGACCTTCCACGCCAAGTGCGTGATCGGCAAGCGCGGCATCATCCATTCGGGCGCCGTGATCGGCACCGACGGTTTCGGCTTCGCCAACGACGGCGGCGTCTACGTGCGCATCCCGCAGGTGGGGCGCGTGGTGATGGGCGATGATGTCGATATCGGCTCCAATACCTGCGTCGACCGCGGCGCGCTGGCCGACACCGTGATCGAAGACGGCGTCAAGCTGGATAACCTGATCCAGATCGCCCACAATATCCATATTGGCGCGCACACCGCCATGGCGGCCTGCGTCGGCATCGCCGGCAGCACCAGGATCGGCAAGTACTGCACGTTCGGCGGCGCCGCGATGGTGGTCGGCCACATCAACATCGGCGACAAGGTGAATATCTCGGGCGGCGCCCTGGTGTCGCGCTCGATTTCCGAACCGGGCCAGTATTCGGGCTCCTATCCGATTGCCAAGCACAGCGATTGGGAGAAATCGGCTGTGATTGTGCGCAACCTGCCGACCATGCGCGAAAAACTGCGCACGCTGGAAAAGACCATTAAAACTAAAAGCGAAAACGAAGAATCATGACTACTACCGAAAACAAGACGATGGACATCTGTGAGATCAAGTCCTACCTGCCGCACCGCTATCCGATGCTGCTGGTAGACCGTGTTCTCAACTACGAGGAAAACAAGACCCTCACCGCCATCAAGAACGTGACCGCGAACGAAGAATTCTTCAACGGCCACTTCCCGCACAAGCCAGTCATGCCTGGCGTGCTGATGATCGAAGCGATGGCGCAGGCCGCCGCGCTGCTGTCGTTCAAATCGATCGGCCTGAAGCCGGACGAGAATTCGGTGGTCTATTTCGTCGGCATCGACAATGCGCGCTTCAAGCGCCCGGTAGGTCCCGGCGACCAGCTGCGGATGGACGTGGAAATCGTGCGCAATGCGCGCGGCATCTGGAAATACAAGGCGGTCGGCTCGGTCGACGGCCAGGTAGCGCTGGAAGCTGAGCTGATGTGCACCATCCGCTCCGTGGAGTAACACGCATGGCGACCATCCACCCAACAGCGATTGTCGATCCCAAGGCCGAATTGGCCGCGGGCGTCGAGATCGGCCCATACACGATCGTTGGCCCGAACGTGGTGATTGGCGAGAATACCGTGGTGGGCCCGCACGTGGTCATCGAGGGCCACACCACCATCGGCAAGAACAACAAGTTCTTCCAGTTCTCGTCCATCGGCGCCGCGCCGCAGGACAAGAAATGGAATGGCGAGCCGACCCGCCTGGAGATCGGCGACGATAACACCATCCGCGAGTTCTGCACCTTCAACCTCGGTACGGTGCAGGACAAGGGCGTAACGAAGCTGGGCAACAACAACTGGATCTCGGCCTACGTCCACCTGGCGCATGACTGCATCGTCGGCAACAACACCGTCTTCTCCAATAATGCCCAGATGGCGGGCCACGTGGAGATTGGCGACTGGGTGATCATGTCCGGCTTCGCCAACGTGCACCAGTTCTGCAAGATCGGCGCCCACGCCTTCGTCGGCATGAGCACCAGCCTGACCCAGGACGTCCCGCCATACGTGCTGTTGAACGGCAACCCGGCAGCGGCCCACGGCGTCAATATCGAAGGCCTGAAACGCCGCGGTTTCACCCGCGAGCAGATCAACGCCATCCGCAACGCCTACAAGCTTCTGTACCGCTCGGGCCTGACGCTGGACGAAGCCAAGGCTGCCATGATCGCCGCCGAAGCCGAACTGCCGGAAGACTGCGCAGCGGCCGCGCGCTCCATGCGCGAGTTCCTCGATACGACCACCCGTGGCATCGTCCGCTGACGTATCGATTGCAGTCGTCGCCGGCGAACCGTCCGGCGACCTGCTGGCAGGCCGCCTGCTGGGCGGCCTGCGTCTGCATCTGCCCGATGCGCGCTTCCACGGCATCGGCGGCCCGGCCATGATGGAACATGGCTTCGAGTCGCAGTGGCCGATGGATAAGCTGACGGTGCGCGGACTGTTTGAAGTCATTCCGCGCTACCGCGAGCTGAAAGGCATCCAGAATTCCCTGCGCGACCAGCTGCTGGCTGAAAAGCCGGACTGCTTCATCGGCGCCGACTATCCGGGCTTCAACCTGGGGCTGGAAGCGCAGCTGCGTGAAGCGGGCATCCCGACCGTGCACTACATCGGGCCGCAGATCTGGGCCTGGCGCGGCGGCCGGATCAAGAAAATCATCAAGTCCGTGTCGCATATGCTGGTGATTTTTCCTTTTGAGGAAGCGATCTACCAGGCGGCCGGCGTGCCCGTGACCTATGTCGGCCACCCGCTGGCCGAAGTGATCCCGATCCAGCCCGACGAAGCGGCCGCGCGGCGCCAGCTTGGCCTGGCGGAAGACGCCAACGTCGTCACCGTGATGCCGGGCAGCCGCATGGGCGAATTGAAGTACAACACCGTCGCCTTCATCGGCGCCTGCAAGCTGCTGCTGCAGCGCGACCGCTCGCTCAAATTCGTGGTGCCGATGGCCGGCGAAAAACAGCGCAAATGCTTCCTGGAGCTGGTGGCGCAAGCCGGGCTGCAGGACGTCGAGCTGATGGTGCTGGACGGCCAGTCCCACACGGCGATCTGCGCCGCCGACGCCGTACTGGTGGCATCGGGCACCGCCTCGCTGGAAGTGGCGCTGTTCAAAAAGCCGATGGTGATTGCATACAAAATCATGGCGGCGTCGTACCATATCATGAAGCACATGGCCTACCAGCCGTGGATCGGCCTGCCGAATATCCTGGCAAAAGAAACCCTGGTCCCAGAGCTGATCCAGCATGCCGCGACAGCGCAAACGCTGGCCGACGCCATGTGGAAACAACTGAGCGACGCGCCGCACCGCCTGCAGCTGGTGCAGCGCTTCACCGACATGCATTACAGCCTGCTGCGAAACAGCGCCCAGGAAGGCGCCGCAGCAGTCCTCAAGGTTATCAACAGATAAGCTCGTGTCCCACCTTGGGGTCACACCCGAAATGGGACACGAGCTCGGCAACGCCCGCGGCCGAGTCCGTGTCCCATTTCGGGTGTGACCCCATGGTGGGACACGGACTGGGCAGTAGAAAGAAATAGAGCAATGGTCCAACAATCCGGTCTGTTTGATGACCTTCCATACTCCCTCGAGGAGATCATCTGCGGCGTCGATGAAGCGGGGCGCGGGCCGCTGGCCGGTCCTGTGTTCGCTGCTGCGGTAATCCTGCACCGCGAACGTCCCATTCCGGGCCTGCGCGACTCCAAGAAGCTGAATGAAGCAAAGCGCGATGAACTGGCGCCGCTGATCCGTGCGCATTCAATTGCCTGGGCCGTGGCAAAAGCCTCGGAGGAGGAAATCGACCGCCTCAACATCCTGCAGGCCAGCCTGCTGGCGATGAGGCGGGCCGTGTATGCACTGTCGACCGTGCCGACTCTGGCGCTCATCGACGGCAACAAGTGCCCGGTCATGCGCATCCAGAGCATTGCCATCGTTGATGGCGACGACAAGATCGAATCCATTTCCGCTGCCTCCATCCTGGCCAAGACGGCGCGCGACGCCGCCCTGGTCAAGCTGCACAAGAAATATCCGCAATACGGTTTCGACCAGCACAAGGGCTATGGCACCGCGCTGCACCTGGAGCGCCTGCGCGAGCATGGCGCTTCGCCGGTGCACCGCCGCAGCTTTGCGCCGGTCCGTGAAGTCCTGGAGCGCGACCTATGAAGCACATCACCTCGCGCGACAACGCGCAATACAAAGAACTTTCCAAGCTCGCCACCAATTCTCAGGCGCGCCGCAAGGCTGGCCGCAGCCTGCTCGATGGCGTGCACCTGTGCGAAACCTGGCTTGAACTGCGTGGCCACCCTGAACAAGCCATCGTGGCCGAGGGCGCCCTGCAGAACCCGGAAGTCGCCGCCATCATCGCCCGCCTGGAAGCGGACCACGCCCACGTGCTATGCCTGAGCGACCAGCTTTACCATGCGGTGAGCCAGGTCGAACATGGCGTCGGCCTGATGTTCCTGATCGAGACGCCGAACAAGGACGTGCCGCACGCCCTGTCCGTCAACGCCGTCCTGCTGGATAACGTGCAGGACCCGGGCAACGTCGGTTCCATCCTGCGCAGCGCCGCTGCGGCGGGCGTCAAGGAAGTCTATTGCGCCCCCGGCACCGCCTTCTGCTGGTCGCCGAAAGTGCTGCGCGCGGCCATGGGCGCCCATTTTGTGCTCGATATCTACGAAAACGTTGACTTGCCGGCGCTGGTGCAGGGGGCGCAGATCGCCACCCTGGCCACCAGCGGCTACGCGGCGGAACAGCTTTACCAGCTGGACCTGAAGCGCCCGGTGGCCTGGATTTTCGGCCACGAAGGGCAGGGCGTGTCCGACACACTGCTGAATGGCGCCACCCATCGCGTGATTGTGCCCCACTTGGGCAACGTCGAATCCCTGAATGTCGCGGCTTGCGCGGCGGTATGCTTTTTCGAGCAAGTAAGGCAGAATCTGGGGTAATAAGAATACTCAGATTGGAATAGGTGTTATGGAAATCGCAAGTTTGCATTTCCTGGTCGCCGAAGGTGAGCCTGTCCAGCGTGAACTCCTGGCCGGCATGCTGCGTCACTTGGGCGCCCAACACATTGCCATGGCCTCGGACGGCTTGAGCGCACTGCGCCTGCTGGAAACCGGCCTCAATCCCCCGGCCAACATCGCCCTGATGGACCTGTCGCTGCCCGGCATGGATGGGCTGGAAGTGATTCGGCGCCTCGCGCAATTCCACTGCCGCGCCGGCGTCATCATCCTGTCCTCGCAAAGCGCCGACGTGCTGTTCTCGGTGGAGACCATGGCCGAAGCTTACGGCATCGAAGTCCTTGGCAGCTCCACCAAGCCACTCAGTTCGGCGCGCCTGCAGGAGATGATTGCCCACTATATCGAGCCATCGACCGAGCCGGAGCCCGAACCGCAGCATCCGGAGTTCACCTTTGCCGAAGTAGGGCGCGGCCTGCAGGGGCGCGAGTTCGACCCTTACTTCCAGCCCAAGATTGAACTCGAGAGCGGCGCCGTCAAAGGGCTGGAAATGTTCGCCCGCTGGCGCCACCCGCAATTTGGCGTATTGGGGCCGTCGGCCTTCGTCCCGGTGCTGGAAAGGGTACGCCGCGTCGATTTCCTCGACTGGTGCATGATCGAAAAGTCGGTGGCCGCCTGCCGCAGCCTGCACGACCAAGGCATTCCGATTTCGTTCTCGGTCAATGTGGATCCGGGCACGCTGGCACACCCGCAATTCGTCGCGCAGATCACAGCCTGCCTTGAGCGCCACCGCATCTTGCCGGACTACCTGACATTCGAGATCACGGAAGCTTCGGTGCTGACCACCAATCCCCACTTCCTGGAAAGGCTGCTGCGCCTGCGCATGATGGGCTTCGGCCTGGCCATCGACGACTACGGCACCGGGCGCTCCAACCTGCAGCTGCTGGCTGCCATCCCGTTCTCGGAGTTGAAGATCGACCGCAGCTTCGTGGACGGCGCCTCGCGCAAGCGCGCCATCAGCACAGTCTTGAAATCCTGCCTGGGACTGGCGACCAGCCTGTCACGCCGCGCCTGTGCAGTGGGCGTGGAAACCAGGCAGGACTGGGATTTCCTGCAAGGCCTGGGCTGCGCCTACGCCCAGGGCTTCTATATCGCCAATCCCATGCCGGTCGAGGATATCCCCGGCTGGCTGCACGACTGGAAGAGCTTCTTCTGACAATCAGTAGACCGAGCGATTCGGCTTGATTTCCTGCAGGATGGTGGTCGAAATTTCTTCGATCGACTTGGTGGTGGAGGACAGCCAGCGGATGCCTTCACGGCGCATCATGGCCTCCGCCTCGTTCACTTCGTAGCGGCAGTTTTCCAGCGAAGCGTATTTGGAGCCGGCGCGGCGTTCATTGCGGATTTCCGACAGGCGCTGCGGCTCGATACTGAGCCCGAAAATCTTCGATTTGTAGGCATACAGGGCCGACGGCAGCTTGCCGCGTTCGAAATCGTCGGGAATCAGCGGGTAATTCGCCGCCTTCACGCCATATTGCATGGCCAGGTACAGCGAAGTAGGGGTCTTGCCCGAGCGCGACACGCCGACCAGGATGACGTCCGCCGACGACAGGTTCATGTTCGATTGGCCATCATCGTGCGCCAGCGAGAAGTTGATCGCCTCGATGCGGTTCTTATATTCCTCGCTGTCGACCACATTGTGGGAACGGCCGATGGTGTGGGTTGATTTGACGCCCAGTTCCTGTTCCAGCGGCGCCACAAAAGTCTGGATCAAGTCCATGTGCATGGCGTTGGCGCGCTGGATCACCTCCGACAATTCAGCCTTGACCAATGTCGAAAAGACAATCGGCTTGGCGCCATCCTCGGCCCCGATCTCGTTAATTTTGCGCACTGCATCATAGGCCTTGTCGCAGGTATCGATGAAGGGCAGGCGGATCTGGCGGAAGCGCAGGTCGAACTGCGTCAGCACCGAGTGGCCAAAGGTTTCGGCAGTGATGCCCGTGCCGTCAGAGACAAAAAAGACGGTGCGGCTCGAAGCCGGCAATAAACGTTGATCTTGTGGCATCAAAAAAGCTTTTCCAATGTATGAATCGTCAATTTGCTCGGCAGGCTGTAAAATGCTTGCCAACAGTAAGATTGTGCTGCACGGCGCCAAGAATGACAAGAACGATGCCACGCGCACCTGCGTAAAGATTTTTATCATCAAAAAGGTGTCTTTATGACTAACGCAGTAATGAAGGAGCAATCCGACGGGGTGTATGTTGCCTCGTTCGAGAATTTGCGCATGACGGATGTCGAATCCGTCGGCGGCAAGAACGCGTCGCTGGGCGAGATGATCTCCCAGCTGGCTGGTGCGGGTGTGCGAGTGCCTGGCGGCTTCGCAACCACCGCCCAAGCCTTCCGCGACTTCCTGTCGCACAGCGTTGACGGCGGCCCATCCCTGGCCCAGCGTATCGCCGACCGCCTGGAACACCTGGACGTGGACGACGTGCGCGCCCTGGCAGCTTCCGGCGCCGAGATCCGTCAATGGATCGTCGATACCCCATTCCAGCCACGTCTGGAAGCCGAAATCCGCGCCTTCTACGACAAGCTGGTGGCCGATTCGAGCACCGAAGTTTCGTTCGCCGTGCGCTCCTCCGCCACCGCGGAAGACCTGCCTGACGCATCGTTCGCAGGGCAGCAGGAATCCTTCCTGAACGTGGTCGGCATCGACAACGTGCTGGAAGCGATGAAGCACGTGTTCGCATCCCTGTACAACGACCGCGCGATTTCCTACCGCGTGCACAAAGGCTTCACCCACGCCGAAGTGGCGCTGTCGGCCGGCGTGCAGCGTATGGTGCGTTCCGACACCGGCGCATCGGGCGTGATGTTCACCATCGATACCGAATCGGGCTTCAAGGACGTGGTCTTCATCACATCCTCCTACGGCCTGGGCGAAACCGTGGTGCAGGGCGCCGTGAACCCGGACGAATTCTACGTCCACAAGCCAATGCTGGAGCAGGGCAAGTCCGCCGTGATCCGCCGCAATATCGGCTCCAAGCTGATCAAGATGGAGTTCACCAACGAGGCCAAGGCTGGCCGTTCCGTGAAGACCGTCGACGTGCCTATCGAAATGCGCAACCGCTACTCCCTGGTCGACGCCGAAATCGTCGAACTGGCCAAGTACGCCATGATCATCGAGAAGCACTACGGTCGCCCAATGGACATCGAGTGGGGCAAAGATGGCCGCGACGGCAAACTGTACATCCTGCAGGCCCGTCCTGAGACCGTGAAATCGCAGCAGAAATCGCACGAAGCGCAGCAGCGCTTCAAACTGAAGTCGACCGGCACCGTGCTCACTTCCGGCCGCGCCATCGGCCAGAAGATCGGCGCCGGTCCCGTGCGCGTGATCCGCGATCCAAGCGAAATGGAACGCGTACAGCCGGGCGATGTGCTGGTTGCCGACATGACCGACCCTAACTGGGAACCGGTGATGAAGCGCGCTTCCGCCATTGTCACCAACCGCGGGGGCCGTACCTGCCACGCTGCGATCATCGCGCGTGAACTGGGCGTGCCGGCGGTTGTGGGCTGCGGCGACGCGACCGACGTGCTGAAAGACGGCAACTTCGTGACCGTGTCCTGCGCCGAAGGCGACGAAGGCAAGATCTACGACGGCCTGCTGGAAACCGAAGTATCCGAAGTCCAGCGCGGCGAACTGCCGCCGATCAAGACCAAGATCATGCTGAATGTGGGTAACCCGCAGCTGGCCTTCGACTTCCAGTCCGTGCCGAACAACGGCGTGGGCCTGGCGCGCCTGGAGTTCATCATCAATAACAATATTGGTGTGCACCCGAAAGCGATCCTGGAATACCCGAACATCGACGCCGACCTGAAAAAGGCAGTGGAATCGGTCGCACGGGGCCACGCTTCGCCTAAGCAGTTCTACATCGACAAGCTGGCCGAAGGCATCGCCACCATCGCCGCGGCCTTCTGGCCGAAGAAAGTCATTGTGCGCATGTCCGACTTCAAGTCGAACGAGTACAAGAAGCTGATCGGCGGTTCCCGCTACGAGCCGGACGAAGAAAACCCGATGCTGGGCTTCCGCGGCGCTGCGCGCTACCTGTCGGCGGACTTCGCCGCTGCATTCGAGATGGAATGCATCGCCATGAAGCGCGTGCGTGAAGAGATGGGCCTGACCAATGTCGAAATCATGGTGCCGTTCGTGCGTACCCTGGGCCAGGCGGAAAAGGTTGTCGGCCTGCTGGCCAAGAACGGCCTGAAACGCGGCGAGAACGGCCTGCGCGTCATCATGATGTGCGAGGTTCCGTCGAACGCCGTGCTGGCGGAGCAGTTCCTGGAGCACTTCGACGGCTTCTCGATCGGTTCCAACGACCTGACCCAGCTGACCCTGGGCCTGGACCGCGACTCCGGCATGGAGCTGCTGGCTGCCGACTTCGACGAACGCGATCCTGCGGTGCGGGCGCTGCTGGGCATGGCCATCTCGGCTTGCCGTAAGCTGAACAAGTACATCGGCATCTGCGGCCAGGGTCCTTCCGACCATCCTGACCTGGCGATCTGGCTGATGGAGCAGGGGATCGAGACCATGTCCCTGAACCCGGACTCGGTCATCGACACTTGGCAAAAGCTGGCAGAAATGCAAAAATAAGCTGCCGATAAGCGGCTGAAACCCCCGTGGCCTTGTCGGCCGCGGGGGTTTTTTACTTTGGGAGGTTGTGATGGCTGATTGGATGCTGTGGGCGATTGGCGCGGGCGTGCTGGTCATCGCCGAACTGTTTAGCGGCACCTTCTACCTGCTGATGATCGCCATCGGCATGGGCGCGGGCGCGCTGATCTCGCTGCTGCGCATCGACATGCCGGGACAGATGCTGGTGGCAGCGATAGTGGCGGCCATCGGAACGCTGCTGCTGCGCCGCAGCCGCTTCGGCAAAATCGAGCGCAGGCCAGCTTCCGCCAACCCGGACGTCAACATGGATGTGGGCCAGTCCATCAATGTGCCGGCCTGGCAGGACGGGTTTGCACGCGTCATGTATCGCGGCGCCCAGTGGGACGTTGAACTCGCGCCGGGAGAGGTGGCCGCGCCAGGCGTATTCAAGATCCGCGAAATTCGCGGCAGCCGACTGATCGTCGGCGCATAACAAGGAGAAGTGAATGGAAATCAGTTTTGGCACCGTCACGCTGGTCATCTTTATCGTAGCGCTGGTGTTCGTCTTCAAGACCATCAACGTGGTGCCCCAGCAGCACGCCTGGGTGGTTGAGCGGCTGGGCAAATACCACGCCACGCTGGGGCCCGGCCTCAATATTGTGGTGCCGTTCATCGACCGCATCGCCTACAAGCACGTGCTGAAAGAGATTCCGCTCGACGTGCCGTCGCAGGTCTGCATCACCAAGGACAATACGCAGCTGCAGGTGGACGGCATCCTGTACTTCCAGGTGACGGACGCGATGCGCGCCTCGTACGGCTCCTCCAACTACATCGCCGCGATCACGCAGCTGGCACAGACCACGCTGCGTTCCGTGATCGGCCGCATGGAGCTGGACAAGACGTTCGAAGAGCGCGACCACATCAACTCCACGGTGGTGAATGCGATCGACGAATCGGCTGCCAACTGGGGCGTGAAGGTACTGCGCTACGAGATCAAGGACCTGACGCCGCCGCAGGAGATCCTGCACGCCATGCAGGCCCAGATCACGGCCGAACGCGGCAAGCGCGCCCTGATTGCCGCCTCCGAGGGGCGCAAGCAGGAACAGATCAACATCGCCACCGGCGAACGCGAAGCAGCGATTGCCCGTTCCGAAGGCGACAAACAGGCAGCCATCAATCGCGCCCAAGGCGAAGCCGCCGCCATCCTGGCGATTGCAGAAGCGACAGCTGGCGCCCTGACGCAAGTGGGCAAATCTATCCAGCAGCCCGGTGGCGAAGCCGCGATGAACCTGAAAGTCGCCGAGCAATACGTCGGCGCCTTCGGCAATCTGGCCAAGACCAACAATAGCCTGATCGTCCCCGCCAACGTCGGCGACATGAGCAGCCTGATCGCCACCGCCCTGCAAGTCGTCAAGACCCAGAAATAACTGCGGCTGAGCCCGTGTCCCACCATGGGGTCACACCCGAATCGGGACACGGGCTCAACCGCATCCTGGCCGAGCTCGTGTCCCATTTCGGGTGTGACCCCAGGGTGGGACACGGGCTGGACCGTAATTGCGTACAATGCGACCTTATATTGAACAGGAGGCGCTTTTGGGAACCTGGGCTGTTGGACCGTATGGCAACGATTTCGCGCAGGATTGGGTGGAGGACCTGCAGGAATCACGGGACCTGTATTTTATCGAGGACACCTTGAACAACGTGCTCCAGGCGGAGACCACCGAGTACCTGGAGGCGCCGTTTGGCGCTGAGGCGTTGGCTGCGGTGGAAACCTGGTCGCGCCTGCAAGGCAAGGGCGGGGCGAGCGATGAAGATTCCGCCGCTGTCGATCAATGGGTCGCTGATGTGCAGGCTAAATTGAGTAAGCCGCGCGCCGATATCGCGGAGAAGGCGGCTCGCGCGCTGGCGCTGGTGCTGTCCGACGCTTCCGAATTGCGCGAACTGTGGGAAGACAGCGAGCATTACGAGGAGTGGCACGCTTCGGTGGCCGATTTGCAGCGCAGGTTGTCGGCATGAAGCGCTTCTTCTTGAACTCGGTGGTGACTGCTGCGATGGCCGCGGGCCTTGCATCATCTGCCTTGGCAGCCGATGCCGCGCTCGATGCGGCCATCTCTGCCCGCATCGCGCAGATCCGTGCCATGCCTGCCGCCGCCAATGCGTCCGCAGCGGGCGCCCAGCGCCGCGAGCTTGATTCAGCGTGGCGCTATTTCGGCGACTACCGGGACGATGCCACCCCCTTGCTGCGCCGGGAACTGGCCGCCGAACTGCGCTCGCCGCGCCCCAGCCAGCAGCTCTTGCTGGATGCCGCTTGCTTCCTTCTGGCCTATGGCGCGGAAACGGATAAGGCGCTCGCGACCCAGGCTGCGTTGGCGATCAATCCGGATGCACTGCTCGACGGTCCGCAACTATTCCGCCTGATGCATGCGGCAGCCGCCAGCCGCAATCCTCGCTTGCTGCCCTTGTTCGACCGCATCTTCCTGCGCAAGTCCGTCACGTTGCCGCTGCCGCAACAGGGCAGTTCGATTGAGGAAAGCGGTGTCCGTGCTCTTCTGTACGGCCAATTCGGCCTGGCCGGCGAACGCCATCTGGCCGACCAACTGCGCGATCCGGCGCTGGCCAAGCCGGTGTTGGACGTGTTGCTGCTGGCCGGTTCGCCGGACAGTGTGCCTGCCGTCGCGCCGCTGCTGCAAAGCCCGGATATGGAGGTGTTCACGCGCGCGGTCAACTTCCTGGTGCGTGCAGGCGGGCCGCAGGGGCGCATGGCTGTGCTGGCGCTCAGCCCGCGGGCGTTGTCGCCGGAAGGCCGCGCTTTCCTGGCGCCGCTGCGGGAGAAACTCGCGCAGCCGCCAATGCCGCAAGCAGGCAAGGGGACCTTGTCCGATGCGGAAGTGCGGCGCCAACTTGATGCGCTGGAGGCCAGCAACGGCAAGTATGACAACGTCGACCCGGCCGCCATCGTGCAATCGCGCCTGCCCAGGCAGGAATTGATCGAGCGCCTGAGCCGCATCCGCGAACGCACCTTCGCGCGCCCCACCAATGAGGCGCTGGATGATGCCGACACCACCAGCACCTTGCTGAACGCCCTGAGTTACCGCTAAGGAGCCCCATATGCTGCAAATGCGCCCTAACTGCGAATGCTGTAACAAGGACTTGCCGCCCGGCGCGCAAGACGCCTTGATCTGCTCATTCGAATGCACGTTCTGCGCCGATTGCGTCGACAACAAGTTGCATGGCAAATGCCCGAATTGCGGTGGCGACTTCGCTCCGCGTCCAACCCGCGCTGCGTCGAAGCTGGACAAATACCCGGCGTCCGCCGAGCGAATCTTCAAGCCCAATGGATGCTCTGGTCTCGATTGAAGCCGACCTGGCGCGCTTCCTCGGCCGCCACCGGCGTGTTCTGGCCCTGACCGGGGCCGGCCTGAGTACCGCCTCCGGCATTCCCGGCTATCGCGACAAGGATGGCGTACGGCGCGGCCGCACGCCTATCCAGGGTCCTGAATTCCGCCGCAACGAAGCCGTGCGCCGCCGCTACTGGGCGCGCAGCATGGTGGGCTGGCCGACCATGTCGCGCGCCGAACCCAATGCCGGCCACCGGGCCATGGCCGAACTGGAAGCGGCCGGCCACCTGCACAGCGTCATCACGCAGAATGTCGACGGCCTGCACCAGCGCGCCGGCAGCAAGCGGCTGATCGAATTGCACGGCAACCTGCACCACGTGGTCTGCCTTGAATGCCAGGCTCGTTACGAGCGCGCCAGCCTGCAGCCGCAGCTGGAGCGCGACAATCCGGAACTGGCAAATGTGCTGGCGCAGCCTTTGCCCGATGGCGATGCGGCCGTCGAGCCCGATGCGCTGGAGGACTTTCGCGCCCCGGCCTGCGCGGCGTGCGGCGGGGTGCTGATGCCCGATGTGGTGTTCTTTGGCGATAATGTGCCGCAGGCGCGTACCGCGCAGGCACTGGCCGAAATGGAGGCGGCCGATGCGCTGCTGGTGGTCGGTTCCTCGCTGATGGTGTTTTCCGGTTTCCGCTTCTGCCGGATGGCTGCGGCGGCCGGCAAGCCAATCGCCGCCATCAATGCGGGCAGAACCCGCGCAGACGACTTGATTTCGCTGAAACTGGAATTGCCCGCGCAGGAGGTCCTGCCCAAGCTGGTGGAGCTGCTCAGCGTGTCAGCAGCATAGAGCGCACCACGGCATCCTTGGCGAGCACAAAGTCGGTGGCAGCCAGCACCTGATTGGTTTGCGGCTGCACCACCTTGATGTTGATGAAGACGGCGTCGCTGGTCTCGCCATACGTGCCCGCCACCACTGCCTGTGCATCATGCGTGCGCGCGACGTCGGCGACTTCACGGGTCAACATCATTTCGCCTTGCTGCCGCTTCATGTAAAGCGCGTTGCGCAGCTTCATGTCCAGCATCTGCAGGCCGCCTTGCGCCATGCGGGTCGACACCTGTTCCGACACCAGGCGGCCCAGCGTGGAGCTCTGGTCCAGCGCATCGATGTTCACGACGGTTGCGACGATCAGCGGCTTGCCGGCGACCACGCGGCCAGAAAGCTGCTTCAACAACGCATCGGCAGCCTGGTAGCTGGCCGCAATGAACTGGTTCTGCTCGGTCGTGGCGTAATTGATTTCCTTTGGCTTCTCGAACCAGCTGGCACAGCCTGCCAGTGCCAGGGGAAGCAGTACTACAGCGAAGGCACGCATGAACGATCTCCTTTCACCGGTGTTGCGAATTGGAAATATCAGCGACGGTGCTGCTTCATTGCCTGCTGCACTTCGCGGCTGGCATCGCGGTCCTTCTCCGAGGCGCGCTTATCGTGCTGCTTCTTGCCCTTGGCAAGGCCGATCTCGCATTTGATGCGGCCGCCCTTGAAGTGCAGGTTCAGCGGTACCAGGGTGTAGCCGGCGCGTTCGACCTTGCCTACCAGTTTATCGATTTCGGCGCGATGCAGCAGCAGCTTGCGCGTACGCACGGCTTGCGGGTGAATATGGGTGGAAGCGGTAGGCAGGGCGCTGATGTGCGCGCCAAACAGGTACAGTTCGTTATCGCGGATGGTAACGTAAGCTTCCTTGATCTGAACGCGCCCATCGCGGATCGCCTTGACTTCCCAGCCTTCGAGCGCGATCCCGGCTTCATACTTGTCTTCAATGAAGTAGTCGTGGAAGGCTTTGCGATTATCGGCAATGGACATGGGTAAAAATGCGTGGGTTTGTTAAACTACGGGTTCTTTGGACAACATCATAGCAAACGGTTACTCAATGGCAGTAGTGCACAAGTCGGTATTCCTGGGATACAGCGCCGAGCAAATGTTTGATTTAGTGGCAAAGGTCGAGGATTATCCCAAATTTTTGCCCTGGTGTGGCGGAGTTGATGTCCGCGAACGGGGTGAGAACCATGTTGTCGCCAGCGTTGGGATCAATTTCCATGGTGTGAAGCAGCATTTCACCACGTCCAATACCAATACGCCATCCAGTGAAATCCGCATGAAGCTGGTCGACGGCCCCTTCAAAACCCTGGATGGCACCTGGACTTTCAAGGCCTTGCGCGAAGACGCCTGCAAGGTCGAACTGGACTTGCACTACGAATTTTCCAGCAAGTTGCTGGAACAGGTGATTGGCTCGGTGTTCAGCATGATCGCCAACAGCATGGTCGATTCCTTCTGCAAACGCGCCGAGACCGTCTATGGCTGAACGGATCAAGATTACGCTGTGTTTCGCGCCTGCGTCGCAGCCCATCCTGTATGCGCTGGAAGTGGAGGAGGGCACGACGATCGGCCAGGCCATTGAAATGAGCGGCATCCTGCAGGATGCGCCGGAGATCAACCTGGTGACCATGCCGGTCGGGATTTACGGCAAGAAGAAGACCCTGGATACCGTGCTGCGGGCCCGCGACCGTATCGAAATCTACCGCCCCCTGATCGCTGACCCGAAAGATGCCCGGCGGCGCCGGGCCAAGAAGGCTTAAAACACGCCGGCCAGCCGCAGCAACGCGCCAACCACGGCCAGTTGTGTCGCCAGGAAGAGCATTGCCGAGAAGCGGCGGTCGCGGTGAAATTCCTGGCGCAGGGCTTCCATTTGGCGCTCAAGGCTGTCGCGCAGGGCTATTTGTTCGCGATGCAAGTCTTGAGCGCAGCCTCAATTCGACAGCACGTGGCCTGAATGTGTATAACGGCTTCTTCAAGCCGTGTAATGCGGACTTCGTGGTCAAGCTACTGCTGCTGACTAGGGTCATTGCCGCTCATGGCCGCCTCCGGTACGTTTATCCCTCTCCACGCACCCTTTGACCATGACCGGCAGCAGCAGTTCCCGTTATTTGCAGGTGCTGTTCACCGATTCGCGCTGCTCCTTGATTTTCCTCGCACGGTCTTGATCGCTGAGGAAGGTGCGCTCGCCATTTGGGGCGGTATCGGAAATACGCGCGCCACTTTCCAGCAGGCCGATATTGGCCTTGGCTTCCGTGCAGTATTTTTTGCGCTCAGCTTCGCGTTTGGCCTCTTCCTCCGCCTTGGCAGTTTTCTCAGCGTTCTCTTTCTGGCGCTTGTTGAAGTCGGCGTTACGCTCGGCCAGGGTTGGCTTTGGTTTCGGTGCCTTGGTATCCGCGGCTGCAGCGTCGTCGCCTTCGGCAGGGGCAGGAGCCATTTCATTGCGCAAGTCGGCCACGCCTGCGCCACGCGGCGCTTTCAGGATCTTGTTGGCAGGCGTGCCCGGTGGCGGCGGCTGGTCGGACAGCTGCTTGACGCCTTTTTCATTTACCCACATCCACTGTGCCTGGGCGAGTGAAGTGCAGGCAATCAGCGCGGTTGCCAGCGCCAGGCGGGTAATACGTTGATTCATAGGGGATTTCCTTGGGTGAGAGTGCACATTTCACCCCGAAATCCCCTCCTTGTCAAATATATTTCCTACAGGAATCAAAGAAACTGCGGCGGATTAGAAACGATGACGCAGGCCGACCGTGAATTGACGGTCGCCCAGGCCAGGCTCCTCGCTATTTCCCTCGGTATAGCCAGCGCCGCGGTGGTTGCGGATCAGCGCATACGAGGTGTAGATGTCGGTACGCTTGGAAAAGGCGTACATATAGGCGAGGGCGTACTGCCGTGCGTCCTGGTTCAGCGTGGTTCGGTCATCCTTGTCGATGAAGGTTGCCACCACTGTGTGTGGGCCGAAGGGGAGCGACACGCCCAGCAGTAAATCGCGGCTGTCGGTTGACGGCGTCGGCGGCGTGCCGCCGAACGCGTTGAGCGAACTATTGAGCGGCGCACTGTTCAATCCCTTGTCCACGCCGTAGCCGAACCAGCCCTTGGCCACGCCGAAGTCAACATTCGCACCGAGCAGGAAGTTGCGGCCGCTGCTGGTGTCCTTCAGCAACGCGGTGTCGTTGTTGCGGTGATGGTAGGCCAGGCGGATGTTCAGCGGCCCGTTACTGTAGCCGACCGAGCCGCCCATGGAGCGGCCGGCGCCGATGTCGCCCGCGACTTCGCCCGCCGCGTACATGAAGTCGACGCTGAAACCGTTGATCTCGGCGCTGCGCACCAGGATTGAATTGTTGGCGCGGAAACCGGTCGACGGCATCAGGTTGTTGGAGCGGGCGATGCCGTTGCGCAGCGGGTCGACCACCGTGTTAAGAGTGGTGAACAGCGGCGTATCCTGCAGGCCGATCGAGATCGACCCAAGCTTTGCATTGCGCAGGCCGACGATGCTGGTGCGGCCAAACAGCGTGTTGTTCTGGGTCGAAATACCCACGTCGGCGTGGATGCCTCCCTCAATGACGAAGAAGGCTGAATTGCCGCCGCCAAGGTCCTCGCTGCCGCGGAAGCCCCAGCGGCTCTGCGTCGCCATGCCGCTGGTGACGCGGGTCGAGGTGCCTGCGACACCGCCGCGATCCTGGGAAATACCCAGGTCCATCACGCCGTAAAAAGCGACGTTGCTTTGAGCCAGTGCGGCGCCGCTGCAAGCCGTAAGGGCGAGCGCAGCCACCGCAATCATGCGTTTGTTCATTTTGTCTCCAGTAATGATTGGGTCAGGCGGGTACGGTATTGCCGCGTGGTGCGGGATCTGGCAGCGGCTCGATCTTGCCGAGCACGAAGACGAAGGACACGATGCCGACCAGCAGGATGACGCCAGCGACCATGAAGGCATTGGCGAACGAGTTGGTGGCGCCGACGATCATGCCGGTAACGATGGGGGCCGCAGCGCCCATCAGGTTGTTGGCGAAGTTCATGATGCCGCCGACAGTGCCGGCGCCGCCTTTCGGTGCGATCAGCGACGGCAGCGACCAGCCAACCGGCGCGGCAGATGCCAGGCCGCCCAGCGCAATCGAAATCCAGAAGATGGCCCAGGCCGGATCGGTGGTCTGGGTCGCGCCGAACACGGCAAGGCCGAACAGCATGCCGATCACCAGCACGCTCTTGCGCACCGTGGATTCGTTCTTGCCTTTGGCGATCAAGTGGTCGATCAGCCAGCCGCCGACGAAGAGGTCGGTCACCGTCGCTACGGCCCATGGGATCGCGGCGAAGCCAGCCGATTTGATAATGCTCATGTGCATGGTCTGCACCAGGTAGCCGGGCAGCCAGGTCAGGAAGAGGTAGAAGGTATAGCCGTATGCCGCAAAGCCGATGGTCAGGCCCCACACCTTGGATTTGGTGAGCAGGTAGCCGAGCATATTGACTGCGCCGCCTTCGGCCGGACCTTCGGGCGCTGCGCCGCCGCGCTGGATGTAATCGAGTTCAGCCTTGGACAGCCTGGTATCAGAGCTAGGGTCGCGATAGAACAGCAGGAAAGCGAAGAAGTAGCTGAAGCTCAGCACCGCCGTCAGCGCAAAGCCCCAGCGCCAGCCAAAAGCGACCACCGTGACCGCCACCAGCGGCACGCCGATCACGTTGGAGAATTTAGCCGCCGCGTCGAAAATGGCGGTAGCGGTACCGCGTTCCTTGCGCGGGAACCAATAGCCGGTGGCCTTGGAGCTGACCGGGAAGGCCGGCGCTTCAGCAATGCCCAGCAATACACGCGCCGCAAAGATGCCGGCAAAGCCGCTCGAGAACGCGGTAATGGTAGAGGCCAGCCCCCACAGGAAGGCGCCCCAGCGGCCAACCTTGGTGGGGCCGAAGCGGTCCAGCACCATGCCGACAGGAATCTGCAGCAGCGAGTACGACCAGGCGAAAGCGCTGAACAGCAGGCCCATATCGACCGGCGTCAGGGTAAACGCTTCCTGGATTTGCGGAGCGGCCACCGACAGGCCAATGCGGTCGATGTAATTGATCAGGACGCCAATACCGAGCAGGGCGCCAATGCCCCAGCGGCGTTTTGCGACTTTTGTGCTTGTTTTCATGCTGTCTCCATTTTTGATTGTAGTGTGAATATCTGGTTATTCATTCGAGGGATCGCAGGATGGCGTCAACCAGCTGCTGTGGTGCTTGCGCCAGGTCCAGCTGCAAACTGGCCTCGTCCGCTTGCAGCGGTTCGAGGTCGCGCAGCTGGCTGTCCAGCAGCGAGGCTGGCATGTAATGGCCGGGGCGAGTGCGCATGCGCTGTTCCAGCAGGGTGCGCTCTCCGTGCAGGTGGGCGAAGCGCAGGCCAGGGTCGCCGCTGCGCAGCAGGTCGCGGTAGCGGCGTTTAAGCGAGGAACAGGAGAGGACCAGGCCTTCGCCGCGTTCACGCGCGGCGCCGATCTCATTGCTCAGTGCTTGCAGCCAGCCGGCGCGGTCGCCATCGTCGAGCGGAATGCCGGCGGACATCTTGGCGACGTTCTGCGGCGTGTGAAAGCTGTCTCCTTCGAGGAAGCGGACGCCGAGCGCCGCGGCCAGCCTGGCCCCGATTTCACTCTTGCCTGCGCCGCTGACGCCCATGACGACCCAGCGGTTATTCGTAATCTTGTTCATTTGTCTCCTTATCGCTGATAGCGCTATCATTGACGAGAGTTTAGCTTGGTCATGAAATTTGTAAAGAAGAATTTGAGACGCAATGATAGCGCTAGCATCGGCGCAACAGTTCCCCTCCGAAGATTGCCATGACGAAAGCGGCGGTTTTCTGTATAATCTACTTTTGCGCCTATAGGAAATACTATGCGTCTGCTCCAAAAAGCACTCACTTTCGATGACGTGCTCCTCGTCCCCGCGTATTCCAACATCCTGCCTGCGGATACGTCCCTCAAGACTCGCCTGACCCGCAACATCAGCCTGAATATCCCCCTGCTGTCCGCAGCAATGGATACCGTCACCGAAAGCCGTCTGGCGATCGCCATGGCGCAAGAGGGCGGCATCGGCATCATCCACAAGAACCTGAAGCCGAAAGACCAGGCGCGTGAAGTGTCGAAGGTCAAGCGTTTCGAGGCTGGCGTGCTGCGCGATCCGATCACCATTCCGCCGGACATGAAGATCCGCGACGTGATCAAGCTGACCGAGCAATATGGTATTTCCGGCTTCCCGGTCGTCCAAGGCAAGGAAGTGGTCGGCATCATCACCAACCGCGACCTGCGCTTTGAAAAAGAGCTGGACGCCGAAGTGCGCGCCAAGATGACCCCGCGTGAAAAGCTGGTCACCGTCAACGAAGAAGCCAACACCGACGAAGCCAAGCGCCTGATGAACAAGCACCGCCTGGAGCGCGTGCTGGTGGTGAACGAAGCGTTTGAACTGCGTGGCCTGATCACCGTCAAGGACATCCAGAAATCCACCGAACACCCGAACGCATCGAAAGACCAGCACGGCAAGCTGCTGGTGGGCGCGGCAGTCGGGGTCGGCGCGAAAGATGAAGAGCGCATCGACCTGCTGGTAGCGGCAGGCGTGGACGTGCTCGTAGTCGACACCGCCCACGGCCACTCCCAGGGCATCCTGGATCGCGTGAAGTACATCAAGACCAAGTACCCGCACGTTGACGTCATCGGCGGCAATATCGCCACCGCGGCTGCAGCCAAGGCGCTGGTTGAATATGGCGCGGACGCGGTCAAGGTCGGCATCGGCCCAGGCTCCATCTGCACCACCCGTATCGTTGCAGGCGTGGGCGTACCGCAGATCACGGCGATCTCCAACGTGGCCGAAGCACTGAAGGGCACCGGCGTTCCATGTATCGCCGACGGCGGCATCCGCTTCTCGGGCGACATTTCGAAAGCACTGGCAGCCGGCGCATCCACCGTGATGATGGGCTCCATGTTCGCCGGCACCGAAGAAGCACCGGGCGAAGTGATCCTGTACCAGGGCCGTTCGTACAAGTCCTACCGCGGCATGGGCTCCCTGGGCGCGATGGCTGACGGTTCGGCTGACCGCTACTTCCAGGACGCCAGCGCCAAGCAGGACAAGTTCGTACCGGAAGGCATTGAAGGCCGCGTGGCCTACAAGGGCTCCGTGCTGGCGATCCTGTTCCAGCTGGTAGGCGGCGTGCGCCAGTCCATGGGCTACTGCGGCTGCGCCACCATCGACGAACTGAAAGAGAAAGCAGAATTCGTCGAGATCACGTCGGCCGGCATGCGCGAATCGCACGTGCACGACGTCCAGATCACCAAAGAAGCGCCGAACTACCGCTCCGAATAAGTCACTCCGCAAAGCGGCGACCAAGTGTCGCCGCAATTTTTTTTTGCCCCCGCTATGCACTCAAAAATCCTCATCCTTGATTTTGGTTCCCAGGTTACCCAGCTGATCGCACGCCGCGTGCGCGATGCGGGCGTGTTTTCCGAGGTGTACCCGTACGACGTCAGCGACGAATTCATTCGCAACTACGGCGCATCGGGCGTCATCCTGTCCGGCTCCCACAACTCCACGCTGGAAGGCGATTCCCCACGCGCACCGCAAGCCGTATTTGAAATCGGCGTGCCAGTGCTGGGCATCTGCTACGGCATGCAGACCATGGCTGCGCAGCTGGGCGGCAAAGTGGAAAACGGCCTGGTGCGCGAATTCGGCTACGCTGAAGTGCGCGCCCGCAACCACACCGCGCTGCTGAACGGCATCAACGACTTCGTCACCGACGAAGGCCACGGCATGCTGAAGGTCTGGATGAGCCACGGCGACAAGGTCCTGGAAATGCCGGCCGGCTTCAAGCTGATGGCGTCCACCGATTCCTGCCCGATCGCCGGCATGGCCGACGAAGAGCGCAAGTTCTACGCCGTGCAATGGCACCCGGAAGTGACCCACACCGTGCAGGGCAAGGCCATGCTGGGCCGCTTCGTGCACGAGATCTGCGGCTGCAAGGCAGACTGGAATATGCCGGACTACATCTCCGAAGCAGTGGAGAAGATCCGCGCGCAAGTCGGCAAGGATGAAGTGATCCTCGGCCTGTCCGGCGGCGTTGATTCCTCCGTGGCTGCAGCACTGATCCACCGCGCCATCGGCGACCAGCTGACCTGCGTCTTCGTCGACCACGGCCTGCTGCGCCTGAACGAAGGCAAGATGGTGATGGACATGTTCTCCAAGAACCTGGGCGTGAAAGTGATCCAGGTCGATGCAACCGAACAGTTCATGGGCCACCTGGCCGGCGTCACCGATCCAGAGCAGAAGCGCAAGATCATCGGCCGCGAATTCGTGGAAGTGTTCCAGGCCGAATCGGCCAAGCTGGTGAACGCCAAGTGGCTGGCGCAAGGTACCATCTACCCTGACGTGATCGAATCCGCGGGCAAGGGCAAGAAAGGCCAGACCATCAAGTCGCACCACAACGTGGGCGGCCTGCCTGAGACCATGAAGCTGCAGCTGCTCGAGCCGCTGCGCGAACTGTTCAAGGACGAAGTACGCAAGCTGGGCGTGGCCCTGGGCTTGCCGCACGAGATGGTGTACCGCCACCCATTCCCGGGCCCAGGCCTGGGCGTGCGCATCCTGGGTGAAGTGAAGAAGGAATACGCCGACCTGCTGCGCCGCGCCGACGCCATCTTCATCGAAGAACTGCGCAACACCCCATACGAAGGCGCCGCCATGCCGGGCGAAGACGCACCAGCCAACTGGTACGACGCTACCTCGCAGGCATTCGCTGTCTTCCTGCCGGTGAAGTCGGTCGGCGTGATGGGCGATGGCCGCACCTACGATTACGTCGTAGCGCTGCGCGCCGTGCAGACCCAGGACTTCATGACCGCGCACTGGGCGCACGTGCCGCACTCGCTGCTGGGCAAGGTCTCCAATCGCATCATCAATGAAGTGCGTGGCCTGAACCGCGTCGTCTACGACATCAGCGGCAAGCCACCTGCGACCATTGAATGGGAATAATTTCCCGTCTGGCTGCACCGCGCAGCACTCGGCATTAGACCAAGACTAAGCCCCTGATTTTCAGGGGCTTTTTCTTTTTCTGGTGGCGAAATCTGGCAACGATTGGCAAGGGGAAGCAGGTGAAATTGATGGTCTCGGCGATGGTATGCGCGAGTCTGGTTGCGGTGGTCACGCAAATACCATCAAACCCGGTTTCGACGAGTTGATGGTATCGGAATCGCTTAAGTCACTGATTTGACGGCGAAAAATGGCCGATTCACCACACTTTTTTGTGATGGTATCGGAAAGCTGTTTTTCGGCCAAAATCACCACGAAAGGCCGGGTTTTTGAGTGCGCTAACGTGTTGATTTATAGAGGGAAACAGGCAGGATGATGGTATTGAAAACGGAGGGTTTATGCTGACGGACGTTAAGCTGCGGAATTTGAAGCCTGGTCCGAAGGCCTATAAGGTCCAGGACCGCGATGGCTTGTATGCGATGGTGCTTGTCTCGGGCGTGGTGTCATTCAGGTATAACTACCGCGTCAACGGGCGCCAGGAGACGCTGGTGCTGGGCAAGTATGGGGTAGGTGGCGTCACGCTCGCGGAGGCGCGCGAGAAGCTCGTGGCGGCGAAGAAGTTGGTGGCGGAAGGCAAGTCCCCGACGCAGCAGAAGCGGCGCCAGAAGGCCCGTATAGCTGGCGAGGAGACATTTGGCGAATGGGCCGAGCGTTGGTTGTCGACCTATCGCATGGCCGAATCGACTCGCGACATGCGCCGGTCGGTGTATGAGCGCGATCTGCACCGGCCGTTCGGGAAAATGCTGCTGCATGAGATCACGCATGAAGAGCTGCGTCGGGTATGCGATGCGATTGTGGCGCGGGGCGCGCCTGCAACCGCTGTTCACGCGCGCGAGATCGTGATGCTGGTGTTCCGGCATGCCGGCCAACGTGGCCACGAGGCGCCGAACCCGGCGGATAAGGTTCCTCCGTGCTCGATCGCCACATTCCAGCCGCGGGATCGGGCGCTAAGCAGCACGGAGATCCCATGGCTGTACGAGCACCTCGAGAAAATCCAAAGTGCGCCGACCTTGCGCCTGGCCGTGAAGCTCTTGCTGCTGACGATGGTCCGCAAGTCCGAGCTGACCGACGCCACCTGGGACGAGATCAATTTCACCAGCGGTGTCTGGACCATCCCGGCGCAGCGCATGAAGCGACGCAACCCGCACAACGTCTATCTGTCGCGCCAGGCGATCGATATGTTCATCGCACTTCGCACGTGCGCCGCTGGCTCGCCCTACGTACTGCCGTCTCGGTACGATGCAGATTTACCGATCTCGAACGCCACGTTGAATTCGGTGACAACATCCGTGTCGCGCAGTGCGCGCGAAGCAGGGCGTCCGTTGGCCGACTTCACGCCGCACGATTTACGACGCACGGCTTCGACGCTGTTGCACGAAGCCGGCTACAACACTGACTGGATCGAGAAGTGCCTCGCACATGAACAGCGTGGTGTGCGTGCCGTGTACAACAAGGCGGAATATGCAGATCAGCGGCGCGCGATGATGCAGGACTGGGCTGATATGATAGATGGTTGGGTTAAGGGCGCTTGATGCCTGGTGCTGGTTGCGGTACAGCGGCAGCTTGCTGCTGCGCGATCCAAGCGTCGACCTCGTTGAGATCCCACGCCACAGCGCGTGCGGTGATTGAGAAGCGCTTCGGGAATTTGCCTGCGCGCTCCAATTCTAGGATAGTTCGCTCGCCAAGCGGTACTTTCTGCAGTAACTGTTTGCGTTTGATGAGAATTCGGCCTGGGGCCATCATTTCCGTCGTGTCGAGAGTGCGGGCATCCATTATTGGCTCCTTCAATCTAGAGTAGGGATCGGTGCGCCGACTGTTTTTCCAGTCCATGGCAAGTCGATGCATGGCCAATATTCGCTCATGCTAAGCTGCAATCAACGGGAAGATTAGCGACGACCGACGACGCCAGATCGTAAGCACTCTTGCTGTGGGAGTGGGCAACCTGTCTGACTAGGATGCCGAAGCATTTCAGGGGGCTCGCCAAATTCCGCAGGGCCAGCTGCTGCAAGGTCAATTTAGTCACGGATTCGACGTACGTCAAAATCTTGTGCAACGCAATTGAGCAACGATGAGTGACGAGCTCCCCACTTTTGTTCATGTGTGGAGGTGAATCTAAAGGCGAGGCTTCCTGCAGTGTCTCAACAGCCCGCCGAAGCGGGCTGCGTTTCAGCTCAGTACAACTGGCAGGTAGTTTGGGCCAACAGGTTGTCAGTCCACACGCCATCTGCGTAGGTACGTAGATATGGCGGGCTTGCATCCACAACTCCTACGTTTGCGCGACGACCGTAAATGTCCACCACATAAAACGTGTCGATACCGGCTTTGATACGGTGAATTGCATCTTCGCGGGTGATGCGCCAAGATCGCCCATTACCTACATGGGTAATGTGCTCGTGATTCCTGCCAGAATTCGACAGGTTGATACAATTGATTTGGCAGTCCGCCATAGTAAAACTCCTCTTAAAAAGTAAAGTTTTCCCATGTAAGACAAACTCCAATTGACATCGGGGCTGTCATAAAGCAGACTTCGAGTTCTCACACAAGGACGTCTGCTACATGGGTGTTCTTTCCCCGGCGAGCCCGATAAGTGGCTCTTCGGGGAACCTACCGTTTCGACTAACTTGCTGTCACATCAGTAAGTGCTGCAGATTTTACCGTGTTTGCGCGAAAAGTTACCGATCTTGTCGGTAAAAGCTTGATAACTGGCATTTTGTACAGTGGTCTGAGCATTTTGTGCTAAACGGGTTCCTCCTTTTGGTTTCTATTAGCTATATTTCTTTATCCGTTGATGGAATATTGCGCGACGGTTTTCATTAAAGTGTTCTTGGCATAAGTGCATGTTTTCGAATCACGCAAGCATGCGTTTTCGCTAGTAGCCTTCACACTGCAGGGGTCACAAGTTCGAAACTTGTACTTCCCACCAGAAACACTCAACAAAATCAAAGGCTTACAACTCTTCGTTGTAGGCCTTTTTTGTTGCCTGTGAGCATGGTATAAAAAAAAGGTATGAAAAACCTGAACGAAAGCTCTGGAAGTCCACGAAAAATCGAAGGCATTGGCGATTAGCCCACCCATCCTGGGCCGCCCGCAGGACGCTCGATCGGGGTAAGTGCTGGGGGGATAGTGACATGCTACGGTACTGGGCGGCGGCCGTAGAATTTGAGATTGACTTTCGATTTTAGTGAGTTGTCTGCAGCGTCCTATCCTCCGTAAACGGCCGTCTGAGTCGAGGATCGCAGGTTCGATTCCTGCAGGGTAGGCCAATAGAATCAATTGCTTACACGATTTCTGTCCGCCGAAAAATGCGGCCCCAATGCTTTGCGTATGCACTTCGTAGTACGTAAAAGCGACACAGATGGCTTGATCGTGACTGGCTAAAAATGTACATTGCGATAATGGCAATGGTGGTTGTTCATATCCATTAATTGCTGAATGGGTCATCGAATTCCATTAACGCTATCGCGAGAGGGGCCGGGCTATGAAACTTACACGTGTCAGGGTTCAAAACTACCGTTCGGTCGAAGATAGTGGTTCGTTTGATATAGGAGATCTTACTTGCCTTGTTGGTAAGAACGAGGCCGGTAAGACCGCTCTACTATCTGCGATACGCGGCTTGCGTCCATCTCAACCATTCGAGTTTGACGAGACCATTGATTACCCGCGGCGATTTGCAACAAGGTTTGATGATCGTCATGAATTTGGAACTGCCGAGGTGATTAGGGCTTGGTGGCGTCTGGATTCTGCAGATAAGGCGGCCGTTACTAGCCGCTTTGGTGACGGAGTGCTCAAAGGTGATACGGTCCAGACGCACTTCGGTTTCCGATACGAAGATGGTAAGCGGATTTGGGTATTGGAGGTCGATCATTCGAAGTGCCTTGAGTACCTGGTCAACAAATGCGCCCTTGATGCCACTGAGCGAAATGTCCTTCATGGCGTCCATGATGGACCTTCGGCCGATAAGGCTCTTTCTTCGCTAACAGAGCGAACACCAAAACAAGAAAGTCTGCTGCAGGAAATACGGAAATCCCGTCAGTCAGACTTTGACTTGGGTGTGATCGATATTCTGGAAAAGCGGCAGCCAAAGTTCTTCTTTACTTCTCATTTCGAACGAATGTCTGGAATGGTCTCAATCCAGAAGCTGCAGCAAGATAAACAGCAGGGTACTGTCTCGAGTGGTGACAAGATCTTCCTGGATTTCTTAGAGTATGCGGGAACGACTTTGGAAGAGTTGCTTGAGGCGGACCGACGTGAGGCACTGAAAGCAAAATGCGAAGCTGCGAGTAATGAGATTACGGACGAGATATTCCAATTCTGGAGTCAAAATAACGCTCTAGAGGTAGTTATCGAAATTGACAATGCCAAGTCTGCAGATAAAGCCCCCTTCAATGCAGGGTTGGTCGCCGACATCAGAATCAAGAACACCAATCACAAAGCGACTCTGCCTTTGTCCGAGCGAAGTGCAGGCTTTGTGTGGTTCTTTTCATTCCTGGCTCAATTTAAGCAACTTAAGAAAACTAGTGGAAATGCAATAATTCTTTTGGACGAACCAGGCTTGACTCTTCACGGCAAGGCACAGGGGGATCTCTTGCGCTACATCGTTGAGCGCCTGCTTCCGGATCATCAGGTGATCTATTCAACACACTCACCGTTCATGGTTCCCATGGATCGATTGTCGGACGTCAAAATAGTTGAAGATGTGGTTGTTTCAGGATCCAATCGGCGCCCCGAAGTGAAGGGAACTAAAGTACGCATGGATGTTCTTGAGGTGGGTGACGACACGCTTTTCCCTTTACAGGGAGCACTAGGTTATGAAGTTACGCAGTCGCTTTTCATAGGGGCGAATACTTTGCTCGTAGAAGGGCCTTCGGACATCCTTTATCTGAAAGTTCTCTCTCAGGCGCTGACCAAGCGAGGGCGCAAGGGACTAAGCGCAAAGTGGACGCTTTGTCCGGCAGGTGGAATCGATAAGATAGCGCCGTTCGTGCGGCTATTTGGGGGCAATAATATCAATGTGGCGGTTCTCTCCGATATTGCCAATGGTGACAAGACGAAGGTGGAGAACCTTAAGAGGGCGGAGATCCTAAAATCTGGGCATCTTTATACGTGTGCCGATTTTACGTCTCAAGAAGAAGCTGATGTTGAGGACATTCTGCACGTAGATCTGTTCATTGAAATTCTAAACGGGGCTTACTCACCTCCTGCCTCGCACGTGGTAGGCAAAGACTCTCTCTTGTCGGCAGCGCCAACTTCGAGGGTTGTTAAAAAGGCAGAGGCTCTCTTTAAACTGATGCCTTCAGAGGTTGCCGAGTTTGATCACTTTGTTCCTGCTCGTTGGTTGCTAGAGCATCCGTCAATCCTTGACTTGGATGCGCCGTCAGTGCTCTCCACGCTTGACCGAGCAGCAGTGCTATTTGAGACGTTCAATAGGCTTTTAGATGAATCGATCCACTACGTTCCCCTGCGCGATAACGAGTAGCATATGGGCGAAGGCCAGACCTATTCTGATCTTGGTAACGCCAAAACGCAGATGCGAACTAAGAGCGTTAATGGATGAAGCGGGCTACGCCTCATTGACGAGGCTGGTGAGCTAATTGTTTGGAACTCGAATTTACGAAGGCTGCTGTGCCTGGGATAAGGACGGCTTGATTGAGATCGAGCGCCACGCCCGCTTCGAAAAGAAAGGATTGGGAGAGAGCATGGATCAATACCCAACGAAAGCTAATGGGTCCGCATACGAAAAGGAAGAGCAGCGCCTCGGTGTGCCTCTCGACTATGTCGCCGATAAACTTGGAAATGCGATCCTTGAGTTGAGCGCGTTGGCGCAGCGACAGCCTGACTTGAGCAAAGACTTGTACTTGACCATGCGCTATCAGCTCATTGCATTCCTTGCGCTTAACAATATGCTGGCGGCGGCCAATGATCCAGACCTTACGGATCGAATGTTGAGCTTAAGCCGAGATGAGGCAGAACGTTGGGTCAACCTGGTTCACCGCCAAGGTGATGTGTCAGGCATTTCGTGACGCATATCAGAACGATGGAAGCAGCGCCCTAAAGGCGCCCGAGATCGGCCGGTTGCCGGCGCGAGGAAATAATTGTGAAGCGAGATTGGGACTTGCTGCGGAAGCAGTTGACCGATATTGAAGAGGGACGAGACGTGTTTGCGGATGTCCCGAAAAGACTGAACCGCCCCAATGACATGTCATGGGCAGAATTTGATATCAAGGTGGCGGAACAGCAGAACGCGGAAGCTCGCATTTTCGGGCACCTCGAATTGCTTATTCAGAAGCGGTATATAGATGGCCTAAGTGTTGTCCGTGGAGCCGACAATCGGTTTTCGTATGCTGTTCATGGTCCTCGACTGACCATGGACGGACATGACTTGCTCGACACCATGAGATCAGCCACTATCTGGGAGTCCATCAAGACAACAGCTAAGAAAAAGGGTGTTGAGTTGACGTTCGAAGCGATTAAGGTGTTAGCCGGTGCAGCACTGAAACATGCGTTGGGTTGAGCGAGGAAACGATGACTATACAGAAAATTGGTGACGCCGACGAATTGGTCGCGAATTCGCAGATATGCACGATGTTGATGCTCAAGGCCAACTGAAGGTGGCAAGAGGTTGGTCCAATACTGGCACCTTCACAGATGCAGCCAACGAAACGCTCACAATCGATTCACTTTGCTCCAAGTGGACGAGGATTTCCATTGTCGAGGCGTGTGAGACATTCAAAATGTGACGAAACGAAATGGCATTTAAGCGTTACTGCGGCCGCTGTGAAAAACAGAGAGAGGACAAAAATGATCAAGGAGTTTTGTGCGGCTCGCATTGCGTGTGGAAGCGGCTTAATCGATAGAGGTAAAGGACGCGATGTGAAGAATCTAAAGGATGCACTGGAGACGTAATGAGGGAAAGAACGGAAATTGAGCTCCGAGCATCGTCGCACTTGTTCTCTGACAAGGAACTGAACAAAGCAATCTCAGCTTCGTTGTTCAAGAAGCTCGCGGAAATTCACCGAGCTGCGACCGAACAGTTTATTCCACCGGAAAACATAAACCGATTCGTTCACGGGGGGCGAATGGTTCGACCAGCTGATGATGTGTACTTCGATGGTGGAACGCGCAGCATTAGTTCCGTGCAAACAGTTGAATTCAAAGAGCTGGTTGAAAACGATCTCTCGGTGCTGAGACGAATGCTTAATTCCATCGCGAGTTCTGTAACGAGTCAGTTTACGGCGAACGTCTTTGCAGTCGTCGGGGACGCTAGTACAAGCGTTGGCAACGTTGTCGATGCAAGGGCAGAAGGTTCTACTCTTGCTGCACACAGACGTATGTGGGAAAAGCTTGAGATCCAAGTGTCACCGGACTTTACTCCAAAGCTTCCAACGATGTTCGTTGGCCCTGAGGCATTCGATGCATTTAAGAGAGCTGCAAAGGAGGCTTCGCCCGAACAGATTGCGGAAATCGAGCAATTGAAAGAAATGAAGATTGAAAAAGGCCGCGAGCGAGAACGTGCGCGGCAAGCACGGTTCAAGCGTTACGGAGATTCTAGGTGAGGGTAGCAATTGTAGTTGGGTGTAACTCGTATGATTCAGCTTTATTAGACCAGTTGGACGCCGCTGAACTTGATGCGAAAAGCATGTTTAACATTCTGACTGATAATGAGCAAGGTGGATATTCTGCTGAATATTCGCAGTTGCTGCTCTCGCCGACGTTGGAAGAGATCAAGGACGCGTTCCGGTTGAAACTGATTGGCCATGAGTCGGTCGAGACATTTACATTCTACTTTGCCGGCCACGGCTCTGTGCGGTCCGGCGGCTTTTATATGCTGCCTCGGGATACAAGGGACAGTTCCCTGGCGCTGTCGGCATTCTCGCTGTCTGATCTGTTTCGGATTATTGCGGACGTTCGCCCGAATCAATCCAACATAGTCATTGACGCTTGTGAGGCTGGAGGATTGGTCGCGGACCTCACGTCAATACTAAAGCCTGAGCTCTTGGGGGATGCGGACACGCTTAGCATTACATTGCTCGCCACGGCTGCTAAGGATGAAGGAGCTGGCGAGGAAAGTGAGGGCGGCATAGGTACTCAGGCAATCGTAAAATGCATTAAAGGCGAGGATTTTGTGCAGGCACATAGTCCTATGCTGGACCTGATGGAAGTGGGGCGGCATGTGGCAAAGCGCCTGAAAGGAACGGGTCAGACGCCTGTGGTATGGGGCCTTAATCTTTCTGCGACGTCTGAGTTCACAACGAATCGGCATTTTTCGGAAGAAACCTCTTCATCGGTTCGTATTTTCGTGAAGGAATGGGAAGCCAAGTCAGCAAAGTCATTGCAGGCGCACGCGAAGTCTCTCTGGGATTTGCATACCGCGATTGGGTCCAATTGGAATGCTTCGCACGCCATCGTCACTTTAAAGAAGGCTTTCTCTGCATTGCGCGACGATCCTAAAATACTGGCCGGATTCGCAAGGAGAGTACGGATTTCGCTCATGGTGAAGGCGGAAGAATCGCAGGATTTAAGCCGGCCATTTGAGGTCTCAAGCGCACTGGCGGTGGCTCTGCTCCAGCATAGTGGAAATGAAACGATCGATCAGCTAGCATCCGAGATCATTGATGAAGTGAATATACTCGTGGCGGAAATGTGTGACCAGTTCATTTTGGACTTGGAGTCCGATGATTACGCGCTGCTGGAACAAGGGGCTGGCGTTGGCACATTGCACACGCTGCCTATACGCGTGACTAAGATGTTAGCCTGGTCCGCGATTCCAGTTCTGTGCACTGCTCCAGGCGGCCAGCAGTATGAGGCGAGTAAGAACCGATTTCAAAAGGTTGTTGACCTTCTCCTCGAAATGTACACCTATTCAATTACGCCGGTAAGCAATCTGCAAACAGCCGGCTGGAGCGTTTCTCTTGCTGCGCTTAGGGATTTGGGACTGCAGGATCAAGAGGAACTCTTAATTGGTCACTTGTATAACAAGCTGGTTAGAACTCAAGGGCGCCTACTGCGGGAGAATGTGGAGGGTGATGCTATCCTGAACTACATTTTGGCGGTGGATTCGAATGACTATCGCGAGGCTGTATATTCAATTGACCGTCCAAGCGAAACCCTAGCAGTAGTACTTCGATGCGCCCACCTAGCCGGTCTCGGTGAACTCTTAGATGATGACTTGTGGCGCCTCGACGGCAGTGGCTTCACAGCCTACGTGCCGGAGAACTATAGCAATTTTGATGAACCCGTAGTCTATGGCGGACACAATTATGTTTGGGAGGTCGGAAACCAGGTCTGTCGGACCCGTGAACTCGAGAAGGATTGGCCAGTGATTCCCAATCCAAAAAGCGCCATAGAACGCAAGCTATGCTTGTTGTCGTCACTTCTTTATGCGGACAGGGTGCCGTGGTTCTGTTTCGCGTAGGCCGACGTTCGATTCTGCTGGCTCCGTAGTTTTTTATATTCAACGCTAGCGCATCCTAAACATGAGATTCAAGATTCATAATCGGCGCCAAGAGACGATTAGGTTGCGCCCGGCAGGCGGTCGGTGAATAAGATTAGCTAACCGGTATTGGCCAATCTCCGCTTGAATTGTTTAGGCTGCGTGAGAGTTGGTGACTTTCTCGGGCTGCCGATGTGGTAGTGTTTTCAAAGAAAATAATTAGGATCGAGATGACTCTATTGACTGATCCGGCACAAATTGACGCTGAGCCGGCAGTACATGTTCTTGTGATTGCAGTCGGCCGCTATCCCTTCCTGAAGGACGGTGATGCGGATCAACGTTTGCCTGAGCACGGCGAGTTGGGCCAGTTGGCCTCGCCGGTGCCATCGGGCGAAGCGTTGGTAGACTGGCTCAAAAGTGAGTTTAAGCCTCATTCTGCGCCGCTTAAGAGCATTGAAGTCTTAAGCTCACCAGGTGGTAACTTTACTGACTGGAATGGGGCACATGTTGAAGTCGCTCCTCCCACTATGGCTAACGTTAGGCGTACTGTCAAAGAGTGGGCTGCGCGCGGAGATACATCCCCTAACAGCGTGCTTATGTTCTATTTCTGTGGGCATGGTCTGAGCAATGGAGAGGTGCATTCACTACTCCTTGAGAACTTCGGCGATGATGCAGACGATCCATTTAATACAGGGGCTATAGATATCGTCGCTATGATGGATGGCACGCGTGGAAAGAAGGCAACGCAGCAATTGTTCTTCTTAGACGCCTGCCGTTCGTTTAAGAATTCTGCTTTCAAGAAGTACGGGGAAGCGCGCGGCCAGCCAATTATCAATGGAGCTGCATTGGCTCGCCTTGATGTCGTTGAGCAGGCCGCTTTATGGGCATCCAAGCTTGGTGCGCTCGCGTATGGAATACCAGGAAAGCCTAGTGTTTTCACTAGCGCAATGCTTCATGCTATGAAAGGCGCAGGAGCGCTTCAAGATGAAGTCGACGGTTCGTGGGTGATCGCGCCGGAGTTTCTGAGGTTGGGCATCAATTTTATTATTCAGCGGATGCCCGGTGCGCCGCCCGAACAATACGCAACATTGGATAGAATGGCAAAAAACATAAAGATCCACTCATTGCCTGGTGACCCGACAGTGCCCGTTGCTGTACTTTGCAAACCAAGGGAGCGGACTCGCTTTGCTGCTTTCGCCTGCAGCTCCGGGGAATCACGGCCCGTTGGTGCGGCAGATCCTTGGCACTTGGACCTAGGTATGGATTTGTACTCTTTTGAGGCTGACTTTGAGGACATTGGTAAGAAGTCTAAGAAAGCTACTCCTCATCCGCCTTACGCGATTGTCTCATTCGACGCGAATCCATGACAAAAGTAACGATTTCGATCCGTGAAACGCGTAGCCGTCGACCTGGAGTCGCGCTTGTAAGCGTCTGGCCAGCGTACGCACGTCAAGCATTCAATATCGTGCGATTCGACTTACCGTATGGTCCTGATCACGATAGTACGATCCGTGAGGAGCTGGCTGAGGGTACTTACTGGGTCAAAGCGAAGTTTCCAAGTGGTGAGCAGGTCCAAGAGCTTTTTGAGGTGCCTGTGGGCGCTCAACATCACTTGATTTCTATCAAATTAAGCGATGAGCCTTTAGTTGGAACTACATTGTCCACAATCGACGAGTCCTCAGGATTAGGAGCAAGTACTGGCGACTACCCGCACAATTTATTCCCTAAACTCGAGTATCTAGCCGAGGATGCGAAAGTCTTTCAGCATTGGAGCACAATCGGCCAAAGCGATACCTCTGCAGGCGAACTCGCCTTACCTGTGCCAAAACCGCCTCCGTCCTCTCCGAGTTCGACTCGCAGTACCAAGATGCGTGGCGGCGCTACTGAGGGGAACGGTGCACGGAGAAAGCCGGTTTCTCGCGGCACGATCGGTGCTCCAATTGTGATTGCGCCATCTCGTACAGGAGAGGAAAGGCGAGCACAACCCGCAATTGCATTGGCATCAAATGTTCCGCGGGTAGAGGGTTATTCGGTTGATATCGTGCAGTCCGAATACGCTAAGTGGCCGGCATTTATTGAAGGGATCTCGATTAAGCGTTACTTCGGGGCGGTGTTTCTAATAAGCCCGACCAAGCGAGTGGCTGCGCTTGTCCAAAATAATGAATTGATTGTTGAGCTCGAAAGAGGGACCTTTGATCGACATTTTGGACGCAGGTTTGCAGTTGTTGATGGCGAACAGGACGGAGGCCGAACTCTCGTTTCGGTTCCGGCGGGCTTTGGTGCAAGAAGCGTACGCATTGCAATTGCACCTCCCCAACTAGGGGAACAGGTTCCTTCCATTACCATTGAGGTCGAGAACCCAGCTTATAACTCTCTGTTGCAGTTTCTTCGGCAAAACGACTTGCGTGCGGCGGTTCGGGTTTTGGACAGTGCGGAGGAACTCTTGTACGCAAAAGCAGACGACCCGGTTGCAGCTGCCGCTGCTGGATATGCTCTCCTCAATGCCCCTCCCAATGCGATTCGAGTCCCCTGGCACTATTGGATTGGGAATCTAGGGGCATATTTTGACTATGTGCCCGACGGCAGAATTTTGCACGCGACGCTTCTCTTGCAGCGCAGTGACGTTTATGGGGAAAAGCGCGGAAATTTCGATAGTTATTTTCCAGACGACTTGTCGGAACGACTTTTGAAGGCCGCGAGTCTAATCGAGAGCTCGCTGGAAATGGGCCCGCCAATGTTTCGCATGGGACTTGGTCTTACCGCATCGAACATTGGCATATTGCTTGAATCCGATCTGCCCAAAGACGTGCTCGCGAAGATGCGACGGGCCGACAAACTGGTTACCGCCCTGCGACGTCGAGTTAATCCGCTTGAACCATTCTGCGTTTTCCACTTGGAGAATGACGATGTCTAAGAAGATCTTCCGCATGCATTCTCTCTATGCTGGCCATGGAGACTGCCTTTGGCTGGAGTACGGGCTGGAGGCTAATCCTCATAGGATCGTAGTGGACTGCGGAACCATTGGGACTGCCAAGCGCGTTAAAGAGGCATTAGATATAGTCCGAAATGAACCAGGCTCGAATGAACTCTTAGTTATCACACACGTCGATGCTGACCATATAGGTGGGGCGATCTCAGTGCTGGAGGACCCAAAGTACGGCGGGATGTTTAAGGAAATTTGGTTCAATGGGCGACGCCACCTCGAGCCGGCTGATGTGCTGGAGCACTTTGGTGCCGTGCAAGGGGAGAGAGTAACTGACGCGCTCTTAGAGCATAACCTGCCCTGGAACAGCTTGTATGCGGCTTCCCAAATTTCACTGAGTGAGGATGGTACGCCGAAAGAGATAAAGCTCCCGGGTGATGCAAAGCTGACGATTCTTTCTCCATCATGGGAAAAGCTTCGGGCGATGATTGGTCGCTGGGATAGGGAAATTGAAAAGGCAGGATTATTGCCCAACTTGGATCAGGTCGCACCACAGCCCATACCAGAAGGTTTCGAGACCTTCGGATTTGATGTTGACGCTTTGGCCGACGAGGCTTTCGAAGAGGACACGGAGGTGCCAAACGGTTCATCCATCGCATTCATAGTCGAATTTGACGGAAAGAGCATTCTACTTGGAGCGGATGCGCATCCCACGGTCCTCATAAACGCAATTCAGAAGAAGTATGGGAAACTGGGCATCGAAATTGACGTGCTCAAGTTGCCACATCACGGAAGTAAGCACAACGTTTCTCAAGAGTTGTTAGAAGCGGTTAAATGCAAGACTGCAGTCTTTTCTTCAAATGGCGCCTATTTTAAGCATCCGGATAGGGAGGCTGTAGCAAGAGTAGTCAAGCATAGCCCCGAGGGAGTGGAACTAGTATTTAATTGCCGCTCTGATTTTAACAAGATGTGGGACTCCGACCATTTACGTGATGAGTGGAAGTACAAGACTCGCTATGGCGTTCGCGAGGATGGTGTTTCTGTAATTTTGAAATAACGTGTCGCGATCTCAGCGTAGGGGGGACACTCCTCCGTGTTGGCAATTACATGAATATGCGTTGCGGCGGTAGGGCTCGTGCAGAATCATGTGAGCAACTGGTTTGCTTGATCAAGTCGCAGTTCCTCAGCATGACTTTCCTGCGGCTGCAGCGATGATCGACATTCTTTTGAGTTGAGCAGATTAATCGTCCTGATCGAGTCAGGTCAATTGAGTTTCCGTCCAAGGCGCCAAGGCGAGGTGCTACGCTGGATGGAAGTTTAATGGTCTTCAATAATCTAGCCAAAGGTCACCCGTCAACTACCTGACTGAGGAAACTATTATGCAAGTTTATCCAATGTCGAAGGATTTTATGCCGGATCTTAACTGATATAATCTATCGTTGGACCAATGGTGCCGAGGTTGATTCACTCCCAATAATTATATGAAATCTATTCTAATTGTTTATAGCAGCCCGGCTGATCTTGAGAGGCTGCGCATTGATCGAGAACATCGCCGAATTGAAGAGGTAATCAATCTTGGCAAAGAACAGGTCGTTTCAGTTGATCGCAAGCATGCAGCCACACTGCAGGATCTTGCACGCACTATTGCTGACAGGCAGTATGATGTCATTCATTTTTCCGGACACGGAGGTTCCAGCGGCTTATATTTCGATACTAATGCTGATTCAAGCAATCTGGTCAGTGCGGATCATCTTGCTAAGTTGATAAATAGCACTCAGAAAACATTATGCGCTGTTGTTCTGATGAGTTGTTTTTCTTCAGACATGGCGCTGTCATTATTGTCCGCCGCGCCTTATGTGATTTCGATAACTGGAGATGCTGATGATGAGGCAACTATAGATTTCGTTGGACATTTCTATGAACATTATCTGAGAACCCAGTCCATTGAGAGCGCATTTAGATTTGCAAATGCATATGTCGATGACAAGTTGAATGCCGTGTTGGGGCACCGTTCGTCTTCGAACGTAGCTGAAGATTCAGGCTCTCGTATTGTTGTTTACCCAGGTTTTCACGGTGATCCCATATATGTTGATCTGTCACAGGCTAAGGAGACTATATCTTTATTAGATATTTCTAGGGACCGATTTGTCTCAATTCTTACTAGAAAACTGCGGGTGCATCAGTGGATATTTGAAGGCGAGCGAGAGAATGTCATTATTCCTGTTGCTGGGTATTTTGCGCGATTTTCTTGGAAGAATGCGAAAGATGTAGTTCAGTGTCATTGGGTTTACAAACCAAAAGCGGGACTTGATGTCGCCATTTATTCTGTAATTTCTAACCTTATTGTAAGATATAATGATCTTTATCTAAGCTCATATCGAAGAAATCCGAGGCCGGTTGCTTTGCAGCATCCGAAAGATATTAAGATTGGCTTGGATCATTTGCATGGCTTTATGAGTATTTTTTTGATGGACGATAAAGTCTTTTCCGTATTGGAGGGGGTTGATCCAGATGGAATGCGAATGTTGCGAGCTGTCTGTCATTCCAACCTCACGATGGCGGACGAAAAAATGGCCCAAAATGAATTGTCCGCAGCGGCGATCTACGCCGAGACGGCATTGAGCTCTATTCATGATGCACTAGAGCGTTTGGTTGAATTAATTTCGGCATAAACTGGCTCAAACTTTCATGCTTATCCTGGCACTGAATATGGTTTGCGTGGCCGTTCGCGCGAGCCCTCACTAGAGCCAGCTTGCTGTCGATTGACCTCGCATTCAGCTACTAGGCTGTGATCGTGCCTCCCAAGCTTATGATTGCATGCTTGGTAGATGAAAGGTCTCCGAAACGTTGACTCGGGACAGTGTCTGATGCGGTGATACGCTTTTCGAGTGCCATCCTAAGCATGCGCGTTGCGCTCGCTGCGCCACGCACATTTTTCTTGATCCTTGACTTCTCGACATTGAGTTGACTCGATGTGATGGCTTCGTCAATGCATAGTGTCTCGAGCATCGGCATAAGTTGGTCCACTTTCTCGATCATCTCGAGTAGCAGGCGGCCCAATGTCGAATACACCTTTGCTTCCATGAGCATCGGTTCAACGTCGTAGGTCGCCAAATTGAGTATGCCGTTCGCCTGGCACTTCGCTTCCATGTCTACGAGCGATTGGTTGAGCCTTGCGAGTCGTGAGTCGAATAGCTGGCGAAGTTCCTGTTCCACCTTGTCGACGTCTTCCCCGGGCAGTTTCATGCGCGCGAACACTGCGATGAAGTGCAGGTTCATTTGCGTGATGTCGAAGCAGCGAAGATAAAGGCGCTTGCCTTCGGGACTGGATAGGTGAATGCTGATCTTGCGGCTGGCGGATTCGATACGCGTCAGGTCGGCCGCGGCCTGCCGCGCCAGCAGTTTGCGATTGGTAGCGCCGTGATCGGCCGCCTTGATGGTCAGTCTTGCTTCGGTGGGTGAGTTCACGATGGCCTCCATGCGCGCTTTGTAACGGCTATCGTGCGCGCGTGAAAATGCCGCTGCAACCAGAAAACCTGCTAGTACCTGGGGCGCTTTCATTGGGGATAGCCGGTGGGGTTACTGATTTCGTCCACAAGCTTCGGAAAGCATGCTTTTTCGTTGAACTTTAGTTGACGAAGCAATGGCGGTTTTCTAGATTGGGTTCTATGCACGCAGCATAGGGCTGGCTCCGCCGAAGACGTTTTCTCGTGCAGTTAGAAGCCAGTTCCACCTATCCGGTTTCCTGACGGTAGCTGGCAGCCCGTCCAGAACGGCATCAGGCCGTAGCAGTCAAGCCAGTCCAACCATTTGCCGGCATTCGCCGGCCTTCTCTCGATCCCCATGGGACAACCATCCCGTGAGGATGATTGTCTCGCTCTTCTTTTCCTCAGGGAGACAATCATGAATCAGTCCGCCCATATTGAAGGTGGCACGCACTCGGCCGCTGGCCGTCGCGCTGCCATCGATCCCTGGCACCAACTGCTGGATGACGACACGCCCGTCGAATTTTCGGAAGAGGATGTCGTTCATCTGCACTGGTGGCTGCTGCAAAAGGTCAAGCTGCTCAGTAATCCAGGCACGCCGTTGGCCGAAAAATTCGAAATCATCCGTTGGGTCTTCACCGATCCCGAGCGCGATACCAAACCATTCTCGTTTGTTAACTGCTTGCGCGTTGTCTCTGGTAGCCCGTTGTCAGAGTTGCCCTTCATCGGATCGCTTGATCCGCAGGAAGTACGAGACTGGCTGCGCGTAAGGCTGCATCGTTGGCTCGAAGCCACGATCAGCAGCTATCCGAAGTGGGTACAAGAGGCGGTCATGGCCAACCCGAACTGGGTCGCCGAATGCCTCGCCAAGAACCCTCAGTGGTTGAACGAAGAGGTCAAACGTCATAGCGAACGCAATGACCTGTTCTCGTGAATCGTTTGCCGCGATCAGGCGAGACTCGCCTGATCAATCGGCACCTGACATTTGGAAGGAAATCATCATGTTCGAAGAATTGTCGATTGCTCTACGTTCGGACCAACGCTTTATCGAGGTCCGTGGTTTGAGCGAGCTGGAATACCTGGTCAAGGAAAGCGAGATTGTGACGAACCAAGCGGGCCGGATGTTCCATATCCGCAGCCAGGATCGTCCAGTCCACATCGCACTGGAATCAGGTGGTTTCGTGATCCGCAGTGTCGATCGGTGCGACGAAAGCCGTGCGATCTATCTGCCGCGTCGTTTGATGATGGATGCCTTGCTGGGCCACGCGCTCAAGAGCGGCATGCTGTTCACGCAGCGCTTGGCCGGCTGACTGTTCGGAGGATGTATGACCAAGGAACAGTTGGAAGAACGCTTTCGGTTGGCGCGCTCCAATGCCTACGGGCGGTGGACCAGCCTGCTGATCGCACTCGGCGTGGAGGAGGCCGTGCTGAATCGGAAAAACCAACCTTGCCCGCTTGCTGGCTGCGGTGGTACGGACCGGTTCCAATACACCGATAAGTTCGGCGATGGCAACTATGTCTGCCGGGCTTGCGGCGCTGGCGGTGGCTTCAAGCTGCTCATGGGGTACTTCGGATGGAGCGCAGCGACTGCACTCCATCGTGTGGAGCGCGCCTTATGCATGCAGCCGGCACCGCCGCCCAGGAAAACTTCGGAAAAGGATGCCTCATCGCTTATGCAAAAGATTCTTGCCGAAACCAGGCCAATTACGCATGGCGACGAAGTGGACCGTTATCTATGTAACCGAGGCTTGGGAATGGGGTCATATCCCGACGCGTTGCGGTCGCACCCGTCGCTCGGATATTTCGAGCTCGATGCTGCAACCGGGAAACCGGTGCTTGTAGGCCGCTTTCCTGCAATGGTCGCATGCGTTCATGACCGGCATGGTGCGATCGTATCGTTGCACCGGACCTACCTGCAGGATGGACGAAAGCTTTCCGGCAGGGACGCCAAGAAATTGCTATGCGGAGGCGTTGAAGGCGGCGCGATCAGGTTGGCCGCAGCTGGTGCCGAACTCGCGGTTTGCGAGGGCATTGAGACTGGTCTGGCCATCTTGAAGCGCACCGGGCAGTCCATCTGGATCGGGATCTGCGCGGGAAACCTGGAACGCATGTGGATTCCGGAGGAGGTCCGTAGGTTGCGCATCTACGGTGACAACGATGCGGACTCCATGTTTGACGGGCAGGCCTCTTCGTATGTGCTGGCACGCCAATTTTTAAAAAGGCGGGTGCGCGGCGAGAAGCGTTCGGCGGAGGTGTTCATTCCCCGTGCCGCTGGCGCAGATTGGGCAAACGTCCTATTCCACCAAGCGCCTGGTGTTGAGCAGGCTGCCTGAACGAAGTGATGTAGTCCCGGTCAACGGGATGTCGTAGTGCCGGTATTTGCCGGTTTGATTTCAACCCCGCGGGGGCACGTTCCCCGGTGGGGGCGGGCCGTCCGCTTCTTTTCTGGAGACGTAATCATGAAGACTGGACGCAACCTGATTGACCTGGCAAACGAACTCGAACGCCAGGCCGTCGCAAAAAAGGACTTGATCGTTCCTGCAAAGATGATGCAAAGCGCAACGCTGGCATCGCATCAGTGCGGCCTGGTGGTTGACGAGGCCGATGGTCCATGGCGCTATCCGCTGAGCGAGTTGGCATGCTCGCAGTTGGCGAAGAAGCTGAACATCCCGTTCACCTACTTCAAGCTGATGCGAGACCTGTATCCGGAACTGCTGGACCAGAACATCAATGGCTGGCTCCGGATCAACGCGCCGGACAGCTACATGGTGCGGACGCTGGATGGCAGGGCGAGGGCGTTCCTGTCCAACCGTTATCGGCGCCTCGATAACTTTGACCTGGCGATGAGCGTCATGCCGATCCTGAAGCAACTACCTGGTGCACGATTCGAATCGGTTGAACTGACCGAGTCGAAGCTGTACCTGAAGGTGATCACCTCAAAGATCGAATGCGAGGTGGCCCCTGGCGACATCCTGCAGGCCGGCGTCATCGTCAGCAATTCGGAAGTCGGTTGTGGCACGCTTCGCGTAGAACCGCTGCTGTACCGCTTGGTGTGCAGCAACGGTTTAATCGTCGCGGACCGCAGCATGCGAAAGAACCACGCTGGCCGGGCCCTCGTTTCCGATGATGAATCTGTGCGGGTATACCAGGACGATACGTTGGAAGCCGAGGACAAGGCAATCTTCCTGAAGGTACGGGATCTGGTGCAGACGGCTGTATCTGAGACGACGTTCCAGCTCATCTCGGAGAAGATGCGCAAGACGATGGGCATCAAGATTACCGGCAACCCGTTGAAGGTCGTCGAAGTGCTGGCCAACCGCTATGCCTTGAATGAGATGGAGTGCGCAGGTGTCCTGCGGCACCTGGTTTCCGATCACCATTTGAACGGCTATGGTCTGGTCAACGCCGTCACCGGTTACTCGCAGGAGGTCGCCGATTATGATCGCGCGACCGAATTTGAAGAACTCGGTGGCAAGTTGCTGGAGTTAAGCCCGAGCGAATGGAAGCATCTGGCCGAGGCGGCATGAAGTACTGTATGGTGCCGCGGAAGGCCAGGCTATAGGCGGCAGGCGTTGATGACCAAGGTGACGCGTCCGAGGATGTGCAAATCGGGCGTCGCATCCAGGTCGGAGATGCTCGTCGCCTCGTACTGAGGGTTTTCGCATCGGAGAAGCACGCCTTCTCCGATGCGGATCTCTATATGGCGTACCATCGTTTGACCGCGGTATTGGAGGTAGTAGATGCCGTTGCAGTTGACGCTCGTGATCGTAGCATCGAAGAAGAACGGCGAGCCATCAAGGATAACAGGTGCCATGTCCTGACCGTGCATCGTCGCAACGGACTGCTTGGCGAAAGGGGTGGTTTGAGCGAGCAACGGCCCAAGCCAATCGGTTGGTGGCGGTTTTTTGAGTAATTGCCGTGTCAGCGTGGGCGGCAAAAGGTCATTTCGGAACGATGTACGGTGGGCAGAGAGACCGAGCAACCAGTTGGCATCAACGCCAAACTGGATGGAGAGCAGGGCGAGCGATCGCAGATCGGGCATGCCAGGTTTATCGGGATCGACCCAGCGGGAAACGGTTTGCAGTGCGCGGCCAGTAATCTCGCTGAGGTAGTGCACGTGTTGGTGTTGCGATACATCCCGTAACGCCATTTCTGCGACCAACCGGTTAGCCACACCGGGGGCCAGGTGAAGGTCAATCTGCTGTGCCTGAAGCCGGGTAAGAGGAACGTTGCGCTGGGTAGTTTCCATGTTGTTCCAGGGTGCGATCAGTGGAGTCGGAATTTAGCAAAAGCTATGCGCGGTACCCGATGATTTCACGATGCTATAAGCGTTAGCATCTACCTTAGTAGGTGGCGAAGTCAAGACCAGTTTTCTTTTGCTGTGCACACAACCAGCACATGCTATTGACCGGGCGGCGGGCGCGGTATAGCCTGACCCCTGATATGGCGTCTTATGCTGCGTCGCACAGTGCGTTTTAGCGCGGTGTTGGTAGCGGGCCAAGCGGCGCGATATCGGTACCGGAGTGATGACCACGCCTCGGGAAAGCGGGGCAGAATGGAGGTGCAATCATGGAGAATTCCATTCATCTGACCGAAGTGCAGTACCTCAACCTGAATTTTCTTCTCGCGATCCAGGCCAGCCTGCGTAGCGAGCGTCTGTCGGCAATTTACAAATTCCACCTCGATCCCGAGTCGGCGACCAAGCTCGCCGACATGACGACGAGCGAACTCCAGCTGCTGGCGGCGAATATGCCTCACGAGAGCCTGTTCCGACCAGTCGACAACCTCGCTAAGCTGCTTGATGCGCCCCTGGGACTGGCCATGATGCTCTGCGCGGCCGGCACCAACCTGGCGGCAAATGGCGACACCACGCTGCCCACGGCAGCGGCCGGCTAGGTCGAGACGATCCGCTATCATGGGCTCCCTCTACGCCGAAACGCACATTCGTGCGCTGCAACTGGCCAAGCAGTGCGTCGACATGGGCGCACGCATTCGCACCGTATCGCGCATTACGGGACTGGAATTGCCCATGCTGCGTTCCATGTTTTACCAGGACACGTCGTCGGCGCCCGGCAGGTGGCTCGAATCGAGCGACTGGTATCACCGCAGCAGTGTGGTGGATCGCGCCGAGGCTTCTATATTCGCTGTGATCTTTGACACGTTGCTCGTGGAGCATGGCTACAGGCCATCGGAAGCGCTCGTTGGCGCCTATCGGCTATACCAGGAGCGATGTGCGCTTGCGCCGGCGATTCCGTTCGAGCGGGCGTTCAATCTTGCGTGCGAAATGCACGGCATCTGGGATAGCGGCCCACCGCAGCTCGCACTCCATAACTGCCGGCGATGTCATTCCCGGTACTTGGTGGCAGCGGGCGACCAGACGGCAGATCTTGGTGGCTGCGTATTTTGCAAACTTTTAAAACGCTACCATCGCGATCCCCACATCCAGGCGCACTTCGTCGCGCAGAACGTCGTGGCGATTGCCAGTAACGTGGGGTAGCAGCCGGACGCCACGAAAGCTCACCCGAAATCTGCCCATTTCGTCTGGAGTTTCACCTGGCCTCATCACACACTGCTCCAGGTTGAGCGTTGTGAGGGGCGGGCGATGTGGATCGGGCGGATATTGGCATCGCTTCGGCATGCCGGTGGCAATCAGGGGATATCGGCCTCTCCCGCGCAGCCGCATGTTCGGCAGCCGGGGACGCCGATCAATGCAGGACTCCGCCTGCTGACGGTCGATGAGATCCTCGAATCGAACCGCGAACTCGTTGGCCGCATCAAGCTGTGCTACGGATGCGATGCCGCCTCGTTTTCAGCCGATCTGCTGGCGCCCATTCGCCACTACCTGGCCTACGTGAATCAGTTGCCGGCTACGATGGACAGCTATTTTACTGCCGACGGTGGTCTCGCCCGCATCGGACTGGAAACCGCCTTTTATGCGCTGCAGGCGACCGACTCGCAGATCTTTGCGGGGCGCGCCACCATCTCGAATCGCCGGGTGCTCGAGCCGCGCTGGCGCCGCGCGACCTTCATCGCGGGTCTTTGCAACGAGCTGCATCGGGCGCTGAGCCACGTACGCGTGGTCGATGCCAAAGGGAGCGAATGGCAACCCTACCTGATGCCGCTATCGCGCTGGTCAAAGGAGAAAAACCTGGGCCGCGTCCATGTCAGGTGGCAGGCGTCACAGGAAGCGAGGGCACTCGGCCTATTCGCGCTACCGATGATCGTTCCCGCGGAGACGATGTGCGACCTGGCCCAGGACAATGCGATCATCGTTCCGCACATGCTGGCGTCCATCGCAGGAGCGACCATGTACCACGAGCATAGCGTCATGTACCGGTTGGTACGGCATGCAGCCGCGCTGGTCATTCATCGAAACCTGCGAAGCTTGAATGGCGGTGCTCCCGGCCGGCCCGCGCAGCACGTGGCACGGTATCTGGTCGAGGCCATGCGCGAACTGGTGCTGTCACATCACGGCTGGCAGCCAAACATCGGCAAATCGCGCCTCTGGTATGGCCAGGACGGGCTATTTCTGGTCTGGCCGAACGGCATCAATGACGTCGTTAAATTGCTTGAAGATGAGCGCCTCCCGGGCATTCCCGACTCCGCTACGGGCGTACTGGACATTCTGGAGTCAGCGGATCTCGTCAGGGCGCAGAGCGCCGAGTGCAGGGTATGGACCATCTACCCGCCGGGAGGGACCGAGCCGGTCGAGGCAATCAAGCTGTCTTCGCCATCCACCATCCTTGCTGTTCTGACGCCACGCCCATCGCCGCTCCCCCTGGAGCTATCTGCCGAACCGGCGGGCCAGACGCCACCGGATCTGCCTGCAGCCCCGTCAAACGACACTGCGCCGGTGGCGCAAGCGATGCAAGCGGACGACAGCCAGAGGCGCGGTGTTGCAGTTCCTGTTGAAGCTCCTAAGCACAAGCGTGAGTGCATGCAGCTTAGCCTGCCCGAAATGGGCGAAATGCCTCCTCCAACGGGCGAAGGGCCAGTCGAGGCCACTGACCAGGGCGCGGCTGGTACGGCGAGCACGCGGACTCCGCGAGAGGGGAGCGGAAAACGGCACCGCGCCGTGTTATCGGCACCCATGCGGCTCAATCCGGAGGTTGCTGTCGCCCTCACCGACATTGTCGGGACGCTGTCCGGAGAGCCGCCGTCGGCGTGCCTGCTGGACAATGGCGTGCTGTTCGTTCCTTTGGGCGAGTTGGCGCGGCGCGGGATTGACGCCCGACGTGCCCAGCGCGCGCTGGCGGATGCCGGCATGCTGGCCGCGCAACCGGACGGTGAGCGTATCCATACACAGGAAATGCACGGTGCCAAAGTTCCCGGCCTCCTGATCAACGCCGGTTGCGTATCAGGCCTGCAGTTGGAGAAAACGAGCGAGAAGGCGCATGGCGGAGGGCACGATGCTGCTTCGTCGATATGAAATGCCTTGGCGCCGGCCGATCGAACTGCTTTCGGCCATGGTCTGGTGCGGAGCCGGGTTGGCATACGTGGCCATGACGCCGCGGCATGTTCCGCTGCGTCTGGGGGCGGCGATGCTTCTCATCTGCGTCGCGTTCGCTTTCCGGCGACTCCGCCAGGGCCTACGCATTATCGGTGTGCGTGCGGCGCTCTCGGGACGGGCAATGCAGGTGATCACTACGAAAGAGCTTTCTCATCTCACGACCGATCCGGACCAGGTGGTCTTCGGTTTTGGATTTGAGTGGCAGCCGCTTCATTCGCAGCGGCTCTATGAATTAGCGAAAGTCGACTACCGCGATCTGCAAATTTCGCCGCACATCTTGCGCCTGCTGGGGTATGTGACCCCGGCCCAGCCGGAAGGGGAGATCGGTCTGCCGTACATTCATGGCGTCGAGCAGAAGGAAATCTTGCTGACGCGTCCGTTGCAAAATTTCGAAGGCGGGACGCTGATTGTCGGGACCACGCAGTCCGGCAAAGGCGTATGTCTCGGCTGGCTGATAACCCAGGCGATCCGGCGCGGCGACGTCGTGATCATCCTGGACCCGAAGAATTCCAAGCGGCTGAAAAATATCGTGATGCGGGCCTGCGCCGACTATCGCGAACCGGACAGATTTCTCTGGTTTCACCCCGCGTTCCCGGAAACGGGCGCCAGGTTGGACTTCACGTTCAACTGGCAGAAACCAACTGAGATCGCGTCACGTATCCAGTCCATCCTGCCACCGGACACGGCCGGGGCGTTTTCCGCGTTTGGCTGGGATGCAGTCAATGTAGTGACCCAAGGGATGGTCCGGTTGGAGATGCGGCCTAACCTCATGAAGCTGACCAAGTATATCGAAGGCGGTATTGAGCCGATCCTAGAACTGTCGCTCGAGCGCTTCTACGAGGAGCTGCTCGGCATGGGCTGGCGCCAGGAACCAGAACTCGCGCGTCTCATTGACCGTGCACGCCGCGGAACCATCAAGTCACCGTCGCCGATCGCCAGTTGCGAACTGCTGGGATTTGTCGAATATTACGAGCGGTTTGTCCATGAATCGCGGCGCGACAAGGCAATCGATTCTCAGGTCCGCGTTTTCCGTCACAACCGCGAGCACTATCAGAAGATCACGGCCAACCTGCTGCCGATCCTCTCCATGCTCACTTCCGGCGACCTGGGCCGCACGCTATCGCCCGACCCGTTCGATGCCGACGACGAGCGCCCGATCATGAACCTGGAGAAGATCGAGCGCGGTGGTCACGTCCTGCTGATGTGCCTCGATTCGCTCCCAGATCCGTCCGTGGCGTCGGCCATCGGCGCCATGTGCCTGGCGGACCTGGCGGCACGCTCCGGCATCCGCTACAACCTTGGTGGCTACCGGAGGATTTCCCTGTTCGTCGACGAAGTCTCCAACGTGATTAACCAGCCGTTGATCGAGATCATGAACAAGGGAGCGGAAGGGGGAATCTATACGACGGCGGCCATGCAGACGATCGCTGACTTGGCGAAGCGCCTCGGGAATCAAGAGGCGGCGCGCATGGCGCTGGGTAACCTGAACAACCTGATTGCCTTCCGTACCAAGGATCAGCCGACGCAGGAATTTGTCAACGAAACCTTTGGCCAGACGCCGATCCACAACATGAAGGTCGGCCGTAACACGGCCTCGGACGGCCATCTCGGTGACTTCACGATGGTCGAATCCGCCCAGATCTCCGAAGAGATGAGTGAGTTGATCCCAACTTCGCTGTTGGGGAAACTGCCTAACCTGCAGTTCTTTGCCTCCGTGTCAGGTGGCCGGTTGTGCAAAGGGCGCTTCACACTGCTCGATCCCGGACCGTACGCAGGCGGGGAGGGGCAGGAGGACGCGGGAGAATCAGGATGATCCGGATCGTCACCATTTGCTCCTTGGTTTCGCTGCTCATGCTGGTACTTTACCTGCCCGCCGCGAAACCTGCTGGCGTGTTCATTTCTCAGGTGCGCATTGAGCATGCTTTGCTGTCCGAATTCTGGGGCCAGGACCACGCCATGGCGATGCTGGCCAAGATGCTCGACCTGCAACCGGACTCCACGCCGAGCCCTCCCTTGATCCCGATTGCGCAAGGCCCGGCAGGAAAGAACGCCAAGGTACTGCCGGAAGTAGCCGCCGTCGGGAACCGTCTTCTAAATAACGAATACTTCCGCTCCTTGAATGCGTTGCTCATTCAGGCCACCTACCGCGCTGCCGTGGTGCTGTACCTGCTTCCTGGCTTGCTCCCTTTTCTTGTCGCCGCTGTCGTGGACGGGGTTGTGCGGCGGTCCGTCAAAGGAAAAGACTTCTCCGGCCACAACCCAGAAGTGTTCGCAGCGTGCGTGTCAGGGGCGATTGTGGCCTGCTGCTGCCTGGTCATCGCCTGTGTCTTGCCCATCCAGTTGCCGGTGGCGCTGATGCCGGCCTTGTTGTTCTGCTGCGGCGCGCTCGCGAATATTGGCCTCGCCAATTACCACAAGCGGCTCTAGACGCGCGGCAGATGCGGTAAAGGGCTCAGGACGAATCCCGGAAAAAGGAAGCAAGATGCGGCACGAACAACTTGACTATTTGGATGAGGTGATCGCTGACGTCTTGGATGGAAATTATTTCAGAACGGCAGGGCTGTCGACTGGAGAACGCCTCTATGTTGCCCTCGGGGCCAGCGATATAGGTTGGCTGCGTGAGATGGGATATACCGTTGTGCAGGCGCTTGGTCGACTGGACTATGGCGATGCAGCAGAACTGGTGAAGCGCTGGCGGCATGTAGACCGTTGGTCGAAACGGTTGTAGCTGCTCTGCCTTTTCTTGTCACGGGCTCTCAATGGGAGGCGGCTTCCGCCCCTTTGCGGACCGTTGTGATTCTACATAGCGGTCGTTCAGCGCTGAATTTAGGTGTCACCTGCAATTGGCCATTTGAAGTCTTGGCGGTAACGCTGATAGAACTTCTTGGCGTGATTCCGCTTACCGCCCATTTGCAGGTCGTGGGTTGCGTATCTTGAGATGAGGCCCTGTAGCGCTTCCTCTGCGCGTGCGGTGGAGGATACGCAGGCATAGTACGTGCGCCTACCGTTAAAGGTCTCCACCAAGAACACTTCCCCGTCTGCCAGAACGGCATCATGTACGTCCCCATCAAATTCCAAGAGCGTGTCGTTGTAGTCTGGCATGGGCATGCCGTCACTAAGCACTTCCTCGAGCGTGTGCGTCAGGGTAACTAGATGTGGCAGTCGCTGCCAAATTTCATCGTCTTCTGCGTATGGCCTAACCCGTAACGCCAGCGGCATGTCTTCGTATTTCAACTGAGCGGTAAGGTATGAAAGCATGTCTGTGGTTAGATGTGGCGATCAGAGAAACTATCGGAACATTAAACTTTATCTGAAATGTCCGCAATTGGCCGATATAGCCGGAAGGATGAGAGGCTGCTTTTGGCCGTTAACGGTGAGTCACGTATATGTCACTACGAACGGATGGCGGCGTCTTTGGCCACAGCATCTGTTCGAGAACTTGATTGGCCAATTCACGTAATGTTTGCCATTCCGGTGATGTCTTCAGT
>NZ_WNKX01000021.1 GCF_009720745.1 Massilia eburnea | reverse complement strand
TTCGCCCCCGTATTGTGCTGCCAGACTGGCGTTGTCTGGGTGTTACGCCAATGTATGCCGCTAGTGCCTTGGCGTTCTCAAAGCGCCGCACATCACCCACATGGCCCAGAATTTTGGCGGCAGTCGTACGTCCAAGCCCTGGAATCGTTTCGATCAGCTCAGCATCATGCTTGAGACCTGGATGACGGTCGATGTGATCGTCGATATCCTTCTCGATCTGCGCGATTTGCTGATTCAGCCACACAATATGGGCTTGTACATGGGCGACGATTTCGCGCTGTTCAGCCACTGCATGGGTCTCTAGCCGATTCATTTCTTGCTGGCGCATATCCTGCAGGGCGGCCAGGCGGTTACTCCATGCTCTTAGCTGGCGTTGCTCCAGCGAGGGGGCATCCCAATGCTGCATCGACCTGGTCGTTCTTATTTCGGATGTTCTCACTTGCGCCAAAGCTCTTGATGCAATTGGGATTGACCAGGCTGACTTTGATCCCTTTGTCGAACCAGTATAGGGCAATTGGCTCGCTATATACCCCCGTTGACTCCAGGCAGACATGGATTTCCGGCAGCCGGACTTTTTGCTTGACCAGCCAACTTTCCATCTCTGCGAAGCCATTCGGTGAGTTCTCGACGACCTTGGTTCCCTCGGCCAGCAACGCGACGTCGAGCTTCTTTTTGCTAACATCAATTCCTACGACAGGCGTATTCATCTCGTCCACCTTTCTCGTATGCAGGCTTACCAATTTGGATGGCCTAAGATACCGTCCGGCGTTCCAGATGAACAAGTGGGCAAAGCCACCAATCTGACCCACAGGCTCGATGGCCTCAACTCTGTCCGGTGTGACTTTGCCCCGCCGTCCCCGAAATATTAATACCCACGTCGGAAGTAGCATTTTCAATATACGAGCTCTGGCAATCGGACATTTGTGTCGCCGCCTGACGCCGGCGACACAAATGTCCGATTGCCAGAGCTGACCCCGACTTCTTATATGTTAGGATCGCGGCCTTATCAAGATGTATAGACCGGAGTTCACAGTGCAGCATCCGATTCGCTTTTATGACAAACCTGCCGGCGGGCTGGGCTCGCTGCATGGCACTGCCAAGGCTTTGCGCAGCAATAGCGCCGTGCCGGCTTTGAAAGTCTTGCCGCAGCTGAACCAGCCGGGCGGGGTGGATTGTCCTGGCTGCGCTTATCCGGATTCTCCCAAGGACAAGCTTGTCGATTTTTGCGAACAGGGCGCGTGGGCGATTGCGCATGAATCGACTTTGCGCCGCGCTACGCCGGCGTTTTTCGCGGCTAATCGGCTGTCGGCGCTGCGCAAGCATGCGGAGTGGGAACTGGAGGCTTTCGGCCGTTTGACCGCTCCCATGCTGTACGACGGGGTCAGCGATACCTACCGCGAAATCGCGTGGGACGATGCGTTCAGGCTGGCCGCCGGTGCGCTGAATGCGCTCGATGCGCCGGACCGTGCGGTGTTTTACGCTTCTGGCCGCAGCAGCAATGAGGCGGCTTTCCCGTACCAGCTGTTCGCGCGCGCCTTCGGCACCAACAACATGCCGGATTCGTCGAATTATTGCCATGAGTCGTCGGGCATGGCGTTGGGCGCCACGCTGGGCGTAGGGAAGGCTACCGTCACGCGTGAAGACTTCGAACATGCGGATGCGATCTTCGTCTTCGGCCAGAATCCGGCCACCAACCATCCCCGCATGCTCGGCGATCTGCGCGAGGCGGCGCTGCGCGGCGCTCGTATTGCGGCCTTCAACCCGATGCTGGAGCCGGGCCTGCGCGGTTTCGCCGATCCGCAGTCGCCGGTCGAAACCCTGACTGGGCGCGGCACACGCATCGCCGACGAATACTTCCAGGTGCGCGTAGGCGGCGACTTGGCGGCCATCACCGGCATCTGCAAGGCTGTGCTGGAGGCGGATGACGCGAGCGGCAAGGTGCTGGACCGTGATTTCATTGCCCGCCACACGAGCGGCTTCGAACAATTCGCGGCTGCCGTGCGTGCGCAGGGGTGGCCGCAGATCGTGCTGGATAGCGGCTTGCCGCGCGAGCAGCTCGAAAAGGCAGCGGCGATGTACATCGCGTCCAACGCCACCATCGCCACCTGGTGCATGGGCTTGACCCAGCACGAGTACGCGATCGAGACCATCCAGATGCTGGTCAACCTGATGCTCTTGCGCGGTAACGTGGGCAAGCCCGGCGCTGGCCTGATGCCGGTACGGGGCCACTCGAATGTGCAAGGCGACCGCACCGTGGGCGTGACCAACCGTCCGAAGAAGGAGTGGCTGGAAGGACTGGAGCGCGTTTTCGGTTTCACGCCGCCGGCGCAGCACGGGCTCGATGCAGTGGCGGCGATCAAAGGCATCATGGATGGTTCGGTGCACGCCTTCCTGGGCCTGGGCGGCAATTTCGCTGTGGCTGGTCCGGATACGCCGCGCGTGCTCGAGGCGATGGAACAGCTGCAGCTGACCGTTCACATCGCGACCAAATTGAACCGCACCCACCTGCATCCGGGCCGTGTCGGCCTGCTGCTGCCTTGCCTTAGCCGTACCGAGCGCGATGAGCAGGAGGGTGGCCGCCAGTTCGTCAGTGTCGAAGATACGGCGAGCATGGTGCACGCATCGGCTGGCCGTAGCGACCCTGCCAGCGAGAAGCTGCGCTCCGAGCCGCATATCGTGACCGAACTGGCGCGCCATACGCTGGGAGATGGCGCGCATACTGCAGGCATCGACTGGCAAGCCATGGGCCGCGACTACAGCATCACGCGCGGCCTGATCGAGCAGGTGGCGCAGACCGCCGTGGCGGGCTTCGAGCAGTACAACCAGCGCATTACGGCGCCGCGCGGCTTCCATTTGCCGAACAGCGCCCGCAACCGCGACTGGCGCACTGCCAGCGGCAAGGCGCAGTTCACGGCCATCGCGCTGCCGCAGGACACTATCATGCGCCGTGCCCGCGCCGTTTTCGGCGATGAGGTCCTGTGCCTTGCCACCGTGCGCGCGCACCGCCAGTACAACACCACCGTTTATCGCGATACGACCGGTGAGGTGGACCGTTACCGCGGCGTGCATCACACGCGCAAGGTGCTGTTCATTTCGGCTGCCACCATGACGCGCCTCGGTTTCGAGGACGGCCAGACCGTTGACGTGCATGCTGCCTCGCCGGACGGCATCGAGCGCCGCTGCAACGGCTATCAGCTGGTGCGGTACGATGTGCCGGAAGGCGACGTGTTCGGATACTTCCCTGAGCTGACGCCGCTGATTTCGCCGGACCTGGTGGCGCGCGGTTCCCTCACTCCTGCCTTCAAGGAAGTGCCGGTGCTGCTCAAGCCCGCGGAATAATTGGCTCTTCGTGGTGCATCGGCGCGTCGAGCGGGATGGCGATGCGGACGGTGGTGCCCACGCCGGGCATGCTGTCGACGTGGATCTTGCCGCCCAGGATAGTGGTGACGATGTTGTGGACGATATTGAGACCCAGCCCTGAACTGCCTTCGCTCATGCGGGTGGTGAAGAAGGGATCGAATATGCGATTGAGGTGGGACGAGACAATGCCGACGCCGTCGTCGGCGATGATGATGTTGGCGTGATCGTTGCTGGGAACCGGCACCGTGATCGATATGCGGCCATGGCTGCGCCCATGGAAACCGTGCTGGATGGCGTTGTCGACCAGGGCCGAGAGCACCTGGCCAAGGGGGCCGGGGTAGCTGTCCATCGCCACCAGCGGCGCCAGGTCCAGCAGCACCTCGTAAGGCGTCTTGCGCAGGGCTGGCGCCAGGGTGTCCATATTCTCCTGGATCACAGCGCCCAGGTCGAATTTGCGGCGTTGGGAACTGGTGCGGTCGACCGCGACCTGTTTGAAGCTCGATACCAGCCCCGCTGCGCGCTCGATATTGCGCGACAAGAGTTCGCTGATGCCGTTCGCGTCATCGATGAATTTCCGTAAGTCGGAGCGGCGCAAGCCAGCCTCCAGGGAAGCGTCCAGGGCGCGCACCTTGTCATGCATGGTGCTGGCGGCAACCAGGCAGTTGCCGATGGGCGTATTGAGTTCATGCGCGATGCCCGCCACCATCGATCCCAGGGCCGCCAGCCTTTCGCTGCGCGCCAGTTCATCTTGTGCATGGCGCATGGCTTCCGTACGTTCGGCCACGCGCCGTTCCAGCGATTCGTTGAGCACCGCCAGTTCCTCGTACAGCACGGCTTTCTCCGACAGCCCGGCCAGGATGTTTTCACGCATCTCGTTGATCTTGTGGGCCAGCAGGTCCAGCTCCGTATTGCCGCCCTGGCGCAGCCGAAGCGGCTCGTTGCCAAGATTGCCGATGTTCAGGTGGCCCACGTAGGCGGCCAGTTGCTGCAACGGTTGCCCCAGCATGCGCCGTACGACCAGCAGGAAGATGAACCAGAGCGCCATGGTCTTGATCACGGAATTGACCAGGATCAGAAAGAAGCCATATTCCACTTGCCGGATGACGATGCGCCGGTTGGAATACACGGTCCATTTGCCGATCACCTGCGTGCTGCCGTTTTCAAGCTGGTAAGTGATGGGGAATTCGCGGCTGAATACTTCGCCAAGCAAGCCGTCACCGCTCAGTGGCGGCGCCAGTTTGCCGTCGGCCTGCACCTGCATATGCCGGCCCTGGTCATCGAGCACGGTACCGACCGCGCGTATCAGCTTGCCCTGGTCATCCACCACCTTGATGCCGACCACGATCGGCAGTTCCTTCATTCCGGACAGGATGCCGCGCATGATGTCGTCGTTGAAGCGCCACATGGCGTCTGCGATGCCGGGGCCGAAAGTGTTCTGCATCGCCTCGATCTCGCTCTCGACACGCGTACGCGTGTGTTTGTACTCCGCGGCCAGCTGGAAGACAGTCACCAGCACTGTAACAATGAAGTAACAGCCAAAGATGATGCGCAGCAGGCGCGTGGCGATGGAGCGGGTCATTTGAACCAGCGCTCCTCAATTTCCTTGTAGCGCGGCGACTTGCGCAGTTCCGCGTAGCCTTCGTTGAAACGCGCCAGCATGGGAGCGTTGCCGGTCGAAGAATGGGGCGCCCAATCGACTTCCGCACCGATGATGACAGCCAGCACTGTCCGTGCCTGCAATGCAGGCGCGGCGAGCACGACGAAGCAAGTGAGGATTTGGACTATACGGAGCATTCCGCTTGGCAATGCAAAAAGGATGCACTTTGAAAAGTATAAACTTCGCGTTCACTTGCGTTTAACTATTTGGCCCTCTTGTTGTAGCGGAACCATAACTGGAGATAGTCAATTGAAAGCCCGCGCAGCCCGCTAAATGTAGGCTTTTCTGTCAATGTTGCCGAATTTCAGCGCAGCCCCGATACTGGAATGCTCGATACCACAACAGGCAGGGACGGCCATGAGCAAATTTCATCATATTACGCACTACGGTGAACTGGTTTTGCCGGGCACCACCGCGCGCGGTGAACTGCCCGACGACTTCACCATGAATTCCCCGGTCGGCATTGCACGCGACCATTATGACCATGTCTGGGTGTGCGATACCGGCAACAGCCGCCTGCTGGTCTTCAGTGCCGACCTCGATACGCTGCTGCACGTGATCGATACCCCGGGCGAGGGCAGCGAGCAGGCGCGGCGCCTGATGATGCCTTTCCATCTGTGTCCGCATCCCGAGCAGGACCTGATGTACTGCACCGACATGGGCAATGGCCGCGTAGTGGTGTTCGACTACGACGAGCACACGGTGGACTTCCAGTTCGCTTTCGGCGATGCGGCGGACGGCATCAACGGCAAGGACTTTGTTCCACTGAGCGATCCGAATGGCATCGCCTTCGTGAAGGAGGCCGATGGCGAACATTACGTCTACGTCTGCGATGAATTCTTCCACACCAAGGGCGATGACCGCAGCCGCTGCGTCAAGTTCACACCTGAGGGCAAGTTCGTACTGCAGTTCCGTACCGTGGACGACGCCAACAGCACGCACGACCTGCTGTGGCCACAGGGCCTGGCCTCTGACTCGCGCGGCAACCTGTACCTGGCCAATACCGGCCATTACGAAGTGCTGAAAATCGATACGGCCTGGCCGATCAAGGACGAGCGCGTGCAGTGCCCTGGCGAGACTTCGCTGCTGCACAGTTTCGGCAATCCTGCCGGCATCGGCAAGTTCAACGTCATGCGCTCGGTATGCGTGATCGACGACCGTGTTTTCGTGCCGGGCCAGGTCGAAGATTCGATCACGATTTACGACACCGACGGCAAGCTGCTGACGGTGGTGGAGGGCATGCTGCCCCTGTGGAACCATAAGGCGCAACCCGTGCATTCGCTGTCCGACCTGGTGTACGGCACGCTGGAAGATGCGGTCTTCGTCGGTCCGTACCAGATCTGCGCGGCGGCTGATGCGAACGTCTACTATGTGACCGAACCCTTCGCCTCCACCGTGCTGAAGATGCGCATTGCACCGGATCGCGATGGCGGCGACCAGGATGCGATCCTGCTGGATGCCGTCGGCCACCGCCGCGACAACCAGGCGCTGAAAGCGGCAACCTCGCAATTCAATTGCATGACGGCGGTGATCGGCGTCGATCCAAAACGCGCCGGGAGCGGCACCTTGCCGCATTCAAACTGGCTGGATAACTGGGCCACCGCCACGGCCAATATCTACAAATACTGGTACGACCAGCTGAAACTTCACGCTCGCCTGGATCCGCTGGCGCAAGCCGCAACGTCTTCCTACAACATCGATTCCGGCAACTGGTGCATGAAGACTTTCGACACCGCCGCCGATCCAATCTCCCAGCTGCAGGACATGATGCGCGGCTTCTTCATGCCAGGCGGGCTGGCGATGGCGGTGTACTACCCGTCGCAGCCGCTGCTGGGACAGATCTGTCCGGGCACGCCGCTGGTCTTCGTTACCAACTTCAACGCCTGCACGGTATCGATGTTCCAGTTTGGCCCCGGCGGCCACCTGCTGAATTACGGCCTGCCATTCGGCCGCGAAGGGTTGGGCGGCAACGGCACCCTGAAAGCGCCGCAAGGCCTGGAAGTGAACAGCCGCGGCGAAATCTATATCGCCGACTCGCTGAACAACCGCATCTCCATGTGGCAGTTGCAGCCTTCCGGCCTGGTGTCGTTCGTGAAGAACTTCCAGTGGGTGGAAGACGGCGAACCGCTGGCCAATTTCGCCCCATGCGACGTGGCGATCGACGCCCAGGAGCGCGTGTTCGTGTGCGACCAGTTCAACAACTGCATCCGCGTGTTTGACCGCGAGGGCAAGAGCTTGTGGAGCTACGGCCGCGCGGGCTATTGCGACGACCTGGAAAAAGATGCCGACAAGTTCTACTTGCCGGCCAGCCTGTGCGTTGACCAGGAAGGACACCTGATCGTGAATGACCTGGTCAACCGGGCGTTGAAGGTTTTCCGCATCGGCGAGGACACGCTGGAATACGTCACGGGAGAACTGGTATTCAAAAAATACCCCGAAGTTGGCGGCGTCTGGATGCCGTTTTTCATCTATGCGCGCGACCGCCGCGTGTATGTGCCAGACACCACCTTCAACGTCGTCAATATCTACGCCTACCAGCTGGAGTGAGGCGAAGACCGGTCTTTAGGCGGCTTTCAGGCCCAGCACCTCGATCGGCTCAATGCTTGGCGGGGTGGCAAACAGCTCGGGCGCTTGCGCCATCAGGGCCTGCGCGATCGGGCCGTTCAGATGGCCCTGGCGTGCGTCTTCGGTTTCAAAGGCGTCGAACACGCCGAACACGCGTTCGGACAGGCGCAATGCGAACCAGTATTTGGTGCCCGGTTCCTGTTTGGCCAAGGCCAGGCCCGTGTGGAGGATGTCGGCAACGGCCGATTCCTTGCCTGGCTTGGCTTCGAAACGGGCGAACAGTGCGTATTTGATCATGTCTATCTCCTGGTTGGATTGATCGCGAAATTGCGATAGGGAGACTTTACTGGCGCCACACTTGCCGTTAAATTGGCGAGATTGACATCTTTGGTATCAATCGCGCCATGAATATCACCGTACTTGCCCTGGAAAGTGTGTTCGACACCGGGCTTGCCGCCGTGCTGGATGCTTTCACGACTGCCAATGAGCTCGCACCGATGCTGGCGGCGCCGCAGCCGCAATTCCACGTCACGCTGGCCGGCCTGCGTCCTGTCGTGCGCAGCGCGCAAGGCCTGGTTTTGCCGATCGTGCCATGGAGCTCGGCGCCTGCGCCGGACCTGGTGATTCTGCCGGCCATCGGCCACAAGATGCCTGCGCCACTGCAGGCCGCACTGGCATCGAGCGAGGTGGCCGACGCTGGCGCCGTCCTGCGCGGCATGGCAGGGCAGGGCGTGCGTATCGCCGCCGCCTGCATCGGCACTTTCGTGCTGGCGGAGAGCGGTTTGCTGGATGGGGAAGAAGCAACGACCACCTGGTGGCTGACGCCCCTGTTCCGCCAGCGTTATCCTGCGGTGCATCTGGACGCGCAGCGCATGGTGGTCGCGTCAGGCCAGTTCATCACCGCCGGTGCGGCCCTCGGCCACCTGGACATGGCGCTGGACTTGATCCGGCAAGCCAGCCCGGAACTGGCCGCGATGGTGGCGCGCTACCTGGTGGTGGATTCCCGGCCGGCACAATCGGCTTATGTGATTTCGGATCACCTGGCGCATGCCGATCCGCTGATAGCGAACTTTGACCGCTGGGTAAGGCAGCATCTTGCGCAAGGCTTCAACCTGGAAGCGGCGGCAGCGGCGCTGGCCACCAGCAAGCGTACGCTGGCCCGGCGCCTGCAGGAGGTACTGGGCAAGACGCCCGTCAATTATGTCCAGGACCTGCGCGTCGAACGAGCGGTCCACCTGCTCAAGACCAGCGGCCAGAATATCGACCGCATCGCCGAGCAGGTGGGCTACCGCGATGGTGTGACCTTGCGTACCTTGTTGCGGCGCAAGCTGGGCAAGGGCTTGCGGGAGATACGCAATTGATTCCGGTTACTGCACGTTGAGCGTCACGTCATCCACGATGAAGGAGGTCGCCACCGAAGTGCCTTCCACGCCTTCAAAGTAGATGCGCACCGTCTGGCCCTTGTAGGCGCTCATGTCGAAAGTGCGCTGCACGTAGCTCGTCCCCTTGTTCAGGTTCGAGTACGTAGCCAGCGTTGCCAGAACGGTGCCGCTGCTGTTGCGCACCTGGACTTTCAGCGTATCGTAGGCCTGGGTGCTGGTGGTTTCGGCGGAGTCGATCAGCAGGTAGAAGCTGAGGGTGGCCGTGGCGGCGGTCGACGGAATGCTTACCTGCTGGTACAGCGTGTCGGTGTGCGCGCTGCCGTAGCCGTTCAGCCATGCCTTCCAGGTGCCGGTGTGGGCCGACTCGGTGGCGTCGTTGGTGATCACGCCGCTGGTGGCGGTCCAGTTGGTGGCGCCCGATTCGAAGCCGCTGTTCAGCACCAGCTGCTGCGCGGTGACGTTGTTGACGCTGAAGTTGACCGCCGCCGATGTGGCGCTGTTACCGGCCGCGTCGTAGGCCTTGGCAGTCAGCGAGTGGGTGCCGTTGGACACGCCGCTGGAATTGAAGGCGTAAGTCCATGGCGAGGCGGTGTCGGTGCCTTTCAGCACGCCGTCCACGTAGAACTCGACCTTGGTCACGCCCACGTTATCGCTGGCGTTGGCCGTGAAAGTGATGGTGCCGCTGCTGCCGCTGCTGCTGGCGCTAACGGTCGGCGCCGTGGTGTCGCCGCCGCCGCCGGCGCCCTGGGTCACCCACACCGGCGCCGACCACAGGATGTTGCCGTCCGACTGGGTCACCTTGGCATAGTAGAAGTGCGCGCCGTCAGTCGGGGTAATGGTGGTATTGGCGCTGGATGCGAGCAGGGTCACGGTGCCGTTGCGGCCAGGGACGCCTTCATAGAATTCGGAGGTCGATACCGTCTTGCCGCTGCTGCTGCTGAAATTGGCCACCAGGTTCAGCGTGCCGGTATTGCTGAAGCGTTCGCCCATCATGTGGCCGTTGGCGGTCAGCACCAGCTGCGAAGTCTTGTCCATGGTCGCGAACACGCGGCGGGCGCGGATAGCGTCCATGAAAGCGGTGGTGGAGAGCGCGGTGCCGCTTGGGATCAGCACGCCGGTGCGGTTGGTGTAGGAAGCGCCCCAGTTGGCGCAGTGGTTGTCCTGGTCGGTGCTGAAGGCGACGTGGTAGCCCGCTTCCAGCGCCTTCTTGCAGGCGCCTTCGTAGTTGCTGCGGCTCGTTTCCGTTTCGCTGGTGTTGGTGGAGAAGGCGGAAGTGTTCATCACCTCGCATAGCGCCATCGCTTCGTCGCCGTCGGCGGTGTAGCCGAGCGGAACACCGTTGACGATGAACTGGCCGCTGGTCGACGGGTGGTTGAACTGGCCCAGCCAGCCGCGCTGTTTCATCAGGGTGTACAGGCTGGCGTAGTCGCTCTTGGCGGTGTAGGTGTCGGCGATCAGCTGGCCGGAGCTGTTGCTCTCCCAGCCCAGCAACTCGTTCGAGTTGAAGATGTTCATATGGCCGCCATTCGAAATGACGCCCCATTCCATGCCGTAGATCGCCAGGAAATCGGGGTTGGCGGCGTTGAAGTTGGCGGCCATGGACAGGCCGGACTGGTACAAGGCCTTGGCGGTGGCCGGATCGGCGGAAGTGTTGGTGGAATCCGAACCGTCGTACATGTGGTTATGTTCGGACGCCATCAGGAAATCCAGGCCGCGCGACTTGGCGAAGTTGAAGGCGTCGGTCGGGCTGTAGGCGCCCGATTGCGGGTTTTGCGCGCCCACGCAGCTGGCAAGCTCGCCGCCGCCGTCGCTATGGTTGGTCTGGCTGTGCAGGTTGCCGAAGTAGACGGTGTAGGGCAGGGAGGCTGGCGCTGCCGCGATGGACATCGTGGCCGGTGCATCGGCCTTGGCTTGCTGCTGGCCGATGGCGATTTCCCATTCCTGTTCTTCCACCTCGCCTTTGGCGGCGGCCAGGCGGCGCAGGACGGCGTCGGCGCCGGAAGCGATGCCGCGCTGGGCGTCTTCCGACATGGCGCGCAGGCGCGCCTTGTAAATACCGTCCGGCAGGGCGTTGCGGCGGTTGCGGCCAGCCCAGTCAATGTTGACGGAAACCGGTTTGTCCTTCAACTGTTCAACCCCGGCCCAGCGTTCGACTACATTACCCTTCGGATCGACGACCTCCAGCACCCAGCTGACTGCCTGTGCGTGTTCGGCGTGCGGGAAGCTGAATTCGAGCTTGAAGCTGCGTGCTTCGTTGGCGCCGGCGGCAGCGCGGTAAGGCGCATGCAGCGTGGCTTCGAATTCCTGGTGGTCGGCGATGGAGGCCTGTGCGGTACCGATAGTGGCCAGTGCCGCGGCGAGTGCGAGCTTGCGAAATGCGAAGGTCATGGTTTTTCCCCGTGCTGTGATAATGCGCGAGAATATGCGGCAGCACGGGTGTTACGACAAATACGGAAAACCTTGCGGATTAAGACGGTCGCTTTATAAACCGGTTTGAATTGTCTCATTCTGGACAGGCGTCGCCGTTTGTCCAGATTTGCATGCGTAGTGTGACGTAGGCGTCATAAATCTCCTAGCATTCGCTGTGTGGCCTGTGGCGTATTAACGTCAGCTTATTGCGGACGGAACACCAGTACCGGCACCGGCGTGTTGAGCAGCACGCGATGCGTTTCGCTCCCGAGCAGCATGCCGCGCACGCCTTTGTAACCGTGAGTGGCCATGGCGATCAGGTCGCAGCCATAGTCGAGCGCCGTCGCGACGATGGTGTCGAAGGGCTGGTCGGAGCGCCGCTGCACGACGTCGCAAGGCACGTTGTAGTCGGCGGCGACTTGGGCCACTTCGTCCAGCACGGCGGCTGAATGAACTTCGCTGTCTTTCAGGTAGACGCCACGCGTGTCTTCCAGGATCTCGGGATGGTAGGTGAAGATATGGAACTCCGGGATCACATGCAATGCCGTGACACGGGCGCCAGCTTCCTGCGCGAACTTGATGGCTGAATGCAGGGCGGCGCCGGATGCCGGCGAGCCGTCGGTCGGGAAGAGGATATGTTTGAACATGGCATGCTCCGGAATGATCGATACGTCCAGTTTCAGCGCCCGCCGCGCTGCCAGCCATGATCTGGGTCAAGTCCTAATTTAGTAGGAATACTACATTCCGGCGCTGAGCTGATGCTAGAATATTCAAATGTCAACCGCATCTGAACACGAACATCTCATGCGCAGGCGCCAACTGCTTGGCGGCGCACTGGCACTGCCGGCCATTGGCCTGGGCGGCGCCTTGTTGCCGTCGCTGGCGCGGGCGGCCGATCCCCTGGTGGTGGGCGGCCTGCCGGTCACCTGCAACCTGACTTTGCCGATCGCCTGCAGTGCGCGCGGCGGCGCGTTCGAGTTCAGCAAATACAGCGGCTGGCCCGAAATCAAGGAATCCTTGATGACGGGCCGCATCCAGGCCGCCTACATGCTGGCGCCGCTGGTGATGGACCTGGCCGACAGGAAGATTCCGCTCAAGATCGTCTCCCTGGGCCACCGCTCGGGCGCTGTCATCATGGTGCGCACCGATTCGGCCTACAAGCGCTTTTCCGACCTGCGCGGCAAACGCATTGCGATTCCAAGCCGCTTTGCGGTCGACTTCCTGTTCCTGCGCAAGATGCTGGCGCGCGAGAAGATGTCGCCCAAGGACATACAGATCATCGAGATGGCGCCGCCCGACATGCCGGCCGCCCTGTATGCCAATGCGGTGGACGCCTACTGCACCGGCGAACCGTTCGGCGCTGCGGCCCAGAAGGCCGGTTATGCCCGTCCGCTGGCGATGACGCGCGACGAATGGCGCAACTACATCTGCTGCGTGCTGACCGTGCGCGAAGAACTGATCAAGTCCAACCGCCCGCTGGTGCAGGACCTGGTCAATCATGTCCAGTCGGCCGGCAACTGGCTCGACGCGACGCCTGCCAACCGCGCCAAGGCCGCCAAGATTGCCGCCACGCGCAAGTTTTTCAACCAGGACCCGAAAGTGATCCAGTTCGTGATGGACAATCCAGCCGACCGCGTCACCTACGGCGACTTGCGCATGATCCGTTCGGAATTCGACGAGCTGATGAACCTGTCGATCGAGGCCGGAACGCTCAAGCGCCCGGTCGCATATGAAACCTATGTCGACGAAAGCTTCGTCAAGTCCATCAAGCCGGTAAGCATTTCCCTATGATTCGTCGCAGCCTGTTCGCACTGCTGCTGGCCGCAGCGGGCCTTGCCCACGCCGCAGACAAACTGAAATCCGGCACCTTCGATCCGCCGCGCATGGCGCCGCAGATTGCGCAGAAAGCCGCCGATGGCCAGGATTTTGCGCTCGACAAATTCCGCGGCAAAGTCGTGGTACTGGAATTCGGCTACACCAGCTGTGCCGACGTGTGCCCCGTGTCCCTGGCCCTGTTGAAGCAGGCCCGCGAACGCCTCGGCCCCCTGGCCGGAAAACTGCAAGTGGTCTTCGTCACGGTCGACCCCGAGCGCGATACCGGGCCGAAACTGAAGGCTTACCTTGAGCAGTTTGATCCGAGCTTCATCGGCCTGACCGGCAGTGAGGCACAGATGGCCGCCATCCGCAGCGCCTACGGCATCACGGCGACGAAGAAAATGGTCGAAGGCAGCAAGACCGCCTACACCATGGGCCATTCGTCCTACCTGTACTTCATCGACCCGCAAGGCAGGCTGCGTGCGCTGATGCCGTTCGGCCGGCCAGCCGACGACATCGTGCATGACGTGACCTTGCTGGCGCAGGGCAAATGAAGCGCTGGCCGGCCGCCGTCGCCATCTTGCTGCTGGGCGGGGCGCTGGCCTGGAGCGCATTCGCGCCGATCCATTCCGCCTCGCGCGACGCCCTGTTCGAAATCCCGAAAGGTACCTGGGAGCGCCGCATGGCGGGCGAAAAGGCCGAGATCCTGCCCGATACCATCAACCTGGTGCTGGGCGTGAACGACGTGCTCCTGCTGCGCAACAGCGACACCGTGCCCCAGGTGTTCGGTCCCGTGCTGATCATGCCGGGCCAGGATTTCCGCCTGCCGTTCGAGCAGGCGGGAGATCATCCCTTCGCCTGCACCGCCCACGCCAGCGGCCAGATGACGGTGGTCGTCAAGCCTATGCCGCAAGCCGGCTGGCAGCGGCTGCAATGGCGCCTGCAAACCCTGATATCGAAAGCCGCATGGAAAGACTGAACAAGATATGGCCGCCGCTGGCGGTCCTGGTGGCGATTGTCGCCGTCTGGTGGTGCGTGGTGGTCGCCACCGACAGCCTGATTTTCCCGACTCCCCTGCAAGTGGTCACCGGCACCATGGAACTGATCGAAGATGGCAGCCTGTGGGAGCATATCGGCGCTTCGCTGATGCGGGTAGGCATAGGCTTTGCGCTGGCCGTAGTCGTGGCGATTCCTATGGGGCTCTGGATGGGACGGGTGGAAGGGGCCTTCCGCACCCTGAATCCGGTATTCCAGATCCTGCGCCCGATCTCGCCGATCGCCTGGATTCCGGTGGCGATCCTGTGGTTCGGCGTCGGCAATGCTTCTCCGGTCTTCCTGATCTTTATCGCTGCCGTGTTCCCGATGATCGTGCAGACCGCGGCTGGCGTGCATACCATTGAAAAGCGCTACCTGCGCGCGGCGGAGAACTTCGGCGTATCGCGCGCCAAATTGTTCCGCCAGGTGGTTGTCCCGGCGGTTCTGCCGGAAATCATCGTCGGCATGCGCATTTCGCTCGGCGTGGCCTGGCTGGTGGTCGTAGCGGCGGAAATGATTGCGCTGCGCTCCGGCCTGGGCTACCTGATCATCGATTCGCGTAATGCCGGCAACCGCTATGACCTCGTCATCGCCGGCATGATCATCATCGGCCTGATTGGCCTGGCACTGGACGGCGCCATGCGCCTGCTGGAAAAACTCAAAGTCGTAAGGTGGCGCTATGGACACTAAGATTGTCGTCAACCAGGTCAGGAAGAAGTTCAACGCATTGCCGGTCGTCGATGGCGTCGATTTTTCCATCGCCGACGGCGAATTCGTCGCCATTGTCGGCCCGTCGGGCTGCGGCAAGTCGACGCTGATGAAAATTGTGGCCGGCTTCGAGCGTCCCGACGAAGGCTCGGTGACGATCGACGGACAGGCGCTGAAGAAGCCAAGCCCGAAAGGCATCGTGATTTCGCAGCACGGCTCCGTCTTCCCGTGGCTGACGGTGCAGCAGAACCTGATGTTTGGCTTGAATGACAACGACCATGGCGACAAAGCCGCGCTGGCCGACCATTACGCCGACATGGTGGGCCTGAAAGGATTCGAAAACGCCTACCCGCACGAACTGTCCGGCGGCATGCTGAAGCGCGCCGAGATCGCGCGTGCGCTGGTGGTCAAGCCCGAGATCCTTTACATGGACGAGCCATTCTCCGCGCTGGACGCGCTGATGAACCTCAAGATGCGTAACGAGCTTCTGCGCGTGCTGTCCGAAGAGCGCCACACCGTGCTGCTGATTACGCATGACGTGGAGGAGGCGATCTACCTGGCCGACCGTATTCTCGTGCTCTCGCCGCGTCCTACCCGCATCCAGGCCAGCTTCAAGGTGGAGCATCCGCATCCGCGCAAGCTGTCCAATCCCGAACTGCAGCAATTGAAAGAAGACATCCTCTCGCAACTGGGCCTGTAACATGCTGAAACTCATTGGCAAACACACTTCGATCAATGTGCGCAAAGTGCTGTGGACGCTGGCCGAAACCGGCCTGGCCTATGAGCGCATCGAATGGCAGCCGGAGCATGCCACGCTGAATCCGAACGGCCTGGTGCCGGTCCTGGTGGATGGCGATTTCGTGCTGTGGGAATCGAACAGCATCTGCCGCTACCTGTGCGGCAAAGCAGGGCGCCACGACCTGCTGCCCGCCGATCCGCAGGCGCGCGCCCGCGTCGAACAATGGATGGACTGGCAGGCCACCGACCTGAATGCTTCGTGGCGCTACGCCTTCATGGCGCTGGTGCGGCAACGCGCCGCTTTCGCCGATCCCGCCCAGATCGCCGCCAGCGCCGAGGCATGGAACCGCAACGTCGGCATCCTCGACCGTCACCTTGCCGCGGCGGGACCTTTCGCCGCCGGCGCGCAGTTCACAGTGGCCGATATCGTGCTGGGCCTGTCCCTGAACCGCTGGCTGATGACGCCCATCGAACGTCCCGCCTACCCGGCCATCAGCGCCTACGTTGAGCGCCTGCTCGAACGTCCCGGCTACCGCGAATTCGGCCGCAACGGCATCGCTTAAGCTTCGCGCAGCAGTAACCGGTATTCGCTCGGCGTGACGCCGACGGTGGCGCGGAACTGGCGCGTGAAGGCGCTATGGTCGGCGTAACCGCAGGCCTGGGCGATGTCGGACACGCTGTCGTCGCCGGCCAGCAAGCGTGAGGCCGCCTCCAGCCGCGTCTTGATGATCATCTGGCGCGGCGTAAGGTGGAAGATGCGCTCGAAGTAGCGCTCGATCTGCGCCACCGACATATGCGCGGTGCGCGCCAGCTGCGGCAAGGTCAGGGTTTCGCCATATTTTTCGTGGATCAGCCGGACCGCATCGGCCACCTTATGGTAGGCCGGATTCTTATGGTCGGCCATCGCCAGGTCGCGCGACACGCCGGCCAGGCCGACGATGGCGCCATGCGCATCGCGCAGGGGCCGCTTTTGCGTCAGGCACCAGCCGGGATCGCGGTTGGGGTAGAGGTGCAGCTCGAGCTGGTCCTCGATCTGGATGCCGGCATCGAGCACCTGCTGGTCTTGCGCCTGGAAGCGCTGGCCGAGGGGGGCGGCAAACACCTCGTTGGCGGTCTTGCCCAGCAGGCCGGCCTTGTCTTTCATTCCGCAGCGGCGGGCCAGGGTCTGGTTCACCACCACATAGCGCCCGCCACGGTCCTTGATGAAGAACACCACGTCCGGCAAGGCGTCGAACAGGGGCTCCGAAAAGAATACGTCGCCGATTCTTGCAGCCAGGTCGCTGCGCGCCGCGCTATGTAAAAGGTGTGCCGTCATGCCGTTCTCCCGATGAATTTGTTCATTTTTACACGATTGTGCAGATTTCGTCACCATCGGCAGCCTTGCGATGCAAGACGGCGGCCCCGGGAAGGCATAAGATGGCAAGCATGAAAACCATAGCCATTATCGATTCCCACACCGGCGGCGAACCGACCCGCCTGGTGATAGACGGCGGCCCGGATCTGGGCGGCGGCCCCCTGAATGAGCGCCTGTCGCGCTTCCGTAACGAGCATGACGGCTTCCGCTCCGGCGTGGTGTGCGAACCGCGCGGCTCGGACGTGCTGGTGGGTGCGCTGCTGTGCGAGCCGCATGCAGCCGATTGTGCCGCAGGCGTCATCTTCTTCAACAACGTCGGCTATCTCGGCATGTGCGGTCACGGTACCATCGGCCTGGTCGCCTCGCTGGCTTTCATGGGCCGCCTGAGCGCCGGCGTGCACCGCATCGATACGCCGGTGGGTGTGGTGGAAGCGCAGCTGCATGAAGACGGCAGTGTTACCGTGAACAATGTGCCTTCGTGGCGCAAAGCTGCCGGCGTGCCGGTCGACGTGCCAGGTTACGGCGTGGTGCGCGGCGATATCGCCTGGGGCGGTAACTGGTTCTTCCTGGTATCCGACCATGGGCAGCAGCTGGACCTGGCCAATGTGCGCGAGCTGTCGGCCTACACCACCGCAATCAAGGATGCGCTGGAAGCGCAGGGCATTACCGGCGACAACGGCGCGCTGATCGACCACATCGAACTCTTTGCAGATTCCCGCAGCGGTTTGGGCGACAGCCGGAACTTCGTGCTGTGCCCGGGCAATGCCTACGACCGTTCGCCTTGCGGCACCGGCACCAGCGCCAAGCTGGCCTGCCTGGCGGCTGACGGCAAACTGGCCGAGGGCGAAGTCTGGCGCCAGGAAAGCATTGTCGGCAGCGTGTTCGAAGCGTCTTATCGCCGCGATGGCGAGCGTGTTCTGCCTGGCATCCGCGGCAAGGCCTGGGTGAATGCCACGTCGACCCTGGTGCTGGACCCAAGCGATCCATTCGTGTGGGGCATTCGTTGAGCATGCAACCGGACGTCCTGATCGTCGGCGCGGGGATTATCGGCGCGGCCTGCGCCGATGCCTTGTCCGCGCAGGGCTTGCGCGTGACCGTAATCGAGCGCGATGCGGTCGGCAGCGGCGCTACGGCGGCCGGCATGGGCCACCTGGTGGCCATGGATGACAATGCGGCCGAACTGGCCCTGAGCTCCCATTCGCTGGAATTGTGGAAAGACCTGGTCGAATGCCAGCCGCAGCGCCATGAATACAGCAACTGCGGCACGATCTGGGTGGCCGCCGACGACGAAGAACTGGAAGCGGCCCGCGCCAAGGCTGTCACCATGTCCGCACATGGATTGCAGTGCGACGTGATCGGCGCCCAGGAACTGTACCGCCTTGAGCGGCAGTTGCGGCCCGGATTGGCCGGCGCCTTGCTGGTACAGGGCGATGGACTGGTGTATCCGCCCAAGAGCGCGCGCATTCTGCTGGCGCGGGCGGTAGCACGCGGCGCATCGCTGGTCATGGGTGAAGTCGTGGCGCTGGAGCAGGGTGGTGTTGTGTTGTCCGACGGCTCACGCGTGTCGGCCGGCCAGATCGTGCTTGCTGCCGGCACCCGTTGCCTGTCGCTGGCGCAGGACCTTCCGCTGCGTCCCAAAAAGGGCCACGTCATGATCACGGACCGCTATCCTGGCTTCATCCGGCACCAGCTGGTGGAGCTGGGCTACATCAAAAGCGCCCACGCCTCCGAAGGCGAGTCTGTGGCGTTCAACCTTCAGCCGCGCCCGACCGGCCAGGTGCTGATCGGGTCCTCGCGCCAGTTCGATACGGTGGACATGGCGGCTGAACCATCGATGATGGCGCGCATGCTGGCCCGCGCGGCCGAATACACGCCTGCGCTGGCGGGCCTGAATGTGCTCCGCTGCTGGACCGGCCTGCGCGCCGCCACGCCGGACGGCTTGCCGCTGATCGGGCCGGACCCGTCGCGCCGCAACGTGTGGCTGGCAACCGGCCATGAAGGGCTGGGCATCACAACCTCGCTCGCCACGGCCGAACTGCTCGCTGCGCAAATGACCGGCAGCCGGGCCGGCATCGATATGCAGCCCTACCTGCCGAGCCGCTTCGGCGGGCAGGGGAGGGCATATGGCTGATTTCATCACCTTGACCATCAACGGCCGCAGCACCTCGGTCGCTCCTGGAACCACGGTAGCCGCCGCGATTGCGATCGCTGCTGCAGCGCCTTCCGCAGCGCGCTTGCCCGGCGGCGAGGCGGCGGCCGGCATCACGCGCCGCTCGGTCGGCGGGAAATTGCGCGCCCCCTTGTGCGGCATGGGCGTATGCCAGGAATGCCGCGTAACGATCAACGGCCGGGCCCACGTGCTGTCCTGCCAAACACTTTGCCTGCCGGGCATGGACGTGCAGACAGGAGCGGCGGCATGACGCAATTCTTCGACATCCTGATTGTAGGCGCCGGCCCCGCAGGCCTGGCGGCAGCCTGCGCAGCGCTGGGCGCCCAGGCGAGCGGCGGCAACGGCGCACTCCGCATCGGCATCATCGACGACAACCCGTTCGCTGGCGGCCAGATCTGGCGCGGCGGACCGGCGAAACACCAGGACCCGCGCGCCCGTCAACTGTGGCAGGCGCTGGAGAACGCCAGCAACGTCGCCCTCCTGCCCGGCACCCGCGTCCTCATGCAAACCCGGCCCGGTGAACTGCTGGTACAAGACGCCGAACAAGCAGGAACACTGCGCTACAACCAATTGATCCTGGCAACCGGTGCGCGGGAACTGCTGCTGCCGTTCCCGGGCTGGACCTTGCCCGGCGTAACCGGCGCCGGGGGATTGCAAGCGCTGGCAAAAGGCGGCTATCCCGTGCAAGGCAAACGCGTGGTCGTCGCCGGTACCGGCCCGCTGCTGCTGGCCGTCGCGGCCACGCTGCAAGAGCGCGGCGCCGACGTCGTAGCCATCGTTGAGCAAGCAGGCTTGCCGGCCCTGGCAAGTTTCGCAGCGGGCCTGGCGCTGACGCCATCGAAAGCCACGCAAGCGATCCAGCTCGCGGCGAAACTGCGCGGCATACCATATTACGCCAACAGCTATATCACTGCGGCGCGCGGCGACGACCAGCTGCAATCAGTGCAGGTGCAGCGCAAAAGCGGCCAGCTGGGCATCGATTGCGACTACCTGGCCTGCGGCTATGGCCTGCTGCCAAACACGGAACTGGCGCGCGCCGTTGGCTGCGATATCGAGCAAGGCGCCGTCAAGGTGGACCTTTGGCAGCGCACCAGCGCAGGCAACGTGCTGTGTGCGGGCGAGGGCACGGGCGTCGGCGGTGTCGACCTGGCCCTGGTAGAAGGCCGCATCGCCGGCCTGGCCGCAAGCGGCCGCGCCAGCGAAGCCCAGGCGCATTTCGCAGAACGCGACAAGTGGCGCGGCTTCGCAGCCCGCCTGGCGCGCACCTTTACCCCGCGCGCGGAACTGCGCACGCTGGCGCAGCCCGACACCATCGTCTGCCGCTGCGAAGACGTGTGCCACGAAGAGCTGCGCACGCAGCCAGGCTGGCGCAGCGCCAAGCTGCATACCCGCTGCGGCATGGGCCCATGCCAGGGCCGCATCTGCGGCAACGCAACCGATTTCCTGTACGGATGGCGTCCGGACGCCGTGCGTACACCGATCTCGCCGGCACGTGCCGGCAGCATTATCACCCTCGAACCTCACAAGGAGACTTGAAATGGCAGCAATCAAATGGGAAGGCGTATTCCCTGCAGTAACCACCAAATTCCACGCGAACGAGGAACTTGACCACGCAGAAATGGAGAAGCACTTCTCCTTCATGATCGACAGCGGCTGCCACGGCCTGGTCACCTGCGGTTCCCTGGGCGAAGCCAGCACCCTGTCCTTCGAAGAGAAGCTGGCCGTCGCCAAGACCGCCGTTAAAGTCGCCAACGGCCGCGTGCCCGTGCTGGCCAACGTCAGCGAAACCCGTACCGCCAACGCCGAACGCTATGTGCAGGAAGCGCGCGACCTGGGCGTGGACGGCTTCATGGTGATGCCTTCCGTGCTGTACGCAGCCGACGCCTTCGAAGCCAAGGCCAACCTGCGCACCATCGCCAAAGCCGCCAAGCTGCCGATCATGGTGTACAACAATCCGGTCACCTACAAAGTCGACCTGACCCCGGCCGACTTCAAGGAACTGTCCGACTGCGAAGAGCTGGAAGCGATCAAGGAATCGACCGACAACATCCGCCGCGTGACCGACCTGCGCAATGCCGTGGGCGACCGCTACGCCATTTTCATGGGCGTGGACGACCTGTCCTTTGAAGGCCTGGCCGTTGGCGCCGACGGCCTGCTGGCCGGCCTGGTGGTGGCCTTCCCGAAAGAAACCGTAGCCCTGTATAAGCTGGTCAAAGCCGGCCGCCTGGCCGAAGCCCTGAAGCTGTACCAGTGGTTCATGCCGCTGTTGCACCTCGACGTTTCGAGCAAGCTGGTGCAAAATCTGAAACTGGTGGAAGCACTGGTCGGTGCCGGCAACGAAAACGTTCGCCGCCCGCGCCAGCCACTGCGCGGCGCTGACCGTGAATTCGTGGTGCAAGTGGTGCAGCAAGCACTGGCAACCCGTCCTGACGTCAGCGCTTACCTGTAAGGACGAGCCATGCCGGGGACGAATGCCGATCAACTACGTAAGACGCCTGACAGGGCGGCAACGCGCCGCCCAGGCTAATCGCCACCTCGGCGTCGCCCTGGCCTTCGTGGCCGGGGCGGCAAATGCAGGCGGCTTCCTCGCCGTCAAGCAGTACACCTCCCATATGACAGGCATCCTGTCGTCCGCCGCCGACAGCCTGGCGCTGGGCGCCTTCGATACCGCCGTCGATTGCGCCGGCGCCTTGCTGGCCTTCCTGGCCGGTGCGGCCAGTTGCGCCGTCATGGTCAATTTTGCACGCCGCCGCCAGCTTCACAGCGAATTCGCCTTGCCGCTGCTGGTGGAGGCGGTTCTTCTGCTGGCTTTCGGTGTGATGGGCACGCGCCTGCAGGCAATCGACGTGATCGTGCTGCCAGCGACGGTGATGCTCCTGTGCTTCATGATGGGATTGCAGAATGCCGTCATCACCAAGCTCTCCAACGCGGAGATTCGCACCACCCACATGACCGGCATCGTGACCGACCTCGGGATCGAGGCTGGCAAGGCCCTTTATTGGAACCGCGACGGCCAGGCCGTGCCGCGCGTGGCGGCAGACTGGAAACGCGTGCGCATCCTGGCCTCGCTGGTGTCGTCCTTCTTTATCGGCGCGGTGGCGGGGGCCTTCGGCTTCAAGGCCGTTGGCTTTGGCGCCGTATTGCCGCTGGCCTGCGTGCTGCTGGCCATGGCCGCCGTGCCGATTTACGACGACCTGGTGGCTGTCCGCCGTTAGCCTTCGCGGAATACCAGCACAGGAATCTTGCTGTGCGTGAGGACCTTCTGCGTCTGGCTGCCCAGCATCAGGCTTGCCAGGCCGCTGCGGCCGCGCGAAGCCATTGCAATCAGGTCGCAGCCGCGCTGCAGGGCGGTGGAGATGATGGCGGCATGCGGCTGGTCGGCATGCACTTCAATCGTGGCGCAGTTCACGTGCAAGGTGGCGGCCTGGCGCGCGATCTCGGCCAGGATGGCGTTCTCCGCCTGCTGCGCGCTGACGCTGGCCAGTGCCGGCTCCTCCGGAAGCACGTGAACCGCCGTGACGCGGGCGCCGCTTTCGCGGGCCATGCGCAGGGCGGCGTTCACTGCCAGTTGCGAAGCGGCGGAACCGTCGCTTGGAATCAAAATGTGGCGAAACATCAGTCTGGATCTCCTTCAGATGCTGCAGTCTAAAGTGTCCCGCCACATGTCTGCAAGCGATCAGGCAGTGCGCAGGGCGCCGGGTTTGCGGCGGGCGTCGAGGCTCAGGCTGCCGGCGCCGAACGCAGCGATCTGCAGGAAGCCACCGGCCATCGCGATGTTCTTCATCAGGTGGATCATCTGGTTCTGGTCACCGACTGCGCCGTGGAAGATCACGCCAGTAATGAGCGAGAACGCAGCCAGCCCCAATGCGACAGGGCGGGTGTACTGGCCGAGCACCAGCAGCAAGCCGCCAATCACCTCAACGCCGATGGCAATCGCCAGTCCCAATTGAGGGAAGGGCAGGCCCATGGCACTGATATAGCCGATGGTCGCTGCCGGGTTGGCAATCTTGCCGAAACCACTGATCAGGAATATGGCGGCCATGAGGAGGCGGGCGGCGAGTGGCAGGTAAGCGGTATTGGTCTGGTTATTCATGGTGTGGCTCCTTCGGGGAAGATGTTGTCGATGAAGTCATCTTATGCCTCATCGACGTATTCCGGAAGCCAATATATTTAGATGTGATCTATCGTCAATTCAGATGGATTGCTGCTCCTGGAGCAGTAGTGCCAGCTGTTGCCTTAGTTTGGCGTTGGATGGCTGGCTATGCGGGTGGCTGGTGTTTTCCACGGCCACCGCCAGCGGCAGGTCCATGGCGCTCAGGTGGCCGAGGAACCAGCGTGGCAGGCGCTCCAGCAGGGCGCGCGCACCGGAAGGATCGCTTTGCGCCACGGGCAATGCATGCTGCAAAGCTTCCAGCGCGCGGCGGTGCGCGGCGCGGTGCTCGTGATCGGTGGGGTAGTACAGCTGGTCCATCAGCGCTTCTTCTTCCGCGAAATCGGCGGCCAGGGCGGAAAGCAGCTCGTTGATGCGGGCCGGCAGCGAACTATCGCCCGCATCGATGGTTGCGTGGATGGCTTGCAGCAAGGCGCGGTGGGAAGCATCCATCTCAGCCACGCCGGTTTCCAGCAGGGCGCTCCATTCGAGGCGTTGCATCGTGGTCTCCTTGTCTATTGCGCCAGTTTCGCCCGGCGTGAGCTTGGAATCCATGACGCAGATCAACTAGCTCAAGGATCCTCGCGCAGGATCTCTTCCAGCTGGCTGAAGCGGCGCGCCCATAATTGGCGGTGCCGGCCGACCCATTCTTCCAATGCGTCCAGCCCATCCGGGTCCATTGCGCAAAACCGTACGCGTCCGCGCTTTTCGGTCTTGAGCAGGCCGCAGGCCTCGAGGATTTGCAGGTGCTGGGCTACGGCTGTAAGGCTGACGCCCAATGGCTGCGCCAGCGCGCTGACGGTGAGCGGACCGTGGGCGAGCAGGTCGACGATGGCGCGGCGTGTCCCGTCGCCCAGGGCGGCAAAGATGCGGTCCGCCTGCTCGCCGCGCGCGACGCGCGATTTCATCATTTGGCGAGTTCGCTCATCAGGCGTGCGATCAGCTTTTGCCAGCCCTCCTTGCGCCGTTCAGGCCCGTCAGCGCCTTCGAAGTAGGCGGATTGGTGGTTGAACAGAAGACGTGTGCCATCACGGCCATCGGCTTCAAACTGGAACGTTGCAAGCGAGGCTGAGAAACGGTGTTCGCCAAACGCCATGGTGGATGCCATGACGATGCGGCGCTCCGGCACGATGTCGAGAAAAACGCCCTCATGTATCAGTGCTGCGTTGCTATACGGGTTGCCGGCCTTGAGCCGGAAACGCGCCTGCTCGCGGCCACCGACTTCGAATTGCATCGCGAAGTGCTCAACGTCGTGATCGAGGCCATCCGCGAACCAGCGCCGTTTTTGGACTGGATCGGCAAACGCGGCAAAAACCCGGGAGGGGGGCTTAGGAAGCGCTTGTTCGAGTTCGAAAGCCGCGTGCTGAATGATTTCGTCGCTCATGGTGATATCTCCATAGTGAAGTTGCGACTTCAGTTTAGGGACGGAACGCTGAAAGTCAAGTGAAGACTTCAGTATTGTGGCCGTGGTAATCTCGGCCTACATTTGGGCATTGGAAAACCAGACATATGAAAAAAATACTGATCGTTACAGGCGGCAGCCGCGGCATCGGCGCTGCCATTGCCCGCCAGGCTGCGGCGGTTGGCTGGGTAGTCGCCGTGAATTACCAGCGCGACGCAGCTGCTGCAGCGCGTGTGGTGGCGGAAATTGAAGCGGCCGGCGGGCGGGCATTGGCGGTACAGGCCGACGTGGCGTGCGATGAGGATATCGAGCGCCTGTTCGCGACGGTCGAACGCGAGCTGGGACCGGTGACGGGCCTGGTGAATAACGCCGGCATGACGGGCGGACTTGGCAAGTTTGGCGATACCAATCCGGCCATTGTCGAACAGGTGTTCCGCACCAACGTTCTGGGCCTGATGCAGGCCAGCCGCCGCGCGCTGCAGGCGTTTCGCGCGCACGGGCAGGGCGGGGTGATCGTCAACATCAGCTCCACGGCTGCAACGGCGGGCAGCCCGAACGAGTATGTGGCGTACGCAGCCAGCAAGGCGGCGGTGGATACCTTTACCATGGGCCTGGGTAAGGAAGTGGCGCCGGAAGGCATCCGCGTGTGCGGGGTTGCGCCGGGTACTACCCAGACCGACATCCACACCACTTCCGGCGATCCGGGACGCCCGGCCCGGGTGGCTGCGCGCATTCCGATGCTGCGCGTCGGTGAGCCGGATGAAATTGCGGAGGCGGCAGTGTGGCTGTTGTCGCCGGCGGCGCGCTACGTCACCGCCACCACGATCCGCGTTTCGGGCGGCGCCTGATCACCACTCCATCGAGAGCAGCCGCGATGCCATGCGCGGCCAGCACAGCGAACTGAGCTCTTCGCGCGAGGCCCAGCGGAAGCCGTCCGCTTCCGGCGTGGGCTCGCCTGTGCGCTGGTGCGGGAAGAAGCTGGTGCAGCGCAAGTGGTCCAGGCTGCACAATTCATCGCCAACTTCCACCTTGAACAGGTGCAGCTGCTTGTTGGGGCGATAGGTGAATTCGCCCAGATCCTCAAAACGGCCGGCGTCAAAATCCAGGCCGGCCTCTTCAAACAGCTCGCGCCGCGCCGCTTGCAGCGGCGTCTCTCCCTCGTCCTGCAGGCCTTTGGGGATGTCCCAGCTGGCCGTCCCGGTGACGTGGCATAGCAACAGCTGGCGGGCTGAATTGACGACCAGCGTGCCGCAGGAGATTTGCTGCATGTTATTGATTCCTTTGCTTTTTTATACTTTTTACTGTTTCCCAAGAGATAGTGAAAGTACTCTAGGGAATTGCTCGACAGTTACAAACCACTGTTATAAAGTGTGAGAATTCGGTAGCCCCGCCCCCGCTGCTTATTCTTTTCTACTCCATTCCTAAACCAAAGCGAACGCATGCTGCAAAGCAAGCGGCGCCGAGTTATTGCCGACGTTTCTTGCCAAGAATGCCATTATGCCAAAGCTGCACCTGACACCCATCCTGATCGCAGTCAGCGGGACACTGCTGCTGCAGTCGTTCGCGCATGCCCAGGAGAGCGGCTGGACATTCGGAGGCTTTGGCACGGTGAGCGCCGTTCATTCAAGCGAGAAACAGGCGGATTTTTCGGCCAATCCCTTAAATCCTGGCACGGCCGGGGCGACAGACAACTGGAGCTATGGCGTCGATAGCCGCCTAGGTACCCAGCTTTCCTATAACGGCGGCCACTGGTCGGCGGTGCTGCAGGTGATCGCCGAGCGCAACCTCACGCATTCGTGGACCCCGGTGGTGGAGTGGGCCAACGTTCAATACCAGGTAACGCCGGAATTGAGCCTGCGCTTTGGCCGCATCGCCTTGCCGCTGTTCCTCTCGGGCGATTATCGTAAGGCCAGTTACGCGCTGCCATGGGTGCGTACGCCGGTCGAGCTGTATGGCGCGCTCCCGATCAGCAATAGCGATGGCGTCGACGCCACCTACCGCTGGAATGCCGGTGAAGTGAAGAACTCCACCCAGGTGCTGTATGGCAGCACCAAGCTGCGCCTGTCCGATACGCTCCACGCGTCCGCCCACCACCTGGCCGGCATCTCCAATACCAGCACCGTGGGTGCGCTGACCGTGCGCGCCACCGCCATCAAGGGCGAGCTGGAAATGTTGCTGGCAGAGGACCTCTGGTCGGCGCTGCGCCAGTTCGGCCCGCAGGGCGAAGCCCTGGCGCACCGTTATGAACCGGACCACAAGCGCGCGTCCGTGCTGAGCATCGGTGTTTCCTACGATCCGGGCAACTGGTTTGTGATGGGCGAAGTGGGGCGCATCAATGCGCGCTCCTTCCTGGGCGATAAGACGGCCGGCTATGTCAGCGGCGGCTACCGCCTGGGCAGCTTCACGCCGTACGCCACCTTCAGCAAGGTGGTGGCGAACAACCCGACTCGCGTGGACGGCCTGGATTTGTCCGCGCTGCCGCCGCCGTACGTGCCGGCGGCCCAGCGCGTGAACGGTGAACTGAATGGCCTCCTCAGTACGATCGCGGTGCAGGACAACACCAGCGTCGGCGTGCGCTGGGACGCCACCGGCAACACTGCCTTCAAACTGCAGTTCGACCACGTGCGTCCGCGCGATGGCAGCAGCGGCACGCTGGCAAACATCCAGCCCGGCTACCGCTATGGCCGCAGCTTCGGCGTGATCAGCGCCTCGCTGGACTTCGTTTTCTGAGAGGGGCCTTGCCATGATCGGGAAACTCCTTTGCTGCCTGATGTTAGCGCTGCTAGCCGGCGCTACCGCCGCTGCTGAACTGGTGGTGGTGGTGTCGGCGCACAGCGCGATCACGACCTTGCGCGCCGAACAGGTAGCCGACATCTTCCTTTCCGAGGCCACGCGCTTCCCCGATGGCGGCGAAGTGGTAGCGCTCGATTTGCCAATTGGCTCGCCGCTACGCGACGACTTCTACCTCAAGGTCGCCAACCGCACGCCCGCGTTGATGAAGGCTTACTGGACCAAGAAGATATTCACCGGCCGCGGCCAGCCGCCGCGCGAACTGCCCAACAGCATGGCGGTGCGCAAGCTGGTGGCCGATAATCCGACGCTGATCGGCTACATCGAACGCAGTGCGCTCGATGCCAGCGTGCGTCCAGTCCTGGTGGTGCATTGATCATGAAGCGCTGGCTGCGCATGTGCCTGGAGACGCAAGTCTCGCTGCCATTGTTCACCGTGGTGCTGCTGGCCGTGGTGTGGGCTACCACCTTGCACTTCATCGACAGCGAGGCTGCCGCTTCGCGCGATATGACGGCCGAATCGGCAAGTGAACTGATCGCCACTTACGAGGCGCAGGTTGCGCGCAGCATCAACGGCATTGAACAGACCCTGAAAGTGCTGAAGTACAGCGCCGAGCGGCTAGGCGCGCGTGGGGCCCTGCCGGAACTGCAGGCCAACGGCTTGCTGCCATCCGGCCTGGTGTTCGTGGTCAGCATCGTGGATGCGCAAGGCGATACGGTTGCCAGCAATCCGGCCGCGCGCCCGATCAATGTCGCCCGCCAGGACTATTTCCGCTTCCACCAGCAGAACCGCAGCAGCTATACCTTCATTTCGCAGGCCATGCGCGACGAGGCGAACGACGATTGGCACCTGCACTTTACGCGCCGCCTGGATGACAAGCACGGCGAGTTTGCCGGCGTGGTCGTCGTCGAAGTCGAACCGGCCTATTTCACCAGCGGCTATGAACGCAGCCGCCTGGGCGAGCAGGGCATGCTTGGCCTGGTCGGCGACGATGGCGTGGTGCGCGCGCTGCGCTTGGGCGACAAACAGTCCTTTGGCCAGCGGGTGGACCTGGCTGCGCTGAGATCACATTCCGGCACGCCGGTCGCCAGCAGCTGGGACGGCGTGCGCCGCTATACCGAAGTGCGCCAGCTGGGCGGCTTGCGCCTGAGCGCAATGGTCGGCCTCTCGGAGCAGGAGCAAACGGCTGGTTTCGCCGCGCAGCGCCGCCAGCTGCTGTGGGAAGCAGGCGTTGCCAGCGCCGTGCTGATCATCCTGGCCGCGCTGGTCTGGGCATGGGTGTGGCAGGGCGCCAAGGCGCGCCGCCGCGTACGCCGCGCGCAGGAGACCTATGCCGCCGCGTCCGAATCGAACATGGACGCTTTCTTCGTCCTGCGCGCCCTCCGCAACAAGGATGGCGTGGTAGTGGACTTCAAATTCAGCGCCATCAACTCGCGCGCCGAGCAGCTGACTGGCCACAGCCGCAGCGAACTGCGCGCGCAAACCTTGTGCAGCTGGATGCCGGCGGCGCGCCACAACGGCATGTTCGAACAGCTGGTGGGCGTCACCCTGCACGGCGGCGTGCACCAGGAAGAGGGCCCGAACCTGGTGCCGCAGCTGCGCGCCGAGTGGCTGCACTGGCAGGTGGTTGGCGTGGAAGGCGGCGTGGTGGCGATCGTGCGCGACATTACGGAGCGCAAGCGCGCCGAAGAACGCATCTATCACATGGCGCACCACGACACGCTGACTGGCCTGCCGAACCGCAGCCTGATCTGCGACCGCCTCGAGCAGTCGCTGGCCCACGCTGAGCGCAACAAGGAATCGGTGCTGGTGGCCTTCATCGACCTGGACAGCTTCAAGCTGGTCAACGACACGCTGGGCCACAACGCAGGCGACGAACTGCTAAAGGAAGTGGCGAGCCGCATGGTGGGCTGCGTGCGCCGTGAAGACACTGTCGGCCGTTTCGGCGGCGACGAATTCGTGCTGGTGCTGCCGCACGTGAACGACAACCCGCAGGTGCTGGCGCCGCTGCTGAACAAGATTCTGGAATCGGTGGTGCAGCCGATCGTGCTGGAAGGGCAAAAGATGCAGGTCAGCTGCTCGATCGGCGTTGCCGTCTATCCGCGCGACGGCCGCGACACAGACACGCTGATGATGCATGCGGACGCCGCCATGTACCGCGCCAAGGAAAGCGGCAAGAACAACTGCCAGTTCTATACCAGCGAAATGAACGCGGGACTGGAAGAAAAGCTGGCGCTGACCGAAGGCTTGCGCAAGGCGCTGGAAGAGCAGCAATTGTTCCTGGCCTACCAGCCCAAGATCGACCTGCACAGCGGCAGCATGTTCGGCGTCGAGGCCCTGCTGCGCTGGCAGCATCCGCAGCGCGGCCTGGTGTCGCCGGCCCAGTTCATTCCGTTGGCGGAAGAAAACGGCTTGATCATCCAGATCGGCGAATGGGTGCTGCGCGAAGCCTGCCGCCAGGCGCGCGCCTGGCAGGACGCAGGCCTGCCGCCGCTGTCGGTGTCGGTCAATGTGTCGGCGCGCCAGTTCGATGATCCGCGCCTGGTGGAGCGGGTCGCCGCGGCGCTGGCCGCCAGCGGACTGGATGCCTGCTGGCTGGAGCTGGAATTGACAGAAACCATGGTGATGCGCAATGTGCAGCAGTCCATCGCCAAGATGCGCGAGCTGGAGGCCATGGGCATTGCGCTCTCGATCGACGATTTCGGCACCGGCTACTCCAGCCTTGCGGCGCTCAAATCCTTCCCGATTTCGCGCCTGAAGATCGACCAGTCCTTCGTGCGCGACCTGTGCGGCAGTGCGGACGACCAGGCCATCACTTGCGCCATCATCTCGCTGTCGCACCAGCTGGACATGAAGGTCATCGCGGAAGGCGTGGAGACGGAACAGCAGCGCCGCTTCCTGCACGCCAATGGCTGCGACGAAGTGCAGGGCTATTTGTTCAGCTGCCCGGTCCCGGCCAGCGAGATCGCCGAAATGCTGGAGCCGGTACAATAGCTGTTCCCGTAACACGAGAGCAGCTATTCATGACCGAATTCAGTAACGACATCTACACCGAACCATCCGGCATCGACATGGACACGCTGGCCAACCTTGGCCCGCTGCGCCCCATGGTCGGCATCTGGGAAGGCCAGCGCGGCCTGGACATCAAGCCCAAGGCCGACGGCCCCCGCAAGCAAGCCTACGTCGAGCGCATCGAACTGCAGCCTATTGATCCGGTCACCAACGGGCCGCAGCTGTTCTACGGCCTGCGCTATGTCCTCATCATCAACAAGCCGGACAACATCAAGACCTACCACGAGCAGGTCGGCTACTGGCTGTGGGAGCCGGCCACCAATACCGTGATCCAGACACTGGCCATTCCACGCGGCCAGATCGCCATGGCATCCGGCACCGCAGCGCCCGATGCGAAGAGCTTCGAGCTGGTCGCCCAGCGCGAGAAGAATGACTACGGCATCTGCTCCAACCCATTCCTGGAGTTCGGCTTCAAGACCACCGAATACCGCATCAAGGTCAGCATCAACGACGACGGCACCTGGGGTTACGAGGAAGACACTGTGATGCTTATTCGCGGCAAGGAGTCGGAGCCGTTCCACCACGTCGACCGCAACCTGTTGCACAAAGTGGCGGAGCCCACCCCGAATCCGCTGGCACGCAAAGCTTAGCCTTCACGGCCGTCGACGCGGGCCTTGCTCAGATAAGGACCGTACACCCACAGGTAAGTCAGGAAGGATCCCGCCCAGGCCAGGGCGGAGCCCGCCAGCAGGATGTCGCGGACTTCAGCCGGTAGCAGGTTGGCGCACAAACGCGCCACTGCGCCAGCTTGCAGCAGCAGGTACATTGCGCTTTCGGCGCGGCCAGCGCGCAGCATGCGGCCGGTGTGGCCAAGCGCAGTGCGGGTAATCATGCCGATGATCAGGCCGGACATGCCGCCCACAGCGAGCGCGTGAAAAGCACTGCTCGACGAACCGATGCCCACGGCTGCAAACCCCAGCAACAGCAGGCCAGCCACGATCCACGCATAAGCCAGGTGCAGGATCCACAGCAAGGGCACGCGCACGGTGGCAAACGGCGCCCAGCCGGCCAGGCGCACAGCATTCACGCTCGCCGCAGCAAAGGCCACGGCGGCCACGACGAAGCCGGGCAAGCCGCCAACCCAGGCCAGCGCGGTTGCCAGCAGCAGTGCAATGCTGGCCTTCTCGCGCCAGGCCACCGTGACAGGCTGGCTGCCCGGTGCGCCATTACGGGTGAACATCGGGATCACACGGCCGCCGATCACTGCCTCCAGCACCGTGATCATCAGGATCGCACCATGCACCGGCTTGAATGCCGACAAAGCAATCCAGCCATTGGCCGCTGCATGGAACAGCAGGTTAGCCACTGACAGCAGGATCAGGATGCCGCAGATCGGATAATTGCGCTTGCTCTGCGCCTGCACCAGAACGCGGCCGAAAGCCAGCGCGCAGAGCGGCAGGAACAGGCCGTCGATGACCAGTGCCGGCACGCCCGGCGCCAGAAGCATTGCTGCGCGTCCCGCAACCCATAGCCCCGCCAGCGCCGCCAGTTGTCCGCCGGCCGGCGTTGGCAGGTTGGTCCAGTTGCGTCCCGCCGTGAACAGGAAGCCGATGATCACAGCGCCAGCAAAGCCGAACACCATTTCATGCATATGCCACAGCATGTTCACCGCCGGCAGTGCCGGCAGGGCGCCCCTATAGCCGGCCAGCCACAATGGAACCGACAGCGCCGCCAGTGCTGCCGCCAGCAGGTAGAAGGGACGGAAACCCAGTCGCAGCAAGGGATGCGGTTGTCCGATCGGCGTGGGCTCGGTGGGAAGATGGATGCTGCGCATGGCTGGCCTCGGGTTCTTAAGATGTATAATGAATGCTACATTAGCCTCACTTGCTAAGCAATATTTCAAATGCATCTTTGAATGACCTAGATCATGCGACTGACATCTTTCACCGACTACACCCTGCGTTCGCTGATGTACCTTGGCATGAACCGCGACAAGCTGGTCACCATCCAGGAGATCGCCGACCTGCACGACATTTCAAAGAACCACCTGACCAAGGTCATTCACCAGCTGGGTGCGAGCGGCCTGGTGGAAACGGTGCGCGGACGGCACGGCGGCCTGCGCCTGAACCGTGAGCCGGAGGATATCAATATTGGCGAAGTGGTACGCGACAGCGAATCCGACTTTTACATCGCCGAGTGTTTCGAGTCCGACCCGGGCCATTGCGCCTTCCTGCGCGACTGTGCGCTGAAACGCAAGTTGAGCGAAGCGACAGAAGCCTTCCTGCATGTTCTGGATGGCATGACGCTGGCCGATATCCTGCCCGGCCCGAAAGGAAAACCCGGCGAGAAAACTGTACTCCTCCAGAAAATACGCATCTGATATGCATCTTTATTGACGCAGCTTAAGGTAAACATGTATTATGGGTGCATGTTTAACGAGAAGGAGCTGCACCATGTTGTCCGCCGAACACCGCGCCATCGTCACCGCCACAGTCCCGATCCTGGAGCAGGGCGGCGAAGCCTTGACCCGTCACTTCTACCAGACTTTGTTCAATGACTTCCCGCAGGTGAAGCCATTCTTCAACCAGGCGCACCAGCACAGCGGCGAGCAGCAGCGCGCGCTGGCCAACGGCATCCTGATGTACGCAAAGAACATCGAGCGCCTGGAAGCACTGGGCCCGCTGGTGAACACCATCGTCACCAAGCACGTCGCGCTGCAGATTCAGCCGGAACACTATCCGATGGTCGGCGCCAGCCTGCTGAAGGCCATTCGCGAAGTTCTTGGCGCGGAGACCGCCACCGACGCCGTGCTGGAAGCCTGGGGTGCAGCGTACGGCCAGTTGGCCGACATCCTGATCGGCGCCGAAGCCCAGACATATGAAGCCGCGGCGGCAGCGCCGGGCGGCTGGATGGGGGCGCGCCAGTTCATCGTCGCCGCCAAGCGCGTCGAGAGCGACGAAATCACCACCTTCGTATTCCGCCCGGCAGACGGCGAGCCAGTATTGGACTTTGAACCAGGCCAATACATTGGTATCCGCGTGGTGGTCGACGGCCAGGAGCAGCGCCGCCAGTACTCGCTGTCCGCAGCGCCGAACGGCATGACCTACCAGATCAGCGTGAAGCGCGAGGGCAGCGGCAAGGTCTCCGGCTTCCTGCACGCGAATGTGAATGAAGGCGACACGGTGGAACTGTTCCCGCCGACCGGCGCATTCAAACTGGCCGAAGGCCGCCGCCCGATCGTGCTGATTTCCGGCGGCGTCGGCATCACCCCGACCCTTGCCATGCTGGACCAGGCGCTGGAAACCGGCCGCGAAATCCGCTTCATCCACGCCGCGCGCCACGGCGGCGTGCACGCCTTCCGCCAGCATATCGACGGCCTGGCTGAACGCCATCCACAGTTGAAGCGGCACTATATCTACGCCGAAGAACGCGCAGGCCAGCCGCAAGCCGATGCCATCGGCATGCTCGGTAACAAGGAGTTGGGCGAATGGCTGCCGCAGTCGCGCGACGTCGACGCTTACTTCCTCGGCCCGCTGCCGTTCATGAAGGCCGTCAAGCGCAGCCTGCATGAACTGGGCGTGCCGGAAGCGCAGACGTATTACGAATTCTTTGGCCCGGCCAAGGCCCTCGATTAAACGAGCAGGGCGGCGTTCATGGCGGAGGCATCGGCCTCCGCTTCTTCCAGCATTTCCGCACGCTTTTCAGCGTCGATGAACAGGTCCATCACGGAATCTTCGTGCGGGGCCTGTTGCGTTTCCGGGTTCGCCAGCGGCGAAGGGACGCGCGCGAAATGGTTGGCAAGCAGAAGGGTATCGAGCAGGGTGTCTGGCGGAATTTGCAGCATGCCGCCGCGCAGGCTTTCGATGGCTTCCGCCACCTCGCTTGGAATGCCCAGTTTTTTCAGCACTTCGCGCGTGATGATTTCCTCGCTGGCAGTCTGCCAGTTTTCCGGATCGGGTTCCAGCAAGCCAGGGAATTCATCGGCGCGCGAGAGCAGGTAGAAGCTGCCCACTTCATGCACGATGGCCGCGAACAGGGCGGTATCGGGATTCACGCCGGTGACTTCACGCGCGATGATGCGCGACAGGCAGGCGACGTGGATGGTGTGCTGCCACAGTTGTTCAGCTTTGGCACGCAATTCGGGATCGACGATCTTGCTGCCGAAGGCGCGCACCACCATCGCCGCGGCCAGCGCGTACAGGTTGTGGTAACCCACGCGCATGATGGCGTTGCGGACGTTGGTGATATCCGGCCCGCCGGTGCGGTTGAACATGGCGGAATTGGACAGCGAGACAGTACGCGCGGCCAATTGCGGCTCGGCCAGCACCAGCTTGATCGCGTCCTCCATTGGACAGTCAGGATCGTCCAGCGCGAGCTGCACTCGCAGGGCGGCATTGACGCTGGTGGGAAACACGAGATCTCCGCGGATCGCCAGCGCGGCGACATGTCCAAAGGCTTCCAGTTTATTCATGCCGAAAATTATACGGCCCCAGACACTTTGTTGCCAAATGAAAGTCGGGGCTGGTGAAAAAGGGGTACGTCCCCTTTTCCGCCCTTTTTCACCAGCCCCGACTTTTAAAGGCTTAGGCGCCGACGAGTTGCGGCTGGCGGGAGCTGCGCTCTTCGCTGTAGCGGGCGACGGCAAGGTCGTCGGCGAAGATCGCTGGGCGCTTGGCGGACATGATGTCGGCCAGCAGCTGCGCGGAGCCGCAGCTCATGGTCCAGCCCAGCGTGCCATGGCCGGTGTTGGTGAACAGGTTGCGGATGCCGGTACGGCCGACCACGGGCGTGCCGTCCGGGGTCATCGGGCGCAGGCCGGTCCAGAACGTGGCTTCGGCAGTGTTGCCGGCGCCTGGGAACAAGTCGTTCACCACCATCTCCAGCGTTTCGCGGCGGCGCGGGTTGAGCTTGGTGTTGTAGCCGGCGATTTCGGCCATGCCGCCAACGCGGATGCGGTCCTCAAAGCGGGTCACGGCAATCTTGTAGGTCTCGTCCAGGATGGTCGAGGTCGGGGCCTTGCCGCCGTCAACGATAGGCACGGTGATCGAGTAGCCTTTCAGCGGGTATACCGGGATCTCGAACAGCTCTTTCAGGAATGGGGTCGAGTAGGCGCCCAGCGCCACCACGAAGGAGTCGCCTTCCACCACTTCGGCGCCGCATTGCACGCCTTTGACTTTGTCGCCTTCCATGACCAGTTTGTCCATCGACACGCCATAGCGGAATTTCACGCCCAGTTCTTTGGCCATCGCTTCCAGGCGGGTAGTGAACATCTGGCAGTCGCCGGTTTCGTCGTTCGGCAGGCGCAGGCCGCCGACCAGCTTGTGCGCGGATGCGGCCAGGCCTGGTTCGGCCTTGATCAGGTCGGCACCGGTCAGCAGCTCGTAAGGCACGCCGGTTTCTTTCAGGACTTCGATGTCCTTGGCGGCGCCGTCCAGTTGCGCCTGGGTGCGGAACAGCTGGGTCGTGCCTTGCTGGCGGCCTTCGTAGGCGATGCCGGTGGCGGCGCGCAATACTTTAAAGCAGTCGCGGCTGTATTCTGCCAGGCGCACCATGCGTTCCTTGTTGATTGCATAGGATTCGGCATTGCAGTTGCGCAGCATCTGCCACATCCATTTCAGCTGAAAGGTGGTACCGTCAGGGGTGATGGACAGCGGCGCGTGGCGCTGCAGCATCCATTTCATGGCTTTCAGGGGAATGCCTGGGGCGGCCCATGGCGAGGCATAGCCGGGCGAAATCTGGCCGGCGTTGGCGAAGCTGGTTTCCAGGGCAGGGCCGGGTTGGCGATCCAGTACGGTGACATCATGGCCGGCCTGGGCCAGGTAATAGGCACTGGTGACGCCAATAACGCCGCTGCCAAGGATAACTACGCGCATGAATTGCCTCCGGAATATTTGTGACGGATTATTTTGCTAGGATATCCAAGTTTTACTAGTATTTGTTACTATATGAAATCGTTAAAACAGTAAAAAATCATGCGAATTCAGAAAGAGTCGGTCCGGGGACTGGACAAGATTGACCGCAAGATATTGCGCATCCTGCAGGACGATGCGCGCATTGCGATGAAGGATTTGAGCGAGCAGGTGGGGTTGTCGATCACGCCGACCATCGAGCGGGTCAAGCGCATGGAGCGCGATGGGGTGATTGCCGGCTACCACGCACGGCTCAATCCGCGTGCCTTGGGCGCCAGCTTGCTGGTGTTCGTGGAGATTACGCTGAACCAGAAATCGGCCAGCCACTTCGAGCAGTTCCGGCGCGAGGTGCTGCGCATTCCCGAGGTGCAGGAGTGCCACCTGGTGTCGGGTGATTTCGATTACCTGATCAAGGCCCGCATCCATGAGATGGCGGAATACCGCAAGCTGCTGGGCGATATGCTGTTGAACCTTCCCGGCGCAGCGCAGTCCAAGTCCTATGTCGTCATGGAGGAAATCAAGGAAACCTTGATTTTGCCCACGGAGCCTACACCGTAGGCGCGGGATCATGACGCTTTCTGTCTAAGGAGCGTAACATGTCTACCACGCCCGATCCCGTAGTGCATATGTCCGAGTTGGAAAAATTTGAGCAGAGATTCGACCTGAAGCTGGAGCGGCTCGAAAACAAAATCCTGCGCTTGATGCTGGCGCAAACGCTCACGCTGGTCGGGGCGATGGCGGCGCTAAAACTGTTTGGGTAATGACAACATATGGTCTAGAATGCCATTAGCCTGGACTGAGCGAACGGAGTATTTGTGCAAAGCACTTATGGAGCCGCGAGCATCACCACAACAGCCGCCCTTGAGCCGGCTGCCCCCGAGCACACCGTCCTCTTGCGCGGACTCGATGAACATCTTTCCGCCGACCAGGGCTTCACTTCCAACCTTGCCCGCACCGTGGGCGCCGTTGCCAGTACCGAAGGTGTCCTGAGCCTGGCGCAATTCGCCGCCGTGACCGACCTGGCAGGCGATGGCCGCGCCTCCGCCGTCTTTACCGCCATCATGCTGAATGCCATTGAAATTGGCGTCACTGTCGATTCGGCCCTGCATGCCCTGGCCCGTTCCAGCCCGACTGTCGCAGAGCACTCGCGCCACCAGGCGTTTAACCTGATGAAGCCGCTGCTGGCGCTGCAAGGCACCTCGGCCCGCCCGCTGGCGCAGAAAATCGCCAAGGCCCTGCATATCAAATTGACGCCGGAGCAGTTGTTCGGCTTGCCGCCGGAGGAAGAACGCCGCCTTCTCAGCAACCTTGGCGACCAGGCCCGCAAGCTGGTAAAGGGCAGGGGCGTGGCCGATGCCGTCGCCGACTTCGGCCGCACCATGGGCCATGCGGAATTGCTGAACCATGCGCGCGGCTTTAACGGTGGCCTGATGAGCCTGGATGAGCTGCATACTGCCGTCGAACGGGCCGTTGCCGCCATCTGCCAAGGCATCGAAACCTACCGCGAACACGAAAACTCCATGCTCGCCTGCGAAGCCGGCGCCGCCGGCCTGCTGGCAACTGCCCAGCAGCTGCGTCACCAGGTGCAGCAGCGCCTGGCCCTGGTCGATGCCCGCATCGCCTACGAGCGCCGCATGCTGAACCAGGACATCGAAGACGCCGTGCACGATGCCGGCAACGCCATCGAACTGGCGCTGGCCTGCAATCCGGAAGCCAGCGAGCGCGCGAGCGGCGAGCACTTCGGCAAGGAGATGGAGTCGCGCCTCGACCGCGTAGTGCAGCGCAAGGAAGAAGTGCTGGATTTGCTGCAGAACGACCTGTCCCTGTTCCAGTCCGATATCCGCCTGACCCAGACTACCGTCTTCGAACGCCAGCACCACGCCACGCTGGCGCGCCTGATGCCGCGCATGCGCGTCGGTACCCGCCTGGCGCAGACAGTGGATTCCGCCGCCAATATCACCCTGATGGGCAGCGCCGTGGCCGCCGCCGGCACGGGAACGGCTGCCTACCTGTTTGGCGTGGCGGTCGTGCTGCCCGTCGTGGCGCCCGCCGCTCCTTTCGTCGGCGGCGCCGTGCTGCTGGCGGGAGCCTTCAAATGGTTCGCCGATGCCGGCCGCCGCAAGCGTTCGGAAATCCAGGACCGCCGCCGTGCCTTCGAGGAAGAGTTGCGCAAGCGGCTGCAGGACGTGCAGGGTGCTTTCGGCCGCCAGCTGGACCGCATTGCGTCCAGTTTCCACGAATCCGCTACCCAGCTGCTGACGCCGCTGATGCTGGAAGCGGAAGCCGCCGGCCGGGTGCAGGCGGTGCGCAAACGTATTGCCGATAAGGTCATTTCGCAGGCCCAGCAGGCCATCGCCCGCCTGCGTGCCGCCATGGCCGCCCACGCCTGAAAGTGTTGCCGCGTGTCAACGAATGTACGCTACCGAACGTTGGTAGTGAACTTGCTTTGGTACAATGACCGCGCGCAAACGCGCTTTTTCAACAACTTATATAATCACGACCATGAAGATCCAGCTCTTAGCCGCCGCCGCGCTGGCACTCAGCACTTCTGCTTTTGCCCAGGACGTAGGCGTTTCCGTCACCGTCGGCCAACCAGGCTTTTTTGGCCGTATTGACATCGGCAATATGGCGCCGCCACCGGTGCTGTATCCACAGCCAGTGATCGTTCAGCGCCCAGCACGCATCATCGCTGAGCCACTGTACCTGCGCGTACCGCCAGGCCACGCCAAGGATTGGGCGAAGCATTGCGGCGCTTACAACGCATGCGGCCGTAACGTCTACTTCGTGCGTGACGACTGGTACACCAACGAATACGCTCCGCGCTACCGCGACGAACACCGCGGCCACGGCCGCGACCGTGATGACGACGATGACCGCGGTCACGGCAATGGTCACGGCAGAGGCCACGGCAAAGGCCACGGCAAGCACGGCGACTAAACCGGCGGCCGACCGCCGCCTTTAACTTGGAGAACTGTTTGCAGAGCAAATATGTGATCGTAGGTGGAGGGGCGGGCGGCCTTGAGCTGGCCTGCAAGTTGGGCCGAAAGCTCGGCCCGCAACAGGTAATGCTGGTCGATAGCAGGCTTTACCACATCTGGAAGCCTTCGCTGCACGAGGTGGCGGCGGGCACCCTGGACATCCACCAGGAGGGCCTGTCCTACCAGATGCTGGCGCATGACAATGGCTTCACCTATGTCTATGGCGCCATGACGGCGCTGGACAGCGCTGCCCGGCAGATCACGGTGGCGGCCATTACCAGCGAGGGCGGCGAGACCGTCCTGCCGGAACGCTGCATCGGCTACGAATCGCTGGTGATGGCGGTCGGCAGCACTTCCAATTATTTCGGCGTGCCTGGCGCGGCCGAACATACCATTTCCCTTAACGCGACCGAAGATGCGGAACGTTTCCGCCTGACGCTGCTCAAGCTGCTGACGCGCGCAGCTTTGCAGAAGGGATCGCAGCAGGGCGCCGAGGGTGTCGATGTCGTCATCATCGGCGGCGGCGCCACCGGCGTCGAACTGGCGGCCGAACTGCGCGAAGCGAGCGGTGTCTACACTTCCTACGGCTTCGGCCACCTGGACCCGATCCGCGACGTGCGCATCACCTTGCTCGAAGGTGCGCCGCGCATCCTGGCGCCATTGCCGGAACGCGTATCGGGCGCCGCGCTCAAGCTGCTCAATGAGCGCGGCATCAAGGTGGTGACCGACTGCCGCGTGACCGCGATCGCGCACGACCACGTCGCCGTCGGCGCGCAAACTTATCCCTCGGATATCGTGGTCTGGGCCGCAGGGATCAAGGCGCCCGGCTTCCTCGCCACGCTTGGCCTGCCGACTGCCAAGGGCGGCCAGATCGAAGTGGAAGGCAAGCTGCAGGTCAAGGGCGTGCCCGGCGTGTATGCACTGGGCGATTGTGCGCAATGCCTCGGCGCCGATGGCAAGCCGGTGCCGCCGCGCGCCCAGGCCGCGCACCAGCAGGCCGACTACCTGCTGGAGACCTTCCTGCGCCAGGCGCGCGGCAAGGCGCCGCAAGACAAGCCTTACGAATACCGCGACTATGGTTCGCTGGTTTCGTTCGGCCAGTCGACCTCGGTCGGCAGCCTGATGGGCTCCCTGCGCGGCTTCAGCTGGTTCGTGGAAGGTTTCTTCGCTCGCATGATGTACGTCAGCCTGCACCTGCTGCACCACCAGGCCGTGCTGGGCACCATCCGCACCGGCGTGCTGGCCGTGGCGCGCTTCCTGGTCAAACGGGCCACGCCGCTGGTCAAGCTGCATTGAGGGCGCTGCTGGCAGCGTGCGCATGTGCCGCCTTGCTGGGAGGCTGCTATAACCGCGCCAGCGAGGTGGCCGAGCTGGCGCGCCACCACGCCATGGCTGCCGGCCATGTGGTTGCGCTCGATTGCAGCAACGACGGCCAGTGGTGGTATGAGTTCGAACTGGAAGGCAAGCGCCGGCGCGGCCCGGCGCACGATCCCGCCGGCTGCCGCCAGCACAAGCCCGGCGACAGCGTGACGGTGTACTACAATCCGGCACAGCCCGAGGTGCACCGCGCCGTCGCGCCCGGCCAGGCGTATGACGACGAACACGGTTTCCACATGCCGACCTGGCTATGGTTCGGGATTGCAGCGCTGGCGCTGCCCTTGTCCGCCTGGATGGCGCTCAGGCGGGGACGCTGAACACAAGCCCTAATCGAGCGGCGGCTTGGGCAGGGATACCGTCAGGACGGCGCCCTGGCCTTCATTGGCGGTCAGCGACAGCGCGCCGCCCAGGAAAATGGCGCGCTCGCGTATCATGCGCAAGCCGTGGTGCCGCTGCCAGTCTTCATCCGGAACAGCGGCCTGGCCCAGGCCTACGCCGTCATCCTTCACCACCAGTACGATGCTGTCGTCCATATCGTCGACGATCACTTCAACCTTGCTGGCGCGTGCATGGGTCGCCACGTTGCGCAAGCCTTCTTCCGCCGCCCGCAGCAGCACCACGCGGTGCGAACGGGGGCAGGCCGGCTCTTCCTCCGGCAGGCTGCATTGGGTTTTCATCAGGTGTTCGGCGCCGAACTGGCTGACCAGTTCGCCCAGCGCGACGCGCAGGCCCAGGAATTCCAGTTTGTCGTTCCAGAGCTTGTGCTGCATGCCGCGGTTGGTTTCGATGATCGCGTGCAGCAGTTTCTTCATCTGTTCTGCGCGGTCGAGCAGCGCGGGTTCTTGCGGCAGCTTGGAAGTGAGCAGGCCGAGGTGCATGGTCAGGGCCGTCAGCGAGGAGCCCAGGCTGTCGTGCATCTGGCGCGACAGGGCGCGCCGCTCGTCGTCCCAGCAATTGTTGACGTAACCCAGCAGTTCTCGAAGTTCAGCGGCGTCCGAGGTGGCAGACATATGTTTCGTGGTTCATGTTTATTGCACTGATCATACATGAGTATGGTCAGCAGGGGCGCACGCGGCGCCCCATGGCGGCGTGGGCTCAGGCGCGCGCCGTGGCTGGCGTGCGCGCCATGCATTCGTCGATGGCGCGCAGCAGCAGATCGACGTCCACCGGTTTCACCAGGTGCATGTCGAAGCCGGCATCCATCACGCGGCGCTGGTCGTCGGCCAGGCCGTAGCCGGTCAGGGCGATCAGCTTGATGTGGTGGGTTTCCGGGTTGGCGCGCATGCGGCGCGCCACTTCGTAGCCATCGATGCCCGGCAGGCCGATATCGACCAGGGCAATATCGGGCTTGGCCGCCGCCGCGGTCGCCAGGCCCTGGAAGCCGTCGGCGGCATGCTGTACCGGGTAGCCGTAGCAGCCCAGCATCATGGCCATCATTTCACGGCCATCGTCGTTATCCTCCACCAGCAGCACGGCTGGCTTGGGGTGTTCGCTTGTGTCCATGGGAGGTGCCTTTGTTTCCGTCACGTGGTCGATGCAGGGCAGGTGCAGGGTGAAGGTACTGCCTTCGCCCGGTCCCTCGCTCTCCGCATAAACATTGCCGCCATGTAGTTCCACCAGGCGCCGCACCAGCGACAGCCCGATGCCCAACCCGCCTTGTGCGCGGTCCAGCGTGCTGGCGCCTTGCACGAAAACGTCGAATACCTGCGGCAGCAGGTCGGCCGAAATGCCGACGCCGCTGTCATGCACGCTGATGGTGACTTCGCCTTCGTCCACGTCGCTCAGCACCTCGATGCGTCCGCCCGGCGGCGTGTATTTGAGCGCGTTGTCCAGCAGGTTGCTGATCACCTGCTCCAGGCGCGTGGCGTCGCCGTTCACCCAGCACGGGGCGACTTCTGCGGAGACGTGATAATCCTCCAGGCGGCCGGTGGCGCGGAAAGTTTCCAGCGTGGTTTTCAGCAAGGCCCCCATGTCCAGCGGCAGGCGGTTGAGCAGAATCTTGCCGGACATGGCGCGGCTCAGATCAAGCAAGTCGTCCACGATACGGCCCAGGTGGCGGCTCTGGCGCTGGATGATCTTCTTGGCATGGCCGACGCTGTCCGCGTTCACACCCGGCAGGCCGATCAGCGAAGCGGCGCTGCTGATGGCAGACAGGGGGTTGCGCAGCTCGTGCCCCAGCATGGCCAGGAATTCGTCCTTGGCATGGCTGGCCCGTTCCGCCGTCTTGCGTTCTTCGATTTCGCGCAGCAGGCGCTGGTTGCTGGCAATCAGGTCGGCGGTGCGCTGGCTAAGCTGGCGCGCCTGCCGCCGTAATTCTTCGTTCTTGGTGGCGAGCGACACGAAGACACTGATCTTTGCATACAGGATTTGCGGGATGACCGGCGTGAACAGGAAGTCCACCGCGCCTTTCTGGTAAGCCTTCAGGCGGTCCAGTTCGTCCGCCACGAAGGCGGTAATGAAGATGATGGGGATGTCCGAAGAGCGCGGCCGCTGGTGGATGGCTTCGGCCGTTTCGAAACCATCCATGCCCGGCATGTTGACGTCGAGCAGAATGACAGCGAAATCATGGGTGAGCACCTCGCGCAGGGCTTCCTCGCCTGAGCGCGCGGCGACTACTTCGTAATTTTCTTGCGACGCCCACTGCTCGAGCAGGTTGGTCAGCGCGAAAAGACTGTTGGCATCGTCGTTGACGACGAGGATCTTTGGCTTGTCCACCAGTCTGATCATAGCGTTGCCTTTTTACTGTGTCAAAAGAACCCATGCCAATCGTACACGCGGTGTGTACGCACGCGCACAGTCAGGCGGGAAGCCTGCTGCCATAGTGAAAACTCGTCCAATGAAGGAGTGACCATGAATATCGACACCATCGTTGACAAAGAGTATGTGGACAAGAGTTTCCGCGAACTGGCCGATGCTCCGGTCAGCGCCTTGCGCGGCCTGAGCCCCAAGGATGCCAAGCACCTGCAGGCGGCATTCGGCGTCAGTACCGTGCGCGACCTTGCCCAGCTCAACTTCGTGCGCTGGGCCTGCGCCATTGCCATCCTGGCCGACGAAGAACAATTGGCCCCGGCTGAAAAAGCCAAGGAGGAACTGCTGGACGATGCGGTCGAAATGACCTTCCCGGCCAGCGATCCGATCTCGGTGGATGCAGGGATCACGCGCATTGAAGTGGCGCCGGAAAAAGTTGATGCCCAAAAAGACCACCAGCACGCCGGCAAGGTGGAAGAATCGACCGATGCGGGCCGCGAAGCAGAAGCTGAAACCACTGCCTGACCCGCGCGGCGGCCTGGCGTTTCAGGCCGCCGTTACCTGCACTGGCTGCTGCGCCTGGCCCGCGCTTTCATGGCTGGCGGAGCAGTAGCGGTTCTTGCCGCTGCGCTTGGCTTCGTACAGCGCGGCATCGGCCACGTGCATCAGGTTGTCGACCGTGCCGGCATCGTCGGGATAGAGCGCGATGCCGAGGCTGGTGGACAGTTGCAGCGTCAGGCCATTGACCTGGTAGGGCTGGGCCACCACTTCGATCAGCTTGCTTGCCGGCTCCTGCGCATCGGCCAGTGTGCCGACCTCGCCCAGCACGATCACGAATTCGTCGCCGCCGATGCGGGCCACGGTGTCTTCCTTGCGGGCGGAATTGACCAGGCGTTGCGCCACCTGCTTCAGGATCTCGTCGCCATAGGCGTGGCCGTGGGTATCGTTGATGCCCTTAAAGCCATCGAGGTCGAGGTACATCACGGCGGCGCGGCGCTGGGCGCGCGCGGCGTGCTGCAAGGCGGTGGCGATGCGGTCTTCCAGCAGGCGGCGATTGGGCAGCCCGGTCAGCGGGTCGTGCAGCGCCAGTTCCTGCTGCTGCTTGCTGTAGGAGGCGAGCTCCTTGTACAGCAGGCGCACTTCCAGCATATTGTGGATGCGTTTGTGCACTTCGAGCAGGTCGAAGGGCTTGCTGATGAAGTCGCGCGCACCGGCTTCCAGTGCGGCGATCTTGAAGCTGGGCTGGGCGGTCAGGGCCAGCACCGGCAGGTAGCCTTCCTGTTCGATTTCCTTCAAGCCCTTCATGACCTGGAAGCCATTCAGTTCCGGCATTTGCAGGTCCAGCAAGATCAGATCGTAACGATGCTGGCGGTGCAGGGGGCAAACCTGCTCCGGCAACATGGTGGCCGTCACATTGGTGTAACCGGCATCGCGCAGGATTTCCAACATCAGGTCGATATTGTCAGCGCAATCGTCAACTACCAGGATCTTGGCATTAAGGATCTCATCTGGGCTTGGCATGGCGGTCTCGGGAACTGGAGTCTCAGTGTAGCTTGCGGCAGTTTGCCGTGGCGCACGTGTCATTAACCAGTCTAGCAAAGATTTCGGCCATTGCTTGTAGGACATTTTCCCGTGTTCGGGTAGTCCTCAACCATGCTTGCTTGCAGAACAAACGCGCTCAATCGTTGCTACTAATTCAGAAGGTTCGATGGGTTTCGGCACATGGTCGAGGAAGCCCGATTCGAGGGCGCGCAGGCGGTCTTCCGAGCGCGCGAAGGCGGTCAGGGCGATGGCGGGCATGGCGCCGCCGCGTCCCGCACCCAGGGCGCGTATGCGTGACAATAATTCAAAACCGTCAACATCGGGCATGCCGATATCGCTCAGCAGCAGGTCATACTGGCCGGCGCGCGCCAGTGCCACGGCTTCGGCGGCGTTGCCTGCGCACTGCACTGTGCAGCCGCAATCGCGCAGGATGCGGCTGATGAGCTCGCGTGCATCGGCCTCGTCGTCCACCAGCAACACTTTCAGGCCGCCCAGGTCGCGCAAGCCCATGTCCGGCAGGGGCACTTTCTCGGCGCGCGGCGGACTGTGCATGCGCTGGGCGCGGATCTCGCCGCTGGCCAGCGGCAGGCGCACGGTAAAGCTGGAGCCCATGCCTTCGCCCTCGCTGGCGGCCGACACGGTGCCGCCATGCTGCTCGACCAGGTGCTTGACGATGGACAGGCCCAGGCCCAGGCCGCCGTGCCGGCGCGTGGTGGAGGCATCGGCCTGGCGGAAGCGCTCGAATACATAGGGCAGGAATTCAGGGCGGATGCCGACGCCGTTATCGGTCACCGTTATTTCAGCATGCCCCGCATGGGCCCAGATCGAGACGCGCACGGCGCCGCCGCGCGGCGTGAACTTGAGCGCATTGGTGAGCAGGTTCCACACCACTTGCTGCAGGCGGTTGGCGTCGCCCGCCACATGGCCGGTGGGCGAGAAGTCGCGTTCGAGGCGGATGCCCTTGGCTTCGGCGGCCGGGCGCACCGCTTCCAGCGCGGCGTCGACCACCACGGACGGCATCAGCAGCTTCATGTCCAGCAAGACTTTGCCCGAGGTGATGCGGCCCATGTCCAGCAAGTCTTCGATCAGCTGGGCCTGGGCGCGCGCATTGCGTTCAATGGTCTCCAGGCCGCGCACCTGTTCCTCCGCCGTGCGGTTGCCGCGCCGGAGTACTTGCGACCAGCCCAGGATGGCGGTCAGCGGGGTGCGCAACTCATGCGACAGGGTGGCCAGGAATTCATCCTTCATCTGGTTGCTGCGCTCGGCCTCGGCGCGCGCGCTGCGCTCGCGGTCCAGCAGCACCTTGCGTTCTTCGGCGGCGCGCTGGGCTGCCTCCACCATGCGCGCATTATCGATGGCGATGCCGGCTTGCGCCGCGACGCCGCTGACCAGGCGCTCGGTGCGCTCGTTGAACATATTCGGTTCGGGGTGGCCGAAGAAGAGGGTGCCGACCACTTCGCCGGCGCGCGCCAGGATCGGGACGGCCAGGCCGCTGCGCACCTGCGGATGCGGCAAGCCCTGGAAATCGGCCGGCGGCGAGCCCGACAGCGTATGCATGGCCTGGCGGCTGCCATCGGCGCCGGGGCCGTGGTAGAAGAAGGCGCCGAAGCGCGCCCCGGAAATGCTGGTGGCGGCATCGGTCACCTCCTGCAGCAGCGAATGCAGCTCGCGGTTCTGCACCAGCGCGGTGCCGGTGCTGTTCAGCAGTTCCAGCATATTCGTTTCGTCGCGCAGTTGTTCCTGCACGCGCTTGACCTGGTCGACGTCGGTGCTGGTGCCGAACCAGCGCAGGATGCGCCCGCCGGAATCGCGCATCGGGTTGGCGCGCGTGAGGAACCAGCGGTACTGGCCGTCGCGGGCGCGGATCGGGAATTCCATTTCAAAGGGGTGGCCGGTCTCGACCGAGAGCCGCCAGCGCGACAGCATGGCCGGCAGCACTTCCGGCGCGTAGGCCTGCAGGCGGCCGTCGCCCAGCAGATCCTTTTCTTCCATGCCCGTATATTCGCGCCAGCGCTCGTTGTACCAGGTCATGACGCCGTCGCTGCTGGCTATCCAGGCCAGTTGCGGGATGCTGTTGGCGAGGGCGCGCAGCTCCTCTTCACTGTTGCGCAGGGCGTCTTCGGCCTTCTTGCGCTGGGTGATGTCCTGCACCATCCCGATCACGCCGCGCAGCTTGCCGTCGTCGCCAAAGTCGCCGTGGCCGATCACCGACAGCCAGCAGGCATCGCCGTCACGGCGTTGCACGCGGCATTCGATGTTGAAGTCGCGCCGCGCCAGGCAAGCGTCGATGAAGGCTTGCTCGACTGCCGCGAAATCGTCCGTTGCGATACGGTCGCGCAGCACCTGCCAGGTGATCGGGATTTCCGCAGGCAGTTCGAAGATCTCGGCGGCACGGCGGCCCAGACGCACCAGGTTGCTCGCGGCATTCCATTCCCAGTCGCCAAGGCGGCCGGCGGCGAGCGCCACCTGCAGCCGGTTGGTGCTTTCGCGCAGGCCCCGCTCGTGCAGCTTGCGCTGGTGGATGTCGAGCAGCAGGCAAGTCATGCCCATGGGCGAAGGCCAGGCACGCACCTCGATCCAGCGCTGGCTGGGCTGGTAGAACAATTCGCAGGTGGCAGGCAGGCCTTGCTCAAGGGTGCGGCGCAGGGGCGCTTCCAGCGCTCCGTCGGCCAGGCCCGGAAACGCTTGCCAAAGCTGCTGCCCGCGCGGGTCGCGCAGCGTGGGCACGGGCGGCAGCAGCATTTCCGCTGCTCTCGGGTTCAGGTATTGGACGGTCCAGTCCCTGCTGATGACGGCGAAGCCGTCACCCATGCTATCCAGTACGTTGTGCGTGCGGGGATCGGGACTCATAACGTTCGATTGTAGCGTTGGCAAGTCCTTGCCGCCGCACTATTGCCTAATGTAAATCTTGCAATGCCTGTTGCAGCTGTTCGATATCGTAGGGCTTTTGCATGGAGACGGCAGGGAAATCGAGGTGGCTGGTCAGCGACTGGCTGTAGCCGGAAGCAAAGATGATGCGCAGGCGCGGCTGGCGCTTCAATGCGGTGCGGCCCAGTTCGACGCCGCTCATGCCGGGCAGGCTGACGTCGCTGAACAGCACGTCGAATTCGCTGCCGGCCAGCAGCTCCAGGGCCGCTTCGCCATTGGCGACGGCGCTGACTTCGTGGCCGAAGGCGCGCAGCATTTCGCAGACCAGGTATTGCGCGTCCTGGTTGTCTTCCACCACCAGGATGCGCAGGTGGGCGTCATTGGCGGCCGCGCCGGGCAGGGCGGCCGCGCTGGCCGGGGCCAGCGTGCAGAGGATGCCGGCGACTTCGCCATCGCCGGCGCGCAGCGGCGTGTAATGCAGGTCGAAGGGCACTTCCAGCATATTGCCGTCGCGCCAGAGCTTGAGCGGCTGGCGCGGGAAAACCAGGCTCTGGCCGGCCCAGGCTTGTTCCATTGCTTGCGGGTTCCAGCTCCAGGCCGAAGGCGGCACGGCCGGCACGGTGCCGCCGGGCGGCACGGCGGCGGCGCTGGCGACGTTGCTGGCATAAGCCTGGTTGTACAGCATGACCTGGCGCCGGCTCCACATCAGCAGCATGGGCAGCGGCGTGTTGAGCATGATGTCCAGGGCCAGCCGCAGGGCTTGCGGCCAGCTGTCCTGGGGGCCGAGATCGGCACGCGACCAGTCCTGGGTTGCCATGCTTTCACCTGCGATGTGCGCCATGTCCGTATCAGTGCCTCGATGTCAATATGGGCAATGCTACACCAAGGGCGGCAAAAAAAAAGGCCCGCTGCTTGGCGGGCCCGAATTCTATTTTCTTGGAGGAGAATAGAGGAGACAGGTGAATGATGCTGCATTGCCGCATAAAGATCCAATTTCCATTCATGATGAGAGAAATACGTTTCATGAATGAAGTAATGATGTCTGTAAGGCAATAAAGAAAATTGTTTCGCGACGCTGGACAGATGGGAAACACCCGCATATAATGCTGCCTCCTTGCACAGGATACTGCGCAGGAAAGAGCCGGAAACGCCGGTTTCGCCTCGGAAAGTTGAGCAGAACGTAAGCTTTCCAAAACGAAATTCATGCGATATAATCCTGCTTCTTAAGCGGCTGTAGCTCAGCTGGATAGAGTACTTGGCTACGAACCAAGGGGTCGTGGGTTCGATTCCTGCCAGCCGCACCAGAATTTGCAGTAAATGTTTGGGCCCTTCGCTGTCGAGCGAAGGGAATAGCAGGAAGTTGGTAGTATGCATAACTGACTGTTATAATTTAGTTTTTGCGGCTGTAGCTCAGCTGGATAGAGTACTTGGCTACGAACCAAGGGGTCGTGGGTTCGATTCCTGCCAGCCGCACCAGTTTTTGTAAGTGTTGTACCCGTCGCTGTCGAGCGATGTGGAAAAAGCAGTTTTTGCGGCTGTAGCTCAGCTGGATAGAGTACTTGGCTACGAACCAAGGGGTCGTGGGTTCGATTCCTGCCAGCCGCACCAAATTGAGGAGGGTCCATACCGGGAGGTGTGGACCCTTTTTACATTTTTACTGCAAACGAATACAACGCTCGAATTGCGCTCATGACATCCTATTGGTTGAAAATTACTAAATAGTTAATCATTGGAGCGTTCGATGCATTCCAGCTTACCTGCCGCGGCAATTGCGGCGGCAATTTCATGCGCTGCGGCCTTGATGCTTGCCGGATGCGGTGGCGGCGGCGGCAATGGCGGATCGGCGAACCCGCCGCCAAGCTATACCTTGGGCGGGACCGTCACCGGCATGTCCGGCAGTGGCCTGGTGCTGCAGAACAAGGGGGCGAATGACTTGCCGATTTCCGCCAACGGCAACTTTACCTTCAGCGCTTCGCTGGCAAGCGGGACCCGCTACGACGTCACCGTCAAGAATCAGCCGGGCGCGCCCAGGCAGAACTGCAGCGTGACCGGCGGCAGCGGCACAGTCGGCGGGGCCGTAAACAATATTGCGATCAAATGCGTGACGCCGACGCCGCGCTTTGCCTATGTGGCCAATATCGTCAGCAACACCGTGCTGACATATGACATCAATGCTGCGAATGGCTGGCTGACCGCCAAAAACAATCTCAGTGTTGGTGGCGGGCCCCGTTCCGTCGTCGTCGCTCCCAACGGCAAATTTGCGTACGTGGTGCACAACGTTGGCGAGAGCTTGTCGTGGTATGGCGTCGATGCCAGCACTGGCATGCTCAGCTTTGCCGGCAAGGTTGGCACGGGATTCAAGCCGACTTCCCTGGCAATCGACCCCAGCAGCAAATTTGCCTTCCTGGTCAACGGCAGCAAGTTGTCGGCCTACAGCATCAGCGCGAACACCGGGGCGCTGGCTTTTGTCGGCGAGGTCGATGCCGGATCCGGGCTGGGCACGGTGGCGGTGGACCCGGGCGGCAAATTTGTCTATGCGGCCAATAACGGCGGCAATGCAGTGTCGATGTTTGCGATCAACGCATCGACCGGCGCATTGACGGCTGCGGGCACGTTTGCGGCCGGTGCCTTCCCTTCGTCGGTAGTGATTGAGCCGGGTGGGAAATATCTGTATGTGAGCAATTCCGGCAGCGATGATGTGTCAATGTATGCGGTCAATGCCAGCACTGGCGCGCTGACTTCCATCGGCGCGATTGCTGCGGGACTTGCGCCCTCGTCGCTGGCCACCGACCCGAGCGGCAAGTTTCTCTATGTGGCGAACGCTGCCAGCGATACGGTGTCGATGTACGCCATCAATTCCAGCACGGGTGCGCTCGCGTCCCTGGGGCGTGTCAACGCCGGGTGGAAACCGGTGGCGGTGAATGTTGATCCGGGCGGCAAGTTCGCCTATGTCGTTAACCAGGGTGACTATGCTGTGTCGGTGTATGACATCCATCCTGGCACCGGCGCACTTGCCTTCTCAGGCCTGATGGCCACCGGAGTGACGCCGGTCGCCATTGCCATTCTTGGACAATAATACGAGTGCTATACTTTAATCATGAACAAGCTCATTCAAGCCAGCGCCGCTGCCGTACTGTTCATCGCTACGGCGAGCGCCTTTGCCGCCGCGACCGTCAATTTCATCAATGTCGACAAGATGACGGACGTGCCGCGCGACTTCCACAAGCGGGAAGATATGCAGTTTGTATTGCGCGAGCACTTCAACCGCTTGTCCGAGCAATTGCCGGCAGGGCAGGTGCTGAAGGTGGACATCCTGGACATCGACCTGGCCGGTGAAGAGTTCCCGCGCGTGTCGGTGCAGGACGTCCGGGTGCTGAAAGGACAGGCCGACTGGCCGCGCATGCACCTGCGCTACAGCATCGAGCAGGACGGCAAGGTCGTCGCCAGCGGCGAGAGCCAGCTCTCCGATCCGGGCTACCTGATGAACGGCAACCGCTACAACACGGACGCCTACCCCTACGAAAAGCAAATGCTGGACGACTGGTTCCGTAAAGAAGTCCTCAAGCGTCACTGAGCTGCATCAAATCCGCACCGCCGTTGCGCGCGCACAATCGTACCTGTGCCTGCTTGACGGAGAAAAGACCATGCCCAAAGATGAAAGTATGGACGTGCGGATCGCCATTCTGGAATCGAAAGTCGATGATTTGCTTGGCAAATTCGAGGAGTTCAAGCGCGACTATGCGACGAAAGCCGAGTTTGCTGATTTGCAGCGTCAGATTGAAGGCATACGTGCCGACGTCGAGCGGCTTGACAGGCGTGTCCAGAGGCTGGAGGAGCGCATCGCCCATCTGGAAGAGCGGATGACTCGACTTGAGCAGCGTATCGAATCGGAATTCAAGCAGGTCGCAACGAAGGCTGAAAGTCGTAAAGATCTCCTCACCTTCGCCCTTGGAATTATCACGATACAAACTGCCATTAACGCGGCGATGATCACGGCTGTGGTGCAATTCCTGCGTTAATATGCAGGAATGACACTCATCACTTGCATTGAAGACCTGCGCCGCCTGGCCAAGCGCCGTGTGCCACGCATGTTTTATGACTATGCCGATTCCGGCTCCTGGACTGAATCCACTTACCGCGCTAATGAAGCTGACTTCCAGAAGCTGAAGTTCCGCCAGCGTGTGGCCGTCGACCTGAACAACCGCAGCCTGCGCACCACGATGGTGGGGCAGGAAGTCGCCATGCCGGTGGCGCTGGCGCCGACCGGACTGACCGGCATGCAGCATGCCGATGGCGAAATCCTGGCCGCGCGCGCGGCGGAAAAATTCGGCATCCCGTTCACGCTGTCGACCATGAGCATCTGCTCGATCGAGGACGTGGCGGCGCACACGACCAAACCCTTCTGGTTCCAGCTGTACGTGATGAAGGACCGCGATTTCATCAACCGCCTGATCGACCGGGCCAAGGCCGCCAACTGTTCGGCACTGGTGCTGACGCTCGATCTTCAGGTGCTGGGCCAGCGCCACAAGGATTTGCGCAATGGCCTGTCGGCGCCGCCGCGGCTGACCCTCGCCAATATGCTGAATATGGCGACCAGGCCGCGCTGGTGCGCCGGCATGCTGGGCACTTCGCGCCGCCAGTTCGGCAATATTGTCGGCCACGCGCAATCGGTATCGGATATGTCTTCGCTCTCGTCCTGGACCAGCCAGCAATTCGACCCGAGCCTGTCATGGAACGACGTGGAGTGGATCAAGAACCGCTGGGGCGGCAAACTGATCATCAAGGGCATCATGGACGCCGAGGATGCGCGCCTGGCCGCCAGCAGCGGCGCCGACGCACTGATCGTGTCCAACCATGGCGGCCGCCAGCTGGATGGAGCACCATCCTCCATCGCCGCGCTGCCGGGCATCGTGGATGCGGTCGGCCAGCAGATTGAAGTGCATATGGATGGCGGCGTGCGCTCCGGCCAGGACGTGCTGCGGGCTGTGGCGCTCGGCGCGCGCGGGGTCTACATCGGCCGCCCCTTCCTCTACGGGCTGGGGGCGCTCGGCGAGGCAGGCGTGACGCGCTGCCTCGACATCATCCGCAACGAACTGGATATCTCGATGGCCTTCTGCGGCAAGCGGGACATCCAGCAAGTCAGCAGGGAGATCCTCCTGCCCTGAACACCAGGCCAGCCAGGAGCTTGCATAACTCTTCAAACACGGTGGGTTTGGTGTTGTTCATTTGCGTTTCCTTTCTGCTAAAGGTCGAAGTAAGCGCATTGTGAACTGTTTCATTGTTGGGATAAATGCTTATAATCGAATTGAATATCCCAAAAATGGAGCAATGAATGGATAGGCTTCACCATATGCGCCTGTTCGTCGAGGTGGCCAAGCGCAAGAGCTTCCGCGCGGCCGCCGAGGCGCTGGACATGTCGAATTCCACCTTGTCGCGCAATATCGCCGAACTGGAAAAGAGCATCGGCCTGCGCCTGCTGCACCGCTCGACCCGCAAGGTGGAGCTGACCGAAGCGGGCGAGGCCTACTTCAAGCGCTGCCAGGGCATCGTGGAAGAAGCGATGAATGCGCATGAAGCGCTGCTGGACTGGTCGGAAAAACCGGCCGGCATCCTGCGCGTAACCATGACCTCCAGTTTCGGCGTGGGCTACCTGGCGCCGGTGCTGATGGAATTCGCCGACATGTACCCGGACATCAAGATGGAATTCGACATTTCATCGCGCACCGTGGACTTGCAGTCGGAACCCTTCGACGTCGCCATCCGCATGGGGCAGCCGCCTACCGCACCGTCCACGCTGGTGGTGCGGCGCATCGCAAACATGCCGCGCTACCTGTACGCCTCGCCGGTCTACCTGGCCAAGATGCCGCCGCTGGAGCATGCCTGCGACCTGGTGCAGCACGTCATGTGCGGGCGCTTTTTCTCGAGCCGCGTGCCCGATATCTGGCGCAAGCTGTATCGCGGCGAGGAGGTGGTGGAAGTGATGGCGCAGGCGCGCTATGCCACCAATAGCGCGGCCCTGAGCATGTCCTTTGCCGCCAACGGCTTGTGCATTTCCGCCCTGGACCCGCTGCTGGTCAAGCACGAGGTGCAGACCGGCCGCCTGCAGCGCGTGCTGCCGGACTGGCATATGGAACCGATCATGGTGCATGCGCTGACCGAGACGCGCCACCTGCCGGCCCGCGCCAGGCTGTTCATCGACTTCCTGCGGCAGCGCCTCGGCGCCGGCTGAATCGCGCAGGCTAGCCGCCGCCGATGCCTTCGATGATGCGGCCGCTGCCGCCGCAGTTGGGGCAGTCCTTGCCGTCCGGCGTCTTGCCGCTGCCGCTGCAGACAGGGCAAATGCCTTCGCCGCTGCCCGGCGTGCCCGGCGCGGCCTGGTCGCCCGGATTCAGTGGGGGCTGGGTATTCGATGCATTCATGGTGCGCTCCTCCTGCCAGCAGGCTGCCAATTTAAATACATTGTGTCCGTTGCCCGCATAACGCATTACAATACTTGCATCGCCCATCAGGAGAATGCGCCATGGCAACGCTGATCCGACACCGCAAGACCCGCATCATTACCCTGGAAGCGGGGGACGACTTGCATGAACATTGCAAGCCGAGAGATATTGCCCTGGTCTCGGACCCGGCAGGATGGTGGACCTACTTCATCGGCGAAGACGGGGCGGTCGAACGCTACGACATTCCCTTCGCCACTTATAACGAAGCGCTGTGGTCAGCCAAGGCCGCCGCGGAATTTGATGCGCAATAATGCTGGAAGCCTATGCCTGATACCTCGATACTGGTAATTGAAGACGACGAACACATTGGCCAAATCCTGACGTTCATCCTGCAGCGGCAGGGCTACAAAACCACTCTTGCGGCCGACGGCCTGGCGGCGCGCAAGGAAATCATGTCCACCAACACGCCGCCATCGCTGGTGCTGCTGGACGTCATGCTGCCTTATATTGACGGTTTCGAGCTGGTGCAGATCATTCGTGCGCAGCAGGGTTGGCAAGAGGTGCCGATCGTCATGCTGACCGCCAAGCACACTGAAAAAGACATCGTGCGCGCACTCGACGAGGGCGCCAACGACTACGTGGTAAAGCCATTCCAGCCCAATGAACTGCTGGCGCGCGTGCGCCGCCACCTGAAGGAATAGTTTGGACTACAGACCGCCTTCTGACATCTACCTGCAGGTCGCATTATGGGCCGGCATTGGTACCATTGTTTTGACCGTGCTGGTCGGGTTGCAGATCGTCTGGCTGCGCTTCTCGATGCGCCGTCTGCAGCGCCGCGAGCAGGCCTTGACGCTGAAATGGCGCCCCCTGCTGAATGCCGCGATCGCCGGCGATGAACTGGCCAACCTGCCCGAACTGGCGCGGCGCGACCAGGTCCTGTTCATCAAGCTCTGGCTGCACCTGCAGCAAGCGGTGCGCGGCGAAGCCAGCGAAGGCTTGAACCGCATCGCCCGCCGCGTGGGCTGCGATGCGTATATGCGCAAGCTGCTGGTGCGCGGCAACCGCGCCGAGCGGCTGCTGGCGACGCTGGCGCTGGGCCATATGCGCGACAAGGCATCCTGGGAACCGCTGGCGCGGGCGGCGCATGCCGCCGACAGTGCCTCCTCCGTGCATGCGCTGTGGGCGCTGGTGCAGACCGATGCAGCACGCTCCGCGCAGGAAATGGCCCCCGTGCTGCTGCGGCGCGACGACTGGCCATTGTCCCAGCTGGCCAATATCCTGCAGAACGTGCGCGGCGAATGGCAGCTGGTGCTGGCCCTGGCCTTGTTGCGCGTCACGCCGGAAGAATTGCCGCAAGCCTTGCGCCTGGTGGCGGCCTTGCGCATCGACCTGCCGCTGGCGCAGCTGAAGGGCTACCTGGCCAGCGACCAGGCCGACGTGGTGCTGGCCGCCTTGCGCCTGGCCCGCTCGCCGGCTGTCCTGGAACAGGTGCGGGGACACCTGGGCAGCGCCGACTGGCGCATCCGCCTGCAGGCGGTGCGTGCGCTGGGCGAACTGGGCGACCGCAGCGACGTCGACCGGCTGCGCGCCTTGCTGTCCGACCCGGAATGGTGGGTGCGCTACCGCGCTGCAGAGGCCTTGCTGTCCTTGCCTTTCCTGACGGAGGCCGAACTGGCCGATTTACGCAATGCGGACGACCGCTACGCCGCCGATATGCTCAAGCAGGTGGCGGCTGAAAGAGAGGTGGCATGAAGCCCGACTCGCTGGTGATCCAGATCTTCACCGTTGGTGTGCTGGTGTACTTCGTGCTGCTGAACGGCGGCTACCTGCTGCTCAATATCCTGGCCATGTTCGCGCTGCGCAAGCGCGCCCAGGAGGCGGTGCTGGACGACCTGCCGCAGGTGTATTCCGCGCTGGAGCCGCCCATCAGCATCGTGGTGCCGGCCTATAACGAGGAGGCCACCATCGCCGCCTCGGTGCGCTCCATGCTGCAGCTGTCGTATTCCGAGATGGAAGTCATCGTCGTCAACGACGGCTCGACCGACCGCACGCTGCAAGTGCTGACCGAGGAGTTCTCGCTGGCGCCTTTCCCCGAGGCGTACCGTATCCAGCTGGAGACCGAGCCGGTGCGCGCGATCTACCGCTCCACGCGCTTCCCGAACCTGCGCGTGATCGACAAGGCCAACGGCGGCAAGGCCGATTCCCTGAATGCCGGCATCAATGCCGCGCGCTACCCGCTGTTCTGCGGCGTCGACGCCGATTCCATCCTGCAGCGCGACAGCCTGCAGCGCCTGGTGCGTCCCTTCCTGGGCGACCCGCAGATGGTGGCCAGCGGCGGCACGGTGCGCATCGCCAACGGCTGCGAAGTGCGCGGCGGCTACCTGACGCGCATCGGCATGCCGCACAATCCCTGGGCCTTGTTCCAGGTGGTGGAATACCTGCGCGCCTTCCTGTTCGGCCGCCTGGGCTGGTCCGTCATCAACGGCATGCTGATCATCTCCGGCGCCTTCGGCCTGTTCCGCAAGGAGACCGTGGTGTCGGTCGGCGGCTATACGCCCGGCTCCATCGGCGAAGACATGGAGCTGGTGGTGCGCATTCACCGCAAGCTGCGCGCGCGCGGCACTCCGTACAAGATTGAATTCGTGGCCGACCCGGTGTGCTGGACCGAGGCGCCGGAAGACCACAAGCAGCTGCGCAACCAGCGCATCCGCTGGCAGCGCGGTTTGTCGGAAAGCCTGAACAGCAACTGGGGCCTGATGTTCAACCGGCACGGCGGGGTAGCGGGCTGGCTGGCGTTCCCGTTCTTCGTCCTGTTCGAATGGCTGGGCGGCCTGGTCGAGATCTTCGGTTATGTGTTCATGGCGGTGGCCTGGTGGCAGGGCTGGATTTCCTGGGATTCGGCGGCCATCTTCTTCTTCGTCGCCATCGGACTGGGCATCCTGCTGTCCGCCTTCGGCCTGTTGCTGGAGGAGCTATCCTTCCACCTGTACCAGCGGCCGGGCCAGCTGTTGATGCTGGCGGTGGTGGTGGTCGCCGAGAATTTCGGGTACCGGCAGCTGAACAGCTGGTGGCGCCTGGTGGGCCTGTTCAAGTGGTTGCGCGGCGGCGAGGCCAAGTGGGGCGTAATGAACCGCAAGGCCGGCTGGCAGCGCGACATCAGCTAACGGCCGGCAGCACCACGTGGAAGGTCGTCCCCTGGCCTTCCCTGGTCTCGAAGCCGATGCTGCCGCCATGCTGTTCGACGATGGCGCGGCAAATCGCCAGACCCAGTCCGGTGCCGCCCTTGATGCGGGTGTCGGAACTGTCGGCCTGGCCGAACTTTTCGAAGACGCGAGCCTGGAATTCCTGCGGGATGCCGGCGCCGTTGTCGCTGACGGACATGCGAATCCCTTCCGGCGTGGCGGCGCAGGCCAGGGTCACGGTGTTGAACTGCGGTGAATACTTGATGGCGTTGGAGAGCAGGTTGACCAGCACCTGGACCAGCTTGTCGCGGTCGCCGCGCACTTTCATGCCGCGCCCATCGCCCTGGCGTTCCAGCGCCACCGGACGCTCGGCAGCGCTGCCGCGCACCGCATTGAAGGCTTCTTCCAGCAGTGGGGCGACGGTCAGTTCTTCGCTGCGGAAATCCATTTTGCCGGCCTCGATCTTTTCGATATCGAGGATATTGTTGACCAGCCGTACCAGGCGTTCGCTGCTCTGGTAGGCAATGTTGACCAGGTGCCGCACGTCCGGCGGCAACTCGCCGGCCGCGCCTTCGATGAGCATGGACAGCGAGCCGCGGATCGAAGTCATCGGCGTGCGCAGCTCGTGGGAAACGGTGGCGATGAACTCGTTCTTCATCTCCTCCACCTTGCGCTGCTCGGAAATATCGTGCAGGAAGGCCGTGAACAAGGCATCGGCGGGGCGGCTGACGCTCGCTTCCACCACCAGCTCAGCGCCGTCGCGCCGGATCAGGGCGAGCTGCACGCGGCGGCCGAAGGAGGCGGCATCGCTGCCGCGGGCGGCGGCCAGGGCGGCTTCCTGCTGCGCGCGGAAGCGCTGCGGCACCATCAGCGCGATATAGCTCTTGCCGACGGCTTCCGCGCGCGTCCAGCCGAACATGCGCTCGGCGGCCGGGTTCCAGTCGCTGATGCGGCCATCGGGATCGGCGGCGATGAAGGCGTCCTGCGCGCTGTCGATGATGGCGCCGATGCGCTGCATGGCTTCGCGCAACTGGCGGGTGCGGGCGCTGACGCGGCCTTCCAGGTTGGCCACCAGTGAGATCAAGGTGCGCGACAGCGCCTGTACTTCGGCGTAGGGCGCCAGTTGCGGCAGTGCGGCGGCCTCGCCCTGGCGGATACGGTCGGCGGCGTCGGCCAGCTGGCGCAGCGGGCGTGCGATGCGGCGCGAGAGCGGGAAGGCCAGCAGCGAGAACAGGGCAGCCATCGCCACGCCCATCCACCAGGCGCGTTCCTGCAGTTCGTGTACCGGCGTCCAGGCGGTGTCGACCCGCTGGCGCACCAGGACCGCCCAGCCCAGGCCGGGGTAGGCGGCGTGGCCGCGCGTGCGCGCGTAGCCAACAAGGTAGTCGACGCCGTCGGACCAGCGTTCGACGCGGTAGCCGGCATGGCGGCCCTGCAGCGGCAAGGTCTTCGCCTCCAGCTCCGGCGGGCCGAGCAGGACCTTGCCGGCGCGGTCGACGATGATGGCCTGCACCTCACGGTGGATGCTGACCGGTTCCATCACCGAACGTTCCAGTTCCCGCGCCCATTGCCACGACAGGTGGGCGCCCAGGACGCCGCTGTCGTCTGCCAGCGGGAAGGCGAGGTCGATGAAGCGCGCCGCGTCCGGGCCGGAGGCCGGCAGCAGCTTGGCCAGCAGCGCCGCATCGTGCACGTCGCCGACGAAGGTGCCGGCCTTGGCGTTGCGGTACCAGGGGCGCTCGCTGACGTCGTGGCCTTCCAGCAGGGTGCCGGTGGCGGCCAGCACATGGCCGTCCTCGCCGGTGACGCCGAGCCAGGCATAGTGCGGGTAGCTGCGCTGGTGCGTTTCCAGCGTGGCGCGGCGGGCGGCGGGCGGGGCGGCGGCGCCCATGTCGGGACGCTGGGCCAGCAGTTGAAGTTCGCGGTAACGCTCGAACATATTGCGATCGAGCTTGTCCGACGCTTGCAGGGCCAGGTCCGAGAGCGCATTGCCGATATCGGCCTTGACCTGGTCGCCGGCGGTGTGGCCGATGATGGCGGCAAGAATGGCGCCCATCAGCATGGCCAGTGCGCAGAAGGCCAGCGCCAGGTAGGTGCCGAGGGCCGCCTTGTAGCGGACGGGCTTCATGCGACGCGGTTGGCCGGACGGCCTGCGATGAAGGCTTCGATATTGTCGATCAGCTGGTCGGCCAGGCCTTGCATGGCTTGGCCGCTGGCCCAGGCCGAATGGGGCGTGAGCAGGAAGTTGGGCAGGCGCAGCTGCAGCAGCGGGTTGTCGGGCACGGGCGGCTCCTTGGACAGCACGTCGAAGCCGGCGCCGGCGATCACGCCGCGCCGCAAGGCGTCGGCCAGCGCAGCTTCGTCCACCAGGCCGCCGCGCGCGGTGTTGACCAGGATGGCGCTTGGCTTCATGCGCGCCAGTTCGTCCGCACCGATAATGTTGCGCGTGGCGTCGGTGAGCGGTGCATGCAGGCTCAATACGTCGGAAGTTTCCAGCAGCTCATCCCAGCTCACGTTGCGTACGTTCGGGTCGTCGCTCGGCGTGCGGGTGTGGACCACGATTTCCATGCCGAAGGCGCGGCCCAGGTGGGCCACCTGCTTGCCCAGGTCGCCGTAGCCCAGGAGGCCCAGGCGGCTGCCGTGCAGGTCGCGGATCGGGTGGTGGAACAGGCAGAAACGCGGCGACTTCTCCCACAGGCCCGCCTCGACGTCGGCGCGATAGGCCAGCAGCTGGCGGCGCAGCGCCAGGATCAGGGCGAACGCATGCTCCGGCACCGCCGCGTGCGCATAGCCGCGGATATTCGATACCGTGATGCCCCGTTCGCGCGCCGCGGCCAGGTCGACGATGTCGGTGCCGGTGGCGGCGACGGCGATCATCTTCAGGCTTGGCAGGGCGGCCAGCGCCTCGGCGCGCAGCGGCACCTTGTTGCTGATGGCGATCGTTGCGCCCTGCAGGCGTTCGATCGCTTCGGCTGCACTGGAGGCCGGGTATTCAGCCCATTCGTGGGCAAAGGCCGGCCGGCGGATGTCGGCGATAATGCTGTCGCGGTCGAGGAAGACAAGGCGTTCGGTCATGCAGTCAGCTCCAAAGGCAGGGCAGGGGCGTTGGCCAGTGGGCGCAGCCGCATCTGGGGGTGGCTGGCCATCAGGTCCGCCACCCATTCGACGAAGACACGCACCTTGGCCGACAGGTGGCGGTTCTGAGGGTACACCACGTGGATCGGCAGCGGGTCGGTAATCCAGTCGTCCAGCACGCGCACCAGGCGGCTGCCATTGCCGCCGTGGTTGTCCAGCTGTACGTCCGTCATCATGATGATACCCAGGCCGGCCAGCCCTGCGGTCAGGTAGGCGTTGGAATCGTTCAGCGCGACCATGCCAGGCAAGGTCATTTCGATGCGCTCGCCGTCGCGCGCGTAATCCCAGTTGTAGATTTTTCCGGTCTTGGACGAAAAATAATTGATGCAGCGGTGCCGTTCCAGATCGCGCGGGTGCGTCGGCGTGCCGAAGCGTTCCAGGTAGGAGGGCGCCGCGCAGGTGACGAAATTGAGCAGGCCGACGCGCCGCGCGATCAGCGTGGAATCGGCCAATTGGCCACCCCGCACTGCACAATCGACGCCTTCCTCGATCAAATCGACGGGCCGGTCGCTGCAACCGAGTTCAAGCTGGATATCGGGGTATTGTTCAAAGAATGAGGGCAGGGCGGGCACCAGGATTTCATTCGACAATCCGGTCGGCGCGTCGACCCGCAGCCGGCCGCTGGGGCTCAGGCGGGTGCGTGACAGCGATTCCTCGGCATCCTTGACGTCGGCCAGGATGCGCAGGCATCTTTCATAGTAGGCAGCGCCGTCGGCGGTGACGGATACCTGGCGCGTGGTCCGGTGCAGCAGCTTGACCGCCAGCGCGGTTTCCAGGCTGGCCACCAGGGTGGAGACGGTGGCCTTGGGCAGTTGCAGGGTTTCCGAGGCGCGCGTGAAGCCCCCGGCGTCAACCACCTGGACAAAGACTTCCATTGCTTGCAGCTTATTCATGAGTCCACCCCATTGTTCGAGATTCTGAACAATCAATTCAACATTAGTGTATTTTTCTTATTCTAGTGGAAGTTTATTATTACCGTATTGCAGCATGAAAAAGCTATTGACCTTCCCGCGATGGGAAAGATTACAGTGGCTTCGGTAACAGAGAAAAGGAGCAGTCATGAGTAACCGGGATGGATTCTTTGCAATGGTATCGCTGGCGCTGGGCGCGATCGCCCTGGCAGGCGTCCTGTATACCGATGAATACTCTTACGGCGCGCAGGTAGGCTTTGGCGCGGCGCCGGCGCACACCTTGCTGGCATCGGCCAGCGGCCACGCCTCCGCGGAGGCGAAAGAGTGACGGCGCAGGCGCCGGCGGACCTGAAGATCCGCGAACTCGAAGTGCGCGGGGCCCAGGGGCCGCTCGCCGCACGCCTGTACCTGGCCGGGAATCCGTCCGCCAAGCGCGACGCGCTGATTGTCTTCTTCCACGGCGGCGGCTTTGTCGCCGGCGACCTGGAGGAGGCGGACGAATTCCTGCGCCACCTGGTCACTTGCAATCCTGGCCACGTGATCCTGGCGACCAATTACACCCTGGCGGCCGTCAGCCCGTTCCCGGCTGCGGTGGAAGACGCCCACGCCGTGCTGGCCTGGGCCAAGAAGAACAAGAGCAAGCTGGCCTGGAGCGGCAAGCAGCTGCTGACGGCCGGCATCGAGGCCGGCGCCAACCTGGCGGCAGTGTCGGCGCTGATGGCGCGCGACCGCGGCGGCCCGGCGCTGGCGGGCCAGATCCTGATCATGCCGATGCTCGATCCTGGCCTGAGCACCTGTTCCATGCGCGAGCTGCCGAACTGCCCGGACAAGATGCAGGTAGCGAATACCTGCGCCGCCGCCTACCGCGGCTACCTGCCGAATGCCGCCGACCGCGCCCACCCTTACGCGTCGCCGCTGCAATCGAGCCGCCTGAAAAATTTACCGCCGGCCCTGATCCTCTCGGCCGAAGACGACCCGCTGAGGGACGAAGCAGAACAATACGGGGCGAAACTGATCGCCTGCGGAGTAAAGACAACAGTCAGACGCATGCCACCGGCGCCACTGCAGGAGCCGGGAGCCAGGAATGAATGCGCGTGCAGGGGCTTTGCGTTGAAAGAGATGGCCAGTTTTATCAGCGCCATCGACGGCCCGGAACAGCCGTCGGCGTAAAGCCGGTTTACCAAAAAACAGTCGTTAAAAAATAGTGCCTGCGAGGCACATGGGCTCCTTTTTGCCAAATTTTATTACTCTCACCCCCAAGAGGTTAAGAATGAAGAAGATGAATCAAAAATCCACTCTTGTACGGCCGCTGGTTGCCGCATTGGCGATGGGCGGTTTGGCGGCGGCCATCCTGTCCGGCTGCAACGCCAATAGCAAGCCGGCCGAAAGCCAGGGCCCTGCTGCAGGCGGCCCGCCGGTATCGGCAGCCGTTGTGGTGCAGAAGTCGGTCGCAGAGACCCAGGAATTCTCGGGCCGTATCGAAGCTATCGACCGCGTGGAAATCCGTCCACGCGTGAGTGGCTTCATTACTGCCGTGAACTTCAAGCCTGGCAGCGAGGTGAAAAAGGGTGACGTGCTGTTCGTGATCGATCCGCGTCCATTCCAGGCAGAAGCCAGCCGCGCCGACGCCGCCGCCGTTTCGGCGCGCGCCAAGGCCGACCTGGCCAAAGTGGAGCTGGCCCGTGCTGAAAAGCTGCTGGCCGATAAAGCCATCGCCCAGCGCGAGTTCGATGAACGCGCCTCGGCGCTGAAGGAACTCGATGCATCGGCCCGCGCCGCCGCAGCTGCAGCGGATGCGGCGCGCCTGAACCTGTCCTACACCCAGGTGGTATCGCCGATCAACGGCCGCGTGTCGAAGGCAGAGATCACCCTCGGCAACCTGGTTGACCCGAACGCCGTGCTGACCAGCGTCGTATCGCTGGACAAGATCTACGCCAGCTTCGACGGCGACGAAGACACCTTCCTGCGCGTGGGCGGCCAGGCCCACAAAGGCCAGCCGGTTGCCGTGAAGGTCGGCCTGGCCAACGAAGCCGGCTTCCCGCATGAGGGCAAGCTGGAATTCGTCGACAACCAGCTCGATACCCACACCGGCTCCGTGCGCATGCGCGCCACCTTCGACAACAAGGACCGCATACTGGTGCCAGGCCTGTTCGCCCGCGTCCAGCTGGATGGCGGCACCGCCACCCGCGATTCGCTCTTGATCAACGAGCGCGCAGTGGGCACGGACCAGAATCGCAAGTTCGTGTTCGTGGTCGGCGCCGACAACAAGGCGGAATACCGTCCGGTGGTGCTGGGCCCGAACATCGAAGGCCTGCGCGTGGTGCGCGACGGCCTGAAGCCGGGCGAGAAGATCGTCGTCAACGGCCTGCAGCGCGTGCGTCCTGGTGCGCCGATCACGCCGCAAATGGTTGAAATGACCTTCGACCCGATGGCAGCCGAAAAAGTGGCCGCCACCGAAGCCAAGAAAAACAAGGAATAAACAATGAACTTCTCACGTTTCTTTGTCGATAAGCCGATCTTCGCGGCGGTTTTGTCGATCATTGTATTCGTAGCGGGCTTGATCTCGATCTTCAAGCTGCCCGTCTCCGAATACCCGGAAGTGGTGCCGCCATCGGTCGTGGTGCGCGCCGTCTACCCCGGCGCGAACCCTAAAGTGATTGCGGAAACCGTCGCCGCGCCGCTCGAAGAGCAGATCAACGGTGTCGAGGGCATGCTGTACATGTCCTCGCAAAACACCTCCGATGGCGCGCTGATGCTGACCGTGACCTTCAAGATCGGCACCGACGTCGACAAGGCTGAAACCGCGGTGCAGAACCGCGTGCAGCGCGCCTTGCCACGCCTGCCGGAAGAAGTGCGCCAGATCGGCGTGACCACGGTGAAAAGCTCGCCGAACCTGACGATGGTGGTCCACCTGCTGTCGCCGAACGGCCGTTACGACGACCTGTACCTGCGCAACTACGGCGTGCTGAACGTGAAAGACCAGCTGGCCCGTATTCCAGGCATGGGCGACGTGCAGATCTTCGGCGCCGGCGACTACGCCATGCGCGTCTGGCTCGATCCGCAGAAAGTCGCTGGCCGCAACATGACCGCCTCCGACGTGGTCGACGCGATCCGCGAGCAGAACGTGCAGGTGGCTGCCGGTGTGATCGGCGCTGCGCCGTCCAAGTCGGCTGACTTCCAGCTGACCGTGAATACCCAGGGCCGCTTGAGCACCGTCGAGGAATTCGGCGACATCATCATCAAGACCAATGAAGATGGTGCGCTGACCCGCCTGAAAGACGTGGCCCGCATTGAATTGGGCTCCAACAGCTACTCCCTGCGTTCGCTGCTGAACAACAAGTCGGCAGTCGGTATCGGTATTTTCGAAGCACCGAACAGCAATGCGCTGGAACTGTCTTCCAATGTGCGCGCCAAGATGGAAGAACTGAAGAAGGACTTCCCTGAAGGCGTGGCCTACGACATCGTGTACGACCCGACCCAGTTCGTGCGTGAATCGATCAAGTCCGTGATCCACACCCTGCTGGAAGCGGTGGCGCTGGTGGTGCTGGTGGTGATCATCTTCCTGCAGACCTGGCGCGCATCGATCATCCCGCTGATCGCGGTGCCTGTGTCGATCGTCGGTACCTTTGCGGTGATGATCGGTTTCGGCTTCTCGATCAACACCTTGTCGCTGTTCGGCCTTGTGCTGGCAATCGGTATCGTGGTGGACGATGCGATCGTGGTGGTGGAGAACGTGGAGCGTAATATCGCCAACGGCCTGTCGGCCCACGATGCGACGATCCAGGCCATGAAGGAAGTGTCCGGCCCGATCATCGCCATTGCGCTGGTGCTGTGCGCCGTGTTCGTGCCGATCGCCTTCGTATCCGGCCTGACCGGCCAGTTCTACCGCCAGTTCGCGCTGACCATCGCCATTTCGACCGTCATTTCGGCCTTCTGCTCGCTGACCCTGGCTCCGGCCCTGTCGGCCTCGCTGCTGCGCCCGCACGACGCACCGAAAGATGCGCTGACCCGGGTGATGGACAAACTGTTCGGCGGCTTCTTCCGCTGGTTCAACAAGTTCTTCAACCGCGCTTCGCACAGCTATGAAACCGGCGTGTCGGGCGTCCTGAAGCGCAAGTCCGCTTCGGTCGTGGTGTACCTGGTGCTGGCTGTTGCTGCTGGCATCATGTTCAAGCTGGTGCCGAGCGGCTTCGTGCCGGCCCAGGACAAGCAATACCTGGTGGGCTTTGCCCAGCTGCCTGACGCTGCCTCGCTGGAACGCACCGACCAGGTGATCCGCAAGATGTCCGACATTGCCAAGGAGATCCCAGGCGTGGAAGCATCCGTGGCATTCCCAGGCCTGTCGATCAACGGCTTCACCAATGCGCCGAACGCAGGTATCGTGTTCACCACGCTGAAGCCATTCCACGAGCGTACCGACAAGTCCCAGTCGGGCGAAGCGATCGCCGCGGAAATCAACAAGCGCATGGGCGTGGTGCAGGATGCGTTCGTGATGGTGTTCCCGCCACCGCCAGTCAACGGCCTGGGCACCACCGGCGGCTTCAAGATGATGATCGAGGACCGCGACAACGCCGGCTACGATGAGCTGTACAAGACCATCCAGGCGATCCAGATGAAGGCATGGCAGGACAAGCGCCTGGCCGGCGTGTTCTCCAGCTTCCAGATCAATGTGCCGCAGCTGTTCGCGGACATCGATCGCGCCAAGGCCAAGCAACTGGGCGTGCCGCTGCAGTCGATCTACCAGACCTTGCAGATCAACCTCGGCTCGCTGTACGTGAACGACTTCAACCAGTTCGGCCGTACCTACCAGGTGCGCGTGCAGGCTGACGCGCCGTTCCGTTCGCAAGCCGAGCAGATCGCGCAGCTGAAGATCCGCAACAGCAAGGGCGAGATGATCCCGCTGTCGTCGCTGATGCGCGTCAAGGACAGCTATGGCCCGGACCGCGTGCAGCGCTACAACGCCTACGTGTCGGCTGAAATCAACGGCGGCCCGGCTCCTGGTTTCTCCTCCGGCCAGGCGCAGGCTGCGCTGGAAGAAATCGTCAAGGAAACCATGCCGAAAGGGATGGGCTACGAATGGACCGAGCTGACTTACCAGGAAATCCTGGCCGGTAACACCATGATCTACGTGTTCCCGCTGTGCGTGCTGCTGGTGTTCCTGGTACTGGCTGCCCAGTACGAAAGCTGGACCCTGCCGCTGGCCGTGATCCTGATCGTGCCGATGTCGATCCTGTGCGCCCTGATCGGCGTCAAGCTGACCGGCGGCGACAACAACGTGTTCACGCAGATCGCCCTGTTCGTGCTGGTTGGCCTGGCCTCGAAGAACGCGATCCTGATCGTGGAATTTGCGCGTGAGCTGGAAGACCATGGCCGCACCATCCTGCAGGCCGCACTGGAAGCTTGCCGCCTGCGTCTGCGCCCGATCCTGATGACGTCGATCGCCTTCATCATGGGTGTGGTACCGCTGGTGTTCTCGCATGGTGCAGGCGCCGAAATGCGTCATGCCATGGGTGTGGCGGTGTTCGCCGGCATGCTGGGCGTGACCTTCTTCGGCCTGTTCCTGACGCCGGTGTTCTACGTCCTGCTGCGCACCCTGGCCAAGCGCCTTGAGAAGAAATCCCCGGCGGTAGAAACCGCCCCGCAACTGGAAGGGACCCACTGATATGAAAAACATGATTGCACGGGGTGTCGCCCCGCTGCTGGCAGCACTGCTGCTGACGGCGTGCGCCGCACCTGAATTCAAGCAGCCGCAAGTCGAGACCCCGACCGCCTTCAAGGAGTCGCAAGTGGTGACGGCAGAAGACGGCACCCGCTGGAAGCAAGCCCAGAACGCCGAGCGCCAGCCGCGCGGCGAATGGTGGCTGGCCTTCGGTGACCCGGCCCTGAATGAGCTGATCGCCGAAGCCACCCGTAACAACGCCAACCTGGCCGTGGCGGCCGCCCGCGTCAAGCAGGCGCGCGCCATCGCCGGCATCGCCGAAGCGGACCGCATTCCGCAAATCGGCGTCGGCGTGGGCGCCCAGCGCGGCCGCGCCTCGGCGCTGTCCCTGGGCCTTCCAGCCGGCACCGACGTGGCGCCGCAGACCACTTACAACGCGAACCTGACGGCAAGCTACGAAGTGGACCTGTTCGGCCGCGTATCGAGCAATGTGGCCGCGGCCCGTGGCGACGCCTTGCAGGTGGAAGCGAATTACCGCTCCGTCCTGCTGTCGCTGCAAGCCGACGTGGCACAGACCTATTTCCGCCTGCGCGCCACGGACGCCGAACTGGCGACTGTGGAGCAGACGGTCCGTTTGCGCGAAGAGAGTGTGAAGGTCACCCAGCGCCGTTTCGACCTGGGCGATATCGGTGAATTCGACCTCTCCCGCGCCAAGACCGAGCTGTCGACCACGCGTTCGGAAGCGATCGGCCTGCAGCGCCGCCGCGCAACGACCGAGCACGCACTGGCTGTCCTGCTGGGCAAGCCGGCTGCGGCCTACTCGGCCGGCAACAGCCCGCTGCTGGATTCGGCCCTGCTGCCGGCGATTCCGACCGGCTTGCCGTCCTCGCTGCTGGAGCGCCGTCCCGACATCGCCGCCGCGCAAAAGGCAATGGAAGCATCCAACGCCCGCATCGGTGTAGCCCGTGCGGCCATGTTCCCGGCGCTCGACATCACCGCCACCGGCGGCGGCGCGGCCGGCCACTTCAGCGACGTGTTCAAATGGAGCAGCCGCTCCTGGGTACTGGGCGCCTTGCTGTCGATGCCTCTGATCGACGGCGGCCGTAACAGCAACAACGTCAAGCGCAGCGAAGCGGCCCTGGAAGAATCGGTCGGCGCCTACCGCCAGACAGTGCTGAGCGCCTTCGCCGAGGTGGAAGACAACCTGGCGGGCTTGCGCATCCTGGGCGGCCAGACCGCGCAGATCGACGACGCCCTGGTCTCGGCGCGCCGCTCGGCCGACCTGGCGCAGAAGCTGTACGACGCCGGCCGTTCCAGCTACCTGGACCTGCTGGACGCGCAACGCAACCTGGCCGCCGTTGAACGCAACGCCGTGCAGTTGCGCGGTGACCGCGCAGTGACCACCGTGGCCTTGATACGTTCCCTGGGCGGCGACTGGAACTAAGACATCCCGATTGATTAGCCCTTGACGGCGTACCGCTCCCCGCGGACGCCGTCTTTTTTTTGAAAGTCGGGGTCAGGTCGAGCAACGTATAATCACGGGCTTTGGCCTACTGTTCGTTCAAATGCCGCTACTGCATAAAGTGACTATTGCGCTGTTCACAGTGTTCGTTGTCGTCTGGTCCTTCCTGGTCCTGAATCCGGAACCGTTGCTGAATGCGCGTGCGCACAGTCCTGAAGCCAAGGCCTTCGTCAGCGGGGCGCTGAAGGATTTTTGCGGCGGCCTCTATACCGACGGCGTTTGTCCGGCCACCGAGATCGCTGAAAGACAGCGTTGGACAGCATCTACATATCTTGGCCGGTCGGACATCCCGGCGCAGCAGACCGATTCCATCCTGGCTTCACAGGGCTGGCTGAAACTCTCCTCCGAAAACGACAAGATGGCCATGTTCTGCAAACAGGGATATTCCGCCCGCTACGATCAAAAAGAGGGCCACGTCGGTACCTTGTCCTTTGCCGGCGGCAGCCATCACTGCGAAAAGCTGGCCCGCCATAACCGCAGCTGATCACGATCCGATTCGCTTGCCAAGCCAGCAGAATCAGCCTATGATTGCGACAAATGTCACAACAAGGCTAACATGGTCACAAGCCGTCTTTTAAACAGCATTCCCGGCATCCGGCATGGCTTCGGATGCGCCGCCGCGCTGGTCCCGCCCGTATTGGAAAACATGTGGAGCCTGCGGCCAGTGAAGCGCCAGGTGCACGGCACACATGTTGCACCAGTTGAATTGCCCGAACAAGCGGTAGGCGAGGCGGACGGTTTCGTGACCGCCGTTGCGGGCCTGCCGGTCAGCGTCATTACCGCCGATTGCGTGCCCTTGCTGCTGGCACGGCGCGATGCAACGCAGGTAGCCGCCGTGCATGCCGGCTGGCGCGGGCTGTACGATGGCATTATCCCTGCGGCACTGGCGGAAATGGGTGAGGGCGCGCCCATCGCGGCTGCCGTCGGCCCTACGATCTGCGTCGAATGCTACGAAGTCAGCGAGGAGCTGGCGAACGATTTTGCAGGCAAATTCGGACCGTCGGCGGTGCCTGCATTTCGCCACCTGGACCTGCGCGCTATCGCCGAACAGCAGTTGCGTGCAGCGGGCGTGGAAGAAATCGAACATGTTGGTGGCTGCACTTGCTGTACTTGCGATGCCGCTGGCGAACCAATCTACCGCAGTTACCGGCGCGGCGACCGTGGGTCGCAAATGCATTCGGGGCTGTACATCACCTCCCAGGAGACAACTTGAAAAAACTGATCACCACCATGGTACTGGCCGCATTCGCCAGCGTTGCAGGCGCCGCCGGGCATTCGGACGACTGGAACGGCGCGCAGAAGCCGTTCAAAATTTACGGCAACACTTACTATGTCGGTACGGCCGGCATCAGCGCCGTGCTGATTGCTTCGCCGACGGGCCTGATCCTGGTTGATGGCGCGACGGAGAAGGGCGGTTTGGTGGTGGCGGACAATATCCGCGCGCTCGGCTACAAGCTGAAGGACGTCAAATACATCCTCAGTTCGCATGCCCACCACGATCACGCCGGCGGCATTGCGCTGCTGCAGAAACTGAGCGGAGCGTCCGTGCTGGCCGGCGCCGGCAATGTGGAGACCCTGCGCACGGGTTTGGCGCCGAAAGAGGATCCGCAATTCGGCACGCTCGATCAATTCCCCGGCGTGGCCAAGGTGCGTGCCGCAGCCGATGGCGAGGTAGTCAAACTGGGCTCGCTGGCTGTCACCGCCCACAGCACTCCCGGGCATACGCCGGGCGGCACCACCTGGAGCTGGCAGTCGTGTGAAGCGGGGCAGTGCAAGACCGTGGTCTTTGCCGACAGCCTGACGGCGATTTCCGCCGATGGCTACCGCTTCACCGACCATCCTGAATTGGTGGCGCAGTTCCGCAGCAGCTTTGCCGCGGTCGAAGGCATGGCCTGCGACATCGCCATCGCCGCGCATCCGGGTGTGAACGATTTGTGGGGCAGCCAGGAGCGCGCTGCAAAAGAGGGCAACGTGGCCTATATCAACACCGATGGCTGCAAGAGCATCGTCAAGGCCGCACGTGAACGCCTGGATACCCGGCTGGCGAGCGAAAAGCGCTGATCAGCGCGGCGTCTCGGCCCTCGCTTTGTCCAGCTTCGCGCAATTGGCGGAAAGTACTGAGCGTTCAAGCGCGTCGGCCACCTGCCTGATCGCTTCAGGTGTGCAGCTTTCAACTGTGGCCTTGGATGCTGCGAGGTGGCCAGGCTGCCGGGTAAAGCTTCTGAACACGAAAGCGGCGAGGATCGCGGCAGCGACGACCGCAATGACCAGGTTTGTGCGAGGTCTCAACTGGGCACTCCTATCGTTTGCCAAAGAAGGCAATGATACGGTGCCTCGCCTCTGAAGGAAAGCGGCAAGCCCGCCTGGCCGGCGCGGGACGCCAACCAGGACGGGCGGAAAGGGCGGGGCTCCCCGCCGGGCCAGCACGCAGCACCGTTTTGGAGGCGGCTTGCGCGCGGCGCGCTGGCGGCTGGGGAGCCTTGGCTGCAGCTTACTTGGCCGGGGCGGCTTCTTTCATGGACGACGCTTCCTTGGCTGCTGCAGCTTTCTTTTCGTGCTTGGCCTTCTTCATTTCCTTGTGCTCACTGGACTTCTCCTGCGAAGCGGCTGGAGTAGCAGCGACTGCTGGGGTGGCAGGAGTGGCTGGCGTAGCCTTGGCGCCTTTCTCGGCTGGAACGGCAGGGGTCGCCGGGGTAGCTGGGGTAGCTGGCGTTGCCGCAGTAGCGGACGAAGCGCTGGCAGCGTGGGCTGCGGCAGCTGGCTTGGCTGCGGCAGGAGCCGGAGCTTGTGCGAAGGCAGCAGTTGCGAACAGGCCGGCGATCAGGGTGGCGATGGTCTTCTTCATGGTCAAGCTCCTCAATGATTGGGGTGAAAGTCGTTTTTCGGTTCTGGTCCCCGCCGGGTCAGCACGCCGCCCCGGAATGGAGGCAGGGCGGGCGCGGCGCGCTGAAGGGCGGGGAAACGGTCAGCTTATTTAGCTGGAGCAGCTTCTTTAGCGGCGGCTACTTTGGTCGAATGCTTTTTGTGATGCTTGGTCGTTTTCTTTACTTCCTTCTCGGCTGGGGCAGCAGCGACGGCCGGGGTGGCTGCGGTTGCCGGGGTAGCCTTGGCGCCTTTTTCCGCTGGGGTAGCCGGGGTTGCTGGAGTCGCAGGGGTGGCTGGCGTTGCAGCGCTGGAAACTTGAGCGGCAGCGGCGGCTGGCTTGGCAGCAGGGGCAGCGGCTGGAGCCGGAGCTTGTGCGAAGGCAGCGGTTGCGAACAGGCCGGCGATCAGGGTGGCGATAGTCTTCTTCATGGTCAAGCTCCTAACTTAGTAAAGTGGATACTGCGTTTCGTGTGTCGTGCATGGTTGCCGTGTCACTGAGCAAAAAACGGCGGCTGGACGCGAGCAGTTGACGGGTATTACACCTCGTTACAACTGCCAGAACTTCTTACAAAGTGCGGCAAGTAACCGTCTGCGCCCACGGCTGCCCGTACAGTAGGGGAATGAAGGACGCACTGAAGACCTACAAGGCCAAACGCAATTTCAGCATTACACCGGAACCTGCCGAGGGTGGCCGGCCAGGACAGGATCGCCTGGCATTCGTCATCCAGAAGCACTGGGCGCGGCGGCTGCATTACGACTTCCGGCTGGAACTCGACGGCACCATGAAAAGCTGGGCTGTGCCGAAAGGGCCGAGCTACGACACGCACGACAAGCGGATGGCGGTGCACGTTGAAGACCACCCGATTTCCTATAACGAGTTCGAAGGCACGATTCCCGAAAAGCAATACGGCGCCGGGAAAGTGATCATCTGGGACCGCGGCACCTGGGAGCCGGTGGAAGACCCGCACAAGGGGCTGCGCGCCGGAAAGCTGGTATTCAACCTGCACGGCCACAAGATGCATGGGCGCTGGGCGCTGGTGCGCATGCGCGGCAAGGGGGAGGACAAGGAACCGTGGCTGCTGATCAAGGAGAAGGACGAATATGTCCGACCCGCCGATGAGTTCAGCGTGGTCGATGAGATGCCCGACAGCGTCAAGACGCTCGGCCCCGTACCCGACGGGCATGAAGGTGCTGGCGCCGCCCGCCATGCCGATGCCCCCCGCGTCAAGCGCCTGCCAGCCGAGCTGGAGCCCGAACTGGCAACGCTGGTCGATGCGCCTCCCGCAACGCCGGAAGACTGGCTGTTCGAAGTCAAATACGACGGTTACCGCCTGCTGGCACGGATCCATGGTGACGACATCACCTTGCACACCCGTAACCGCAACGACTGGACACACAAGCTCGAACCGCTGCGCGCGGCGCTGGCAAAAGCCAAGCTGCCTGACGGCTGGTATGACGGTGAAATCGTTGTGCACAACGAAGAAGGCCGCCCCGACTTCGGCCTGCTGCAGCAAGCCTTTGACGGCAAGCGCGCCAAGGATATCGTCTACTTCCTGTTCGATGCGCCTTACCTTGACGGTGCGGACTTGCGCGGATTGCCGCTGGAAGAGCGCCGCGCCAGGCTGCAAGCCGTGCTGGCGGGAATCAAGGGCGACACGGTGCGCTTGAGCGCCGAACTGGCCGCCCCGCCGGAAGAAGTGCTGGCCGCCGCCTGCAAGATGGGCCTGGAAGGGGTGATCGGCAAGCGCCGCGATTCCACTTACACCGGGCGCCGCTCGCGCGACTGGATCAAACTCAAATGCGCCCAGCGCCAGGAATTTGTGATTGGCGGGTACACTGATCCCCAGGGCAGCCGTACTGGCATCGGCTCCCTGCTGCTGGGCGTCTATGGCAAAGATGGGAAACTCCATTATGCCGGCAACGTCGGCACTGGTTTTAACGACAAGACCCTGCGCGAACTGGCCGACAAGCTGAAGCGCCTGAAGGCTGACGAAAGTCCTTTCTCCGCCAGCAAAGCGGTGGCCCGCAAGGCGCATTGGGTCAAGCCGAAGCTGGTGGCGGAAGTCAGCTTCGGCGAATGGACACGCGGCGGTTCCGTGCGCCATGCCGTGTTCCAGGGCCTGCGCAAGGATAAGGAAGCTGGCGAAATCCAGCGCGAACAAGCTGCGCCGATGGAAGCGGAGGAAACCGTGCAAAGCAAACTGCCCGCCTCACTCAAGGTGACCAATCCCGACCGGATGGTCGACCAGGCCAGCGGCATGAAGAAAATCGACGTGGTGCGCTACTACGCCCTGGTGGCCGACATGATGCTTGAGCACACGCGCGGACGTCCCATTGCGCTGCTGCGCGCGCCCGAAGGCGTGGGTGGGGAGCTGTTTTTCCAGAAGCACGCTGACGTCAGCAAGCTGCGCGGCCTGAAGGAATTCCCGCGCGAGCTCGATCCCGACCATCCGCCCATGCTGGAAATCGGCACCACGGAGGCATTGCTGTCCGCCGCGCAGTTCAACGTGATCGAATTCCACACGCAGAACGCCTTCGGCCGCACCTACGAAAAGCCGAACCGTATCCTGTTCGACCTCGACCCCGGCTCCGGTGTGGAATGGACGCAGATGCAGGAAGCCGCGCAACTGGTACACGCATTCCTCGATGAACTCGGGCTGCCATGCTTCCTCAAGACCAGCGGCGGCAAGGGCTTGCACGTCGTGGTGCCGATCAAGCCATACTACGACTGGGACACAGTGAAAGCCTTCAGCAAACCGGTCGTCGAGCATATGGCAGCCACGCTGCCGGACAGGTTTGCCTTCAAGAGCGGTCCGAAAAACCGCGTCGGCAAGATCTTCATCGATTATCTGCGCAATGGGCGCGGCGCCACCACGGTCGCCGCATGGTCGGCGCGGGCGAGGGCAGGGCTGGGCATATCGGTGCCGGTCGCCTGGGATGAACTGGCCGGCTTGCGCAGCGGCGACCAGTGGACCGTCGCCAACGCCCACACGCGCCTGGACGTCGGCAATGCGCCGTGGGCCGATTACGCCAAAGCCGCCGTGGGCCTGGCGCCGGCCATCAAGGCGATCGGCCTGTCGGCAAATTAGCAACGCCTGTAGAGTTGCCTGTTGTGTGGGCAATTCGTTTGGTGGTATCGTTATCACGCGATAATTACAAATACAGCGCAGGCGTCTATCACGCCCTATTTTTGAGGTAAAAGTGATAACGTTATCCATGCAGGGGATTCGAAGCTGGAGGAGATATGCTTCAAAAGAAGAACTGGCTGTTACGCGGCTTGTTGGCGGCAGCACTTGCGCAGTTGGCTTTGGGCGGTGCGGCCAAGGCGGATGAATATGACGACCTGCGCGCCAAATGGCTGGCGCGCGGCGGCCCGGTCGACATGAATGACGCGGACGTGCAGGTGCAGGTCGCGGCGAGCCAGGCAATTGCGCAAAACCTGTGGGACACCATGCACCGCGAAGATGGCCGCACGCTCTTGTGGGACAACGCATCCAACTGGGCCGCGTCGGCGACGATCACCACCAACTTCGGCCGCCTGAACACCCTGGCATCAGCCTACGTCAACGGCAACGATAATTTGCGTGGCAATCCCGATGTACTGGCAGCGATCCTGAGCGCCACGCAATGGCTGGTAGATAACCACTACCACGTCAATATGAACTACTACGACAACTGGTGGGATTGGCAGATCGGCAGCCCGCAAGCCTTCAATTCGATGATGGTGACGCTGTATGCCAATATCCCTGCGGACCAGCTGGCATCCTGGCTGGCCATCATCGATTTCTATGTGCCCGATCCCACGAACCGCGCCAATGCCGACGGCACGCCGTCGACCACGACCGAGACCGGCGCCAACCTGCTGGACAAGGCGTGGGTGGTGGTCATGCGCGGCCTGCTGGGCAAGGATAGCGCCAAGATGACGGCCGGCCGCAATGCCGTCAGCCCGGCCCTGCCTTATGTCACGGCGGGTGACGGTTTCTACGTCGACGGTTCATTCATCCAGCACACCCATCATCCCTATATCGGCGGCTACGGCGCCGTTCTGCTGAGCGACATCTCCCGCTTGTACTATTTGCTGAACGGTTCCAGCTGGACGATTAGCAACGATCCCAACGTGAACAAACCGTACGACTGGGTCATGCAGGCATTCCGCCCATTCATTTACGATGGTGCGGTGATGGATAGCCAGCGCGGCCGCCAGTTGAGCCGGCAGTTCACGACCGACCATTCGGCAGGGCGTGGCATCGTCGCTACTCTGGTCAACCTGGCGGGCTCGCTGCCTGCGGACCAGGCGAACCAGGTCAAATCCCTGATCAAGGGCTGGATGCAGCGCGACGATACTTTTGGACCGTCCTATTTCGCGGCAGTCTCCGGCAGCAGCTTGAGCGCAACGGACATCACCCAGCTCAAGGCGGTGCTGAACGATCCTTCCATCGTCGAGGCAGCCGAACCGGACCAGACGCATATCTTTGCTTCGGTGGACCGCGTGGTGCAGCGCAAGCCGGGCTATGCGTTCGACCTGTCGCTGCTGTCCAAGCGCACCGGCGCCTTTGAGTCGGGCAACGGCGAAAACCTCAAGGGCTGGTGGAGCGGCGTCGGCCGCACGGCCTTGCACAATGCCGACCACAGCCAATACGGCCGCAATTACTGGGCCACGGTCGACATGACGCGCCTGGCCGGCACCACGACCGACCATACCGGCAGCGGCACGCCGGTAGCATGGAAGTTCTATGCCAACACCAAGACCGGTACCGGCGGCGCCGAGCTGCTTGGCCAGTACGCGGCGGTGGGCATGGACTACGCAATGACCAACGTGACCGGCAGTCCGTTGACCGGCAAGAAGGCATGGTTCTACTTCGGCGACAAGATGGTGGCGGTCGGCGCCGGTATTGCCAACACCAATGGCAATGACGTCGAAACCATCGTGGAGAACCGCCGCCTGGGCGACGATGGGATCAATACCCTGACGGTCGCCGGCACGGAAAAGGACGCGTTCATGCCCTGGAGCGAGACCATGCCGGGCGTGACTTGGGCCCATCTGGCCGGCAATGTGCCGGGTTCGGACATCGGCTACATCTTCCCGGATGCGCCGACCGTTACCGGCCTGCGCGAACGCCGCAGCGGCGCCTGGAGCGACGTGTACACGCTGGGAGACACGACCCAGGTTGCGGAGAATTACCTGAGCCTGGCGCTGGACCATGGCGTCAATCCGGCCGCCGCGGCCTACACCTATATCGTGGTGCCGAACAAAACGGCAGCCGAAACCGCGGCAATGGCGGCCAATACTGGCATCACGGTGCTGGAGCGTTCTACTTCGGCGACGGCGGTCAAGGACACCTCGCAGGGCGTCACCGGCGCCGTATTCTGGAACGATGCGACCAAGGTCCTGAGCGCCGGCGGGCAGCCGCTGATCACCAGCGACAAGAAGTCGGCGGTCATGCTGAAGCAGAACGGCACCGACCTGCAAGTCAGCATCGCTGATCCGACCCAGCTCAATACCGGCAACCTGAATATTGAGGTGAACCGCAATGTGACGGCGGTTCTGTCCACCGACCCCGGTGTGACAGTGGTGCAGACCAGCCCGACCCTCAAGCTTCAGGTCGCGGTCAATGGGGCGGCAGGCAAATCGTTCGCTTCGCATTTCACGATCAACGGCACGTCGTCCTTGACGCCGGCCGGCGATGCCTACGTGCGCGACGGTACTTACGCCAGCAGCAGCTTTGGTACCGCTTCGACCATTACCGTGAAGTCCGATGCATTGAGCTATTCGCGCAAGGGCCTGCTGAAATTTGATTTGTCCAGCGTCGAGGGCACCATCACCGGTGCAACCCTGAAGCTGATGCCCGTCTCGGTGGGCATGGCGGGCATCACCCACAACCTGTACCAGACGGTGGACGCCAACTGGAGCGAGGCGACTGTGACATGGAACAACCGTCCCGCGAATAGTGCGCTGGTGACCAGCTGGACACCTGTGCTCAACACCCAGATGCAGGTGGACCTGACGGCGCAGGCGCAGGCTGCGATGGGCAGCAACAAGCTGATGTCGTTTGAGATCGAGGCTGCGCAGAACTATGGTTCGGCAGGCTCGGTGGATTACGCGTCGCGTGAAAACGCCACGACGGCCAGCCGGCCAGTGCTGGTGGTGACGGTGCAGTAAGCGTTCTTTGGCCGGGTGCTTACTGCATGCGCCCGGCTTTTCCTTCCATGGCTGCTGGTTTGCCGTGGGAGGTCTTTTTCATTGTCAGGCGGCTTTGCGGCGTGTCGTCGCAGTTTTCGTGGCCGTGCTGCGTTTGGCTGCGGGTTTGCTGGCGCTGCTGCGTTTGGCGCTACTGCTGCTGGTGCCGCTGCGTGTTTTGCTGGCGCCGCCGGCGCTGCTGCGGCGGGCACGTGGTGCTGGCGCCGATTCCTCTTCCTCGTCCGTTTCCTCCGCGCTGGCGCGGCGTCCCTTGCTGCCCAGGCTTTGTTTGAGCAGCGCCACCAGGTCCACCACATTGCTTGCTTTGGGCACCGGCGCTTCGCCAGTCGGTTCGGTCAGCGTATGCGTTTGTCCTGCCTTGACCTTTTTCTCGACCAGCTTGAGCACGTCCTCGCGGTAAGTGTCGTGATATTCCTTGGGATTCCATTTTTCGCTCATGTCCTCCACCAGCGACAGGGCCATTTTCAGCTCCTTGTCCGTGATGCCGGCATCGCCGGGCAGCTTGAGGTCTTCGACGCTGCGGATTTCGGTCGCATAGCGCAGGGTGTTCATGATGATGCCGTCGCCCACCGCGACCAGGGCGCACAGGTGCTGGCGGGTGCGGATCACGACGGTGGCAATGGCAATGCGTCCGGCTTTCTGCAAGGTCTGGCGCAGCAGGGCGTAGACCTTGTCGCCACCGCGTCCCGGCGACAGGTAGTAGGGCGTCTCGTAGTAGGTAAGCGGCACCGAATCGGCATCGACGAATGCCATGATGTCAATGGTCTGCGTTGCCTTGGGATTGGCCAGGCGCAGGTCTTCATCGCTGAGCACAACGTATTCGCCATCCGAATACTCGTAGCCCTTGACGATATTGTCCCAGGTGACTTCCTTGCCGCTGCCTTTGTTGTAGCGCTTGAAGCCGATCGGCGAAAAATCGCGCTTGTCCAGCATGGTCAGGTCCAGGTCGTGCGACTCGACCGCCTTGTGCAGCTCCACCGGAATATGCACCAGGCCGAAGCTGATTGCGCCTTTCCAGAGTGCTCGTGCCATGATTTATTCTCCCACGCTCCCGGTGATCGGCAAGACGATACCGGTGATATAACTGGCGCAAGATGGCGCTGCCAGGAAAACGAAGGCCGGCGAAATTTCTTCCGGCTGCGCCGGCCGGTGCATATCGGTCTGGGCGCCGAATTCCTTGACCTTGTCGGGGGACTGGTCGGATGGATTCAGCGGCGTCCAGACCGGACCGGGCGCAACCGCGTTGACGCGGATGCCCTTGTCCAGCAGGCTGGAAGCCAGCGACATGGTGAATGCATGAATTGCGCCCTTGGTGGTCGAATAGTCCAGCAGCTTCTTCGAGCCGCGCAGGCCCGTTACCGAACCGGTGTTGAGGATTGAACTGCCGCGCTTCATATGGGGCAGGACGGCCTTGGCCATGTGGAAGTAGCCATAGATATTGGTCTTCATGGTCAGGTCGAAGCGCTCTTCCGACAACTCTTCCAGAGACCCGGCATGTTCCTGGAAGGCGGCATTGTTGACCAGGATGTCGACTTTGCCGAATGCATGCAGGACTTCATCGACGGCGTGGCGGCAGAATGCCGGGTCGCGCACATCGCCGGGAATCAGGATGCAGCGCTGACCCTCCGCCTCGATATGCTTTTTCGTCTCGACTGCGTCTTCCTGTTCCTCAGCCAGGTAGACCAGGGCCACGTCTGCGCCTTCGCGCGCATACAGCACAGCGACGGCGCGGCCTATGCCGGAATCGCCGCCCGTGATCACGGCGCTCATGCCGGCCAGCTTGCCGCTGCCGCAATAGTCGGGCGCCATGAATTGCGGCTTCAATTGCATCTGGTGTTCAAGGCCGGGCTTTTCCAGGTGCTGTCCAGGAAGCGGTGGCGCGGGATAATCGTGTTTGCCCGCCTGGGCAGGTTCCTTCTTTTCCCCGGCTTTCGGTGCTGAAGCATCGCGCTGGTCCTGTTGCTGCTGGACGGTGCGCTGCTCGCTGCCCGCGCCAGACTTTTGCTGCGAATGTGAGCTGTTTTCCGACATGGCTTCCTCCTGTGCTCGGAAGACCAGTATTCGCCCCGGCAACGTTGCTAACCGTGCGCTCCCTCACATAATAGGGATGTTGTCGCCCTGATCTTGTGGCAAACTAAGCCATATGCCTAACGCTCCAGGCCGCCGTCACCGCACCGGCCTTTTCCTACATCCCGATCCCGCGCGGCGCCAGGAATTTGTCGCGGCGTGCGCCGAATCGTTCGACCGTTTGCTGACTGCGGACAGCATTGCCAGCGCACGTCATGCGATGGCGCACAACAAGATTTCACTGCTGGTAATCGACCTGGACAGCCCTGTCACCCCCGCCGGCACCGAACTGGCGGCGCTGGTGCGCAGCCGTGCCGGCAAGCCGGTGCTGGTGCTGTGCCCGTTCACGCGTTCCGCCACCATGGCCGAGCTGATGGCGCAGGGGCCGCTGGCTTACCGCATCACACCGATCCGCCCCGAATGCCTGCGCGACGCCGTCGCGGCCCTGCTCACGCCAGCCGCCGACACCCTGGCTTCCGCCCAGCAGCACCTGCTCGACCGCGAAGCCGAACTGAACGATTTGCTGGCGATCCAGCGCAGCTTGCAGCGCGCACTGTACGGTTCGGAAGAGCTCGAACGGATGGGCGCGCGTATCTGCAATGCACTGTGCAGTTATCCGGGCATCAGCCATGCAGCCTTGTTCCAGGGTATCGGCGACGATACGCTGCAGCTGGTGGCCCAGGACGGCCGCATCGACCTGGATATCACCGATGTCCTGGCTGGCCGCATGTCTTTGCTTGATGCGCCGGTGCGGCGTGGAGAGCTGGTGTTGCTTGACGCACCAGCGAAATCGGGCGACACCGGGCTGGCCGACATGCTGGAAGAGCAGGGCGTGCATATGCTGCTGGCGTTTCCCTTGCGCGGCGAACCCGGCGGGCCTTTGCTCGGCGCGATCTGCATGCTGTTCGACCGGCCGCTGACTTTCAGCCGCGAACATTTCAGCTGTTTCGGCGCCGCTGCGCAATTGATCAGCTTCGGCATGGTGATGAGTGACTTGCGCCATCAGAACGATGCGCTTGGCCTGGAGCTGACGCAGATCACGCCGTTCGATGGCTTGACCGGCGTCGCCAACCGCCGCCAGGGGGAGCAAGTGCTCGACGATGAAATCCGCCGCGCACGCCGTTACGGCCTGCCGCTGGCATTGATCGCCTTCGACATCGACAGCTTCCGCACCATCAACGAGCTGTACGGGTATACCAGCGGCGACCGGGCCCTGGCGGCGCTGGCCGGCACTGTCCAGTCGCGCCTGCGTAATTCCGATACGCTCGCGCGCATGCGCGGCGAACAATTCCTCGTCATCGCCACCCACACCGTCGCAATCGACGCCTACAAACTGGCGGAAGAACTGCGCCAATCAATCGCCGCCACCGAGCTGCCCGGCGCCGACACGGTCACGGCCAGCTTCAGCGTCGCCCAGCTGGCGCCCGACGAAGGTGCCAGCGAACTGGTCACCCGCCTCGAAGCAGCCTTGCACCGCGCCAAGCGCAGCGGCCGCAACTGTGTCGAGCTCGCTATGGCCCGCTAAAAAAAACGGCGGCCGCAGCCGCCGCAAAGCACGATCGATATAAATGACGATCATCATCCACGTGTGATATATTACATCCATAATAAAAATAATCAAGGAGAAGATCATGCGTGTTAGCAGGGAGCAAGCGGCCCAGAACCGGGAGCGCATCGTAGAAACCGCATCCCGCCTGTTCCGGGAGAAAGGCTATGACGGCATCGGCGTAGCCGACCTGATGAAAAGCGCCGGCTTGACGCACGGCGGCTTCTACGGCCATTTCGCCTCCAAGGAAGACCTGCTGGCGGAGGCCTTCGGCAAAGCCATGGAACACTCGGCCGAGCGCTGGCGCGAACTGCTGGCCGAAAAGCCCGCCGCGCCCAAGGCAGCGCTCGCGCACATGTACCTGACGGCCAAGCACCGCGACAATCCCGGCAAAGGCTGCGCATTGGCGGCGTTGGGCCCCGACGTTTCGCGCGTCGGCGCCGAAGTACGGCAAGCCATGTCCGACAGCTTCCAGGCGCAATTGGAAGCCCTGGCGCAAGCACTGCCCGGCGATCCCGCCCAGCAGCGCCGCGACGCCATCGCCACTTATGCCGCCCTGGTCGGCGGCCTGGTGTTGGCCCGCTCTGTCGCCGATAAAAAGCAATCCGACGAAATCCTGGCGGCCGTGCTGTCTTCGCTGGAACAGGGCAATTGATGCTGGCCTGGTTGAAGAATTACCGGCGCGCGCTGCTGCCGGGTGATATCAGCGCAGGCATCGTGGTGGCGATGATGATGATCCCGCAGGGCATGGCTTATGCGCTGGTGGCCGGCTTGCCGCCCGTGACAGGCATTTACGCCAGCATCCTGCCGCCTATTGTTTACGCGATCTTCGGCACCAGCATGACGCAGTCGGTCGGCCCGATGGCGATCGTCTCGCTGATGACGGCCGCCATCGTCGGCCAGATGGCTCCTGCCGGATCGGGTCTGTACTCGGTTTTGGCCGCGCAACTGGCGCTGGTGTCCGGTGGGGTGCTGCTCTTGTGCGGCCTGCTGCGGCTGGGTTTTCTGGCCAACTTCTTTTCGCGTCCCGTGATGAGCGGCTTCACCGTCGGCTCCGCGCTGGTCATCGCCGGGGGGCAGCTGAAGCCCTTGCTGGGCGCCGACCTGCCGCACTGGCACGGCCCGAGCGCCGCCCTGGGCCTTGGCTCCGTATTATTGCTCGTGCTCGCGCGCAGCCATCTGGCGCACCTGCTGCGCGCATGCGGTATGAAGGCGCCCGGCGCCGAGATGGCGACACGCCTGGCGCCCATGTTCGTGGTCGTGTTTGGGTTGCTGCTGGTTCAGGCGCTGGGCCTGGAAGCGATGGGCGTGCAGACCACCGGCAAGGTCCCAAGCGGCTTGCCGCAATTGAACCTTGCCATGTCGTCGCGCCACTGGCAGCAATTGGTGCAACCGGGCCTGCTGGTGGGGTTTGTGATTTTCCTTATCAGCATGTCGGCCGCGCAATCGCTGGCCCTGAAGCGCAACGAGAAGCTGGCCAGCAACCATGAACTGGTTGGCCTGGGCGCCGCGAACGTGGCAAGCATGCTGTCCGGCGCATTCCCTGTCACCGGCAGCATGTCGCGCTCCGCCGTCAACTTCGCGGCCGGCGCGCAAACGCCGCTGGCCAGCGTCATCACCGCAGCCTTGCTGGCCATGGCGCTGGTAGCGCCGACCGGCTGGCTGGCCTTGCTGCCGATGCCCGTGCTGGCCGCCACCATCATTGTCGCCGTGCTGGGGATGCTGGAACTGGACACCTTGCGCACCGCCTGGCGCTACGACCGCGGCGACGCGTTGGCGTGGTTTGCCAGCGGCGCCGGTGTGGTCGTGCTGGGCGTCGAAGCGGGCGTGCTGGTTGGCGTGGCACTGTCCATGGGCACCTTGATCTGGCGCGCCAGCCGCCCGCATATCGCAGTGCTTGGCCGCATACCCGGGTCGGAGCACTTCCGCAACATCGAGCGCTACTCGGCCGATACCCGCCCGGAATTGCTGGCGCTGCGCATCGACGCCAACTTGTTCTTCGGCAATTCGGAAGCGGTGCAGCAGCGCATAGAAGATGAATTGCGCGGCCACCCGCAGGCGCGCAACCTCGTTCTGGTCATGTCGGCCGTCAGCTCGATCGATACTTCCGCGCTGTTCGCCTTGTCGGAACTGAACCAAAGCCTGTGCCGCCGAGGCATCGGCCTGCACCTCGCTGAAGTCAAAGGCCCCGTCATGGACCGCCTGCGCCAGTCCGACCTGCTGCACGCCTTGAACGGCGAAGTCTTCCTCAGTATCGATATCGCCGATAAAAAGTTGCAGTAGACACTGGATTGGGTATGATCTTGCCAACATGGGCGGCATATCCTTCATTCGACTCTTGGCCGGTTTGATCCTGGCGGCATGGGCGCACGCGGTGTTCTGCGCGGATGCGCCTTCCGCGCCAGAACGAGCGGCGGCCGAGGCTCATGTCCTGCTGCTCAATTCTTATGGGCCGGGCAGGGTTGGCATTGACAGCGTTACGGAAGCTTTCGTGAACCGCCTGCACGCCAGCGGCATCCCGCTTGAGCATATTCACGTCGAATACCTCCACCTGAACCAGCCCAATGCCGACCTCGTGGCGCAGGCGCGGCGGGCGCTGTTGATGGCGCAGTATGGCGGGCAGCGGGTCGACATCCTGCTGGCGCTGCAGCAACCGGCGTTGAACTTTGCGTTTGACCAGCTGGCGGAGCTCGCACCGTCGGCGCCTTTGCTGACCGACAGCCAGCCGCTGTCGAAGCAGATGGCCGTCAACAAGCGCCCAATCTTCCACTATCCGATCGTGCCGGACGTTGGCGCCACTGTGAAGGAAGCGATGCAGCTGATGCCGCGCACCCGGCGCATCGTGATTCCCGGCGGGGTAAGCGAGGCCGATCGGGCCTTCCAGCGCCAGGCGGAAGTCGATTTGGCGCCCTGGCTGCGCCAGCTCCAGGTGGAGTTTTTACAGAATATGAGCTGGGCGGAGCAGATGCGCTATATCGCGAACCTGACACCGGATGCGGTAGTGGTAACGGGTATGTTCAACCGTGACCGGGACGGCTATACCCTGCCCACCATCGATGCCGCACGCGACACGATGCGTGCCGCGAACGTGCCAGTGTTTTCCTTGTTCGATACCGTGGTCGGCGAAGGCGCCGTTGGCGGCGCGGTACGCAACTTGCAGCAATCCGGCGTTGAACTGGCTGACCATGTGATGGCCATTTTGGCCGGCAAACAGCTTGCCGCTGCGGCCCTGACCGAGGTGCCGGCAGGGCCGGTGCAAAGCATGTACGACTGGCGCCAGCTGGAACGCTGGAAGATCGATCCATCGCTCCTGCCGGCAGCGAGTTTCGTGAATCGGCCGCCGTCGCTGTGGCAAGCCTATCGCGGCGCGATGCTGGGCGCGATTGCCATCATCGCTTTGCTGGCCGGGCTGGTGCTGGTCCTGCTTTCGCACTGGCGGCGGAGCGCCTGATTTCGCGCCTGCGACGGGTGGAAGCTGCACAATGCGGGCATTGACGGCACCGGCTATTTCACCGTAAGGTACACTCCCGGGACCGTTACCAATCTGAGCTCCAGGAGCACCATGAAACAGCTTGTCGCAGCACTTGCCGTCGCAGCAGCCTTCCACACTCCATCCTATGCAGCAGCCAAACCCGGTAGCGCCGATGCCCGCTTCACCGCCATCTACACCGCGGAATGGAAGTGGCGTCAGCAGCAGCGCCTGGAGGACGAAGAGGACGATGTGAAGGGCGTCGAAAGCGGCATGCCGCACGTGGGAGCTGCGGTGCAGATGGAGCGCCAGAAGAAGTGGGAAGAAACGCTGCGCCAACTCGAAAGCATCAAACCCGCGCAGCTTTCGAGCAAGGAGCGCGTGAACTACCAGGTCTACCGCGCGCAGATCTCAGCACTGCTGGACAACCAGCGTTTCCGGGAATACGAAAAGCCGCTGAACGGGGATTCTTCGTTCTGGTCCAATTTCGCAGCCGAAGCGCGCCGCACTTTCCACACCAAGGAAGAATACCGCAATTACCTGGCGCAGCTGAACGACGTGCCGCGCTACTTCGAAGAGGAGATCGCTAATATGCGTGCCGGCCTGGCGCGCGGCTTCACGCCGCCGAAGATCACGCTGGAAGGCCGCGACAAGTCGATTTCTTCGGTCACTGAAGCCAAGCCGGAAGACGTCGTGTTCTTCCAGCCGTTCAGGCAGATGCCGGCCACGATTCCGGCCGCTGAACAGGAGGCTTTGAAGGCAGAGGGCTTGAAGGCGATCAGCGGAAAAGTGATCCCGGCCCACGCCGAACTGCTGAAATTCATGCGCGATGAATACATCCCGCACGCCAAAGTGACGCTGGCCGCCGAGAGCTACCCGGATGGCAAGGCGTATTACCAGTCAAAGATTGTTGAATTCACGACCACAAACCTGACGGCCGACCAGATCCACCAGATTGGCCTGGACGAGATGGCGAAGATCCGCGGCGAGATGCAGGAAGTGATGGAGCAGGTTGGCTTCAAGGGCGACCTGCCGGCTTTCCTGCAATTCCTGCGCACCGACCCGCAGTTCTACGCCAAGACGCCGGAAGAACTGCTGATGCGCGCAGCCTGGATTGCGAAAAAATTCGACGGCAAGGCCGCCGATTACTTTGGCCGCCTGCCGCGCAGCCGCTTCGCCATCCTGCCGGTGGCGCCGGAGATTGCGCCGTTCTACACCTCCGGCCGCGGCGGGCCTGGCGGATACTGGGTGAATACCTATAACCTGCCGGCGCGTCCGCTGTATTCGCTGCCGGCGTTGACCTTGCACGAATCGGCGCCCGGCCACGCCTTCCAGATGCCGCTTGCGATGGAGCAGAAGGGGCGCCCGCCATTCCGCAACGCTTATATTTCCGCGTATGGCGAAGGCTGGGCGCTGTATTCCGAGCGCCTGGGCACGGAGATGGGCATCTACGAAACGCCGTACGAGGTGTTCGGCATGCTCAGCTACCAGGCCTGGCGCGCCTCGCGCCTGGTGGTGGATACCGGCATCCATGCCAAAGGCTGGACCCGCGAACAGGCGCAGAAATACCTGATGGAGAACACCGCACTGTCCTCGCATGAAGTCATGACCGAGGTGGACCGCTATATCTCCTGGCCCGGCCAGGCGCTGTCGTACTACCTGGGCGAGATGGCGATCTTTGAAGCCCGCAAGAAGGCGGAACTGGCTTTGGGGAGCAAGTTCGATATCCGCGCTTTCCACGACACCGTGCTGGAACTGGGCTCAGTGCCGCTGCCGGTGCTGAAAGCGCGCATCGATGAATTCATTGCAGCTGGCGGCAAGAGCCCCTATCCGAAAGAATAAAACGCTGATGGTGATAATGTGTGAGTTTTAGCAGCGGCTCGCACAGGCACAATCCTGCATCTGTCATTGTTTGGAGGCTGTACGCCCATGTTCGACAAGCTGCTGCGCGCTGTGCGCAATGCGTTTTCGCTGGACTCCCGCACCTATCTGCGAAACGGCCTTGATGGCCTGGACAAATTCGAGCGCGGCCTGACGCAGCGCTGCCTGGTATTCATTGAAGATGGCGGGGATCCGGCCGTGCTGGCCGATGTGGCGCGCCATGCACCCAAGGCTGGCGAGGAACTGGGTTCGCCTGGCGCAGCGTCCAATCCCGGCGCGTGGGGCAGCTACCATCCGCAGGCGATCCGCGACCGGCTGCATGCGCGCAGCCAGTTTTACGCAGGCATCAGCCTGGAAGAGGCGCCGCTTGAGGCGCTGGTCCGTCTCGGCAAGGTACTGGAGGCGGCCGATCGCGGCAACAAGATTGAGCGCAGCGCGCCATCGGTGCCGGACTGGCTGCAGGTCTTGTTCAACGACGCGCTGGGCGCCAGCGTCCTCGATCAATACAGCAAGCAGGATTTCAAGAAGCGCTCGGCCTGGGACATCAGGCTGCTGCAGACGATCCTGGCGCACGAAGAACTGCCGCTGGTGTTGGGCGTGCTGATGGTCTTCGAACGCAAAAGTTCGGGTGGCACTTATTTCGACCAGTTGAAGCATGACCGCATGCTGCAGCCCGGTCCCCTGGACGATTTCATGCTGGCGCACCGGGATGATATCGACAAGGCATTCCCCGCAATGTCGGCGGCAGGCCGTGCGCTGCTCGCCAAACGCATCGGCAGCAGCAAGGCGGTAGCGACGCAATATGCCGGCATGCTGGTGCGCCTGGCCGTCAATGGCTCTTCCACCGTGCGGCGCGACTCCGCGCCTTACCTGGCCGCGGTCGAGCCGGAAAAGCTGCGCGCACTGCTGTTTGGCCTGCTCACCACTGGCGACCGCGATGAGCGTGGCTACGCGGCCGGCCTGGTTGCGCGCTTGCTCGGCAGCGATGCGGTGCCCCATCTCGAAGAAGCGCTGGCGAAGGAGACCAGCAAGCCAGTGCAGACCGATATCCGAGCCGCCATTGCGAGCCTGGAAGCGGTGAGCGAGGCCCAAGCCGTCGAGGACCTGGTTGCGCCGCCTTGTCCTGAGCTGGAAGAGACTCGCCTTGGCAGCAATGCCGTCGAGATCCTGCAGAGGAACTGGGAAGAGATGATGGCCGCTGCGCGCAAAGGGGCGGAGGAGGAGCGCGAACGCAACAAGGAGGCGCAGTACAAGACCAACTACGCCGAACGGCGTGAGCGTCAGCTGTCCTCACTCGGAAAGGGTTTTGCGGAAAAGCTGGTCGCTGTGCTGAACGGCGATGGCGATGCCGCCAAGGTGGCTGGCGAACAGTGGCACCTGACCTACGAGATGATCTCGCGTGAAGGGCGACTGATGGCCCTGCCCGAATTCGGGGTGATGCAACTGGTGCGCACCTCCCGCCTGCGCAACAACAAGGTCAGCGTGGTTGGATTCCCCGAGTTTGACGCGTGGCTGCAGCGCAACGGGCAAGGCGGCGTCGACCTGCGGGTGCTGGAAAAAGCCATGACGCGTGTTGGCCTGGGCAGCGACGAAATGGCCAAGGCCTGCCTGAAAAAATATTGGGGCTCGGAAGGCGGACCGACCGATGTATTGCCGCCGGATTTCGTCTGGCCGTTCTTCCTGCAGCATCCGGAATTGATCGACAGGGCGCTGGCCCGGATTGGCGATAATTCGTGGTCGCCCGACCAGCCCGATTCAGGCCTGGCCATCGACTTGCTTGGCAAATTCCCGCAGGTCCCCGCGCGCTGGCTGCCACGCCTCCTCGAGATCGCGCTGGGTGAAGGCAAGAGCTATCGCCGCGAGGCGCAGCAGGTGCTGCTGCGCACGCCCGGCATCGCTGGCCGCGTGATAGAAGCGCTCGGCTCGGGCAAGCAGGAAACCCGTATCGAGGCGGCGCGCTGGCTGGCGGAAATGGGTGAGGCATCCGCCATTCCTGCCTTGAACAAGGCGCTGGAAAAGGAAAGCCGCGAAACGGCCAAGGCAGCGCTGCTGGCGGCGCTGGAGCGGCTGGGCGAAGACATCAGCCATTACCTCTCGCCGGAAATGCTGTTGAAAGAGGCGCAGAAGGGACTGAAGGGCAAGGCTCCGGCGGGCCTGGCCTGGTTCAATTACGCCACGCTGCCGCAATGCGCGTGGCGCAAGGGCGGCACTGTCGATCCCGCCATCGTCCAATGGTGGGTGGTGCTGGCCTGCAAACTCAAGGAACCCGCTGCGAATGCGCTGCTGCAGCTGTACCTGCAGCAGCTGGCGCCTGCCAGCGCCGCTGCGCTGGGCGGCACTGTGCTGCGCATGTTCATTGCGCAGGATACGCGCGGCCCATCGCTGGAAGAGGGTATCGCCTTCGCCAACCAGGTGGCGGCGGCGCGCTACAAGGAATACCAGGATGGCGCCAAACGCTGGCCGGATTACTACGCCACGCTGGCGGCGCTGTCGATGGAGCAGGTGTTCGAGCGCGCCAAACAGGAAAAAATGGGCGAGTACCTTGGCAGCGCCATCGGCGAAAAGGGCGCCCTGGCGCTGACGGCGGCCATGCAGGGACAGGAGTTCGTGTCCATTGTCCAGCCGTTCATGAAGAACCATTACATCCGCCGTTCGCAGATCGAGGCCATGATCGAGGGCGGCTCCGTCAACGACGACCCGCAGGTGATCCAGTTCCTGCTGGGCATCGCGCGCCGCTACCGTACCGCCAGCGTGCAGGAAAAGGCGCGACTGCTGGTGCTGCGCGTGGCCGAACGCAATGGCTGGAGCGAGGACCAGCTGTCGGACCGCACCGTGCCGACCGCCGGGCTGGATGATGGCGGCACGCTGGAACTCACGATCGGCGAGCGCCGCTTCTTTGTCACGCTGGACGAAGACCTCAAGCCGCGCCTCAGCAACGAGGAGGGCAAGGTGCTGAAAGCATTGCCGGATCCGCGCCAGGGCGAACCGGAAGACGCAGGCAAGGAAGCGAAGTCGCAATTCTCGTCGTGCAAAAAAGAGCTGAAGCAGATCGTCGCCATGCAGCAGGCCCGCCTGTACGACGCCATGTGCGCAGGCCGCCGCTGGAGCGTGCCGGAGTGGCGCGAATTCCTGCACGCCCACCCGGTCATGGGCCGCCTGGTCCAGCGCCTGGTGTGGATGGAGACGGACGCCGACGGCAAGCTGCTGCACGTTTTCCGCCCGACGGAGGACGGCAGCCTGATTGACGCCGACGACAACGAGGTCGAGCTTGACGAAGGCAGCCAGCTGCAACTGGCGCATAGCGCGCTGGTGGATGCGGCATTGGCCGGCCAGTGGCAGGCCCACTTGAAGGACTACAAGGTGCCGGTCCTGTTTGGCCAGATGGCGCGCCCGCTGCCGCCGGACAGCCTGGAGGGCAAGGCGGTGGAGGACCGCAAGGGCTGGATGAGCGACACCTTCACGCTGCGCGGCGCCTTTACCAAAGTAGGCTACCAGCGCAGCGCAGCCGAAGACGGTGGCTTCTTCTGCAGCTATTTCAAGGAATTCGGACCGGCGCGGATCCGCACCGTGATGGAATTTAGCGGTAATACGCTGCCGGAAGAAAACGTCGCCGCAGCCCTCAAGCGGCTTACTTTCGAGTCCATGTCGGGGGGACGCTACGCCCAGAACGAGGTTGGGCTGGACAAAGTGCCGCCGGTCTTGCTGGCCGAGTGTTATGCCGATTACCATGCGGTAGCGAAGCAATGTGTTGGCTTTGACCCCGACTGGGAGAAGAAAGTACCGTGGTAGACATTATGGGTGGATCGCACGCCGTCGTGCGTGCCAGCGCGGAACAGCGCTACAAGGACGAACTGGAGCGCCTGCGCGCCGACGACAAGGCAAAGCGGCCGGAAGGCTGGCTGCTCTCGCCGCGCGCCGTGCGCAGCTTTATCCTGGGTGACAAGGAGCGCGGCATCAGCCGCAAGTTCTATGGCGACGACCCGCTGGTCGACCGCGCCATCGTGACCCTGATGGGCCACCAGGGCCTGATGCTGGTGGGGGAACCGGGTACCGCCAAATCGCTGTTGTCCGAACTGCTGGCGGCCGCCATCAGCGGTGACTCGGGCTTGACCATCCAGGGGACGGCCGGCACCACGGAAGACCATATCAAGTATTCCTGGAATTACGCCTTGCTGCTGGCCGAGGGGCCGACCCCGCGCGCCATGGTGCCGTCGCCGATGTACCACGCGATGGAATCCGGACGGCTGCTGCGTTTCGAGGAAATCACGCGCTGCCCGCCCGAAATCCAGGACGTGCTGATCTCGCTGATGTCGGAGAAGCAGGTCATGGTGCCTGAACTGGGCCGCGACTCCCGGCTTCACGCTCGGCGCGGCTTCAACATCATCGCCACGGCCAACCTGCGCGACCGCGGCGTGCACGAAATGAGTTCGGCGCTGAAGCGGCGCTTCAATTTCGAAACGGTGCGCCCGATCCGCGACCATCGTTTCGAGACCGAACTGGTGATGCAGCAGCTGGAACGCGAACTGGGCGCCGTGTGCGCCGAGGTGCAGGTCGAGCGCGACGTGGTGGCGCTGCTGGTGACGACGTTCCAGGAGCTGCGCAATGGGCAGACCGCCGAAGGCACGGCCATCAAATCGCCCGACGCCGTGCTGTCCACCGCGGAAGCGGTCAACTTGAGCTATGCCGCGGCGCTGGAAGCCCTGCATTTCGGCCAGGGCCGCCTGACGCCGCGCGAGCTGGCCAACCAGCTGCAGGGCGTGGTGCTGAAGGATAACGCGGACGATGCGCGCCGCATGCGCCATTACGTGGATACCGTCATGCGCGAGCGTGCCCGCCGCGACGACTTGTGGAAGACCTTCCACGACGCGGCCAAACAACTGTGGCAGTAGCTTACCCGTCCCTGGACAGCCTGCAGGCGCAGGGCATCTACTTTGCGCCGCTGCGCCACCATTCCCCGGCCTGCGCCTGGGCGGTGCGCGCCATGCTGCACGAGCTGCGTCCGTGCGCCGTGCTGGTGGAAGGGCCGGACAGTTTCAATCCGCTGCTGCCATTGCTGCTGGACCCCGCGTGCCAGCCGCCGCTGGCGGTCCTGTGCCAGGCCGATGCCGGCGGCGAGAGCCCGGCCAGCGCTTTTTTCCCGTTCTGCGACTACAGCCCTGAATGGGTGGGCCTGCGCACCGGCCAGGAACTTGGCGCGCAGCTGGCTTTCATCGACTTGCCCTGGGCGGACAAGGCGCAGCTGCGCGGGCGGGGCGAAGACGAAGACCACAGCCTGATGGCCGAGCGCTATTTCCAGCACAGCCGGCATATCGATGAACTGGCGGCGCGCGTCGGCTGCCGCGACCACAATGAACTGTGGGACCACCTGTTTGAATTGCGTCCGCCAGCCGCGCTGGCCGATTGGCGCAGCCTGTTCCGCGACATCTACCACTATTGCGCCGAAACGCGCGTCGATTACGAGGCCGAGGTGCTGGAAGGAGACGGCAGCCTGCCGCGCGAGCGCCACATGGCGGCGCACGTGCGCCACTGGCGCACGCAAGCGCAAGGCAACATCGTCGTGCTGACCGGCGGCTTCCATACGCCAGCCTTGCTGGACCTGTGCGCCAGCGGCGGCGGCAGTGCGCCGGGCAGCGCGGCAGCGCAGGATTGGCTGATCCGCTATAGCTTCGACCAGCTCGATGCGCTGAACGGCTATGGCGCCGGCATGCCGGCGCCGGCCTATTACCAGCGTATCTGGGAGGCACTGCAAGCGGGCGACCAGGAGCCGCAGCGCAGCGTCACGCTCGATTGCCTGGGCGGCATTGCGCAGCAATACAGCGGCCTGGGGCTGGTGGAGCGCATCGGCACTGCCGACGTGCAGGCGGCGGCGCTGCAGGCGATGCGCCTTGCCGGCTTGCGCGGCCACCCCGGCCCGGGACGGCATGACCTGATGGATGCGATGCAGTCCTGTTTCATCAAGGGCGCCCTGGGCGAATCCGCGCACGGGCTGCCGGACATCCTGCGCCGCTATCTCGGTGGTTCGCGCCTGGGCCAGGTGCCCGCCAGCGCCGGTGCGCCGCCCTTGCTGGAAGATGGCCGCCGCCTGGCGCGCCAGTGCCGCATCCGGCTCGATGATGCGCAGCCGCGCAACAGCCGGCTGGAAATTTACCGCAAGCCCGCCCACCGCCTGCGCAGCCGCTTCCTGCACCTGATGCGCTACCTCGATTGCGGCTTGGGGCGCCAGGTATCGGGTCCGGACTACCTGGCCGGCACCCGCCTGGACCTGATGGTCGAAGAATGGGAGGTGGCCTGGACACCGCTGGTGGAGGCGCGCCTGGTGGAGCTGGCGCCGCAAGGATCCACGTTGCAGGAGGTGGCCTTGCGCCGCCTGCGCGAACAGGAAACCGCGCTGGGGGCGGCGGGCCAGGCGCAATCGGCCGGCCGTGCGGTGGGTCTGCTGGTGCAGGCGGCAGCCGTAGGGCTGCACGAGCGCTTGCCGGCCTTGCTCGACCTGCTTTCGCGCCATCTGCAAGCCGATGCCTCCTTCGTGTCGGTGGTGCAGTGCGCGCGCCAGCTGCAAACCTTGTGGCGAGCGCGCGAACCGCTTGGCATGCAGGGGCAGCCGGGCCTGGCCCGTCTGATGCAGTCTTGCTGGCCGGCGGCCTTGTTCCTGCTGCCGGCGCTGGCCGGCTGCAAGGAGGAAGAGGAGGCTGCGCTGGTCGATGCGGTCCTGGCCCTGCGTGAATTCGGCCGCAGCGAATACAGCCGCGAAGACGCCGGCGGCGAGCCTTTGCAGCAGTTGCACGGCTTGCTGGGCGGCATGGCGGCACGCAAGGGCTGCGCTCCCGGCATCGCCGGCGCCGCCGCCGCCATCCTTTACCTGGATGCTGCGTGGGACCAGCAGCAGCTTGCCCAGGCCGCCGCCCGGCGCTTCGGTCCCGGCGCCCAGCCGGTCGACGCAGTGCGCTTCCTCTCCGGCCTGATGGCCGCGGCGCCGGAGCTGCTGGTTACGCAGCCCGCCTTGTTGCAGGCACTGGACCAGGTGCTGGATGGCTGGGACGAGCGCGACTTCATGCGCTGCCTGCCGGAGTTGCGGCGCGCCTTCAGCGCCCTGAAACCGGCCGAAACCAGCGACGTGGCGCGCCTTCTGGCGCAAGGCCTGGGTGTGGAGCCGGGAGAGCTGCAGACCGCCAGCGCCGTGCTGTCCGAAGCCGATATGCTGGCCGGCGCCGAGCTGCAATCCTTGCTGCGCGAAGGGCTGGAGCGCGATGGGCTGCACAGCTGGCTGGCCGGGAAGGAGCCCGCATGAGCACTGACAAACTGCGCCGCTGGCGCCTGGTGCTGGGGCGTTACGCCAGCGAGTCCATGCCGCAGGCGCTGGGCCGGCAGGACGGGCGCATCGACCAGGCGCTGGACTACCTGTATGGCCGCGAATACGAGCGCAAGGGCCTGGTGCAGCGCGGCGGCAGCGGCACCCTGGATCCGAGCCAGTTGCGCGCCGTGGACTGGCTTGAGACCACGCGCAAGCTGTTCCCGCGCGATGTCTACGAGCGCTTGCAGGCCGATGCAGTCGACCGCTACCAGATCCGCGAAGTCCTGAACGACGCCAAGGTGATCGAGTCGCTGGAGCCGAGCCAGGCGCTGGCGCGCTCCCTGTTGTCGATGCGCGGCAAGCTGCGCGCCGACGTGCTGGCAGCCGTGCGCAAGGTGATTCGCCGCTCGGTCGAGGAGATCGTGCAGAAGCTGCGGCAGGATTTCGTCAACGCGCTGACCGGGCGCCGCAACCGTTTCCGCCGTTCGCAATTGCCGTCGGCGCAGAACTTCGACTGGCGCGCCACGGTGCGCGCCAACCTGCGCCATTACGACCCCGAGCGCCAGCGGCTGGTGATCGAGCGCCCGCTGTTCAACGGCCGCATCAAGCGCAGCCTGCCGTGGGACGTGATCCTGTGCGTCGACCAGAGCGGCTCGATGAGCGACTCGGTGATGTACAGCGCGGTGGTCGCTTCGATTCTGGCCGGCCTGCCGGGCGTGAACGTGCGCTTGCTGGTGTTCGACACCACCGTCGTCGACCTGAGCCACATTGCGTCCGACCCGGTGGAAGTGCTGATGACCGTCCAGCTGGGCGGCGGCACCAATATCGGCCTGGCGCTGGAACGCTGCGAAAAGCTGGTGCGCCAGCCGCAGCGCACCGTGGTGGCCCTGGTCAGCGATATGTGCGAAGGCGCGCCGCCGCAGGCCCTGCTGGCGGCCGTGCGCCGCCTGGCCGAGTCGCGCGTGCGCCTGCTTGGCCTGGCCGCGCTGGATGCGGAGGCGCAGCCGATCTACGACGTGCAGATGGCGCAGAAGCTGGCCGCTGCCGGCATGGAGGTGGCGGCGCTGACGCCCCTGCATTTTGCGGAATGGCTGGGCGAGGTGATGGCGTGAGCGCTTCCTGGTACGCGGTTTACCGCAATATCGACGATGCCGCGCTGGAGGCGCTGGCCAACGCCGGCCTGCTGCGCCGCGCGGCCAAGGATGTGGAAGCGGGCAAGGTCGGCTGGCCGCAAGGCGCCGGCCTGGACGCAGTCCTCCATGCGGCCAAGGACGGCGCCACGGTATTGGCGGACGGCCAGCAGGTGCAACTGACGTCTGCCGGTCCGCGCCAGGCGCGCTGCGACTGTCCGGCGCCGGGCATGTGCAAGCATATCCTTGCAGCCGCGCTCTGGCTGCGCGCCCAGCCGGCCGGGGAAGACGCGGCGCCGGCAGTCGACGTCGTCGCGGAAATCTGTGCGCTGCCGGAGGCCGCGCTGCTCAAGGCGGCCGGCAAGGCAGGGCGCACCCAAGCGCTGGCCTGGCTGGCGACTTGCGGCGCTCCTGAAGTCAGCGTGGAAGGCGGCAGCGCCACCATCGTGCTGCCGGGGCTGCAGCAGCGCGCCATCTATGTCGCGGGCTTGGGCTACGATGGCATGCTGTCGGAAGCGGCGCCCGGCAGCAAACGCGCGCTGCACCTGGCGGCCTTGCTGGCGGTGCGCCGCGAGCAGGGCGTGCCGCTCCAGGCCGCAGCGGCAGGCGCTGCACCCGGCGAACCAGGCGGGCTGGCAGCGGGCGAGGGCGGCGCCGGGGATGCGCTGGAACCTGGCGCCGGTGCCCTGAGTGCCAGCGAACGCGCCTTCATCGCCCAACTGCGCGCGCTGTTGCACGACATCCTGCGCAACGGCCTGTCCCACGTCAGTGCCCTGGTGCCGCCGCAGCTGCGCGCCCTGAACATGTCGGCACGCGCTGAAGACATGCCGCGCCTTGCCGCCATGCTGCGCGAACTGGGCGGCACCATCGACCTGCTGGCCGAGCGCAGCTACCACGCCGACGAGCGCCAGGCACTGTCGCACATGGCGCGCATCGAGGCGTTATGCGTCGCGCTGGAGCAGGCCGACGCCGTGCGGCTTCAGGGCTTGCGCGGGAAAGTCCGGCGCGACTTCGAAGGCAGCACGCTGCCTGCGTTGCTGCCACTGGGCGGCTACTGGTGGACGACGCGCGGCGGGGCGCGCGGCATGACCCTCAGCTTGTGGGACCCGGACGCACGCGCCATCGTGCAGGGCGTGCTGGCCCGGCCGGACGGCAGCGACCCAACCTTCCACCGGCATACGATCTGGGACGCGGGCAGCGTGTGGGCCGGCGCCGGGAGTCCCGGCCGCATTTGCCAGCACATGCTGCGCCTGGAAGGGGCGCGTGTTGCCGACGACGGCCGCATTGCAGGCGCGGGCGCACAGGCCAGCACCGCTCCGCTCTGGAATCCTGCGCAGCTGGAGGCGGCTGCACCAGGCCTCGGCGACTGGCAGGAGTTGCAAGCGGTCTTGCGCGATAGCGGCGGCCTGGCCGGCGGTGCGCCGGACTGCGTGCTGCTGCGGCCCGGGAGCTATGCGCAGCCGGTGCTGAATGAAGTGCGCCAGCAATTCGAATGGCGCGTCAACGACAGCCAAGGCCGGGGCCTGGTGCTGCGCATCCCCGCCGAACAGGCCTGCGAGCAGCGCATCGGCAACCTGGAAAAGCTGGCGGAAAAAGCTTTGCCCATACCATTGGTCCTGGCCCGCATTCCGCGCGGCGAAGCGGCGCCGGCGCTGGAACCCGTCGCGTTGACGGTGGTGGAGAACGGCAAGCTGCGCGTGGTCTCGCTGGACTTCGCCCACGAACATCGCCTGGGGAATATGGGCCGCTTCATGCGCGCCCTGGCCGGCATGGTGGAAGGCCGCAGCGCCGCGCCGGCCCTGGCCGCTCCCAGCGCAATGGAACGCCTGCTTGAACAGGCCAGCGCTGTGTTGGAGCGCATTGCAATGAGCGGCCGCCTGCCGCCGGATCCTGCGCAGCGCGCAGAACTTGCGGGCTTGCGACAGGCCTTGCAATCGGCGGGGATCGACCTGATATGCGATGCCATCCGCAACTTCGAGCAGCAAGCTAGTCCGGCCCGCGCATTACAGCTGTATTATCTGCTGATGCGCTGCACCAGCCTGGTGCGGGTGGGCCGCTTTGGTGCGGCGATCAGCACGTAAACACGTGGTTTTCGCAGGCACGCATTTTGCAATTTGATGCATATGACCGATCGCACCACGCTTACCGTAACAAACCAGGGGGACCGTCCTATCCAGGTCGGCTCCCATTTTCATTTTTTTGAAGTTGATTCGGCGCTGCAGTTCGAGCGCTGGAAAGCTTATGGCATGCGGCTCGATATCGCGCCGGGAACGGCGCTGCGTTTCGAACCAGGCAAGGCGCACACCATCGCGCTGGTGCGCCTTGAAGGCGATGCGGAGGTAGCTGGCTTCAGCGCTGGCGCAAGACGATAGGCGCCATCAGCTCGGGATGCTTTCCGAGGTGGCCGTCGAAACCGGCGCGGATGGCCGCCATATCCTTTTCCTCGTCGCCGGTGAGCCAGACATGCTCGGTCATGCCCAGCGTCTTGTTCGGGTAATCGAGATACACCAGCACCAGCGGCACCTTGGCGGCCAGCGCCAGTTGGTAAAAGCCGCTCTTCCAGTAAGGCTTGTAGCCGCGCGTGCCTTCCGGCGTGATGCCGACCCAGTACCAGTCTTCCTTCATCATGGCGTCGGCCTGGGCCTGGATCAGGCCCTGCGGCGCGCTGCGGTCGACCGGCGCACCGCCCAGGTAATAGAACCAGCGGCCCAGTAGCGGGATCTTGAACAGGCTGTCCTTGGCCAGCCAGCGGAAGGGCAGGTCGATCGCCCATTTGCACAGCACGCCGACCACAAAATCCCAGTTGGAGGTATGCGGATACACCACGGCAATGCCTCGTGGTTCGGGTAAAGGCTTGAACTTCATTTGCCAGCCAAAGGCGTGCAGCGTGCGCAGGGCAAGGCGCTGCTTCAGTGTTGGCAGATTGCCCGCCTCTAGCTTATATTGATCCATTCCTCACCCATTGTTTTATTGGCACCGTTGAGTTTTTGACTTTTGGTGCTGAAAAATTATGCGGCGGTATTCTATCGCGCCGCTCAATGGGGCAGCAAGGTGAAATTATGACAAGACAAGTCTTGTGCGTCGCTGCTACAACAGCAGGATTGCCGGCAGATTTGCTTGCCGCCGTCCAGAGCTTCGATGTCTGCCTGGTGGCCGGTCTGGCCGAGGCGGGAGCGGCCCTGCGCGAGCAGCACTACCCGGTCGGCCTGCTGGTGCTGGACGGCTGGAGCGGTCCGCTCGACGAACTGGACCATTTCCTGCGCCGCCACAGCCGTCCACGCTGGGTGGCGGTATTCCGTCCGCAGGCGCTGGAGCAGGCGCCGTTCCGCCAACTGGTGCACGACCACTGCGTGGATTTCCACACCTGGCCGCTCGATGCGGCGCGGCTCGGCCATACGCTCGGCCATGCGCTTGGGCTGGCTGCACTGTCGGCCTCACCCCATGCGGCGGAGGTCAACCAGTCGATGCGCCTGACGGGCCACAGTCCTGCCATTGCCTTGCTGCGCCAGCAGATACTGAAAGTCGCAGGCGCCGATGCGCCGGTGCTCATCTGGGGGGAAAGCGGTACCGGCAAGGAACTTGTGGCGCGCGCGATACACGAGCATTCGGGCCGCAGCGATGGCCCCTTCGTGCCCATCAACTGCGGTGCGATTCCCGCTTCGCTGGTGCAGTCCATGCTGTTCGGTTATGAGAAAGGGGCCTTTACCGGCGCCGGTGTCGGCAAGGTCGGGCTTGTTGAGTCGGCCAGCGGCGGCTCCATTTTCCTTGACGAGATCGGCGACTTGCCGCTCGAACTGCAAGCCAACCTGCTGCGTTTCCTGCAGGAGAAGACCATCTACCGCGTGGGCGCCACGCGCAGCGTACCGGTCGATGCACGGGTGATTGCCGCGTCGCACGTGAAGCTGGGCGACGCCGTCGAACGCGGCCATTTCCGGGAAGACTTGTTTTACCGCCTCAACGTGTTGACCCTGCAGGTGCCGGCCTTGCGCGAACGGCGCGACGATGTGGTGCCGCTGGCGGAAGAAGTGTTCCACAGCTTTGCCACCGAACGCGCGCGGCGGGTGCGCGGCTTCAGCAGCAGCGCGCTGCGTGCGCTGCGCGCGCATGACTGGCCAGGCAATGTGCGCGAACTGTTGAACCGCGTGCGGCGCGCAGCCGTGATGGCCGATGGCGCGCTGATCCAGCCGCATGACCTGGAACTCGACGGACTCGACGGTGCGCCCGGCGCCGAAGACCTTGACAGCGCGCGCGCCGGCGCCGAAAGGATGGCGCTGCAAGGCCGGATTGACGCCGGACACAGCATTACTGCGGTGGCGCGCGAGCTTGGCGTGTCCCGCATGACCCTTTACCGCCTGATGGCCAAGCACGGCATCCAGCGCCCATCGCGCCGCGGCAACGACTGAGCAGGCGAACGGCCGCGTCACAAAGTTGTGACATGCGCTGCCTCCTGAACTTCCCTCTGTGGCTTGGCCCGCATTGACGCATGCATGTCACAACGGCGTGACAGTCTGACCTCTGCCGGGGCCCGTCGAATGCTGCAATACCACATCAAAAGCCAGGAATATCAAGGGTTTAGGGAGGGTGGCATCAAGCTTGCGATATGGCTTCTGGCCCCAGTGTTGCGGGCACTTGAAAACACGACATGAGCGAGGACGAGATGAAGAGAACTTTGATTGCAGCAGCCATCGCTTTGGCGATGGGTAGTGCATTCGCGCAAACGACAACGCCACCGAACGTGACGCAATCCGGGCCGGGCGCCCAGTCCAACGATGGCTCCACTTCGACCCAGGACAGCAGCCAGGCCAATGCCAACAACAACAGCAGCGGGGCAGCCGACGCCGCAGCCATTGGCGCTGCGGCCGCAAATAACGGCGCCACGTCGACATCGTCAATGAGCAATGCCTTCAACACCTCGACGGCGACAGCGGTCAGCAACCTGACCGGCACCGTCACCAACAACACCATCACCAATATCGGCAACGTGGCCACCAATGCCGGCAATGCCAACGGCGGCGCGGCCGGCGTTGGCGTGGGCGGCGGCGCGACCGGCGGTAGCGCCAGCGGCAGCGGCGGCAGCGGCGGAACGGCCAATGGCGGTGCTGGGGCAACCGGCGCTGCAGGCGGGGTGGCTGTGAACGGCAGCGCTACTGCCGGCAATGGC
>NZ_WNKX01000020.1 GCF_009720745.1 Massilia eburnea | reverse complement strand
GGGTCAGCTCTGGCAATCGGACATTTTGCGCAGCAAAATGTCCGATTGCCAGAGCTGACCCCGACTTTTATTTTGCATCCTTGACGCGGCGGCGAGCGACAAGGCGCCGCATCGCTTCGATTAGCGGCTCGTTGGCGGCAGTCGGCTCCAGCTTCTGGCTTAGCTCGTCGAAGGAATCGACGGCTGCTTCCGGCAGTTTCAGGCCTTCGCCGCTGGGGCCGACGTGGGCAATCCCTTTTGGCATCTGTACGCGGAAACGGATGTTGTTAATCTGCCACCCTTTTTCGTTCAGTGCCTGCTGCAATTTTGGCACCTGCTGCTTGAGTTTTGCCCCCACCGCGGGGTTGGGGATGGCCAAGGTCAGTTCGCCGCCGTCGAAAGCGAAGATTTCGCAGCTTTTGAAGGCCGAAGGCAGCACTTCCGCACAGTCGCGTTGTAAATTTACCATGCGCTGCACGGCCGGCAGCAAAGCGGCCAGGCGTGCGTTTCCGCGCAGGAAATCCGTGGCTTCCTGCGGGGCGTGCTTGCGGTCGGTGAATGAAAAGCGCATCCCATCATTTTACCGTGGCGGACCCAGCCGGTGAATTTTTCAACGCTAGCCTATTGTTATATAGGCCAAGATCCCAACCTTGCCCGGAACGCATGATAAAATCACGCACTTTTGCCATTGGCGGACCCGAGGAAGAATTTAAGAAATGTCCTTACTGACCCAGATTTTCGGCAGCCGCAACCAGCGTCTGCTTAAGCAATACCAAAAAACGGTAAAGGCGATCAACGCCCTGGAGCCGGAGTTTGAAAAGCTGTCGGATGCCGAGCTGCAAGCGAAAACGCCGGCCTTCAAGGAACGCGTTGCCAATGGCGAATCGCTGGACGACCTGCTGCCGGAAGCCTTCGCCGTCTGCCGCGAAGCATCCAAGCGCGTATTCAAGATGCGCCACTTCGACGTACAGCTGATCGGCGGCATGGTATTGCACTACGGCAAGATCGCCGAAATGGGCACCGGCGAGGGCAAAACCCTGACCGCCACCCTGCCGGCCTATCTCAATGCGCTGTCCGGCAAGGGCGTGCACATCGTGACCGTCAACGATTACCTGGCCCAGCGCGACGCTGAGACCATGGGCAAGCTGTACCGCTGGCTGGGCCTGTCCTGCGGCGTGAACCTGTCGCAGATGCCGCACGACCAGAAACAGGTCGCCTACGGCTCCGACATCACCTACGGTACCAACAACGAATTCGGCTTCGACTACCTGCGCGACAATATGGTGTTCGAAGCGGCCGACCGCGTGCAGCGCGGCCTGAATTTCGGCATTGTCGATGAAGTGGACTCGATCCTGATCGACGAAGCGCGTACGCCGCTGATCATTTCCGGCCAGGCCGAGAACCATACCGACCTGTACCACAAGATCAACCTGGTGCCGCCTCAGCTGACCCTGCAGATCGGCGAAGAAACCCCGGATGGCAAGGGCAAGATCGAAGTCCCAGGCGACTACACCAAGGATGAAAAAGCGCACCAGGTGCTGCTGACCGAAGCCGGCCACGAGAAGGCCGAAGCCATCCTGACCAAGATGGGCCTGCTGCCGGAAGGCGCATCCCTGTACGACTCCGCCAACATCACCCTGGTGCACCACCTGTACGCAGCACTGCGCGCGCATGCCCTGTACTTCAAGGACCAGCACTACGTGGTGCAGAACAATGAAGTGGTGATCGTCGACGAATTCACCGGCCGCCTGATGACGGGCCGCCGCTGGTCCGACGGCCTGCACCAGGCAGTCGAAGCCAAGGAAGGCGTGAAGATCCAGAACGAGAACCAGACCCTGGCCTCGATCACCTTCCAGAACTACTTCCGCATGTACGGCAAGCTGGCCGGCATGACCGGTACCGCCGACACCGAAGCTTACGAATTCCAGGAAATCTACGGCCTGGAAACCGTGGTGATCCCGCCGAACCGTCCTTCGCAGCGCAAGGACCGCCAGGACCAGGTGTACAAGTCCAACGCCGAAAAGTACAACGCGATGATGCTCGACATCCGCGACTGCTACGAGCGCGGCCAGCCGGTGCTGGTGGGTACCACCTCGATCGAAAACTCCGAACTGCTGTCCGGCATCCTGGACAAGGCCAAGCTGCCGCATAACGTGCTGAACGCAAAACAGCACGCCCGTGAGGCGATGATCATCGCCCAGGCGGGTTCGCCGAAAGCGATCACCATCGCCACCAATATGGCAGGCCGCGGTACCGACATCGTGTTGGGCGGTAACGTGGAAAGCCAGATCAAGTTCATCGAAGAGAATCCTGAGCTGAGCGACGCAGACAAGGCCGCGCAAGCGCAATCGCTGCGCGACAACTGGCAGGCCTTGCACAACCAGGTGGTTGCAGCCGGCGGCCTGCACATCGTCGGTACCGAGCGCCACGAATCCCGCCGCGTCGACAACCAGCTGCGTGGCCGTTCCGGCCGCCAGGGCGACCCGGGCTCCTCGCGCTTCTACCTGTCGCTGGACGACCCGCTCCTGCGCATCTTCGCCGGCGACCGCGTGCGCGCCATCATGGACCGCCTGAAGATGCCGGAAGGCGAGCCGATCGAGGCGGGGATCGTGTCCCGTTCCATCGAATCCGCGCAGCGCAAGGTCGAAGCACGCAACTTCGATATCCGTAAGCAGCTGCTGGAATACGACGACGTCGCCAACGACCAGCGCAAGGTGATCTACTCGCAGCGCAACGAGCTGCTGGAAGCGACCGAGATCTCCGACACCATCATGAGCCTGCGCCACGGCGTGTTCACCGACGTGGTGCGCCAGTTCGTGCCGGAAGAATCGGTGGAAGAGCAGTGGGACATCCCGGCCCTGCAGAAGACGCTGGCCGCAGAGTGGATGATCGAGATTCCGCTGACCGAGATGATGGAGAAGGAAAACAATATCACCGACGAAGACATCGTCGAGCGCGTGGTGGCGGCAGCCGATGCCGTATACCAGGCCAAGGTCGATATCGTTTCCAAGGAAGCCTTCGCCGGCTTCGAGCGCAACGTCATGCTGCAGTCGGTGGACACCCACTGGCGCGAGCACCTGGCAGCGCTGGACCACCTGCGCCAGGGTATCCACCTGCGCGGCTATGCGCAGAAGAATCCCAAGCAGGAATACAAGCGCGAAGCGTTTGAACTGTTCGGCACCATGCTGGACATGATCAAGAACGACGTGATCCGCATGGTGATGATGGTCCGCATCCAGTCGCGCGAAGAAGTCGAGGCAGCGGAAGCGGCCATGAACCAGTCGCACCTGGAAAACGTCCACTACCAGCACGCGGACTTCAACCCGAACGCCGCTCCAGAAGAACTGCTGGCCCCAGCCGCCATCCCGTCGGAAGACCTGCAGGCAGCATTGGACGCAGGCTTCAAGGTCGGCCGCAACGACCCATGCCCGTGTGGCAGCGGCAAGAAATTCAAGGCTTGCCACGGCAAGCTGGCATAAGCCTTAACGCCCCACCCAACGGCCCGGCCGCGCAAGCGCCCGGGCCGTTTTTATTCGGTTGACCATGCTATATTTTCGGAGGGCATATCGGCTGCCTGCTGATGCCTTGCATTGTCTGCGTGGCTCCGGTCTACCTCAGGAGTGTTGGAAAACTCCTTGCGATGAGGTCCTTGCCGGCCCAAGGCAACTCTGTCAATCCAGTTAATCGCGCTGTGGCGAACTGCAAGGGATGACAAGGCGGACCGTGGTGCCTTGACCTGGCGCGGAATCAATCGTGATACGCCCGCCCATCACGCCGGTGACGATGTTATAGACGATGTTCATGCCCAGGCCTGTGCCGCCATTGCCCATCTTGGTGGTGAAGAATGGATCGAAGACGTGGCGCAGGACTTCTTCCGCCATGCCAGCGCCGTCGTCGCGGAAGATAATTTCGATCTGATCGTCCTCAATGGCGCGGGCCGACAAGCTCACGTGCCCGCAGTTACGGCCTTCAAAAGCATGCATCAAGGCGTTGTTGATCAGGTTATTCAGCACTTGGTAAAAGCTGCCCGGGTAGGAGTCCAGCTCCAGTTCCGGCGGCACGTCGACTTCCATCTGGATCGCACTGCGGCGCAGGCGCGGCGTGTAGGTCGCGGCGGTATCGAGCGCCACGGTTTGCAGGCGGAAGTGGCGGCGCTGGTCGTTGGTCTGGTCGACCGCAATCTGCTTGAACGACGCGATCAGGGCCGCGGCCTTTTCCAGAGAGCTGGAAATCAGGCCACAGGCCAGCTGCACTTCTTCCAGGTGGTTATTCAGGGTGGAGCGGCGGATCGCGCCGTCGGCCAGGGTCTGCTTGAACTCCTTTACCCGGTCGTCCAGCGCGGTCGAGGCCAGCAGGCTGTTGCCGATCGGCGTATTCAGCTCGTGTGCGATGCCGGCCACCAGTGAGCCGAGGGAGGCCATTTTTTCAGAGGCAATCAGGTCGTGCTGCGTGCGCTGCAAGGTTTCCAGTGCATTCGACAAATCTTGGTTGGCCTGCTCCAGCGCGGCCGACCGTTCTCGCACGCGCGTTTCGAGCGCATCGTTCAATTCGCGTAACTGCTGCTTGGCGTTCATCTCCTGCGTCAGGTCGAGCAGGGCCCAGATGATGGCGTGGCGGCCGTCAAGCTGCAGGGAGGATGACCAGATCGCTACCTGGCCTGGACGCTCGCCCGGCAACATCACTTCCGCCATTTCGCCCTGTACCACGCCATGCAGGCGGATCTTGTTCCAGATGCGCTGGCGCTCGTTTGGGGAGGCCCAGAATTGCACTTCATCCGAGCGCTTGCCAATGAGCTCGTGCAGCGGAATGCCGAAGATGCGCGCCAGGGCCTGGTTGGCGCCGATGATGCGTCCATCCTGGTCGGAGACCGACAGCGGAAGGGGGGTCATGTCGAACAGTGTGCGGAAGCGTTCTTCCGATTCGCCCAAGCGGCGCTGCGACTCCTCCAACTGGGCGATACGTTCACGTAGTGCGACACTCATCAGGTTCAGCGAGTGGGTGACCACTTGCAGCTCATCGCCGCCTTGTTCGGGCAGTTGGCTGAATTCTCCTTGCGCCAGTTTTTCCGAATGGTTCGCCAGGGCGCTGAGGCGCTGGCCAATGCCGCGCGTCATGGCGATAAACAGCAGCAGGGCCAAGGCGAAGCCGAGCGCGGCGATCATGCCGCCCTGGCGCAGCACGTCGTCGCGCGCTGCCACCAGGTCGACGGTGGACAGGCCAAAATGCAGCGTGCCCACCTGGTTATCCTTCAGCAGCAGGGGCGCTTGCGCGTGCAGCAGCTTGCCCTCCACCGCTGTGCGAACGCCGCCCAGTTGCGCTTGGCGCAATGACTCGGGCATGAAAGTCGGGCGTTCGCCAGCTTCCAGCACGGTCTCGCCGGAGGCGTCGAGAATCACGATATAGCGCAGGAAGCTGTCGCGCGGGTCGGACAGCATTTCCGACCAATAGCTGCGCAGTTCGCCAAGCCGGCCGCTGCTGGCGTACGGCGTCAGGGTCAGGTTGAGGTTGACGGCGTATTCATGGGCCACCCGGTCGGCATTGCGGCTGACGGCATTGCTCATCAGCCGCAGGCTATTGCCGATTAACAGCGCCACCACCACCGACAGAACGAACGCGCTCAGCAGCAGAAATTTCGCGCGCAGCGAAAGCTTCAAATGCAACTCCCCAGGACATTTTATTGTTTAAATATCACGCCATTGTATCGCTTCATTTGTGGAAGTTGCCGAAATTTAAAAAAAACGCCGCCCGGCTGTTGCGGGGCGGCGTTGGCGCGTAGCAGGCGCAGTAAAGGTTTGCGGCTTATGGCAGGGTCAGGATGACTTTGACGCTGTCGTCGGCAGCCGATTTGTCGATATAGCCGATGGCTTTAGGGTCTTCCGCCACGGCCTTTTTGACCTCGGCGTTCGACTTGTATTCCTTCGGCGGCGTGGCCTTGCCGGTGAACACCAGCTTGGACCAGATGGCTTTCACCTGGGCTGGGTCCTTGTCGGCGACCTTCTGGTAGAAGTCGGCGCGGATCTTCGAGCCCTCGGCCTGGTCCACCGGGGTGAACATGGCCGATTTGCCGAGGAAGAACTGGCTCGCCTGTTCCGAGAACATGCGCGAAGCCGGGTTGTCCTTGTTGACGATCACAACGATCTCGGCCGATGCGGGCAGGGCTGCCGCAGCCAGGACGGAAGCGAGGAGGGCGGTCAGGATTTTTTTCATGGCCATCTCCTTAGAACACGAAGTCGATGCCGGCGGCATAGACGTTGACGCTCTTATCATAGCTCGGCACGCCGGATGGCAGGATCAGGGAGCCGCCCTTGACCGTTGGCTTGACGTGGTCAATCTGTACCTTCAAGGCCAGCGACTTGGCGAAGTCCCAGCGCATGCCGATCAGGTCGGTTTTCTGCTCAGGCGATACCAGCAGACCGCGGACGCTGGCCAGCGTTGGCGCCAGCGGGTGGCCGGCCGGCACGGTCGGTACGTTCACCGAGGAGCCGGCGCCCTTGTAGTAAGCGTGGGCGTAGTAAGGCAGCACTTTGCCGAAGCGGTAGCCGGCCATCAGGTAGCCCGAATTGGTTTCCGGGATGTAGACCGGGTCTTGCGCACGGCGCTGGGCATATTCAGCTTGCAGAACGATGTTCTTCCAGTCCATCGTCATGCCGATTTCGGTGAAGCTCATATGCTTGCCGCCCTTCAGGGTCAGGTCGTCGGCCAGTTGAACCAGCATCGGCACGTGGGTGGCAGTCAGGCTGTCGGTCAACGCGTTCATCGGCTGCAGGTTGTTGACTTCAATCTTGGCGCGGGCGTGCGCCAGGCGGCCGGTGAACGGGCCGTATTCGGCGGTCAGGGCCAGGCCGAATACCGGCGACTGGTGCTTGGCCACGGAGCCGCCGCCGGTCGGGATGTACAGCTTGCCACGGCTTACGCCGCCGAAGGCCTGCACGGTGACGTTGGTGTCGCCGAAGGCGTGCTGCCAGTTGACGTCGCCACCGTCCACGTTTTCGATCGGCGCCTGGCCGTACATCTCGATCGGTGGGCGCATCATGGTGTTGGCGTAGCCCACGTTCTGGTAGTCCGAGATCAGGAAGGCTGGCAGCACCACGCGGCCGACGCGCACATTGGTCTCGTCGTTCAGCTTGTACTTCAGGAAGCCCCAGGTCAGGTCGGTGGTGAACTGCTGGCTGGTGTTCTTGCGCGTCAGCACCTGCACGGTGCCCGACAGGCTGTCGCTGAAGGTGTAGGTTGCCTGCAGGCCCAGGTTGCTGTCCAGGCCGATGCGCGGCGAATCGCCGGTGCCTGCGGCCTGGTTGTAGCGCGCGAATTTCGCGTCGTCCTTGTCGGTCTGGGCGACGCCGAGCGTGCCGAAACCGCTGATGTTCAGGTTGCCGTCGCCCAGGGTGCCGGCTTGGGCCAACATGCCGGTTGCAGCCAGCACAGCGGCGGCGAGTAACTGTTTCTTCATGAAGTGATCCCGATTCGAATGTTGTTCTATTGATAGTGCGGTGCACCAAAGTCGTGCCAATTTTGTCATGGCAGTTTCCCAGAATAAACTAAACATGCACCGAGTTGAATCGGAAACTGCACAAATAGAGAGCATCTTCTAGAATTTGTGGGGTTTTTGAGTTCTTTAATTAGTCTTATTGCACCGCGCACTGAAATGCGCGTGCGTTTAAAATAACAGCTTCGTTCCCCATCAAGATTGAGAAGAAAACCATGGCCGTCAATTCCCCTATCCCTGTCGCCGCAGACCTGAAGCCGGTAGCCGGTATCGAGCTTGGCTTTGCCGAAGCCGGTATCAAGAAGCCGGGCCGCAAGGACGTGCTGGTCCTGAAGCTGGCCGATGGCGCCGCCGTGTCCGGCGTGTTCACGCTGAACCGCTTCTGCGCCGCGCCTGTACAGATTTGCAAGGAAAACCTGGCGGCCGTGAAAGGCGGCGCCAAGCCGATCCGCGCCCTGATGGTCAATACCGGCAACGCCAATGCAGGTACCGGCGAAGCGGGCATGGCGAATGCGCGCGCCACCTGCGCTGCGCTGGCCAAGGAACTGGGTTGCGACGCGCAGCAGATCCTGCCGTTTTCCACCGGCGTGATCCTGGAGCCGCTGCCGGTCGAAAAGATCGTGGCCGGCCTGCCGAAAGCGATCCAGAACCTGAAGGCGGACAACTGGTTCAATGCGGCCGAAGCGATCATGACCACCGATACCCAGCCTAAAGCTGCGTCGCGCACCGTCGATATCGCCGGCCACAAAGTCGCCATGACGGGCATTTCCAAGGGCGCGGGCATGATCAAGCCGAACATGGCCACCATGCTGGGCTATCTGGCCTTCGACGCCAAAGTAGCGCAGCCGGTGCTGGACGTACTGGTCAAGGAAGCGGCCGACAAATCCTTCAACTGCATCACCATCGACGGCGATACCTCGACCAACGATTCCTTCATGATGATGGCGACCGGCGCCGGCACCCTGGTGGTCGATTCGGTCGACTCGCTTGAATACAAGGCGCTGGCGGCTGCGGTGACCGAGCTGTCCGTATTCCTGGCACAAGCCATCGTGCGCGACGGCGAAGGCGCCACCAAGTTCATGACCATCACCGTGGAAGACGGCAAGGATGCCGCCGAATGCCGCAAGATCGCTTATTCGATTGGCCACTCGCCGCTGGTGAAGACTGCATTCTTCGCTTCCGACCCTAACCTGGGCCGCATCCTGGCCGCCATCGGCTACGCCGGCGTGGACGACCTGGACGTGAGCAAGATCAACCTGTACCTCGATGATGTGTGGGTAGCCAAGGACGGCGGCCGCAATCCGGACTACAAGGAAGAAGATGGCCAGCGTGTGATGAAGCAAAGCGAGATCACCGTGCGCGTGAAGCTGGCGCGCGGCACCGCCGCTTCCACCGTCTACACCTGCGACCTGTCGCACGACTACGTGTCGATCAACGCCGACTACCGTTCCTGATACGGATGTCGCGCCAATTCGACCAATTCCTCAAGCGTGCCGAGGCTTTGCTGGCGCGCGTGGAAGCCATCCTGCCGCCCGCCGCCCTGGCGCATGACTGGGAGGCCTCCAGCGCCTTCCGCTGGCGCAAGCGCAATCACGTCGGCTTCCTCCAGCCGGTGCCCCGGCCGGCGCAAATCGCTTTCGACGACTTGCAGCACATCGCTCGCCAGAAGGCGCAGATCGAGCAGAACACGCGCCAGTTCGTGGAAGGCAAACCGGCTAACAATGTGCTGCTGACGGGAGCGCGCGGCACCGGCAAATCCTCCTTGATCAAGGCCTGCCTGGGCGCGTTCGCCGCTCAGGGCTTGCGCCTGATTGAAGTCGACAAGGACGACCTGCATGACCTGCCCGACATCATGGACCTGGTCGCAGGCCGCCCCGAGCGCTTCGTGGTGTTCTGTGACGACCTGTCGTTCGAAGAAGGGGAGAGCGGCTACAAGGCGCTGAAAGTGGCGCTGGATGGCTCGGTGTCGGCCGTGACCGACAATGTGCTGATCTATGCAACGTCCAACCGCCGCCACCTGATGCCGGAGCGTATGTCGGACAACGCGACTTACAAGCATGACGAGGATGGGGACCTGCATCCGGGCGAAACCGTGGAGGAGAAGATTTCCCTGTCCGAGCGCTTTGGCCTGTGGCTGTCGTTCTACCCGTTCAAACAGGACGATTACCTGGGCATCGTGGCGCACTGGCTGGCGGCGTTCGGCTGCACGGTGCCGCAGATTTCCGATGCCCGCGCCGAGGCGCTGCAATGGGCGCTTCAGCGCGGCTCGCGTTCGGGCCGCGTGGCCTGGCAGTTCGCGCGCGACTATGCGGGGAGGCTGCAATGAGCAGGCCGATTGATGTTGCGGTTGGCATCCTGATGCAGCCGAACGGGGATGTGCTGCTCGGGCAGCGGCCTGAAGGCAAGCCGTACGCTGGCTATTGGGAATTCCCGGGCGGGAAGGTTGATCCGGGCGAGACTATCCTTGAGGCGCTCAAGCGCGAGTTTGTTGAGGAACTGGGCATCCATATCACCAGCGCTGAGGAATGGTGCGGGGTGGAGCACGTTTATCCGCATGCGCATGTGCGGCTGCATTTCTTTATCAGCCGGGAATGGACGGGGGAGCCGCAGGGCCTGGAGGGGCAGGCGTTTGCGTGGCAGGGGACGGTTGGCGTTGAGCCGCTGCTGCCGGCGACGATTCCCTTGCTGGAGTGGCTGGACCGGGTGCGTTACTAAACCCGGTAAACCAGGGGCAGACCCAAGGGTCTGACCCTGGTTTACCGGGTTTCCGGCGCGTCCTCGTCCAGCGGATCGGTCGGCGCAGCGCCCGGAATGGTGTACTTTTCCTCAGCCCACGCGCCCAGGTCGATCATCTTGCAGCGCTCGCTGCAGAAAGGGCGGTACTTATTGGCTTCCGTCCACTCTACCTTGGCATGGCAGGTGGGGCATTCAACGACAGTCGGCATGGCAGAACTTAGAAATTACAGAGGGTGAGCTCGAATGGTACATCTTCTTCCAGCGGCTTGGGTTTCAAATCGCCGCCCTGGGAGGTAAAGCGCACCCACAGCATGTACTTATTGGCCGAGATCTCGGGAATGGCGCCCAGCGACTCATCCACCGCCAAGCGCAGCATCTGGTAGACCTTACCCTGCAGCATCTGCTGGTAACTGCCGGCATTGGCAATCATCTTCACCGGCGCGCCCGAGTCGCGCAGCAGGCGCAGCACCAGTCCCAGCGCATCGAACAGCGGCGCCAGCGGATTGAACCAGGTCACGATATCGTTGAAACGCTTTTCCGCCGGCTGCTTCTGCCAGGCGTAGTAGGAAGGCAGGTCGAATTCACAGGCGCCGCCCGGAATGATGGTGCGGCCGCGGATGCTCATCAGCCACTCATTGTCGCGCACATTCTGGCCAGTCTTGCCCTGCGCCGCGACGAGGGCGCTGGAAACACTATCGAGTTCGGCCAGGATGGCGTCCAGCATATCGGCCTGGACATTCGGGTTGGAGCGGTAGCCCATCAGGCTCTGGCGCTGGCGCTCGAGTTCCTGCAGGAGATCGGATTTCAGGTCGGCGCGCCCGGCCACTTCGAGCATGTCGAAGATGGTGGCCAAAGCGACGTGGTGCTGCATCGGGTGTTCCTGATGCACGAAGAACTTGAACTTCTCGTAGAGATCCTCCAGGCGCAACAGCGTGCGGATGCGCTCATTGAAAGGATATTCGTAAACGATCAAAGCGTTCCTCGTATGGAAGACCTAGTGATAATCTCGTGATTCTGAACCATGCGAAGCAAAATTACAAATATTGCTGATAAAAATCATGCAAACGGTCCACCTGGGGCGTTAAATCTTCGATTCGGCCGCCATTGTCTATGACATCGTCCGCCGCTGCCAGGCGTACCGCACGAGGTACCTGAGCCGCCATAATAGCGCGTACTTGCTCTTCGGCGAGTCCGTTACGCGCCATCACGCGAGCAACTTGCACTTCTTCCGGACAATCGATCACCAGCACACGGCTGACGCGTTGTTTCCAGCTGCCGGATTCAACGAGGAGGGGAATGGCCAGCATGACGTAGGCGCCGCTGGCATCGGCTGCGGCCGCCTCGGTGGCGGCGCGGATCATGGGGTGCAGGATAGCTTCCAGCCGGCGCTTGGCGGCCGGCTCCCGGAAGACGAGTTCGCGCATCTGGGCGCGGTCCATGGCGCCGCGGCTGTCAGCCATCTGGGCGCCGAATTCGGCCAGGATGTCGGGCATGGCGGCGCCATTGGGCCCGGTCAGGCTGTGGGCAATCTGGTCGGTGTCAACGATGCTGGCGCCGCGCTCGGCAAACATATTGGCGACCAGGCTCTTACCGCTGCCTATGCCGCCAGTCAGGCCGATGACCAGGCGCGGCGGCATGTCAGCCCGTCACCCCGTAGATAAAGGCAGTGATTTGCTGGCCGCACAGCAGCGCAACCAGGCCGGCGCCCGCCAGGTAGGGACCGAACGGGATCTTGTGGTCAAAGCCCATGCGCGAAGCGATGATGATGGCGATGCCGATCACCGAACCGACGCCTGCCGACAGCAGGATAATGGCCGGCAGCATCTGCCAGCCCATCCAGGCGCCCAGGGCCGCCAGCAGCTTGAAGTCGCCGTAGCCCATGCCTTCCTTGCCGCGCAACAGCTTGAATACCCAGTACACGGTCCACAGCACCATATAGCCGGCGGCGGCGCCCAGCACCGCGTCCTGCAGCGGGACGAACATACCCTTCACGTTGACCAGCAGGCCCAGCCACAGGAGCGGGAAGGTCAGGTCGTCCGGCAACAGCTGGGTGTCGATGTCGATGAAAGTCATCGCCAGCAGCAGCCAGCCGAACACCAGGGCGGCCATGCCTTCCCAGCCAAAACCGAAGTGCCACACCAGGCCGGCCGACAGCAAGGCGCTTACCGCCTCGATGACCGGGTAACGGGCCGAAATCTTCGCCTTGCAGGAGCTGCACTTGCCACCCAGGACCAGCCAGCTGATCACGGGCACGTTTTCCAGCGCCGTGATCTGGTGGCCGCAATGCGGGCAAGCCGAACGCGGCACGACCAGGTTGTACTTCTCGGGGTGCGGCTCAGGCTCGTCGCGTTCGCAGGCGCAAACGCTGTCGACTTCGCGCTGCATCATGATGGGCAGGCGGTGGATCACAACGTTCAGGAAACTGCCAATCAGCAGGCCCAGAATGCCGGCCACCACAGCGGCGGCCAGCGTTGCGGGCGGGGAGAACAGCATCAGTGTTTCTTGCATTCTTTTTATACCACCGAACCGAGTTTGAAGATTGGCAGGTACATTGCGACCACCAGGCCGCCGATCAGCACGCCCAGGATCACCATGATCATCGGTTCCATCAGGCTGGAGAGCTGGGAAACCGCCTCGTCCACTTCATCCTCGTAGAAGTCCGCCACCTTGCCCAGCATCGAGTCCAGCGCACCGGATTCTTCACCGATGGCCACCATCTGCGTCACCATGCTCGGGAACACGTCCGCGTTCTGCATGGCGATGGTCAGGCTGGTACCGGTGCTGACTTCGGTCTGGATCTTCTTGGTCGCTTCCGAATAAACCTTGTTGCCCGAAGCGCCGCCCACCGAGTCCAGCGACTCAACCAGCGGCACGCCGGCTGCGAACATGGTGGCCAGGGTGCGGGTCCAGCGCGCGATCGTGGCTTTGCGGATCACATCGCCGAAGATCGGTGCTTTCAACAGCAAGCGGTCCATCGTGGCCTGCATCTTTTCCGAGCGGCGCCAGGTCTGGAAGAAGAAATACAGCCCGGCGAAGAGGGTGCCAAAGATGATGTACCAGTACTTGACGAAGTATTCCGACAGCGCCATCACGAACAGGGTTGGCGCCGGCAAGTCCGCGCCGAAGCTGGAGAATACCTCTTTAAAGGCAGGCACCACCCAGATCATGATCACAGCCGTCACGATGAAGGCCACGGCCAGCACGGCGATCGGATAGGTCAGCGCCGACTTGATCTTGGCCTTGATGGCCAGGGTCTTTTCCTTGTAGATCGCCAGACGGGTCAACAGGTCTTCCAGGATACCGGCCTGTTCACCGGCCGCCACCAGGTTGCAGAACAGCGGGTCGAAGTACAGCGGGTATTTGCGGAACGCCATGTTCAGGCTGGTACCGGTCTCGATGTCGGCGCGCATGTCCAGGATCAGCTTTGCCACCGATGGATTGGCGTGGCCCTTGCCCACGATGTCGAAGGCTTGCAGCAGCGGCACGCCTGCCTTCATCATGGTCGCCAGCTGGCGGGTGAACAGGGTGATGTCCTTGTCGGTGATCTTCTTGCCGGCGCGGTAGGTCTTTTTCTTGACCTTGGTCACCATGATGCCCTGGCGGCGCAGGGTCACGTTGACCACCGCCTCGCCGCCGGCGCGGATTTCGCCGCGCACGGTCTTGCCGGTTTTATCTTTGCCTTCCCATGCGAAGACTTGTTCTTTCGCGTTGCCCGCAGTAGCCATTTCCTATTTCCTATTCGTTGGTGCAGCCCAGCACTTCTTCCAGGCTGGTCAGGCCACCCTTGACCTTGACCAGTCCCGATTGGCGCAGCGACTTCACGCCTTCCGCTTCCGATTGTGCCGCGATCTGCATCGCGTTGCCGTGTGACAGGATCAATGCTTCGATCGCGGGCGTGATCGGCATGATCTGGTAAATACCGACCCGGCCTTTGTAGCCCGAGCCGTTGCAGCGCTCACAGCCCACCGGGCCATAAGGCTTCCATGTGCCATCCAGGTCGTCTTCCTTGAAGCCCGCCTTGAGCAGGAGCTCGGCCGAAATATCGACCGGTTTCTTGCAGGTGCACAGGCGGCGCGCAAGACGCTGCGCTGTAATCAGGATTACGGAGGAGGCAATGTTAAATGGGGCGACCCCCATGTTCATCAGACGCGTCAGCGTGGATGGCGCGTCGTTGGTGTGCAGCGTCGAGAACACCATATGGCCGGTTTGCGCCGCCTTGATGGCGATATCGCCCGTTTCCAGGTCACGGATCTCACCGACCATGATGATGTCGGGATCCTGGCGCAGGAAGGCTTTCAAGGCCACCGGGAAAGTAAGGCCGGCCTTGTCGTTCACGTTGACCTGGTTCACACCCGGCAAGTTGATTTCGGCCGGGTCTTCCGCGGTCGAGATGTTGATGCCGGGCTTGTTCAGGATGTTCAGGCAGGTGTACAGCGACACCGTCTTGCCCGAGCCGGTCGGGCCGGTCACCAGCACCATGCCGTAGGGACGCTGGATCGCTTCCAGCAGGATTTCCTTCTGGTCCGGGTCGTAGCCCAGCGAGTCGATGCCCATCTGGGCCTGGGTCGCGTCCAGGATACGCATCACGGTCTTTTCGCCGAACAGGGTCGGCAGGGTCGAGACACGCAGGTCGATGGTCTTGGTGGCCGAGACGATCAGGCGCATGCGGCCGTCCTGCGGCACGCGTTTTTCCGAGATGTCGAGCTTGGACAGCACCTTGATGCGCGACACCAGCTTGTCCTTGATGGTGGTCGGCGGCTGGGCGTGCTCGATCAATACACCGTCCACGCGGAAGCGGATGCGGTAGAACTTTTCAAACGGCTCGAAGTGCAAGTCGGATGCGCCCATATTGACCGCATCCATCAGCATCTTGTTCAGGAAACGCACGATCGGCGCGTCTTCGACTTCGGCATCGGCAGCGCCCTGCGCCGGCGCGGCGGCTTCTTCCTCGGCGAACTGGATGTCCCCTTCCTCGCCGGTCATGTCCAGGATGGTCTGCTGGGAACTCTTGGTCAGGTTCTCCAGCAGCTTGAGCAGCACGTCGTGCTGCACGATGACCGGCTCCACCGAAGATTCGGCCTGGAACTTGATCTGGTCCAGGGCCTGGATATTGGTGGGGTCGGACAGGGCGACCGACATCTTGTTGCCGCGCTTGGCCAGCGGGATCACGCGCTGGGCCAGCATCAGCTTGGTGTCGATGGCCTTTTGCGGCAGCAGGTCGGTATTGATCGAACTCAGGTCGAGCAGGGGGTACGCGAAGGTATCGGCACAAAAGGCCGCGAGTTCCGCCGGTTTGATGGTGCCGCCAGCGAGCAGCACATCAATAAAGGTGGATTTCTCGGTCTGCGCCTTTTTATTGAGTGCGTCCGCCTGCGGCGGGGTAAGACGCCCCGCTTGCATCAGGGCCCGGGCCAGGCCCGACATGGGGGAGCCTGACGCCGAGTTCGGTTGTACTGCAGCCATAGGAGCGCACTATCAGAATGTTAATTAGAGTGAGTCTCCGGATGATGCCTATAGGAATCATTTTTGTAAAGCTCCGCACCGTTCACTCTGCGTGGCGGGGCTCCGGGCGTCGTAATTTCACTACTTTGATAGCCTGGTCTTGTGCTTGCACCACTTCTACGATGCAATTACCCACCTTGACCGAGATGGGTGCATCCGGGATGTCCTGCAACACTTCCAGCAGCAAGCCGTTCAGTGTCTTGGGCCCATCCAGGAGAAAGTTTAAACCCAGACGCTTGTTAATGTCACGTAATGCCGTGCTTCCTTCCAGCAAGCATTCGCCATGCTCGTCCCAGCCGAAGCTGTCGGCGCGCGCCGCGCTCGGGGTGGAGGTGGTGAATTCGCCGATCATTTCCTCGATGATGTCGTCCAGCGTGACCAGCCCTTGCACCTCGCCATACTCGTCGACCACGATGGCCAGGCGCTCCTTGTTTTCCTGGAAATTCTGCAGGGCGGCGAAGGCCGGGGTGTCCTGCGGGATGAAGAAGGGCTCGGACAGCAGCTTGCGGAAGTGTTCGACGGTGAGTTCGTCGTCTTCGTTCAGCAGCGCGATGGCCTTGCGCACGTGCAGGATGCCGACGATCTGGTTGATTTCACCGTCATACACGGGCAGCTTGTTGTGGAAGCAGGTGGTGAGCTGGGACTTGATTTCCTCCACCGGCATGGCCAGGTCGAGCGCCTCGATCTGGGCGCGCGGGGTCATGATGTCTTCCACCGAGATGGTGTCCAGGTCGAACAGGTTGAGCAGGATGCTTTTGTGCTTTTTCGGGATGAAGCTGCCGTTTTCCAGCAGCACCGAGCGCAATTCGTCAGGCGACAGCTTGCCTTCCTGGATCTGGCCGGTGGGCTTGATGCGGAACAGGCGCAGCAGGGTGTTCACAAACAGGTGCACGAACCAGAGCAGGGGCTTGGAAACGGACAGCAGGGGCCGCAGTACCAGCGAAGCCGGCAGCACGATCTGGTCGGCATAGCGCGCACCCATGATCTTGGGCGAAATCTCGGCCAGCACGATCAGGATGAACACCACGATAACAGTCGATAACAGGATGACATGCTGCTCCAGTCCGAACTGGGTGATGGCGATGGCGGTGGCCAGGGCGATGGCCATGGCGTTGAGCAGGGTGTTGGCGACCAGGACCAGGGAAAGCAGCTGTTCCGTGCGCTCCAGCAGCCACAAGGTGGCGATGGCGCGGCGGCTGCCGCGTTTGGCCTGGTGGCGCAGGCGGAAGCGATTGGCCGCCATCAGGGCGGTTTCGGCCATGGCGAAGAAGGCCGAGGCGAGAATCAGGAAGGCGAGGGCAGCAAATTGCGCCCACAAGGGAACGGTATCCAAGGTCGTGATGACAAGTCAATAAGAGGACGATTTTAGCACGCTGCCCTGGAGGCAAGATTGCCTGGCAGCCGGCGCCCGTGCTGGGCGGGCCGGCACGCGGCCGCCGCCCGCCCTATAATGCTGGCCATGCGTGACGCGGACCTGACTCTGGCGCCAATGCGCCTGGCCATCGCCCCGCCGCCCAAGCTGGCCGGGGTGGTGCGCTATTTCCATATCGAGTGTCACAGCCCGGGCGCCGTGCTGGTGCCGGCCACGCCTTGTCCCATGGTGACCTTCTTCATTCGCGGCGGTTCGCGCTTCGCCGGCGCCGATGGGCGTGAGCGGATTCACAGTGCACCCTTCGTTACCGGCCCGCTGACCAGCCACTTCCCCGCCGTGTGGGAGGCGGGCACCACGTTTGCCAGCGCCGTGATCGATGCCGGCGCTTTCGGGCGGCTTTTCGACGTCGCGCCGGGCGAACTGCGGGATGCGGTGGTGCCGCTGGCCGATGCCGCCCCGGACTGGCCGGGCATTCCCGCGCTGGAGGAGCAACTGCGCGGCGGGAAGGATAGCGGGACCTGGGTGGCGCACCTGTCCGACTGGCTGCTGCGCCGGCTCGACCAGCGCGAAGCAGGGCTGCGCCGGGGCGTCCAGCCGTTCTCCCTGCCGCCATTGATGCTGGCCCTGCCTACCGAAGAAATCGCGGCGCGCTTCGGCATCAGCGTGCGCCAGCTGGAGCGCCGCGTCATGGCCAGCTACGGCCAGAGCATGCGTGACAGCCGCCGCATGATGCGTTACATCCGTGCCCTGTCGCGCATGATCGCCACGCCCTTGCGGCACGGCGGCTTGACGCGGCTGGCCGTCGACTGCGGCTACCACGACCAGGCGCACATGGTGCGTGACTTCGTGCAGTACACCGGCCTGGCGCCCAAGGCCCTGATGGATAGCGCGGCCGACCCTGCGGGCGCTTTGCGCCTGCTGCGTTATGACGATGCCTCGCGCCCCATCGTCACCCGCGAGGACTACTGAAGCGCGCGTGTCGCATCCATACAATATTTTCCCAGCGTTCCCCGCTATCGTAGCGTCGCTAATTTAGGGGAACGATATGGAACTGGACGCTACACTCGAGCGCGACGGCTATGTGCTCACTTCGCTGGACACCCTGATGGAGACCGTCCGCACCAACAGCCTGTGGTACCTGAGCTTTGGCCTGGCCTGCTGCGCGGTGGAGATGATGGAAGCCGCTTCGGCGCGCTACGACATGGACCGCTTCGGCATGTGCCCGCGCCCATCGCCGCGCCAGGCGGACCTGATGATCGTGGCCGGCACCCTCACCAACAAGATGGCGCGCGCCATGCGCAAGGTGTACGACCAGATGCCGGAGCCGCGCTATGTGGTGTCGATGGGCTCCTGCGCCAACGGCGGCGGCTATTACCACTATTCTTATTCCGTGGTGCGCGGCTGCGACCGCATCGTGCCGGTGGACGTCTACGTGCCAGGCTGCCCGCCCACGCCGGAAGCCCTGCTGTACGGCCTGACGCAGCTGCAGCAGAAAGCCCGGCGCGGCGAGCGTGCTCAACTGCCCCGGTAAGTCGAATACGACCAGGGCGACACCACCAGCGGCACGTGGTAGTTCTGGTCGGCGTGTGCGATGCCGAAGGCGATCGTCACTTCATCAATGAAGCGCGGTTCCGGCAACGCGACGCCAGCCGCTGCGAAATAGGCGCCGGCGCCAAAGACAAGCTCATACCGGCCAGGACGCATGGATTCGCCTTCCAGCAGCGGCGCGGCGCAGCGGCCATCGGCGTTCGTCACGTCTTTCTTGACCAGCGAGCGCGCGCCGCCGTCCAAGGCGTACAGCGCCACACTGACACCGGCGGCGGGGCGGCCGTTGGCGGTATCGAGAACGTGGGTTGAGAGTTTTCCCATAGTCATTCCTTATTTTCCTTATCGGGCTGATCATATACCGGTGCCATAACGCCAATATATTATTGAGCATATACCTTTCATCCCGGACCCATCATGAGCAATTACCCCCGCGACCTCATCGGCTACGGCCGCACGCCACCCCACCCGCAATGGCCAGGCCAGGCCCGCGTGGCCCTGCAATTCGTGCTGAATTACGAGGAGGGCGGCGAGAACTGCGTACTGCACGGCGACCCGGCATCGGAGACTTTCCTGTCCGAGATCATCGGCGCCGCGGCCTTCCAGAACCGCCACATGAGCATGGAATCGATCTATGAATACGGTTCGCGCGCGGGCCTGTGGCGCGTGCTGCGCATGTTCGAGGAGCGCAAGCTGCCGCTGACCATCTTTGGCGTGTCGATGGCGCTGCAGCGCAACCCGGAGGCGGTGGCCGCCTTCCGGGAACTCGGCCACGAAATCGCCTGCCATGGCCTGCGCTGGATCACCTACCAGAACATGGATGAGGAAACCGAGCGCGCCCACATGAAGGAAGCGGTGCAGATCATCAAGGAGCTGACCGGCAGCGCGCCGCAGGGCTGGTACACCGGCCGCGATTCGCCCAACACGCGCCGGCTGGTGGTGGAGCACGGCGGTTTCCGCTATGACGCCGACTATTACGGCGACGACCTGCCGTTCTGGCAGGAGGTGGCGCACAGCGGCGCCGACGGCAAGCCAGCCGTCAGCCCGCAGCTGATCGTTCCCTATACCCTGGACACCAACGATATGCGCTTTGCCGCAATGCAAGGCTTCAATAGCGGCACGCAATTCTTCGATTACCTGAAGGACGCATTCGACGTACTCTATAAGGAAGGGGACCCGGCCGGCCTGAACCAGCCGAAAATGCTGTCGATCGGCCTGCATTGCCGCCTGATCGGCCGTCCGGCGCGTGCTGCAGCATTGGCGCGCTTCCTCGATTACGTGCAAAGCCATGACAAAGTGTGGATCACGCGCCGCATCGACATTGCCGAGCACTGGCATAAGCATCATCCATATATGCGAAACCTCTGATATTCAAAATCAGAGAATTCTTATATGGACAGGATGCGGTAGTGTTAGTCTTGCAAGCTAGGAGACCTGCGAGGCCAAGATGTCAGAACCGATCCGCTTTTACTACCGTGGCGCCGTGCATGAAGTACGGGACGCCGCCCCGACGCAGACCGTGCTGCAGCACCTGCGCGAAGACTTGCGCTGCACCGGCACCAAGGAAGGCTGTGCCGAAGGTGACTGCGGCGCCTGCACCGTGGTGCTGGGCAGTGTGGTCGATGGCAAGCTGGAGCTGAAAGCGGTCAATTCCTGCATCCAGCTCACCCCGACGCTGGACGGCAAAGCCCTGTTCACCGTGGAAGACCTGCAACAGGCTGACGGCGCGCTGCACCCGGTGCAGCAGGCGCTGGTCGAATGCCACGGTTCGCAATGCGGCTTCTGCACGCCGGGCTTCGCCATGTCGCTGTGGGGCCTGTACCTGAAGAAGGAAGGGCAGTGCGCCTCGCGCAAGGAGATCGACGATTGCCTGTCCGGTAACCTGTGCCGCTGCACCGGCTACCGTCCGATCATCGACGCCGCCCAGCGTATGGTCGAACTGCCGAAAGTCGCATTCGATGCCGCCCGCGTGGCCGAGCAGCTGGAAGCGCTGAAGCGCGGCTCGCTGGCCGTCTACAGCGCACATGGCCAGACTTTCCTGGCGCCGCGCACGCTCGATGAACTGATCCAGCTGCGCGCGGCGAATCCGGCTGCGGTGCTGCTGGCCGGTTCCACCGACGTCGGCCTGTGGATTACCAAGCAGATGCGCGAACTGGGCGACATCATCTATCTGGGCCACGTCGACGCACTCAAGGTGCTGCGCGAGGCGGACGGCATGATGGAGATCGGCGCCGGAGTGTCGCTGGAAGACGCCTACAACGCGCTGTGCCGGCACTACCCGGACGAACTGGGCGAATTGCGCCAGCGCTTTGCATCCCTGCCGATCCGCAATGCGGGCACGCTGGGCGGCAACGTCGCCAACGGCTCGCCGATCGGCGACTCGATGCCGTGGCTGATCGCGCTGGGCGCGCAAGTGGTGCTGTGCGGCGCGGCCGGCGAGCGCGTGCTGGCGCTGGAAGACTTCTACCTCGATTACATGAAGAAGGATTTGCAGCAGGGAGAATTCGTGCAGGCCGTGCGCGTGCCGCTGCCGCGCGCGGACGTACGCTTCCGCACGTACAAGCTGGCAAAGCGCTTCGACCAGGACATTTCCGCCGTGTGTGCGGCCTTTGCTTTCCGCATGGACGGCGACGCGATTGCAGAGGCACGCATTGCATTCGGCGGCATGGCCGCCACGCCAAAACGCGCGGCGCAGGCGGAAGCTTTGCTGAACGGCCGTGTATGGAGCGCGGCGGCGCTGGCCGATGCCATGGCGGCACTGGCGCGCGACTACGCTCCCCTGAGCGATATGCGCGCCAGCAGCGAATACCGCATGAAGACGGCGCAGAACCTGCTGCGCCGGTTCTGGCTGGAGACGCGCAGCGATGCGCCGCTGGCGGCCGACGCCGTCAACGCCTTCGCCGTCAGCGCGTGAAAGGAATTCAACATGAATCATCCCGTCACTCCTGAACTGAAGGCCGCCACCTGGACCGGTGTCGGCGTTCCCCGCCCGCACGAATCGGCTGAGCTGCACGTGCTGGGCCAGGCGACCTACACCGACGATATTCCCGAGCTGCACGGCACCCTGCACGCGGCGCTGGGCCTGTCCTCGAAAGCGCACGCGCGTCTTGCTTCGCTGGACCTGGATGCGGTGCGCTCCGCGCCAGGCGTGGTGGCCGTGTACACGGTGTCGGATATCCCGGGCACCAATGACTGCGGCCCGATCATCCACGACGATCCGATCCTCGCCGATGGCATCGTGCAGTACGTCGGCCAGCCGATTTTCATCGTGGTGGCGGACTCGCATACCAATGCGCGCCGCGCCGCCAAGCGCGGCGTGGTTAACTACGAAGAGCTGCCGGCGATCCTGACGCCGCAGCAGGCCAAGGCCGCCAAGTCCTATGTGCTGCCGCCAATGCAGCTGCTGCGTGGCGATGCGCAAGCCGCATTCGAGAAGGCCCCGCACAAGGTCAAGGGACAGCTTTATGTCGGCGGCCAGGAACAGTTCTATCTGGAAGGCCAGATCGCCTACGCCATCCCGAAAGAGGGCAAGGCGTTGCTGGTACAGTGCTCGACCCAGCACCCGAGCGAGATGCAGCACGTGGTGGCGCATGCCCTCGGCCTGCATTCGCACCATGTGCAGGTGGAATGCCGCCGCATGGGCGGTGGCTTCGGCGGCAAGGAATCGCAATCCGCGTTGTGGGCCGCATCGGCCGCCATCGCCGCCGCGCGCACCGGCAAGCCGGTCAAGCTGCGCGCCGACCGCGATGACGACATGATGGTGACGGGCAAGCGCCACTGCTTCTACTACGAGTACGAAGTGGGCTATGATGCCGAGGGCCGCATCGTGGCAGCTAAAGTCGACATGACCTCGCGCGCCGGCTTCTCGGCCGACCTGTCGGGGCCGGTCGCCACGCGCGCAGTCTGCCACTTCGACAATACCTACTACCTGTCGGACGTGGAAATCCACGCTGCCTGCGGCAAGACCAATACCCAGTCGAATACCGCCTTCCGCGGTTTTGGCGGACCGCAGGGCGCCATCGCCATCGAGTACATCATCGACGAGATTGCGCGCAACCTGGGGCGCGACCCGCTGGACATCCGCCGCCTGAATTTCTACGGCAAGATTGAGCGCAACCAGACCCCATACGGCCAGGTGATCGTGGACAACGTGATCCACGAACTGGTGGCGGAGCTGGAGCAGACCAGCGAATACCGCGAGCGACGTGCGGCGGTGGCAGCCTATAACGCCAGCAGCCCGGTTCTCAAGCGCGGGCTGGCGCTGACGCCGGTGAAGTTCGGCATCGCTTTCAACGTGACCCACCTGAACCAGGCGGGCGCGCTGGTGCATGTGTATGTCGACGGCTCGGTGCTGGTCAACCATGGCGGCACGGAGATGGGGCAGGGCATCAACACCAAGGTGCTGCAGGTGGTGGCGCATGAACTGGGCCTGGACCTGGAGCGCGTGCGCATCACGGCCACCGATACCAGCAAGGTGGCGAATACATCGGCTACCGCGGCATCGACCGGTGCGGACTTGAACGGCAAGGCGGCGCAGGATGCGGCGCGCCAGATCCGCGAGCGGCTGGCGGAATTTGCCGTGCGTACACTGGGCGGGGAAATTTCCGATGTCCGCTTCTACGGCAACGAGGTCCACGTCAACGGGCAGAGCGTGCCGTTCGAGTCGCTGGTGCAGAAGGCTTACCTGGCCCGCGTGCAGCTCTGGTCCGATGGCTACTATGCTACGCCGAACCTGCATTGGGACCCGAAGACCATGAACGGCCATCCGTTCTCCTATTACGCCTACGGCGCTGCCGTCTCAGAAGTAGTGGTCGACACGCTGACCGGCGAATGGAAGCTGCTGCGCGCCGATGCACTGTACGACGCAGGGCAGTCCTTGAACCCGGCCATCGATATCGGCCAGGTGGAGGGCGCCTTCATCCAGGGCATGGGCTGGCTGACGACCGAACAGCTGTGGTGGAACCCGGCAGGCAAGCTGATGACGCATGCACCGTCGACCTACAAGATTCCTGCGATCTCCGATTGCCCTGAAGACTTCCGCGTGCGCCTGTTCCAGAACCGCAATGTGGAAGATTCGATCCACCGCTCGAAAGCCGTCGGAGAACCGCCGCTGTTGCTGCCGTTCTCCGTGTTCTTTGCGATTCGCGATGCCATTTCGGCGGTAGGCGGGCATCGCGTCAATCCTCCGCTGAACGCCCCGGCGACCAGCGAAGAAATCCTGCGCGCCATTGCGGCGGTAGAAGCGGCGGCTTGATATGGCTGACTGGTTGACTCCAGCCGGGGAACCGGCGGTGCTTGTCACGGTCGCGCGCGCCGAAGGGTCGGTGCCGCGCGAGGCGGGAACCCATATGCTGGTTACCGCGGGCGGCCAGTTCGATACTGTCGGCGGCGGCCACCTTGAACACAGGGCGCTCGACATCGCGCGCGGCATGATCGGCGCCGGCCGAAGCGCTGCCGTGCACCTGGAACGCTTTCCGCTCGGCCCGAGCCTCGGCCAATGCTGCGGCGGCGTGGTATGGCTGCTCTTCGAGCCGGTTGCCGGCGGACTGGATGAAGCGATGGCGCAATTGCGCCAGCGGCGCCGTGAGGATAGTTGCCGTATCACCGCGATCGATGGCGCGGCAGAGTGCCGGCTCACGGATGTACGGCATAAGGAAACGCATATCCACACTGACGGCAACGGGCGCCGCTGGCTGATTGACCCGGTCAGGGCGCCGCGCGCGCACCTGGTGCTGTTCGGTGCGGGCCATGTCGGCGCCGCCATCGTGCGCGCGCTGGGCGAGTTGCCCTGCACCGTGACCTGGGTCGACGAGCGCGACGCCATGTTCCCGGGCGAAGTGCCGGACAACGTCACGATCGAAGCCACCGACACGCCGGAAGCCTGCGTCGACGAGGCGCCAGACGGCGCCAGCTACCTGGTCATGACCCACAGCCACGCGCTCGACCAGCGCCTGTGCGAGGCCATCCTTTCGCGCCACAACGTCGGCTGGTTCGGCCTGATCGGCTCCAAGACCAAACGCGCCCAGTTCAGCAATCGCATGGAAGCCAAGGGCCTGAGCGTGGAATCCATGGTATGCCCGGTCGGCCTGCCGGGTATCATCAACAAGGCGCCGGCGGTGATTGCCGCTTCGGTTGCCGCACAATTACTGTTAGTCTGGGAATCCCAGGCGAGAGATTAAGCATGAGCAAAACAAGCAGCGTGCAAGCCTACCGAGCGGGCTTGCTGTATTTTCACGCCGATCCGGCCTTCATTGAACGCGCCCATGCATGGCACGAAGATGGCCTGCTGGTCGTCGAAAACGGCAAAGTGCGCACGGCCGGCGACTACGCCACGCTGGCGCCGACGCTGCCGCCCGGCACGGACGTGAAGGACTATCGCGGCAAGCTCATCATGCCCGGCTTCATCGACTCGCACGTGCATTACCCGCAGACCGATATGATCGCTTCGCCGGCGCCCGGCCTGCTGCCATGGCTGGAGCAGTACACTTTCCCGACCGAACGCCAGTTCGCCGATCCGGCGCATGGTGCGCAGGTGGCGGAATTCTTCCTCGACGAGCTGCTGCGCAATGGCACCACGACGGCCATGGTCTATTGCACCGTGCATCCGCAATCGGTGGACGCCTTTTTCAGCGCCAGCGAAAAGCGCAAGCTGCGCATGATCGCCGGCAAAGTAATGATGGACCGTCATTGCCCGGACTTCCTGTGCGATACCGCCGAACGCGGCGCGGAGGAAACGGAAGCGCTGATCCAGCGCTGGCATGGCCGCTCACGGCTGCTGTACGCCATCACCCCGCGCTTCGCCCCGACGTCGACCGAGGCGCAGCTGCAGCTGGCCGGTGAGCTGGCGCGCAAATACCCTGACACTTTCCTGCAGACCCACGTCTCCGAAAACAAGGAAGAATGCAGCTGGGTCAAGTCGCTGTTCCCGCAGGCACGCAGCTACCTCGACGTCTATGACCGCTACGGCATGCTGCGCCCGCGCGCCGTGTATGGCCACTGCATCTGGCTCGATGAAAGCGACCGTGCGCGCATGGCCGAAACCAGGGCCGCCGCCGCGATCTGCCCGACTTCCAACCTGTTCCTGGGCTCGGGACTGTTCGACTTCGAACAAGCCGACAAGGCTGGCATGCTGCTATCTCTGGCCACCGACGTGGGCGCCGGCACTTCGTTCAGCATGTTGCAAACGATGAATGAAGCCTATAAAGTAGCGCGCTTGAAGGGCAGCTACCTGCCCGCCATGCGCATGTTCTACCTGGCGACGCTGGGCGCGGCGCGCAGCCTGCACCTGGAAGAGTCGATCGGCAGCTTTGCCGCAGGACGCGAAGCGGACTTCATCGTGATCGACCCGCAGGCCACGCCGCTGCTGGCACGCCGCAGCGCCAATACCGACAGCCTGGAAGAGCAGCTGTTTGCACTGGCCCTGCTGGGGGATGACCGCGCCATCGCGGCCACCTATTCGGGCGGCCGCCTGGTGCATGCGCGGGCGCAGGGCTGACCACGTCCACCACGCCGAGGGAAACCAGATGCAGAAGAAGATGCACACGCCACTGAGCAGCCTGATGCTCGCCGCCGCCATCAGCGCCGCCTTTGCCGCGCCGGGGGCCGGCGCCGCGACCAATGCGGAAGTCACCGCACGCCATTTTGCCTCGCTGGTTTCCGGCCCGGCGCCCAAGACGGCCGAGCTGACCATGTTCTTCAACAATATGCCGAAGGGCGCCGACCTGCACCACCATTACTCGGGCGCCATTTATGCCGAACAGTATTTGGAATGGGTTGCCAAGCTGGGCTACTGCATCGACAAGACCAGCTGGAGCGTCAAGACCGACAAGCCGGCCGACCCGAAGAGCTGCGCGACAGTTGGCGAGCTGGAGCAGGACCCGGTCGCTTACCGCGCCCTGCTGCACAAATGGTCCACTTTGGACTTCTACAACCACAGCGAAGACCAGCTGGCGCCCGACCTGGCTTTCTTCACTACCTTCCCGCGCTTTAACGACGTGGCGTCGACCAATGGCAACGATGGTCAGCAGCGCCTGAAGCAGCGCGCGATTGCCGAAAACGTCAGCTATATCGAGACCGTGTTCGAGATCGCGCCGATCACCTTCGACGCCGAGTTTGACGGCAAGCTCAAGGACGACGCAGCCTTCGCCGCCTACCTGGCTAAGCTGGAAGCGAGCCCGGCCTTCAACAAGGGCATCGCCGACTACAGCGCCTATGTCGACAGCAGCAGCGCTGGTATCGACGATGAACATTTCACCATGCGCTACCAGCCTTTCGTGCTGCGCTTCCTGTCGCCTTCCATCGTGTTCTCGCAGATGGCGGCTGGCTTCAAAATCGCTAGCCAGAACCCGAAAGTGGTGTCGGTGAATATTGTCGGCGCCGAGCATTACCCGGTTTCGATGCGCGACTACGAGCTGCACATGCGCATGTACAAATTCCTGAGTGCAAAGTATCCGAACGTGAAGCTGTCGCTGCACGCCGGCGAACTGGCGCTGGGCCAGGTGCCACCGGAAGGCTTGAAGTTCCATATTGCCGAAGCGATCGACATTGCCGGCGCCAAGCGTATCGGGCACGGCATGGACATCGCCCATGAACGCCAGCCGCTGGCCATCTTGAAGAAGATGCGCGAGAAAAATATTCCAGTCGAAGTGAACCTGACTTCGAACGAATTCATCCTCGGCGTGAAAGGGGAGGCGCATCCGCTCAACATCTACCGCAAGTATGGCGTGCCGTTTGTGCTGTCGAGCGACGATACTGGCGTCAGCCGCAATACCCTGTCCAATGAGTATGTGCTGTTCGCCAGCCGCTATAAGACCAGCTATGCGGAAGTCAAAAAGCTTTCATATGACAGCATCCGCTATGCCTTCCTGGCCGAGGCCGACAAACAGCGCCTGCTGAAACAATTGGACGCCCGCTTTGCCAAGTTCGAAGCCGACGTAGCAACTTCACTGAAGTAAGCCCCTTCTTAGCCGCACTTGTGGCCCTTTTGCCACAAGTGCGCGCATCTTTTCGCATTTTCTTAATGTTAATAAAGTGTCTTCGGGCGTGTGCTTCTTTATAATTTTGCCTTAGCACGCGCGCTTTTTTGCTGAAAAACGTATAACGAAAGGCAATTTATTTTCCCTACGTATAAATACGCAAGGGAAAATGAATTTGTCTTGGACCCGGCCTTTAAGGCATAGTTGACGAAAAAATACGTCTATGCAACTGGGAATTCCCCCGCGTCACACAAATGTCACGAAGCTGTAGCACCCACGTCATGGTTGGTGCTTAAACTCGCTGGGCGGCAACTATTTTTGCAACATTAGTAAAAAGCGCAAATGCGGCATGCAGGAAGATGCCGACATTTACCAATAATTTGTTCTCTTTTGGGGTATATCAATGATGAATCAAAAACGGCTCCGGCTGACGCAGATAGCGTTTAGCTTGTCCCTGGTGTTTGCCGCTCCGGCATTCGCACAGAACACGACTTCCGCGATTGGCGGTCGCATTTCAGGTTCTGATGGCAAGCCAGCTGCTGGCGCGACCGTGACCATCACTCACGTTGAATCCGGTTCGACCAGCAACGTCACGACTGACAGCGAAGGTCGCTACATCGCGCGAGGCCTGCGTGCCGGCGGTCCGTACACGATCACCATTACCAAGAACGGCGTTTCCGAAAAACGTGACAATGTCTTCGTCGAGCTGGCTGAAACTGCCGCGGTCGACGCTACCCTCGGCCAGGCTATCCAGACCGTGACCATCGCCGGTTCCGCCGCCCGCGCCGAAAAGTTCAGCAAGTCCAACCAGGGCGCCGTGACCTCGATCAGCTCAGCCGACCTGGACATCCAGGCTTCGGTCAACCGCAGCCTGCAGGACTACGCCCGCATGGATCCGCGCGTTTCGCAGACCGACAAGGAGCGTAACGAAATCTCCGTAGCCGGCCAGAACTCGCGTTTCAACTCGATGACCATCGACGGCGTTGCCGTGAGCGATACCTTTGGCCTGGAAGGCTCCGGTTCGCCGTTCGCCAAGCAGCCGATTTCGATCGATGCGATCCAGTCCTCGCAGATCAACGTCGCCAACTATGACGTGACGCAGAAGGGCTATGTCGGCGCCAACATCAACGCCGTCACCAAGTCCGGTACCAACAACTTCCACGGTTCCTTGTACAGCGTGTTCCGCAACCAGGATATGGCCGGCGACCGCTACAACCAGTCCACCGACACCTACAGCAAGCCGCCTACTTCCAAGACCACCACCAACGGCGGCACCCTGAGCGGCCCGATCATTCAGGACAAGCTGTTCTTCATGGTGAACTATGAGAAGTACAAGTCGAGCCTGGCCTCCCCGTCGTACGGCCCGATCGGCTCCCCGCTGACCAATATCGGCATTACCACGGGCCAGATCCAGCAAGCCAAGGACATCGCCAAGAACACCTGGGGCATGGACGTTGGCACCGAAGTGATCACCCCGGCGCAAATGAACGTGCGCGACAAGCTGGCTAAGATCGACTGGAACATCAACGACGATCATCGCCTGATGGTGCGCTGGTCGAAGACCCAGCAGTCCGAGCCAATGTTCTCCGGCATCGGCAACAACAGCCTGTCGCTGAGCAGCTACTGGATCACCAACAACAAGACCCTGGAAACCAAGGTCGCACAGCTGTTCTCCGACTGGACCCCGAACTTCTCGACCGAAATCAAGTGGTCGCGCCGCGATTACGACAGCCTGTGGACGACCGGCTCGACTCTGCCGGCGATTGGCCTGAACTGGAGCGGTCCTAATCCTGTCGGCACCCCGACCAGCGTGGCAACCACCAGCCGCTTCCTGGACATGGGCACCGAGTTTAGCCGCCAACGCAATGTGCTGGGCACCAAGACCGACGACATCTACCTGGGCGCCAACTGGAACCTGGGCGCGCATGAAGTCAAGTTTGGCGCGGACATGAACAAGAATGAAGTGACCAACATCTTCTTGCAGAACGTCTACGGCAACTACACCTTCGGCTGCATCCCGAACGTGCCGTACAGCTTCCTGGGCGGTGCGAATGCTCCTGCGACCTTCTGCAGCAGCAACAACGACAATATGACCAAGGCCATCATGGAGAACTTCACCCGTGGCCGTCCATCGAGCTTCTCGGTGCAGGTTCCGGCTGCCGGTCATACCTTTGACGATGCGATCGCCAAGTTTACCCTGAAGGATACCGGCCTGTTCGTGCAGGATACCTGGAGCGTGACTGATCGCCTCACTATCAATGCCGGCCTGCGTGTCGACATCGAAGACCTGCCGGAGCGCCCAACTCTGAACGCCGCTGTAGCCCTGCCACGCGTGGCTGGCGCTGCGCCTAGCACCCGTGCTACCGGCGGTTTCGGCCTGGACAACACCAACACCATCGACGGCCAGAAACTGTGGCAGCCGCGTGCTGGCTTCAACTACAAGCTCCCTAGCGAGCGTCCAATGCAGATCCGCGGCGGCGCCGGCCTGTTCCAGGGCGTGGCAATGTCGGTCTGGATGGCGAACCCATACCAGAACAACGGCGTGGCAACCCGCACTGTGACCTGCGGTAGCTCGACCTCGCCTTGCCCGGACGCAATGTTCAGCCCGGACATCAACAAGCAGCCGACCAACCTGGGCGCAGCCTCGAGCCAGGCCAACGTGGACGCTCTGGCAGCAGGCTTCCGCCAGCCTTCGATCTGGAAAGCCAACCTTGCCTTCGACCACGAACTGCCATGGTATGGCATGACCTTCACGGCTGAAGTGCTGTCGCTGAAGACCAAGGACGGTATCTACTACCAGAACCTGAACCTGGGCGAACAGACCAAGACCGGTACCGACGGCCGTGCCTTGTACTACAGCACCCAAGCGCTCAACCCAGCTTGCTGGACCGCAACCGGCAGCCTGACCACCAGCGGTACGACCTGTACCGGCGCTCGCAGCAAAGCGTTAAGCAACTCGAGCTTCGGCAACGTGCTGGTGGCCTACAACACCCAGGAAGGCAAGTCGAACCTGGCAACCCTGTCGCTGACCCGTCCTCTGATCGGCGGCTTCGGCTGGTCCGTGTCGTACACCTACACTGACGCCAAGGAAGTGTCGCCACTGCAGGCTTCGACTTCCGGTTCGACCTACAATGCGCGTGCTTCGTTTAACCCGAACGAAAACACTACGGCAAATTCCCAGTACCTGGTGAAGGACCGTATCGCAGCTTACGTCAACTTCCGTAAGGCCTTCTTCGGCAACTACCGTACCACCTTCGGCGTCAACTACGAAGGCCGTACCGGCAAGCCGTACAGCTGGACCTTCAACAACGACGCCAACGGCGACGGCGTCAGCAGCAACGACTTGATGTACATCCCACGTGCACCAGGTTCGGGCGATGTGATCTTCGCTGGCGATACTGCAGCCAGCCACGCCAACGAAGACCGCTTCTGGGCAACTGTTAACCAGTCGCGTGCCTTGCGCAACGCCGCCGGCGGTGTTGTGCAGCGCAACTCTTCGTTCGCTCCATGGACCAACAACTTCGACGTTCGCATCAAGCAGGAGATCCCTGGCTTCATGAGCGGTCACAAAGGCGTGCTGTCCTTTGACATCATGAACTTCGGCAACCTGCTGAACAAGAAGTGGGGCCGTATCAACGAGATGCCTTACTCCTCGTCGGGCGGCGTGACCCGTTCGTTCGTGGACTTCGCTGGTATTGACCCAGCCACCGGCAAGTACGTGTACCGCGTGCGCGACTCGGTGAAGGACTTCGACGTTCGCCAGGCTCGCGGCGAATCGCAATGGCAGCTGCAAGCTTCCGTGCGCTACGAGTTCTAAGCATGGTTGCATAAACCTGAAAAACGGGCCGCGAGGCCCGTTTTTTTTGGTGCGTAACATATCGTTTCCCGACGCTCGCCGCGTGCGGCAGCGCCTGTACAATCAACTCTCATGAAAACTTTTTTGCGCCCCCTTGTCCTGGCAGCCTTGTTGACCGGCTGCGCGGCACAGCATCCCGACAGCCGGGTTGAGCTGACCCTGGCCGCCCTGAACGACCTGCACGGCTACCTTGAGGCTTCCGCATTCGAGGAGCGCAAGGCGGGCGGTGTCGATGCCCTGGCCGCCACGCTGCAAGCCTGGCGCACGGATGATCCGGATATGCTGCTGGTGGGGGCGGGCGACATGATCGGCGCCAGTCCGGCCATGTCGGCCATGTTTGCCGATGAACCGACGATCGCCGCACTGAACCTGCTCGGCATGCGCGCTACTTCGGTCGGCAACCATGAATTTGATGCGGGCCGCGTCGAACTGCTGCGCCAAGCCAAGGGCGGCTGCACCTCGCCACGTGCCGAGAAAGCCTGCCAATTCCAGCCTTCGTGGGATGGCGCCAAATTCAGCTACCTGGCCGCGAACGTGATCGACACGCGCACGGGAGAGACCTTGCTGCCGGCCTATCGCATCGAAGAAGTGAAGGGCGTTAAAGTCGCCTTCATCGGCACGGTGCTGAAGGATGCGCCCGAGCTGATCGCTGCGGCCAGCATCACAGGCCTGCAATTCATCGACGAGGCGCAAGCCGTGAACCGCCTGCTGCCGGAACTGCGCGCGCAAGGCGCGACCGTGTTCGTGGTGCTGATTCACCAGGGCGGCACTTCGAAAGCGAAATACGACCAGCAGTATTGCGATGACCTTGGCGGCGACATTGCCGACGTGGTCAAGCGCCTTGATCCTTCCATACGCCTGGTAGTCAGTGGCCACTCGCACACAGGCTACCTGTGCCGCGTTGACGGCAAGCTGGTGACGCAGGCGGAAAAGTTCGGCCATATGCTGTCGCGCATTTCACTGGTGGTGGATCGCAAGACGGGCAAGGTGGTCGATGCCAGCGCGCGCAACATCGTCGTGGAGCCGGGCAAATATGCCAGCGTGCCGGAAGTCGATGCCCTGGTGGCATCGGTGCGTGCGCGCAGCAGTGCGGTGCTGAACCGGCCCGTCGCGAAGATCGCGGTACCGTCGATCAGCAGGACCTTGATGCCGGATGCCGATGAGTCGCCGCTGGGCCAGGTGGTCGCGGATGCGCTGCTGGCAGCGAGCGGCAAATGGGGCGCGCAGATCGCTTTCACCAATACGGGCGGCATCCGCACCTCGCTGGATGCCGGCGCCGGAAACGTGGTGAGCGTTGCGCAAACCCAGGCCGTGCTGCCGTTCGGGAACGAGCTTGTGGTAATGGATATGACCGGCGGCCAGATCGCCACGTTGCTGGAGCAGCAGTGGGACGGCAATGAACCCGATAAGCGCGGCTTGCTGCAGGTTTCCGAAGGCTTCACCTACACCTGGGATACCGGCAAGCCGAAGGGCCAGCGCATTGTGCGCGACAGCATCCGGTTGCATGGTTTGCCGATCGAAGCTGGCGCCAGTTACCGCGTTGCAGTGTTTAATTTCCTGGCCGAGGGCAACGATGGCTTCGTGACCTTCCGCCAGGGCAGCAACCGTGCAGCGACCGGAGTACGCGACGTCGATGCGTTGCGCAACTATCTGGTGCGCATGGAGCAGGACAAGAAGCTGGCCGGCGCCCAAGACGCCGTGCCACGCATTATTCGCATCAAGTAAGAAAGGACCATCATGCGCCGCATAATCATTGCCGCCGTATTGGCAGGCTGCTTTGCCAGCGCCCACGCGGCATTCCAGATTCCCGGTTTTGAGCTGGTGCAGACAGCGCCGGTTGAAACCACGCTGAAAAGCGATGACCTGCGCGGCCCCGTCGAGGTGTGGAGCGAATTGTTCGACAACGCGAAGAGCGACATCTGCATCGGCCAGTTCTACATCGCCAGCGTGCCGGGGGCGCCGTTCGAGAAAGTGATCGAGCGGCTGGAAGCTGCCGGCAAGCGCGGCGTAAAAATCCGCTTCCTGGTCGACAAGAAGGGTGTCACCGGGCTCTCGGACAAGGCAACCGTGGAGCGCCTGCGCGCCATTCCGAACCTGGAGATGCGCGTACTGAATGTCAGCGAGCTGACGGGCAATGGCATCATTCATGCCAAATACCTGACGGTAGACCATAAGGTAGCCTTCATCGGCAGCCAGAATTTCGACTGGCGCTCGTTCACCCATATACACGAAACCGGCTTGCGCATTACGGACGCGAAAATCGTCGGTCAGGTACAAGCCATCTTCGAGCAGGACTGGGCGGCGCAAGCGGCGCTGGCCGCAGGCAAGAGTGTCGCTCCGCTGCAGGCGAAAACCGCCATCCTCGCCAACGCAGCCCCGGTGGCACTGCCGGCGGAACCCAATTTCCTGGTCGCCAGCCCAGGTGGTTTCAATCCGGCGGGCGTGTCCGATTCCGAAGTCGTGCTGCCAGCCTTGCTGGCCGATGCGAAACAGGAAATCCGCGCATCGATGCTCGATTACGCGCCTTTGAGCTATGGGCCGAACGGCACGCGCCCTTACTACGCCGTGATCGACAACGCGCTGCGCGCTGCCGCCACGCGCGGCGTGAAGGTCAAGCTCATGGTGTCGAACTGGAACCTGGAACAACCAGCGTTGCAGTACCTGAAAAGCCTGGCCATCCTGCCGAATGTGGAAGTGCGCATCGTGACGTTGCCGAAAGCCTCCACCGGGTTTATCCCGTTCGCCCGCGTCTTGCACAGCAAGACCATGGTCGTCGACGGCAAGCTGGCGTGGGTCGGCACCAGCAACTGGGCTGGCGGCTACTTCGACCTTTCGCGCAATATGGAAGTGGTGATGCGCAATGAAGCGATGGCCAAGCGCCTGTATGCGCTGCAGGAGCAGGCGTGGAGCTCGCCGTATGCCGCGCCGCTGGACATCAACAAGGATTATCCTAAACCGAACAAGGGTAAAGAAGAATGAAGAAACTCGCATTGATCGCAGCGCTGTCCGGCGCCTTCCTGTCCACCAATGCCATGGCCTGGGGTAATGCCGGCCACCGCATCGTGGGCGCGATTGCCGATAACCTGATCAAGGGCTCGAACGCAGAGAAGCAGGTCAAAGCGCTGCTGCTGCCTGGCGAAGACCTGGAAAAGATCGCCAACTGGGCCGACTGCGTGAAGGGCACTTTCTGCGGCCCGCAGTCGCAGGAAATGAACGACTACGTGGCGACGCATCCGGATCACACGGAATACCACTACACCGATGTGCCGTTCCAGCTGAACGAATACCACCTGCATGGTGTGGGTACTTCCGAGCATGACGTGGTGCAGACGCTGCAGCAATGCATCGCCACCTTGCAGGACAAGGGCGATGGCAAGTTCACCAAGCGCCAGGCGCTGTTGATCCTGACTCACCTGGTGGGCGATATCCACCAGCCGCTGCACGTAGGCGCCGCCTTCGTCGATAAAGACGGCAAGTTTGTGGTGCCGCAGTCCGACAAGGAAGTCGACTCCCTGAACATCTTCGATTCGCGCGGCGGCAACAACCTGCAGATGGACGAGGCGGCACTGGCAGCGGCGAGCGCCAAGACCATCCCGCCTGGCGATGAAGCGCCGTCCAAGTACCCGACCAAGCCTTTCCACTCTTACTGGGACACGACGGTGGTCGATTACGCCATGCGCCGCAGCAGCATGCGCAGCGTGGACAAATTCTCGCAGTGGGCCATCGACGGCAAGCCGGCGATTACCTTGCCGAAGGGCGATGCCAGCACCTGGCCGGTGCAATGGGCCAACGATTCGCTCGCCGTCGCCAAGCAGGCCTACGCCGACGTGAAGGTCGGTGTAGCGAGCAAACAGAGCGCCCGCAACGGTGCGTCCTACACCGTGTGGGCGATGACGGTGCCGGACAACTATCCGGTGCCATCATCTGCACTCGCGCGCGAACAGTTGATCAAGGGTGGCTACAACCTGGCCGCCGTGCTGCAGAAAATCTGGCCTTAACAGCTTAAACGATGGCTTCCCAGCTCCCATCCAGCAACCGGCTTTCCGCCAGCGTATGGGTACTGGGGCTGGTCAGCATGCTGATGGACATTTCATCCGAAATGATCCACAGCCTGCTGCCCTTGTTCATGGTCGGCACGCTCGGCGCCAGCAGCCTCGCGGTCGGCATCCTCGAAGGCTTGGCCGAAGCGACTGCGCTGGGCGTTAAGGTTTTTTCCGGAACCCTCAGCGACTACCTGGGCAAACGGAAATTCATTGCGGCCCTAGGCTACGGCATGGGGGCCTTCTCCAAACCGTTGTTTGCGATCGCCGGCTCAATGGGCATGGTCACAACTGCCCGCCTTCTCGATCGCGTTGGCAAAGGCATACGCGGCGCGCCGCGTGACGCGTTGCTGGCCGACCTGACGCCGGAGGCCATGCGCGGCGCGGCATTCGGCTTGCGGCAGTCGCTCGATACCGTTGGCGCTTGCGCCGGTCCTTTGCTTGCTTCCGGCCTGATGCTGTTGTGGGCCAATGATTTCCGCAGCGTGTTCTGGGTCGCCGTGATTCCCGGCATGCTGGCGACGCTGCTGATGGTGGTTGGTGTACGCGAGCCCGCCGCCGCGCCAGGACACAAGCGTATCAATCCACTGCGGCGCGACCAGCTGCGCAAGCTCGACCGATCCTACTGGTGGCTGGTCGGCCTAGGCGTGCTGTTCATGCTGGCGCGTTTCAGTGAAGCCTTCCTTGTCTTGCGTGCGCAGGAGCGGGGCATGGCCGTAGCCCAGGTGCCGCTGGTGATGGCCGCCATGAGCTTCGTCTATGCGCTTGCTGCTTACCCTTTCGGGAAATTGTCGGACCGCATCAGCCACCGCGTCCTGCTGGCTGCAGGCTTGCTGGTGCTGGTGGCGGCGGACGCGGTGCTGGCGCTGGCGCAGGGCTGGAAGGCAGTGATCGCCGGTGTATTCCTGTGGGGCCTGCATATGGGCATGACGCAGGGCCTGCTGTCGGCGATGGTGGCCAACGCTGCGCCATCCCAATTGCGCGGCACTGCTTTTGGATTGTTCAATCTTGCCAGCGGCGGTGCGCTGTTGGTATCGAGCGCGCTTGCCGGCTGGCTGTGGGACCGTTACGGGGCAGCACTCACTTTCGGCGCAGGGGCGGTCTTTGCGTTGCTGACGCTTGTTGTGCTCGCGCTTACGGCCGGAACCACAACTCGCTACGCTGAAGCGGAGTCTCCGGGGGAAGCAGGGGATTCGGAAGATCGATGATGTGGCGTTTTCCGATGGACGCACGTTCTATCAGCGGGCCTTTATATTGGCGGAACAGCGCTGCCAGGCTGCCGTCCTGCACCATCATCTCCATGCCGGCCCTGATGCGCGCTGCAAGCTTGTCGCCCTCGGCATCGTGCCTGACGAAGAAATAGCGGGGCAGGGGATAGCGCAGCATCAAGGTCGGTTCAATGGTGATGCTGGGACGCGTCTTGTGCTGCATGTCGAATTCCCGCGACGCTTCGTCCAGCGCGCGCGGGAAGAAATCGAAGCGTCCTGCTTCCAGCATGGCGTACAAGGCGTCCGGGCGCGGCGCTACCACCACGCTGATGCCCGCCGCACCGAGTACATCCGTATCGATCCAACCCTGGCCCTGGCCGGCGCTCAGGCGCTTCAATTCGTCGATGGTGCGGATAGCGGCAAAGCGCGGCAAGTCGTCTTTGCGAACGACCAGCAGGCGCATGCCCATCAGGCCGCGGTCGATCGGTATGCGGATCGGAGTGAATTTCTTTTCAAGCTCCAAGTCGGTCGCGCGGGCGAAGACGTTGATGCTCCCCTCCGGGTAAGACATCTCCGCCAGGAGGCGCGCAACGGAAAGCGGTTCTTTCGATGGGGAGAGCTTGTAGGGCCCGAACCTGGCGGCGGTCTTTTCCATTGCCGCATGCAGCACGATCCAGTCAAAGTCGCCGGTGCTGTCCTGCACGGTGAAGTATTGAGGGTAGACGAGCCGCATCTCCCCGGCATGCGCGTTAAAGCACAGGCAACATAGAAGAACCTGCAACAGTCGTCGGATCATGGCGGAGCTCCCTTGCACCATGAAATATAAAACAAAAACCCCGCCGGAGCGGGGTTTTCGTTGCGTGCTGTTGTCTCAGCGGGATTTGACGAAGGGGACGCCGATGGCTTTCGGAGCCACCGACTTGGCCATCAGGCCGGCCAATACGATGACGGTGACGACGTAAGGAACCATCTGGATCAGGGCGCCCGGGATGCGGCCGATCACAGGCAGCTCCACACCTTCGAGCTGGATCTGCACGGCGCCGAAAAAGCCGAACATCAGGCAGCCGAGGAAGGTGTACACGGGACGCCAGTTGCCGAACACCATGGCGGTCAGCGCCAGGTAGCCGGCGCCGGCGGACATGTCGCGCAGGAAGAAGCCCGATTGGACGATCGCAAGATACGCGCCGGAGAAGGAGCACAGTACGCCGGCGATCAGCATGGCGCTGTAGCGGGTCCGTTCCACCGATACGCCGGCTGCGTCGGCGGCGTGCGGGTTTTCGCCGCAGGCGCGCAGGCGCAGGCCGAAGCGCGAGTGGTAGAGGAACCAGTGCACCAGCGGTACCAGCAGGAAGGCCAGGTAGACCAGCACGGAGTGGCCGCCAATCAGCTTGGTGTAGAACCAGCCGAGGAAGGGCACATCGGCCACGGCGGCGCTGCCAGGCAGCACCACGTCGAACAGGCGCGCATCACCCAGGTCAGGGGTGCGGCCGCCTTGCTGGAAGAAGTATTGCGCGACCACGAAGGTCAGGCCGCTCATGGCGATGTTGATGGCGATGCCCGCTACCAGCTGGTTGCCCTTCTGGGTGACAGCGACGAAGCCTTGCAGCATGGCCAGCGCAACAGACACGCCCATGCCGGCCAGGATGCCGAGCCAAGGGTTCCTGGTGGCGAAGGCCACGGCAGCGGAGACGAAGGCGGAGGCCAGGATCTTGCCTTCCAGGCCGATGTCGATCACGCCGGAGCGTTCGGCGAACAGGCCGGCCATGGCGGCGAAAATCAGCACCGGCGCGTTGCGCACAGTGGAGACAAGGATGGAGCCCAGGTGGAGGTCTTCGAATGTCATGGTCTTATCCCTTGCGCGATTTGAGCAGCTTGATGATGGCCGGGGCGTAGAGGTATTCCATCGCGCCGCAGAACAGGATGATCAAGCCCTGGATGAAGATGAAGGTTTCGGTCGGGATGTTCGGTTTTTCCAGCGACAGGTCGAAGCCGCCCTGGATCAGGGCGCCGAACAGCACGGACGACAGGAAGATGCCTACAGGGTTCTGGCGGCCCATCAGCGCGATCGCGATGCCAACGAAGCCGGCGCCGCCGACGAAATTCAGCGACAGGTAGTGGGTCGAACCCATGATGGAGTTGACCGCGCCCAGGCCGGCCAGCGCACCGGAAATTGCCATCACGATGATGATCATTGCGCTGATCTTCACGCCCGCGTAGTGGGCAGCATGCTGGTTCAGGCCCAGTGCGCGCACCTTGTAGCCCCAGGCGGAGCGGCTCATGACGACGCCGTAGACGACCAGTGCGAAAATGGCGAAGAACAAACCGATGTTCAGCGGTGTTTCTCCCAGAATCGGGAACCAGGCATTCAGGCGAGGCATCTCGGCGGCGGCGGAGAAGACGCGCGAGGCTGTGTTTTGTTCGCCCGGCGGAATGAGGAAGGCCACGATCACGAAGTTCATCAACGAGGTGCAGATGAAGTTGAACATGATGGTGGTGACCACGATGTGCGAGCCGCGCTTGGCTTGCAGGTAGCCTGGAATGAAGGCCCACAGTGCGCCGAACAGGGCAGCGCCGATGATGCCGACGGGGATCAGGAGATACCAGGGCAGCGAGGCGTCAAAGGCCAGCATGGCGAGCGTCACGCCAAGGCCGCCAAAATACATCTGGCCTTCGGCGCCGATGTTGAACAGGCCGGCCTGCATCGCAAGCGACACGGCCAGGCCGGTGAAGACGAAGGTGGAGGCGTAGAACAGGGTGTAAGACAAGCCTTCCGGATTGACGACGGCGCTGTTGATCAGGATTTTCATCGACTCGACCGGATCTTCGCCGAGAAGATGGATCGCGAGCGCGGATACCAGCAGCGCGGAGAGCAGGTTCAGGATGGGCAGGACAAAGCCGGTTGCCCAACGTGGCATATCGTTCGTGGTCATAATCAGTGTTTGTGCATGCCACCCATCAGCAGGCCGATGCGGGTGGTGTCGAATTCGTCGATTTTCAGTTCGCCGGTGATTTTGCCGCCGCACATCACGAGGATGCGGTCGGCCAGGGCGCGCACTTCTTCCAGTTCCACCGATACCAGCAGGATCGCCACGCCCTGGTCGCGCAGGGCCAGCAGCTGGGTATGGATGGATTCGATGGTGCCGATGTCCACGCCGCGCGTCGGCTGGCCGACCAGCATCAGCTTCGGCTTGGCCAGCACTTCGCGCGCGATCACCACCTTCTGCTGGTTACCGCCGGACAGCAAGCCAATGCGCAGGTCCGGATTGGCCGGGCGCACGTCGAACTCTTTCATCAGGCCCGCGCAGCGCTGGGCGATGCCCTTGAAGTCGATCAGGCCCCATTTGTTCTTCACCTTGTCCTGGTAGCCGAAGAAGGTGTTCTGCATGACGGAGAAGGCCTTGATCACGCCATCGCGCAGTCGGTCTTCCGGCACATGGCCGATGCCCAGTTCGCGGAACCTGGTCGGCAGGCCGTCGGCGTCGCTGCGGCCGGCGAAGGGCAGGGGCTTGCCTTCGAAGTCCGCTTCGCCGGCAGTCGGCAGCTTCATGCCGGACAGGATTTCCATCAGTTCGGATTGGCCGTTGCCGCTCACGCCCGCAATCGCCACGATCTCGCCGGCGCGCAGGGTGAAGTTGATGTCTTGCAGCAGCTTGACGCCGTTTTCATCGGAGAGCTGCAGGTTCTTCACTTCCAGCACCGGAGCGCCGGGATTGTAGGCGCCGCGCGGCAGGTTGTTTTCGATCGGGCGGCCGACCATCATCTGCGCCAGTTCTTCCTTGGTCGTCGAGGCGGTTTCCACGGCGCCCACCACGCGGCCGCCGCGCATGACGGTGACGGTGTCGGTGATGTCCTTGATCTCCTGCAGCTTGTGGGTGATCAGGATGATGGTCTTGCCCTGCTCCTTGAACAGCTTCAGGATTTCGAACAGCGATTCGGTTTCCTGTGCAGTCAGCACGGCGGTCGGCTCGTCCAGGATCAGGATATTGGCCGAACGGTAGATCTGTTTCAGGATCTCGACGCGCTGCTGGGCGCCCACGGACAGGTCGTGGATGGTGGCCAGCGGATCAACGTCCAGGCGATAGCGTTCGCAAATTTCGCGCAGCTTCTTTTCGACGGTGGCGCGGTGCTCGCGCAGGCGGAAACCGCCTTCGCTGCCCAGCATCACGTTATCGAGCACGGTCATGTTCTCGACCAGCATGAAGTGCTGGTGCACCATGCCGATGCCGAGGCGGATCGCCTCGTGCGAGTTGTGGATGTGCTGCACCTTACCGTCCAGCAGGATCTCACCGCCATCTGCGCGGTAATAGCCGTAAAGGATGCTCATCAAGGTCGACTTGCCGGCGCCATTCTCACCCACCAGGCCATGGATGGCCCCTTTGGCGATGGAGAAACTGACGTCCGTATTCGCCTTCACCGCCCCAAAATGCTTGGAGATATTGCGGAATTCTACTGCTGGCGTCATAAGGATTTTCGGTCTTATTTACTGAAAAACGCGCCGGACGGGAAACCCCGTCGGCGCGTTCTCTTTATAGGAACTGCTGGTTAGGCCGGGCAAGCGGCGTTGGTGGTGCGGATGTCGATGACCTTCACTTTGCCATCGATGATGTCCTTGCGTGCGCCCATCACCTTCTTCTCGATTTCCGGGGTGATCAGCTTGCGGTTGTTCTCGTCCAGGGCCCAATCCACGCCGCCTTCCTTCAGGCCCTTGGCGGTCACGCCGGCCTTCCAGGTGCCGTTCTTCATTTGCATGAAGGAGTCATACACGGCGTTGTCCACACGCTTGACCATGGAGGTCAGCACCGAGCCCGGGTACAGGTGGTTCTGGTTGGAGTCGACACCGATGGACAGCTTGCCTTTTTCCTTGGCGGTCTGCAGGGTGCCCATGCCGGAGCCGCCGGCCACGGCGAACACCACGTCCACGCCGCGGTCAAACTGGGCGCGTGCCAGCTCGCCGCCCTTGGCAGGATCGTTCCAGGCTGCCGAGGTGGTGCCGACCATGTTCGAGATCACTTCGACTTTCTTGTCGGTGGCTTTCGCGCCCTGGGCATAGCCGCAGGCGAAGGTGCGGATCAGTGGGATATCGATGCCGCCGATGAAGCCCAGCTTCTTGCTCTTGGAGGCCATGGCCGCAGCCACGCCCACCAGGTAAGAGCCTTCTTCTTCCTTGAACGTGACGGAATTGACGTTATTGCCTTGCGCCACGCCGTCGATCAGGACGAAATGGACTTTCGGGAATTCTTTGGCGACTTTCTGCACCGCCTGGGTCTGGGCGAAGCCGATCGAGGCGATCAGGTCCAGGTTCTTGCGGGCAAGGCCGCGCAGCACCTGCTCAGCCTGGGTGTCGCTGCTGGCTTGTACTTCGATGAACTTGATGCCTGTTTCCTTCGAGAAGCGCGACGCGCCTTCGAAAGCGGATTGGTTGAACGACTTGTCGAACTTGCCGCCCGCGTCGTACACGATGCCCAGCTTCGGATCAGCCGCGTTTGCGCTGGCTGCTACCGCAACTGCGGCCATCATCAGGCTAAATTGTTTGATTTTCATGTAAGGGCTCCGTCGAAGTTCGATATTGTATATTTTTATGGAGTGCCTCGTTCCGCTTTTTCGCGCCAAAGCAAGCCACGGCACCTTGTAGCTTGCCTACAACACACAAATGCAATTTTTATACATGCACCCTTGATTAATTCTTGGGCACGTAATCAAACTGCAATCACCAGTTCCAGTGGTCGAATCCGCTTCTCAGGGCATGGATTCGTGGCTCACTACTATGCAGCAGGCGCTATATGTATGGCAAATACGTTTTTGCTTACTTATTTATATGCCAGTCAACTAAATGACGGCTTATTCGTAAGTAAGGGAACGTGCTTTCTTTCATGTTAGGATTTGCGCCAATGCAACATTAGCTTACTTACCATTTAAAGATTGGAACGTCGGGTATGGAAAAACGCCTCAAACACTCCCTCATCGCCCTGGCTGTCGCCAGCGCCTTCCCACTGCACAGCGCGTTCGCGCAAGAAACCACCGTTGAAGAAGTTAAAAAGCCTGGCCAGCTGGAGACCGTGATTGTTACGGCGCAGCGCCGCGCTGAAAACATCAAGGACGTGCCGATGGCGATCGCCACCCTGAAGGGGGAAAAGCTGGACGTGCTGACGTCCGGCGGCCAGGACATCCGTTTCCTGAACGGCCGTTCGCCGTCCGTGTCCGTGGAATCGGACTACGGCCGTACCTTCCCGCGCTTCTATATCCGCGGCTTGGGTAATACCGACTTCGACCTGAACGCTTCCCAGCCGGTCGGCCTGGTGATGGACGACATCGTGCAGGAAAACCCGATGCTGAAGGGTTTCCCGGTATTCGACGTGGACCAGATCGAAGTGCTGCGCGGCCCGCAGGGCACCCTGTTCGGCCGCAACTCGCCGGCCGGTGTAATCAAGTTCGACTCCGCCAAGCCGGTCTTCCACCAGGAAGGCTACGTTAACGTCGGTATCGGCAAGGACCGCGTGCGCAACCTTGAAGGTGTCTACAACATGCCGGTCAACGATGTGCTGGCAGCCCGTATCTCGCTGCAATCGCAGCACCGCGGCGACCGCGTGCATAACGACCGCCCAGGCGCACCGACCACCGATTTCGAAGGCTATGCGGACAATGCCGGCCGTATCCAGTTCCTGCTCAAGCCTAACAAGGACTTCAGCGCGCTGCTCAACCTGCACGCCCGCGACATGAACGGCAACGCGACCTTGTTCCGCGCAAATATTTTGAAGAAGGGTAGCAATGACCTGGTCGATAACTTCGACTACAAATCCTACCCGACCGACGGCGGCAACTCGCAGCACCTGAAGACCAAGGGCGCCAACCTGCGCCTGCGCTGGGACACCCCGGGCGTGACCTTCCACTCCATCACCGGCTATGAAACGCTGGACTTCTACAGCCGCGGCGACGTGGATGGCGGCTACGGCGCTTCCTTCCATCCACCGATGGGCCCTGGCTTCATTCCATTCCCGGTCGAAACCGCCGACCTGATGCCAAAGCATCACCAGACGTCGCAGGAGTTCCGCGCCGAATCGAACAACAAGGGGCCACTGCAATGGATCGCCGGCGTGTTCTATTTCGACGAGCATATCCAGATCGATTCGATTTCCTTCGATTCCTTCACTGCAGGCAATCCGCAGAACAAAGACTATGCGACCCAGCAGCAGGATGCGAAGTCGTATGCGGCATTCGGTACCATTAACTACACCGTGACGCCGGACTTCAAGATGCGCGCCGGCCTGCGCTATACCAAGGACAAGAAGGACTTCGTCGCCGAACGATTCCAGTTCACGCCTCCGAACGATGGCCATTCCTACCTGCCGTTGCATAACACTTCCAGCAACGTAAGCTGGGACCTGAGCGGCACTTACACCGTCGACAAGGACACCAATGTGTTCGGCCGTATCGCCACCGGCTACCGTGCGCCGTCCATGCAGGGCCGCCTGTTCGACCTGACTTCCCAGCCATCGATGGCCGGCGCCGAGAAAGCGCTGTCGTTTGAAGTGGGCGTGAAGGAAGACCTGTTCGACCGCCGTGCGCGCTTCTCTGCCACCGTGTTCGATTACCGCGTGAAGGACAAGCAACTGACCGCCGGTTCGGGCACCGTCAACATGAACCAGCTGATCAACGCCGACAAGGTCACTGGCCGCGGCGTCGAACTGGACCTGCAAGCGAACCTGAGCGATTCGTGGGCACTGACCTTTGGCAGCAGCTACAACGATACCAAGATCGAAGACCCGAACCTGTTCGTCCAGTCCTGCGGCGGCGGTTGCACGCCGACCGATCCACGGATCCAATTCAAAGACGCGAATGGCAACGTGATCGGCAGCGCGGCCCTGATCGACGGCAATCCGCTGCCGCGTGCACCGAAGTGGCAGCATAACGTCACCTTGCGTTACAGCCAGCCGCTGGGCAACGGCGAGTTGTATGCCTTCACCGATTGGTCGTATCGCACTTCGTACAACTTCTTCCTGTACGAAGCCACCGAATACGAGGCCAAGTCGCTGCTGGAAGGCGGCCTGCGCGTTGGCTACCGCTGGGACGACGGCAAATATGAGCTGGCAGCATACGGCCGCAACATCACCAACCGTATCCAGGCCCTGGGCGCCATCGACTTCAACAACCTGACCGGTATCGTCAACGAACCGCGCACTTACGGCGTGCAGTTCAAGGCGAACTTCTGATCGACTGACCGGCCTGCATGAGACGCGCACTTCGGTGCGCGTTTTTTTTTGTATCATTGGACCTTCCTTGGGGGAGGGACGATGCAAAATGCTGTGAATCTTTGGCCGCTCCTTGGCGTGGCCGTGATCGTGCTTGGATTTCTCTTGCGGCTGCACCCGGTGCTGGTGGTGGTGGCGGCATGCTTTACTACCGGCTTCGCTGCCTGCATGCCGGTGGCGGCGCTGCTAGCCTCTCTCGGCACGGCCTTCGTCAAGACACGCAACCTGCCGATGATCTACTTGCTGCCGCTGGCGGCGATCGGCTTGCTGGAGCGCTTCGGCTTGCGCGAGCACGCGCAGGAGGCGGTGGCGCGCGTGCGCTCCGCCACTGCGGGACGGCTGCTGATTGTCTACCTTGCGGTGCGCGAGCTGTCGGCCGCGATGGGACTGACTTCGCTGGGCGGCCACCCGAATATGGTGCGGCCGGTGGTGGCGCCGATGGCGGAGGGCGCGGCAGAAGCTCGGCTGGCGGCGCGCGGCGTGTCCCTGGGCGAGGCGCAGCGCCACCGTATCCGCGCCATGGCCGCCGCCACGGATAATGTCGGCCTGTTCTTCGGCGAGGATATCTTCGTGGCCTTCGGCGCCATCGTGTTGATGCAGACCGTGCTGCGCGCCGAGGGCATTGAGGTCGATCCCCTGCGCATGGCGCTGTGGGGTATTCCTACCGCCATCAGCGCGTTCGTCATCCATGCCTGGCGTCTGCGCCGGCTGGACCGCTACCTGGAGCAGGGCGGCGCATGATAATCCGTATCGAATACTTTTACTGGCTGCTCGGCATCATGCTGGCCCTGGTCTCGCTGATGTCGTTTGGCGACCGCAGTAATCCGCGCCGCTGGACTACCGGCTTGTTCTGGGCGCTGTATGCCATCGTCTACCTGTTCGGCGAGCGCTTGCCGCCCTCACTGGCGGGGCTGGCGATGGTCGTCATGGCTGTGCTGGCGGGTTTTGGCGGCGTCCGCAGCGGCAAACCGGATGTGCTGCCGGAAGAAGTGCGCCGCGCCAGTGCGCTGCGCCTTGGTCACAGGCTGTTCGTTCCGGCGCTGGTGATTCCAGCGGTGACCATGGCTGGAGCGACCTTGCTGAAGGACGTCCGCCTGGGTGAACTGTTTGTGCTGGACCAGAAGTACCTGACGCTGGTGAGCCTGGGCTGTGCTGCGGTAGTCGCTGTCGGCGTAGCTTGCTGGCTGACGCGCTCGACCCCGCTGCAGGCGGGCCGCGAGGCGCGCCGCCTGGTCGATGCGATGAGCTGGGCCCTCGTGCTGCCGCATATGCTGGCGGTGCTTGGCCTGCTGTTCAGCGAGGCGGGCGTGGGCAAGGCCGTGGCGCACGTGACCACGAGCTATATCGGCCTCGATTCGAAACTGGTGGCGGTGGTGGTGTACTGTTGCGGCATGGCCCTGTTCACGATCGTGATGGGTAATGGCTTTGCGGCTTTCCCGGTGATGGCGGGCGGCGTCGGCGCGCCGGTCCTGGTGGCCAAATTCGGCGGCAATCCTTCGGTGATGGCGGCAATCGGCATGTTCAGCGCCTATTGCGGTACATTGATGACACCCATGGCCGCGAATTTCAATATCATCCCGACCGCGCTGCTCGACCTGCCGGATCGTAATGCAGTGATCAAGGCGCAGATCGGGACTGCCTTGCCGCTGCTGGTCGCGAATATCGTTCTTTTATACGTCCTTTTATGAAAACTGTCCTGCTTACCGGCTTTGAGCCATTCAACAAGGAGCCGATCAATCCGGCGTGGGAGAGCGTGCGTGCGCTGGACGGCTGGAGCGGGAGCGGCTTTACAGTCGTGGCGCGCCAATTGCCTTGCGTTTTTGGCGCAGCCATCGATACGATGCGCGCCGCGCTCGATGAACTCAAGCCCTCGCTGGTGATTGCCATTGGCCAGGCGGGCGGCCGGGTCGACTTGTCGGTGGAGCGCATCGCCATCAATATCGACGATGCCCCGATTGAAGACAATCGCCAGCAGCAGCTGGTGGACCAACCGATTGTGGCCGGCGGCCCGGCAGCCTATTTTTCAACGCTGCCGATCAAGGCCATCGTGCAGGCGTTGCGCGCGGCCGGACTGCCGGCGTCGGTTTCGCAGAGCGCGGGCACATTTGTCTGCAACCACATCTTCTATGGCTTGATGCACGCGCTGGCTGCGCGTGCCGACGTGAAGGCTGGCTTCATCCACATTCCCTATCTGCCGGAGCAGGCGGCACGACATCCTGGCGCGGCCAGCATGTCGCTGGCCCAGATGGTCGAAGGCATTCGCATCGCCGTGCGCACATCGCTGGCAATCTCCACCGATATTTCGGCCAGCGCAGGCGCCACGCATTAACGCGGCTATGGCACAATCGGTTGGTTACTAATTTTGCAACCATCCGATATGACTCCGCAGCAGTTTGTTGGCACCGCAGTGCGCCTGTTTTCCATTTTCCTGATGCTGGTGGCGTTTACCTCATTCCTCTTTGTGCAAACGGCCGGGGGAGCCAATGGACAGCAAGCGATATACCTTTACCTGATACCGCTGGCTTACCTTGCCGTTTCCCTGTTGCTGTGGTTCTTTCCCATGACTGTGGCGCATGCGCTAGTACCCCGCACGTCCCATACCAACACCATCAATCTGCAATCACGCGAGATGATGATTGTTGGGTCGGTCATCCTTGGCTTGTGGGCAGTGTTGGCATCGGTGCCGCAACTGGCTTCGCTGTTTGTGCTGGTGGCCGGTAATGAGGGCGCATTGACCTATCTGGATGGGGGGCGCAAAGTGGAATTCCTGGCCCTGCTATTGCGCAGTCTGCTGGGGTTCTTCCTGATCGTGCGACCCACTCTGGTGGCAAACCTTGCCGGCCGCCGCGCCGATTGAGCGGCGCGGCAGGGGCATCATTCTTCGCGCTGGGGCGGGCGGAGAATGTTGAGGAAGGCGCGCACAACGGGTGCGTCGTCCAGCGTGGTGTAGGTGATGTACAGGTTCGCCGAGGGCGGGCTGGTGCGGATCGGCAGGAATACCACGCCTGGCCAGCCGATACGCGCCGTGGTCTCCGGCATCAGCGTGACGCCGAGGCCCGCGCCAACCATGGCCAGCAAAGTCTGCGGCTCATGCGCTTCCTGGAAGATCTCCGGCTGGAACCCGGCATTCACACAGCACTGGATCAGATAGCGCGGAAACGCGGACTTATCCAGGGCCAGCGTCAGCATCGGATCGTCGGCAATATCGGTCAGCTCGATCGCATCCATCTTCGCCAGCGGGTGATGTTCGTTTACAGCCACGCACACGTTTTCGCGAAAGCAAAGCTCCTGCTTCAGGTTGTCGCGGCGCAGTTCATCGTCGTCCAGTTTCGGCTCACGCCAGAAGCCTACGTCGATCTGCTTGGCGCGCAGCGCGTCATACTGCACCGTCGGCCCCGATTCGTGGATGGTCCAGGTGACGCGCGGATACTTGCTCTGGAATTCTTCGAGCATTGAAGGAATCGGGCCCCACATCGCGGAGCCGACAATGCCCACGCGCAGCCGTCCCACTTCGCCGCGGTCGATCTGGCGCACGGTATCGATGGTCATGCGCATCTTGGCGAGCAGGTCGGAAGCTTCCTGCATCAGCGCCTTGCCGGCGACGGTCAGCTCGAATGTGCGGGTGGTGCGGGCGAACAGCTTGACCCCCAGCTCCGCTTCCAGCTTCATGATCTGCTGTGAAAGCGGCGGCTGGGAGATATGCAGGCGTTCGGCCGCGCGGCTGAAGCTCTTCTCTTCGGCGACGGCGAGGAAGTACTTTAACTGTTTCAGGTCGATGGACATGGATGCTCCTGCAGCGCGCGTGCCAGGGCGGCGCCGACACGCGCGTTGTTTTTTACCAGTGCGATATTGGTCTTCAGGCTGCGGCCTTCGGTCAGGGTCTTGATGCGGGCCAGCAGGAATGGGGTGACCTTCTTGCCGGTGACGCCGTTTTCATCCGCTTCCTGCAGGGCGCGCAGGGTGATGGCGTCGATTTCTTCCTTCGGCATGGCTTCCTCGGCAGGCACCGGTGCGGAAACCACCACGCCGCCATTCAGGCCGAGGGCCCATTTGGTCGCGATGAAGGAAGCTTGTTCTGCCGCGGTATCCAGCTGGAAGTCGGCGTTGAAACCGCTCTCGCGCGTGAAGAAGGCCGGGAAGCCGGGCTGGCCGACGGAGACCACCGGCACGCCGTGCGTTTCCAGGTATTCCAGCGTCAGGCCGATGTCGAGGATGGACTTCACGCCCGCGCAGACAACGGCGACGTTGGTCTGGGCCAGCTCCTGCAGGTCGGCCGAGATATCCATGCTGGTCTCGGCGCCGCGGTGCACGCCGCCGATGCCGCCGGTGACGAAGACCTTGATGCCGGCCAGCTGGGCGCAGATCATGGTTGCCGCCACGGTGGTGGCGCCCAGTTTGCCCTGCGAGAGCACGTAAGCCAGGTCGCGGCGCGATACCTTGATCGCGTCCGGCGAATTGCCCAGTTCTTCCAGCTGTTCCTCGGTCAGGCCGATGCAGATCTTGCCGCCGATGATGGCGATGGTGGCCGGCACGGCGCCTGCGTCGCGGATAATCTGTTCCACTTCACGCGCGGTCTGCACGTTCTGCGGGTAGGGCATGCCATGCGAAATAATGGTCGATTCCAGCGCTACGACAGGCTTGCCGGTCGCGCGCGCATTGGCGACTTCGGGCGAGAAAGACAGGAATTGGTGCATGGTTCTTACTCCTCAAGGTGCGCGGCGAGCACGTCTGCGCTCAGCTCGGGCGAAACGGTGTGTGGGCTGGCCAGCGTGATGGAGGCGGCTTTCAGGCCGCGCTGGCAGGCCAGGGTCAGTTGTCCGGGGTCTTGCAGCAGCGACCAGCAGACAGCGGCCGAGAAGGCGTCGCCGGCGCCGGTGACGTCGATGACGCGGGCGTCATGCGCAGGCAGCCAGTGCAGGGCCTTGTCCAGGGTGTGATAGACGCCGCTGGCGCCGCAGGTCACGATGATGTCCTCGACGCCATCGACTTGCAGTTCGTGGCAGGCGGCTTGCACGTCGGCTTCGGTCGGCAGGGCGCGGCCAGTGCGGGTTTCCAGTTCGCCGCGGTTCAGGATCAGGAGCGACAGGCCGTTCAGGTCCTTCGGCAGGCGCGCCATCTTTGGCTGCGAAACGGCGACCACCACCAGCGGCACGCTGGAGGCGCGGGCGTCGGCCATCAGCATGGCGATCGATTCGAGCGGCAGGTTCAGGTCCGCCACCACCATGCCGGCGGAATTGCGCTGCGGCTGGCGGCTGGCGATCCAGCCAGGCGTCATCTGGTCGAAAATGGCCATGTCGGCCAGGGCCACCACCATCTCGCCGGAAGCGTCCAGTACGGCGGTGTAGGTGCCGCTGCCGATGCCGTTCACCTGCAGGCTGCCTTCCATGCCGATGCCGAATGCTTCGGCCTGCGCGCGCAGGGCGCGGCCGGAAGTGTCGTCGCCGAGGGCGGTGAGCAGGGAGCAGGGCAGGCCAAGCTGGGCCAGGTTGGCGGCGATATTGCGCGCCACGCCGCCGAAACTCTCCTCGGCGCAGGCCGGGTTGGAGGTGGCCATCTGCAGCGGGGCGAGGGGGCGCAGCTTGCGATCCAGGCAGGCGGCGCCGATGCACAGCACGGTGCGTTCATTGCGCAAAACATAAGCGCGGCCCAGGAGTTTGCGCTCGCGGATCAGGCTGGCGATGTGGCCGGCCACGGCAGAACGCGACAGGGCGAGCTGCTCCGCCAGCTCTTGCTGGGAAATAAAGGGATTGGCGCGGATCAGCTCATACAGCTGTTCCCGGCGGGAGAGGTCGGTCACGAAAAGCTCGCTATAAACATTTGTTTGCGATGCTAAACATTTGTCCGTTCGATGTCAAACGGGGCGGCTCCTATAATAAACCCATATTTATAGCGCTTGCGTATAAATAGCAAAGAAAAATGGTATTTGCCATACATATAGACGATGATGCATAGTGTCGTGGTACGTTCAAGGGCCTGTTCTGGCCAGCTCACCTAAAGATATAAAAACGAGGAACTCCATGTCTTCCAATACTCCTTTCCAGGCTGCCGCCATCATCCGTGCTCGCATGCCGGCCAATTTCCAGCCACGCGTTGCAATGATCCTGGGCTCCGGCCTTGGTGTGCTGGCTGAACAGATGACTGATGCAGTGTCGATTTCCTTCGATGAACTGCCAGGCTTCCCGATCTCCACCGTGCACGGCCACGCCGGCCAGCTGGTGCTGGGCACGCTGGCAGGCGTGCAGGTGGTATGCCTGAAGGGCCGCGGCCACTTCTACGAAGGCTATGGCCCGGCGGTGATGACGTCCGCTGTGCGCACCATCAAGCTGCTGGGCTGCGAGATGCTGTTCGTGACCAATGCGGCGGGTTCGCTGCGCGCCGAGGTGGATGCGGGTTCGCTGGTGGCGCTGAATGACCATATCAACTTCCTGCCTGGTACGCCGATGGTGGGGCCGAACGACGAGCGTTTCGGTCCGCGCTTCTTCTCGATGGCGAATGCTTATGATGCGGATCTGCGCAAGCTGCTGCAGGCTACCGCTGCTGACAAGTCGATCACGCTGCATGAAGGTGTGTACATTGCCTATCCAGGGCCGAACTTTGAGACGCCTGCGGAAATCCGCGCGTTCAAGACGCTGGGCGCCGATGTTGTCGGCATGTCCGTTGTGCCGGAAGTCGTGTCGGCGCGCCATTGCGGGCTGAAGGTGGTTGGCGTTTCCGTGATTACCAACCTGGCGGAAGGCCTGTCGCCGTTCCCGCTGTCGCATGAGCAGACGCTGAAGTATGCGGCGATTGGCGCGGAGTCGCTGATCAAGCTGATTCTGGCGTTCCTGGAGAATGTGGCTAAGACTCCTAAAGCCTAGAACCGGTAACCCAGTCGGTTGGCCGCCCCGTCTGACCCGCAGGGTCTGACACTGATACGCGGCTGTCGCAGGCCAGTGTCTGACCCTGTGGGGCAGACACTGCTTTTATGGTTTTGATTTGAGAGGCAAAAATGTCCCGCGCCTTCATCCTGTTGTTAGACTCCTTCGGCCTCGGCGCAACGCCTGATGCCGTCAAATACGGCGACCAGGCCTGCAACACCTTCGGCCACATCGCGGAATGGGCTGCCAAGGAAGGCAAGCCGATGTCCCTGCCCACCATGGAGAGCCTTGGCCTGGCCGCCGCTGCGCATACCGCCTCGGGCGAGTGGGCAGCGGGCTTCGCGCAGCGCGACGGGTTCAAGGGCGCCTACGGTGCGGCGCGCGAACAATCCACCGGCAAGGACACCCAGTCCGGTCACTGGGAAATCGCCGGCGTGCCGGTGCTGTTCGACTGGGGCTACTTCCCGAAGACCGTGCCGTCCTTCCCGAAAGAGCTGACCGACAAGCTGCAGGAACTGAGCGGCGTGCCGGGCTTCCTTGGCAATTGCCACGCCTCCGGCACCACCATCATCAATGAGCTGGGCGATGAACACGTCGCCAGCGGCAAGCCTATCCTCTATACCTCGGCCGACTCCGTGCTGCAGATCGCATGCCATGAAGAGCACTTCGGCCTGCAGCGCCTGTACGATATGTGCGAGAAGGCGTATGAGCTGGTGCAGCCGTACAACATCGGCCGCGTGATCGCCCGTCCGTTCGTCGGCGCCAACGGCGACTACAAGCGCACTTCCAACCGCCACGACTACGCCGTGCCGCCAAGCGCGCCCACCCTGCTGGACCACGTGAAGAACGAAGGCGGCGAGGTGATCGCGCTGGGCAAGATCAGCGATATCTACGCCGCGCAAGGCGTGAGCCGCGTAATGAAAGGCGCCGACAACATGGCGCTGTTCGACAAGCTGCTGCAAGCGCAGGACGAAGCGGGCGACAAGTCGCTGACCTTCGTGAATTTCGTCGACTTCGACCAGGCTTTCGGCCACCGCCGCGACGTCGCCGGCTATTCAAACGCGCTGCATGAAATGGATGCGCGCCTGCCGGAGTTCATCGCCAAGCTGAAGGACGGCGACCTGTGCGTGATTACCGCCGACCATGGCTGCGACCCGACCTCGCCAGGCTCCGACCATACCCGCGAACATATTCCCGTGCTGTTCTTCGGCCCTGGCGTCAAGCCACGGTCGCTCGGCATCTCCGAGACCTTCTCGGACATCGGCCAGACCATCGCGCATCACCTGGGCGTGAAACCTCTTTCCAACGGAACCAACCTGCTATGACCATCAATAATGACTTCAAGCGCAACGAGGCGATTGGCCTCGACCTGGGCTGGCTGAATCACATTCACGTGAACAAGGCCGCCGCGGACCGCCGCGCAGCGTCGCTGGCGAACCGCCGCACTGTCAAGAAAGAGTACCAGGCCGCATGGCTGGTGAAGGCGATCGAACTGATCGACCTGACCACGCTGGCAGGCGACGACACCCCGGGCCGCGTAGAGCGACTGTGCATGAAGGCCATGCGCCCGCTGCGCCAGGACCTGGTGGAGGCACTGGGCCTGCAGGAACGCAAGCTGATGACCGGCGCCGTCTGCGTGTACCACGAGATGATCCAGCACGCCGACGCCGTGCTGAAGGGCCGCCTGCCTATCGCGGCGGTGTCGACCGGCTTCCCGGCCGGCCTGACCAGCATGGAAACCAAGGTGCGCGAAGTTGAATTGTCCGTCGCCGCCGGCGCGAAGGAGATCGACATCGTGATCACCCGCCAGCACGTCCTGACCGGCAACTGGCAAGCGCTGTACGATGAAATGCTGGCTTACCGCAAGGCTTGCGGCGAAGCGCACGTGAAGGCCATCCTGGCCACCGGCGACCTGGTGACGCTGGAAAACGTGGCGAAAGCATCGTGGGTCTGCATGATGGCAGGCGCGGACTTCATCAAGACCTCGACCGGCAAGGAAGGCGTCAACGCCACCATCCCTGTGTCGCTGGTGATGGTACGCGCGATCCGCGAATACTACGAGCGCACCGGCTTCAAGGTGGGCTACAAGCCGGCGGGCGGCGTAAGCACCGCCAAGGCCGCGCTGCAATACATGACCGTGATGAAGGAAGAACTGGGCAACGAATGGCTGGAGCCGCACCTGTTCCGCATCGGTGCATCGAGCCTGCTGACCGACATCGAGCGCCAGCTGGAGCACCATGTGACCGGCGCCTATTCCGCCGCCCATCGCCACGCGCAACCATAAGAAGACACCGCCATGCCAACTATTAACGAGATCCTCAACACCATGGACTACGGCCCTGCACCAGAAAGCCAGAAAGAAGCGCAAGCGTGGCTGGAGCAGCGCTCCCGCAAGTTCGGCCTGTTTATCGACAATGAATGGACATCGCCAGGCGAAACCTTCGCTTGCTACAACCCGGCGGACGGTTCGCAGCTGGCGGAACTGACCCAGGCGAGCGCGGTCGACGTGGCGCGTGCGGTCACTGCCGCACGCAAGGCGCTGCCGGGCTGGCAGGCCCTGGGCGGCCATGGCCGCGCCAAGATCATGTACGCGATCGCGCGCCTGATGCAAAAGCATGCGCGCCTGTTCGCCGTGCTGGAAACCCTGGACAACGGCAAGACCATCCGCGAAACCCGCGACGCCGACCTGCCGCTGGTGGCGCGCCACTTTTACTACCACGCCGGCTGGGCCCAGCTGCTGGACGAGGAATTCCCGGGCCATCGCGCCGTGGGCGTGGTCGGGCAGATCGTGCCATGGAACTTCCCGCTACTGATGCTGGCGTGGAAGATCGCTCCAGCGCTGGCCGCCGGCAACACCATCGTCTTCAAGCCGGCTGAATTCACGCCGCTGACCGCGATGCTGTTCGCCGAGATCTGCCAGCAGGCCGGCGTGCCTGCAGGCGTGGTGAACATCGTGACCGGCGACGGCCGCACTGGTGAAGCCATCGTCGGCCACCAGGGCATCGACAAGCTGGCCTTCACCGGTTCCACCGAAGTGGGCCGCATCATCCGCGAAGCCACCGCCGGCACCGGCAAGAAACTGTCGCTGGAACTGGGCGGCAAGTCGCCCTTCATCGTCTTCGAAGACGCGGACCTGGACGCTGCGGTGGAAGGCCTGGTCGATTCGATCTGGTTCAACCAGGGCCAGGTTTGCTGCGCCGGTTCCCGCCTGCTGGTGCAGGAATCCGTGCAGGACCGTTTCCTGAAGAAGCTGAAAGCGCGCATGGACAACCTTCGCCTGGGCTCCCCGCTGGACAAGTCGATGGACATCGGCGCCCTGGTCGATCCGATCCAGAAGCAGCGCATCGCCGGCCTGGTGGATTCCGCCCGTGCCGAAGGCTGCGAAGTGTACCAGCCCGCCGGCTGCGAACTGCCGGCCACCGGCTCGTGGTTCCCGCCGACCCTGATCACCGGCGCGTCGACTTCCGCCGCCGTGGCGCAAGCTGAAATCTTTGGCCCGGTGCTGGTGGCGATGAGCTTCCGCACTCCGGCTGAAGCCGTGCAGCTGGCGAACAACACCGTGTACGGCCTGGCCTCCTGCGTGTGGACCGAGAACATCTCGCTGGCGCTGGACATGGCGCCGCAGATCAAGGCTGGCGTGGTCTGGATCAATACCGCCAACCAGTTCGACGCCGCTTGCGGCTTCGGCGGCTACAAGGAATCGGGCTACGGCCGTGAAGGCGGCCGCGAAGGCATGTTCGAATACCTGGTGCCGGTGTCGGAAGATGCGCGTCCCGCTGCACCTTCGTTCAAGAAGCCTGCCAAGCCTGACACCGAGTTCACCCCGTCGGCCGATCCGTTCGCGGTCGACCGCACGGCCAAGCTGTACATCGGCGGCAAGCAGGCGCGCCCTGACGGCGCTTACTCGCGCGCGATCCACGGCGCCGACGGCAAGTTCCTTGGCGAAGTGGGCGAGGGCAACCGCAAGGACATCCGTAACGCCGTTGAAGCAGCGCACAAGGCGACCGGCTGGACCAAGGCGACTGCGCATAACCGCGCGCAGGTGCTGTATTACATCGCTGAAAACCTGGCGGCGCGCGGCGCCGAATTCGCGGAGCGTATCGCTGCGCAGACCGGCAGCAAGAACGCTGAGAAGGAAGTCCAGGCTTCGATCGAGCGCCTGTTCTACTGGGCGGCTTGGGCCGACAAGTACGACGGCCTGGCGCACCAGCCGCCGATGCATGGCATTACCGTGGCGCTCAATGAAGCGATCGGCGTGATCGGTATCGTTTGCCCGAATGAGAATCCGCTGCTGGGCTTTATCTCGCTGGTGGCGCCGGCGATCGCCGTGGGCAACCGCGTGGTGGCTGTGCCTTCGGAAGCGTATCCGCTGTCGGCAACCGATTTGTACCAGGTGTTTGATACTTCGGACCTGCCGGGTGGCGTGGTGAATATCGTGACCGGCTCGGCCGATGAACTGGCGCGTACGCTGGCTTCGCACTTCGATGTGGATGCGATCTGGCGCCACGATGGTTCGGCTGCCGGCTGCGCGGAAGTGGAGAAGCTGTCGGCCGGGTCGCTGAAGCGGACCTGGACCGGTGGCGCGAAGGGGCGTGACTGGTTCTCGACCGCGCAGGCGGGCGGGCGCGTGGTGCTGGCGCATGCTTCGCAGGTTAAGAATATCTGGATTCCTTACGGCGTTTAAACCGCTAAACCCGGTAAACCTGGGTACGACCCAAGGGTCGGACCCATCCACTGCACGATGCGCTGGCAGGGTCTGACCCTTGGGTCAGACCCAGGTTTACCGGGTTGGAAGTAAAAAAGAAAAGAGAAAAAAATGTTCCTCCCCCAGGAAATCATCCGTAAAAAACGCGACGGTGGCGTGCTGTCGAAAGAAGAAATCCAATTCTTCGTCAAAGGCATCACCGACAACAGCGTCAGCGAAGGCCAGATCGCCGCGCTGGCGATGGCAGTCTTCTTCAACGACATGTCCATGGACGAACGCGTGGCGTTCACCCTGGCCATGCGCGATTCCGGCGAAGTGCTGGACTGGAAGTCCCTGAACCTGCCCGGCCCGGTGATGGACAAGCACTCCACCGGCGGCGTCGGCGACGTGGTGTCCCTGATGCTGGGCCCGATGATCGCGGCCTGCGGCGGCTTCGTCCCGATGATCTCGGGCCGCGGCCTGGGCCACACTGGCGGCACGCTGGACAAGTTCGATTCCATCCCCGGCTACTCCACCGTCCCGACCAACGACAAGTTCCGCGAAGTGGTGAAGGACGTCGGGGTGGCCATCATCGGCCAGACGGCGTCGCTGGCGCCGTCGGACAAGCGCTTCTACTCGATCCGCGACGTCACCGCGACCGTGGAGTCGGTGGCCATGATCACCGGCTCCATCCTGTCGAAGAAACTGGCGGCGGGCCTGGACGTGCTGGCGATGGACGTGAAGGTTGGTTCCGGCGCCTTCATGCCAAGCTACGAGAAATCGGTTGAGCTGGCCGAATCGATCGTCAAGGTGGGTAATGGCGCGGGCACCCTGACGTCGGCCCTGCTGACGGACATGAACGAATCGCTGTCGCCGTGGGCCGGCAACGCGCTGGAAGTGCGCGGCGCAATCGATTACCTGACCGGCAAATTCCGTCCTGCTCGCCTGCATGAAGTGACCATGGCGCTGTGTGCCGAGATGCTGGTGCTGGGCAAGCTGGCCGCCAGCGAGGCCGAGGCGCGCGTCAAGCTGCAGCATGCCCTGGATTCGGGCGAAGCGGCAGAGCGCTTTGCGCGCATGGTGAAGGCGCTTGGCGGGCCGGCGGACCTGGTGGAGAATATGGATCGGCACCTGGAGCGCGCGCCGATCGTGGTGCCGGTTCCGGCGCCGCGTGCGGGGTATGCTGCTTCGACTGTTTGCCGCGAGATCGGGCTGGCGGTGGTGTCGCTGGGCGGCGGGCGCCGGCGTCCGACCGACGCGATTGATTTTGCTGTCGGTTTGACTGACTTGGCGGAGCTGGGGCAGCCTTTGCAGGCCGGCCAGCCGCTGGCCATGGTGCATGCGCGCACGCAGGCTGCTGCGGAGCAGGCGGTGCGCGAGGTGCAGGCGGCATACACTATTGCGGATGCGGCGCCTGCTGCCAATCCGATTGTGTACCGTACTATCCGGCCTTAAACCCGTAAACCCGGGTACGACCCAAGGATCGGACCCGCCATATCCGCAGTCCGTGGCTCCGGCATACCGCGGGTCTGACCCTTGGGTCTGACCCAGGTTTACCGGGTTTGGAGAATGCATGAGCAACGAAAAACTGATCGAAGAAGCCAAGGCCGCGCGCCTGAAAGCCTACACGCCGTACTCGAACTTCAAAGTCGGCGCAGCGCTGCTGGCGAAGGACGGCAAGATCTTCCACGGCTGTAACGTGGAAAACGCCAGCTATGGCCTGTGCAACTGCGCCGAGCGCACCGCCTTCTTCAGCGCGATAGCGCAAGGCTACAAGCCGGGCGACTTCGACAAGCTGGCCGTCGTCGGCGAGACCGACAAGCCGATCGCCCCGTGCGGCGCCTGCCGCCAGGTAACGCTGGAGTTGGGCGGCAACCAGCTGCCCGTGGTGCTGGCCAACCTGAAGGGCGACACGCGCGAAACAACTGCGGCAGAATTGCTGCCGGAAGCCTTCGGTGGCTGGGACCTCAAGAAGTAAAGAAGCAAGCGTGAAGAAGGCCATTGACGTTCAAACAGCGGTCGCCATGGCGGCGTCCGAAGCGATTGCAGCAAAAAGCCAGGGCACCTTCGGTGTCGGCGGCGTCCTGCTCGACGCCAGCGGCACCGTGCTCAAGGCGCTGCACAACAACGTCATCAAGCTGGGCCTGATTTACGACCCCACGGCGCACAGCGAGCGCCAGTTGATCGACTGGTACTTCGCCGAACGCGCCAAGGGCCGCGAATTGCCGCCGCCTGAAGAATGCACCATCGTCACTTCGCTCGACCCGTGCTGCATGTGCACGGGCGCGATCCTGGCCGCCGGTTTCAACGTGGTCGTGGCGGCGCCGGACGGCAAGGCCGGCATCAACTACAACGGTTCCGCCTTCTTCCCGTCGCTGCCGGCCGCGCTGCGCCCGCAAGCGGAAAAGACCTTCTCGTATCCGGCGGTGCTGGGCACTTCCTCGTATTCGCGGCGCGGGGCAGGGGCTGCGCCCAAGCCTTTCTTCATCGGCAAAACCATCTCCGAGCCGACGCAAGCCTTATGCTCGCTGGTGTTCGAGGCCACATCGGCCACCGTGATGGACCTGTTCAATATCGATCCGCCGCAGCAGGAACTGAAAGACCCTGCCGCGCTGCCGGATGACCACTTCATCGTGCGCGCCCTGAAGCGCGCCTTTCCCGATGCGCTGACTTACCGCTGCGCGCCGCGCACGCCGGATGCCGGCCTGGCGCCATACCTGCAGCAGGCGATGGCGCGCGACAAGGCGCACGGCGGGAATGGCGATGCGGTGGCGCTGCTGGACTCCTTCGGCAACTTGCTGCTGTGCTGCCACGGCCGCCAGCAGACGTCCGCCATCCGCACGGCGTTCATGGAGTGCACGCGGGCTTATGCCCAGCTGCGCTACAAGCTGATGGAAGGCGCCGATGCGGCGACCCAGGCGGAAGTGCGCCATTATCTGGGGCACCCGAAAGACGGCACGTTTGTTTTCGCGCACGGGCCGGATGCCAGCGCGCTGAGTTTCATGGCGCTGGGCGCTTACGGTTCGACGATGGAAGGGGCGCTGCCGCTGAATAATCCGGCGCAGTTCCAGTACGTGCGCGCCGCGATGCCGGAACAGGCGCTGCACGACATCTGCAGCCACCTGCCGCCGCTGTACCGCAACCTGATCAAGATCCGCCCGGCCCAGGTTGCGGACGCGGCCCTGGTGGCAGCGCTCAGCTGAGCATATTGGCGTCGCGCGCCAGCTGCCAGCTGCCGGCGACGTTCTTGCGGTAAACCGACAGCACATGGCCTTCCTTGCGCATGGTCGCGCCGCCCGCCAGCGGCGTGATCTCCACCTGCAGCCGGGTGGTGCAATACGCCAGGCTGCCGCTGACTTCCACCTGCTGCACGTCGGCATGCGATGCAACGCGATGGGAGGCCAGCACGGCGCGCACGCCTTTCTCGAAAGCGTCACGGCCGCGCATGATGGGCTGCCCGGGCACGTAGAATTCAACGTCTTCCGTCATCAAGGGCAGGATGCGCTCGACCTCGGCGGCCAGGGTGGCGCGCGTCCACTCGGCGACCAGGTCGCGGATGGCCTGTTCGTCGCTCATTCAGGCTCCTTCGAAGGAGGCGCTGGCATCGGTCTGCATCATGCCGAAGATATTGCCGTCCGGGTCCTTGGCATAGGCCAGCCAGCCCACGCCCGGGATCGGCATGCGCGGCACGGCAACGGTGCCTTTGAGTTCCTTCAGCTGCGCCAGTGATTTGTCGAGGTCTTCCACGTCGACGGTGCAGACGAAGGCGTTGACGGAGGCTCCTTCCTCGGGGCGCGGTCCACGGCGCGGCAGCAGGCCGCCATTGATGCCGGGCGCGCCCACCTCGCCGGTGCCGACCAGCCAGTACTCGCCGCCTTCCCATTTGGAAAAGCTCCAGTCGAACATTTTGCCGTAAAAGTCGATCAGGGCTTTCGGCGCGCTGGCATGGATTTCAAAGTGAACAGTGCGTCCCATCAGTGCTCCCAGGGATCGTAAGTGCCGATGCTCCACACATGCCCCTCGGGATCGCGGCAGGTGAAGCCACGGCCGCCGTAATCTTCATCCTGCAAGGGCATCTCGATTGGCGCCCCGGCCCGCACGCAGCGCGCGTGCACTTCGTCGGCGTCGTTGACCACCAGGTAGGCGCTTTGCGTGACCGCCATGCCTACCTGGGCGGGCTGCTTCAACAGGCGGCCGTACTCGGTATCAAAAATGGAGCTTAGCATGATCATGCCGTTGCCATAGGAAAGCTGGGCGTGGGCGATGGTGCCGTCTTCGTTGGGGACCACCAGGGCGGCCTTGAAACCCAAGGTTTTACAGAGCCAGTCAATCGCGGCGGGCGCGTCGCGGTAACGCAGGCAAGGCATGATGGTCGCGCGCGTAGCCTTTGGAATCGTCATCGTTCTCTCCCTGAAAACGCAGCATGGAAAGGACAATATAGACTAGCACCGTACGGGGAGCAAGCGGACGCTGGAGCCCTACATTTGCTGGAATAAATGGGTGTTGCCGCGGCTGACTTCGAGTTCTTCCGGTGAATTGCGCACGCGGACCATCTGGCGGCCGCGCAGGTCGCGCGTCACTTCGCTGATCGCGTCGACGCGCACGAGGGTGGAGCGGTGGATGCGCCAGAATTCGTTTGGATCCAGCTCATCTTCCAGCTCTTTCAAAGTCTTGCGGATAAGGAATTCGCCCTGTGCCGTCTGCACGCGCGTATATTTTTCATCGGCGCGAAAGAACAACACTTCCTTGGTCGAGATCATGCGCAGGCTGTTGCCGACCTGGGCCTGGATCCAGTGCAGGTACTCGGCCTGCGGCGCGGCGCCGGCCGGGCTGCGGCCGGTCTGCTGCAGCAGCTGGGTCAGCTGGCGTTCGATATTGCTGGGCGCCTTGCCCAGGCGCGACTGCAGGCGGCCGCAAGCGGTTTTCAGGCGCTCCAGGTTGACCGGCTTCAGCAGGTAATCGAGCGCGCCCTGTTCGAAGGCTTCAATCGCGTACTGGTCGTAGGCGGTGATGAAGACGATATGGCAGCGGTTGAACAGCATGCGCGCCGCCTCGATGCCGGTCAGGCCGGGCATGCGGATATCGAGGAAGACGATGTCGGGCTGGTGCTGGCCGGCGAGGGCGATGGCTTCGATGCCGTTGGCCGCTTCGGCCACGATGTCCAGCTCGGGCCAGGCTTCCTGCAGGCGCTTGCGCAGCATGTCGCGCATCGGTTCTTCATCGTCGGCGATGATGGCGGTGGCTGTGGGCTGGGTCATGATTTATGGCTTGGCGAAAATATCCGGTGCAAACGGGATGCAGATGGAGGCGCGGCAGCCGCCATCCATGGGCTGCTCGATCAGCAGCTGGGCGCGCGTGCCGTACATCAGCTTGAGGCGTTCGCGCACATTGGTCAGGCCCACGCCGTCGCCGGCATAGGCGTTGAAGCCGACGCCGTCGTCCTGCACGTCGACCTGCAGCACGCTGCCGCTGACGCTGGCGCGGATATCGATGCGGCCGCCTTCCACCTTGGGCTCGAGGCCGTGCTTGATCGAGTTTTCGATCAGGATCTGCAGCATCATCGGCGGGAAGGTGGCGCTTTCCAGCTCGGGCGGCACGTCCAGCGAGACGGCCAGGCGCGACTTCATGCGCGCCTGCATGATGGCGAGGTAGGAGCGCGCCATCTGGATCTGGCGGCCCAGCGTGCCGTTGCCGCGCGAGCGCATCTGGGGCAGGGTGGCGCGCAGGTATTCGATCAGGTGGGTGTGGATCTTGGCCGCTTCCGGCGGGTCGGTTTCGATCAGCTGGCCGATCAGGGCCAGGGTGTTGAACAGGAAGTGCGGCTCGACTTGCGCCTGCAGGGCCGACATCTGGGCTTCCACCAGGCGCCGTTCCAGGCTTTCGTTGCCTGCTTCTACTGCCGCTTCACGTGCTTCAATTTCCGCCTTGCGCTTGCCGCCGGCCAGGATCTTCAACCCTGCCGACAACAGCACAAAGAACGCAGCCTGCTCCGGGTGCAAAGCCGGCGTTGCCGCCAGCAGGAACGCCAGGACCCAGGTGACGACCAGCTGGCGCAACGGCACCTGGGCCAGCCAGTCGAAAAAGCTCCACCACATGGCGCTGGCGGTTTCGCCGATTTCGCCAACGAAGGAGAGCACGCCGCGTGCACGATTAGCCATGTTGTTTCTTGTCTGCGAATACGTTGATGGCCAGCTTGGCGATCAGCACGCCGATGAACAGGGTGATCACCAGCGGCAGGATGGTCAGGAACAGGGCGACCATGATGCACATGGCGATGATTGCCGGCCAGGACATGTGGTCCAGGGTGCGCACAAAGTGGCGGCCGATGCCGACGAAGGCTTGCCACACTTCTTTCACGGTTTCCTTGGCGCTTTTATTGATGGTTTTCATCACTTCCTCCTTGTTTTCGATGGTGCAACTGTACCCCTGTTGCTGGCAACATTGGCGGCCTATCCGACGAACTGCAAAGAGGGGTGGATGACCTGCTGCGGAGGCCGATAAACTGCTAGCGCGCGGCCTGCCAGTCGGAGCGCAGCAGGCCGAAAAAGTCGGTGTCGCAGATCTCGCCGTTAATGATCCAGCGCTCGCGCATCCGGCCTTCGTGTACAAAATGCAAGCTCTTCAGCAGCCTGGCCGAGGCGCTGTTGCGTGGGTCGATGTCGGCTTCGATGCGGTGCAGGCGCAACACGCGGAAGGCGTAGTCGATGACGGCGGCCATGGCTTCCTGCATATAGCCTTTGCCCCAGAATCCGCGGTCCAGCATATAGCCGATGTCGCAGCGGCGGTTCTGGCGGTTGAAACTATATAAATTGACGATGCCGGCCAGTTCGCCGCCGACCTCGATCCCCATGCGCAGCAGCTCGCCGCTTTCGTAGCCGGCCTGGGCGGCAGCCTGGTAGGCATCGGCCTGCTGCATGCTGTCCCAGGGCGCGCTGCTCCAGTAGCGCATGGCCTCGGCATCGGAATACATGCGGTACAGGGCCGGTGCGTCGGCCGGAGCCAGGAAGCGCAGCTGCAGGCGTGGCGCGGACAGGGTGAAGGGGACGAAGGCGGGCATGTCTGATTCATCGGAAAGTGGATTTTCATTCTAGCAAATGTTAGATTCCCAATGTCTATCCTTTCCCTGGGGAGTTCGGCATGCAACTCGGCGTCTTTTCCATCAGCCTCAACGTCAAGGACATCAAAGCCTCACGCGAGTTTTACGGCAAGCTGGGTTTCAAGGAATTTGGCGGGGATATCGCGCAGAACTGGCTGATCATGAAAAATGGCGAGCAGGTGATCGGCCTGTTCCAGGGCATGATCGAAAAGAACACACTGACTTTCAATCCGGGCTGGGACAGCAATGCCCAGCTGGTGCCCGGATTTACCGATGTGCGCCAGCTGCAACGCCAGCTGGAGGAAAACGGCATCCAGCTGGCCGCGCGCGCCGACGAATCGACGACCGGCCCGGCATACATCATCACCGTCGACCCGGACGGCAATCCAATCCTGATCGACCAGCATATCTGATGGCATCCGTACTCCTGCTTGCATTGGCGCTGGCTGCGGCCCAGCCGGTTGAATACGAACGCGAAGGCGGCACCGGCACCCTCACCATCACGCCCGCCGCCAAAGGCATGAAGAAGTTCGGCCTGTCCACTTTCGGCGCCAATGCGCATACCTGCGAATTGGGCGGCAATATCAAAGGCACCCAGGGCACGCTGTACGACGATGAGCCGGACCAGGCCGAATGCCGCATCACGTTCGCGCAGAAAGGGGACGTGATCGAAGTGACGAAGCAGTCGCAGGACTCCTGCATGGGCGTGTGCGGCGCGCGCGCCACCTTCGAAGGCAGGTATTATCTGCCGCCTCCGGCCTGCACCCCATCCGCCAGCAAGGCGGCCAAGGACGCCTTCCTGCTGCAATACAAGGCGAAGAACTACCAGCAAGCGTACGACACGCTGAGCGGCTGGCTGGGCGAGTGTTCGCATCTGCTGTACTGGATGGAGAGCGACCGTGCCCTGAATGACCTGGCACTGGCGCAGTATCATATGAATCAGCCTGCGGCCTGCATGGAGACGCTGGCCAAGACTTATGCGGCCGAAATGAAGACAATGAAAGCCGTTGAAGAGAACTTGCCGCCGGCCGATTATGAGTCGTATGCCAGCACGGCCAAGGCCACCTTCCATAACCTGAAATTGTGCGGAAAATGAAAACACGTATTGCATTCATCGCCGCCGCGCTGGCAATGTCCCTCAGCGCATCGGCTGCAACGCCCACCGAACAGCTGGTACGGCAGGCGGATGCCTGGGACAAGGCGATCATCCGCAAGGACAGCGCGGCCATCGCCGCCAATATGGCGGAAGACTTCCGCCAGATCAGCGCGCGCGGTGATCTGGCCGGCAAGGCGGCTTTCCTGGAAGTGATCATGTCGCCAAGGCTGGTCATCAATCCTTATACGGTGGAAGACATGGACGTCCGTTTCTACGGCGACGTCGCCCTGGTCAGCGGCAGCACGCGCATGACGGGAAGCTGGGACGGCAAGCCGTTCGGCAGCCATTACCGCTACGTCGACGTTTATGTGCGCAAGGACGGCCAGTGGCGCGTGGCCAATGTGCAGATCACCGAGATAAAGGAATAAGGCGATGAGCGACCGGCTGGATCTTCCCCCATCAAAGCTGGTCGCCATTATCGACGCCCAGCTCGAACTGGCGCGGCTGGGCCAGGCTTTCGGCCCGGTGATGGATTGCGCCGCCGCCAAGGCCATGCAGCTGACCGGCGCGGACGGCGCCGTGATCGAGCTGGTGGAAGGCAGCGAAGTGGTGTACCGCGCCGCGCACGGCCTGGCGGAGGCGCAGCTCGGCCTGCGCATGCAGATCAAGGGCAGCTTGTCGGGGCTGGTGCTGACCACGCGCCAGGCTGCTGCCTGTAACGATTCCGAAGTCGACGACCGGGTGAACCGGGAGGCCTGCCGCCGCGTGGGCTTGCGCTCGATGGCGATCCTGCCTTTGTTCTTTGGCGACCAGCCAGGCGGCGTGCTGAAACTGGCCTGGCGCGAACCGCGTCCCTTCGACCAGGACGAGGTGCCGATCGGGCAGGCAATCGCCGACATGACGGCCGCCATGATGTACCACGCTTCGCAGGAAGGTACGCAAGTCTTGCAGCGCAAGGTGACGCATGACCCGGCAACGGGGCTGGCGAACCGTTCTTCCTTCTACGAGCAGCTGCGCCTGCGCACCGATGATGCAATAGTCCACAGCAGCCATGTAGGCGTGATGGTGGCGCGCGCTCATCCTTATCGCCAGGAGGTGATGGTGGAACTGGCCAAACGCCTTGCCAAAGAGTGCCGCGAAGGCGATTTGCTGGCAAGACTAAGCGTCGATGAATTCGGCGTGATCTTGAGCGTGGCGGGGCGGCGCACCATTGTCCAGAGCCAGGTGCTGCGCTTCCGTCAGGCCGCCACTTCGGAGCCGGTGCTGCTGGCGGATGGCGGCAAGGTCGATCCGGCCATGCAGGTTGGCAGCGCGCTCTTCCCGGAAGACAGCAAGGCCATTTCTGAACTGGTGGCGATGGCGCGCAAGTCGGATTGATTCGCGCTTGGTCGCTCAGTCAAGCGGCAAATCCTCCTGCCGGCGGTAGCCTTTGCGGCGATTCGGCGTGTTGAGCAGGGCTTCGTCCGCCGCCATTATCTTTTGAATGTCTGGCTGAAGGCGGGCTTGCGTCGGAATCGGAAGCACGCGGGGAAGACCTGGGCGGGCCGGAGGCAACGCGCTCGAACATTTCGGTGGTGCTGGTTCGGGAGGCGCTAGCGTGGTTGCAGGCGCAGAGCTGGTTTGTGGCTCAGGTTGCCGGGCCATCGCCCGGCGGTGGTCATCAGCGCGTTTCCAGTGATTCTCGCCGGGGAACAGCAATGCGACTTCAGCCCAGGCGCTACGGGAAATCCCTTTGCAACGGCATGAACTCGTGCGGCGAGACGGCCACTCCCAGATGCACGATGTGATCGCCAATCACTTCAGCATAGGCGAATCCGATGCGATTCCAGGCGCGTAGCTGAGTGCCTTCAGGCAGGAAGACGGTTTTCCATTGATAACCATGCCTACGGATGCGGGTTGCGCTGACGCCCTCGGCACGCGCGAGCCATTCCTCAATCGCGATTGCGGCCAGTTCGCCGGCACAAGGTTCAGTTTGATGGGCATTGGCATATTGCAAGAGCCGGCACAAGGTATGGGCGGGTATCGCCAAAGTCGCTATGTCTTTCATGCTGTTTCCTCCGCTGTTTTGCGCTGAAACGCGCTGTTTTCCGCTGTTTTTTTGTTTTGATCACTTTGCTTGCCGAAGGTTCCCCAAAAAATCAGCGGGAAACAGCGGACAACAGCGGACAACAGCGGAAAACAGCGGAAAACAGCGGCTCCTTTCAGCGGAAACGACATACGCAGTTTGGCGCGCTATCAATGCCACTTTCGACCAAATGCTTGTGACCGGAAAACCTTTGGGGAAGATCTAGGCGATTTGCGTTTGGGAGAGGCGCTATACTCGGCCATAGAGAGTTCACTTTCGACCATCAGCAGTCATTGGGAAAGTTTTAGCTTGAATACAGAAGACATCCTTCATCAAATCATGGAGAACGCGTACCCAAGCTCCAGCGCGTTTGACGATGCGTTGTCGTCATTCGGCGGCTCAAGAGATGTGTTCTCAGAACGCTTTGCAAAGGAAGTGGCTCGGCAATATCTTCGAGGGAAACTGAATTTCGATATCGCCGATTCTGCGATCAATGCGCTGTCAGGTTGGACGCCGCTTGAAGATTTCTCTGCGTGCTGCTGGGCAATCTACCGTGCGTTCGACGAGGGAGAGTATTTGCATCAAGGGCAAGCTGCCGGTACCAATGAAGAGCTATTTACTCGGCCCATGCTGAAGAAGGCAATGGCCGAATTTTTTCCGGATGAGGCCAGCTAACGGCCAAAAGCCGTCATCGGATATAGAGTAATGAAAATGAATATCGATAGCGCTGAAGCTCGACTCCTTGCGAATGCACTTTATGAGATACGGGTGTTGCTGAGCCCATATATAGGCAGTGAAGTCGATGCTCTTATGGAGGTTCGTCTGGCCGCCCATCTCGCATATGCATTGCATAATGAAGCGTTGGCCATTACGGAAGGCGGCAGCTTTGACATGGGCGCTGCACTTCGAAAAGTGTCCGCGATCGACAACATCCTGCATGTCAATGAGGCCGCTCGTCTGGTAACCGAGTGGGCGAAATAAAGGCCCGCCAGGTGGTGAAGGAATCGGCCAACAACTGATGTACTAACTTGTGAGGCACATGGAAGTTTATAAGCTGCGATATAGTTTCGACCCAGGCTCTGGCATTTGTCTATGGTCAGAAAATGAACTGGCCAGAGACCGGTTCGGATATCCTGTTGAGTTGGACAGTCTTGAAATCGCGCCGCCTGTGAAGAAGCTGGCGGAAGAGTTGATTGCACGGTTTGATACATCCCTGGATTGGAGTGACCCTGCAGGGCCTTCACCATGGTCGGGTGCGGAATTTGAGAATTTTCGGGCCGATGCTGCCAGCCTTCTCTGCTCACTTCAGGAATGCTTGGGAACTGGCTTTGAGATAAGGGATTGCACCCGCTGACTGGGACCGGCCATAAACGGACCTCCAGGCTATCGCATTTTGAAATGAAATTATCACATCCGATTCCACTGCCGTTCACTCCAGATTCATTCGTTCGTTTGCTCCAATATGGCGCTCACCCATGTGAATCGCCATACAGCCACAAACAGATTGCTGAATGGTGTGACACGTTTTGGTGCCAATACCTCGAGGTAGATGGTCCGCCGGAAATCGACGTTATACTTCCGATACTGACGGACGTGGAAACACAGTGGGACTTGTATTTGGCCAACACCTTCACACTGGAAGAACTTCGTTCAAAAAGCTTTGAGAATGAGCTGATGCCTGTTGAATGGTTCAATGATTGGCTTAGTCAAGCCCTGAAACTGAGAGTGCAAAACGTAGGCCCGGATGCATGACAGGATGCGGCCACTAGCGGACCGTCAACAAATGGACTTCGAATTCATGCTCAATATCGCAGATATTACGTCTCTTGATGATTTGTCAGAACCAAAATTCGCGACATCTAAAATGTTGGTGGAGTGAATGCGTAAACTCGTCATTTTACTTGCCATAGCTATTTACGCGGCCAAAGTAGCTGGTGCCCAATTGAAGCCAGACGAGGTGTTAATACCCGTTCATGTCATTGTTGAACAAGAGCCCGATCACGAACTTTGGTCTCAAAAGGCTGCAAATGCCACAGCAAAACTGCGCTCGAAGAAGGCCTGTCTTTCACACGGCGGAACCTGGGAAAGGATGGGAATGCGCGGGAATTTCGGATGCAATCTGCCAACTCCGGATGCCGGGAAGTCGTGCACTTCCGACAATGATTGTGCGATGATTTGCACGCCGGTTGGAGAACAGATTGCCCGTTTTGGCCATTGCTCCCCGTCGTTTAATGTGTTTGGCTGTTTGCGTGGAATGAAAGACGGCGTATCAACTACGGCCATTTGCATTGATTAGCTTCAGCCATGTGGTCAACTGGACGCTTCCACACTGTGCGTTAAGCCAGATGCTCCTGGCATTGGGCGACCGCCTTGTAGAACCGTAAACGTCCGCAAAGGGGCGGAAGCTGCCGCCGGCCCGATGTTGCGCAGCTGAACAGGCCCCATCGGGTCCTCAGGCCCTCCAGTATTTGCTATAGACCGCCAGCACGTCCTGCTTGACGCGGTCCTGGCCGGTGACGGGGTCTTCGACCACGATCGCATATTCGTCCATATTGGTGGTGTTCTGCCGCCACTGCCAGCCGGTGTAGCCGACGCCTGCGGCGTTCATGCGTGACAGGCCTGCGTCCAGGTAGAAGTTGCCGGGATCGTCACCGGTGCGCACGCCGAATTGCTGGATGAAGACCGGTACGTTGCGGTTGTTGCGCATGGCGACCAGGGCGCCAAGGCGGCTTTCCAGGTTGGCGAGATTTTCCGCTTGCGTCTTCCCGGTGCGAAGGAACAAGTTGCCGGTGTAGACCACACGGTTGGTCCAGCGCGGATCGCTGATATAGGCTTCGTCGCACAGGTTGATGTTATAGGAGTCGCGTGCGCCGATCAGGAATGGCGTGCGCTTGTCGACGCCGTCGACAGCCGCCATCAGCTCCTGGTAGAAAGCGGATACCTGCGCGGCCTGGTCTGCGCCGGCGCCGCCAAGCGGCTCGGGCAGCAGCTCGTAGAAGGCGATGTTGTTGTAGTCCTTGAGGATGCCGGCCAGGTACAGCCAGGCCTCCTTGAATTTCTGGCGCATGGCGAGATCGGTCCAGAAATTGTGGCCGCCGGGGTAAGCGCCGCCGGGATCGCAGTAGGCCGCCATGTTCGCATCCTGCATGCCGTTCTGGCCACAATTCGAGTCGATGGCTGCAACGACCCACAGGCCTGCGTTGATGCACCACTGGATTTCGGTGAGGAAGCGCTGCAGGTGCGTCGGATCGAAGTGGCCGGGCGACGCGTCGGCGCGGCTTTCGACATCGGCCGAGCCGTACAGGCCCCACCAGCGTATCAGCACGCGCACTACCTTGCCGCCTTGCGATGCGATATCCGCAGCATCCTTCTGTTGCATCTCGCCCCACGTGCCTTCGTTCATGCCACGCAAGACGACGCCCGCGCCGCCGGGAAGGCTCATTGATGAACCGTTCAGGCTCAATCGTGTCGGGGCGGCAGGTGGCGGAGGCGGTGGCAGCTCGGGAGTGGTGACAGTACTGCCGCCGCCACCGCCACCGCAGGCTGCAAGCAGGGCAGCGCCCAGCGTGGATATGAGAATGGTCCTGCGGCGCGGCGAAAAATTCATGGCTGTCCTCCGGTTTGGCCGGGTTCCATTAAACTCCCGCCCTGCATTTGCAGGCGTAACAATTTGTTAGCGCGCGGCCGGCACCAGGGCGGCGATCACCAGCTTGCTGATGGTCTCTTCGGCATCGGAAAAGTCGGTGGCGGTCAGCTCGCGGGCGCCCAGCACCAAATGCATTTGCGCGGCGAAGTCCGCGTACGATTGAGTCATGGCCCAGATGGCGAACAGCAGGTGGGTGGCGTTGACGGGGGCGATGCGGCCTGCGGCAATCCAGCGCTCGAATACTTCGATGTCCTTGCGCACCAGCGGCACTACGCGTTCGCGAATCTGCTCGCCGTACATGGGCGCACCGCTGATCACTTCCATCGCATACACGCGCGAAGCCAGAGGATGCTCGCGCGAGAAGGCCAGCTTGGCGCCGATGTAGGCGCGCAGCACCTCGGCAGGCTCGCCATCGGGCGCGGCGAGGTTGGCCATGCGTTCCAGCCAGTTGTCCAGCACCTCGTCCAGCACGCGCTGGTAGAGCGCCTGCTTGGTGGGGAAGTAGTACATCAGGTTCTGCTTCGACAGGCCGACGTTCTCCGCGATGGTGGCGACGGAGGCGCCTTCGTAGCCCGCTTCGGCGAACACGCGCACCGCTTCGGCGATGATGTCCGCCTCCAGGCGGTCGCGATTGAGCACGCGGCGCAATTTAGCTGATGCCATATTCTCTCCTCATGGCCTGCAGGAAGTTCCGCAGTTGCGGGCTGTCCGAATAAGCGACGTTGAAGCGGAACCAGATCGACGGCGGCTGCCGCAGCTGGAAGAATTCGCCCGGCGCGAGCAGGATGCCGGACTTGAGCGCCTGTTCGGCGATGGACTTGCCGTTGCACTCGGGCGAAGGCGCCTGCGCCCAGCCGGCGCTGACGAACATGCCGCCGCGCGGCCTGGCGATCGGCCTCATGCCGGCCAGGGCCAGCAGCTCGGTGGTGCGCTCGCGGCCTTCAGCCAATTGCGTGACCAGGCGTTCCACCATGCGCTTGTAAGGGCGTGCAGTGATGGCGTGGTATACGGCGCGCTCATTGACTTCGGAGGTGGTGAGGCCGGCAAGCATCTTCACGCGCACCAGTTCCGGCAGCAGCGAAGCCGAGGCGCAGATCGAGCCGACGCGCAGCACCGGCGACAGGGTCTTGGAGAAGCTGCCGACGCGGATCACGCGGCGAAGGCCGTCCATTGCCGCCAGCGAGGCTTCGCCGCGCGCAGTGAGCTCGCGGTAGATATCGTCTTCCACCAGCCAGAAGTCGAATTGTTCGGCGAGGCCCAGCAGCCGGTGCGCTTGCGCCTGCGTCAGGCTGGTGCCGAGGGGATTCTGCAGCACGGTGTTGACGAACATGAGCTTGGGCTGGCTTTCTTTCGCCTGCGCGGCGAGCAAGTCCATGTCCAGCCCGTTCTCGTCGCGCGGGATGCCGATGGCGTGGCAGCCGTGGTGCCGGATCAGCGACAGCAGGTTGCTGTACACCGGGTCTTCCACAAAGACGGTGTCGCCCGGCTTGGTGAGAGTGCGCAGGATCAGGTCGAAGGCGTGCGTGGCGCCGTGTGTCAGCAGGATCTGCTCGGCTTCGACGGCGAACAATTCGGCGCTGAGCGTGGTCGCCATGACCTGGCGCAGGCCGGGGAAGCCCAGCGGGTGGCCGTAACCGCGCAGGCGGTTGGCGGGGATGCGCATGGCGTGGCGCACGGCGTCGAGGATGGTGTCTTCGCCGTACCACTCGGGGGGCAGCCAGCCGGCGCCGACGGGCAGGGCCTCGGAGGCGCCGGAATACAGTTCCGGCGTCAGCGCGTCGACGGCGGATGGGGTGGCGAACATGGCGGCCGGCGCCGCCAGCGCCGGAGCTTCCTGCCTGGCAACGTAATAGCCGGAACCGCGGCGTGACGACAACAGTCCAAGCGTGACCAGGCGGTCGTAGGCTTCCACAACTGTGAAGGTGCTGATCCCATTACACTTCGCGAATTGCCTGACGGAGGGCATCTTGGTGCCCACGCGCAATTCGCGGCTGGCCGCCATGGCGCTGATGGCGTCCACGATTTTTTCTACCAGGCTGCCTTTTGCGGCGCGCTCGATGCTTAGTTCTGGCCAGGTCGGATTGGGCATGGGGGTCTCGAAAACTGTACTGTTTTTATTGCCTGTACGGTTGGGGTGTTTCTCTGTGTGTGTATATGTGCCATAGTTACCTTGCTGTCTATTATTGCATCATGATTTTGCCAACTGGTAAAGTTTTTTGAGCATCGTAAAAAAACCCTGTAAACCTGGGTACGACCCAAGGGTCGGACCCTGGCCTGCAGCTGCCGCGTAACGGGGTCTGACCCTTGGGTCTGACCCGGGTTACCGGGTTTAAAAAATAGGAGATAGCAAATGAACGAAGCCCGGCCGCAATCCCTGGCATCCTTCTGGATGCCGTTCACGAACAACCGCGACTTCAAAGCGAGCCCGCGCCTGCTGGTTTCCGCCGAGGGCGTGTACTACAAGGACGTCGACGGCAACCAGATCCTGGACGGCACGGCGGGCCTGTGGTGCGTCCCCTGCGGCCACCGTCAGCCCAGGATCGTGGCGGCGGTCAGTGAAATGGTCGGCCAGCTCGATTTCGCACCGACCTTCCAGATGGGCCACCCGGCTGCCTTCGACCTCGCTGAAAAGCTGATGGAATACACCAACCATCGCTTCGGCCACGTCTTCTACACGAATTCCGGCTCCGAAGCGGTGGACACCGCGCTGAAGATCGCGCTGGCCTATCACAAGGCGCGCGGCGAAGCCTCGCGCACCCGCCTGATCGGCCGTGAACGCGCCTACCACGGCGTAGGCTTCGGCGGCATTTCGGTCGGCGGCATCGCCGGCAACCGCAAGCCGTACGGCACGCTGCTGCCAGGCGTGGACCACCTGCCGCACACGCACAACCTGGAAAAGAACGCCTACAGCCGCGGCGAGCCGGAATACGGCGCCCACCTGGCCGATGAACTGGAACGCATCGTGGCGCTGCACGACGCCTCCACTATCGCCGCCGTGATCGTGGAGCCGGTGGCCGGTTCGACCGGCGTGCTGGTGCCGCCCAAGGGCTACCTGAAACGCCTGCGCGAGCTGTGCACCAAGCACGGCATCCTGCTGATCTTCGACGAAGTGATCACCGGCTTCGGCCGCCTGACCACGCCGTTCGCCACCGACTACTTCGACGTCGAGCCGGACATGATGACCACCGCCAAGGGCCTGACCAACGGCACCATCCCGATGGGCGCGGTGTTCAGCAAGAAGTTCATCCACGACGCCTTCATGGACGGCCCGGCCGGCATCGAGCTGTTCCACGGCTACACCTACACCGGCCACCCGGTGGCCTGCGCCGCTTCGCTGGCCACCCTGGAGGTATTCAAGGAACAGAAGCTGCTGGACCACGCCAAGGAAATCCAGCCGTATTGGGAAGATGCGGTGCATTCGCTGCAAGGCCTGCCGCATGTGATCGACATCCGCACCATCGGCCTGGTCGCCGGCATCGAGCTGGCGCCGCGTCCCGGTGCGCCTGGAGCGCGCGCCTATGCCGCGTTCAAGAAAGCTTTCGCGGATGGGCTGTTGATCCGCACCACCGGCGACATCATCGCGCTGTCGCCACCCCTCACCTTTGAAAAGAAGCACATCGACGAATTGTTCGGGAAGCTCGGAAAGGTGTTGAAGGACCTAGACTAGAGGAGACGAACCATGTTGGTAGGCGTACCGAAGGAAATCAAGAATCAGGAATCGCGCGTTGGCCTTACCCCGGCCAGCGTCAAGGAACTGACACTCCGCGGGCATCAGGTGATGGTGCAACACAACGCGGGCGCTGCAATCGGTCTGACCGACGAGATGTATGCCGGCTCCGGCGCCACGATCGTGGCCACGGCGGAGGAAATCTTCGCCAAGGCGGAAATGATCGTGAAAGTGAAAGAGCCGCAGCCGCAGGAATGCGCCATGCTGCGCGAGAACCAGATTCTTTACACCTACCTGCACCTGGCGCCCGATCCTGAGCAGACCAAGGCGCTGGTGAAATCCGGCGCGGTCTGCATTGCGTATGAAACCATCACCGGTCCGAACGGCGGCTTGCCGCTGCTGGCGCCGATGAGCGAAGTGGCGGGGCGCATGGCGATCCAGGCTGGCGCCGCCCACCTTGAAAAATCCAAAGGCGGCATGGGCTTGCTGCTGGGCGGCGTGCCGGGCGTGGCGCCGGGCCAGGTGGCCATTATCGGCGCCGGGGTGGTCGGCACCAATGCACTGCAGATTGCCGTTGGCATGGGCGCCCGCGTCACGGTGCTGGACAAGAACGTGGACCGCCTGCGCCAGCTGGACCTGGTCTTCGGCAACCGCATCCAGACCATGTATTCCAACGCCCACACCATCGACGACGCGGTGACCGAGGCCGACCTGGTGATCGGCGGCGTGCTGGTGCCGGGCGCCGCCGCGCCCAAGCTGGTCACGCGCAGCATGGTCTCGCGCATGAAGCAGGGCTCGGTGGTGGTGGACGTGGCGATCGACCAGGGCGGCTGCTTCGAGACCTCGCACGCCACCACGCACGAGAACCCGACCTTCGTGGTCGACGGCGTGGTGCATTACTGCGTCGCCAATATGCCGGGCGCCGTGGCGCGCACCTCCACCTTTGCGCTGAACAACGCCACGATCGGCCACGCCGTGGCGCTGGCCGACAAGGGCTGGGCCAAGGCCATGAAGGCCAACCCGCATTTGCGCAATGGACTCAATGTCTGCCAGGGCCACGTCACCTACGAAGCGGTGGCGCACGACCTTGGCTATCCCTATGTGCCGGCTGATTCACTGCTGGCGTAAACCCCAGAGCCTTCTATGAGCAATCTCGATACCATTACCCACTTTATCAATGGCGCAAAGGTCGATACGACCGGCGGGCGCTATGGCGACGTGTTCAATCCAGCCTTGGGCGAACCGGTGGCGCGCGTGGCGCTTGGCACGGTGGAAGAAGTCGATGCCGCCGTGCGCGCCGCCGAAGCGGCATTCCCGGCCTGGTCCAACACGCCGCCGCTGACCCGGGCGCGCGTGCTGTTCAAATACCTGGAGCTGTGCCACCAGCACACCGAGGAATTCGCCGCCATGCTGACCCGCGAACATGGCAAGACGTTCGCCGACGCCAAGGGCGAAGTGGCGCGCGGTATCGAGATGGTGGAATTCGCCGTCGGCATCCCGCAGATGATGAAGGGCGAATACACCGACCAGATCGCACGCGGCATCGACGCCTGGTCGATGCGCATGCCGCTGGGCGTGGTGGCCGGCATCACGCCGTTCAATTTCCCGGTGATGGTGCCGATGTGGATGTTCCCCATCGCCATCGCCTGCGGCAATACCTTCATCCTCAAGCCTTCCGAACGCGACCCTTCGCCGTCCCTGCTGCACGCGCGCTTGCTGAAGGAGGCCGGCTTGCCGGACGGCGTGTTCAACGTGGTGCAGGGCGACAAGGTGGCGGTCGATGCCTTGCTCGACCACCCGGCCGTGCAGGCGGTCAGCTTTGTCGGCTCGACGCCGATCGCGGAATACATCTACTCGCGCGGCTCGCATCACGGCAAGCGCGTACAGGCGCTGGGCGGCGCCAAGAACCATATGGTGGTCATGCCCGATGCCGATATGGCGATGGCGGTCGATGCCTTGATGGGCGCGGCTTTCGGCTCCGCCGGCGAGCGCTGCATGGCGATCTCGGTGGTGGCGGCCGTGGGCGACGCGGCAGACAAGCTGCTGGGCGCACTGAAAGAACGCACCGCTGCGCTGAAAGTGCGCGACGGCATGGCGGCCGAGGCGGAAATGGGGCCTGTCGTGACGGCCGCCGCCAAACAGCGCATCGAGCGCCTGATCGGCGAGGGCGTGGAACAGGGCGCGACCCTGGTGGTCGATGGCCGCCATTACACGGTGTCCGACCGCCCGAACGGCTTCTTCATCGGCGGCACGCTGTTCGACCACGTGACGCCCGACATGACGATCTACAAGGAAGAGATCTTCGGGCCGGTGCTGTGCATGGTGCGCCTGCCGGACGTGGCATCGGCGGTTGAATTGATCAACAAGAACGAATACGGCAACGGCGTCGCCGTCTTCACGCGCGATGGCGGCGTGGCGCGCGAATTCGTGCGCCAGATCCAGGTCGGCATGGTGGGCGTCAATGTGCCGCTGCCGGTACCGATGGCCTTCAACAGTTTTGGCGGGTGGAAGCGCAGCATGTTCGGCGACCACCACGCGTATGGCCCGGAGGGTGTGCGTTTCTACACCCGTCACAAGGCTGTGATGGAACGTTGGCCGAATACCGCCAGCGCTGGTGCACAGTTCGCATTCCCTCAAATGAAGTGAGGAACCAATGATCGAGTCACTCAAATACATACCGCAGCCAAAAGCCACGAACGAGGAGTTGGCCGGTCATTTCACCGACCTGGCGCCGCCGCTCAACGCACGCCAGGCTGCCATTGAAAGCTCGCGCTGCCTGTACTGCTATGACGCGCCGTGTACGCGCATCTGCCCGACCGGCATCGACGTTGCGAGCTTCATCCGCAATATCCACGAGAAGAACGTGAACGGCGCCGCTGTCACGATCCTGCAGCAGAACATCCTCGGCGGCAGCTGCTCGCGCGTCTGCCCAACCGAAATCCTGTGTGAAGACGCCTGCGTGCGCAACCATGATGCCGAAGGCCAGCCGGTGAAAATCGGCCTGCTGCAGCGCTTCGCACTCGACAACGCCGCGCTCGAAGGGCATCCGTTCCAGCGCGCCGCCTCGACCGGGAAGAAGGTCGCCGTGGTCGGCGCCGGCCCGGCAGGCCTGTCCTGCGCCCACCGCCTGGCCATGCTGGGCAACGATGTGGTGATCTTCGAGGCGCACGAGAAATCGGGCGGCCTGAACGAATATGGCATCGCCAAGTACAAGCTGACCGACAACTTCGCGCAGAAGGAAGTCGATTTCCTGCTGGGGATCGGCGGCATCGAGGTGCGCCATGGCCAGAAGCTGGGCCAGAACGTACACCTGAAGGACCTGCACGCGCAATACGATGCAGTCTTCCTGGGCCTGGGCCTGGGCGCCAGCCGCGCGCTGGGCCTGACCGGAGAGGACGCGCCGGGCCTGATGGCGGCGGTGGATTACATCGCCGAACTGCGCCAGGCGGACGACCTGGCCAAGCTGCCGGTGCCGCGCCGCGCCATCGTGATCGGCGCCGGCAACACGGCGATCGATATGGCGGTGCAGATCCAGCGCCTGGGCGCGGAAGAAGTGACGATGGTCTATCGCCGCGGCTTCGACGCCATGAGCGCGACCCACCATGAGCAGGACATCGCCAAGGCCAACCAGGTGCGCATGCTGACCTGGGCGCAGCCGCAGCAGGTCCTGCTGGACGAAGCGGGCCGCGTGCGCGGCATGCGCTTCGAGCGCACGGCGCTGGACGGCACGCGCATGATCGGCACCGGCCTGACCTTCGAGCTGACGGCCGACGCCATTTTCAAGGCCATCGGCCAGGCGATGGAACCGGCCGCGCTGGCCGACCCGCTGGCGGCCATGCTGAAGCGCGACGGCGACAAGATCCATGTGGATGACGGCTTCCGCACCGTCCTGCCGGGCATTTACGCCGGCGGCGACTGCGTATCGCTCGGCCAGGACCTGACCGTGCAGGCCGTGGAGCACGGCAAGCGCGCCGCCATGGCGATTCATTCCGACATCCAGGCGAAGAAGGGAGCAGCATAATGGCCGACCTGAGCATCAATTTCTGCGGCATCAAGGCGCCGAATCCGTTCTGGCTCGCCTCCGCGCCGCCGACCGACAAGGCATACAATGTGATCCGCGCGTTCGAAGCAGGGTGGGGCGGCGTGGTGTGGAAGACGCTGGGCGAAGATCCGCCGGCGGTGAACGTGTCCTCGCGCTACTCCGCCATCTACGGCAAGAACCGCGAAGTCATTGGTTTCAACAATATCGAGCTGATTACCGACCGTTCGCTGGAACTGAACCTGCGCGAAATCACCGAAGTGAAAAAAGCCTGGCCCGACCGCGCCATCGTGGTATCCCTGATGCTGCCTTGCGAAGAGCAGGCCTGGGCCGACATCCTGCCGAAAGTGGAAGCCACCGGCGCCGACGGCATCGAGCTGAATTTCGGCTGCCCGCACGGGATGCCGGAGCGCGGCATGGGTTCGGCAGTCGGCCAGGTTCCCGAATACGTGGAGCAGGTGACCGCGTGGTGCAAGAAGCACACCAGGCTGCCGGTGATCGTGAAGCTGACGCCCAACATCACCGACATCCGCCGCCCGGCGCGCGCCGCCAAGGCGGGCGGCGCAGACGCCGTGTCGCTGATCAACACCATCAACTCCATCACCTCGCTGGACCTGGACAGGATGGTCGCTTACCCGAATGTCGGCGGCGCCAGCACGCACGGCGGCTACTGCGGTCCTGCCGTGAAACCTGTGGCGCTGAACATGGTCGCCGAAATCGCGCGCGATCCGGAAACGCACGGCTTGCCCATTTCCGGCATTGGCGGCATCGGCAACTGGAGGGATGCGGCTGAATTCATTGCGCTCGGCGCGGGCTGCGTGCAGGTGTGCACCGCCGCCATGCTGCACGGCTTCCGCATCGTGCAGGAGATGAAGGATGGCCTGGAACGCTGGATGGACTCCAAGGGCTACAAGACGCTGGACGACTTCATGGGCAAGGCGGTGGGCAACACCACCGACTGGAAGTTCCTGAACATGAACTATAAATCCGTCGCCCACATCAGCCAGGACGATTGCATCAAATGCGGCCGCTGCTACGTCGCTTGCGAGGATACCTCGCACCAGTCGATCTTCCAGCTGGTCGACGAGGCGACGGGCACGCGCACTTATAAAGTCAATGACGACGAATGCGTCGGCTGCAACTTGTGCGAAATCACCTGTCCGGTGCAAGGTTGTATTACGATGGTCGCAGTCCCAACGGGCAAGCCTTATATGAACTGGACGCAGGATCCGCGCAATCCTCGTGCCGAAATCAAGGAGACTGCATGAGCGACAACACCCAGCTGTGGAACGAAGACCTGGCCCCGACCAATGAATCGCAGCGCACCTGGCGCTGGTATCACTTCGCTGCACTCTGGGTTGGGATGGTCATGTGCATTCCCGCCTATACGCTGGCGGCCAGCCTGATCGAAGGCGGCATGTCGGCCGGCCAGGCGGTGCTCACCGTCTTCCTGGCGAATACGATTGTCCTGCTTCCCATGCTGCTGATCGGCCACGCCGGCACCAAGTACGGCATCCCCTATGCGGTGCTGGCGCGCGCTTCGTTCGGCACTTCCGGCGCGCGGCTGCCGGCGCTGATGCGCGCCATCGTGGCCTGCGGCTGGTACGGCATCCAGACCTGGTTCGGCGGGCAGATGATCTACACCCTGCTGGGCGTGATGACGGGCGGCGAGATCGGCGGCGCCAGGATCGCCGGCCTGGGCATCAACGGCGCGCAGCTGCTTTGCTTTGTCGCGTTCTGGGCGGTCCAGTTCTGGTACATCGTGCACGGCATGGATGCGATCCGCAAGCTCGAGACTTATACGGCGCCGCTGAAAATCATCATTTGCTTCGTGCTGCTTGGCTGGGTGTACCAGAAGGCGGGCGGCTTTGGCACCTTGCTCGACCAGCCTTCGCAGTTCGTTGAAGGGGGCAGGAAGGCGGGACAGTTCTGGCCGACGTTCTGGCCCTCGCTGACGGCGATGATCGGTTTTTGGGCCACGCTGGCGCTGAATATTCCCGATTTCACGCGTTTCGCCAAGACCCAGCGCGACCAGGTGCTGGGCCAGTCGGTTGGCCTCCCTGTGCCAATGGGCATGCTGGCGGCGCTGGCGGTGATCGTCACGTCGGCCACGGTGGTCCTGTACGGCAAGGCGATCTGGGATCCGGTCGACCTGGCCAGCCGCATGAGCGGCGTCGCCGTGCTGGTGGCGCTGGTGATCCTGCTGATCGACACGGTGTCGGTCAACCTGGCTGCGAACCTGGTGGGGCCCGCCTATGACTTTTCCGCGCTGGCGCCGAAACATATCTCTTACCGCACCGGCGGCTACATCACCGCCGGCATTGCGCTGGCGATGATGCCGTGGAAGCTGCTGGAGACGACGCAGGGATACATCTTTACCTGGCTGATCGGCTATTCGGCGCTGCTTGGCCCGATTGCCGGCGTGCTGATCGTCGACTACTACCTGATCCGCAAGACCGAACTGAATGTCGGCGCGCTGTATGTCGGTAACGGCGAATACAGCTACACCAACGGCTGGAATTCCGCGGCGCTGCTGGCCTTCGCCTTCGGCGTGGCGCCGAACGTGCCGGGCTTCCTGAACGCGGCATTTCCCGCTTCGTTCGGCGATGTCGGCGCCGGTTTCAAGCTGATTTATACCTACGCATGGTTTGTCGGCATCGCAATTGCAGCGGTGGTGTACGGCATCTTGATGAAAGGCAGGTCGGCCAAAGCTGTGCCGCCCGCAATTCCGGAGAACGCATAAATGGCAATCTTGATTCGTGGCGGGACTGTAGTGAATGCGGACCGGGCTTTCCGCGCCGATGTGCTGTGCGATGGCGATAAGGTCGTCGCAGTCGGGCCGGCGCTGGCCGCGCCTGCAGGAGCCGAGATCATCGACGCCGGCGGCCAGTACGTCATGCCAGGCGGGATCGACCCGCATACCCATATGAACCTGCCGTTCATGGGTACAGTCACGCAGGACGATTTTTTCACCGGCACCGCAGCCGGCCTCTCGGGCGGCAATACGACGATCATTGATTTCGTCATCCCCAATCCGCAACAACCGCTGCTGGAGGCCTATCACCAATGGCGCGGCTGGGCGGAAAAGGCCGCCGGCGACTATAGCTTCCACGTGGCGATCACCTGGTGGTCGGATAAAGTGCACGAAGAAATGGGAACGCTGGTACGCAACCATGGCGTCAACAGCTTCAAGCACTTCATGGCGTACAAGAACGCCATCATGGCCGACGATGAAACGCTGGTGAAAAGCTTCCGCCGCGCGCTGGAGCTGGGCGCCATCCCCACCGTGCATGCGGAAAACGGTGAGCTGGTCTATCAGCTGCAGCAGGACTTGCTGCGCCAGGGGATCAGCGGCCCGCGCGCGCACCCGCTATCGCGCCCGCCAGCCGTGGAAGCAGAAGCGGCCAACCGCGCCATCGCCATCGCCAACGTCCTGAACACGCCGCTCTACATTGTGCACGTGTCGTGCAAGGAATCGCTCGATGCCATCACCCGCGCCCGGGCAGCAGGGCAGCGTGTGTATGGCGAAGCGCTGGCCGGCCACCTGATCGTGGACGACAGTGTGTACGACCATCCGGATTTCGACTTCGCCGCCGGCCACGTGATGAGCCCTCCGTTCCGCAGCCGCGAGCACCAGAAGGCGCTTTGGCAAGGCCTGCAGGGCGGTAACCTGCATACCACCGCGACCGATCATTGCACGTTCTGCGCCGAGCAAAAGGCTGCAGGGCGCAACGATTTCACTAAAATTCCGAACGGCTGCGGCGGCGTGGAAGACCGCATGGCCGTGATCTGGGATGAAGGCGTCAATAGCGGCAAGCTCACGCCTTCCGAATTTGTGCGCGTGACGTCGGCCAATGCGGCGCAGATTTTCAATATCTATCCGCGCAAGGGGCTGATCGCTGCCGGCTCGGACGCGGATATCGTGGTGTGGGATCCGGAAGGCAGCCGCACCATTTCAGCCAAGACCCAATTTGCCAAGGGCGGCTTCAATGTCTTCGAGGGACGTACAGTCAAGGGAATTCCAAGCACCACGGTGGCGGCCGGCAAGGTCGTCTTCCATCGTGGCGAATTGCGGGCGGTTGAAGGCGCGGGGCGCCATATCGACCGCCCTGCCTTTGCGCCAGTGACGGCGCGCTAAGGAGAAGATCATGAGCGACCTACGCATCAACAGCGACCGCCTTTGGGATTCGCTGATGGAACTGGCCAGAATCGGCGCCACACCGAAAGGCGGCGTCAAGCGCCTGACGCTGACGGACCTCGACAAACAAGGCCGCGACCTGGTCACCAGCTGGGCGCGCGGCGCCGGACTCTCGATCACGGTCGACCAGATCGGCAATGTCTTCATGCGCCGCGACGGCGAGGACAATACGCTGCCTCCGATCATGACCGGCAGCCATATCGACACGCAGCCGACCGGCGGCAAATTCGACGGCAACTATGGGGTATTGGCGGGCCTGGAAGTTGTCCGCACCCTGAACGACAAAGGCATCAAGACCAGGGCGCCAATTGAAGTCGCCTTCTGGACCAACGAGGAAGGCTCGCGCTTCGTCCCGGTGATGATGGGTTCCGGCGTTTTCTGCGGCGCATTCACGCTGGAACACGCATACGCCGCCAAGGATACTGAGGGTAAAACCGTTGGCGAGGAACTGGAACGCATCGGCTACAAGGGCGACGAAGTGCCCGGCCAACACCCGATCGGGGCCTATTTCGAAACCCATATCGAGCAAGGCCCGGTGCTCGAAGACGCCGACAAGGTGATCGGCGTTGTGCCGGCCGTAATGGGGCTGTCATGGTACGACTGCACCGTGACCGGCATGGAAGCCCACGCCGGCCCGACCCCGATGCACCTGCGCAAAGACGCCATGCAGGTCGCCGCCCAGATCATTCCCGAGGTGGTCGCAATCGCCAACCGCTACCCGCCATATGGGCGCGGTACGGTCGGCATGATGCAGGTCTTCCCCAACAGCCGCAACGTGATTCCCGGCCAGGTCAAATTCAGCATCGACCTGCGCAATGTGAACGACGAGCTGCTGAACAAGATGCACGAAGAGATTTTGGCGTTTGTCGACAGGACTTCCGCCGAAACCGGCTTGCCGGTCAAGATCGAGCGCGTGTCGTACTATCCGCCGTGTCCGTTCCACCCCGACTGCGTCGGCGCAGTGCGCAAGGCGACAGAGAAGCTGGGCTACTCCACGATGGACGTGGTCTCCGGCGCGGGCCACGACGCGATTTACGCCGCTCGTGTGGCGCCCGCAGGCATGATCTTCGTTCCCTGCAAGGACGGCATCAGCCACAACGAAATTGAAGACGCCAAAAAAGAACATCTTGAAGCCGGCTGCAACGTTCTGCTGCACGCCATGCTGGACCGGGCGGGCGTCGTCTGATCGCCCGCGGACGTATCACCGTCCGAAAGCGATGCGGGTGATGGCGACCGTGGCTTCGTGGGCCAGGTTTTCCAGCTCTTTGTGCTGGGGGCGGGTCTCGGAGATGAACAGCATGGTGCCCAGCATCTGCGCCACGATCAGCGTGCCGCGAATTTCGCACTGGGCCATGGTCAGCCCGGGGTCGATTTCGTGGATCAGGTTGCGCAGGGTCTTGCGGGCGCGGCTCATCATGGTGTCGAACAGCTTGGCGGCCACCGGATGGCGGTTGGCCAGCGCTGCGATCTCGAAGAACAAACCGCTCGATACCTGGTCGCGCAAATCGGCCAGGAAGTAGTCGATGATCGATTCAAACAGTTCAACGCGTGGCCCGGCGCCGGCGGCGGCAACGCGCTCGTCGATGCCGGCCTGGTAGCGGGCGAAAGTCTGCTCCAGCAGCGCCTCGATCAGGGCATCCCGGCTAGGATAGTAATGCTGCACGGTCGACAGGCTCACGCCCACTTGCTGCGCCACGCTACGCATGGCCAGTGCCGCGTAACCGTCGTGCGCCAACAACAAACGCGCCGCTTCCAGGATCGCGCTGGCGCGTTCAAATCCTTTGGAGGTGGTGTTCGATTCCTTTGCCTGCAGGGGCGTGTCTGATTTTTTCCGCATAAGGGACGAATTATGCCCGTTGATTGACAAATAGGTCAACTGACCGATACTATCTCGGTCAGTTGACCTATAACATCATCCGGAGACTGTTGCCCCATGATCCCTCGCACCTTATTCACCGAAGAACACGACATGCTGCGCCAATCCGCGCGCCGCTTCATGGAAACCGAAATTGCCCCACACCACGAACGCTGGGAAGAGCAGGGATATGTCGACCGTGAAGCGTGGCTGAAGGCCGGCGCTGCGGGCTTCCTGTGCCCGACCATGCCGGAGCAATATGGCGGCGTGGGCGTGGACCGCCGCTACAGCATGGTGCTGATCGAGGAGCAGGCCCGCATCGGCGCCTCCGGCCCCGGTTTCATGCTGCACTCGGAAATCGTGGCGCCTTACATCCTGCACTATGGCAGCGAGTACCTGAAATCGCATTACATCCCCAAGCTGGCCACCGGCGAAATGATCGGCGCCATTGCGATGACCGAACCGGGCACCGGCTCGGACTTGCAGGGCGTGGCCACTACGGCCATCCGCGACGGCGACCATTACGTGCTGAACGGTTCCAAGACCTTCATCACCAACGGCTGGAATGCGGACTGCGTGATCGTGGTCGCCAAGACCGACCCCAGCGCCGGCGCCAAAGGCATCAGCCTGTTCGTGGTCGACACTTCGATGGCCGGCTTCAGCAAAGGCAAGCGCCTGAAAAAGGCCGGCATGAAGGCGCAGGACACCTCGGAGCTGTTCTTCGACAATGTGCGCGTGCCGGCGCACAACCTGCTGGGCGAAGAAGGCGCCGGCTTCAAATACCTGATGCAGGAACTGCCCTGGGAGCGCATGCAGATCGCCATCATGGCTGTGCAAGCCGCCGAATCCGGCCTGGAATGGACGGTGCAGTACACGCGCGACCGCAAGGCGTTCAAGCGCCCGATCGCCGAATTCCAGACCATCGCCCATACCCTGGCCGAGATCAAGACCGAAGTGCAGATGTGCCGTGTATTCGTGGACCGCTGCGTGGAGCTGCTGCTGGAAGACAGGCTGGACGCGGCCACCGCCTCCATGGCCAAGTACTGGACCACAGAAATGCAGTTCCGTGTGCTCGACAAGTGCGTGCAGCTGCACGGCGGTTATGGCTATATGTGGGAATACCCGATCACCCGCGCCTGGGCCGACGCCCGCGTGCAGCGCGTGTACGGTGGCACCAATGAAATCATGAAAGAACTGATCAGCCGTTCGCTGTAAGGAGACCCGCTTGGAAGCTTATATCTTTGACGCCGTGCGCACGCCGCGCGGCAAAGGCAAGAAAGACGGATCGCTGCACGGCGTGACGCCGCTGCGCCTGGCCGAGACGGCGCTGCGTGCGCTGGTCACCCGCAATAACTTCGACAGCGCGCTGATCGACGACGTGGTGCTTGGCTGCGTGGAGCCGGTGGGTGAGCAGGGCGCTTGCATCGGCCGGGTAGCCGCACTGGCATCCGGCTATGCCGAATCGGTGGCCGGCGTGCAGATCAACCGCTTCTGCGCATCCGGCCTGGAGGCCTGCAATATGGCGGCGGCGCAGGTGATGTCGGGACAGTCCGACATGGTCGTTGGCGGCGGCGTCGAATCGATGTCGCGTGTGCCGATGGGATCTTCCGGCGGCGCTTGGCCGGTCGACCCGCAAAGCGCCTTCGACGCTTACTTCGTCCCGCAAGGTATTTCCGCCGATGCGATTGCCACCATCTGGGGTTACAGCCGCCGCGACGTGGACGCGTATGCCGTCGAATCGCAGCAGCGCGCCCACCGCGCCTGGAACGAAGGGCGCTTCGCACGCTCCGTGGTGCCGGTAGTGGACCGCAACGGCCTGACCATGCTGGCGCGAGATGAACTGGTGCGTCCCGATACGACGGTTGAATCGTTAGGCGCGCTGAAGGCTTCCTTCGCCGAAATGGGCGCCAACTTCGGCTTCGATTCCGTGATCACACAGCGCTACCCGCAGATCGAGCAGATGCAGCACGTGCACCATGCGGGCAACAGTTCCGGCATCGTGGACGGCGCGGCGGCAGTGCTGATCGGTACCCGCGAGGCGGGCGAGCGCGCAGGCCTGAAACCGCGTGCCCGCATCCGCTCCTTCGCCTCCATCGGCAGCGAACCATCGATCATGCTCACCGGGCCAAGCTATGCAGCTGAAAAGGCGCTCAAGCGCGCCGGCATGAAGGCCTCCGATATCGACCTGTATGAGCTGAACGAAGCCTTCGCCTCGGTCGTGCTGCGGTTCATGGACGTGCTGAACATTGCGCACGACAGGATCAACGTCAACGGCGGCGCGATCGCGATGGGACACCCGCTGGGCGCCACCGGCGCCATGATCCTCGGCATCCTGCTGGACGAACTGGAACGCCGCAACCTGCAGACCGGGCTGGCCACGCTGTGCGTCGGCGCGGGCATGGGTACTGCCACCATCATCGAGCGCATTTAAGGGAGACAGACAATGATCGATTACAGCCTGGATTCCCACGGCATTGCCACCCTGAGCTGGAATATGCCGGGACGCAGCCAGAACGTGCTGAATGAAGAAAGCTGCAACGCGCTGTGCGAGCTGGTGGAACGCGTGGTGGGCGACGCTGCCGTGAAAGGCATCCTGATGACGTCGGCCAAGCCTGACTTCATCGCGGGAGGTGACCTGGAATGGCTGCTGTCCGCCAAGACGGCGGAAGCGTTGTTTGAACGCGTGGTGCGCCTCGACCGCGCGCTGCGCAAGCTGGAAACCTGCGGCAAGCCGGTGGCCATGGCGCTGCCGGGAACGACACTGGGCGGCGGCCTGGAAGTAGCGCTGTGCGGGCACTATCGCGTGGCGGCCGACAATCCCAAGGCGCGCTTCGGCTTGCCGGAAGTGACGCTTGGCTTGCTTCCGGGCGGCGGCGGCACGCAACGCTTGCCGCGCCTTGTCGGCATCCAGAAATCACTCCCGCTGCTGTTGGAAGGGAAGCGCCTGACGGCCGCCGCTGCGCGTGAACTGGGCATCCTCAACGAAGTCGTTCCGGCGGGCAGTGAACCGGACGCCGCACACGCTTGGCTGCTCGGCGCCATCGCCGCGGGCGGCGCACAGCAACCATGGGATGCCAGGGGCTTCAAGATTCCTGGCGGCGCTGTGTCGTCGCCGGCTGTGCAGCAAGTGTTCATGGCTGCCAACGCAATGCTGCGCGCCAAGACCTACGGCAATTACCCGGCGCCGCGCAACATCCTCTCCTGCGTGTACGAAGGGCTGATGACGGACCTCGATACCGGCCTGATGACGGAGGCGCGCTACTTCGTGCAGACCGTGCTGTCGCCGCAAGCGAAGAACATGATCCGCACGCTGTTCTTCAGCATGAACCAGGCGAACAAGCTGGCGTCGCGCCCGAAGGACGTGCCGCAGCAGAAATACAGCAAGATCGGCGTACTGGGCGCAGGCATGATGGGGGCGGGCATTGCCTATGTCGCAGCCAAGGCTGGAATCGAAGTGGTGCTGGTCGACACTGCACAGGCATCGGCGGAAAACGGCAAGGCATATTCCGCGGGGCTGCTGGATAAACAGCAGAAACGCGGTCAGGTGTCTGCCGAAAAGGCAGCAGCCCTGTTGGCGCGCATCGTCCCAACCACCGACTTCGCCCTGCTGGCTGGGGCCGAGCTGGTGGTGGAGGCGGTATTCGAGGACCGCGCCATCAAGGCCGACGTGACGCGCCGTGCGGAAGCGGTGCTGGGCGGTGATGCAATCTTCGCTTCCAACACGTCTACCTTGCCAATCAGCGGCCTGGCGGAGGCCAGCGCGCGCCCGGCCAACTTCATCGGACTGCATTTCTTCTCGCCGGTGGACCGCATGGCAATCGTGGAAATTATCGTCGGCCAGCAGACATCCGACGCCACGCTGGCGCGGTCGATGGACCTGGTACGGGCGTTGGGCATGACGCCGATCGTAGTCAACGATTCGCGCGGCTTCTACACGAGCCGGGTGTTTTCGACATACGTGCTGGAGGGCCTTGCCTTGCTGGCCGAAGGCGTTGCGCCGGCATTGATCGAAAACGCCGGGCTGCAGGCCGGTATGCCGGTCGGTCCGCTCGCATTGACCGATGAAGTGTCCTCCGAATTGATCTGGAAGATCGATCGCCAGACGCGCCTGGATTTAGGCAGCGCCTACAAAGGCCGTCCCGGCCACGAAGTTGCGGCACGCATGGTGGAACTGGGCCGCATCGGCAAAAAGGCCGGCAAAGGTTTCTACGATTATCCGGAAGGCGGCAAGAAATCGCTGTGGGCAGGGCTGGCGGAGCTGTTTCCGCGCGCAGCGGTACAGCCGGACCTGCCGCAGGTGGTTGAGCGCCTGACCGTGGTGCAGGCGGTGGAAACTGCACGCTGCATGGACGAAGGCGTGCTGCGTTCCGCGCGTGACGCCGACGTCGGTGCTATCCTCGCCTGGGGCTTCCCGCCTTTCCGCGGCGGCCCGTTGAGCATGATCGACAATGCCGGGGCGGCAACCTTCGTGGCGCAGTGCAAACGCCTGGCCGCCGCGCATGGCGAACGTTTTGTACCGCCAGCGCAGCTGAAGGCGATGGCCGCAAGCGGGGCTACTTACTACACGGAGGGTTGAGATGGGTGTGCTGTCCGGTGTCAGGATTATCGAGATTGCCGGTATCGGCCCGGGGCCATTTTGCGGCATGCTGCTGGCGGACATGGGCGCGGAAGTGATCCTGGTTGAACGTCCCGGGCCGGCGGAGATCCCGACCGCCGGCATCCTGCGCCGCGGCAAGCGCTCGATGGAACTGGACCTGAAGGATCCCGGCGCCATCGACACCGTGCTGGAACTGATCGAGGACGCCGACGGCCTGATCGAAGGCATGCGGCCCGGCGCCATGGAACGCCTGGGCCTTGGTCCCGAGGTATGCCTGGCGCGCAATCCGCGCCTCGCCTACGGCCGCATGACGGGATGGGGGCAAACCGGCCCGCTGGCGCAAGCGGCGGGCCATGACAACAACTACATCGCCTTGTCGGGCGCATTGCATTACGCGGGCGCGGGCGACGTTCCGCCGGTCGCGCCGCCGACGCTGGTGGGCGACCTTGGCGGCGGCGCCCTGTATCTTGCGCTGGGCATCGTTTCCGCCATCCTGCATGCACGCGGCGGTGGCAAAGGCCAGGTGATCGACGCCGCCATCGTGGACGGTTCGGCGCATATGATGAACCTCCTGCTCGACCTGTCCGCAACTGGCTTGATGCGCGAGCAGCGCGGCACCTCGGTGCTGGATGGCCCGCACTGGTTCAACACCTATCGTTGCAAAGATGGCCGCGATATCACGGTCGGGGCGCTGGAGGGTAAATTCTACAAACTGCTGCTGGAAAAACTCGGGCTGGCCGATGACCGCCGCTTCGCGGCCCAGCATGCGGCGGGCCAGTGGCCGCTGCAGCGTGCGGCGATGGCCGAGCTGTTTGCAACGCGCACGCGCGATGACTGGTGCGCACTGCTGGAGGGAACGGATGCCTGCTTTGCGCCGGTGCTCTCGCCATCCGAAGCGGCACAGCACCCGCATATGAAGGCACGCGGAACGTATGCGAAAGTCGACGGCGTGCTGCAGGCGAATCCGGCCCCGCGATTCTCCGCAACCCCGTCGGAAGCCGGGCCGGTGATCAGAAAATGAAACCCAAAGGTTCGAGGTTGGCCTTTCAAACCTGAGGGCTGAAGCGGCGCAGGAAATCCAGCAAGACTTGCGCGGCCAGGTCGGCATCGTCTGCCGTCATCGTCTCCAGCGGATTGTGGCTGATGCCGCCGTTGCCGCAGCGGGTGAACAGCATCGCCACATCGGTCAGCGCGGCAATCGCCATCGCATCGTGGCCGGCGCCGGACAGAAGGTCGAAGCGCGGCAAGCCACGGCGCTCGACGGCGTCGCCCAGCTGCTGCATCAGCCATGGCGCGCAAGGCGCGGCCTTTGCTTCCACGATTTTTTCGACCTTGAATTCGATGTTGCGCCGTGAGCAGATAGCGGCCAGGCCATCCAGCACGTCCTTGACCGCAGCCTCTCGCACTGCATCGTCGGCGGCGCGGATATCGAGCGAGAGTTTGCAGGCGCCAGGGATCACGTTCACCGATCCGCCCGGCACCTGCAACTGGCCGACGGTACCGACAAGCGCCACGCCTTGCGAGCAGCGCTGTTCAACCAGCAGTACGATTTCGGCCGCTGCCGCCGCTGCATCCTTGCGCATATGCATAGGCGTAGTGCCGGCATGGCTTGCCACGCCTTGCAGTTCAACGAGGAAGCGCGAGCTGCCGGCAATCGCCGTGACCACGCCTACCGGCAGGCCGTGCTCGAGCAGCACGGGGCCTTGTTCGATATGCACTTCGACGTAGGCCGCAATGTCCTCGCGCCGGCGGGCGATGGAAGGAATGGCTGCCGCGTCGTGACCCGCTGCGGCCAGCGCATCGCGCATCCTGATGCCTTCGGCGTCGACGGCGTCCAGCAAGCCCATGTCGAATTTCCCTGTGACGGCGTTACTGCCCAGGAAGGTGCTGCGGAAGCGGACACCTTCTTCTTCCGCGAAGCCGATCACTTCGAAATGGAACGGCAGCTTCTCGCCCTCATCGTGCAAATACCGCACGATGGCGATGGGCAGCAAGATGCCAAGGCGGCCGTCGTATTTGCCGCCGTTGCGAACCGTGTCGTAGTGGGAGCCCGTGATGATCGTCTTCGCGCCTGGCGCGTCCGACAGGTATCGGCCAACCACATTGCCGACCGCATCGATCTCCACCTGCATGCCCGCACCGCGCATCCACGCCGCCAGCTGCGCCGCGGCTGCGCGGTGCGCGTCGGTCATGTAGGCGCAGGTCAGGGCGCCCTCATCGTCGCTCCATTGCGCCAGATCTTCCGACCACTGCATGATTTGCGGGCCGAATTGCAGCTGCACGCCAAGCAGGTCGTTCAGGCGGATTTCGGCGATACGATGAATCTGGCGCAGGCATTCCGCCAATTCGTCGGCGCGCTGGTTCTTCAGCCGGCGCGCGAAGGTGGCGATGACGGCTTCGCGCGTCAGCCCTAGCCCGGTCGGGCCCTTTACCGCGAGGATGAAGGGGAAACTGAACTTGGCGTTGTAGTCCGCATTCAGTTTGTGCAAAGTCGCGAATTCCTCGGCGCTGCACAGGTTCAGCCCAGACTTGGCTTGCTCGCTCGTCGATTCCGCGGTGAGTTCGCCGGCGATGGCCGCCTTGCCCGCCAGTTCCGGGTGAGCGCGCACAAGGCCAAGCTGTTCGGCCTCCGTCGCGCTGGAGACCACGCCCTGCAATGCCTGCTTCAACGCCGCCAGGGAGGCGAAGGGCCGCTGCGCCGCCGCCCGCTCCGGAATCCACGGCGAATGCTCATAAATACCGCGCAAGCGGTCAACAAAAGCGGCCAGGTCGCAGGAATTCAGTTCGGAGAGAGTCGTCGTCATCGCAGGCATCCCAAAATAGATCATCGATCATATCTCGCCCAGAACAGCACGCTATAAGCACCACTATATACCTGCCATTATCAAAGTGCCTTGGCGGCGGCGGTCACCTGGTCGCGCAGCCATTTGTGTTCGGGGGCCTGGTGCACGCGTTCGTGCCAAAGCTGGTAGAAGCGCATCGGCGGGAACTTCACCGGCGGGGTGAAGACTTTCAACGGCAGCGAGTTCTCGTAAAAACGCAAGAACTGGCGGCCGGTGGTCAGTACCAGGTCGGTTTGCGCCAGCATGTAGGGGATCAGGCTGAAATAGGCCGATTCCACCGCCACGTTGCGGCGCAGGCCCTGGCGTTCCAGGAAGGCGTCGATCACGCCGCCGTAGCCGGGCACCATCTGGGAGGGTGCGACATGGGGCAGGGTGAGATAGTCGTCCAGCGTCATGGCGTCGCTGGCGGTGCGCTTGGCATATGGGCTGCCGGCGTGCATGGCGCAGATGATCGGGTCTTCGAACAGCTTGGAAATGTGCAGGTGCTGCGGCGGTTCATCCCAGTTGGCGATCACCAGGTCCATGTCGCCGTCCGATAGCAGGCGCAGGTAGTCGGTGCCGGGGCCGATCGAGTGGATGACGACGCGGCTTTTGGGCGAGCCGCGCCGCAGCATGGCCACCACGTTCGGCAGGAACTGGCTGTCCAGGTAGTCCGGCGCGGCGATATTGAAGGTGCGGGCTTCTTCCTGTGCCACGAAGGGCGTCTTCTTCACGAACAGCGATTCCGTCTCGTCCAGGATGCGCTTGGCCGGCTTGAGAAGGCTTTCGCCGTGCTGGGTCGGCACCATGCCGCGCGCACCGCGCACCAGCAAGGGGTCGCCGGTCAGCTCGCGCAGCTTGCGCAGCGAGGCGGAGATGGAAGGCTGCGGTTGATTGAGCTTGAGCGCCACCCGCGATACGTTCTTCTCCACCAGCAGCAGGTAGAGAATGCGAATGAGGTGGATATCGAGGTGTTGCGGAAGGCCGGACATCTTGCTTACGTATATGAATTCGAATATCTTGAATATACGACATATTTCATGTTGCAGGGGCTCGAAAACGCGTATCTTCGATAGATTGCCACTTCTTCAACTCAAGGATTTACATGGAATACCTGCTGCCCTATGGCCTGGAATGGGCAAACCTGCTGGTGCGCTGGCTGCACATCATCACGGGCATTGCCTGGATCGGCGCTTCGTTCTATTTCGTGTGGCTGGATAATTCGATCCGCCCGCCGGCGCCTGGCTCGGACTTGGCGAAGAAGGGCGTGTCAGGCGAATTGTGGGCGGTGCATGGCGGCGGATTCTATAACCCGCAGAAGTACCTGGTGGCGCCGGCCGAACTGCCGAAGGAGCTCCATTGGTTCAAGTGGGAGGCTTACACCACCTGGCTGTCTGGCATTGCCTTGCTGACCATTGCCTACTACTTCAACGCACAAGCCATGATGGTGGATAAGCAGGTGGCCGACCTGTCCAGCCTCCAGGCCATCGGTATCGGCATCGGCTTCCTGGTCGCGGGCTGGATTGTCTACGACGCGCTGTGCCGCTCCCCGCTTGGCAAAAGCGAAAAATGGCTTGGCCTGGTGGTGTTCGTGCTGCTGCTTGTTTCCGCCTATGCGTTGACGCACTTGCTGAGCGGCCGCGCGGCCTTCATCCACATCGGTGCGATGATCGGCACCATGATGGTCGCCAACGTGGCAATGGTGATCATTCCGGGCCAGCGCAAGATGGTGCAGGCCATGCAGGCGGGCAGCCTGCCGGACCCGGTCCACGGCATCAAGGCCAAGCAGCGCAGCGTGCATAACAATTACTTTACGTTGCCGGTGCTGTTCATCATGATCAGTAACCACTATGCGATGACGTACCAGAACAGGAATGCCTGGCTGGTGCTGGGCTTCATCATGGCGGCAGGCGTCTTTATTCGCCACTTCTTCAACCTGCGCCACAAGGGCCGCGTTGAGTGGCGCTATCCGGCGATTGGCGCGGCGCTGCTGCTTGCGGTGGCGGTGGCGATTGCGCCGTCCAAGCCTGCCGCTGTAAAGCCTGCCGCAGATCCGGCCGCCCAATTTGCGAAAGTGAAGGCCATCATTGATACGCGCTGCGTGGCTTGCCATTCCGCGACGCCGACCCAGCCCGGCTTTGCTACCGCGCCAGCCGGCGTGCTGTTTGATACGGCAGACCAGGTACACCAGCGCGCCGCCCAGATCCACAAACGCGCTGTGGAGCAGAAGGATATGCCGATCGGTAACCTGACCAATATGACCGAAGCCGAACGCGCCGAACTGGGCGCCTGGTTCGCCGCAGGAGCAAAGTAATGAACGAGAAAATCACGCAATGGATCGATGCCCATTTCGACGAAGAAGTGGCGCTGCTGCAGCAGGTGCTGCGCGTTCCGACCGATACGCCGCCCGGCAACAATGCGCCGCATGCGGAAACCGTGGCGGAACTGGTCAAGGCCTACGGCTGGACCGCCGAGAAGCACGCCGTGCCAGAGCAGGAGGTGCGCGATTACGGCATGGAATCTATCACCAACCTGATCATCCGCCGGCCTTATGCGGCGGGCGGGCCGACCATTGCACTCAATGCCCACGGCGACGTGGTGCCTCCGGGCGAGGGCTGGACTTATCCGCCGTATGGCGGCGTGATCGAGAACGGCTATATCTACGGCCGTGCGGCCGCCGTATCGAAGTGCGATTTCGCGACCTATATTTTCGCCGTGCGCGCGCTGGAGGCGCTGGGTGTCAAGCTCAAAGGCGCGATTGAACTGCACTTTACCTATGACGAAGAATTCGGCGGCCTGCTGGGCCCTGGCTTCCTGCTGCGCGAAAAGCTGACCAAGCCGGATTATGTGATTGCGGCTGGCTTCAGCTACAACATCGTCACGGCGCACAACGCCTGCCTGCAACTGGAGATCACCGTGCACGGCAAGTCCGGCCACGGCGCCATGCCGGAAACCGGCCACGACGCGCTGCAGGCGGCGACCCGGATACTGAATGCGATCTACGGCCAGTTACCGGAACTGAAGAAGGTGAAGTCCAAAGTGCCGGGCATCGATTCGCCAACCATGCTGGTAGGCCGTATCGATGGCGGCACCAATACCAATGTGGTGCCGGGCAAAGTGGTGATGAAGATGGACCGCCGCATGATTCCGGAAGAAGATCCGGTCGCAGTCGAGGCGCAAGTGCGCAGGCTGATCGAGGAGGCGGTGCAGGGCGTGCCCGGCATCCGTCTTGAGGTCAAGCGCTTGCTGCTCTCCCACGCTTTACGTCCCTTGCCGGCCGGCGCGCAGCTGGTGGCGAACCTGCAGAAGAATGCCCGCGAGGTGCTGGGCGAGGATATCCCGGCCGTCGGTACGCCGCTCTACGCGGACGCGCGCCTGTATGGCGAGCATGGCATTCCGGCGGTACTATATGGTGCAGGGCCGCGCAGCGTGCCCGAATCGAATGCCAAGAAGGCGGATGAGAAATTGCTGCTGGAAGACTTGCGCAAGGCGACCAAGATCGTGGCCCTGACTCTGCTGGACTTCCTCGCGGCCGAGTAAAGGAGTGGTGATGTTTGAGCGGAAGATGCTGGCCGGCTGGGGCGATATGGACTTCAACAGCCATATGGCCAATACGGCTTACCTGAACAAGGCGGGCGATATTCGCATGATGTTTTTGGGCGAGCACGGTTTTCCGATGGCGGAATTCAAGCGGCTGAATATCGGTCCTGTCGTGATGAAGGACGATATCGCGTACTTCAAGGAAGTGCTGCTGATGGACCAGATCACGGTGACCCTGGCGCTGGCCGGGATGTCGCAGGACGGGAGCCGCTGGATGCTGCGTAGTGATGTTTATCGCAGCGATGGGAAGCTGTCGGCGCGCATCAACAGTTCGGGCGGGTGGCTGGACCTGACCGCGCGCAAGCTGGTGACGCCGCCGCCGGCATTATTGGCGGCTTGGACGTCGCTTTATCAGACGGATGATTTTCAGACGCTGCCTAGTAGCGTGGTGAAACCCTAAACCCGGTAATTCAGGGTCAGACCCAAGCCGGATGGCCGTCCCGTCAGACCCAAGACTCCCGGCGGCCGCGTACCAGGGTCAGACCCTTGGGTCTGACCCAGATTTGCCGGGTTTCACTTGAGCGTCCGCTCAAACAGCTGGTAAATACGGCGGTACTCGTCGTACCAGCTCTCCGGCTGCACGAATCCATGCCGCTCCATCGGATAAGGCGCCAGTTCCCAATGATCCTTTTTCAGCTCGATGAGCCGCTGCGCCATGCGCACCGAATCCTGGAAGAACACATTGTCGTCCACCATGCCATGCGCGATCAGCAGGTGGCCTTTCAGCTTGTCCGCGTACTCGATCGGTGACGAGACACGATAAGCCTCCGGATCGATATCCGGCGTATTGAGGATATTGGCCGTGTAGCCATGGTTGTAAGTCGTCCAGTCGGTCACGGGGCGCAGCGCGGCGCCGGCCTTGAACAATTCGGGCTCGCGCAGCAGCGCCATGAAGGTCATGAAGCCGCCGTAGCTGCCGCCGTAGATGCCCACCTTGCCGATATCGCCTTGCTGGTTCTCCGCCAGCCATTTGGCGCCATCGACATAGTCGTCCAGTTCAGGGTGCCCCATCTGCCGGTAGATCGCGGTACGCCAGTTGCGGCCATAGCCCTTGGAAGCGCGGTAGTCCATGTCCAGCACGATGTAACCCTTTTCCACCAGCAGGTTGTGGAACATCTGCTCGCGGAAGTAGTTGGGGTAGCGTTTGCTCGTGTTCTGCAGGTAGCCGGCGCCATGCACGAACATCACGATCGGGTACTTCCTGCCCGGTTCCAGCGTGGCCGGGCGGTACAGCTTGGACCAGATCGGCTGGCCCGCGCCATGGACCGATGGCACGGCCACCAGTTGCGGCTGGATCCACTCGCGCGCCTTGTAATCGGCGGTGCGGGTATCAGTCAGCTTAGTTGCCGCGCCGCCGGCGGCCGGTACGGTCGCCAGCTGCACAGGCATGTAGGCGCTGGAGTAGTGCACCAGCAGCTTGCGCTGGTCCGGCGAAAGGGCGAACTGCTCGACGCCGCCATCGAGCTGGGTGACTTCGCGTACCGACGCGTCCTTGGCTGATGCCGAGCACACTTCGTATTCGCCCGGGTTGCGGCGGTTGCACAACATATAGGCCAGGCTGCCGTCGGCGTTCCATTTGACGCTGGTGGCTTCCCATTTGCCGCTGGTCAGGGCGCGCTGCTTGCCATCCGCATCCAGCGTGTACAGGTGGGAGTAGCCGCTTTCCTCGGACATGAACCACAGCGTGCTGTTGTCCGGCAGCCAGCCGAATTCGTTGTAGCTGTTGTTGATCCAGGCGTTATCGCTCAGGTGGTGCAGGGTCTTCAGTTTTGCGCCTTCCAGGTCGACGGCGGCCAGCCAGCGGTCCTTGTTGTCCACCGCGCGCAGCATGACGGCGAGCTTGCCGCCGTTGCTGCTCCAGGCAATGCCGTCACCCTCGTCGTCATCCAGGCGGATGGCGCGGTTGCCTTTCAGGGCTGGCTGCTTGGCCGCTTCACGCAGGCTGGCCAGCGGGTCGGTGGTGATGCCGGGCAGGCTGTCGAAAGGCAGGTCCTTGATCGCGCCGCTGTGCAGGTCCACCAGCTTCAGGGACTGTGCCAGCGGCAGGTTGCGGCCGACGCGGGTGCGCTGGTCGTCGAATTCCTCGTAGCCTGATTCAGTGACATAGCGCGGCATTTTGCCAATGCGGCCGTTCTCGCTCGACTTTGGCGACGTGGCGACCAGCAGCCAGCGGCCGTCCGGCGAAAGCGAAGAAGCATCGATGGATACCTTTTCGCCGAAATAGAGCGGGGCAGGCGCGCGGGTGGCGTCGGCGGCGCGCAATTCCTTGGCGCGGGCGCGCGTCTCGTCGCGTTCATCCTTCTGGCGCTTGAGGGTAGTGATCAGGCGCAGCTGCATGTCGCGCAGGTAGTCTTCGTCGGGCGCAGCGGCGGGATCCTTGGCCGCGCGCGGCAGGGCGACCGGGGAGACCAGGCGGTCGGCGCGGTTCCAGCTGAACCAGTCATTGCCGACTTTGAACTGCACATTCGCGCCATCGGCCGAATACTGTGGTGCGGAGGCGTTGGCCGTGCCGCGGCTGATTTGCACCAGGGCGCCGGATTTCAGGTCGCGCTCGAACAGGTCGCCGTTGCGCAGCACGATGGCGCGCGTGCGTTCGCGGTTGAAGACCATGTTCGGGCTGTCCTGCTTGGCCTGTTCGGAATCGGCCACCAGGCGTGGCTTGTCGCCGGCCTGGAAGGTGTCGCGCAGCGAGGAGCCGCTGCGCTTCTGTTTATAGAACACCTGCTTGCTGTCCCAGCTCCACCACGCGCTTTCCACAGGTGGGCCGATCCAGTCCGGGTTGGCCATGGCCTGGTCGAGGGTAATTGGGGTCGGGGCAGGTGCGGCTGCGAATGCAGGCGCGGCCAGCAGGGCGGCCAGCGCGGGGAGGGATAGTCGGCGCATACAGTGGTAGTGAGAAATCGAGGAGGCATTCTAGCAGCCGCCCACTGCGCGAAAAGTATCAGGCTTGTAACAGGGTAGCGTCCTTGCCGCAGGGCCTCTAGAATGACGCTCATTCAGCAAATTCAGCCTATTCAGGAGACAAGATGGCAAAAAGCCATGTAGCGGCACTGGTACTGGCCCTGGCGGCCGCCGGCGCGATGGCGCAGCAGCAGCCTGCAATGCAGTGGGAGACCGCGGCCCTGGCCGGGTCTTATAAAGAAAACATCAGCGAGGACGAAAAGATCGCCGGCCTGTCCAAACTGTGGTCGGAAGTGAAATACAACTTCGTCGATACCGCGACGCTGGAAAAGCTGGATTGGGACAAGCTTTACCTGGAAGCCCTGCCGCGCGTGCGCGCCACGCGCAGCACCGAAGACTACTACCGCGTGCTGCAGGAACTGGTAGCGAAGCTGAAGGACGGCCACACCGGCGTCTATCCGCCGCAAGAACTGTCCGACCGGATGCTGGGCATTCCGCTGCTGAAAACCCGTCCGATCGACGGCCGCGTGATCGTCACCGAGGTGCTTGACCCGGGCTTGCGCGCCAAGGGCATCATGCCGGGCCTCGAAGTCACTGCAGTGGATGGGATGGAAGTGAAGGCTTACGCTGCCCGCGAGCTTGCGCCCTACGTGAGCGCTTCCACGCCCCAGGATGAAGAACTGCGCACCTTTGGCTACCTGTTCCTGCGCGGCCCGGTTGGCACTGCGCCGCGTGTCGCCTTCCGCGACGCCGCCGGCAAGCAATTCGAGCAACAGCTGCCGCGGGTGAGCCTTGAGGTCCGCAAGGCCGCCATGGCCAATTCGCCATCGTTCGAATTCAGCATGCTGCCGGGCGACGTCGCCTATGTTTCCCTGAACAGCTTTAATGACAACAGCGCCGCCGAAGCCTGGCTGGCAGCTTTCGATGAAATCGCCAAGTCCTCCGCCCTGGTGATCGACGTGCGCCGCAACGGCGGCGGCAATTCCGACGTGGGCTACAAGATCCTGTCCACGCTGGACGACAAGGCTTTCCTGACCAGCCGCTGGGCCACGCGCGACTACAAGCCGACCTGGCGCGCATGGAACAAGGAGCAGCCGATGTATGCGGAGGCACCGGAGGCGGTTCAACCAGACCCGCAACGCCAGTACAAGAAGCCCGTGCTGGTGCTGACCAGCGCCGGCACCTACTCGGCGGCTGAAGACTTTGTGGTCGCCTTCGACAGCATGCAGCGCGGCACCCTGGTGGGCGAAGCCACCGGCGGCAGTACCGGCCAGCCCCTGTTCATCAAGCTGCCGGGCGGCGGGAGCGCGCGTATCTGCACCAAGCAGGATACCTATCCGGACGGCCGCGCCTTCGTCGGCGTCGGCGTTCAGCCGCAGCACATCGTCAAGCAAACCGTGGAGGGCGTGCGCGCCGGCCGCGATGAAGTGCTGGAAGCGGCCCTGGCTACGCTGCAGCCGAAATAAAAAAAGCCGCCGGACCAAGATCCGGCGGCCTTTCCTTCAAAGCAGGCGCTTAGAAGTTGTACGCTACGCCTACGCTCAGGTTGTGGGCGTTGTTGTATTGACGCTGCAGTTCAACGCGGCCGGTGAACTGTTTGGTGAACTCGTAGCTCACGCCGGCGCCGAACAGGCCGCGGTTGACGTGCTCGCCTTCGCTGCTCAGGCGGTTGAAGCCCAGGCGGCCGTACACGGCTACTTTGTTGGCGACCGGTACGGAACCGATCACGGAGAGGGCGGTCTGCTTGACGCTGCCGTCGAAGTCGCCCAGGTCACGGTAGCCCAGTTCTACAGCCACGTTCTGGTTGAAGTTGTAGCCGCCGAACACGCCAACGCTGGTGTCGCTGGAGTAGTGCTTGAACTTGGAGGAGCCGATGTCGGCGCCAGCGTAGAAATTGCCTTGTGCTGCGGAAGCGGCGAAAGAGGTAGCTGCCAGCAGGGCCGCAACGGTGATTTTCTTGATCATTCTGTTTCCTATTATTTAACTAGATTGCCTTACTTGGTGTAGGGCAACATTAGATTTTAGCGAATACTTTCAACTGTTGCAAATCCACTGTGTGTGCGTACAGTATAATTTCGCCATGCCTGGTTTTATCCTTACCCGCGCCTGGCGCGATGCCCGCGACGGCACGGAAATCGAGTTCTGGCTTGCCACCGATGAAGGTCCGCGCAAAATCCTGTTGACGCAACAAGCCTCGGTGGCTTTCGCCGAGGCTTCGTTGCGCGACACCATTGCCACCCTGGCGGCCGGCATGCCGGGCATCGACCTGCGTGAAGTGGCGCTCAAGACTTTCCAGCGCGAGCCAGTGGTCGGTATTTACGCCAGCCATTACAAGCAGCTGCTGGCGCTGGAGCGCAAGCTCGGTGAGCGCGGCATCCGCCTGTACGAGGCGGACATCAAGCCGCCGGAGCGCTACCTGATGGAGCGCTTCATCACCGCTGGCGTTGAATTCGAAGGCGGCAAGCTGCGTCCCGCGCCGGAATTCCGCCCGCGCCTGCGCATGGTATCGCTGGATATCGAGACCAGCGCTTTCGGCGACCTGTATTCGATTGCGCTGGAAGGCTGCGGCCAGCGCCAGGTTTATATGCTGGGCGAACAGCCGGCCGTGGCGCCGGACGTCGACTTCGACCTGGAATACTGCGCGACGCCGCGGCGCGTGATCGAAAAGCTCAACGAATGGTTCCGCGTGCACGACCCGGATGCCATCATCGGCTGGAGCGTGGTGCAGTTCGACCTGCAAACACTGCAAAAGAACGCTGAGAAGTACAAAGTACCGTTGCTGCTCGGGCGCGAAGGCCGCCCGGTCGACTGGCGCACGCACCAGGCGCGCGATGGCTATGTGTTCGCCTCCATCCCCGGCCGCATTGCGATCGACGGCATTGAAGCCTTGCGCGCAGCCTCGTGGAATTTCCCTTCCTTCAGCCTGGAAAACGTGTCGCAGGAGCTTTTGGGCGAGGGCAAGGACATCGGCAGCGATTACGACAAGATGGCCGAAATCGAACGCCGCTTCCGCGAAGACAAGCCGGCCCTCGCGACCTATAACCTGAAAGACTGCGAGCTGGTGACGCGCATCTTTGAAAAGACACGCGTGATGGACTTCATCCTGGAGCGCTCGCACGTGACCGGCCTGGTGCCCGACCACATGGGCGGGTCGATTGCCGCCTTCAGCCACCAGTACCTGCCGCGCATGCACCGCGAAGGCTATGTGGCGCCTAACGTAGGCGAGATTCCCGCCGTGGCCTCACCGGGGGGCTTTGTCATGGATTCACGTCCCGGCCTGTACGATTCGGTGGTGGTGCTGGACTTCAAGAGCCTGTACCCCTCGATCATCCGTTCCTTCCTGGTCGACCCGGTCGGCATGGTCGAGGGAGAAACGGAGGAGGATCCGGTGCCCGGCATGCGCGGCGCGCAATTCTCGCGCACGCGCCACTGCCTGCCCGCCATCACCACCCAGCTGTGGCAAGGCCGCGATGCCGCCAAACGCGAGAAGAACGACGCGCTGTCGACGGCGCTCAAGCTGCTGATGAACTCTTTTGTCGGCGTGCTTGGCTCCACCGACTGCCGCTTCTACCACCCGCAGCTGATTTCCTCCGTTACCCTGCGCGGCCACGAACTGCTCAAGCTCACGCGCGAGCTGGTGGAGAAGGAAGGCTACGAAGCGATCTACGGCGACACCGACTCCATCTTCATCTGGCTTAAACGCCAGCACGAAACGGAAGAAGCGCTGGCCATCGCCCGTGAGCTGGTCGAGAAGATCAACAAATGGTGGCGCGAGCGCCTCAAGCGCAAATACAAGCTGGAAAGCTATCTGGAAATCGAATTCGACACGTATTACCAGAAGTTCTTCATGCCGACCATCCGCGGTACGGACATGGGCAGCAAGAAGCGCTACGCCGGCCTGACCAGCGATGGCGACATCATTTACCGTGGACTGGAAGTGGCGCGCAGCGACTGGACCCCGCTGGCGCAGCAATTCCAGCAAGGCCTGTTCGCGCGCATTTTCCGCGACGAGCCATACCAGGACTTTGTGCGCGAATACGCCCGCAAGACCCTCTCCGGCGAGCATGACGAGCTGCTGGTGTACCGCAAGCGCCTGCGCCACCGGCTGGATGAATACCAGGTCAATGTGCCGCCGCAAGTGCGTGCGGCACGCCTGGCCGATGATTTCAACAAGGCGCAAGGCCGCCCATTGCGCTACCAGAACGGCGGCCGTATCAGCTATGTGATCACCACCGGCGGACCGGAGCCGCTGGAAGTGCAGCGCTCACCGATCGATTACCAGCATTACCTCGATAAACAGCTGCAGCCCATCGCCGACGCCATCCTGCTGCCGCTGCACGACAGCTTCTCCGCGCTGACCACGGCGCAGCAGGCGCTGTTTTAAGGCCGCGGCATCACCCACTTGGTGAGAAATAGCACCAGCAGCGTACCGGCCAGGTCGCCCAGGGCCATAGCCGCGAAGCTATGCAGTAGATCGCCGCGCCCTTCGTACAAGGCGAACCAGATGTGGTGCAGCAAGGGACTGGCCAGCGAATAGGCAACTGCGCACACCAGCACCTGCCAGGCTGAGAGGTTGGCCAGCGAGCCTTTCAAATCAAGCCAGCGCTGGGCGCCAAGGTAGACCAGGTACGGGGCCGCGCTGGACAAAATGCCGCCGGCAAAGGCGCGCACCGGGTCATGCGGGAACAGGATGGTGAAGCAGTAGAGCCAGGAAACCAGCAGCAGGCCGATCGCGCCGGCCTCGGCAAACAGCAGGGTGGCCAGCAGGCGCACGCCTGCAGGCAGGTAGACCCAGTTGATGCCTTCCGCGAATTCCAGCTGTTTGAACAGCAGCTCATTGATCAACAGGGCAGCGCCGAACATGATCATTGTTGCGAGGACCATGAAGAAATTCTGGCGAAGGCTGGGCATGCGGTGGTTTTGTCCGGGACGATTCGGCGAATCTTAGCAGAAAGTCCGGCCCCTGCGGCCCGTGGCAGGTGTGGCAAATTAGCCTCACTGTTGTTTACTAAAACAAAACTAAACTTCTTCTAAACGCAGAAAGTTTGTTGAAGTAGGCAAGGTTCCTTGTTTAACTATCCCTAGTGGAATGCGATTCCCACCGGGAGACAGGCGATACCCCCGCCGTTTAGTAAATCGCCGTCCCACATAGAGCCCCGCCGCTGGGCATAACCAGGAGACCTATATGACGTTAAGAACCAACCTTGCGCCGATCACCATGGCTGTCAGCGCAGCCCTGCTGACCCTCGCCAACGCCCAGGCGCAAACCACGCAAGCCGCGCAGACCGGGCAAGCCGCGCAAGACCCGAACACGGTGGTGGTGACCGGCTACCGCTACGCGATCGAGAAAAGCCTTGACCAGAAACGCGATTCCAACTCGATCATCGAGGTGGTGACCGCGGAGGATATCGGTAAGTTCCCAGACAAGAACGTGGCGGACGCGCTGCAGCGCGTACCGGGCGTGATCATCGACCGCAGCGGCGGCGAAGGCAAGAACGTCAGTGTGCGCGGCCTGTCCTCGGAACTGACCCTGACTCAGTTGAACGGCAACTATATCGCCACCGCCGAATCGAACGGCGACCCGACCCGTTCCTTCAACTACATGCTGATGCCGTCCAATATGCTGTCCAGCGCGGAGCTGTTCAAGTCTCCGGAAGCGCGCATCGACGAAGGCGGCATTGGCGGCACCGTGATCCTGCACACCCGCCGTCCGCTGGACGTGAAGTCCGGCAGCGGCTTTGTGTCGGCGGAAGGCACCTGGGCCGACACCACCAAGAAGACCGACGGCCAGTTCGCCGGCCAGTACGCCTGGCACGACGAGAGCAACCGCTTCGGCGTCCTGGTCGGCCTGACCTCGCAAAAACGCACCACGCGCACCATGGGCGCCAGCACCGAAAACTGGCAGTGGTACGGCGACGACTACAAGGGCCACCCTGCGACCGACGTCAACGGCAAAGAGTCCAACCTGGATAGCTACTGGTGGGGCCAGTCTGGTTTTCACGACCAGAACGGCAAGTACTACACCAACTTCATGATGCCGACCTCGGTCAACCTCAACGTGAAGAACGAAGAGCGCGAACGCAAGGGCGGCCAGATGACCCTGCAGTTCAAGCCGGTCCGCAACCTGACCCTGACGGCCAACTACTTCCGCTTCGACCTGAAGCAGAATTCGCAGACCAACATCCTGAAAATCCCGGAATGGAACCTGGCGCGATATGACGGCGACGGCAACTGGCCGGGCGGCCGCATGCTGGATGGCCTGACCTTCGATCCGAGCAAGACCATCGTCACCGGCGCCCAATACAGCGCGCATCCTGGCAAGACCTACTACTGCAGCGAAGCGCAGGCGGCTGCCGGCGGCCAGCAACCTGGCGGCTGGGGTCCTGACGACTGCACCATTCCAACGCCGCAGATCACCGGCAGCTACAACCGCGAAAAAGCGCTGTCGCAGACCGCCGACTTCGAAGCCGACTGGCATGGCCAGAGCCTGGACGCGACCTTCAAGCTGGGCCGCACCTGGGCTTCGGGCGGTCCGGAAATGCAGATGACGATGCCGATCAAGCCGCGCATGCAAAATGCGGACGGCAGCTGGACCCTGGGTAACACCGCCAGCGCCTGGAATACCGTCGGCACGCCGACCATGACCTTCTCGCCGCAGCTGATGGACAACCTGGCAAAAGGCATCGGTGAAATCGACCTGGGTTCCACCTCTTCGTCTTGGACCAAGAACAGCACCCAGCAGAAGTACGGCCAGGCCGACTTCACCTGGCACACCGATACCAGCTGGCTGGATTCCCTGAACTTTGGCGCCAAGTACCGTGATGGCGGCACCCATCGTGCCACCGGCAACAACTACTGGGTGTGCAAGGGCGCCGATCCGTCCAACTACGACATGCGCTTCCAGAACGGCTGCGATCCGACTGCCAATAAGTTCCAGCCGCAGTTCCTGAACAGCGGGTCGCTGGGTAACCTGGTGGGCGGCATCAGTGCCAGCGCCTTCCCTGCGATTAACTACCCGGCCTACATCTCGTACCTGAACCAGACTTACGGCGGCATGCAGACCCGTAACGAAGACAACTTCGTGTACAACGTCAGCGAGAAGATCTCGGCGGCCTACGTGCAGGGCAATATCAAGATGGACCGCCTGCGCGGCAACGTCGGCCTGCGCTTCGTCAAGACCAAGCAGCACGCCGATTCGACCGACCAGGTTGACTACTACAACGACTACTTCTTCAACGGCGCCAACGGCAGCCCGGCTCCATGCCAGGCGGGCGGCGCGCCAGCAGTCGGCGCACCTGCCGGTTCCGGTTGCACCAGCGGCTTCACCCGCCTGCCGGAAAGCCTGTCGCACACCTCGTCGTTCGTGGTCAGCTCGCTCGACCGCACTTACAACGATGTGCTGCCAAGCCTGAACCTGGCCTATGACCTGAACCAGGACCTGGTACTGCGCGCAGCGGCATCGAAAGTGGTGGCGCGTCCAAGCTACGGCGACATCGCCTCGCCAGGCGGCCTGCAGTACTTCAGCCAGGAGTACGTCAATGACCGCCGCCTGATCGGTGGCGGCGACAAGCAGGGCTGGTTCGGCGCCGGCAGCAACAAGCAGCTTGAGCCGTACAAGGCCAACCAGTTCGACGTCGGCGTGGAATGGTACTTCCACCGCGGCTCCGTGCTCGGCCTGGACTACTTCCGCAAGAACGTCAGCAACTTCTCGGTGCCTGTGGTGCGCGACGTGACCATGGACGTTGCGGGCAAGAGCGTGGTGGTGCAAAGCTACTCGACCACCGCCGGCGGCCGTAACGGCGTCTCGCAAGGTGTCGAGCTGTATGCGCAGCACACGCTGTCCAACGGCCTGGGCTTCCAGTTCAACTACACGTACAACAAGACCAACCAGGCAGCAATCACCCTGGGCGATGGCACCGAAATCGGCAAGTCGCCGCTGGTCGGCAGCGCCAAGAACCAGGCTAACCTGACTGTGTTCTACGAAACCGCCGACTTCCTGGCGCGCGCTTCCTACAACCGCCGCGGCGTGGTAGTGGACGGCCTGGTCAACGGCTTAAACGTGTATGAAGAGCCTTACAGCCAGATCGACCTGAATGTGGCGTACAACATCACCAAGGAATTGAGCCTGACCGCCTCGGTGCTGAACCTGACGAAGCAAGAAACGCGTTCCCACCTGGGTGACGACACCAAGGACCGTTTCTACTCCAACGGTTATGCCGGCCGCGTCGCCTACTTTGGCCTGAACTACAAGTTCTAATGCTTCCCTCCTTCCTCCCCGCGCCTCACGGCCCGGGGAGGTTTTTTCCTGTTTGGAGTGCCGAATGAACCTGCACGACCGAATCAGCAAGATCACTATCGTTGGCGGCGGAAGCGCGGGCTGGATGGCTGCAGCGGCGCTGGCCACTTATCTGGGCAAGGGAGCTTCGGTACGCCTGATCGAATCCGAGGAAATCGGCATCGTCGGCGTGGGAGAAGCAAGCGTCCCGCATATCAGGATGTTCAATGGACAAATGCTCGGCATCGACGAGACAGAGTTCATCAAGCGTACGCAGGGCACGATCAAGCTCGGCATCGAATTCAACGACTGGAGCCGCATCGGCGACAGCTATATCCATGGCTTCGGTACCATCGGCCGCTCGGTCGGCCCGCTGCCATTCCACCAGTTCTGGCTCAAACTGTTCCAATCCGGGCGCGCTGCGCCGATTGGCGAATACTCGCCGCAAACCATCATGGCGCCGCAGGGCAAATTCGCGCCTGGCGACCGCAACGCGCCGCCGGGCTCGCCGCTGGCCGATATCGCCTACGCCTATCATTTCGACGCCAGCCTGTACGCGCGCTTCCTGCGCGAGCTGGGCGAACAGCGCGGCGTACAGCGCATCGAAGGCAAGATCGTTGGCGTCAACCAGCGCGCCGATGACGGCTTCATCGAATCGGTGACGCTGGAAAACGGCCAGGTGGTCGACGGCGAACTTTTCATCGATTGCTCCGGCTTCCGCGGGCTGCTGATCGAGCAGACGCTGAAGACCGGTTACGTCGACTGGACGCACTGGCTGCCTTGCGACCGCGCCATGGCCGTCCCTTGCGAAAGCGTGGCCCCGATCACCCCGTACACGCGCTCCACCGCGCGCACGGCGGGCTGGCAATGGCGCATTCCCCTGCAACACCGCACCGGCAACGGCTATGTGTATTCCAGCCGGCATATCAGCGACGACGAAGCCGCCGCGACCCTGTTGGCGAACCTGGACGGCAAGGCCCTGGCCGAACCGCGTGCGCTGCGCTTCACGACAGGCATGCGCAAGAAATGCTGGAACAAGAACGTGGTTGCGCTGGGGCTGGCCAGTGGGTTCCTTGAACCGCTCGAATCCACCAGCATCTACCTGGCGCAATCGGGCATTACGCGCTTGCTGGCGCTGTTCCCCAAGCGGGATTTCAACCCGCTGCTGTCGGAACGGTTCAACCGCGAATCCGAGTTCGAATATGAGCGGGTGCGCGACTTCCTGATCCTGCATTACAACGCCACCGAACGCAACGACTCGCCATTCTGGGACTACTGCCGCACCATGTCCATTCCGGACAGCCTGCGCGAAGCAATCGAATTGTTCCGCAGCGATGGACGCTACTTCCGCCATGGCGAAGACTTCTTCGCGCTGCCAAGCTGGGTGCAGGTGATGCTGGGGCAGCGCATCATCCCGCAAAGCTACCATCCGATCGTGGACGACATGCCGGAGGAAAAGCTGGTCGATGTCGTGGAAAGCATGCGGGCAATGCTGAAGAACGCCGTTGCCGCGATGCCGAGCCACCAGGAATGGATTGAGCGGCACTGGAAGGCGAGTGCACCATGAGCACGCATCTGTACTGGCGTTCCCTGGTGGTTCTGCTGCTTGGCCTGTGCCTGACGGCGGTTGCCGCAGTCGCCACAGCGGCAGCGCCGGAGCGCGTCCTCATCGACAAAGGCTGGACCTTCCGCCTGGTTCCCGGCAACGCGCAACTGGCCGCCCATCCGGAAGCGGCGGCATGGCATGCCGCAAAGGTCCCGGGCACGGTGCATACCGACCTGTTCGCGAACAAGCAGATTCCAGATCCATATGTCGGCGCGCCGGAAGCCGGCCTGCAATGGATCGGCCTCGCCGACTGGGAATACGTCGCCCGCTTCGACGCGCCTGCCGCCGCGCAGGAAGCCGCGCGCAGCGACCTGGTATTCGATGGTCTCGATACCTTCGCCGAAGTCTGGCTCAATGGCGACAAGCTGCTGGATGCCGACAACGCCTTCCGCACCTGGCGCATCCCGGTGCAGGGAAAGCTGCGCGCAAAAGGCAATGCGTTGCGCATCGTCTTGCGCTCGCCGATTGCCAGGCTTTTGCCGCAGGTGCAGGCCATGCCGCTCAAACTGGCCGGGAATTATCCATCCCCGTATGGCGATGAGCCGAAGGATGCCATGACCGGCAATTTCGCCCGCAAGCCCGGCTATCACTATGGCTGGGATTGGGGGCCGCGATACGTCACCGCCGGCATCTGGAAGCCGGTAGCGCTGGAAAGCTGGAACGCAGCACGTATCGACAACCTGCAGCTGCGCCAGGACCGCGTTGACGAAACGACCGCCGACATCATGGCGATCGCCTCGCTCGATGCGGTGCGTGATGGAGGCTTCGACCTGCGCCTGTGGCAAACCGCGCCGGACGGCAAACGCACGCTTGCGGCACAGCGCCGCACGGAGCTCCACGCCGGCGCCAATCGCATCGAGCTTCCCCTGCACATCGACCGCCCGCAGCGCTGGTTCCCCAACGGCTACGGCGCTCAGCCCCTGTACCGCTATGAACTGGAAGTCGCCGACGGCAAGGCCGTCATCGCCAAGTCCAGCGCCCGCACTGGCTTGCGGAGCATCGAATTGCGCCGCGAGCCGGACGACAAAGGCAAGACTTTCTATTTCGCGGTCAACGGAATTCCGGTCTTCGCCAAAGGCGCGAACAGCATTCCCTTCGATATGTTCCAGCCGCGTGTGAGCAAGGCCCAGCTGCGGCGCGTGCTGCAATCCGCACGCGATGCCAATATGAACTTCCTGCGCAGCTGGGGCGGCGGCTATTACGAGAGCGACGACTTCTTCGACCTGGCCGACGAACTTGGCCTGCTGGTCTGGCAGGACTTCATGTTCGGCGGCGGCATGCCGCCCGCCTACGACAACGCCTTCCGCGCCAACGTCGTCGCCGAGGCTCGCGACAATGTGCGCCGCCTGCGCAACCACCCGAGCCTAGCGCTCTGGTGCGGCAATAACGAAGAAGAAATCGCGTGGAAGTACTGGGGCCCCGGCAAGGAAATGGCTGCGGCCGATCCCGCCTTCGCCGCCAAAGTCTGGAACGGGTACCAGCAGCTGTTCGGCGCCGATTTGCGCAAAGTGGTGGCGGAGGAGGGCGGCGGCATCGCCTACTGGGCCAGTTCGCCCAGCGACGACCTGGCCGAAGTCGCCAATACGCCAGCAAGCGGCGATATGCACTACTGGGAAGTGTGGGGCAACCCCGCGCATCCGCCGTCGAAATACCTGGAGATCACACCGCGCTTCATGTCCGAATACGGCCTGCAGGCATGGCCGGTGCAGCGCACGATCGACGCTTTCGCCAAGCGCGGCGAACAAGGCATCGCCACGCCGGTGATCGAAGCGCACCAGAAATTCCTGGCTGGTAAAGGCAATGAGCGCCTGATGAAGTATGTAAATGTCGAATTCGGCGAACCGAAAGATTTCGCGCACTTCGTCTACCTTAGCCAGGCCGCGCAAGCCGAGGGTATCGAGCTGGCCGCCTTGCACCACCGCGCCAGCCGCCCGTATACCATGGGTTCCCTGTATTGGCAGCTGAACGACGTCTGGCCGGGCGCCTCATGGTCCAGCGTAGACTGGTTCGGGCGCTGGAAGGCGCTGCAGTTCCACGCACGCCGCTTTTACGCCCCAGTCGCCGTGGCCGCACTGCGCAGCCCTGAAGGCCGCACCACGGTCAGCCTGCTGAACGACCGCACGCATAGCGTGAAAGGCGAACTGCGCCTGCGCCTGATGACGCTCGACGGCAAGTTGCTGCGCGACGAGGGTAAAGCGCTGGAAATGGCGCCGTTGTCGGCGGCCAGCCTGGCGGAATATGCAGACAAGGATTTGCTCGGCAGCGCCGATCCCGCCAGCACGGTCGCGGTATTCGACCTTCAAGCCGAAGGCGAGCCGCCTTCGCGCCACGTGGTCTACTTCAAGGCGGCAAAAGACCTGCGCTGGCCGGCTTCCGGCCTGCATGCGGAATTGCGCCCTGACGGCGCAGGCTATCGGCTGGAGCTAAAGGCCACAAACCTCGCGCGCGCCGTGTGGATCGACTTTGGCGACACCGATGCCGAAGTTTCCGACAACGCCTTGACCTTGCTGCCGGGCGAAAGCATCTCCCTGCGCGTCTCTTCCAAGGCAGGGCTGGCAGCGCTGCGCAAGTCGCTGCGCATACGTTCGATAGCGGGGTAGTCGCCGGTTGACGCCCCCAAAAGCGGCTGATATAACGCAGCCAGAAGCGTTTATAAACCGGGAAAAGGGAGAGACTTTGTGAGTCAGGTCACACTGCGCGACATCGCGGAAGCTACAGGGCTGTCGATCGGCACCGTGTCGCGCGCGCTGAAGAACCAGGCCGGCATGACGGAAGACACTCGCAACAAAGTGCGCAAGGCCGCCCAAAAGCTTGGCTACGATTTCGCGCAACTTAAGAAGGGCCGCATCCGCCGCATCGTCTTCCTGCTGCATAGCCAGCACAACACGCTGGCATCCAGTCCTTTCTTCTCTCCGGTACTGCAGGGCGCGGAAGAGGCGTGCCGGCGCGAAGGCATTGCCCTGTCCTTTATCGCCGTTGGCCCGGCGGATCCTGTACTGAGCCAGATCCGGCTGCATCAGCCCGACGCCATCCTGTGCGCCGGATTCTTCGAGCCGGAAGTGCTGGCGGCTTTGCAGCAGGTCGGCAAGCCCATGGTGCTGGTGGACATGCACCGTATCGGCTTCACTTCGGTCAACCCGGACAACGCGCGCGGCGGCTACCTGGCCACCCAGCACCTGCTGCGCAGCGGACGCAAACGCATCGCCATGCTTTCCGGCTCGTTGGCGCACTATAGTATCCAGCAGCGCAACCACGGCTTCCGCAAGGCGCTGTTCGACGCCAAGGTTCATGCCGACCCGGACCTGGAAGTGATTGTGCCCAGCATCGGCGACGGCGAAGACGGCGTGGCGCTGGCCATGCAAAGCCTATTGAGCCTGCCCAAGCGGCCCGACGCGGTGTTCTGCTACAACGACAGTACAGCGCTGGCGGCCATGAAGTACTGCCTCAACCAAGGTATGAAGATCCCGCACGATATCGCAATCGTCGGCTTTGACGACATCAGCAGCGCCGCCGCCGCCATTCCTCCCCTCAGCACGATCCACGTGGACAAGGAGGCACTGGGGCGCGCCGGGGTTGAATTGCTGCTGCAGGATCCGGACGCAAACCCCGCCCAGATCACCATGCCGGTGGAAATGATCGTCCGCGAAAGCAGCTGCGACGATTAGGGGCCTTGCCTTACTCTGCCAGTGCGGCCTTTTCTTCGGCAGTCAGGCGCTTGGTCTTCACCACGACAACTGGAGGTGCGATGTTCTGCGCGGTGGCCGCGTGAACGGCCGGCGCACGTGCGGCCAGGAATTTAGGCGCTGCGGCGCCAGCTGCGGCGGACACACCGATCAGTGCCAGTGCGCCTACAAAGATAAATTCCATGTGCTTGCTAAGGTTCATACTGTTCTCCGTGAAATATTGTCCGTCTGAGAACATTATGGTGCGACGCAACATATAATTCAAATAATTTGTTTTAATGTTGAATATTCACAATACGTATAACTTGGCTGATATGCAGGAAACTAGTGTTGCGGCGCATAAATGGCGTTGGAAAATGAACACTTGTGCTCGCTGAATTGCCAAGAACATAATCGGATGTGTATGGTTTCTAAAAGGATAAGTCCCATGGAAATTATCGATTCGATCAAGCAGGCAGCTCGCGACAGCAACCGTACCGTCCTCAGCCTGTTGCTCGAGGCCTGGCGCCTGCGGCGCGGTTTAGGACGGCTGGGATTTTCCGAGTACCTCGACTTCCGGCTATATCAGACTGACCTGAGTTTCGAAGCCAAGTCGGAGTTCGGCGGCTGGCGGGTGCAGGCCATACTGGAGCAGATCCTCGTCGATACGCACTCGACGATTCTTACGATCGACAAGCTCACCATGTATGCGATGTTTCTTGGCTATGGATTACCGACGCCGGGCATCCGTGCGGTCTATCGGGCGCAAAAGCCGCAGCCATTCGTCAATCTCGATACACGGGAAGCGCTGGCAAGCTATCTTCGCGATTCCGGCAACTTGCCGGTCTATCTGAAGCCGTCGTTCGGCAGCTACGGCCGCGGAAACACACTGGTCAAAGCGGTGGAGGGCGACTCCCTGGTTCTGGGGAACGGGACGACGATCCCTATCGACGAGTTCACAAAGTCGATTGACGATGGCCGCACTTTCGGCTGGATCCTGCAGGAGCCGTTGTCGCCGCACACGCAGATCGCCGAAGTCTGCGGCGACAAGATCTCCGGCGTGCGCATCCACACCTTCCTTACGCCAAACGGTCCGCAGCTCGTCAAAGCCATTTTCAAGATCAACGTAGGCGGACGCGACTCCGACAACTTCCAGCACGGCGCAAGCGGCAATATGCTGGCCACCGTCGACATCGAGACGGGAACGGTCAGTCGTGTGATTACGGGTACGGGGCCCGGACAGAACACGGTATCTGTCCATCCGCGGACAGGCGCCGCGCTGGTGGGCTTCCAATTGCCGCACTGGCCCGAGATCAAGCGGCTGGTATGCGAGGCGCACCTGGCCCTGCCTGGGTTCATCTGTCCCGGATGGGATATTGCGATCTGCGACGATGGCCCCAGGATTCTGGAGGCGAATGCTTTCGGCGATATCGACCTTTCCCAGCATGCCTATCGCCGCGGCTTCCTCGACGAGCAGTTTGTGCACCTGATGAAGACGCGAGGCCTGGATAGCTTGTTGGCGGGGAATCGCGGGCTTCATAAAAAGTCAGCGAAGAACGGCCGCGTTGGACTACGGTCCCATCACTGGACCTGGTGAGAAAGTCTGAGGAGGAACCCCGGTCGGCAACGTCCGACTCTGCTATTTCATTTCATCAGTTGGCAGATTTCATACTAGCTTCGCCAAAGTGCAGGGGGCAGAATCATTGCATCGGTTGGCTACATTTCGATAGATTCGAAGCCAAGCGATATCGTCAGCTGTTGATTTGCACCGAAAATTGACCCACTTTGCCGCATAATTTGCATCAGAATCTGACCCACGTTTAAGACACAATCCTGCTCATGACATTGAGTGGGGAATTGGAGTGATCGACGTGGCATTACTA
>NZ_WNKX01000001.1 GCF_009720745.1 Massilia eburnea | reverse complement strand
GAAGCAATCGGAAGTGGTTCCAAGAAAAGCCTCTAAGCTTCAGTCATACGAGACCGTACCGCAAACCGACACAGGTGGGCGAGATGAGTATTCTAAGGCGCTTGAGAGAACTCGGGAGAAGGAACTCGGCAAATTGGTACCGTAACTTCGGGATAAGGTACGCCTCGGTAGCTTGACCACTTTACTGTGGAAGGGCGAAAAGGTTGCAATAAACTGGTGGCTGCGACTGTTTAATAAAAACACAGCACTCTGCAAACACGAAAGTGGACGTATAGGGTGTGACGCCTGCCCGGTGCTGGAAGATTAAATGATGGGGTGCAAGCTCTTGATTGAAGTCCCAGTAAACGGCGGCCGTAACTATAACGGTCCTAAGGTAGCGAAATTCCTTGTCGGGTAAGTTCCGACCTGCACGAATGGCGTAACGATGGCCACACTGTCTCCTCCCGAGACTCAGCGAAGTTGAAGTGTTTGTGATGATGCAATCTACCCGCGGCTAGACGGAAAGACCCCATGAACCTTTACTGTAGCTTTGCATTGGACTTTGAACCAATCTGTGTAGGATAGGTGGGAGGCTTTGAAGTAGGGACGCCAGTTCCTATGGAGCCATCCTTGAAATACCACCCTGGTTTGTTTGAGGTTCTAACCTTGGTCCGTGATCCGGATCGGGGACAGTGCATGGTAGGCAGTTTGACTGGGGCGGTCTCCTCCCAAACGGTAACGGAGGAGTTCGAAGGTACGCTAGGTACGGTCGGACATCGTGCTAATAGTGCAATGGCATAAGCGTGCTTAACTGCGAGACCGACAAGTCGAGCAGGTACGAAAGTAGGACATAGTGATCCGGTGGTTCTGTATGGAAGGGCCATCGCTCAACGGATAAAAGGTACTCTGGGGATAACAGGCTGATTCCTCCCAAGAGTTCATATCGACGGGGGAGTTTGGCACCTCGATGTCGGCTCATCACATCCTGGGGCTGTAGCCGGTCCCAAGGGTATGGCTGTTCGCCATTTAAAGTGGTACGTGAGCTGGGTTTAAAACGTCGTGAGACAGTTTGGTCCCTATCTGCCGTGGGCGTTGGAAATTTGAAGGGGGCTGCTCCTAGTACGAGAGGACCGGAGTGGACGAACCTCTGGTGTACCGGTTGTCACGCCAGTGGCATTGCCGGGTAGCTAAGTTCGGAAGAGATAACCGCTGAAAGCATCTAAGCGGGAAACTTGCCTTAAGATGAGATTTCCCGGAGCCTTGAGCTCCTTGAAGGGTCGTTCGAGACCAGGACGTTGATAGGTCAGGTGTGGAAGTGCAGTAATGCATTAAGCTAACTGATACTAATTGCCCGTACGGCTTGTCCCTATAACCTTGACGGTTATGTAGCACTTACCCGTGTTTGAGAACACTACCCCATTTTTACTTCTTCCGGATTGTTGACAAGTCATGCCTGATGACCATAGCAAGTCGGTCCCACCCCTTCCCATCCCGAACAGGACCGTGAAACGACTCTGCGCCGATGATAGTGCTGCAACCAGTGTGAAAGTAGGTTATCGTCAGGCTCTTATTAGAAAAGCCCGCTAGGCATGTGCCAGCGGGCTTTTTGCTTTCCGGCTTGCGGAAACCGAAAGTAACAAGCCCGTCCTCCTTTTGAAAGTCTCACCCGAGACTTTCGTCATGAAACTGTCTTAATTCGCAGAATTTTTGACTTGCCCCTCGGTAACCAGATAACGTTCCCGCCGATTCGACAAAATCGGATCGCTAAAACTAAATCCTACTAGGGAATAAAGGAGCAAGAATGAAAGTTCGCAAGACCCTGATCGCTACCGCGATCGCTTTGGTTGCCGCACAAGCCAGTGCTACCAGCATGATGGCTGGCCCGGTAGCTTTCTCCGCACAGGAAAAGGCGCGCCTGATCTCGACCCTGAACGGCGAGCGCGGCAAATTTGGCCTGGATACCAACCACGGTTACACCATCGCGTCCCAGCACCCAGGTGCTGCCGGCCAGGCGATCAGCCGCATGAACCACACCTTCAAAGGCGTGCGTATTTTTGAATCCGAGTCCGTGATCGTCACCGACAAAGGCGGCAACATCATCGGCGAGTCCGCGACCGATCGCCGTGGCGGCCTGTCGGCCCTGCGCTTCGACGTGAAGCCAACCCTGACCGGTTCCGATGCAATTGCCAAGGCGAAGAAGAACATCGCAGCCGGCACCGACATCGATCCGCCATCGGCTGAGCTGATCATCTACCCAGTCATGAAGACCGTGCGTGTCGCCGGCGCCGAGAGCAAGGCCGAAGCCGACTTGAACGCAGCGGACGTAAAAGACGTGGTGGACAGCTACAAGCTGGCTTACCTGGTGAAGACCCGTATGTCCAAGGGCCAGGAAGCCGTATTCCACAACACCATCGTGAGCGCCAAGGACGGCAGCGTGCTGGACCAGTGGAGCATGCTGCAGAGCGTAGTTGGCACCGGCCATAGCCAGTACAACGGCGACGTGCCTATCCAGACCACCCTGGTTGGCACCACCTACAAGATGCTGGATTCGACCCGCGGCGTCGGCGGCCAGTTCGGCGGCATGGCGATCACCGATGCGAACCACGCTTCGACCTCCAACCCAACCCCAGGCGTGATCTACGTCAACAGCACCAACGTGTGGGGCGATGGCCAGAACTACAACGGCGGCAGCGACACCAACGCCAACGGCCAGACCGCTGCAGTGAACGCGCTGTGGGGCCTGATGAATACCTACGACACGATGAACAACGTGATCGGCTGGAAGTCGCTGGACGGTAACAACACCGCGACCTACATCGCCGTGCACGTCGGCACCGCTTACGACAACGCCTTCTACACCGACACCTGCAAGTGCATGTACATCGGCGACGGTTCCAGCTTCTACAGCCTGGGTTCGATCGACGTGATCGGCCACGAAATGGGCCACGGCGTAACTGCCTCGACCTCCAACCTGACCTACAAGGGCGAATCCGGCGGCCTGAATGAATCCTCGTCCGACATCAACGGCGAATCCGTGGAAGCCTACGCACGCAACGGCGGCACAGGCACCGTCATCAATCCAGGCAACGACTGGGTGATGGGCAAGGAAATCTCGAAGACCGGCACCCCGCTGCGCTGGCTGTACAAGCCAAGCAAGGATGGCAAGAGCCCAGATGCATGGAGCACCAGCCTGAAGCGCCTGGATCCGCATTACTCCAGCGGTCCTAACAACCGCATGTTCTACTTCCTGGCCATGGGCTCCAGCTCCACCACCACCAGCGACTACTACTCCAAGTACCTGGTGCAGGCGCCTACGAACATGACAGGTATCGGCATCGACAAGGCATACCGCATCTGGTTCAAGGCCAATACCACCAAGCTGACCTCGGGCTCGACGTATCTTGACGCGCGCAACGCTGTTGTAGCAGCGGCACAGGAACTGTACGGCGTGGGCAGCGTGGAAGCAAAAGCGGCCATGCGCGCTTATGCAGCAATCAACGTGGGCGCCGACGTGGCTGAATAAGCTGCGCGTTCTCCCGTTTGATAACCGCCAGGACAACCTGGCGGTTTTTTTACTGGTTGGACCAGTTAAGTCATTTCCAGCTTGCCAGCCACGTAGTCGATGTGTGCTTGCATTGCCGTGCGGGCTGCCTCCGGCTTGCGGGTGCAAATGGCTTGGCAGATCGCGCGGTGCTGCTGCAGGAGTTGGGCCGACACTTCAGCATCCAGAGCTCGCAGGTTGGATCCGTTCAGCGTGATGTGCTCGCGCAGAATCCCCAGCACGCTCGCATGCAAATGCAGGAACATGCTGTTGTGCGATGCCAGTGCGATTGCCTCGTGCAGCTGTGCATCGAGCGCCGCTTCTGTCGCGGCGTCATCATCGACGCGCGACTTTTCCAGGCCCGCCAGCAGTGAACGGATGCCTGCGTATTCATCTTCAGTGCCGCGCAGCGCGGCGTAATAGGCGGTTGCGCCCTCCAGTACACGGCGAAATTCCAGGACGTCGCTCAGAAGGGCAGGCTGGTCCACCACCAGTTGCGCCCATGGCGATGAGGTGCTGGTACGCAGCTGGTCGCCCACGTACACGCCTGCGCCTGGGCGGCTGCGCAGCAGTCCGCGTGCCACCATCCTTTGCAGCGCTTCACGAATCGTGTTGCGTGATACCGAAAACTGCTCCGCGAGCGTGCGTTCGGAAGGCAGCTTGCTGTTGGCCGGATAACGCCCGTCCAGCAGCGCAACCTCAAGTTGGCGTTGCACTTCTTCTACCAGCCCGTTCGTTTTCATCGTGATCATCCCCTTTTTCGGCTACTGGTCCGACCAGTTTGCCGTGCCGCCAGCATGCGGGAATTATGGGACTTGTCGACGGAATAAGCAAAACGGAGGAGACGCGACATGAAGCCCCGACAATATCCAGCGCTGGCGGGCCAGCGCAATGTGCATGTGTACCTGTTCGGTACCTGTGTGATCGACCTGTTCATGCCGGAAGCAGGCCTGGACGCAGTGCGCCTGCTGGAACATGCTGGCGTGACCGTGCACTATCCGCGCGGCCAGAGCTGCTGCGGGCAGCCTGCCTACAGCAGCGGCAATCCCGAGCAGGCGCGCGAGGTGGCGCGTGCGCAGCTCCATCTCTTCCCGGAGCCCTGGCCTGTTATCGTGCCTTCCGGTTCCTGCGCCGGCATGATGCGGCACCACTGGCCCGAACTGTTCGGGGACGATCCGCAGGCCGCAGCCAGGGCGCGCGAGCTGGCAGAGCGCATCTACGAGTTGAGCGAATTCCTGCTGCACGTGCTGCACGTCGATTACCAGGCTGCGCCCGCGCAAGCCGATGAACGTGTGGTGCTGCACACATCCTGCGGGGCGCGCCGCGAAATGGGCACGCGCGAACATGGCGTGGCATTGCTTGACGCGCTGCCCGGCGTGACCCGCGTTGAGCACCAGCGCGAGTCTGAGTGCTGTGGTTTTGGCGGCACATTCTCGCTTAAACATCCTGATATTTCGGGCGCCATGGTCGCGGACAAAGTGGCATCGGCCTGCGCGACGGGCTGCACCCGGCTGGTCTCCGCCGATTGCGGCTGCCTGCTCAATATCGGCCACGCAGCGCAGCGCCAAAAGGCGCCACTGCAGGTGGAGCACCTGGCAAGCTTCCTTTGGCGCCGCGTCAACGGTGAGCAGGCTGCGAAGGAGGGCGTCCAATGAGCGGCATCGGCGCCCGCGAGCGCATCCTCGGCGCGCTGCGCTCCTCAGCGCCGCTTCCAACGCTGGACAGCCGCGAGCTCGAAGCTCGGATCAACCGGCACCACGCACAAGGTAGCTTGCGCGGCGCTTCGCCCATGCAGCGCGCGGACGTGATGGAGCGGATCATGACTTCGGTGCGCACGCAAGTCTTTCGCTGCGACGCCGCGGGCTGGCCGGCGCTGATGGCTGCCAAACTGGCGCAGGCGGGCGTGCAGCGGCTGCTGCTGGACCGCGCCAGCGTGGAAGGCGCCGCGCTGGCCGCCGCACTGCCGTCCGCCGTCCAAACGATCCCGTTTTCGCAGCCGCTGGAAGCATGGAAAGGCATCCTGTTCTCCAGTATCGACGCCGGTTTTACGGTAGCCCGTTCCGGTATCGCCGCCACCGGCACGCTGGTGCTGGCGCCCGATGCCGGCTCACCGCGCACCGTTTCGCTGGTGCCGCCGCTGCATGTGGCGCTCGTCTATGCGAGTACCCTGCATGCCGATCTGCACGCAGCCATGCACGCTGAGGGCTGGAGCGCCGGCATGCCGACCAACCTGGTGCTGGTATCGGGGCCTTCAAAGACATCGGATATCCAGCAAACACTGGCTTACGGCGCACACGGCCCGGCCGCACTATGGGTGGTGATTGTGGATGACGCGCAACAGGAGCAGGCATGAACGCACGACCGATGCATTTTGTTTCGCCAGCCGATTTCCGCGAACGCGTGAGCAGTGCCCTGCAGGACCAGAACCTGCGCACCAGCATGCGCGGAGCGATGGACTTCCTGCAGGCCAAGCGCACTACGCAGTTTCCTGACGCCGACGAGCTGGAGCAGCTGCGCGACCTGGGCGAAGCGATCCGCCAGCACGCCTTGGCCAACCTGCCGGACTTGCTGGTGCAATTCGAGGCAAAACTGCAGGCGCTCGGCGTCCATGTGCACTGGGCTGCGACTGCGGACGAGGCCAACGCCATCATCCATGGCATCGCGCAACGGCGGCGAGCACGCAGCATCGTCAAAGGCAAGTCGATGGCGAGCGAAGAGGTGGAGCTGAACCACTACATGTCCGAACGGGGCATCAGCTGTGTCGAATCCGATATGGGCGAATATATCGTGCAGCTGGCCGAAGAAAAACCCTCGCACATCGTCATGCCGGCCCTGCACAAAACGCGCGCCGACATTGGCGCACTGTTCGAGCGGCACCTGCCGGATACGCCTTACACCGAAGACGTCGACACCCTGATCCTCGCCGGCCGGCGTGCTCTTCGCAGGAAGTTCGCAGAAGCCGACATCGGCCTTTCGGGTGTCAACTTCGCCGCCGCCGATACCGGCACGCTATGGCTGGTGGAGAACGAGGGCAATGGCCGCTTGTCGACGACCGTGCCGGATGTGCATATCGCCCTGATGGGTGTGGAGAAGGTGGTGGCGAAGCTTGAGCACATCGTGCCGCTCGCAAGCCTGCTTACGCGCTCGGCCACCGGCCAGGCCATTACTACTTACTTCAACCTGATCACCGGTCCGCGCCGCGCCGGCGAGCTCGATGGCCCGCGTGAAATGCACGTGGTGCTGCTCGATAACGGCCGTACCCAAGCCTATGCCGACCAGCAGCTGCGCGCGACCCTTCAATGCATCCGCTGCGGCGCCTGCATGAACCACTGCCCGGTCTATGAACGCGTAGGCGGGCACGCCTACGGCACCACCTATCCGGGCCCGATCGGCAAGGTTATTTCACCGCATTTGCTCGGACTGGAGGAGACCGCCGACCTGGTGACGGCCTCCAGCCTGTGCGGCGCTTGCGGCGAAGTATGCCCGGTGCGGATCCCCATCCCAGCACTGCTGGTGCGGCTGCGCACGGAAGCCAACCGCGACCCGGCGCAGCCGGTCGACCGCCCGCTGCGCGGACAGGGCGCCAACTTCAGCCGTGGCGAACGGGTGGTGTGGCGCTTCTGGAGCGGCGCTTTTGCGCGGCCCGCGGTGTATCGCTGGTTCCGCTGGGCGGCAACCCGCCTGCGAGCCTTTGCGCCGTCCAGCCAGTTGGGCTGGACCCGCCACCGTACGCCGCTGGTACCGGCCAAGCGCAGCCTGGCCGACCTGCTGCGGGAAAGGGGGCAGGCGGAATAAGGCTTTCTTGAAAACGGCATAAGAATAATTTCAAACCCTTGGAGGAGTACACAATGCAAACCTGGAACCAGATCTATGCCCCGTTGGGCACTCTATGGCTATCGGCCCTGGTGGCCGCCATACCGATTCTTTTCTTCTTTATCGCGCTGGCTGTTTGGCGCATCAAAGGCCACATTGCCGCCGCCGTGACGCTTGCGCTTGCGCTGGCCGTCGCGATCTTCGCCTATGGCATGCCGGTGCCGCAGGCGCTGGCCGCCGCAGGCTTCGGCTTTGCTTACGGCCTGTGGCCCATCGCGTGGATCATCATCAGTGCGGTGTTCCTGTACAAGGTGGTTGAACGTACCGGCCAGCTTGAGATTATCCGCGCCTCGGTGGTGTCGATCACGGACGACCAGCGCCTTCAGATGCTGCTGATTGGCTTTTCGTTCGGCGCCTTCCTGGAAGGTGCGGCAGGCTTCGGCGCGCCGGTGGCCATCACCTCTGCGCTGCTGGTCGGGCTGGGCTTCAATCCGCTCTATGCGGCCGGCTTGTGCCTGATCGCCAATACTGCGCCGGTTGCTTTCGGCGCCATGGGCATTCCCATTATTGTGGCAGGGCAGGTGACTGGCATCGATGCGATGACCATCGGCGCAATGGCCGGACGCCAGTTGCCGCTGCTGTCGCTGGCGGTGCCGTTCTGGCTGGTGTTCATGATGGACGGTAAGCGCGGCGTGAAGGAGACCTGGCCTGCCGCGCTGGTGGCTGGCGGCAGCTTTGCCGTGACGCAGTACATCACGTCCAACTACATTGGACCGGAACTGCCGGACATTACTTCCGCCCTGGTCAGCCTGGGCGCGCTGACCGGCTTCCTGAAGGTATGGCAGCCTGCCAGCGCCAAGGCTGGCGCCCGCAGCACCATTTCGATGGGCGGCGGCACGGCGGCATTGTCCCCATTCGGCGGCGCCGCACCAGCGGGCAATGAACCGCGCAGCCGCAGCAAATCGCCTTACACCGCTGCGCAGACGGTACGCGCCTGGGCCCCCTTCGGCTTGCTGACTGCCGTGGTCACGGTATGGAGCCTGCCGCAGTTCAAGGCGCTGTTTGCGGCCAAAGGGGCGTTGGCTGGCACAGTGCTGAAATTCCATGTGCCATACCTGGACATGCTGGTCATGAAAATGACGCCGATCGTCGCCGCGCCCAAGGCTTACGAAGCGGTCTACAAGCTGGACCTGCTGTCGGCCGTCGGCACGGCGATCCTGCTGTCGACGCTGATGTCGATGGTGCTGCTGCGCTTTAGCCCCGCCAAGGGCTTGCGTGCCTTGCGCGACACGGTGCTGGAACTGCGCCGTCCGGTGCTGTCGATTGGCCTGGTGCTGGCGTTCGCGTTTGTCGCCAATTACTCCGGCATGTCCTCTACCCTGGCGCTGGTACTGGCCGGCACCGGCGCAGCATTCCCGTTCTTCTCGCCATTCCTCGGCTGGCTGGGTGTATTCCTTACCGGTTCCGACACTTCGTCGAACGCCTTGTTCTGCTCCCTGCAGAATACGACCGCGCACCAGGTCGGGGTCTCCGATACCTTGCTGGTGGCGGCCAACACCACCGGCGGCGTGACCGGCAAGATGATTTCGCCGCAGTCAATCGCCGTGGCTTGCGCGGCCACCGGCCTGGTGGGACGGGAAGCAGAATTGTTCCGTTTTACGCTCAAGCACAGTCTGCTCTTTGCCGCCATCGTCGGGCTCATGACGCTCTTGCAGGCCTATGTGCTGACCGGAATGGTGCCGGGATGAAATAAATGCCCTCAGGAATTAGCTCAGCGGTGTGTTGCGTTTAAGTGCTAACACTTCTGGTAACTGTTTGACATTTAAAATTTGTCAATATATCGTCGATTGTCCCAACAACCTGAATCGGAAGGGGACGTAATGATGCTACGTAAAACGATGATCGCCGCTGCGATCGCACTGTGCGCGCAATCGGGCTTTGCCGCCGCCATGCCTGCCCAGGCCAATGCCAGCCTGATGGCAGAGCTGGCGCATGAGCGTGCCGGCAAGGGCCTCGATAGCGACCACGGCTTTGTGATCGACCGCCAACACCCAGGGCAGCAGGACAAGGTGATCACGCGTCTGAGCCACACCTACAAAGGGATCCGCATCTTCGAATCGGAGGCGGTGGTGGTGTCGGACAATCGCGGCCACATCATCAGCCAATCCATGGCTGACCGCCGCGGGGGAATTGCGAAGTCCGGCGTTGCGAACAAGAGGGCATCGATCAGCAGCCAGGCCGCAATCGATGCCGCCATCCGCAGTGTCGGCGGCGCAGGCGTCCACGATGTGGCGCCTAGCGCTGAAACCATCTACTACCCGGTCATGAAAACGCAACGCGTGCCTGCAGCCGCCAACAAGGCCGAGGACGCATTGAATGCGATGGACCTGGAGGACGTGGTTGACGGCTATCGCCTGGCCTACCTGGTGCAGACCCGCATGAACCGCGCCGGCAAACCGGTCTACCACAATACCATCGTGGACGCTTCCAATGGCGCGGTGCTCCAGCAATGGAGCATGGTGCACACCGCAACGCCGACCATCGGTAGCGGCAAGAGCCAGTACAACGGCACCGTGCCGATCGCCACCAGCTACACTGGCAGCCAATACCAGATGATCGACCTGACGCGCGGCACCGGCGGCGTCTACGGCGGCATGGCCATCACCAATGCCAACCATGGCACCAGCGCCGGCGCCCTGTACGTGGACCCGGACAATACCTGGGGCGATGGCCAGCAGTATATTGCCGGCGGTTCCACGACCAACGACAATGGCCAGACCGCTGCCGTCAACGCCCTGTGGGGCTTGATGAACACCTACGACACGATGAAAAACGTGCTGGGCTGGCAGTCGCTGGATGGGCATAACACGGCAACCTATATCGCCGTGCACGTCAACACCGCCTACGACAATGCCTACTACACCGACACCTGCAAATGCATGTTCATCGGCGATGGCGGCACCTACTTCAACAACCTCGGTTCGAACGACGTGATCGGCCACGAAATGGGGCACGGCGTCACAGCAGCGACGTCCAACCTTACTTATCGCGGCGAGTCCGGCGGCCTGAATGAGTCCTCGTCCGACATCAACGGCGAGGCGGTGGAAGCCTATGCACGCAATGGCGGCACCGGCAGCGTGGTCCCAGCAGGGAAGAACGACTGGATGGTCGGCCAGGAAATCGCGAAGGATGGCCAGCCGCTGCGCTGGTTCTGGAAACCATCCAAGGATGGCGCAAGCCCGGATGCATGGAGCCGCAAACTGCGCAACCTCGACGTGCATTATGCGAGCGGCCCTAACAACCGCATGTTCTATTTCCTGTCGATGGGGTCCAGCTCCAACAAGAGCTCGGAGATGTACAGCCAGTACCTGACCAACGGCGCCATGACCGGCGTTGGCATCGACCATGCATACCGCATCTGGTTCCATGCCAACACCACCAAGTTCACTTCCTCTACCAACTACGCAAATGCGCGTACGTTGATGAAAGCCTCGGCTGAGGAGCTGTATGGGGTCGGCAGCGCCGAAGCGAAGGCCGTGCAGCGCGCCTACGCAGCAATTAACGTAGGTAGCGACATCGCCCCTTAAGCGAACGCCAGCGTCATTGGGGCCCGCTTCGCAATTGCAAGCGGGCCTTTTTGCATTTTGTCCCCCATATTCGGCATTTCGTCGCACAATCGCCTTAGGTTTTGCTTAACCCCAGTACGATCCATGAGTCGCAACTTCGTTTACAACAAAGGATAACGATAATGGACAGGACGAGCTTTTCCCCTACAGAAGGCAATGAACGCATCGAAGCGCTTGATGTGGTACGAGGCTTTGCACTGATCGGCATTTGCATCATGAATGTCGAGTACTTCAACCGCGCCATCTCCGATATGGGCGGCATTCCGGCGAAATTCACCGGACTTGATTTCGTCATCAGCTTCATCACGCAGTACTTTGTGACCGGCAAGTTCTGGACCATCTTCTCCCTGCTGTTCGGCATGGGCTTCGCCGTCATGCTCACGCGCGCCAACAAAGCCGGGCGCAGCTTCCTGGTACCGTACATGCGTCGTATTGCCGCACTTGCGGTGTTTGGCGCATGCCACCACATCTTCATCTGGTCGGGCGACATCCTGTTCAGCTATGCCGTGAGCGCGGCGGGCCTGCTGATTGTCCTGTTCGGACGACCGAAATATATTGTCACGGCCATTGTGCTGTTGCTGCTGGTTGGCTTCGCCCCGAATATGGGCGTGATGGCTGGTCTCTACTCGGAGAAGTCGGCGCCGGACCTGGGCGTGCTGCTCGGGATGGCGGCAAGCCTGACCTTCTTCTCGTTTATCGCGTGGTGGCTGCGCGGTGAGCAGGATGTCAAGAAACTCGATGTTCCGGTAGTGGGCCTGGTGATACTCGTTGCCGGCATCCTCGCCACGATTGCCGGGGTCGCGATCTGGTTCATGCCTCAACTGCCACGTCCCCTGCGCTTGTCGCTGCCTGTCATCGGCATCGCGCTAACTGCGGTGGGCATCCTGACCTGCAAATTCCATGAGCCGAAGTCTGAGCGTCCGTGGCGCCTTGGCGCCGGCATGTACGTGCTCGCCTTTACCATCATGACGGGTGTTGGCGCCATGCGGTATATGTTGCCGGAGAAACCGGTGGCACAGGCATCCGCCTCCGCTCCTGCAACCGCCGCGGAGGCCAAGGCCGCCAAGGCGAAGGCCGAACGCAAGGCTGAAGTTGCAAAACGTCTGAAGGAGCGTGACGAGGAAGTGAAAAAAGAGATCAAAGTGTCCACCACGGGCACTTATGGCGAACACCTGGTCCTGCGTGCGAATCACTTTGCTGAAAATGCTCCAGGCGAACTTGGCTTCGCACCTATCGTGGTCGGCATGTTCTTGCTTGGCTATTGGTTTGTACGCAAGGGCATCATGGAAAACACCCGTGCGCACCTGCCGCTGTTCCGCAAACTGGCCATGTTTGGCCTGCCGTTGGGCATCGGCCTGGGGCTGCTTGGGGCGGCGATCTGCATGTATCCGGTTCGAGGCTCCGATGGCGCGGACGGCGGTCAGCTCGCGATGGGGCTGCTCATGCTGGGCAACCTCCCAGCCTGCCTCGGCTATGTCAGCCTGGTGATCCTTATGTTGCATAGCAATTCGGTGTTCTCCAAGATCCGCGTCCTGGCGCCGCTTGGCCGCATGGCCTTGACCAATTACCTGACGCAGTCCCTGGTCGGCGCGATCTATTATTTTGGCTGGGGCTTCGGACACTTCGGCGTCAGCCGCGCCCACCAGATGGCTTATGTGGCCTGCCTCATCGTACTGCAAGTGGCGTTCAGCCACTTCTGGCTGGCCCGCTTCCGCTATGGCCCGATGGAGTGGCTATGGCGTGCCATCACCTACTGGACCATTCCGCGCATGGCGCTGGATAAGCCGACCGGTGTGCCGGCTGTGGCGGGAGGAGTTTGATTGGCTAGACTGGCGCTTGCCTTCGTACTCTTGCTGGGCGCAGGCAGCGCCCGCGCCGAAACCCTGGAAGTGGCGGGCCTGCGCCAGCCGGCCCGCATCCAGGTAGACAAGTGGGGGGTGCCCCATATCTATGCTGGCGACAGCAGCGACCTGTACTTCGTGCAGGGCTTCAATGCCGCCCGCGACAGGTTGGCGCAAATCGACTTGTGGCGGCGGCGGGGCCTTGGGCGCATGTCGGCGGTATTCGGCCCGTCTTACGTCGAGCAGGACCGGGCTGCGCGCCTGTTCCTGTACCGCGGCGATATGGACGCGGAATGGAAGGCTTACGGCGGCGACGCGCGGGAAGTGAGCGAGCGTTTCGTTTCCGGCATTAATGCCTATATCGATCTTCTCGAACGCAAGCCGGAATGGCTTCCATTCGAATTCCGCCAGTTTTCCTACAAACCTGAGAAGTGGGCGGCGGAAGACGTGGTACGCATACGCAGCCATGGCCTTACCCGCAACCTGCTGCAGGAATTCGAGCGGGCGCACGTTGCCTGCAACGCCAGCCTGGAGGCGGACCAGATTCGCGCCAGGCTGTCGCCCCCGTGGGTGACGCGTATTCCCGAAGGGCTGGATCCCTGCTTTCCGGATAACGCGCTGGACGTATTCTTCCTGGCGACATCGCCTGCCCGCGTGCTGCGCAAGCCGGGCAAGGCCGACCTGGCGGCTGCCGATGCGCAGCGCATGGAAGGCAGCAACAACTGGGTCATTTCGCCTGCACGCAGCGCGACGGGGCGGCCGATACTCGCCAATGATCCGCACCGATCTTATGCCGCGCCTTCCTTGCGCTACATCGTTCACCTGAGCGCACCGGGGCTCGATGCAATCGGGGCAGGGGAGCCGGCCTTGCCGGGCATCTCAATCGGCCACAATGGCCGCATCGCATTTGGGCTGACCATCTTCAGCATCGACCAGGAAGACCTGTACGTCTACCAGACCAACCCGGACAATCCGCGCCAATATCGTTATCAGGGCAAATGGGAGGATTTCCGCGTAGTGAAGGAAAGCGTACCGTTGCCGGGCGGCCGTTCCACACCAGTGGAATTGCTCTTCACGCGCCATGGTCCGGTGATTTTCGAAGAGCCTGGAAAGAGGCGTGCGCTGGCCGTGCGCAGCGCGTGGACGGCGCCCGGCACCGCACCGTACTTCGGCAGCATCGACTATATGCGCGCCCAGAATATGTCGCAGTTCAGGGACGCCATGGCGCGCTGGGGCGCGCCGGCGGAGAACCAGGTCTATGCCGACACTGCCGGCAATATCGGCTGGGTTGCCGGCGGCATGGCTCCCCAGCGGCCCAATTGGGACGGTTTGCTGCCGGTGCCGGGCGACGGCCGCTACGAGTGGCGCGGCTTCCTCGACGGACGCAAGCTGCCCTCGCAATTCAACCCGAAGCAGGGCTGGTTTGCCAGCGCCAATGAAATGAACCTGCCTGCTTCCTTCCCTTACAAGGAGTACAAGCTGGGCTTCGAATGGGCCGAGCCGTCGCGCGCCCAGCGTATCGCCGAGGTGCTGGGCAAGCCAGGCAAGGTCGGAATTGAGGACATGCAGCGCCTTCAAAACGACCTGGTGTCGGTTCCGGCGCGGCGCTTGTTGGCGGTCCTCAAGCAAATGAAGTCGCACGACGCCGGTGTGCAGGCGGCGCTGCGCCTGCTGGGCGGCTGGAATGCGGAGGTAAGGCCCGAGTCGCCGGCTGCCGCGCTGTTCGAAGTGTGGTGGTCGCGCCATCTCGGCGAGGCTTTCAAGACTGCCCTGCTCGGCAAGGCCGCAGCCAGCACAATGGGAGCGCCCGATACCACGGTGCTGCTGGAGACCCTCGAGCGTCCGGCCGCGCGCTTTGGCAGGAACGCCAACGCGCGGCGCGACCGCGTGGTGCTGGACAGCCTGGCCGCCGCCTGGGCCGAAATGGTGCGCCTGCAAGGCGGCGATCCGGCCCGCTGGGCCTGGGGCAAGCTGCAATTCAGCTACTTCATGCACCCGATGTCGCAGGCGGTCGACGCGGCCACGCGCGCCAAACTGGATGTCGGACCACTGCCGCGCGGCGGCAGTGCGCACACCGTCAACCAGTCCGGCTACCATCCGGCCAACTTCTGGCAGATCAACGGCGCTTCGTTCAGGGTGGTGATTGACGTCGGCGGATGGGATAATTCACGCGCAATGAATACGCCCGGCCAGTCCGGCGACCCGGGCAGCCCGCATTACCGCGACCTGGCGCAGGACTGGGCGATGGGTTCCTACTTCCCGCTGCTGTACACGCGCAAAGCGGTGGATGCGGCGACGGAAAAAACAATTGAGCTGGTGCCTGCGCGGCGCTGAGCCTGGAGGAAGAAATACATGATGTGCGATGGATTGCCGGCGATGGATCTCAAGACGCCGCCGGGTTTTTGCGTGGCGGTGGTCGCCGATAAGTTGCGTTATCCGCGCGGCGTACAGGAACTTCCGGGCGGTGAGCTGGCCGTGGTTGAAATGGGCGGTTGGGTCGAGGGCCGGGGACGGGTGATCGTGATCGGCAAGGATGGCACGCAACGCGTTTTGCTCGACAAGCTTGACCGGCCGAATGGCATCACGCTTGGCCCGGACGGCAAGCTGTATGTCGGCGTGGTCAAACGCATTGTGCGTATCGATCCGGCGCAGCCGGGGCAGGCAACGGATTTCGTCACCGGCCTGCCCGGCGTTGGCCGCCACCTGTTGACGGCCCTGCGTTTTGATCAGCGCGGCGACCTGTACGTGAACGTCGGCTCGGCAAGCGACCATTGTGAAAGCACTTCCGGCGCAGAACCTGCGGCCGACAAGCCGTGTGCCGAAAATGAAGGCGAGCAGGCGTCCGGTGTCATCCGCAAATACAGCATCACATGGCCCGGCGGCGTGGTGAAAAACTGGGAAACCTACGCACGCGGCTTGCGCAACTCGATGGCGATGGCAGTACATCCAGCCACGGGAGCGTTGTGGCAGGGAGAAAACTCGCGCGACAATATCAACATCCACATGCCGCAGCTGAAGAGCGACGCCGAGCTGCCGCATGACGAATTGAACCTGATACGGCGCGGCGCCCATTATGGCTGGCCTTATTGCTACGATGCGAATCTCGCCAGTCCGGAATATCCGTCGGCGAAGTGCGCAAGCTATACGGCGCCGGTGAGGCTATTGCCCGCGCATGCAGCGCCGCTTGGCATGCTGTTCTACACGGCCGACCGCTTTCCCGCCGAATACAGGGGCAGCCTGGTCATGACCTTCCATGGCTACCGCCAGCATGGCCATCGCCTCGTGGCGCTGCTGCCGGACAAGCAGGGCGCGCCTCTCGGCAAGATGGTGGAGCTGATCTCCGGCTGGGACGTCAAAGGCAAACAGGGGCGGGGCGCTCCGGCCGACGTCAAGCAGGCCGCCAATGGCGACCTGCTGCTGGTTGATGACCACAACGGCCAACTGCTAAAGCTCCACTTCAAGGACTGACGTTCATGCGCTGCGTATGCGTCCAGTTATGGTCGTATGCGCTGACCGCCGAGGCGTAGGTGCGATAAGTCTGCCCTTCGCCCGGCCACGGGTTCATGATGTAGATGTAGTTGGTGCCGTTGTAGGTTTCATAGCCGCGCCCCACCATGATATGGCCGCCGCCGTTGGTCCAGCCGTAGCGGATGACGAAGGGACGGTTGGCGTTGATGTCGTTGACCACCGAATTCCACGACAGGTAGTTGTTGATCGCAGTATTCGGTACGCCCCAGGCGGACAGGATGTTCTGCACGCTGCCCGAGGTGCCATACATATTGTTTGGCCGGTTGGCGTAGCTGTTCCAGTCGAAAATGCTGCTGCCGCAGGCGTAGTTGATGCCGAATGCCCAATTCACGATCTGGCACTGGCTTGGCGTCCGGCTGTAGTAGTTCAGGACAGCCTTGCTGGAACCGGCCCAGCACCATTGGCTATGTTCCTGGGTCACCAGGGGGACGTTCAGCGTGCGCCACTGGGCAAAGGCCGAGGGCAGGGCGAGCACCAGCGCGGCGGCCGCCAGGGTTTTTGCGAAATTCATGGGTGGACCTCCTTAGCGGAAAGCTTCGATATTGGCTTTGACTGCGGCGCGCAGCGGCTCCAGCAGTTCGGCGCTGTCGACCAGCTGGTTGCCGGCCTTCTTCATCAGCAGCGATTCGCGCGCGGAATGCAGGGGCGCAAACCTGGCATGGTCCACTTCGAGGAAGTCGGAACGGGCCTGGTACACGCGGATAAAGCGCAGATTGGAGCGTGCGCTGTTGCCGTGTACCGCCATGGCGGCTTCCACGTCTTGCGCCAGCACCGATGCGCCGTAGGCGACGGTCTCATAACGGCCATTCACCTGTTGCACTGTGGCCAGCCCGATCGGCCTGCCGTGCAGCGAGATGATGAAGCGCCACTCCCCCGTCGGCTTGGCCAGCGAAGGCAGGTCGGCGCGCGCCAGCAGTTCTTTCGGGTCAATGGTGTAGACCTCGAAGCCGCTGCCGATGGTCGCCTGTTTCAAGTCGCCGACGTCGGTGATATCGAGCGGGAAGTCCACCGGTGCGCTGCCGGGGCGAAGCGCTTGCTGGTGTTCGGCGAATTGCGCCAGGCCGCGTTTGGCAGCCTGCAGCGCCGCGCCGTTATCTGCTTTTGCCAGGAACGGTGCGGCCATCAAAGCTGCGCAGGCAATGCGCAGCCAGAGTCGATGCGTATGCATGTGACTACTCCTCTGAAGGTTGATCAGATCATTTTTGATTGCGGATGGATTGCCCCCTCTGTGCTGGACCTGAGAGTTTCACAGGCATGGGCTGCCTGCTTGCTCCTTCGGTGCGCCAGCCTTGCGGCGCTGGCGGCTCTTCAGAGTTGTGATAACACGCGACCGGTCCTTTGGCCTGAGAGATTCCGGGGGCGGCTTGCTCCTTCGGCGTTGTCCGTGGGTGGGACAAACTCTCCCGATCGCGCGGCCGGCATGCACCGGCAGCGAAATCAGGATAGCCCAGGAAAGTTTACGATTTCAATCGTTTTCCTTTGCACGTTGCTTTTTCGCCAAGCGTAAGAATCCTGTTATTCTGTTGACACTCAGGCGGGAAATTGGTAACGTTTCCAAAAAATAGCGGCACACTACAGGAGACGGGATGTTGAAGCAGTTCTTAGCCTGCGCCATGGCGCTGGGAGCAGCCACCGCGCAGGCGTCCGGACCCAGCGCGGAAGTAATCCACTGGTGGACTTCGGGCGGCGAGTCGGCTGCCGTCAAGCAGCTGGCCAATGCCTACCGGGCAGCCGGGGGCACCTGGATCGATACGGCCATTGCCGGCGGCGACCAGGCCCGCGCGGTGACCCTCAACCGCATGGTGGGAGGCCAGGCGCCGACTGCCGCGCAATTCAACATCTCCAAGCAGTTTCTCGATATCGTAGACCAGGAAATGCTGGTGCCGCTGGACGACATCGCGCGCCAGGAGCACTGGGATACCACGCTGCCGGAGCCGATCGTCAACGCCATCCGCATCGAAGGGCATTACTACGCGATACCGATGAATATCCACATGCAGACCTGGATCTGGTATTCCAAGGCAGCCTTCAAAAAGGCCGGCATCAGCAAGGAGCCGGCCACCGTCGACGAACTGTTTGCCGCACTGGACAAGCTGAAGACCGCCGGCCTGGTGCCGTTGGCGCATGGCGGGCAGGCCTGGCAGGAGCATATCCTGTTCGCGTCCATGCTGGCCAATATGGGCGGCCGCCAGCTCTATCTGCAGGTGATGCGCGACCGCGACCAGCGTGCCATCAATTCCGATGCGGTGCGCAAGGTGCTGCTGGCCTACAAGCGCCTGCAGTCCTATGTCGATCCCGCCTCGCCGGGCCGCAATTGGAACGACGCCACTGCGATGCTGGTCAGCGGCAGGGCCGGCGTGCAAATCATGGGTGACTGGGCCAAGGGCGAATTCAGCAATGCGAAGATGGAGCCGGGCGTGCAATACGGCTGCATTCCCGGCCTGGGCGCAAACTCTCCTTACCTGATCCAGGGCGATGCCTTTGTCTTCCCGCGCTCCGATCGCACGCAGGTCCAGCAGGCGCAGAAGCTGATGGAAAAAGTACTGCTGGCGCCCGCCACGCAAGTGAGCTTCAACAAGCTGAAAGGTTCGTTGCCACCGCGTTCCGATGCCGACACCAGCCAGCTCGACGCGTGCGCCCGCGCCGGCGCAGCCATCATGCGCGACCGCAACCGGCAGGTCGGTGCGCCGGAGATTTACCTGACGCCGGACCAGAACGGCGCCGTCCAGGATGCGTTGACCGCCTACTGGAATACCTCGATGCCGGTCGAGAAAGCGCAGAAGGCGCTGGCAGCGGCGCTGAGGAATTAAGCTGATGCGCCGAGCCATGTCCTACGCGGCCCTGCTGCCGATGCTGCTCACGGTATGCGTCGGCTACCTCGGCTCGTTCGCCTGGACATTCTATGTTTCGCTCACCAGCTCGCGCAGCATTGCGACCAGCAGGCTGGTTGGCTTCGCGCAGTATGAGCGCTTGTTTGGCAACGAACGCTGGCTGCTGTCGCTGCATAACCTGGTGCTGTATGGTGTGCTGTTCATCGCCGCCTGCATGGTGATTGGATTCCTGCTGGCGGCGGCGATCGACCGCCAGGTAGCGGGTGAGGGCGCGTTGCGGACAATCTTCCTGTATCCGTATGCGATGTCGTTCGTTGCGACGGGCCTGGTGTGGCAGTGGGTACTGACGCCTGGCGGCGTCCCGGGGCTGGAAATCGACTGGCTGGTGAATCAGGATACGGTGCTATACACCATCGTGCTGGCATCGGTCTGGCAGGCGTCCGGGTTCGTGATGGCGCTGATGCTGGCGGGCTTGCGCGGCGTCGATCCGGAAATCTGGAAAGCCGCGCGGCTGGATGGCATACCGGCCTGGCGCGTCTACCTGTCGATCGTATTGCCCATGCTGGCGCCAACGCTGGCGACGGTCTTCATCCTGCTGGCAACCATGGTCGTCAAGCTCTACGACGCGGTGGTCTCCATGACGCAGGGCGGTCCCGGCACGGCCAGCGAAGTGCCGGCCAAGTTCATCATGGATCATTTGTTCCTGCGCGCGAATATCGGCCTGGCCTCGGCGGGCGCGGTAGTGCTGTTGCTGACGGTACTGGCATTGCTGGCGCCATGGGCATACGCACGCAGCCGGAAGGGGGCGGCATGAGGGCCGCGCGTCTTGGACTGTACGCCTTCCTGGCCAGTGCTGCGCTGTTTTTCGTGCTGCCGCTGTACGTGATGCTGGCCACTTCACTGAAGTCGATGGATGAAATCCTGCTGGGGAATATTTTCGCATTGCCGCTGGCGCCGACGCTGGATGCCTGGCGCGCAGCCTGGAGCGAAGCGTGCACCGGCGCGGCATGCGAAGGGGTGCAGGGCGGCTTCTGGAACTCGGTGCGCATTGCGCTGCCCAGCACGCTGCTGCCGATTGCGTTGGGCGCGCTGAACGGCTATGCCCTGTCGTTCTGGCGTCCGCGCGGGGCCAACCTGCTGTTCGGCGTCTTGCTGCTGGGCGCCTTCGTGCCGGTACAGGTGATGATCTACCCGCTGGTGCGCATGATGGCGGGCCTGGGCGTATTCGGCTCACTGCCGGCAATCGTGATTGTGCACCTGGTGTTCGGCATGCCGGTGCTGACGCTGTTGTTCCGCAATTATTACAGCGCGCTGCCGCAAGAGCTGTTCCATGCCGCGCGCATCGACGGCGGCGGGTTCTGGCGCATTTTCTGGCATGTGATGCTGCCGCTATCCGTGCCGATGCTGGTGGTGGCGGCGATCATGCAGCTGACCGGCGTATGGAACGACTATATCCTCGGGCTGGTATTTGCAGGCCGCGACAACCTGCCGATGACGGTGCAGCTGAATAACGTGATCAATACCACCACGGGCACCCGTCTTTACAATGTCAACATGGCCGCCACGATATTGACGGCGCTGGTGCCGTTGGCGGTCTACTTCCTGTCGGGCCGCTGGTTTGTGCGCGGCATCGCCGCCGGTGCTGTGAAAGGTTGAAGATGTCGAATGTCAGTCTGAAAAAGCTGGATGTCACGCTCGGGGGGAACGCCATCATCCGCCGCCTGGACCTGGACGTGAAGGAAGGTGAATTCCTGGTGCTGCTTGGCCCCTCGGGCTGCGGCAAGTCCACGCTGTTGCACAGCATTGCCGGCTTGATCGAAAGCAGCGGCGGTGCAATCGAGATCGGCGGCAAGGACATGTCGCATGTCGATCCAAGCGAGCGGGGGATCGGCATGGTGTTCCAGTCCTACGCACTCTATCCGAGCATGACGGTCGAAAAGAATATGTCGTTCGGCTTGCGCATCGCGGGGGTGGCGAAGGCCGAAATCAAGCGCCGGGTGGAGAAGGCGGCTGCCATGCTGCATCTGGGCGAGCTGCTGCAGCGCAAGCCGGCCGCCTTGTCGGGAGGGCAGCGGCAGCGGGTCGCGATCGGCCGGGCGCTGGTGCGCGAGGCGGGCGTGTACCTGTTCGACGAGCCGCTTTCGAACCTGGACGCCAAGCTGCGTACCGATTTGCGGCGCGAACTGAAGCTGCTGCACCAGAAACTCGGCGCGACGATGATCTATGTGACACACGACCAGGTGGAGGCCATGACACTGGCCAGCCGCATCGTTGTGATGCGTGCGGGGGCGATCCAGCAGGTCGGAACCCCGGCAGAAGTATACGAGCGGCCCGCCAATCTGTTCGTGGCTGGGTTCCTGGGCGCACCGGCAATGAACTTCATCGAGGGAAGCATCGATGCGCAGGGCGTTTTTGCCGGCGGCGCGGTACGGCTGGCGCTGGGAACGGCGGGCGGCGCGGCCAAGGCCGTGCTGGGTGTGCGGCCGGAGCATATCGCCATTGCGCCGGGTGGACCGCTGCAGGGCAGGGTAACGCTGGTGGAGCCGATGGGGGCGCATCGCGTGGTCTGGCTCGACTGCGGCGGCAGGCAGCTGTCCTGCATCGTGCAGGGCAGCCGCGCCCTTGCGCCGGATGACGCGGTGTCGTTCGCAATCGACGCGCAGCGCGTGTCGCTGTTCGACCCGGACAGCGGCCAGCGCTTTGAAACGGCGGGCGCTTCAAGTATGCTCGCGATGACGTTATAAGAAGAAAAGGATTCCAGTGGCCACTATCAAAGACGTAGCCCGCCTGGCGGGCGTAGGACTGGGCACCGCCTCCCGTGTCGTCAGCGGCAAGGGTTCGGTATCTCCAGCCACGCTTGAGAAGGTGAAGAAGGCGATCGACGAGCTGGGATTCCGCCCGTCGCATGCGGCGCGCACCCTGCTGACAGGCACCAGCCAGATGATCGGGGTCTACATCCCGGTCCTGAGCGGGACCTTTTACACGCCCATCCTGCAGATTATCGACACCGAACTGCGCGCAGCCGGTCTGCACATGGTGGTGGCCTTCGGCGTTGGCCTGGGCGATGAGCGCAAACAGGCCAACGACGGCATCAAGTTCCTGATGGAGCGCGGCTGCGACGGCCTGATCGTGATGACCAGCGCCTTGCTGGACGAGGATATCGAAGCGCTTGGCGTGCAGCAGGGCAGGATCGTGGTGCTGAACCATAGCCTGTCCTGCATTCCGGAGCAGTGCTTCCCCTTGGACCACAAGCTTGGCGGCCGCCTGGCGGCACGTGCGCTGCTGGACCGCAAGCATCGCGACATCGCTGTGGTGGCCGGCCCGTCGCGTCTTGCCGACAACGTGGCGCGCATCGAAGGTTTCATGGAGGAGCTGCAGGAGGGCGGCATCGATACCAGCCGCATGTGGGTGGCCGAAAGCGATTTCTCCCCGGCCGGCGGCTGGGCCGCGGCCAAGGAGCTGGTGGAATCGGGCCGCCGGTGCACGGCCCTGTTCTGCGCCAACGATGAAATGGCGGTCGGCGCGCTATCCTACTTCCAGGAGGCTGGCATCCGCGTGCCGCACGACCTGTCCGTCATCGCATACGACGACACGCCGAGCGCCGAGTTTTCCGCACCGCGCCTGACGACCGTCCATATGCCCTGGCGCGAGATGACGATGAACGGCCTGAGTGCTTTGCTGAACCGCTGTTACGACTTGAGGCGTACGGTGACGCGCAGCTTCCCGGTGACGGTGACTTTGCGGGCATCGCTGGCCAAGGCGGCCAGCGCCAGGCGCAAGGCAGCATGAATTAGAAGCTCGAAGGGGCGCTTGCGCCCTTTTTTACGGCGAAATATGGAAACCTTTCCAAAGCTTATAAACGACGAATATGAACAAACCAGACCAGCTTGAACCAGGCGCCCCGGCGCGCAGCGACTTTGCCCGCGACTTCCTGTGGGGCTGCGCCACCTCGTCCTACCAGATTGAAGGAGCCGGCCGCGAAGACGGACGCGCCGAGTCGATCTGGGACCGTTTTGCCGCGACGCCAGGTAAGGTGCGCGATGGCTCCAGCGGCCTGGTGGCCTGCGACCATTACCATCGCTGGCCCGAAGACATGGATATCGCGCGCGACATGGGCCTGAACGCTTACCGCTTTTCCATCGCGTGGCCACGCGTGATATCCGAATTCGGTGCGGCGCCCAACCAGAAGGGCCTGGACTTCTATTCGCGCCTGGTGGATGGCATGCTGGAGCGCGGCATCCAGCCCTGGGCCACGCTATACCATTGGGACTTGCCGCAGTACCTGCAGGACCGCGGCGGCTGGGCCGAACGCGATACCGTGCAGCGCTACCTGGAATTTGTGGATGCGGTCACGCGCCGCCTGGGCGACCGCGTGCAGCACTGGATCACGCATAACGAGCCGTGGTGCACCGCAATCCTCGGCAATTTCGAGGGTGTGCATGCGCCGGGCCTGACCGACTTCGGTACCGCGCTGCAGGTTTGCCACCATGTGCTGCTCTCGCACGGCAAGGCGGTGCCGCTGATCCGCGAGAACGTTCCCGGCGCACGCGTCGGCATTTCCCTCAGCCTGCATCCGCTGCGCGCAGCCAGCGAGGGTCCGGCGGACCGCGCGGCCAGCGAGCGCCATGACGGCCTGCGCTATCGCTGGTTCCTCGATCCGCTGCACGGGCGCGGCTATCCGCCGGCAACGCTGGCGCAGGTGGGGCGCGCGGCGCCCGTGGTGCACGACGGCGACATGGAAGCGATTGCGGCGGCGACCGACTTCATGGGCGTGAACTACTATTTTCCCGAAACGATTGCGGACGCACCCGGCCACGAGCCGCTCGATGCACGCGTGCTGCCGCCGCCAGCCGGTGCGGAGACCACCGCCATGGGCTGGGAAGTGGCGCCGGAAGGCCTGGGTGAGCTGCTTGCCCGCATCCATTCCGATTACGCGCCGAGGGAGCTGTACATTACCGAGAACGGTTCCTGCTATGACGATGAAGTGCTGGCCGACGGCAGCGTGAACGATACGCAGCGCCGGCGCTACCTGGCGCGTCACCTGGGCGCCATGAAGGATGCCATTAGCGCCGGCGTCCCGGTGAAAGGCTATTTCGCCTGGAGCCTGGTCGACAACTTTGAGTGGGCGGAAGGCTACCTGCGCCGCTTTGGCCTGGTCCACATCGATTACACAACACAAGAACGAAGGCTGAAGGAAAGCGGCAAGTGGTATCGCGCCTTCCTGCGACAGCCGTAAAAGGAGACCCGATGAAGAAGATTGCATTGCTCGCAGCGCTCGCGCTTCCCGCAGCTGCCGCTCCGCTGGCGGACTGGCCTCATGCGCGAAGCGCCATTGCCCCCGATGCGGCGTTGGAGCGGAAGGTAGCGGCCATCGTCGCCGGCATGACACTGGAGCAGAAGATCGGCCAGATGACCCAGCCCGAAATCAAGACCGTCACTCCGGATGACGTGCGGCGCTACTACATCGGCTCCGTGCTGAATGGCGGCGGCAGCTGGCCGAACGGGAACAAGCACGCCAGTGCCGCCGATTGGCTGGCGCTCGCGGAAAAATACCATCAGGCGGCCATGTCGACCGACATGGCCGTCAAGGTGCCCGTGGTCTGGGGCATCGATGCCATCCACGGCAACAGCAACGTGTTCGGCGCCACGCTATTTCCGCATAATATCGGCCTCGGCGCCGCGCATGATCCGAAGCTGGCCTATGAAATCGGCGCAGCCACCGGCAAAGCCGTACGCGCGACCGGCATCGCCTGGGTGTTCGGCCCGACCATCGCCGTGGTGCGCGACGACCGCTGGGGACGCACCTACGAGAGTTTTTCGGAAGACGGCAAGCTGGTGGCCGCATATGCCGGCGAATACGTCAAGGGTCTGCAGGGCCGCTTCAAGGATGACGCCAATGTTCTGGCCAGCGCCAAGCATTTTGTCGGCGACGGCGGCACGGACCAGGGCAAGGACCGGGGTGACAACAAGTCTTCCTTGGCCGATATGATCAACATCCACGGTGCAGGGTATGTGCCGGCGTTGGCTGCCGGTGCGCAAACCGTAATGTCTTCGTTCAATAGCTGGAATGGCGTGAAGATGCACGGCAACCGCGAAATGCTGACCGGCGTGCTGAAGTCCAAAATGGGCTTTGATGGATTCATTGTCAGCGACTGGAACGGCATTGCCGAAGTGCCGGGCTGCCGCAACGATAGCTGCCCGCAGGCGATCAATGCCGGCATCGATATGGTCATGGTGCCGGATGACTGGAAAGCCTTCATCGCCAACACCATTGCACAGGTGAAGGTGGGCGAGATCCCGATGGCCCGCATTGACGATGCGGTGATGCGCATCCTGCGCGTCAAGCTGCGGGCGGGCCTGTTTGACAAGAGCCCGGGGCAAAACGCCTATGCCGGCCAGGACGCGGCGCTGCAGGACCGCGAGCTGGCGCGCCGCGCGGTGCGCGAATCGCTGGTGCTGCTGAAAAACGAAGGGCCGTCGTTGCCGCTGGCGCGCGGTAAAAAAATCCTGGTGGTCGGCAAGAGCGCCGACAACATCGCCAACCAGACCGGCGGCTGGTCGCTGACCTGGCAGGGCACGGACAACACGAATGCGGATTTCCCGAATGCCGACAGCATCCTGTCAGGCATTCGCTCGGCAGCGGGCGAGGGCAATGTGGAATTCAGCGTGGACGCGAAAGGCGTCGACCTGTCCCGTTTCGATGCGGTGATCGCGGTGATCGGGGAGCGCCCGTATGCGGAAGGCGATGGCGACATCGGCTCATCGGGCACCTTGCGCCACAGCAGCCGCTATCCGGAAGACCTGGCCGTGCTGGAAGCGGTCGCCGGCAAGGGTAAGCCAGTGATCACCGTATTTGTCTCCGGACGTCCGCTGTTCGTCAACGATTTGCTGAACCTGTCCGACACCTTCATCGCCGCCTGGCTGCCGGGAACGGAAGGCAAGGGCGTGTCCGATTTGCTTGTGGCAGGGCCGCACAGCTATGACTTCCGCGGCAGGCTGTCCTTCTCGTGGCCGAAGTCGGCCTGCCAGACGCCGTTGAATTTCGGCGACGCCGGCTACGCGCCATTGTTTGCATTGAATTATGGCTTGCGCAAGGGCCAGCGCTCAAGGCTGGGCAAGCTGGATACTGCCTACGCACCTGGCGGCTGCGGGTCGAGTAATATCGTTGCTGTCCATAGTCAGGCCGACCGTTCAAGCTTCCCACTGGCGATCCGCAGCGGCAGCGAACAGCTGGCGCTGGGCGCAGACCTGAATGCGACTTTCCGGCTGCCGGGCATCACCGTGCAGACGGCGCAGGTCAACACGCAGCAGGATGCCAAGCTTGTGACATGGACGGCCAGTGCGGAACTGGCTGCGCGCGGCGCCAGGCCGCTGATGCTCTCAGCCGCAGCGGCGCGCGATGGCGCGCTGCAATTCGACACGATCGTGAGCGTTACTCCGCAGGGCAAGGTCATGCTGGCGATGCAGGACACTGCACTCGACGCGACCAGGCTGTTCAAACGTATTGCCGGCAAGGGCAAGCAGACCGTCAAGGTGCCGCTGGCTTGCTTCACGGCGCGCGGCCTTCAACTGGACCACATGGATACGCCGTTCAGCATCCATGCCGACGCCCCGTTTGCCGCGGCGATCGCCAATATCGAAATTGCCGGCGGCGCGGCCGCAGCGGCAGACGCAGTGCGCTGCGAAGAACTCACGGGAGAGAAATAATGGCAGGCATCGCACCCAATACCACATCCGTTCCCAAGGAAGCGGCGGGCGGAACGCACAACGGCGCCAACACCGGCGCCCTGGTGATCGTCACCATCCTGTTTTTCATGTGGGGCTTGATTACTTCGCTGAACGACATCCTGATTCCGCACCTGAAATCGATCTATACCTTGAGCTATGTGCAGGCGATGCTGGTGCAGTTCTGCTTCTTCGGGGCCTACTTCATCGTCTCGCTGCCTGCCGGCGCGCTGATCCGCCGCATCGGCTATCAGCGTGGCGCCGTAGCCGGTTTGTTGATTGCCGCCGGCGGCTGTGCACTGTTCTACCCAGCCTCGTTCGGCGGCTACGGCTTGTTCCTGTTTGCTTTCTTTGTTCTGGCAGCGGGCATTACTGTCCTGCAGGTGGCAGCCAATCCCTATGTGGCGGCGCTTGGTCCGGCGCGAACGGCATCGAGCCGCCTCACGCTGACCCAGGCTTTCAATTCCCTTGGCACCACGATTGGTCCATCCGTCGGCGGGGTGCTGATCCTGTCGGCCGCCGTTGCCGCCGCCGATGGCGCGAGCGTGCGCGGGCCTTACCTGGCGCTCGCTGCTGCGCTGGCGCTGCTGGCCGTGCTGTTCTACGCCGCGAAGCTGCCGCAGATCGAGGAAAGCGAGGATGTGGCGCTGGCGGGAGAGGGCCACGGTTCTGCCTGGGCACACCGCCATCTGGTGCTGGGAGCGATCGGCATTTTCCTGTATGTCGGCGCGGAGGTAAGCATCGGCAGTTTCCTGATCAATTTCCTGGGCGAGCCGCGCATCGCAGGCCTGGCTCACGCGGAAGCCTATCGCTTTGTCAGCATTTATTGGGGCGGCGCCATGGTCGGCCGCTTTATCGGTTTTGCCGTGATGCGGGTGGTCAGCCCGGGCAGGGCGCTGGCGTTCAACGCGTTGCTGGCGATCGCACTGCTGCTGACTGCGACATTCGGCAAGGGCGGCGTCGCCATGTGGGCGGTTCTGGCGGTCGGCCTGTGCAACTCGATCATGTTCCCGACCATCTTCAGCATGGCGCTGAACGGCCTCGGCAAGTACACGGGGCAGGGCTCCGGCATCCTGTGCATGGCTATTGTCGGCGGAGCGCTGGTGCCGTTCGCGCAAGGTGCGCTGGCCGATACAATGGGAGTGCAGGCGTCCTTCATGCTGCCGGCCGCCTGCTACGCGTTCATTCTCTACTTCGGCGCTAAATACTCTTCCATGTACGCGGCGCAGTAATTCTCTACATACTGCTGGTGCGGCGGCAGCTGCGCCACGGACCGTGCCACGTTGCTGCGGATGCTGTCGAGGAAATGGGACAGCTCCGCATCCCCCATCAAATCGGCGGAAGGATGGTGCTGCTGCGGCAGGATGCCTTGTCCCAGCATCACCTGGATCCAGGAATTTTCGGCAAACAGCTCATTCGATAAACGGAACACGCGCCCCGTTTCGCGGAACAGGTCGATGCGGTGCTGCAGCGAAGGCGGCACTGCCATCCCGGCGCAATGGCGCCAGAACGGCGTATCGCGGCGGTTCGTCACCTTGTAATGCAGGATGATGAAGTCGCGGATATGCTCGATCTCGGCCCAGGCCTGCTTGTTGTATTCGTCGATCTCCGATTGGTAAATGCCGGCGGAAGGGAACATCTGCATCAGCCGCACGATGGCGCGCTGGATCAGGTGGATGCTGGTTGACTCGATGGGTTCCAGGAAGCCGCTGGACAGGCCGATGGCGACGCAATTCTTGCGCCAAACCTTGCGGCGCTGGCCCGGCTTGAAGCGGATCACGCGCGGCTGCACCAGCTGCTCGCCGGTGATGCCGGCCATCAGCTTTGCGCGGGCGGTATCGTCGTCGACGAATTTGCTGGAAAAGACCATGCCGTTGCCGACACGGTGCTGCAGCGGAATGCGCCACTGCCAGCCCCAGTCGTGGGCGATGGCGCGGGTGTAGGGAACGGCGGCGCCGGTGGATGCGGTCTGCACGGCGATCGCACTGTCGTTGTGCAGCCATTGCGACCAGTCGTCGAAGGCCTCGCCCAGGGTTTCCCCGATCAGCAGGGCGCGGAAGCCGGTGCAGTCGATGAACAGGTCGCCCTCGATCACCGCGCCGGAATCGAGCTGCAATGCCGTGATATGGCCGCTGGCCGCGTCGGTGTGGACTTTGGCGATCTTTCCTTCGATGCGCTGCGCGCCATAGCCCTCCGAGTACTTGCGCAGGTAGCGTGCGTAGGCGCTGGCGTCCAGATGATAGGCATAGTTGATGCCCTGGCGCGGCAGGTGGCCGAAGCGGTTCAGCTGCGCCGCTTTCAGCTCCAGGCAATAGTCGCCATAGTCGCTGGCCAGCTTGCGCTCGCGTCCCTTGCGCCAGAAATGCTGGAAGCCGGCCGTCCAGTGGTCGGTGCCTGTGAGGCCAAAGGAGTGGATGTAGTCTTCGCTGGTATTGCGCCAGTTTTCAAAGCTGATGCCAAGCTTGAATGTCGCGTTGGTCGCCGCCATGAACTCCTGCTCGTTGATTTGCAGCAGTTCGTGGAAATTGAGCAGGGTGGGAATGGTGGCCTCGCCAACGCCGACGGTGCCGATCTCGTCGGACTCCAGCAGCTTGATGTCGAGGACTTTTCCCAAGCTGCGCGCGATGGCTGCCGCGACCATCCAGCCGGCGGTGCCGCCGCCGGCGATGACAACGCGCCGCACAGGGCGGGACTGGTTTTGTTCGTCTCTCATCAGGGTCTCCGTTTATCGGTTGATTTTTTTGAGAAGCTGGGCACGCAGCATGCGCGCCGCATCGTCGCTGATCGGGCCGAGCACGCGCTGCGCCTGCACCGGTATGTGGGCGGCGGTTGCGCCGCCGGCCTCGAATACATAATGGCGGAACAGTTCCTGCCATGCGCGACGCTGTTCGCGCGGCAGGTCGCGGATCGAGAGCAGGGATAGCATCAGCGCATTGGTGGGAGTGTCCATATACTCGGGCGACTGGCGCCACCAATAATTGACCAGTACGTTGAAGTTCTCCAGCGCTTCGACGTGGTGCCACCACATGCTGGGAATGAAGATGGCGTCGCCCGGCTCCAGTTCGGCACACAGCGCATGGCGCATCGCTTCGGCAAAGCGCGGGAAGCGGTCCAGGTCCGGCTGGTGCAGGTCCACCAGGCTGATTGGCTGGCCTGCGGGTGTGAAGTCGAGCGGCCCGACGTACAGGTTTTCCAGCTGGTCCGGCGGGAACAGGGTGAACCGGCGGCGTCCTGCGGTGACGCAAGCCAGGTTGTCCGGCAAGTCGTAATGGGCGGCGATGCGGGTCTGGTTGCCGATCCAGACGCTCATGAGCGCGTCGCGCGGCCCCAGGTCGAGCGGGTTTTCTTCGCGGTAGCCGGGCAGCGCCGTGTCGACTGTGGTGGAGCCGACGTAAATCGCCGGCGGGACGGGGTTATCGCGCTGGCCCGCCAGTTCATCCAGCACGTCGTCGAGACGCGCACGCACGGAAGCGAAGTTAAAGCCGCTTAAATCCTGGTTGTAGAAGAAGCGGCCGCCAATCTCGCGTGTGCCCAGCATCGCGACTACGCTGGCATCGCGGTAGAAGCGGCGCAGGTAGGCATCGGCGCTGGCTGCGCCGGCGCGGCTGGCCTGTACCGCAGGCCAGCGGGCGACCAGGCCGCGCAGCACCAGCGGTTCGGTGGCTGTCAGGAGATCGTCGTTGAGGTCGGACGGCGTCAGGCCGTGCAGCTCGCGGATCGGTTTAGCATTGGCCAGCATGGACGCGGTTCTTGCGCTCGATCAGGGTGCGGAAGTTGGACATGGACGCAATCACCATGTAGATGGCCTGCAGGTAGCCGGCGTGGTTCAGCCTTTCCAGGGCCTCGCCCGGCAGGGCGGACAGGCACTCTTCATTGATGGTGTAGAAGCCGGCCAGGCGATACTGCGAGCCATCATCAAGCTCGATGTCGAACACGAAGGACTCGAGCAGCTTGAGTTCCAGCAGCGCCGCCAGGAAGCCGTTTGCCTGCTGCAATCCCTGGTGCAATGCCAGCAGGGTGGAATTGACCTTCTCCAGGTATTCGGAAGTGCCGCCGTGGGGCAGGAATACGCGTTCGCCGGCCGAGGCGCTGACGCGGGGGTTGTCAAGGTCCACATGCACCGTCAGCTCGCTGCCGTTGACGCCGATCAGGAAGGGCTGCCGTTCAATCGCCAGCGGGATGTACGGCGCTTCCCAGCCATGCAGGCCGAGGAACAGGTTTTCGCCTTCCTGGAAACCGAATAGCGCGTGCGCCTCGAAACCGCCGCCGGCCCCCTTGCGGAACACGATCGGGTAGCAGGCCTGCACATCGCGGAATTCGGATGGAAAGGTGAGGGCGGACATCACGTTGTCGCCGAAATGGGCGCCGCGCCCGGTCTGCACGTGCAAGTCCTTGTGGTCGATATTATTGAGCAGGACAGGTTTGGCCATGATGGTCCTCAGATGGTGGGCAAGCCGTGGCGACGGATATGGTCGATCAGCTCGCGGTTGGTCGGCAGGGCTGCCAGCATCCTGTGGGTCAGGCTGGCAGCTTCACGGAAATAGTTGTCGGCCGCCTGGTCGTTGTCACGCCGGCGGATGCCGCCGCCGGCTTCACTTCGGAAGCCCATGCCGTAGAGGACATATTGCCAGCTGGCCGATGGGAAGACTTCGTCGGCGCGGCCGAAGTCGTAGCGCGACGGCTGGCGGTGGCGCCAAAGCGCGAGCATCTCGGCCAGCCGCGCCGGCACCGATTCGCGGTTGTCGATCCAGTAGGGCGAGTCGCGGCGTTTGCTCAGCACATAATGCAGTTTGAGGAAGTCGATCACGCGTTCCCAGCGATAGCGGAAGGCGTCATTGAAACGGCGCGCGGCCAGGTCCATGATGCCGCGCGTAGCGGGCATTTCCTCGCTCAGCATGCTGGCGGAGAGTTCGACCATGGCCAGCGCCGACGCTTCCAGCGGTTCGATAAAACCTGCCGACAGGCCGATGGCGACGCAGTTACGGTGCCAGAATTGTTCACGGTAGCCGGGATTGAAGGTCAGCTTGCGCGGCGATGGAATGTCTGGCGGACCGCCGCTGTCGACAATGTACTGGCGCAAAGCGCGTTCGGCATCTTCGTCGCTGCTGTGGGCACTGGAGTAGACGTGACCGATACCGCGCCGTGCGGGCAGGCCGATGTCCCAGATCCAGCCACTGCGCTGGGCGGTGGAACTGGTCTGCGACGCAATCGGACTGTCTGCGGACGGATAGGGGATCTGCACCGCCAGGGCGCTGTCGTTGAACAGCACGTGCTTTTGCGGCAGGAAGGGGACTTCGTAATGCTGGCCAAGCAGGCGCGATTGCAGGCCCGTGCAGTCGATGAACAGGTCGCCCGCCAGGGGACCGTGGCTCGCACCCTGCAGAGCGCTGATGTCGCCGTTCGGCGCCGTTGCGATGGAGGTGATGTGGTCAAGCACATGCCGCACGCCAAGCCGTTCGGTGCAATGCTTGCGCAGGAAGACGGCAAACTTGCCCGCGTCCAGGTGGTAGCCATAATTGGCCACCGCTGCAAATTCCGGAGTGGACGGCTGTTTGGGCGCCTTGCCGCTGACGCACAAGTGGGGCTGGAAGCTGGCCAGGTCGGCGAAAGGGATATGCGAATGCGCCTGCTGCCAGCGTTCGGCGAGATTGGCCTCGCCATACCCTTGCGGCAGGACGAATGGATGGAAGTAGACGTCGTCCGCCGCTCCGGTCACCCAGCGGTTGAAGCGCGAGCCCTGCTTGAAGGCGGCGTCGCACTCGCGGAAAAAGACGGATTCTGAGACACCGATGCGGCGCAGCGTGTCGCGCATGGTGGGCCAGGTGCCTTCGCCCACGCCGATGATCGGCACGTCGGGCGATTCGACCAGGGTGACCTGCAGGCCCCCCGGCTGATCGGCAGGGTGGTCAGCCGCAAGGATGGCGGCGGCCAGCCAGCCGGCCGAACCGCCACCCATGACGACCACTTGTCGGATCGCGTTGCTTGCCATCAGAACTTGTAACGGGCGCCCAGCATGTAACGCGGTCCTGATTGGGTCACAAACAGCGCCATGGTTTCGGCGCGGCCGTGCACCCGCTGGATTTCGTTGGTCAGGTTGATCGCTTCGAACTGCACGCTCAGCTTCTCGCTGAACGCGTAGCCGACGCTCAAGTCCAGCTGGCCGTAGGCCTCCGTATAGTTCGGGTTCGGCCCCGAGCCGTCAAAGGTCGAGGACAGGAACTTGTCGCGCCAGTTGTAGGCCGCGCGGATGGTCCAGTTCTTGTCTTCGTAGATGCCGACCAGGTTGGCCGAGTTGCTCAGGCCGACCAGCGCGAACTGCTCGCCGATCTTGTAGTTGTCGTACTTCAGGCCCGAATCAACCCAGGTGTAGTTGGCCGATATGCCAAAGCCGGAATTGCCGAACATATGCTGCACATTGAGCTCGGCGCCCTTGATCTTGTCCTTCTTCTGGTTGGAGAAGGTGGTGATCTCGAACGGCAGTACCGGATCGCCAGGCTGGCCGACAATGGTGCCGGTGGCGTTGCCGCTAGGGTCGTCGGCGCCGCGCGTCACGCCCGGCGCGGTCGGGTGGTTGCGGAAGATGTAGTTGCGGATGCAGACCAGGTCATTGCCGCAGGCACCCTGGCTGACCGCCTCGTTCCACAGCGCGCCGCCGACAGGGGTATGCAGGTTGAACGGTGTGGCCGTGATCTTGGACTGGCCGGCGTAGTTTTCCAGGTCCTTGTGGAACAGGCCGAGCGAGGCGAAGCTTTGCGGGCCGTAGTACCACTCGAGCGACAGGTCCAGGTTTTTCGACTTGACCGGTTTCAATTGCGGGTTGCCCTGCGAGCCGGTGCCGCCGAAGACGCGGGCCAGGGTATTCAGCGTGGTGCCGCCCTGGATCTGGTCGTAGCGCGGGCGGCCGATGGTTTCGCCGTAACTGGCGCGCAGCTTCATATCCGAACGGATGTCGGCATCCCAGTCCACGCTGGGCAGCACGTGGTGGTATTTGCCGTTCAATGTGGTGAAGGTGGCGGGACCGAAGGCGACCGGGAATTCGTTGGCCGAAACCCAGCTGATGGTGGTTGCCGCCGGCACCAGCGCGGTGGAGACCACGTCCGTCGTTTCGTAGCGCAGGCCGACATTGGTATGCATCGGAATCGCGGTATCCCAGTCGGTACCGAACTGCACATAGGCGCTCTTCGACTTCTCAGTGGTGCGCTGGTCGGTGTCGAAGGTGTTTTTCGGCAGGTACAGGTCGGGCAGGCCGCTGGCCTTTGCAGCTTGGGCCCGCAGGTCGGCGAAGTTGAAAGTGTAGAACTGGTTGAACAGGGCCGGGTTGCCGCTGCCTTCGATCTGGTCGAAGTACTGGCGCAGCGACTCCTGGTGGAACATGCTGGCAGGGTAGTCCGACGGCTTGGTGGCGCCGCCCCAGGTGTCGCGCTGCTGGGTCGAGAAGGCGGAGCGGTTTTTTACTTCGGTCGAGGCCAGGCCGAAATTCAGGTTGGACGCTTCCAGCACTTTCAGGCTGCCGCGGAACTGCGCCTGGTCGACTTCGCCCTTCATATAGCCGTTCTGGAATACGGAACCGGTTACCTGCTGCGGCGCGGCGGCAAAGTCGGCGCCCTTGATGCTCAGCACGGGGAAGTCCTGGCGGAAGTCGGCCGTGGTATCGCCCCGGCTGAAGCTCGCCGTGCCCAGCACATTGCTGGAACCGAACGGGCTGTCGGCTTTCGATTCTGCGGTGGACTTGTGCACGTCCAGTTCCAGCTTTAGGCCATCGGTCTTCCATGCGGCATTGAAGCCGAGCGACTTGTTCTGGGTCCTGGTGGCGAAGTCGGCGCCGCCCATGGCGATGTCGGAGTTGCCGGCCGGGATCAGCTCCGTGTACACCAGCGGCGCGGCAACCGGACCGTTGCTCCAGGTGCTGCTGGACGGTCCGAAGTTGAACCATGCCGACAAGTCCTGGCGGCGGGTCTGGATCTTGTTTTCGGAATAGGTATAGTCAAGCGTGGTGGTCAGCTGCTTGACCGGCGCCCACTGCAGGGTCAGCTGGCCATTGGTACGCTGGCGCTGTACACCGTTCATGTTGTAGTTCAGGTTCTGCGGCACCGAATAGACGTCGGTCGGCTTCGGGCGGTTGGTGATGCGGTCCGCTCCGTCCGTGCCCGGTTGCGGGATGGTGCCCCAGTTGTTTTCATCGCCGCGGAACGGGCCGCGCCAGCCATTCGATACGGCCGCCTGGTTGAAGCCCAGGTTGCGCTCCTGATAGCTGGCGCTCAACGCCACGCCGATGCGGTTGTCGTCGAAAGTATTGCTGTAGATGCCCGAAATTTCCGGCGTGGTGGAACTGCCCCGCTTCACGTCGCCGGGCAGGTTGTTGTGCGAGGTGTCATGCACCGCTTTGGCGCCGATGCTGGCCAACAGGCCCGGGCGATCCAGCGGACGCGCGGTCATCACATTGAGGGTGGCGCCGATGCCGCCGGTCGGGGTTTCCGCGCGGCCGGTCTTGTACACCTGGATCTGCGAGATCGCTTCCGATGCCAGGTTGGCGAAGTCGAAGGCGCGGCCATTGAGGTCGCCCAGGTTGGAGGTCGGCATCTGGCGGCCGTTGAGCAGCACCAGGTTGAAATCGGGGCCCACGCCGCGCACGGTGACTTTGGAGCCCTCGCCGATGGAGCGGTCGATCGACACGCCGCTGATACGCTGCAGCGATTCGGCCAGGTTAGTGTCCGGGAACTTGCCGATATCGGCTGCCACAATGCCGTCGACGATACCGTCGGCATTGCGCTTCAGGTTCATCGAAGAACCCAGGCTGGCACGCAGGCCGGTCACTACCACCGTCGTTACGTCGCCGCTACTGGAAGGGGCGGGGGCAGCGCCTGCCTGGTCCGATTCCTGTGCCTGCGCTGGTGCGATGAGCGCCGCGCAGGCCGTCGCTACTGCAAGGCTCATCAAGGTCTGCTTCGCCTTTGGATAGTGCATTTGGTCTCCTTGGTTCTTATAGTCTGGCCGCCTCCCCAACCAGCATGGAAACGTTTCCACGTCATGCTTCAAAATACTAGGGGCAGCAAAATCGATTGTCAATAAAATACGCCGGGAATCGGCAGGAAGTGTGGGGTTTCCGTCATCAAACTGGAAACGTTTCCATTCTGGTCAGCGCAATATAGCACCGTTCAAAATTTGAAGTCAACAGCCTGAACGTACGTTATGCGCAACGAAAGTGGGAACGTTTCCACATGGCGGGCTGATACCATCAACGGTGCGTGGCTGTTGGCAGGAATGACTGGTGGTACACTCGGTGCATGAGTGCAATCAATATTGCTGCTGCCTGTGTGGAGGGCTGATGAAAGAAAAGACAGCTCGTGCCATCTTGCTGGTCAAGGCGATTGAGGAGGCTGACCGGCAAAAGGAAGTGCTGACCGAGGATGACCGCAAATTCGCCAGCCGCACTGCGCGCGAACTGGCGCACTGGCAAGCCGCAGAATCCCGTTCGGCAGCCACGCTTCCCAATTTCCTTTACCATCGCGCGGACCAGCTGCTCAAACGCCTGGCGTCGCGCCACAAGCTTTTTGCCGGCGTTGCGAAAGGCCACAGCGGCTTGTGGGGCGCCAGCTGGCTGCTGCCGCTGGCAGCGCTGCTGGTGGGCAGCATGGCGGAGCATTTCAGCAATGCGCACCGCGTCGACCTGCTGTCGCGTCCCCTTCTCGGCATCATCGCCTGGAATTTGTTGGTCTACCTTCTGATCGTCGTTTGGGCGGTTCTGCCGGCGCGCCGCGCCGGCTTGCGGCGCGGCCTGGCCAATCGCATGGGACTGGGGGGCGGGCATGTGCCGCGCCGCCTGCCGCACGCATTGTCTGCCGGTGTCCTGCAATTCATGGTGGACTGGGCCCGCCTCAGTGCGCGGCTGAACATGGCGCGCATTGCACGCATCCTGCATTGGTCGGCCGCGGCATTTGCGATTGGCGCCGTGCTGTCGCTGTATTCGCGCGGCATTGTCGAACAATATGCCGCCGGCTGGGAAAGCACCTTCCTGAATGCGGGCCAGGTGCACCAATTACTATCGCTGGTGTTCATGCCGGCGGAACTGGTATTTGGCCTGCAGGGCTTTTCGCTGGCCGAGGTCCGCTCGCTGCAGGACTGGAGCGCGGCGCACCCCGGCAACGGCGCGCGCTGGGTCCACCTGTATGCGGCGAGCCTGCTGCTGTACGTGATTCTTCCGCGCATTGTCCTGGGCCTCGTGGCCGCGCTGCGCGCCATGTTCTTGCGCCAGCGCTTCCCGCTCGACATGGACCAGCCTTACTTCCACCAATTGTCGGTGGCGGCCGGCGGGGAACCGGGCCTGTTGCGCGTGCTGCCTTACAGCCTGACGGTGGATGAGGCGCGCAGCAAGGGACTGGATGTCGTGGCCCAGGACATGCTGGGAGAGCAGGCCCGCGTGCGCCTGCTGCCGCAGGTAGCTTATGGCAGTGAAGCGCCGCCGCTGGAGGCGGGAGAAGGGGTGACCAATGCGGTGTTGTTCGGCATTGCCGCCACGCCGGAGCAGGAGAACCACGGCGTCTTTCTCGCGGCGCTGGGCCGGGGCAAGCGCCTGGTGGCGCTGCTCGACCAGTCGGCAATGGCGGCGCGTACCGACGCCAGCCGACTGCGTGAGCGCATCGAGCTGTGGCGCGAATTCTGCATCCTGCACGGCGCAGAACCCAGGGTGGTGGACTTGCTGGCGCCTGAAACCGTCGATGGAGGCGCAGCATGAGCGGCGCCCCGGTCACCATCCAGCTGGCGCTGGTCTCGCACACCAATAACGGCAAGACCACATTGGCGCGCACCTTGTTGGGCACCGACGTCGGCGAAGTGCGCGACGCGGCCCACGTCACGGCCTTCGCCGAAGCGCACGCTTTGATGCAAACACAGCATGGCGACCGCCTTGTGCTGTGGGATACGCCGGGATTCGGCGATTCGGTACGCTTGATGAAGCGTCTGGCCATGATGGGCAACCCGCTTGGCTGGTTCCTGCGCGAAGTGCTGGACCGCTATCGCGACCGCCCGTTCTGGCTTAGCCAGCAAGCATTGCGCGCCGCGCGTGACGAAGCCGACGTGGTGCTCTACCTGGTCAACTCCACCGAGAACCCGGGCGATGCCGGCTACATTCCGGCCGAAATGCGCATCCTCGATTGGCTGGGCAAACCCGTTCTGGTGCTGCTGAACCAGATGGGGCCACCGCGCCCGCTGCCGGAAGAACAGTCGGAGCTGCTGCGCTGGAAAGACTTCATGCTGCAATTCGGCCAGGTGCGCGAAGTGCTGCCGCTGGATGCATTCGCGCGTTGCTGGGTGCATGAACGGGTGTTCTACGATGCGCTGGGCGCGCTGGTAGGGCCACCCAAACAGGAAGGTTATGAGCGCCTGTTCTCGGTGTGGGAAGAAACCAATGCCCGCCGTTTCAAACAATCCATGGCGGTGATGGCGCAACAGCTGACCGACGCCGTGCGCGACAAGCAGGTCGTGGAAAGGGTGGAACGGGGCATGCTTACTTCCGCGCTGAAAGTCATCGGCATCGGCAAGGGTGAGGATCGCAAGCGGCAGGAAAGGGCAATGAACACCCTGATCGGCCGCCTCAATATCGCGATCGGACAGGCGACGGTGCACCTGCTGGCGCTGCACAGGCTCGATCCCAGCGAAGCGCCAAAAATCAATGCCCGCGTCAGCAGCAATTTCGTGGTGAAGGCGCCGGTGGAGAAAGCGCAGGCTGCACTGCTGGGCGCCATCATGTCGGGCGCCGCTACGGGCCTGTCGGCCGACCTGGCCGCGGGCGGGCTGACATTGGGTACTGGAGCACTGCTGGGCGGCGTGATCGGCGCGCTGGCGTTTTCCGGCGCCGCCTGGGGCTTCAATGTCGGCACCGACCGCAAAGTGCCGGTGATCACGCTGTCGGATGAATTCCTGCGCACGCTGCTGGTGTCCAGCGTGCTGCGCTACCTCGCCGTTGCCCACTTCGGCCGGGGCCGCGGCAATTTCGTGGAGGGCGAAGCGCCCGCCTTCTGGCAGGAGGAAGTGGAGACCGCCGTCGCCGCACGCGAAGAACAGGTGGCGGACCTGTGGCGGCAGTTGCGCGAAGCGGAGACGCCGGAACTGGCGCCGGCCAGTGCCCTCTTTATAGCCATTACAAAGGAAGTGCTGGAACGCCTGTACCGGCAGGATCAGGCAATCATCGCCTAGTTTTGTTCTACCGCATCCGGGCCCGGCGCGCCTAAGATGGGGGCATGAAAACCATCGACCACCTCTACATCAACGGTGAATTCGTCACGCCGCACGGCAGCGAATTCATGGAGTTTGCCAACCCATCCACCGGCGCTCCGCTGACCCGCGTGCGCCTGGCGGATGAGACGGATGCGCAGCGTGCCATCGCCGCCGCCAAAGCCGCTTACCCTGCGCTTTCCGGCAGCAGCCGGGAACAACGCATGGACACGCTGCAACGCCTGCACGATGCCGTGCGCGAAGGCGAGCACGAATTGATCGAAGCCATGCTGGACGAATACGGCGGCCCGCTGGCCACTACCACGGGCACGGTGCGCCGCGCCGCAGCCAGCTTCGCCGTCGCGAAAGAGCTGTTGGCCGGCTACGACTTCGTGCGCCAGCTTGGCAGTGCGCGCGTGCAGATGGTGCCGCTCGGCGTGGCGGGCCTGGTGACGCCCTGGAACGCGAACTACAGCTTCATCTGCGGCAAGCTGGCGATGGCCATTGCTTCCGGCAGTACGGCGGTGATCAAGCCCAGCGAAATGAGCGCAATGCAGACCGCGGTCCTCACCGGTCTGCTGCACCGGGCCGGCCTGCCGCCGGGCGTGTTCAACATCATCACCGGCCGCGGTGACACGGCCGGCGCCGAAATCGTACGCCATCCCGACGTGGCGAAAATCTCCTTCACTGGTTCCACCGCAGTGGGCAAGGCTATTGCGCGCGGTGCTGTGGAGACCATGAAGCGGGTGACGCTGGAGCTGGGCGGCAAATCGCCCACTGTATTGCTGGACGACGCCAATTTCGAGAAAGCCATGCCCTTGGCCATTGCGGCGGCAACTTTCAACAGCGGCCAGGCATGCCTGGCCGGCACGCGCCTGCTGGTGCCGCTGCACCGGCTGGACGATGCCAAGCGCCTGGCTGCTGCCGAAATGTCCAGGCTGAAGGTCGGGGACCCGCGCGACCCGGCCACGCGCATCGGCCCGATGGTCAGCCGCCGCCAGTGGGAGCGCGTGCAGCACTATATCCGCCTGGGCCTGGAAGAGGGCGCGGAGCTGCTGGTTGGCGGCGAAGGCAAGCCGCAAGGGCTGGAAGCGGGCAATTTCGTGCGGCCCACTGTATTCGCCAACGTGCATAACGGCATGGCCATCGCACGTGAAGAGATTTTCGGCCCCGTGCTGTCGATCATCAGCTACCGCACGGAGGAAGAAGCCGTGCAGATCGCCAACGACACGGACTACGGCCTGCATGCCTATGTCTTTTCCGGCGATGTGGCGCGCGCCAACCGCGTGGCGTCGCAGATTGTGGCAGGCAGGGTGTTCGTCAATGGGCTGTATGATGAACCCTTGGCGCCGTTCGGCGGGTTCAGGCAATCGGGCCTGGGCCGCGAGTTCGGCATCCATGGATTGGAAGCCTATCTCGAACCGAAGGCCATCATGGGCTATGAAACGACACTCTGAGCTGCTGCAGGTATTGCGCCAGGCCGTGGCCCGGCATTTCCGCGGCACTGGGCATGAACGCCGGGATATCGTCACCGCCATCCCCTGGCTGACGCTGATCCGCATTCCCACGCCCACAGAAGCTGGGCGGGGCTTGCTGCAGCCTTCCATGTGCCTGCTGGTGCAGGGCGCCAAACAGACGCTGGTCGGTCCGGAGCTGGTGCAGTACGGCCCCGGCGACTACCTCCTTGCAGCTGTCACGATGCCGGTATCCGGCCAGGTCACGGCGGCCACGCTGGCGCGGCCGTATTTAGGCGTGCGCGTCGATTTTGAAGCCCGGGAAATCGCGGCCTTCATCTTGGAAATGCAGATCGCCCCGCCACCGCCCGCGCAACTGCCGGCCACCTACGTTGAAGCGGCCGGCGCCGGGCTGCTGGACGTTGTGGCGCGGCTGCTGGCGCTGCTGGACAAACCGCGCGACATTCCGGTGTTGTCACGCCTGCTGAAGCAGGAGTTGTTCTACCACCTGCTGATGGCGCCGGGCGGCGCCGCGCTGCACATCGCGGTGCGTGGCAGCGGCAAAGAACAATCGATCGGGGAAGCGATCCAGTGGATACGCCAGCATTTCGACCAGCCGCTGCGCATTGAAACGCTGGCCAGGGAAGTGCGCATGAGCGCCTCCGTCCTGCACCGCCGCTTCAAGGCCATGACGGTGATGAGCCCATTGCAGTACCAGAAGCAGGTGCGCCTGCTGGAAGCGCGCAAGTTGCTGATGGCCGGCGGCGTGGAGGCAGCCACGGTGGCCTTCAAAGTGGGCTACGAAAGCCCTTCGCAATTCAGCCGCGAATACCGCAGGATGTTCGGCGCCTCGCCCAAGCAGGACGCCGAACAGCTGCGGCAGTCGCACTTCGCGCCTTAGGCGGCGAAGCCACCGTCGATATTGAGACCTGCGCCGGTCACGTAGGCCGCTTCATCGCTGGCCAGGTAGGCCACCATCCCAGCAATTTCTTCGCCGCGCGCGTGACGCTTGATCGGCATCAGGTCGTGCAGGGCCTTGGCAAAGTCGCTGTGCGCCGGGTTCATGTCGGTATCCACCGGGCCTGGCTGCACATTATTGATGGTGATGCCGCGCGGGCCAAGGTCGCGCGCCAGGCCTTGCACCAGGCCAGTCAGCGCCGACTTGCTCATCGCATAAATCGAACCGCCAGGGAAGGGCATGCGCTCGGCATTGGTGCTGCTGATATTGATCACGCGGCCGCCGGCCTTCATATGTGCCACTGCTGCCTGGGTGGCGGCGAACACGGCGCGCACGTTGACGGCGATGGTGTTGTCGAAGGCTTCCATCGTCAGTTCGGAAACGTCGCCCAGGTGCAGCACGCCGGCGTTGTTGACGAGGATGTCGAGGCGGCCGAAACGGCGCGCGATGTCGTCGATGGCGGCGCGGGTGGCTGCGACGTCGGTGGCGTCGACTTTCAGCGCGATGGCCTGGCCGCCCGCGGCCTGGATTTCACTGGCCAGCGCGTCGGCGGCAGCGCCCGAGCTTTGGTAGGTGAAGGCGACGGTTGCACCGTCCTTGGCCAGGCGGCGCACGATGGCGGCGCCGATGCCGCGGGAACCACCGGTAACGAATGCGATTTTGCTCATGATTTGCTCCTACAAGTTTGGTTGGGATGAAGCCAGTATGGTTCACGCATTGCGATGCGACTAGCTGGTAATATTAGCTATCACTTTCAACCAAAGGTATCAAATGGAGCCATTGAACCTGCTCGAAGCCTTCCTGCAGAGCGCCGAATGCGCCGGCTTCTCGGAGGCGGCGCGCCGCCTGGGCCTGACCCCGGCCGCCGTCAGCAAGAACGTGGCGCGGTTGGAAGGCCGCCTCGGCGTGCGCCTGTTCCAGCGCAGCACGCGCCGGCTGGCGCTGACCGAAGCCGGCGAACGCTTGCTGCAGCAGGTGCGCGGTCCGCTCACCGAGCTGCAAGGCGCCATCGCCGACGCTGCGCAAGGCGCTGGAGAGCCGGCCGGGACGCTCAAGGTGGCGCTGGCGCATGGCGTGGGGCGCATGTATATCCTGCCCTTGCTGAAAGGCTTCCTGCAGCGCTATCCGGGCGTACAGCACGACTGGCGCTTCGACAACCGCGTGGTAGACCTGATCGGGGAGGGCTATGACGTCGCCATTGGCGGCGGCATCGACCTGGCGCCAGGCGTGGTGGCGCGCGAGCTGGGGCGGCCATGGGTCCTGGTCACGGCGGCGCCTTCCTACCTGGCGGGGCGCCAACTGCCGCGCCACCCGTCCGAGCTAGCGGGCTGGGAAGGCATTGCGCGCCGCTCGGCCGAGAGCGGACGCCTGCGCGACTACCTGCTGCGCAATGCCGCCGGCGAGGAGGCTGTGGCTGAGTTTCGCCCCGTCGCCACCTTCGACGATCCGGAAGCGATGGCGCAGGCGGCCTGCATGGGACTGGGCGTGGCGCTGCTGCCCGGACCACACGCGGCGCCGCTGCTGGAATCGGGGCAGCTGGTGCGCCTGCTGCCGGACTGGCATGCCGAGGTCGGGCCCCTGTCGATCTACTATTCGAGCAAGAAGCTGTTGCCGGCCAAGACCCGGGCTTTCGTCGACTATGTGGTTGCGCAATTGCGGGCACAAGACTTTGCGGGGCGTCTCGACAGGCTTTGAAACTTCACGGTACTATGGGTCTCCAATTCATCAGCGATAGGGGTGCCTTCCATGAAGTTCCGCCTAGTTACCCGCAGTGATTTTGATGGCCTGGTGTGCGCGGTGCTGCTCAAGCACCTGGACTTGATCGACGAGATCCTGTTCGTGCACCCGAAGGACATGCAGGACGGGAAAATCGCCATTACCAGCCGCGATATCACCACCAACCTTCCTTATGTAGCGGGCGCCCACCTGGCGTTCGACCACCACCTGTCCGAGACCATCCGCAATACGGGCGACCGCCAGAACCACGTCATCGATCCCAATGCGCCGTCAGCCGCACGCGTGGTGTATGACTACTACGGCGGCGGCAACAAGTTCCCCTCAGCCTGGAACGACATGATGCTGGCGGTGGACAAAGGCGATTCGGCGCAGTTCAACCGTGACGAGGTGCTGAATCCCAAGGGCTGGGACCTGCTGAACTTCCTGATGGACGCGCGCACGGGGCTGGGGCGCTTCCGCGACTTCCGCATCTCGAATTACAACCTGATGATGGATTTGATCGACTACTGCCGCTCGCACACGATTGATGAAATCATGGCGCTGCCTGACGTGAAAGAACGCAGCGACCTGTATCACGACCATGCGGAGAAGTGCAAGGAGCAGATCCGCCGTTGTTCGACGGTGCACAAGAACCTGGTGGTGCTGGACTTGCGCAACGAGGAGACGATTTATGCGGGTAATCGCTTCGTCATATATGCCCTGTACCCTGAGCAGAATATCTCGATCCACGTGCTGTGGGGGCTGAAGAACCAGAATACCGTGTTCGCCACGGGTAAGTCGATCCTGAATCGGTCCTCGAAGACCAATATCGGTGCGCTGATGCTGGAATACGGCGGCGGCGGGCATGAGAATGCCGGCACTTGCCAGGTGGAGAATGAGATGGCGGAGGAGGTGTTGGGCGCTTTGATCGTGCGCATCAACAAAGAGGGCTGATTAACCCGGTAAACCTGGGTCAGACCCAAGGGTCTGACCCCGCCGTACCGGGTTTTGGCAAGCTGTATTAGAACTCTTTCTCAGGTAAAGCTATAGAATTATCGGTCGAGAACTGGTAGTCCTTGAACACATGTTCCGCCGTCAGCAGCTGGTAGGAACCATCCGGCTTCTTGAATGAAGTGTCCTTCAGGCGGTAGGTGTAATGACCGCAAGTCCAGCAGTTGAAGTTGCGCATGTGGGTGCACAGGCAAGTCTTGTCCATCACCTTGATGCCCTTGTCGCTGCCGCCGTTCGCCACCACTTCGCGATTATACGAATTGATGTAAGCACAGTTGCCGGTCGCATCGAGCAGGTAGCCGTAGGATTCGCAGCCGGGACGGATGCCGGCGCCGATCGCTGGAGTGCTCTTCAGCATGCGCATCGGATAACCGGTAGGCGAAATGCCATTGACGATCACGTCGTCCTCGGTCGCCTTGAAGTATTCCTGCTTCACATCGTCAGGCAGGCCGCATTCCTTGGTCACGGTAAAGCGGGTCGCCACCTGCACGCCGGCCGCGCCCATTTCCAGGAAGGACACAGCGTCGCTGCCGGTGAACACGCCGCCAGCGGCGATCACTGGCACGTCCAGGTTTTCCGCCTTCATGTAGTCCAGGATCTCCTGCACGATCTGGTGCAGGTCGAATTCCTTCCAGTCTTCCAGCCCGAAGCCCAGGTGGCCGCCGGCCAGCGGGCCTTCCACGATCACGTAGTCGGGCAGGCGGTTCAGCTTCTGGTTCTTGCGCAGGAAGATCTGCAGCGCGCGCACGGAGGACACGATGATGCCCAGCTTCGCCTCGCGGAAGCGCGGATGGTCGGCCATCAGCGCGAAGGAACCGAAGTGCAGGCCGGCCGACAGGGTGATGCCGTCGATGCCAGCGTCCAGCGCCGCGTTCAGGCGGGTGCGCAGGGTTTCCTTCGGACCGTTCATGGTCAGCTTTTCCATGCAGTTTACGAAGATCAGGCCAGGGCCTTCCTTGCGCTGCATGGTGTCGCCGATGTGGCGGCGCTGTGCTTCAGCCAGGCGGCCGAGGTCGAACTGCACCTCGGACTTGTCCATATTATTGATGTTGTGCTTATACAGCTTGGTCTTGTCCTTGACGAAAGTGGTGTCGAACTTGCGGTCCGAGACATCCTCCACCATCGCATCGGAAATATGGCCGATGCCGCCAAGGCGCGCCGCTTCCAGCGCCAGTTCGGTCGTGGAAATGTCCACGCCCATCCCGCCGATCATGATTGGCACATACTCTTTGTCGCCAAACTTGAGGCGGAAATCGTCAACACGTTTCATTACAGTCCTTCGATCAATCGCGGAAATTATTGAATTCCAGTGGCGTGTCCGGCACGTCCTTACGCAGCAGCTGCATCGCAGCCTGCAGGTCGTCGCGCTTGGCGCCGCTCACGCGCACCGACTCGCCCTGGATGCTGGCCTGGACCTTCATCTTGCTTTCCTTGATAACCTTGGTGATCTTTTTCGCGGTATCGGAATCGAGACCGTTTTTCACCTTGATGACCTGCTTGACTTTGTCCCCACCAATTTTCTCTACCTTGCCTTCGTCGAGGAAGCGCACGTCGACCTTGCGTTTGGCCAGCTTGTTGGTCAGCACATCGCGCACCTGGCCAAGCTGGAACTCCGAATCGGCAAATGCCGTCAGGTCGTTTTCTTTTTGTTCAACGCGCGCATCGCTGCCCTTGAAGTCGAAGCGGGTCGAGATTTCCTTGTTGCTTTGGTCGACGGCGTTGCGCACCTCGAACATGTCCGCTTCGGATACTACGTCAAACGATGGCATATTCTTTCCTTTACAATGAAGCAACCGCCCAGAGGGCGGACTCAAAAGAAGCGACATTTTAACGGACAAACAAGCGAACGCTCGGTCGTTTTTGTCATAATTGCACTATAATCGAGCAAAAACTTGATCTGCCCATGCCTTTCCCCGAAATTCTCCAGCACGACCACCCACTAAAGCATTTAAATACCTTCCGTATTGATGTACGCGCCAAACATTACCTGCGCGTGACATCGGTGGACGACTTGCGCGCCGCCCTGGCCGATGCGCAGCTGGCCGCCATGCCGCGCCTGGTGCTCGGCGGCGGCAGCAACCTGCTGCTGACGCGCGACTTCCCGGGCCTGGTGCTGCACATCGCGCTGGAAGGCCGCGAAATCCTGGCCGGCACCGCGACCCACCACCACGTGCGCGCCGCCGCCGGCGAAACCTGGCACGACTTCGTGCAGTGGACGCTGGCGCAAGGCGTGGGCGGGCTGGAAAACCTGTCGCTGATCCCCGGCACCGTGGGCGCAGCACCGATCCAGAATATTGGGGCGTATGGGGCGGAAACCAAGGACTATTTCCTCTCGCTGAGCGCGTTCGATCCCGCTACCGGCGAAGTGCGCGTGATGGACGGCGCCGCTTGCCGTTTCGCCTACCGCGACAGCGTATTCAAGCACGAAGGGCGGGAGCTGATCATCCTGGACGTCAGTTTCGCCCTGCCGCGCGCCTGGCAGCCGAATTTGCGCTATGCGGAACTGGCCAACGCCGTCGCGGAGCAGGGCATCGCCGCCCCGACGCCGCAGCAAGTGGCCGACACCGTCATCGCCATTCGCCGCCGCAAGCTGCCGGATCCCGCGCAGATCGGCAATGCCGGCAGCTTCTTCAAGAATCCTGTGGTCAGCGCCGAGCAGTGCGCTGCGCTGCTCGAGCAGTTCCCGACGCTGGTGCATCACCGCCAGCCCGACGGCAGCGAAAAACTGGCGGCAGGCTGGCTGATCGACCAATGCGGCTGGAAAGGGCGCAGTATGGGCGCCGCCGGCGTCTATCCGAAACAGGCGCTGGTGCTGGTGAATAACGGCGGCGCCAGCGGCGCCGAAGTGCAAGCGCTGGCGGCCGCCATCCAGGCCGACGTCTGCGCCCGCTACGGCGTCATGCTCGAGCCGGAGCCAGTATTCATTTAAATGCCGGGGGCGGAAAAAGGGGACGTACCCCTTTAAATGGGTAATTCTCCATTTAAAGGGGTACGTCCCCTTTTTTCGCCCCCGGCTTTCACGATGCTTGGATGACGCGGTTGCGGCCTTCGGCCTTGGCGGCGTAGAGAGCGCGGTCGGCGGCGGCGACCAGTTCCTGCCAGGTCAGCGGTTTATGCGGCACGACGGTGTGCACCCCGATCGACATCGTCAGCAGCCCGTTGGGCGTTGCCCTGGTGTTTTCGATTCCCAGGTTCGACAGGTGGCGCAGGCAGTCCTTGGCCACGCTCATGGCGCCGTCGCTGTCGGTTTCCGGCAGGATGATGGCGAATTCTTCGCCGCCGTAGCGCGTGACCAGGTCGGCCGGCCGCTTCAGGTTTTCGGTCAGGACCGCGGCGACCTTCTTCAGGGCCAGGTCGCCGGCGGGGTGGCCGTAGCTGTCGTTGTAGTGCTTGAAGTGGTCGACGTCGACCATCAGCAGCGACAGCGGGGTCTTGTCGCGCTGTCCGCGCTGCCATTCCAGCACCAGGGTCTCGTCGAAGCGGCGGCGGTTGGCGATGCCGGTCAGCGGGTCGAGGGCGGCCAGCTTTTGCAGCTCCACATTGGCGGCGGCCAGCTTCTGCTGGCTCTCGCGCAGGAAGCGGAAGGCCTGGTCGCGTTGCAGGCGGTGGATGTGGGCGTTGGAGTGGTGGCGCACGCGCGCCAGCAGTTCCAGCTTGTCCGGCAGCTTGACCAGGTAGTCGTTGGCGCCGACGGCAAATCCGTGGGCCTTCAGCTTGGGGTCTTCGCGGGCGGACAGCACGATGATCGGCACATGGGCCAGCATTTCTTCGTTGCGGAAGCGGCGGATCAGCTCAAAGCCGTCCACTTCCGGCATCACCAGGTCCTGCAGGATGACGGTAGGCTGCAGCGCGTTGGCGCAGGCGATGGCTTCGCGTGCGTCGGTGGTGAAGTGGAATTCGATATCTTCCTGGTCGGCCAGCATGCGCCGCACGGCTTCCACGATGATCAACTGGTCGTCCACCAGCAGCACGCGTACCTTGAAGTTGGTCAGGCTTGGTTCGGTATCCGGGTTCAAGGTGAGGTCGTACGACATCGCTTTCCTTTAAATCAGTTTGCCTCCGATCGTGCTGCGCAGGAATGGGCCGATCTTTTCGAGAGGCAGGATAGTTTGCGCCGCATCCAGCTCCACCGCGGCGCGCGGCATGCCATAGACCGCGCAACTGGCCTGGTCCTGGGCGATGGTGTGCTTGCCCGCGCGGCGCATTGCCAGAAGGCCTTCGGCGCCATCGCGCCCCATGCCGGTCAGCAGCACGCCGACCGCATCGCCTTTCCAGTGCTGGGCCACGCAGTTGAAAAACACGTCAACCGAAGGCCGGTATGCATAATCCTTTGGGTTGGCATCGTAACCTAGTTGGTATTTTTCATCCAGTACGAGGTGGTCGTTGCTTTTTGCGACCATGACTATACCTCCTTGCAACAAAGTGCGGTTCTCAATTGCGCGCACCGGTACGGCCAGCTGTTCGGAAAGCCATTTGGCAAAGTGGTCGGCGAAGTTTTCGTCGATGTGCTGGACCACCACCACGGCGCAATTGGGCGGCGGTGTCCAGCCGGCGAGGATGCGCGCCACAGCCATCGGTCCTCCGGTGGAGGCGCCAATGGCCACCAGGGTGTCGATCACGCCTTCGCGCGGTTCGGGTAGCGAGACGTTGCGGCGCGGCGACATGGACTGGCTGCCGCCGCTGTGGCGTATCAGCTTGTCCATGGTCTTGATCTTGTGCAGAAGCTCGGCGTCGCCGCCTTGCTGCCCTTGCAGCACCGGGGTCGCCGTCACGTCCAGCGCGCCGGCGCCCAGGGCGCGGAAGACCTGGTTGACGTTGTCCTGCGGGCGCCCTGTCACCACCAGGATGGCGCAGGGGCATTCTTCCATGATGCGGCGCGTCGCCTCTACCCCGTCCAGCTCGGGCATGTTCAGGTCCATCAGGATCAGGTCAGGCCGGTCGATGCAGCATTTTTGCACCGCTTCCAGTCCGGTGCGGGCGATCCAGGCCAGCTGGTGTTCCTGCGTGCTGGCGATCACGCGCCGCAGCGCTTCGGCCGCCATCGGGACATCGTTGGCGATGGCGATCCTCATCGGTAGGCGTCGCCTATCAGGTCGGATACCGCGTCAAGCAGCGTCTCGTCGTGGAAGCTGCCCTTGGTCAGGTAATAGTCGGCCCCTGCGGCCAAACCGCGTGCGCGGTCTTCCGGCCGGTCTTTGTAGGACACGATCATCACGGGCAGTTTGTGCAAGTGCAGGTCCTTCTTGATCAGGTTGACCAGTTCTATGCCATCCATGCGCGGCATGTCGACGTCGGTGATGACCAGGTCGTAGTCGCCGCTGCGCACCACGTTCCAGCCGTCGATGCCGTCGACCGCGATGTCCACTTCAAAACCGCGCCCGGCCAGCAATTTGCGCTCCATTTCGCGCACCGTGAGCGAATCGTCCACGACAAGGATGCGTTTCATTCTACGCCGTCCGGCATGGTCTGCGTGCGCAAGTTGGTGCAGGCCGCCTTCTTCCAGCAGCTTTTCAATGGAAAGCAACAGGTCGGGCACGTCCAGGATCAGCACAGGCTCGCCATCGTCCAGCAGGGCGGCGGCGGAGATGTCGCGCATTTTCCCGAATACCGGGTCGATGGCTTGTACGGCCAGGCTTTCCTCGCCGCGAATCTTGTCCACCACCAGGGCGTAGCGCCTGGCGTTGCCGCCGATGACGACCACGGACAATTCGTCGGCATGCTCCATGTCGCCCAGTTCCAGCACCTGGGCGGCAGCGACCAGGCCGAGGTGCTCGCCGTCGTGGTCGAAAAACTGCTTGTTTTCCAGGGTGTGCACGGCGTCCTGCGGCACCTTGATGATGCGTTCCACCTTGACGATGGGGACGGCGTAAGCCTCGCCTTTGACGTCCACCACCAGGGCGCGCACGATCGATTGCGTCAGTGGCAGGGTGATCGAAGTGCGAAAGCCTTTGCCAAGTTCGGACTCGATGCGCACCGTGCCGTTTTGCTGGCGGATGGTGTCGTGCACGATATCCAGGCCTACGCCGCGGCCGGAGATCTCGGTGATGCCGCCCTTCAGGCTGAAGGCGGGCAGGAACAGGAACTCCATCAGCTCCGGCTGCGACATGGCGGCCACCATCTGTTCGCTGGCCATCTTGCGCTCGATCACGGTGCGGCGGATTTTTTCGGGATCGACCCCGCGGCCGTCGTCGCTGATCTCGATATTCAGCATGCCGGCGCGGTGGCGCGCTTCCATGACGATGGTGCCGGTGGCGGGCTTGCCTGCGGCCAGCCTTTCTCCGGCGCTCTCCATGCCGTGGTCGACGGCGTTGCGCAGCATGTGGTTCAGCGGGCTCTCAATGCGCAGCAGGATGTCGCGGTCGACCAGGGTGTCTTCGCCTTCGACGCGCAGCACGACATCCTTGCCAAGGCTGCGCGCCAGGTCGCGCACCATGCGCGGGAAGTGCTGGATGCCGTCGCGGAATGGCCGCATGCGCAGTGCCAGCACTTCCTCGACCATGTTCTCGCTGCCGGTCAGCAGGCGCCGCTCATAGTTTTCCATGTCGGTGATGTGCTCGAGCATGAACTGCTTGAGCGGCTGGCTTTTCTGAATTGACAGCAGCGCCTTTTCTTTCAGCGCCGGGTCGCTGGTGCGGGAGGCGGCTTCCATCACTTCTTCCAGCACCGCGAACAGGGCGGCCTGGTTGCGCTTGTAGCGCTGCATGCCCTGGATCAGGGGATGCAACTGGTGGGCGTTGATGCGCGCTTCGCTGGCCAGCGCAAGCAGGCGGTCGAAGTTTTGCGCGGATTTCATCGGCGGCAGCGTGCGGCCGGGGACCGGCTGCTCGGGCACAACTTCGGCTGCCGCAGCGGGCGCGTCGGCGTCGTTGCCGGTTGGGACGAGTGCCGGCGGCGTAGCGGCCGGCGATGGCGCCGGGGCTGGCGCCAGCATGACCGGCTCCGGCAGGAAGGCGATGCTTTGCACTTCGTTCATGGTCTTGCTGACCTGCGCGCCGTTGGCCGCCAGCCAGGCATTCAGGTCGCCATTGACGCGCGAGCATTGTACGATCAGGTCCACTGCTGCCAGCAACGCGTCCACGCGGTTCGGCGTGAGTTTCAACTTGCCCGCCTGGGCGGCGATGAAGGCGTCCTCCATGCCGTGCGCCAGCTGCACCACCATCTCCAGGCCGACGATCGAGGCGGCGCCCTTGATCGAATGCGCGGCCCGCATCATCGATTCCACGGCAGCCGGGTCGTTGCGGCGCTCAAAGGCCAGCAGGCCGTCGGTCAGGATCTGGGTCTGGCTGTCCGCTTCCATGCGAAACAGGTCCAGCATGGAGAACTGGCTCAGGTCATCCTTCTTGTCGCTCATCGCAGCGTCCTCGCGAGTTGGTAGCCGAGCAGGCTGTCGTCCAGGCAGCCTACCTGCATCTCCTCATGCGGCAGCACGCCGGCCAGGTAGCGTTCGATGCCCTTGTTGATGGTGGCGGCGGGCGGTTTCAGCGCGTCGGCGGCGTAGCGGATGATGCCGTGCAGTTCCGCTACCGGAAGGGCGTAGGTCTGCTGCTCCCATTGCACCAGCAGCATGCGGGCGAAGGTGTGGCGGCCGGCGCGCGCTTCGCCGCCGGCTTCGTCGATGCCCAGCAGGTCGGCCAGGGAGATGCAGGGATACAGCTTGCCGCCGGCATTCACCACGCCGCGCAAGCCGCGCGCGCTGCGGTGCGGCAGGCGGTGCGGGATGGCTTTGGGGGCGATCTGCTGGAACATATGGGTTGGCAGGGCGAGCCACTCGCGGCCGATGCGAAAGGCGACGCAGGAACTGTCGTGGCGCACGCCTTCGTCCCGCGGGGCCCGGAAATGTTCGGCCCATTCGCGCAGGTAGCCCTGGTTGACGGGGCGCTGCAGGTTGCGCATGGCGGCGCCGGCGTATACCTCGCAATTGCGGCAGTGGACGGCCTTGTCGAGGATTTCGCAGCTATGGTCGCCGGCGACGCCGATGCGGCCCCAGCAGGCGTCCATGTCTTGTGTTTGGTCAGTCATTGTCGTCGTCCGCTATCACTGTGGCTGCTGGCGCTGGAAGGCGCGCGCGGCCCGCGCCTTCAGCGTGGCGGCGGCGCTGCGGTTGCCGCCTTGCTCCTGCAGCAGAGCCAGATGGCATAGCGCTTCGTAGTGGTCGGGCTGCAGGTAAAGGCAGCGTTTCAACTGCGCTTCGGCGTCGGCTGGCTTGCTCGAGGCTTCGGCCAGCAGGCCGAGGATGAAGTAGGCTTCGGCCGAATCGGGCTGCTGCGCGAGGAATTCGCGGCAGGCGGATGCGGCTTCCGCCAGCTTGCCCGCGTCGGCCAACCGGCGGGCATGAGCCAGCAGGGTTTCGTCGCCGCCGGCGGCCATCGGGGGCGGTACCGGGGCGCTGGCGGCAGGCTTGCCAGCATGAGGCGGTCGCCCCGTGCGGCCTGCCGCGGTAGCGGGCGAGGTAGCGGCCTGCGCGCCGATTCCCGATGCCAGCGACGCACGCGGGGCGGGAGCTTTGCGGGGCGACGCGGCGGCAGCGGCGAAAGCGCCTGGCAGGCTGGCTTCGCGACCACGCGGCGTGGCGGCAGCGCCGGACGTGCCGGCGGGGGGCGTCGTACGGGCGGGCAGGGCGGCACGCGCGGGCGCACCGGCGAGTTTGACGTCCTTGCGCAGCGCAAACGCCTGGCGGTGCGGCAGCGCCGAGAAGCCGTTGCGAACAAAAGATGGCACCTCTGCATAACCGGCCAGCAGCATGCCGTCGCTCGCCAGGTGTGCGGCCAGGCGTTCGATGGCGGCGGCAGTGGTCGGATCGTCGAAATAAATCAGCAGGTTGCGGCAAAATACCACGTCATACTGTTGCGCCGTGCCGAGCGAGCCTTCGAGGATGCTGCCCTGGCTGAAGCGGATGCGCGCACGCAGCGCTTCATTGATGCGGTATTCGTCATTGCCGGCAGCCGTGAAATAGCGCTCGCGGAACGATAGTTCCTTGCCGCGGAACGCGTTGCGCCCGAATACACCGGCTTGGGCGCGGGCGATGCAGGCAGCGCTGATGTCGACCGCGTCGATCATGAAATTCTGCGGTTTGACGCCCGCGTCGCACAGGGCCATGGCCATGGAGTAAGGTTCTTCCCCGCCGGCACAGGGCACGGACAGGATGCGCACAATCTTCGCACCCTCGGCCAGCCGGCGGCGGACGTGTTCCGTCGCCACGGCAAACGCCTGCGGATCACGGAACAGCCACGACTCGGGCACCACCACCAGTTCGACCAGTTCGCGCAGTTCCGTCTCGTCCAGCGTATCGGCATAGGTCTTGCGTACGGTTTCCCCGGTTGCCGCCATGCGCCGCTGCACCGCCTGTTCCACCGTGCTGCGGGCCAGGTTCATGCCGGTCAGGCGGCGCAGTGTGGAGAGTACTTTCATTGCGTCTCAGCCTCCGCCGGGAACAGGCGCGCCCGCAATTCCGCCGGCAGCAGGGCGTCGACTTCCACCAGCTGCACCATGCCTTGCGCGTCGGCGGCAACCTGCCCGAGGAAGGGGGCGGCCTGGACGCCGCTTGGCGCCAGCTCGTGCTGCGCCAGCTCCTGCACGCCTTGCACGCGCTCGGCCATCAAGCCCAATGCGTGCACCTCGCCGCCGGGTGCCGTGTAATCGGCGACCACGATGCGCGTATCGAAGTGCTGGCGCGCCGGGGCACCGCCGCCGCTGCGCGACAGGTCGATCACCGGCACCGGATCGCCGTGCAAATTCATCAGGCCCGCCACGCTGTCCGGCGCCAGCGGAATGGCCGTCAGCTCCAGCAAGGGCAGCACGCGCCGCACCTGCCGCAAGGGCAAGCCATAGCGGTCGGCGCCAATGTGGAAGACCAGTACCTTCATGCGTTGACGGCGAAAGTGGCCACGCTGGTTTGCAGGTCGCCCGCCGCATACTGCAGCTGGTGCACCGCTTCGCTGGTGGCCTTCAGCGATTCGACGGTCTGCTGGGTGGCATCGTTCAGCTGCATCATGGTCTCGGTGATCTGCTGCGCGCCCACTGCCTGCGCCTGCATGCCTTGCAGGACGGCGTCGAACTGCGGCGCCAGTTTCTGCACCTGGTCCATCACGCCCGACAGCTGGTCGGTGACCTGGCGTACTTCGCCCACGCTGCGGCGGATCTCTTCGGAGAACTTGTCCATGCCCATTACGCTGGCCGACACTGCGGACTGCATTTCCTTCAGCATCTGCTCGATGTCCCAGGTGGAGACCGAAGTCTGGTCGGCCAGGCGGCGGATTTCGGTCGCCACCACCGAGAAGCCGCGGCCTGCTTCGCCGGCTTTTTCCGCCTCGATGGCGGCGTTCAGCGACAGGATATTGGTCTGGTCGGCCACCTTGGTGATGGTAGTCAGCACGGAGTTGATATTGGACGCCTTTTCCGAAAGGGCCGCCAGCTTGGCATTGATCGAGTCGGTGGCGTTGACCATGTTCTGCATGGTCTGGTCCATGCGGCGCAGGTTGCCCTGGGCTTCGGACGTGGCGCTGGTGGTGTAGTCCGCCACCGCGGTCGCATCCTCCATGGTTTTCAAGAGCTGCGAAGTATTCGACGAGATTTCCTTGGTGGTGCTCAGGACTTCAACGGAAGTCTGCGCCTGCTCCACGCCCGTCGCCTCCTGCTGCTTGGCCGAAGCGGCAATCTCGGTCGCCGAGGTGGTGACCTGGATGCCGGCCTTCTGCACATTGGTCAGCAGCGAGCGCAGGTTGTCGAACATTCGCTGCAGGCCCTCGCCCAGCTGGCCGATGGCGTCGTCGCCGGTGACGGAGACCTTGCCGGTCATGTCGCCGCTGGCTGCACGCGACACTGTCTGCAAGAGCGCGTCGACCTTGGAGCGCAACTGGTTGGTCAGCTCCTGCTCGCGCATCGCCGCATCCTGGATTTGCTGGGCCATCATATTGAAATCGGCGCTGACCTTGCCCAGTTCATCTCCGGAAATCACGCTGATGCGTGCGGCCTGGTCGCCGGCTCCCAGTCGGGTCAAGGCGGCCGTCAAGTTGGACAGCGGCGCCACTATCGCGCGCGCCAGCAGGTAGGCGACGAGCAGCGACAGCACGACTACGACGACGCCGCCACCCAGCAAGAGGTTATTCTGGTTATTGTGCAGGTCTGCCGACTTGGCGTTTCGCTCCCCCAGCAGGCGGCGTTCCTCTTCGCCCGCCTGGTCCAAAAGTTCGCGCGCGCTGCTGACAATGGCCCCGGCCTCCTTCAGCTCGGAAGATTGCCCCAGGATTTCTGCGGCGTTCTTCGCATCGCTCAGCGCGCGGCGCTTGTCGATCTGGCGGCGAATATTGACGTCGGCCCAGGTGGCCAGCAAAGCCTGTGCGCGCTTCAGGCGCTCATTCTGTTGCGGGTTGTCGGCTGTCAGTTGCACGGCCTTGGCCATATGCTGCCTGAGCACCTCCACGTTATCGCGCTCGCTGGCGATATTGGCTTCGCTGCCGGTCAGGATGTAGCCGCGGGCATCGACCTGGATCTGCAGAGATGCGCTATTGACCCGGTCTAACTCCACCAGCACTTCCATGGTGTGCTTGTCCCATTTGTTGGCATCGGTCAGGCTGGCGAAATTATTGTAGGCTGAAATCAGCAGTAGCAAGATGATTGCCACTATGGCGCCGAAGCCGATATATAGTTTTTTCTTGATGCTCAAATTGTTCATGCGGTGGTCTCCACAGGGGATCGGGCTTTCTTCCAAGGCAATGTAGCAAAAAAAACGGGCCGCGCAAAGCGGCCCGTCATAGGGGAGCGGGGACAGTGATTACTGGCCGCGCTTATTGCGTGCGTTGGCGGCGATGCGCATGCGCAGCGCGTTCAGCTTGATGAAGCCGCCGGCGTCGGCCTGGTTGTAGGCGCCGCCGTCTTCGTCGAAGGTGGCGATGGTCTGGTCAAACAGCGAATCGGTCTTCGAATCGCGTGCCACCACGATCACATTGCCCTTGTACAGCTTGACGCGCACCCAGCCGTTCACGGTTGCCTGGGTGTGGTCGATCAGGGTTTGCAGCGCAACGCGCTCCGGCGCCCACCAGTAGCCGTTGTAAATCAGGGAAGCGTAGCGTGGCATCAGGTCGTCCTTCAGGTGGGCCACTTCGCGGTCCAGGGTGATCGACTCGATGGCGCGGTGCGCCTTCAGCATGATGGTGCCGCCAGGGGTTTCGTAGCAGCCGCGCGACTTCATGCCGACGTAGCGGTTTTCCACCAGGTCCAGGCGGCCGATGCCGTGCTTGCCGCCCAGGCGGTTCAGTTCAGCCAGGACGGTGGCAGGGGACATGCGCTTGCCGTTCAGGGCCACGATGTCGCCTTTTTCGAATTCGACATCCAGGTATTCCGGCTGGTCCGGTGCAGCTTCCGGGCTGACGGTCCAGCGCCACATCGATTCTTCGGCTTCGGCGCTCGGGTTTTCCAGGTGGCGGCCTTCGAAGGAGATGTGCAGCAGGTTGGCGTCCATCGAGTATGGCGCGCCGCCGTTCTTGTGCTTCATGTCGATGTCGATGCCGGCGTCTTCCGCGTATTTCAGCAGCTTTTCGCGCGACAGCAGGTCCCATTCACGCCACGGAGCGATCACGCGCACGCCAGGCTTCAGTGCATAGGCGCCCAGTTCGAAGCGAACCTGGTCGTTGCCCTTGCCGGTGGCGCCGTGCGAGATGGCGTCGGCGCCGGTCTGGTTGGCGATTTCGATCAGGCGCTTGGCGATCAGAGGGCGTGCGATCGAGGTGCCCAGCAGGTATTCGCCTTCGTACACGGTGTTGGCGCGGAACATAGGAAAGACGAAATCGCGCACGAATTCTTCGCGTACGTCGTCGATGAAGATGTTTTCTGGCTTGATGCCGAACTTCAGCGCCTTGGCGCGTGCCGGTTCCAGCTCTTCACCCTGGCCCAGGTCGGCGGTGAAGGTCACGATCTCGCACTTGTAGTTATCCTGCAGCCATTTCAGGATCACGGAGGTGTCCAGGCCGCCGGAGTAGGCGAGGACTACTTTTTTAACGTCACTCATGGTTTTCTCAGTCAGTTGGGTTTTCGGTGTCGATCTTGCCGAGCAAGAGGTATTCGATCAGGGCCTTTTGCACGTGCAGGCGGTTCTCGGCTTCATCCCAGACCACGGATTGCGGGCCGTCGATGACTTCAGCGGAGACTTCCTCGCCGCGGTGGGCCGGCAGGCAGTGCATGAACAGGGCGTCCGGCTTGGCGCGGGACATCTTGGCGGCATCGACGATCCAGCCGTCGAAGGCCTTCAGGCGGGCGGCGTTTTCCTCTTCGTAGCCCATCGAAGTCCAGACGTCGGTGTTGACCAGGTCTGCGCCTTCGCAGGCGTCGGACGGGTTGGCGAAGAAGGTGAAGCGGTCGGTCGATACCAGCGACATGTCCATGTCGTAGCCGTGCGGCGTGGAGACATTGACGTGGAAGCCGAACACTTCGGCCGCCTGCAGCCAGGAGTACAGCATATTGTTGGCGTCACCGACCCAGGCCACGACCTTGCCCTTGATCGAACCGCGATGCTCGATATAGGTGAAGATGTCGGCAAATACCTGGCACGGATGGTGTTCGTTGGTCAGGCCGTTAATCACCGGCACGCGCGAATGGGCAGCGAAACGCTCGATGATGTCCTGGCCGAAGGTACGGACCATGATGATGTCGCACATGCGGGACATCACCTGGCCGGCGTCTTCCACCGGCTCGCCGCGGCCCAGTTGGGAATCGCGGGTATTCAGGTAGATGGCGGCGCCGCCCAACTGGTGCATGCCGGCCTCGAAGGAGAGGCGGGTACGGGTCGAATTCTTGTCGAACACCATGACCAGGGTGCGGTCGATCAGCGGATGGTAAATCTCGTAGGCTTTGAACTTGCGCTTGATTTCCGCGGCGCGCGCGATCACATATTCGTATTCCTCCAGGGTCAGGTCATTGAACTGGAGGTAATGCTTGATGCTTTTAGGTGGTATAGACATCTTTGCTTGGATTTGCTGCGGTGGACTAAAGATTATACGGGCATTTCAATAAATCGTGGCCGGGCGTTCGGGGTCGTGGCGCGGGGCCAGTAACGGCAGGTCCAGCGTGAACGTGGTGCCGGCGTCGCTGCTGCTGACGGCGATCTGGCCGCCCAAGAGGGAAGTAACGATGTTATAACTGATTGACAAGCCCAGCCCCGAGCCGCCTTGTCCCAGTTTGGTGGTGAAAAAGGGGTCAAAGATGCGCGACTGGTTCTCCGGCGCTATGCCTTCGCCGTTGTCGCTGAATGTTATCAGCACGCGGCCCTCCACCGGGGTACTGGCCACCAGGCGCATCTGGCCATCCTGCCGGCCGTCGAAACCGTGCAGCAGGGCGTTGTTGATCAAGTTCGTGATCACCTGGCCGAAGGGGCCGGGATAGCTGTCCAGGGTGATCGTCTCCGGCACCTCGAATTCGAGATGGTGGTAGTCCTTGCGGATGCGGTTCATCACGGTGGCGACGATTTCATGCGTCACCTGGTGCAGGTTGAACACGCGGCGCTGCTCGGTGGTGCGGTCCACCGCCACCTGCTTGAAGCTGGACACCAGGTCGGCTGCGCTGTGCAGGCCGCGCATCACCAGGGTGGAAGCCTTGCGTGCATCGTCGATGAAGGACAGCAGCTGGGATTTGCGCAGTCCCGGTCCGTTGACCGCTTCTTCCAGCGCGTTGGTCTTCTGTTCCAGGGTGCTGGCGATCAGCAGGCTGTTGCCGATCGGGGTATTCAGCTCGTGCGCCACGCCCGCCATCAGCGAGCCCAGGGCCGCCAGCTTTTCCTGCGACACCAGCTGCGACTGCGCCTCCTGCAGCTGGGCATAGGCGTGGGCGTTGTCCAGCGCGATGGCGCCGTAAGCGCAGAGCGTGCGGAAAATCAGGCGTTCGCGTTCGCCGTAGGCATTGGGGTGCATGGCCTGTACCGTCATGACGCCCAGCGCGCGTTCACCCACCAGCAGCGGCACGAACAGTGCGCAGCGGCTGGCCGCCGTCCCGGGCGTGACCAGGTTGTCGCGTTCGGACGGGACATGTTCGATGTACACTTCGCGCCGCTCGCGCAGGCATTGCGCGGTGTAGGCCGTCGGGTGGTCGAGCGCGATGGTGTTGCGGGGCAGGGCCTGGCCGGCTTCCACGCCAAAGGCGCGTTCCAGCTGGCGCCCAGAGGGATCGACCAGGTAGACGGCAAAAGTATTGGCCGAGAGCAGGGCGTGGGTGTGCCGGTCCAGGGCCTGGAACACCGCGCCTGCATCGAGGTGGGTGGTGATTTCCTGGCCGATGGCCGACAGGCGTTCCAGCAGTTTGCTGGTCTGCTGCAGCACTTCGGCGCGGCGGGCTTCCGACATGGCCAGCTCGCGGTGGTGCAGGCCCTCGGCGCGGGCTTGTTCGGTCTGGTGGTGCACCTGCATGGCGATGGCGCGGCTGGTCGCCTCCAGCGTGTGGGTCTTTTCGCGCGCGGCGCTAGCGGCGGTGGCCATCTCGTAGGCCCGGCCAAAATCGCCCAGGCGCGCGTATTCCGCGCCCAGCGCATCGTACAGGTCACCCGGCACGGTGTAGCCCTCGATCGTCTGCGCCGCTTCCAAAGCCTTGTGCAGGTAGTGCAGGCGGGCGTTGGGTTCCGCCATGCCGGGCGGCGCCGACAGCTGCAGCTGGCCATGGATCAGGGCCAGGACGCGCAGCGCTTCGACGTGGTGGAAGGCATTGTGATGGCGCGAGGCGCGATCCACCGCCAGTTGCGCCATGTCCAGCGCCTCCAGCGAACGATTCAGGAAGCACAGGGCGTGGGCCTGGCCGCGCAGCGCGACGATCTTGAAGTCGCTCTGCTGCAGGATTTCGGCGCGCTCCGACAGGCGCTGGAAAGCGTCCAGCGCTTCGCCATAATCCTTCTTGTCCAGGCACAGGTCGCCCAGGTGCTGCAAGGCGATGGCATAGGCGCGGCCGTTGGCTTGCGGCGCCAGGATTACCAGCGCTTCGCGCAGCAATTCTTCGGCCGCGTCGAGACGGCCCAGGCGGCGCACGATGTCGGATGTGTGGACCAGGCAGGAGCCGATGCTGCGCGGCCAGCCGGTCGGCTTGGCCAGTTCCATGGCGCGCTGCATCCACTCCAGGCCGGAGTGATGGTCGTTCAGGTGCGAGAATTTTTCCGCGATATTGGCGGCAGCCGTGGCGGCGGCGCGGATCTGGCCCGTTTCAAGGGCCGCCTCATAGCTGCGGATCCAGAAGCCGGCGGAATTGCCGATATCGCCGGACTGGCTGGCGGCGATGCCGAAAAAGTCGTTGATCCAGCAGTCGACGCCGGGCGGAACTTCTTCCGCCAGGTCGAAGCGGGCGCCCCAGCGCTGGGTGGCCGCGTGCAGGTCGCGCAGCGCGGCCCAGCGCGCCTGCACCGCATCGGCGATGGTGGCGCGCTGCTGGTCGCCGGCCGCATGGGCGGCGTTGGCGCAGGCTTCCAGTTCGGCATCGCGCTGGCCATGGTCGCCGCGGTCGACCGAGATCCAGGCTTTGAGCCAGTGGGCATCGGCGCGGCCGATGCTGTCGCCCTGGGCTTCGAACACTTCCAGGGCGCGTGAAGCCAGCGAAGAAGCCGCGTCAAGTTCGCCCAGCAGCCAGCGGATTTCGCCATCGATCAACTGCAGCCGCGCTTCGATCGACGCCCGCGCATCGTCCGGCAGGTGGGCCGAGGGCAACAGGGCGCTGACTTTGCGCGCCAGCTCCTGCGCACGCTTGCCGTCGCGCTGGCGCAGGTGCCAGGCCAGGGACAGCAGCAGCGGCAGCCGCTCAATACCGCGCAATGGCAGGAGTTCCAGCTCCCACTGCGCTACGGCATTGTCATCGGCGAACAGCTGCTGCATGGTCGTCCCGTCAGTAAAGCGTCTGCGAGGATTCGTGCAGCAACTGGCCGTACAAGGTATGCCGCATTTTCGCGATCTTGCCCTCGTTGACCGCCTCCAGCACGGCACATTGCGGCTCGCTCAAATGCCGGCAGTTGTAGAATCGGCAGCCGCCAAGATAGGGCTGGAAATCGCGGAAGGCCCGTTCCAGCATGCCTTCGCTCAGGTGGTACAGGCCGAATTCCTGGAAGCCCGGCGAATCGATCACGCTTGAATCCGGCCCCACGTGGTACAGGCGGGTGAAGGTGGTGGTGTGCTTGCCGGTATCGAGCGCCTCGCTGATTTCGCGCGTCGCGATATCGGCATCCGGCACCAGGATGTTGATCAGGGACGATTTGCCCATGCCGGACTGGCCGATCAGGATCGAGGAGTGACCTTGCAGGAGCGGCGCCAGCGTGGCGCCGGTCTGTTCGGGCTGGCCGGTGGCCGATACCTCCAGCACCTCATAGCCCATGGAAGAATACACTTGCAGGCGCTTGCGGGCGTGTTCCAGCATCTCGGTCACGTCGACTTTGTTCAGCAGCAGGCGCACGTGGATGCCGGCCGCTTCCGCCGCCACCAGGGCGCGCGATACCAGGTCGTCGGAGAAGCTTGGCTCCGTGGCGACCACGATGAACAACTGGTCCACGTTGGCCGCCAGCAGCTTGGACTTGTACTGGTCGGAGCGGTACAGCAGCGTCTTGCGCTCCTGGATCTTGTCGATCACTGCCTGGTCGGGTGAAGTCAGGGTCAGGTCGACGATATCGCCGACGGCGACATTGGTCTTCTTGCCGCGCGTGACGCATTGCAGGCGCTGCCCCTCCGCTTCCGCCAGGTAGTGCCGGCCGTGCGCTGCGATGATGGTGCCGGTGCGTTTGGTCCCCTTGCTCATGCCTGGCCTAACGCATCGGCCTTGGCGGCGCAGATGAAATCATTGACCGACAAGCCGTTCACCGAATGCGTGTCGTAGCGCACCTGGCAGGTCTTGTAGCCCACCACCAGCTCGGGGTGATGGTCCTCGCGGTGGGAGATGAAAGCCAGCGCATTCACGAAAGCCATCGTCTCGTAGTAGTTATTGAAGCCGAAGGTGTTCACCAGTTTGCCGCTGGCCATGCTCCAGCCATCCAGCAGCTGCACCAGGCGCAGCGCTTCCGCTGCGTCCAGGGCCTGCACCTGGTGGCTGCAGCGCAGGGCGCGCAGGTCGGCCGCGGTGTGGATATTCGCTGTCATTGGCGCACTCATGGTGTTGTCGCCAGATTGAGTTGGCGAATCCGCACGCTGGCCGGCGGGTGCGAATCGTAGAAGGCCGAATGCAGCGGGTCAGGCGTCAGGGTCGACGCATTGTCCTCGTACATCTTGACCAGCGCCGACACCAGGTCGCGCGCATCGGTATGCTTGGCCGCGAAGGCATCGGCCTCGAACTCGTGCTTGCGCGAGCTGAGTGAAGTCAATGGACCAAACAGGAAGGTAAAGACCGGCAGCACCAGCATGAACAGGATCAGCGCCAGTGCGTCGTTGGACTGGCCAGGCACGATGATCGGATTCACGCCCAAGCCGGTGTAGAACCACAGCTGGTTTTTCAGGTAGCCAAGCAGCGCCAGGAAGCCAAGCGACAGCGCAAACATCACAACGATGCGCTTGACGATATGTTTCAGCTTGAAGTGGCCCAGTTCATGCGCCAGCACCGCCTCGACTTCCTGTGGCGACAGGCTGGAGACCAGGGTGTCATAGAACACGATGCGCTTGGCCGCGCCAAAGCCCGAGAAGTAAGCATTGCCATGCGCACTGCGCTTGGAACCGTCCATCACGAACAGGCCCTTGGAAGCGAAGCCCACGCGGGCCATCAGGCCCTCGATGCGCTGCCTCAGCGACTCGTCAGCGAGCGGCGTGAATTTATTGAACAGGGGAGCGATGAAGTTCGGGAAAATCGCCATGATCAGCAGCTGGAAACCGCACCACACCAACCAGGCATACAGCCACCACAGGCTGCCCGATTTTTGCATCAGAACCAGGATCACCCACACCAGCGGCAGGCCGATCACCGCACCGATGCCGACGCCCTTGACCAGGTCGAAGAAAAACAGGCCCTTGCTCATTTTATTGAAGCCAAAGCGCTCTTCCAGCGTAAATTGGCGGTAGTAATCGAGCGGCAGGTCGATCAGCCCGGAGACGAGGGCAAAAGCCACGATCAGGCCAATCTGGTAAGTCATGCCGCCGCCGGTGGCATTGAACACGGTCGCCGACAGCCATTGCAGGCCGCCCAGCAAAGTAAAACCAACCAGCGCCACGGTCGACACCAGCATATTCACCAGCCCAAGCTTGGTGCGGGCGATGGTGTAGTCAGCCGCCTTCTGGTGGGCTGCGAGAGGGATTTTTTCCGCGAAATCGGCCGGCACTGCCGCGCGGTTCTGGATCACATGGCGAATATGGCGAGAGGCGAGCCAGAAGCGCACCAGCAGGGTTAATGCTAAAAATGCAACGAACAAATACGAAAACGCGTGTGAATACATTCTGTGCCTGTGAGAAAATGGCGGATTAACCTGCCTTATATTGTCTTAGAGAGAATTATGTCACAAGCGAACGACACCCCTGCAAGCCCAGAGTCCGCACAGCGCCCGAATGAGATGAACCTGGTGTGGGTGGACATGGAGATGACCGGCCTGGAGCCTGAAACCGATCGCATTATCGAAGTGGCAATGGTCGTCACCGACATGCACCTGAACGTGCTGGCAGAAGGCCCCGTGCTGGCGATCCACCAGTCGGATGAAACGCTGGACAAGATGGACGCCTGGAACAAGGGCACGCACGGCCGCTCCGGCCTGATCGACCGCGTCAAAGCCTCCACCGTGAGCGAAGAAGCAGCGGAAGCCGAGTTCATCGCCTTCATGCGCCAATGGGTACCGAAGGGCAAATCGCCGATGTGCGGCAACACCATCGGCCAAGACCGCCGCTTCATGGTCAAGTACATGCCGAAGCTGGAAGCGTTCTTCCACTATCGCAATATCGACGTCTCCACCCTGAAAGAGCTGGGCCGCCGCTGGAAGCCCGAAATGGTCGCCGGCTTCAAGAAAGCGCAAAAGCACACCGCACTGGCCGACATCATCGAATCGATCGAAGAACTCAAGTACTACCGCGAGAACTTCATCAAGCTCTAAGCCCGCCAGAGTAAGTACAGCCGAGTTCGTGTCCCACCATGGGGTCACACCCGAAATGAGACACGAGCTCAGGCGCTTCGCGCATGAGCTCGTGTCTCATTTCGGGTATGACCCCAAGGTGGGACACGGGCTCTTCTGTTTTCAATTAGTCCTTGAACGCGGGGGCGCGCTTGGCCATGCTGGACATCATGGCTTCCTGCAGGTCGGCCGACATCAGCATGGCGGCGTTCCAGGTGGCGTTGTAATTGAGGCCGTCGGCGATCGAGTGGTCGCGCGCGTAGGTGATCATTTCTTTGACACCGCGTACGGCTAACGGAGCCTTGGAGGCGATGTCTGCGGCAATCGCGCGGACTCCCTCGCGCAGCGCTTCCGGCGATGCGAAGACGCGGTTGACCAGGCGGATTTCCCTGGCTTCGGCGGCGTCCACTTTGCGTGCGGTATACGCCAGTTCGCGCGCCATGCCTTCGCCGATCAGGCGCGGCAGGCGCTGCAGGGTGCCCACGTCGGCGGTCATGCCGATATCGATTTCCTTGATGGTGAACCAGGCGTCGGACGAGCAATAGCGCATGTCGGCGCAGGTGATCAGGTCGATGCCGCCGCCGACGCAGGCGCCATGCACGGCTGCCAGTACAGGCTTGCGGCAGCGTTCCAGGCTGCTCAGCGTGTCCTGCAGGTCGAGGATGATGCGGCGCAGGGATTCGCGCATGCGGCCGTCACAGTCGCTCTGGATCTGCTGGCCCAGCCCCATCATCATTTGCAGGTCGATGCCGGCGGTGAATGCCTTGCCTTCGCCTTCCAGCACCGCGACCCGGATGTCGGGCGTGTCGTCCACATAGCGGAAGGCGCTGCGGATGTCGTGCCACATCTGAAGATTCATGGCGTTCATCTTCTCTGGACGGTTCAGCCGCACGGTGGCGATGTGCGCTTCTACGCTGATGGTGACGGTTTCCAGCGCTGGGATGCTCATTGGGTTCTCCTCTTACGTAAGGAGTCCGATTATGGCAGCGGCTCTTCGCCAGATTTAGAGTAAATACGTAAAAAAGCCCGCGCTTGGCGGGCTGTCCAGGAAGGCGTGACGCTTATTGCTCGGCGCCGTGGCACTTCTTGTACTTCTTGCCGCTGCCGCATGGGCAGTCGTCGTTGCGGCCGACTTTCGGCTCTTCGTGCTTGACGGTGGTCACGCCGGTTTTGCGGCGTGGTACCCACCATTTGTGGATGGCCGGCAGGTTGGCTTCAATGTCCAGGGCCAGCTGGTGGGCTTTGACCGGGTCTTCCACTTCCGGCAGTTCTTCCGGCTTGATCTCGTCGGCGCCAAGCAGGTAGATCGGGCGCATCAGCGGGGCTGCTTCGGAGTCCCAGATCTCGTCCCAGGAACCTTCGCGCAGTTCCATGCCTTCCCAGAAGCCCCAGCACCAGGCTTCGGCGTTCAGCAGGGTCTTGCCTTCGTGTTCATGCTCGACGAACAGCGGCTCGAACTCTTTTGGCGCCACCTCAAAGGTCACCAGCACTTCGTTCATGAAGCGGGTGATCAGGTTGTAGATGCGCTCTTCCTGCTTTGGATTCTTGAATTTGGGGCCATCCTTGCGGTCTTCGCCCCAGATGCTCGGCAGCCATTCGGCCGGGGTGATCGGCGCGGGGCCAATGGCGATGGCGGTCAGGTAGCCATGCAGGTGGTCCATTGTCATGGAGTCTTCCGGGCTCTGGTCGCTGAGCAGGAAGTTATCGAGTTCGTCGAATTCTTTGTCGGTCAATGGCTGGTCGAGTTGCATGGCTTGGTGCTCAATATATTGGGTCGAAGGGCGACAGTATACGCCCTGGCCCTTACAATTGCGAACATGACGCATCCTTTCTTAGATTTGAGCCCCGACCGGGTGCTCGACGCCCTGGCCAGCATCGGCCTGTATGGCGATGGCCGCCTGCTGGCGCTGAATTCGTATGAGAACCGTGTCTACCAGGTGGGCATGGAGGAGGGGCCGCCGGTGGTGGCCAAGTTTTATCGCCCCGGGCGCTGGACCGATGAGCAGATCCTGGAGGAGCATGCTTTCGTGCAGGAGTTGCAGGAGCGCGAAGTGCCTGCGGTGCCGGCCCTGGCCCGCGACGGGCGAACCTTGCATGCGTTTGAGGGATTCCGCTTTGCCGTCTTCCCGCGCCATGGCGGGCGGGCGCCGGAGATGGACGATCCCAAGGTGCTGGAGTGGACTGGCCGTTTTATCGGCCGTATCCACGCCTGTGGGGCGGCCAAGCCCTTTGCCTCCCGGCCGACGCTGGATCTGGCGTCGTTCGGCGAGGAGCCGCGCGACTGGCTGCTGGCACATGATTTCCTGCCGCCGGAGCTGGTGACGCCCTGGCGCTCGGTGGTTGACCAGGCGCTGGATGGCGTGCGCCGTTGCTATGAGCGGGCAGGGCAGGTTGCGCTGATTCGCCTGCATGGGGATTGTCATGGCGGCAATGTTTTGTGGACGGATGCGGGGCCGCACTTCGTCGACTTCGACGACGCCCGCATGGGGCCGGCGGTGCAGGATTTGTGGATGATGCTGTCCGGCGAGCGGCGCGACATGGTGCGGCAGATGGGGGATATCCTGGCGGGATACGAGGATATGCGGGAATTTGATCCGCGCGAGCTGTACCTGGTGGAGGCTTTGCGGACGTTGCGGCTTATCCACTATTCGGCCTGGTTGGCGCGCAGGTGGGATGATCCGGCGTTTCCGGCAGCTTTTCCGTGGTTTAATACACAACGATATTGGCAGGATCGTATCCTCGAATTGCGCGAGCAGATCGCGCTGATGGACGAGCCGCCGCTGTGGCCGGTCTAAACCCGGCAAACCAGGGTCTGACCCAAGGGGCAGACCCAGTCTGATCTACGACCGGCGGCTTCTGGAGGGTCTGACCCAGGTTTACCGGGTTTAAAAGCGAGAATTGCCGGGAATTCCCCGCCTTCCTCCCAAGCTTCACCCCAGCTGGTCTCATCGATAATGGCACCATCACCCCAAACGCCAAGCGAGATCCTCATGCAAGCCCAACTGCCACCAACCTCCGAAGACCGCGCTGAGCATGAGAAAGCCGAGCTGAAAGCCATCACCGAAGCCATCGCCCGCGTCGAAGCCGAGGCCAAAGCCCAGTGCGCCGCCGAATCGCGCGCTGTCGCCGAAGCCCGCGCCCGCGCCTTGGCAGAAGACCGCGCCGCCCTCGAATCCGCCGCCGCCGCCGCCGCGCTGCAAAATGCCGAAGCCGCTGAAGAAGCCATCAAAGCCAACCAGGAACGCCTGGACACCCTGCGCGCTGCCGCCTCGGCCAGCGTCGCCCGGCTGGAAGCCGTCAAGCAGGAAACCGCAGAGCTGCGCGCCCGCGTCGATGCCGACATCCAGGTCCGCCTGGCCGCCGAACAGCGCGCCAAAGCCGAGGAAGAAAGCCGCCGCCGCGCCGCCGAACAAGTGGCCGAGGAAGCCAAACTGACGGAGTTGGCCAGCAAGGCCGCCGAAGAACTGGCCGCCCAGGCCGAAAACGCCCGCCTGCAAGCCGCCGAGCGCGCCGCAGCCGTGCAGGCCGCCCGCGAGGAAGTGGTGGGCGTGGCCTCCGCCGACGCCCGCATGGCCGCCATGGCGCGCGAGCGCGAGCGCCAGGCCCACGCCGCGCGCATGACCGCCGAACAACTGGCGCAAGCCGAAGCCGAAGCCCTGGAGGCGACCCGCCAGCGCGAGCGCGCCGACCAGGTGGCGCTGGAAGCCGCCTTCAAACGCGCTGCCGCCGAAGTGCGTGCACTGGAAGAGGCCCGCGCGCTGGCTCACCTGGAGCAGGAGCGGGAGCAGATCGCCCTGGCCAAGGCCGAATCCGACCGCAGCGCTGCCCAGTCGCTGCACCTGCGCCTGCAAACCGAAAAGGAAATCCGAGACGCCGCCCAGCACCGCGAGCGTGTCGAAGCCATGGCCGCCACCTCGGCGCAAGCGCGCCGCGATGCGGATCTGCAGATCATTGCCGCCACCGAGCGCCGCGTTGAGACCGACCGCGAATTGCACGCCATCGCCATGGCCCGCGTGGAAGCGGAGCAGCAAGCCGATTTCGAAACCCGTGCCCGCCTGGAAGCGGAAGCCGTGGCGCTGGAACAGGCCAAGCTGCGCGAACAGGCCGAGCAAGCCGCCGCCGAACAAGCCCGCATTGAAGCCGAGGAACACCAGCGCGCCGCTGCAGCCGCGGCCGAGCGCCAGGAACTGTCGGTGCGTTCCGCCGCCGTGGCGGCCGAACATGCCTCCGCCGAACAGATCGAACGCGACGCCGTGGCCGCGCAATTGGCCGCCATCGAGCAGGCCAATGCGCTGGCGCAGGAAAAAGCCGCCGCCGCCGTGCGCCTGGCCGATGCCGAACGTGCCCGCGCCGAGGCCGAACAGGCCGCGCTGCTTGAGATGAATGAGCGTATCGCTGCCGAAGAACTGGCGACGGCAGCCGCCAAGTCGCGCGCCGACGCCGAACGCGCCGGCGCCGCCGAAGCGCGCCGCAAAGCAGCTGCCGATGCGCGCCTGCAGGCCGCCGTCGAGCAGGAAGCCGCTGCAGTGCGCGCGATGGCCGAGCAGCTGGAACGCGATGCGGCCAATAAGAGCGCTGCTGCGGAAGCTGCGGCTGCCCAGGCACGCCTCGCTGTGGAACTGGGCAAGGTGCAGGCTGAACGCGCGCAAGCCGAGCAGGCGCGCGTGGCGGCGGAGGAATCGCTGCTCAAGTCTGAGCTGGAGTTCGTGGCCAAGGAACGCGAGACGCTGGCGCTGATCGACCAGAAACTGGTGCAGCAGCGCGCGGCCAATGCTGCCGAGGTGCGTGCGGCCAAGGCGATCGAACTGCGCCTGGAGCTGGAGAAGCAGGCCGCCGCTGCCGCCAAGTCACGCGCGGATGCGGAGGAGCAGCTGGCCGAAGTCGCGCGCCAGCGTGAGGAGGCCGAGACCGCCTTCAACCAGGCGGAATGGGCCAAGCTGGCGGAGCAGAAGACGCTGGTCGATACCGTTCATGCGCACGCGGAGATGCAGCGTCGTGTGACTGCGACGACGGCAGCAATGGTGGAGTCGAAGAAGAAGCTGCTGGAGCAGGAAACCCGCCGCCAGCATGCGGCGCAGAATATGCTGAATGCGATGGAGGAAAAGGCTGCTCATCCGGCGGATGAGCACTCCGAAACCATGGCGCGCGATGTGATTGGCCGCCTCAAGGAAACTGCCGGCTCCGTGTGGCGCGGGCGCTAACCCCTTTTTCCGAGGTTACCGGTTTAAGGCTGAACGTCCACCGAGGTAACAAAATACTGCGTATCTCCAAAGCACGAAGTCGGCACACCCTTATGCTGCGCATAATGCAGCACTACGCGCTTGCCCGCAGCCGAGGCAATCTGCCCCGCAACCGCTTCATCACGTACCGTAAATTCGAACTTTTCCGGGATCATCCCTGGCAACGGCGTGAGCAAAATCTCCCCCTCCCAGGTCTTGCAAATCCACCCGCGCTTGGAAAACTTCTGCAAGTACCCAGCGCGTTCCCCCTCCGAATACGAATAGCTCAACGCCAGCCACACATACGCCGCAAACAGCAGCGCCACGGCAGCCAGCAGGCCGCCGCCAATCACCAGCACACGTCTCATTCAGACTCCAGTTTCTTATATTTGAGGGAAGACCACAGCGAAACACCAATAAACGCCACCCCGGACAAGCCAGTGACCCACTCCGGAATGTGATACTTCACGCTGGCAAACATGATCAGGGCCAGGATGCCGATCGCATAATGTGCCCCATGTTCCAGGTAAATGAATTCGTCCAGCGTGCCTTTGTGCACCAGGTAGACCGTCAGCGAACGCACGTACATGGCGCCGATGGCCAGGCCCAGCATGATGATCACCACGTCGCTGGTGATGGCAAAGGCGCCGATTACGCCGTCGAAGGAGAAAGATGCATCCAGCACTTCGAGGTAGAGGAAACCGCCAATCGAGCCGCCGGCAACAGCTTTGCCCACTTCGCCATGGCCTTCTTCTTCCAGCAGGCTGCTGATCCAGCCCACGCCCACGTAAATCGCGATGCCGATCACCCCGGAGTAGAGCACGCTGTAGCGCTTGGCCTCCGGCACCATCTGCACGCACAGCACCACGCTTACCAGGGCCAGCAGCACGGCCAGGCTTTCCGTGCCGTATTTGCCCACTTTTTCCTCAAACCAGTGGATCCAGTGCACGTCCTTTTCTTCATCGAACAGGAAATTCAGGAAGACCAGCAGCAGGAAGGCGCCGCCAAAGGCTGCCACTTCCTCGTGCACGCCCATCAGGTGACGCGAGTATTCCTGGGGTGTCTTGAGCGCCATATCCCAGACCGCAAGCATGTCCAGTCCGGTTGCTGCAGCGACAATGGCCAGTGGAAATACCAGCCGCATGCCGAACACGGCCACCAGGATACCCACGGTCAGGAACAGCTTTTGCCAGTAATCGTTCCAGGTCTTCAGGACCGAGGCGTTGACCACCGCATTATCAAACGAGAGCGACACTTCCATGACGCCCAGAATGCCGGTAATTAAGAGTGCGTTCATCGCCGCCGCCGGGCCGCCATGGCCGTAACCCCACCAGGCTGCCAGCCCCATCAGGACGAATGTGGCAATAAACGATATCCTGAAATACTTCATCTTTTGCTTGCTATTAATATTGTTAGTGCGCCGATTATAATGGTGGATTGCCCCTTAGGACGCTATAAATGGATCTCGCTTACCTTGTGACGCCGCTTTTGACCTGGATTACTGTCGGTCCGATCAAATTCCTGATTAATAGTATCAAAGCCCGCAAATGGGCCTTCAACCTGGTCGGGAATGGCGGTTTCCCGTCCAACCACAGCGCTGTGGTGTCCAGCATGGCCACCCTGATCGCGCTGCGCGAGGGTATCGGCCATCCGGCTTTCGGCGTCGCGGTCACGCTCTGCTTTATCGTTATCATCGATGCCAACAGCCTGCGCCAGCACGTCGGCCGGCAGGCGGCGGCCATCAACCGCCTGGCCAAGGATGCCACGGACCACAAATGGCTGCGCGAACGGATGGGTCACACCGTGATCGAGATTTGCGGCGGCCTGCTCACCGGCATAGCCATCGGCCACCTCGTTTTCGCGCTCTTCCCGCGTTGAATACTCCGGGGATTGATTCACAAATGAATCAATCCCTTTCTCTCTAATATTCACCTTTTTTGCGGTTTATCCGCGAATCCTGCAGTCCAGCCATGAAATCCCGCATTCTGGCCCAGGTGAATTGACACTCCCCCTCTCTAATTAGATACTTTTGCACGCTGCAGAAGTATGCATTCAATATTCAAATAAGCCGTCCACCAAACTGGAGATTCACATGTTGCGTAAAACCCTATTAGCTGTTGCCGTTGCTTCTGCCCTGGTCGCCTGCGGTAAATCCGACAAGGCGCCGGAAGCCGGCAAGGCCAGCGCTTCGGCCACTGCCGATGCGAAAGGCAAGGGCGATGACAAGAAGCTGGCAACGCTGCAAGTTGCGTCCGAAGATCTGGTGACGGTGGAAAGCAATGCCCTCTCGTCCGGCCCGGTGATCACCGGCTCCATCGAACCAGAGCGCAAGGCCGATATGCGCGCTGAAGTGGGCGCCGTCGTGATGCAGGTGCTGAAAGAGAACGGCGAGGCGGTGAAGAAGGGCGACCTGCTGGTGCGCCTGGACGACACTTCCCTGCGCGATGCGCTGAATTCGGCACAGGAAGCGGTGCGCGCCTCCAGCCAGTCCCTGGATGCGGCCGAGCGCGTGCTGACCCGCCAGAAGACCCTGAAATCGTCCGGCATGGTGTCCTCGCAGGTGCTGGAAGACGCTGAAATCCGCCGCAATAACGCCCAGTCCGACCTGTCGGCCGCCAAGGCACGCCTGGTCGCTGCCAACCAGCAGCTGACCCGCACCCTGGTGCGCGCGCCGTTCGACGGCATCGTCTCCGAGCGCAAGGTCTCGGCCGGCGACACCGCGCAGATCGGCAAGGAACTGGTGAAAGTAATCGACCCTGCCTCGATGCGCTTTGAAGGCCGCGTTTCCGCCGACTCGGTGGGCGTGGTAAAAGTGGGGCAGGGCGTGGTGTTCGCCATCAACGGCTACCCTGGCCAGAACTTCCTGGGCAAGGTCAAGCGCGTCGATCCGGCCGCCAACCCGGTGACCCGCCAGGTGGAAGTGCTGGTCAACTTCGCCGACACGAACCTGCCGCGCGTCGCCGGCCTGTTCGCCGAAGGCCGCATCGAAGCGGAAACCACTTCGGCGCTGATGGTGCCGGAATCGGCCTTGGTCAAGCAGGGCGACACCACCTACGTGTGGAAGATCAAGGACAAGCAGCTGGCCAAGGCCACCCTGCAAATGGGCGCGCGCGATGCGCGCAGCGGCAATTGGCAGGTGCAGACCGGCCTGGCCAAGGGCGACCTGGTGATGCGCACCCCGGCTTCCGGCTTCCGCGACGGCCAGAAAGTGGAAATGCAGGTGGCCAAGACCATGGCTTCGGCCTCCGTGCCTGCTGATGCAAGCAAGGGTAATTAAAAGGTAACCACAGGAAGTCGAACCATGTTCCTTTCAAATTTCAGTATCAAGCGCCCAGTCGCCATGATCGTGCTGATCGTGGCGATGATGGCCATGGGCCTGCTGGCCCTGTCCAAGCTGCGCGTGAACCAGAATCCGGACGTTGAGATCCCGCTGCTGATCGTCAACATCCCATATCCTGGCGCCTCGCCCGAGACGGTCGAGCGCGAAGTGGTCAACCGCCTGGAAAAATCGCTGCAAGCGATCGAAGGCGTGACCGACCTGTACTCGACTTCGCGCGAGGGCAGCGCCACCATCGAAATGCGCTTCACGTTCAAGAAGAACCTGATCGAAGCGTCCGACGAGGTGCGCAACGCTATCGCCTCGGTACGCTACAAGCTGCCGACCGAGATGCGCGAACCGATGATCCAGCGCATCGACACGTCGGAAGACCCGATCATGCAGATGTCGCTGTCGTCCAAGACGCAATCGCACGCCGTGCTGTCGCGCCTGGCCGAAGACAAGCTGGCCGACCGCTACCGCGCGCTGGACGGCGTAGCCGTGGTCAACGTCAACGGTTCGCTGCGCCGCGAGCTGTCGGTGCTGCTGCGCGCCGACAAGCTGCGTGAGCACAATGTCTCGGTGGCCGAGGTGGCGCAGGCGCTGCGCATGCAAAACACCAATGCACCGGTGGGCAAGGTGCGCGGCGACCTGGAAGAAAAGGCGATCCGCCTGGTGGGCCGTATCGAGCGTCCGGAAGAATTCAAGGACGTGGTGGTCAAGCGCAATGGCGACCAGCTGGTGCGCCTGGGCCAGGTGGCGACCATCGAGGACGGCTTTGCCGAAATCAATAACGTCAGCCTGCGTTCCGGCAAGCCGAACGTGGGCCTGGCCGTGATCCGTGCGCGTGATGCCTCCACCGTGTCGGTGGCCAAGGCCGTGCGCAAGCTGACCGAAGAAATCAATGCTGAATTCAAGGCCGAAGGCAACGGCACTTCGCTGGAAGTGACCCGCGACGGCGGCGAAGATGCGCAGGATTCCCTGAACAACGTGATCGAAGCCCTGGTATTCGGCGCCGTGCTGACCATCTTCGTGGTGTACGCCTTCCTGAATTCCTGGCGCTCCACCCTGATCACCGCGCTGTCGCTGCCGACTTCCGTGGTGGCGGCGTTTATCGCGGTCTGGCTGTGCGGCTTCACGCTGAACTTCATGACCCTGCTCGGCCTGTCGCTGGCGATCGGCGTGCTGATCGACGACGCCATCGTGGTGCGGGAAAACATCGTGCGCCATATGCAGAACGGCTCCGACCGCCGTACCGCAGCGCTGAACGGTACCGCCGAAATCGGCCTGGCCGTCGCCGCGACCACCTTCTCCATCATGGCGGTGTTCATCCCGGTCGCCTTCATGGGCGGCATGCCGGGCGAATGGTTCCGTCCATTCGCGCTGACCGTGACCTGCTCGGTGGCCGTGTCGCTGTTCATTTCCTTCACCCTGGATCCGATGCTGTCGGCCTACTGGGGCGATCCGCCGGACCACCACACCGCGCCGAAGAAAGGCCTGGGCAAGGTGCTGGACAAGTTCAACCACTGGTTCGACCACCAGGCCGACCGTTACGGCAAGGTGATCGCCTGGGCCTTGCATCACCGCCGCTGGATGGGCGTGATTGCGGTGCTGACTTTCGTTGGCGCGCTGGCCCTGCAGTTCACCGTGGGCGGCTCGAGCTTCCTGCCGAAAGTGGACTTCGGCACCATCGCCATCGACGTGCGCACACCGTCTTCCTCCAGCCTGGATTACACCAAGACCAAGATGGACAAGGCTGCGCAAATCGCCCACACCATTAAAGAGGTGAAAGCGACCAGCACCTACGTCAACCTGTCGGGCGGCCGTATCTGGGTCGACATCGGCAAGCGCAAGGAGCGCAAACGCGATGCCACCGAAATCGCCATTGAGCTGCGCCAGAAGCTGGCCGGGCTGGTAGGCGGCGAATTCGTGGTGCTGGAAGACATCAACAACGGCGCCCGCAAGCCGGTGCAGATCGACTTCGTCGGCCCGGATTCGCGCAAGCTGATGGAGATCACCAACCAGTACATGGAGAAGCTGCGCCAGGTCAAGGGTGCGGTCGACGTCGGCCTGTCCGAGCAGGATCCGAAGGACGAGCTGCAGATTGAACTGAACCGAGGCCTGGCCAACTCGATGGGCATTTCGGCCGGCGATGCGGCGACTTCTCTGCGCGTGGCCTTTGCCGGTATCGAAGTGGGCGACTGGGTCGACCCGACCGGCGAAACCCGCGACGTGGCCGTGCGCCTGCACCCGGCCGACCGGGTCAGCCCTGAAAATATCGAGCGCCTGCCGATCGCCGTCAGCGGCACCAACCAGATGGTGCCGCTGGACCAGATCGCGACCATCACCATGGGCAAGGGCCCGGCTTCCATCCGCCACAAGAACAATAAGCGCATGGTGTCGGTGTCGGCGAACGTCGAGGGCCGCTCGAACGGTGAAGTGATCGAGGAAGCGCGCAAGCTGGCCGCTGCCATGGATTATCCGCCGGGCTTCGGCATGGACGTGGGCGGTTCCGGCAAAGACCAGAAGGAAGTGTTCGGCGCCATGGGTATCGCCCTGGTGTCCGGCATCGGCCTGATGTACCTGGTGCTGGTGATGCAGTTCGGCTCCTTCACGGCGCCGGGCGCGGTGATGCTGTCGCTGCCGCTGTCCCTGATCGGCGTGGTGGTGGGCCTGCTGCTGACCGGCGGCACGCTCAACCTGATGAGCTTTATCGGGGTGATCATGCTGATGGGCCTGGTGGCCAAGAACGCCATCCTGCTGCTGGACGCGGCGCGCAAGCGCGAGGAAGAGGGCTATGGCCGCGAGGACGCGCTGATGCATGCCGGCCGCATGCGCCTGCGCCCGATCCTGATGACGACCTTCGCCCTGATCGCCGGCATGATGCCGGTGGCCATCGGCATGGGCGATGGCGGCGAGTTCTATCGCCCGATGGCGGTGGCCATCATCGGCGGCACCATCACCTCCACCATGCTGACGCTGCTGGTTGTGCCGACGTTCTACGACAGCATCGAGATCACCAAGGACAGCATGATCGCCAAGTTCCACGCGCGTTCCGAACGCTGGAATACGGCCGTGGCCTTCCTGATGACCTTTGTGGAAGCGATCCTGGCGCTGACCTTCGTGCGCCTGGTGTATCGCCTGCTGAAGAAACTGTTCGTCCTGGCGGGCCGCCGCCAGGCTGCGGCGGCGTAAAGCGCGTCAAGCTGCGCAAGGAAGGGCCTTCGGGCCCTTTTTTTTGAATCGTGAGTTAAGGAAAATGCAAGATGTTCCTGTCGAATTTTAGTGTCCGGCGCCCGGTTGCGACGATCGTCCTGATCATCGCGATGATGGCGATGGGTTTGCTGGCCCTGTCCAAGCTGCGCGTGAACCGCGAGCCTGACGTCGAACTGCCGATGTTGTTCATCAACATCCCGTATCCAGGCGCCTCGCCGGAAACGGTGGAGCGCGAAGTGGTCAACCGGCTCGAGAAGTCGCTTCAGGCAATCGAAGGCGTGGACGACCTGTTCTCCAATTCGAGCGAGAGCATGGCGACCTTCCAGATCCGCTTCAGCTTCCACAAGAACCTGATCGAAGCGTCGGACGAGGTGCGCAATGCCATTGCCGCGGTGCGCTACAAGCTGCCGACGGAGATGCGTGAGCCGATGATCCAGCGGGTCGACACCGCCGCCCAGCCTGTGATGCAGCTGGCGCTGTCGTCGAAGACACTGTCGCACGCCGCCATTTCGCGCCTGGCCGAAGACAAGCTGGCCGACCGCTTCCGCGCGCTGGACGGTGTTTCGGTGGTCAACGTCAATGGTTCGCTGCGACGCGAACTGTCGGTGCTGCTGCGCGCCGAAAAACTGCGTGAATACAATGTATCGGTGGCCGAAGTCACTAACGCGCTGCATATGCAGAACACCAATGCCCCGGTGGGCAAGGTGCGCGGCAACCTGGAGGAAAAGGCGATCCGCCTGGTGGGCCGCATCGAGCGTCCGGAAGAATTCGCGGATGTGGTGGTCAAGCGCGATGGCGAACGGCTGGTACGCCTGGGGCAGGTGGCCCAGATCGAGGACGGCTTCGCCGAAATTAACAATGTCAGCCTGCATAGCGGCAAGCCGAACGTGGCCTTGCACATTATCCGGGCGCGCGACGCTTCCGCCGTCTCGGTCGGCAAGCAGGTGCGCAAGCTGACCGAGGAGATCAACAAGGAGCTGTCCGACAGCGGTACCACGCTGGACATCACGGAAGACGGCGGCAAGGAAGCACAGGATTCGCTGGACAATGTGATTGACGCGCTGGTGTTCGGCGCCGTGCTGACCATCTTCGTGGTGTACGCCTTCCTGAACTCCTGGCGTTCTACCCTGATCACCGCGCTGTCGCTGCCGACGTCGGTGCTGGCCGCCTTCATCGCTGTCTGGCTGTGCGGCTTCACGCTGAACTTCATGACCCTGCTCGGCCTGTCGCTGGCGATCGGCGTGCTGATCGACGACGCCATCGTGGTGCGGGAAAACATCGTGCGCCATATGCAGAACGGCTCCGACCGGCGCACCGCGGCCCTGAACGGCACGGCGGAAATCGGCCTGGCGGTGGCCGCCACCACCTTCTCCATCATGGCGGTGTTCATCCCGGTCGCCTTCATGCCGGGCCTGGCCGGTGAATGGTTCCGTCCATTCGCCCTGACGGTGACCTGCTCGGTGGCCGTGTCGCTGTTCATTTCCTTCACGCTGGACCCGATGCTGTCGGCCTTCTGGGGCGACCCGCCGGATCACCACACGGCGCCGAAGAAGGGCATCGGCAAGGTGCTGGACAAGTTCAACCACTGGTTCGACCACCAGGCGGCGCGCTACGGCAAAGTGATTGCCTGGGCGCTGGACCATCGCCGTTCGATGGCGGCGATTGCGCTGGCCAGCTTTGTCGCGGCCATCGCGCTGCAGGTGACCGTGGGCGGCACCAGCTTCATGCCCAAGCAGGACCATGGCGCCTTGCGGGTTGACGTGCGCACGCCGTCTTCTTCCAGCCTGGCATACACGCGCGGCAAGATGGAAAAAGTATCCGCGATCGCCATGGGCATCAAGGAAGTGAAGTCGACCGAGGTGTACATCAACCAGGCCAGCGGCAATATCTGGGTCGATATCGGCGAGCGCCGTGAGCGCAAGCGTAGCGCTACCGAGATCGGCTCCGAGCTACGCCAGAAACTGGCCGGCATGGTGGGCGGCGAATTCACGGTGATCGACGACTTTGGCGGCGGCGGTGGCGGCAAGGCGGTGCAGATCGACTTTGTCGGCCCGGATTCGCGCAGGCTGATGGACATCACCAACGACTTCATGGCCAAGCTGCGCCAGGTGCCGGGCGCGGTGGATGTCGGCCTGTCCGAGCAGGATCCGAAGGACGAGCTGCAAATTGAACTGAACCGCGGCCTGGCCAACTCGATGGGCATTTCGGCCGGCGATGCCGCGTCGTCCTTGCGCGTTGCGTTTGCCGGCGTGGAAGTGGGTGACTGGGTTGACCCGACCGGCGAGGCGCGCGATGTTGCCGTGCGCCTGCATCCGGACGACCGCCTGAGCCTGGAGCATATCGAGCGCCTGCCGATCAAAGTGGCCGGCAGCAACCAGATGGTTCCGCTCGACCAGATCGCCAAGGTCACCATGGGCAAGGGCCCGGCCGGCATCCGCCACAAGAATGGCTTGCGCACCATCGCCGTCACCGCCAATGTGGAGGGGCGTGCGGCGGGCGAAGTGCTGGCCGACGCCATGAAAATCGCCAAGAACATCGATTATCCGCCGGGCTTTGGCCAGGGCGTGGGCGGCGCCAGCAAGAACCAGGGTGAAATCTTCTCCGCCATGGGTATTGGCCTGCTGTCGGGCATCGGCCTGATGTACCTGGTGCTGGTGATGCAGTTCGGCTCCTTCACGGCGCCGGGCGGCGTCATGCTGTCCTTGCCGCTGTCGCTGATCGGCGTGGTGGTCGGCCTGATCGTCACCGGCGGCACCCTCAACCTGATGAGCCTGATCGGCGTCATCATGCTGATGGGGCTGGTGGCCAAAAACGCCATCCTGCTGCTGGACGCGGCGCGCAAGCGTGAGCAGGAGGGCGCCAGCCGCCACCAGGCCCTGATCGAGGCCGGCCAGACCCGCCTGCGGCCTATCCTGATGACCACTTTCGCCCTGATCGCCGGCATGATGCCGGTGGCGATCGGCATGGGCAACGGCGGCGAGTTCTACCGCCCGATGGCCGTGGCCATTATTGGCGGCACGCTGACCTCGACGCTGCTGACCCTGCTGGTCGTGCCGACCTTCTACGACAGCATCGAGATCACCAAGGACAGCATGATCGCCAAGTTCCACCGCCGCGATGAGCGCTGGGGCGCGGCCCTGGCCTTCCTGATGACTTTCCTCGAGGCAATCCTGGCCCTGGTCTTCGTACGCCTGGTATTCCGCCTGCTGATGAAAGCGGTGGGCCTGGTGAACGGTCGCCGCGCGCCAAAGATGGCTTGATATTTATCAATTAACTTGTTGGAAAAAGGGTCAGTCGACCCTTTTTCATTAAACAATTCGCAATTGAAAAGCACTCTCGTGCGCTTTTAGTGTAGACTGCCATGCCTTTGCGTACTTTCTACATCGCAAGGTTACTTAAAAGTTAATAAATCAATAACTAACAAAGCTGAGACCTACTTTGAACCCAAAATACCTCTCCTTGATGATTGCTGCAGCCCTGTCCGCAGCCGCAATGAACGCTAATGCATCCGGTTACCGCTTTGGTTCCCAGTCCGTGTCCGGCCAGGGCACCGCGGATGCCAACTCCGCCGAAGCCGCTGACGCTTCCACCATTTTCGCTAACCCAGCCGGCCTGACCCGCCTGGATGGCATCCAGTTCACCGGCGGCATCACCGGCGTGATCCCGCATTCCAAGTACACCGACCACGGCTCGACCAACTTCGTCGGCAAGCCAACCGGCGGCGTGACCGAGACCGACGACTTCGCACCGAAAGCCGTTGCCGCTCCTAACCTGTACGCTTCCGCCAAGCTGAACGACCAGTGGGCAGTTGGCCTGGGCATGTTCGTGCCATACGGCGCCAAGCTGGACTACGACAACAACTGGGCCGGCCGCTACGCGCTGACCAAGATCGACCTGAAGTCGGCCACCTTCAACCCAACGGTTGCCTTCAAGCTGAACGAACAGCACTCCTTCGGCTTCGGTATCGACGCTGAATACATGAAGGCCGAACTGGGCCAGGCTGTTGACGTGCCAGGTTCGATCTACGCACTGTCCACCAACCCAGCACTGGCCGCCAACAGCGCCGCGCTGCAACAGGCGATGGCAATGGCGATGATCAAGGCCGGCGCCAATCCAGCGACCGTTGCCGCGACCCTGAAAGCGACCCTGGCTGCCGCCAAAGACGGCCACGCCACCATGGACGGCAAGGATTGGGGCGTTGGCTTCAACCTGGGCTACATGTTCAACTACAGCCAGGACACCCGTTTCGGTTTCTCCTACCGTTCGTCGATCCACCACAAGCTGAAGGGCGGCGCGAACTGGGACTTCTCCCAAGTGACCACCGACGCTTCGGTCAACGCGATCCTGCAACAGTCCTCGCGCAAGAAGAATTCGCCAGCGCTGGTTGACCTGCGTACCCCGGAAACCCTGTCGGTGAACGTGTTCTCGCAGATCGATCCTAAACTGGCTCTGATGGGCGACGTGACCTACACCCGCCACAGCCGCCTGAAAGACCTGAACATCCAGTTCGTCGGCACCGGCGAAGGCGATGAAGTGATCAGCCAGCAGTGGGACAATTCGATCCGCGCTTCGCTGGGCATGAACTACAAGCTGGACGAGGCATGGATGCTGCGCGCCGGTGTCGCCATCGACACCACCCCAGTGCCGAACGAATCCAAGCGCCACGCAGCGCTGCCGGATTCGGACCGCTACCAGTTCTCCCTGGGCGCAAACTGGAAGCTGTCGGCCAACTCGTCGATCGACCTGGCCTACACCTTCATGCACTTCGACGACGCCAACAGCACCTACAAAAACAACTGCTCGCCGCTGGCGCCAGCCGGCACCTGCACCGGCAACGGCGAAACCACCGTTGGCACCTGGAAGACCCGTATGCACCTGCTGGGCCTGGCCTACAACTACAAGTTCTAAGCCTCTTCCGGCCTGAACGCGAAACCGGCGCCCTGCGTGAGGAGGGGCCGGTTTTTTTATTTGAGCAGGGTTGGGGCGTACAGCGCGCTCTGGAATTCGGGCACGTATTCGTATTTCATCATCCGGCCCAGTTTCAGCGAGCGAATATAGCCGGACAGCTCGCCCTGGCCAAGGTTCAGCGTGGCCGATGCGGCGTCGCTGCTGGTGGCATGCGAGAGCTGGCGCGACGTCGCATAACCATGGGTCAGGCGGCCTTGCCGGTCGATGTTGGTGAAGCTGTTGGTCACCATCTCGATCTCGCGGGACGGCTCCTTCAGCTTTTTCCCTTCAAAACTGATCTCGCTGCCGATTCGGTATGTCACGGAAAGTGGCGATTCACTGCGTTCGATGCTGGTCAGCCACTTGGGCAGGTTGTAGCCGACTACGCCGCGCACCCTCGCCAGTTCGGTATTCACAGGCAGCTTCAGTACGTAGCCCCAGAAGTCTTTCGACATCGATTGCCAAATCAGTGTGAAGGGGCCGAAGCTGGTTGCGCCGGGCTTGGTGGTAATGACCGAGAGCGCGACTTCGTTGTAGCTGTCGTTGTCGCAGTATTCGTAGGTATAGGCGGTCAGGGCGACCAGGCCGCGGCCGGGCCAGACCTGTAGCGGCTGTACCGCCTCCAGGACTTTTTCGGGCATCAATTCATTCAGGCGCGCCAGGTCGGCAGTGAAGACTGCGGTGATCCGGCTATTCTTATAGTAGAAGTTGGGCGACCAGGATTCGAAGCCGATGTCGAGCTTTTCCTTTTTCAGGGTCTTGAACCAGCTCAGGTCCAGTTCCGGCGCTTCGGCCCCGATCACGGATAGCGGAGGATTGGAGCGATAGCGGTCATACAGCCCGCCCTCGACCACCGGGACTGGATTGCCCGCGATATCGATGGTCTTGCCAGCTGCCCAGGAAGGGAGGGTGAGGCTGGCCAGCAGCAGGCCGGTGCTGAGTTTTTGAAGGGTCATGCCTGGATCCATTTGCGGTATTTGAAATTCCGGATCGCGGTGTCCAGCTGCTGCTGCAACAACGCGAAGACAGGTGCTACGTCAGGATTGGCGCGCTTGCCGCGGCTCAGGCGGCGCAACTGGTGCTTCACCATCGCCATATAAGCCAGCGACGCCAGCACCTTGTTCTTGAAGCTGACAGCGCGCAGCAGGGGCGCATGTGCCCGGTCATTGCGCCAGGTGTTGGGCAGTTGAGGATCAAGCGCCAGGGCCGTGCCAATGCCGGCCATATCAATGCCGCTGCCGAGCACTTGCTCAACCACCGCGTAGCGGCGGATGCCGCCGGTGACCATGACTGGCATGCGCGCGACGGCACGGATATCCTTGGCGAATTCCAGGAAGTAGGCTTCGCGCGCGAGTGTGCGGCCATCGCGCGCTTCGCCCTGCATGGCGGGCGCTTCGTAGCTGCCGCCTGACAGTTCAAGCATGTCGACGCCGAGCGGATTGAGCATTTCGACCACGCGCTTGGCGTCATCGGTGCTGAAGCCGCCGCGCTGGAAGTCGGCTGAATTCAGTTTGACTGCGACCGAGAAGCCACTGCCCACCGCTGCGCGGACGTCCTTGACGATATCCGTCAACAGGCGGGCGCGGTTCTCAATCGTGCCGCCCCATTGGTCTTCGCGCCTATTGGTGATGGGCGAGAGGAATTGGCTGAGCAAGTAGCCGTGTGCAGCATGGATCTGCACGCCGTTGAAACCGAACTTTTCCGCCAGCTGCGCTGCCTTGACGAAGTTCGCTTTGACTTCGGCGATATCTGCTTCCGTCATGGCGCGCGGGGCGGAGAACTGTTTTGAAAAACTCCCCAGGTCCATCGCTACTGCGGATGGCGCGATGGTTTCCTGGTCCAGAGCTGCTGGCATCTGGCGGCCAGGGTGATTGAGCTGCATCCAGATATGGGCGCCATGCGCACGTGCCGCCGCCGCCCATTTTTCAAAGCGGGCGCTGTGCAGCCCGGAATCCAGCACCACGCCACCGGGCCCTGTCATGGCGCGGCGGTCAATCATCACGTTGCCGGTGATGAGCAGCCCGGCACCGCCTTCGGCCCAGGCGCGGTACAGGCGGAGCAGGTGTTCGGATGGCGCGTGGTCCTTGTCCGCCATGTTTTCCTCCATGGCGGCTTTGGCAATTCGGTTGGGGATGATTGCGCCATTGGGCAAGGCCAGCGGGGTGAAAGGATTCATTTTTGCGATCCATCGGTGGTTGCGATGACTACACCTTAGGATTAAAGCTAACTTGAAGGTCAAGGTTTATTTTTCCGGCTTGACCTTCAAGTTGGCTTTAAGCTTATAGTGGTGGTTCGAGGGAGGCGCATGATGAAAATTGGGGAATTGGCTAAACAGACAGGCCTGGCCGCGTCGGCGATCCGCTTTTACGAGTCGAAAGGGCTGCTCAAAGTCGGGAGCCGGCAGTCGAACGGCTATCGCGAATATCCCGAAGATGCCGTGACCATCCTGCGGGTCATTACGGATGCCCAGCATGCCGGCTTTTCGCTTGAAGAAATCAGTCAGCTGCTGCCGGATGATGCTTCATCGTGGAAGCATGATGAGCTGATCGCCGCCCTGCGCAAGAAAATCGCCGACATCGAAGCGCTGGAGGAGCGTCTGGCGCGCAGCAAGGCGGAGCTGAAATCGCTGGTCCACTTGATCGACTCGAAGCCTGCCGGCGTTGACTGCAAGGAGAACGCAGAGCGTGTCATGGCGTCGATGGCCGCCCGGAAGCGCTAGTTTAGTAAAACAGGACTAAATGAGGCCCTAAACTTCGAAGTTTGTTGATACTCCCTTGCTCGCTTTATACATTGAGCCAACCGGCATATAGCCGGGCACAATAATAGGGAGACAACACATGGATACAAACGGATGCATGAAGGTCGTGCACAGGGCGCTATCGCTACTGGCTTTGTGCGGCTTTGCTGGATCGGCGGCTTGGGCTGCGACGGGATATAACGGTGTCTATGGCGGCGGCCCAATGTACAAGCACGTCGCCAGCAATATTTCGGAGATCAAGAATTCCGGCTTCACCGAAGTCATTGTATGGAGCGTGCAGGTCACCGCCGCCGGCGACTTGAACTTCAATGGCGAATTTCCGCTGACCTCGGGCGGCGTCTACGTCGGCAACAATACCTGGCCCAACTTTGCCGCCGACCTGGCGACGATGAAGCAGGGCACTGCCAAGCGCATCACGTTCAGTGTCGGATCGTCGAACGCGAACCCGAGCGACTTCGATCACGTCAAATCGCTCGTGCAAAGCCAAGGCACGGGCAGCAGCAGCATCCTTTATAAGTCCTTCCTCGCGCTGAAGCAGGCGATTCCTTCGCTGGACGCCATCGATTTCGATGACGAGAGCACTTACGACTCGGCCTCCATGAGCCAGTTCGCCGTGATGCTTGGTAACCTTGGCTACAAGGTCACCATGTCGCCGTACACCAATTCGGCCTTCTGGACCTCGGTGGTGTCGAACATCAATACGCAGTTGCCGGGCACAGTCGACGGCGTGCACCTGCAGGCCTATTCCGGCGGGGCCGGGAACAGTCCATGCTCGGGCTGGAACTTTGGCAGCGTGCCGGTCTTCCCGGGTTTGTGGGATTCGAATTATACGCCGCCGACCCTGCAGACCAAGATGGCGGGCTGGAAGAGCCAGTGCGGCATCACGGGCGGCTTCCTCTGGCTGTACGACGACATCGCAGGCAAGACCTATAACGGCCAGAATTCGGCGCAGGCCTATGCGACAGCGATCAACAACGCGCTCGGCATCGATCCTTATCCGCCGGGCGCTTATGATGTCCAGGCCATCTCCACCGACGGCACGGCCATTACCAACGGCGGCATCGACGGCAGCGGCTATGCCTATTCTTCCAACCTGCTCGGTTCCTCGGTCACCTGGAACGGCAATGCCTTCGCACTCGGCGCCGCGAACACGCTTGATGCCTGGTACAACACGACGGTTGGCCTGCCTGCCGGGCAGTACAACACGTTCAGCATTCTCGCCACCGGCCTGCAGGGCAACCAGGTGTCGCAGACCTTTGTCGTGAACTACTCCGATGGCACGAGCACGACGATCAGCCAAAGCATGAGCGACTGGTTCAGCCCCCAGAACTATGCAGGTGAATCGAAAGCGGTCACGATGGCTTACCGCAACGGCCCGACCGGCGCCAAGGACAACCGCACCTTCTACCTGTACGGCTACTCGTTCGCGATCAACAGCGCCAAGACCGTCACCAGCGTTACGCTGCCAAGCAACCGCAACGTCGTGGTGCTGGCCGGTGTGTTGAGCAACACCGCTGCGCCGCCGCCAGGAACGCCTGTCAGCCTGTCGACCGTGTTCTCGCGCGGCGGCGTGTACACCGACGGCACGAAGTTCGGTAGCTGCTCATTGACCTGCACGGGCGGCGGGCTGGATAACGGCGGCTATGCCTTCTCGTCCAACCTGCTGGGTTCTTCGACCACGCTGAATGGCGTCAAGTACAACTACGGCACGGCCAATGCGAATAACGCCGTCAGTGCTACGGGCCAGACGCTGCAGCTGCCGGCCGGCCAATACGCGTCGCTGCGCATGATGGCGACGGCAGTTGGCGGCAACCAGACCTCGCAAGCGTTCAAGGTGAATTACACGGACGGCACCTCGACGACTTTTACGCAGAGCATGAGCGACTGGTTCACGCCGCAAAGCTATGCCGGGGAACTGGACGCCGTGCCGATGAGCTATCGCGATACGAACAATGGTGGCCGCGATAGCCGCACTTTCCATTTGTACAACTACACGTTTGCGCTGAATTCGGCCAAGAACGTCCAGAACGTCGTCTTCCCGAACAATGCCAATGTCGAAGTGCTGGCAATGACCCTGGTGCCCTAGTTCTTCAGCTTCCAGCCGCCATCGCAGTCCAGGATGGCGCCCGTCACGAAGGTATTCGACGTGACAAGCATGATCGCGCTGGCCAGGTCTTCTGGCTGGCCGATCCGTCCCACGGCGACTTCGCTCGCAAGTTTTTCAAATAGTTCTGCCTTGGCCGCCTCCGGTACGCGCGACCACCAGGGTGTATCCACGACGCCCGGCACAACGGCATTCACCCGCGTAGGGCGAAGCTCGGAAGCCAGGATCGGCACCATCGCTTCCAGCGCGGCATTGATGGCGGCCAGGCCCGCCGTCCCCGGCTTCATCGCGCGCGAAGAAATGGCGCCGACAAAGGTGATCGAGCCGCCTGGCCTGATGGTTTGCAGCGCAGCCTGGGCGCAGGCAATTTGCGGCCAGAACTTGCCTTCGAATCCCTTGCGCAAATCGTTCATATCCAGTTCGCGAAAATTTCCCGCGCCGGAAGAACCGGATACGCAAAGCACCAGGTGATCGAATTCGCCGTGCTCCCTGAAGAAGTGCCGGACCGCCTCCGGGTCTCCAGCGTCCAGTTGTGCCGTGGCGGCGCCCACCGACTCCGCGTCGCCGAACTTGGCCGGATCGCGGCCGACAGCAATGACTGAATGCCCGGCGGCGGCGGCCATCTTCGCCGTCGCCAATCCAATGCCCGAGGTGCCGCCAACAATGATGTATCGCATGCTCGCTCCCAGATGGTTTATTTGGCAAGTGTATCAGCCTGGGATTTGTAGTGGAATTACATCAGTTGAATCGGATTGCGATTGAGTAAACCTCAGCTAAGGAGCAGAATCGATTCGCTACCAAGTAGCATAAGTACATAAATCAAAAAAGGGAGACATACATGAAAGTTCGCCGTGCCCTCGGGGTGGCGATGCTGGGCTGCGCCTTGTTCGGCAGCCCGCTTGCCCACGCCGCCATCAATGCCAGCAGCCTTGGCGCCGCCTATGACGCCACCAAATCGAGCATCAACTTCAAGGTGTATTCCAGCCGCGCGACCCGCATCGACCTTTACCTGTACAGCGCCGCCACCGGCCAGCAGGAGAAGGCCAGCCTGCCGATGACCCTGGGCAGCGGCGGCGTCTGGAGCCTGAATGTCACCAGTACCCAGCTGGCCAGCTATGGCATCACCGGCACGGTGTACTACGGCTACCGCGCCTGGGGACCCAACTGGCCGTTCAGCCCTACATGGACCAAGGGATCGGCGGCGGGCTTGATTACCGACGTCGACGCCAACGGCAACCGCTTCAACCCGAACAAGCTGCTGACCGATCCGTACGCGCTGGAGATCAGCCACGACCCGACCACCGCCACCATGAGCAACGGCACGATCTACGCCAGCGGGTCCCTGTACCGCAACATCGACAGCGGCAGCAGCGCGCCGAAGGGGATTGTGCTGCAAGGCGACACGCAGTCGATCGGTACCAAGCCGACGCGTGCCTTCAAAGACGACATCGTGTACGAAGCCCATGTGCGCGGCCTGACCAAAAATGACAGCAGCATCACGGCTGCCTATCGCGGTACCTACAAGGGGGCTGGCCTGAAAGCGCCATATCTGGCCAGCCTGGGCGTGACCGCAGTCGAATTCCTGCCGGTGCAGGAAACCCAGAACGACACCAACGACGCCGATCCGAATTCCGATACGGGCGACAACTACTGGGGCTACATGACCCTGAACTACTTCTCGCCCGACCGCCACTACAGCTACGACCAGACGGCTGGCGGCCCGACCCGCGAGTTCAAGGAAATGGTCAAAGCCTTCCACGACAACGGCATCAAGGTCTACATCGACGTGGTGTACAACCACACCGGCGAAGGCGGCCAGTGGAATGCCGGCGACAAGACCACCTACAACATCTACGGCATGCGCGGCCTGGATAATCCGACCTATTACTCGCTGACCAGCGATTACCAGTACCCATGGGACAACACTGGCGTCGGCGGCAACTACAACACCCGCAATACGGTGGCGCAGAACCTGATCGTCGACTCGCTGGCCTACTGGCGCGACAAGCTGGGCGTCGACGGCTTCCGCTATGACCTGGCTTCGGTGCTGGGCAACACCTGCCAGCACGGCTGCTACAACTTCGACAAAATGGACAGCGGCAATGCGCTGAACCGCATCGTGGCGGAGCTGCCGCCACGGCCTGCGGGCGGTGGCAGCGGCGTTGAGCACATCGCGGAGCCGTGGGCGATTGGCGGCAATTCCTACCAGGTGGGCGGCTTCCCGACCGGCTGGGCGGAATGGAACGGCATGTACCGCGACGTGATCCGCCAGCACCAGAACAAGATGGGGCAGGTGAGCGTCACGCCGGGCACGCTGGCAAGCCGCCTGGCCGGTTCCAGCGACCTGTATGGCGACGATGGCCGCAAGCCGTGGCACTCCGTTGACTTCATCACTGCCCACGACGGCTTTACGCTGAAGGACCTATACAGCTGCAATTCGAAGAACAACAGCCAGGCTTGGCCTTACGGTCCGAGCGATGGCGGTGAAGACAATAACAACAGCTGGGACCAGGGTGGCGTGGCGAGCGACCAGCGCAAGGCTGCGCGCAACGGCATGGCGCTGATGCTGCTGTCCGGCGGCGTGCCGATGATGGTAGGCGGCGACGAAGCGCTGCGCAGCATCAACTGCAACAACAATCCCTACAACCTTGACTCCACTGCGACTTGGCAGAGCTGGAGCTGGGGCTCCGACCAGTCCAACTTCCAGTCCTTCACCAAGGGCCTGGTGGCGTTCCGTAAAGCCCACCCCGCGCTGCGTCCCGCGAACTTCTATGCATCGACGGATGGCAACGGCAACGTGATGGAACAACTGCGCTGGTTCAAGCCCGATGGCACAGTCGCCGACAGCACTTACTTCAATGACGGCAACAACCATGCGCTGGCATGGCGCATCGACGGCAGCGAATTTGGTGATTCCGCGTCCGCCATCTACGTTGCCTACAATGGCTGGAGCGGCAGCGTGAACTTCACGCTGCCATGGCCGGGCAATGGCAAGAGCTGGTACCGCGTCACCGACACCTGCACCTGGGCTGAAGGTGCGGGCCAGGTCCGCACTCCCGGCGCCGAAGACTTCATCGGCGGCGAGAACTACGTGTACGGCGTCTGCGGCCGAGGCGTGCTGCTTCTGATCGCCAAGTAGGCCGCTACGTGCCCGGCTGCTTGCCGCTGGCCGGCGGCGAGGAGCCGGGCGTTGTTGCAGGGCCGTTGGCAGGCGCGGCGCCGCCGCTGGGCACCGCCGGCGCCGTGCCTTGCGTAGCGGGGTGATTGCCACTGTCGGAGGGACTGGCCCCTGTTGCGGGCAGGCTGGGTTGCTCGGTGCCGGTGCCGCCGGTATCGGGCGTCGCTTTGGTCGCCACGCCGGTGGGTGGATTGGCCGGGCTTTCGGCATTGTGCTTGCTGCAGGCTGGTAATGCCGCAGCCAGCAGGACGCCCATCGTCAGGGCGCCCGCATGGCGGAATATCTGCATGTGGATGCCTCCGGTTTAATAGGTTGGGCGGCGGTCGCGTGGCTCTTTCTGGTCGACGCGGTCAGGTGCGGTCGAAGGCGGTTGGCCGGCGCCGGTCGTGCCCTGGGTGCCGCTGGTTCCGCTGGTTCCGCTCGTGCCACTGGTGCCACTGGTGCCACTGGTGCCTGGGGTGGCGCCCCCGGCAGGCGGTGTAGTGTCTGGAGCCGGCGTCGCTGGTGGCGGCGTTACCGGGGCTGGCTCGGCAGCTGGCGGCGTCGTGGTGGTCGGCGTAGCCGTATTCGGCGTGGTCACCGGTGCGGGTTGGATGTCTTCCGAATGCTTCTTGCAACCGCCCACGCCGGCAGCCAATGCTGCGCCCAGCATGAGGGCGCTCAATTTGTTCAAAGTGATCATTTTTCAATTCCTTTCAAGGGGCAGCCAGTACCCGCAGCAAGGCAGGTACTTCAGCTGCGATTTCGCGCGCCAGGTAGCCCAGCGGGCCGCAGCGCAGCGCCAGTTGTTCGCCGGCTGCTCCATGCAGTACCACGCCCCAGGCCGCAGCCTGTTCCAGCGTGGCGCCACGGCCGAGCAATCCAACGATGATGCCGGCAAGGACATCCCCCGAGCCGGAAATGGCCAGGCCGGCATTGCCGCCCTGGTATTGCCACACCTTGCCATCCGGCGCCGCCAGGACCGTGGTGGCGCCTTTCAGCGCGACGACGGCGTTCCAGCGTTCAGCGGAGGAAAGTGCAGCGCGATGGGGTTCCTGTTCGATGCTGCGGCGCTCGGCGCCAGTCAACCGCGCCAGTTCGCCGGCATGGGGCGTCAACAGCACCGGCGATGGGAAGCGGAACTGCTCCCAATCGACCGTTTCATCCAGCAGGTGCGGCTCGCCGCGCGGATGGACCGCGCACATGCCGGTGGCATCGAGCACCGTACGGATGCCCTCAAAACGTTCCAGCAGCTGATGTACCAGCTCGACGCAGGCGCCTTCATCCTGCATGCCGGGACCCACCAGCAGGGCATCCGCTTTGCCCGCCAGGTCACCTAGGCGGCGCGCGCTGTCGGCCAGGAAGCCGTGCGCGGAGGTCTCGCCAAGGCCGATCACCCGCGCTTCCGGAATTGCCGCGCCCACCTGCGGAGCAATGCTGGCAGCGGTGGCAATGGTCAGTTTGCCGGCGCCTGCACGCAAGGCCGCTTCGCCTGCGAGCATGGCGGCGCCGGGCATTTCCGCCGAACCGGCCACGATCAGCACATGGCCCCGCGCCTCTTTGTCGCCATCGAAACCGGGCTGCGGCAAGGGCCAGCGGCGCAGCAGGGCAGGGTTGAGGTCGAGCGGTTCAGCGCTGCTCATGGCTTCGGTGCGGACGGCAGGTCCGGCTTGTCGGTGACCGGCGTGCCGCTTTCCTTCAGCGGCGCGACGAAGTTTTCCAGCTCCAGCATCAGCTTGCCGCGCTTGCCGGCCTGCGGATCGAACTGGTAGGAAGTGACGCCGCAGTTCGGCACGTCGGCGGCGCGGTCAATGGCGAGGATCGTTTCCTCATCCATCCGCTCGAACAGGTAGCGGAAGCAATTGACGATGACCTGATGGCCAATGATCAGCACACGCTCGCGCCGGTACTCGCGGGTAATGGTGTCGAGTACGCTGCGCAGGCGCAGGATCACGTCGCACCAGCTCTCCCCGCCCGGCGGCCGGAAATAGAATTTGCCGACGTGCTTGCGCTGTTCCGCCAGTTCCGGATATTTCCGAGAAATGCCCAGCGAAGTCAGGCGATCTGTGACGCCGAATTCTTTTTCGCGCAAGCGTTCATCGGCGACCACAGCCAGCATGTCTTCCGGACCCAGGCATTGCAGCACCGCCTGGGCGGTAGCGCGGGCACGCAGGTAAGGGGAATACAGCACGACATTGGGCTGCTGCCCGGGCGGCAAGGCCGCGAACCATTGCGCCAGCGCATCGGCTTGACGCATACCCAGTTCGGAAAGCGGGACATCGACATCGCGTTCAGCAATATCGATCAGCAACTCTTTGGCAGCCGTGGCGGCGTCGCGTGCGACGTTGCCCGCGCTCTGGCCATGACGTACCAGCCAAACCTGTTGCGGCCATTTTTGCTCCATCGCAGACCTTTCGGCGGATAGTCAAAAGCCTATGGTAAGCGATGCCGGGACGGGATGGCACACGATCGCCCGCACCCCGAAAAGGCCGAGCCCGTGTCCCACCCTGGGGTCACACCCGAAATGGGACACGGCCTCGGCATTGCACAAGGCTGGGGCCGTGTCCCGAAACGGGTGTGACCCCAGGGTGGGACACGGGCTCAGCCGTTCAGGCGTGGGGGAGCCAGATGTCGAAGCTGGTTTCGCCGGCGGCGTTGGGGGCGAGGCGGTGGGCGAAGCCGTGGCGCAGCAGCACTTCGCGTACCAGCAGCAGGCCGATGCCCTGGCCGCCTTTCTTGGTGCTGAAGAAGGGGGTGAATAGTTGGCTGGCCGGTACGCTGGCCAGGCGTGCGCCGGAGTCGATGACAGACAGCCGCAGGCCTTCCTGCTCGCGCACCAGTTCCAGCTCCACTGAAGCAGCGCCGCCGCTTTCCTGCTGCGTGGCGTGTGCCGCCTCCATCGCGTTCTTGACCAGGTTTTGCAGCGCTTGCTCGATCAGGTGGCGGTCCAGCGGTAGCGGGCCGGCTTCGTCGCGGCGCCGCCAGCCGATGCTGATGCCTCGGCTGCGGCACGGTTCGCGGTACAGGTAGAGGATGTCTTCCACCACATCCTGCACGGCGCAGGGGCGCAGTTCGGGCGCGGGCAGCTTGGCAACGTGGGTAAAGCGTTCGATGAATTCGCCCAGGCTGGCGTTGCGCCGCTTGACGGCGCCAATGGCGGTGGCGAAGTCTTCGCCGTCGCTTGCGGCCAACTGGCGGCGGTAGAACAGCAGCGATTCCAGCACGGAGCCAGTGGCGGCCACTGTATTGTTCACTTCATGGCCCAGCACGCGCACCAGCTTTTCATACGTCGCGCGTTCCGAGCTTTGCAGTTCTTCAGTCAGTTCTTCCAGCAGCAGGAAGCGGCGCGCGAAACCGCGGTCGAAGAAGTGTCCGCGCTGGCCGCGATAACGGCGGCCATCCGGATCGGACAGCATGGTGCTGGCGCCATCGGGCAAGCTTTCCATCTGCTGCAGCAAATGGTCGCGGTGATTCAGCGCCTGCGCGCTGGGATTGAGCAGGGAAACGTTGCCGTCGAAATCGAATACGATGACGGCGCTCGGCGTCGCTTCCAGCAGGCGGTCGAGGAAGCCTTGCTGTTCGCCGATGCGAAGGCGTTCTGCGTGCAGGGTGTCGAGCAGGGCGTTGAACTGTGCCACCAGCTGGCCCAGTTCATCGCTGCCGCTGCCGTCGTGGCGGAGCCGGGCGGCGTAATCCTGGTCTTGCAGCAGTTCGCGCAGGCGCTGGGTATAGCCGAGCGGCTCCAGCGCGCGCCGCAACAGCCGGACGCCAAACACGAAGCTGGCCACCAGCACTGCCTCAAGCGCCACGAACAACCATGGCCGCTCGCGCAGCTGCAGGAAGGCCAAGGCAAACAGCAGCAGGTGCAGCGCCGCCAGAAACGCGAACAGCTGCGTGCGCAGACGGCTGAGCCCGTGTCCCACCATGGGGTCAGGCACCCCGGTGGGACACGGGCTCAGCCTCTGGCGGCGCGCCAATACCGTGCCGTTCGAGACGGCGGTAGAGGGCGGCGCGCGACAGCCCCAGCGCAGTGGCGACGCGCGTGATATTGCCTTGGTGCTGTTCCATCGCCTTGCTGATCATCAGGCGCTCCACCTGGTCCAGCGTCATGCCGTCCACGCCGAGGCGCTGGCTGCCGCCTTCTTCATGCGCGCTGGCGGCAATGAAATCCGGCTTGTCGAGCTGTGGACGGCCCGCCAGCAGCATGGTGCGCTCCAATGTCTGGCGCAACTGGCGGATATTGCCCGGCCATTGCTGCGCCACCAGCCAATCCAGTGCTGCCTGGGTGACGCTGGCCGGCGGCAGGCCGTAGCTGCTGGCCACCGTGACAAGAATATGGCGCACCAGCAGCGGTATATCGCTGCGCCGCTCGCGCAGCGCCGGCAGGCGGATGGTGATCAGGTTCAGGCGATAGAACAGGTCTTCGCGGAAGCTGCCATCGGCCACCATTTCCGCCAGTTCGCGGTTAGTGGCGGAAACCACCCGCACGTCGGCCTGCTCGCTGCGGCTGGAGCCTACCGGCGTGAAGGTCTGGTCCTGCAGCACGCGCAGCAGCTTGACCTGGTCCGGGCGCTGCAGTTCGCCGATTTCGTCGAGGAAGAGGGTGCTGCCATGGGCGGTGGCGAAATGGCCGCGCCGGTCGCTGCGCGCATCGGTGAAAGCGCCTTTCACATGGCCGAACATCTCGCTCTCGAACAGGCTGGGGGTAATGGCGCCCATATTGATCTTGACCGGCGTCAGGGCGGCGCGCGGGCTGTTGCGGTGGATGGCGTCGGCCACCAGTTCCTTGCCGCAGCCGCTTTCGCCCAGGATCAGCACCGGTGCGCGCGTGGCCGCGACCTGGCCGATGGTGGCCAGCACGCGCAGCAGCTTTGGATGCTCCCCGATGATGCCGGAAAAGTCGAACTGCCGGTCCAGCTCCGTACGCGAAGGACCATCGCCCGCCAGCTGCGGCGCGGCGGCCAGCGTGGTGCGCACCAGTTCCAGCAACTGCGCATTGTCCCAGGGCTTGGTGAAGAAGTTGGCGGCGCCGGCCTGCATGCCTTTCACGGCCAGCGCAATGGACCCCCAGGCCGTCATCAGCAGCACCGGCAGGGCCGGGTAGGCCGCGCGGATCGATGCCAGCAGCGACAAACCTTCGTCACCGCTCGTTTGCAAGGAAAAGTTCATATCCTGCAGCACCAGGTCGAACTGGCCTGCGGACAGCGCTTGCAAGGCCTGCTGCGGATCGTCGCAGCAGCGCGCTTCATAGCCCGCCTGTTTCAGCAGCAGTTGCAGCGAAACCTGTACGGCGCTGTCGTCGTCAACAATCAAGATACGGCGCATGTCTTCCTATTATTCGTGGTGCAGGGCGGCGGCGGGATGGAGGCGGCTGGCGCGCCAGCCCGGATACAGCGCGCACAGCAAGGATAGCAGATAGATAACGCCCATTGAAAGGGCCGCAGCCCCGGAAAACACCTGCCAGTTCAATGCGTCTCCAAGAAGACCTGTCAGCGGCAGTTGCATCAGCAGGGCCAGTCCCACCAGCATCGCGACGCTACTCAGTAGCAGTTGTTCGGTGACGATCTGGCGCGCAATGCCGGCCGCCGTGGCGCCCATGGCGCGCCGCAGGCCGATTTCCGGAATGCGGCGCGTGGTGTTCTGCCACAGCACGCCGAACAGGCCGAAACCCACCATCGCCAGCAGGAAGACGGCAACCAGCGCCAGGATCTTGAGCGGCACCAGCTTTTCGGCCAGCTGCGAGGTGCGCAGTTCGGCCAGCGGATTGATGGTGTAGCTCCAGTCGTTGCGCACTTGTTTGAGCTGGCGCTGCAAGTCCAGTTCAAAGGAGCGCGGCGTTCCGGGGTGCATTTTGACCAGGAGCGTCATCTGGGTCTTGTTGCCATCAACCGACGATTGGCGGAACAGGACAACGGGGCGCGGCGCCATGAATTCGCCGTGACTGCGGAAATCGTCGATCGTGCCGACTATCCGGAAGCGGGCCGCATTTTTGGGATCGCTGGACTCGGCGACGATCAATTGGCCCAGCGGCGAGCGGTCTGGGAACAGTTCCTCCGCCATGCGCCGGTTCACCACGGCAGGCGCAGCATCGGCGCCGTTGTCCTGCGCCGAGGGCCAGCGTCCGGCCGCGAGTTTCATGCCCAGCGTGTACCAGAACCGGTCATTCGTTTCTACCATATTGCTACGCGTTTCGCGACCGCCATCGGGTGCCTTGAAGCGGCTGACCATGCTGGAATCCTGGAACAGCGCGAAATTGGTCAGTGCCGCGTCTTCCACCTGTGGCATCGCCTGCAGCGCGCGCAGGAAGAGGTCATGTGCGCCCTCGGTGCGGGCAAACCGGTTGTCCATGGGCGGCTGCAGCTGCACGGCCCAGACGTCCTGGTACTGGAAGCCGAGCGGACGGTGGTACAGCTGCCAGTAACGCACGCCGGTGGCGGCGATGGCGAACACGATCACAAAGGCCAGCATGATTTCCACGCTAAGCAGCATGTTGCGCGTCTTGCGCTTCCAGGTCAGTTTAAGCAGGTGACGCAGCATCAGGCGGCTCCCTTCAAGGCGTGGACAGGGTCGAGGCGAGCCATCTTCAAGGCCGGCACCACGCCGGACAGCACGCCAAAGACAATCGTAATCAGAAGGCCCCAGCCGAAAACGGCAAGGTTGATGCCGACCTTCAGGTAAGGAATGGGGCCGGCAGCTTCAAGCCACCACAGCACGCCGGCCGCCAATACCAGGGCGATGGCGCCGCCGGCCAGGCAAAGCAGCACGTTTTCCAGTACCAGTTGCACGGCCAGTTGGGCATTGCTGGCGCCGAAGGCTTTGCGCACGCCGATTTCCGTGCTGCGTTCCATGATGCGGCCAACATTCAGGTTCACCAGGTTCAGTGCTGGCAGCAGCATGAACAGCAACATCAGCGAGCTCACGCCGGCCAGAATCAGGCTGGCGCCGCTGATACCTTTGACGCCGGGGACGACGCTGCCGGATGCCGAGTTGACCTCGTGGCTGCCTGTCAGCGTACGGGCAAACATGTCGATTTTGCTGTCGGCCCACATCTGGCCCTTGGTGAACTCCGGATCGCCCGCGAAATCCATTTTTTCAGTAATGCGCTGCACTTCGGCGCGGATGGCGGGCAGGTCATCGGGGCTGCGCGCCAGCAGCAAGGCGAAGAAACGGCCTGTCATCTGGTGGCGGTAGGTGGTATTGGGGTAGGTGGTGACAGGCACCCACATATCGGCATAGGCGTTCAGGTGCAGCGCATCCTCCACCACGCCGATTACGGTAAAGGTCTGGCCGCCCGTTCCCACCTTGCGGCCCAGCGGCGCGGGCTCGCCAAACAGTTTGAGCGCCATGGAGCGCGCCAGTACGGCAACCATGCGGCCCTGCGCCACGTCGTCATCGTTAGGTACGCGGCCGGCCAGCACTTTGAAGTCCAGCACGCGCCAGTATTCGGCGTCGGCGTGGCGCATATTCACTTCGGTACTGGCGCCGTTCATGATGACGGCAGTCGGCTCGATGCCGGTGACCGCGGCCACCGTTTCCACGCCCGGCATCGGCTTGAGGTATTTGTCGATGATGCGGTAGCCGAGCGGGCTGCGGCTGATGGACGTCATCTTCTCGTTGGTCGCTTCCAGCATGTGCACTTGCAGGAAGCGGTTACTGCGGTGCTCCACGCCGGAAGGGTAAAAGGCTTCCTGCAGCAGGGCGGTGACGACCAGCAGCACGACCAGGGTCAGTACGATGCACGCCAGGTTGATGGCGGTGAACAGCTTGCGGCGCTGGAAGACGTTCCAGGCCGTCAATAGATAATTTTTCAGCATGGCCGCCCCTATGCCACCAGCTGGCCGTCGAACACGCGCACGATGCGGTGCGCGCGACTGGCTTCTTTTTCGTCGTGGGTGACCATGACGACAGTGGTTCCTTCTTCGTTCAGCTTGAGCAGGATATCCATCACTTCCGCGCCCATCTTGCTATCGAGGTTGCCGGTCGGTTCGTCGGCCAGCAATACGTCGGGCTGGCCGACCATGGCGCGTGCAATGGCCACGCGCTGCTGCTGGCCGCCGGACAGCTGGTTGGGGTAGTGCTCCATGCGTGCACCAAGGCCGACCTTTTCCAGTGCGGCGCGTGCACGTTCGCGGCGTTCGCTGCCGGACATGCTGCGGTAGAGCAGTGGCAGCTCCACATTGTCGATCACGCGCAGGTCGTTTATCAGGTGGAAGCTCTGGAAGATGAAGCCGAAGGTGTCGTTGCGCAGGCGCGCGACGTGCTTGTCCTTGTACGACTGCACGGCCTTTCCGCCTACGTGGATCTCGCCCGCGCCCGGCCGGTCCAGCAGGCCGATGATATTGAGCAGCGTACTTTTACCGCAGCCGCTGGGGCCCATGATGCAGACGAATTCGGACTTCTGCACGTGCAGGTCGATATCCTTCAGCGCCAGGGTCTGTACCTTGTCGGTGAAATAGGTTTTGCTGACTTTTTCGAGTTTGATCATTGTGCGATCCTGATGGAGTCGTGGTCTTTGAAATTGGTCGTGTCGGAAATGATGATGCGGTCGCCGGCACGAGCACCGGCAAGAATTTCAACCTGTTTGCCGTCGCTTGCGCCGATAGTCAGCGTGACCTTGCGCGCGGTGCTGCCATCGACAACGAAGACGGATTGCATGCCGCGTCCATTGATGGCCGGGCCGCGCGTAACCACCAGGGCGCCATCCTGGCGGGCCGCGACAATGTTGGCGTCCACACGCTGCTTGTTGCGCAGTTGCGGGTGATTCGGCTGGTCCAGCGTGACCAAAAGCTTGACCGTGCCATCCTGGATTTCGGGCAGGATGGTCTGCACCTTTCCTTGCAGCTGCAGGGCGCCTTGTTCGACCAGCACCGGCTGGCCCGGCTCCACGCGGCGGGAGTGAAAGTCGGATAAAGTCGCCTCGACACGGTAATTGTGCAGGTCCGAAACGCGCGCCACCAGCTGGCCGGCGGCGACGGCGGCTCCTTCGTCCTGCAGCAGCCAGGTCAGCATGCCATCGAAGGGCGCGCGAACCTGGGTACGCGCAAGGAGATCCTCCTGCTGCGACATCTGCTTGCGCAGGATGCTTTGCTGCAGCTGGGCGCCTTCGATATTGCTGGCGGTGGCGCGGCGCACATCCTCGACCTGTTCCTGCTGCTGCCGCAGCTGGATTTCATTGCGCTTGACATTCAATTCCGCGGTGAGCAGGTCTTCCGCTGATACGCCGCCGTGCTGGCGCAGGTTTTGCGAGCGTTGCAGCTTGGCGCGCGTCGATTGCAGGTCAAGCTGCAGAAGCTCGATGCTGCTGGCCAGCTGCTTGCGTTTCTGTTCCTGTTCCAGGCGCAGGGTCTGGATGCGGTTATCCTGTTGCGCCAGTTGTTCTTTCAGGCGCTCCAGCTCCAGCTTGACCGATTGGCTATCCAGCTCCAGCAGCAGGGTGCCCGCAGTCACTTGCTGGCCCGGGCGGGCGAGCACTTTGGCAATGCGCGTCTGGATGGGGCTGGGCACCTGTTCCTCGTGCACCGGAACCACGATGCCGGCAGCGCCGATGGTGTCGGCAATGCTGCCTTGGCGAATCTCTGCGATGTTCAGTTGATTGGCGCTGACACTTGGCGACACGGCGCGGTTCACGCCCCACACGGCGGCGCAGACGAGCGCCAGCCCGGCGCCGATCGCACCGAACGTGGTGCGCCGGCGGCGCTTGATGATAGAAGGGTTGATAGCTTGGTCCATGCACGGAACATTGCAATCTCCGTGCCATGCCGCAAAGCCGCATGTTTCCGGGCTTTGCAGCGACATTGGTGAGCGCTGCCGCACGCTGCTGTCCGAATCCGGACAGTGGTAGTCGCTTCAGCCTGGAGCATGATGCAGGGCGTAGCCGACGGGCACCGGCGGCAGCGCTTCAAAACGATCGCTTTGAGGATGCCGTCGGCACGTCCGGTTGGGGCATCGTCTCAGGGTTACTTGCGTTTCTGAGCGTCCTGTTTGCGTACTCGGAATGCTTGCAGGCGGCGCTCGGCATCGGCAGTGATCCTTTCGTAGACGTCTTCGCCCCATTTGGCGCGGATGGCCTGGTCCATCGCCGAATCGAATGATTCCATGAAGGCAATGCCGTGCTCGCCAGGCGCATCGCCGACAATAATCCACTCGATGCCATACGCTTCATGAGCTGCCACGTCGCTCTCGTAGATGTCCGACGGTGGCAGGCCGGGCGCCTGCAATGCCATCAGTCCATTTGCAAGGCAAAGCTCGGCGGCTTTGCGACCATCAGCGGAGTTTTCAAGCTTTGCGATCAGCTGGCTGCAGGCTGGGCGCGCCTTTGGGGTGGAGGTCGCGGTTCGGGCGAGACATTTTTCGGGGGCGCTTGGAAGCGCCAATTCCTGCTCCCAGCATTTGGCGGCGGTTTCATCGGCGATAATGCCGGGGCGACCAGCGCGCAGGGCATACGCAAGCTTGCTCTGGGCCGGCCGGTAGCCGTTGACGGCAGCAAGGAGCAGCATGCGGTTTGCTATGTCCGCACGCAATCCCGGCAACTTGAGTGTTGCCTTGCTGTGGTCAAGCATGTCTGACAGTGCGTATTGAACGTCTGGCTCTGGCCCGTAGCTGCCAACGGCGTACCACAGGTTGAAGGCCTGCTGGTGCTTGCCCGCCTTGATTTGCCGCTTGCCCATTTCGACAGCGCTTACAATTGGACGGGCGGCATGGGCTGGGAGGATGGAGCTGATAATCAGCAGGAGGATCAGGTTGCGAATCATTTGACTATTGCCCGGAATGTCAGGCTGATGCGTTCACCGGCATTCACTGACTTCGGGATGGAATGCAGCCAGTGATCCTGGATCTCCTTGGTCATGTACAGCAAGGATCCACTTGGAAGCGGGTAGTTGAACTCTGCTGACTTATCCGCCTTACTGCGAAAGGTGATAATGCGCACCGCGCCAAGTGAGATGATGGCCACACCAGTTCCGTGAGCCAGCTCTTCACTGGAATCAGAATGAAATCCCATTGAAGATAGACCATCTTCGTAGTAGTTCAAAAGACAGTTGTTTGGAAGGAATCCTAGGGCCGCCTCAATTTCTTCGCAAATGGCCTGGAGCTTCGCAGGCATCGGAATCTCAGGGTAAGAGATCTGGGAATAATCATAGGCGACACCGAAGCTCGCAGTCTTGCGAGCTTTCATGCGTTCATCCCAGGCGACCGAGTGCTTTAGCTCCTGAAAGAGGTCGTCGGACCCGATCAAAAATTTCTCTACAAATTGAATTGCCGGTGTGTTCATAGGTTTCTTTGCAGGGGAGAGTTCAGGTGACAGACTCGAACATCCCCCGTATTTCCGGTCTCTCCAGACCAGACTATAGCCATTTAGCGTAGATCAGACGGTGACTCGAAAAAAGACATCGCGAACACCGTCCTCCGGCGTGTGGTGCTAGCGCATGGCTTCCTCGGTAATTCGAACGTGGGCGTCGGTCACGTGCACGCCGTGCGCCTCGATGTCGTCGAGGCACTCGTTTGCATCCACGCCAGATGTCCGCACATCCCTGAAGAGCTCGATCGTCTTGAACTCAGTCCAAGGCGCGTATTTTTGCGGGAGATTGTCACCAGATGGTAATGTCGTGAAGCCGAATACCCGGCCAGGTCCTCTGAAAATATGAATTTGCATGTGTTTTACCGGTAGTTGGGAAATTAGGCATTTCTAAAATCCTCCTTTCTCTAGTTGTTGGTGGGTTCAAGATCCACTTCAGGGGTCACCCTATTTTAGCTTTCATCGCGAAGTACAGACTCCAGCAACACGCCGACCTGGTTGCTCGTGCGGGAAGTCCCACTCACGTACGCAAGATCCATGCTTGCTCACGGCGTAGTAGGCAACGAGGTCACTGCCAACCCAATCGGATGGGACCGACGCTGGATCGATTTTTTCATGTAGCTGGAACAGAAGATAGCGTCGGGTATCCTGGTACGGGATGCAATACAGATCATCCCTCCGATGTTCATGATTCGGTACGGCTGATTTGAGCCGTGCGCATGCCGTTTTGTGAGCGCTCGGTTTAGCGATACTCTGGCCACTCATCCCCCAAAGGATGCCAAGAGCAATAGCGGAACCAAGTACCCGGCTCATTCTTTGGAAACCATACGTTCTATGGATTGAATACCTGCGATCATTTTGTCCCGTGCCGAAGAGTTGGCCGAATGCACAGCGATTTTGGGCGGTATGAAGCCACGAAGCGCAACCGCTTCTTCGATCCAAAGCACGACGTCGTACCCGGTCCCGCGTTCATCATCACGCAGATCGTGGTCCAGGCTCATCTCTTCCACATGTCCCGATTCCAGAAGTTTGATGGCTTCGTCTGGCCAAAAGACTCGCACCCAGCCTTCCGGAATGCTGCGTTCATCGTCAAGAAAAACTCGCATAGTGTACGTGGCGGCACAGTTTAGCGTCTGCCAAATTGAATCATTGGTTATATACATCGCGGCGTTGGAAAGCCCCAAGCATGATGGGCACATTTATCAACCACCGTTATTTCTGCGGCACACGCCGCCACGCTAAAGCTCCCAGGGCGAACGAGGGCATCGGCGCGAGAACCCCTGCAATGCGAGACCAGAGCGGAATAGGCAACTCGTACGGCATCAGATTTGTTATGGCTGTAAACACGGCAACGACGGCGCCTGCGAACAAGGCTGTGGCCAGCGGTTTTCGAGAGGCCAGGCGCGCACTCCAGTAACCGCCATAGATATGGCAAAGGACGCCAAATACATGTGCGAAGGCTATGTAGGCGGTCGATTGATACGCCCTCGCATACAAGTCCTGCAGCGATACCCCTTGTAATGTCAGCACCCACAGGAAAATGATGCCGACGACTGTGAGGACAGTATAAGAAATGCCTATCCCCACAGCAGCGCCGACCAAAACAGCGGTCCCGGAATTGCCGCGAGCGGGCTCATCAAGTGTGGACTTGGGTGCGGCGTACAGGTTCATTGGGCGCTTAGGACTTTTCGCAGAAAACGGCAAATGCCAACAATAGTACCGACAATCAGTGTCCCCCACAGGATAGCCCAGCCTAGTAGGAAGAGCAGCCCTGCGGCAATCGCAACCAAACCATCCAGATACGTCCAGGTTGAAATGACATGCGGCGCTTCAAGTGCGCCTTTACCAAGTAATATGAAAAGTGGGCCAGTACCAACGAGCGAGAGGGGAATAAAACAGAATTTATAGGTCCAGGGCGACGCAATTTTTGTCACTATGCCGCCGCGCGTGCGAACCGGAGCACCATTCCGGTACATTGCCGTTAGAAACAGCAGGTAGGCAATGCAGGTCAACTCGATTCCGCGGACCGGACCAACGGTCTCCGGCGAGCGGAGGCCGATCAACAACAGCAAGACGCCGATGCTTGCAATGGCGAGGCTGATACGGGCAATGACGTTATCGCGCAAGCGCTGCTTTTCAATCGCTCTTTGGGGCATCTGATTTGCTTTTGGCGAAAAGTCCAACGCGGACTCGGATTGTTTGGGATTCAGATCTTATCTTTTAACGGAGGCGGTCGAGCTCAATGAGTAATCTGTAGTAGTTCAGACTTTTCTTTGGATAGTTCACGAACTTCGTCCAAGCGCTTCTGAAAATCTGGGACTTTGAACCTGTAGTGTTGCAATGGAACTTGGCAGCTATCAACGATTCTCATCTCTTTTGTTTCGTTTGGCTCTACGTCCCCAAGAATGACCAGGTAATACACGCCCGGAGTCAATCCGACATAGCCGGTTCCGATCCCCAAGAGATCAAGAAGCCTAGGCGTATATGTTCGTTCGCCCTTATAGTCTTCGATCACCTGATATCCGGCGGACACAAGTTTTACCGCCTCGTCGTCAGAACCCACGTCAGAACGCTTCCCGGTCATTTCCTTTAGAAGCTTTTCCTCGAGCCTGGTCTCGAGTACATACACCAGCATGACTCTTCTCGCATCCTTGAATTGCTTACTCAAGGTTAAGCCAGGTGGGCAAGTATGCGCCGCACAAATCGTTGAAGTCAGTGAGAGGAGGAGGCCTAGTAGACGTTTCATGAAGTCCCGACTTTGATTGGATTGCATATTGACGATTTAGTAAAAGTCATTATGAATGTTAAATGTGCGGCGATCAATCGCGGGGCACACCGCAGCTTGGGGGTATTCGGGACGGCGACTTATGGTCCCAAGGTTTTTGAGCCTGCAAACACGCCTATGGGAACGCACACGGTAAGCCCAAGAAGTATGCGGATTGTGAATTCCCTATGTGAAATCAGCTTCTTTCGGACCTCGATGAAATACGTAATGATGGCTCCGAACAAGATTGCGGATGCAGCCTGAAGGCTTGGCTCGTTGAGTTGCCTGGCGCTTAAATGTACGAGAACCAGCACAACGGCTATCAGCTCCGTTGCGTACTCGGGATACTTCAGGAGCGCCAGCGTTCGTTCGCTTAGCGGCTCGCCGCTTGCCGTGGTGAACCCATCAACAAAGCCAAACGGAATTGAGGCGACGACAGTAGCCAGGAAGACCAGGGTTCCATAGATAATGACGAGCGTTAAATTCATAGGCGTGCAGATTTTTGGGTTTTAGATCTTATCTTTTAGCGATGGAGGTCCATAAAGCGCTGTCTCCCACTGTTCATACGGTGGATCGACCTTGAACGACGGATCAAACCAGGCCCTCAGGTAGTCCGTGGCCCGCCGCTGTGCATAAGTGAAATTGAGGACCTGGCCTTCCTCATCGAGCTCGATGACGTTGGCGAAGATCGCGTAGACCTGTTCAATGGCGCTCGGATCTTCACCATAAAGGCTGAGGTAATCGACACCCTCGAGCATGTAATGCGTACCGCTAGCCATGAAGTATGCGAAGGTCCTGAGTGCGCCACTAAAGTCCTTACTTAACCTCACTGCACTGCCTCCTGGGTTTGTCCAAACGCGCTGGATCTTCCCACCGAGACTTGTAGTTCTCTTGAAGCACGCCCAGCGATTTGTTGATGATTTTTCTGACAGTCAGCTTGCCGACGAGGCGTGTCCCCTCCAAAATCGAGAGTACCCGTCCCTCCCACAGACAGCATGGATAGACCTCGGGCGAAATGAGCTGCACCTGAACCAGTGCAGGTTCATCAGGATTCACCAGCGCTCTGTCCGGGTAGGTGTGCGTTCCGCTGCTCTGGTAATTTTCATGGAGCAGGTGCTGGGGGCGGTAACCAGACATGACTGCCACATGGGACGGGAATAAATGAAACACACCTTCAAAGTCAATTCGATTGTTCATGCTAACCGGCGCCCGCAAGCGCGTCTGCGTTCGATAAATTGTTGGGCATGTAGATTAATCCAAAGACTCCAATACCTTCGAGAATTTCGGAAGTTTCATCTCCGTCGATTTTCTTTGAAATTCAAGTGCAGTAAGCGGCCCTATCACAACGCTTGATGGATCGACAAACTCCCCGTCGTTTGCTGAATCAATGATGAAGTAGTTTGTCTGGCTTCGATCAAAACTAGGATGCTGTTTCGCCACTAAGTACCGCCCGTCCCATCCGACCGCAAATACCGTACCGTCAATCCTGCCAATCCAATTGCCGTTCCCGAGGTCGCGACAGATTGAAGTATTCTCTGATGTGTCGATCCAAAGCAACGCGTACGGGCCGGCACGCCATTCCACCCCGGAGTCAAATAAGCACCCGCCCAGAAACAGGGGCATCACAAGCACAAGGAACCACCGCAATTGTTTACCCATTCGTCGCCTAATGTGGCTTGGATGTCATATTAACGTTTTAGTAAAAGTCATTATGACGTCTAAGTGCGCGGGGGGCAATGGGCGGGGACAGGGGGAGCCGGGCGAAATGCTGGCGCCGCACCGAACCAGACTGATAGCCTGGTTCGGCGGGAGAGCGAGAGGCGGAATTACTGGCGCGAGCGCGCAACCAGCGCGTCCAGCACCTGCATGGACGATGGAATCACTTCCGTGCCCGGCATGTTGGGATTGGCTTGCGCCACCATCTGCGGCTCGGTCACGAACTTGCCGTTGACGACGATGGTCGGCGTGCCGGTCACGCCGTAGGCATCCGCCATGCGCGCCAGCGCTTTCAGGCGCATCGCCACGCCGAAGGAATTGTAGGCCGACAGGAACTTCTCTTTGTCGATCCCGTTGCGCAGCGCCCAGTTCAGGTTCTCTTCATCGCTACGCAGGCGGCGGTGTTCCTTGTGCCAGGCTTCCAGCACCTTGCCGTACATGGCGTCCTGCAGTTGCAGCGCTTCCAGCGTCACGTAAAGGCGCGCTTCGAAGTCGCGCAGTTCACCGCTGGAGAGGTGGATGCGGCGGAAGTTCACCTTGTCCTCATTCTTCCTGGCCCACTCGGTCAACGGATTATCCACGGCGTAGCACGCGGGGCAGTGATACATGAAGAACTCGATCACTTCGACCTTGCCTTCCACCTTCTGCGTCGGCTGCGCCTGCTGCAGGGTGCGGAATTCGGCGCCGTTCACCGGGTTGCTTGGCGAGGCGAAGGCATTGCCGGCGGCGAGTGACGCCAGAGCGAGGGATAAGGCGATACGGCGCATGAGGTCTCCTGTTATGCGTTGGAAGTGGAATCGATCTGCAATTCCTGGTTGCTGGCGAAGGTCGCCATATTGGTTTCACCCATGATGCGGCTGGTCACCGTGCCGGCCGCAATCGAACCGCTCACGTTGAGCGCAGTGCGGCCCATATCGATCAGCGGTTCGATGGAAATCAGCAGGCCTGCCAGCGCCACCGGCAAGTTCATGGAAGACAAGACGATCAGTGCGGCGAAAGTCGCGCCGCCGCCTACGCCGGCCACGCCCACCGAACCGACGGTGATGATCGCCAGCAGCGGCGCCAGGAAGCCGACGGTGAATGGATCGATGCCGACCGTCGGCGCAATCATCACCGCCAGCATGGCGGGATAAATGCCGGCGCAGCCGTTCTGGCCTATGGTGGCGCCGAAGGAGGCGGCAAAGTTGGCGATGCCTTCCGGCGTGCCAAGGCGCTCGGTCTGGGTCTGCACGCTCATCGGAATGGAACCGGCGCTGGTGCGGGAGGTGAAGGCAAAGGTCAGCACCGGCAGGATCTTCTTCGTGTAGCGCAGCGGATTGAGGCCGCTGGCGCTCACCATCGCCAGGTGCACGCAGAACATCAGCAGCAGGGCGCAGTAGGATGCCACCACAAAGCCGATCAGGTTCAGGATGTCGGCATAGCTTGAGCTGGACACCACCTGCGCCATCAGGGCGAACACGCCGTACGGCGTCAGGCGCAGCACCAGGGTCACCATGCGCATCACAATGGTGTGCGCCACGTGCACTGCATGGTCGAAGGAAGTGAAGTGGTCCGGCTTCTTTTCCGCGATGCCGATGGCGGCCACGCCGATAAATACGGCAAACACCACCACCGCGATGGTCGACGTCTTGCGTGCGCCCGTCATGTCGAGGAAGGGATTGCTCGGAATGAAGGACAGGATCATGTTCGGCAGCGACAGCGCCTGGGCGTCGGCCAGCTTGCCTTGCAGGTAGACGCCGCGCGCAACTTCGGCTGCATTGGAAGCCAGGCCCACCGCGCTCAGGTTGAACAGCTTGGCCATCAGGATGCCGATGGCCGCCGCTACGGTGGTGGTGATCATCAGGGTGCCGATGGTCAGGGCGCTGATCTTGCCCAGCGAGCTGGCATTGCGCAGCTTGAGGATGGCAGACACGATGGACACCATGATCAGCGGCATGACGATCATCTGCAGCAGCCTGACATAGCCGCTACCGACGATATCGAGGTATTCGCCCGTAACTTTGACTTCCTCGCTGCTCGCGCCATACAGCAGCTGCAGCCCGGCGCCCAGGACAATGCCCAGCCCCAGCGCGGAAAACACGCGCACCGTGAAGCTGGCGTGGCGCTTTTGCTGCACTGCGAGGAAGGCCAGCAAAAGGGCCGCGACGGCCAGGTTCAGGATGACTTGCAGGTTCATGTTGGGGCGGCGGCTTATATTTTGGAATCGACAGATTCTAATTGAATTGGTGTAGTCTTGCCTATTTGAAGCACCCGGGTTGCAGAGTCGCTACGAAAGGAAAAGCCATGTCGAAGCAGTCGATGAAGGTGGGCACACGTCTGGCGCTGGGATTTGGCCTGGTGCTGGTCCTGATGGCAGGCATTTCCGGCCTTGGCATCTATAACATGCACCGCATTCACGCCCAGCTGGAAAAAGTGGTTCAGCTGAATGTGGCGAAGCTGACCCTTGTTCAGGACATGTCGGAGTCGGTGCACATCGTTTCCCGCGTCATCCGCACTATCGTGCTGCTCTCGGATGAAGCAGCCATGAAGCGCGAGCTACCCAAGATCGGGGCTGCACGCGATACATATGACAAGGCGCGGGTAGCGGTGGATGCCCTGCCCGATACCGAGGAAGGGAAGGCGATCCGCGCGCGCATTCGCGCTTTACAGCAGGAAGCCCGCCCCCTGAACGACCAGGTACTGCAATTGGCGCTGAACCATAAGGATGACGAAGCAACGGCGATCCTGATGGCAAAGGCTGGCCCGGTCACCCAGCGCTGGCAGGACGCCATGGACGAAGACGTTCTTCTGCAGCGCAAGCATAATGAGAGCGATGCCGCCGCGGCGGCTCAAGCTTATGCTTCGGCCCGCAGCATGATGCTGGCCATGAGCGCGCTGGCACTGGTGGCCGGCGTAGTGGCCGCCACACTGATCGCGCGCCGCCTGCTGGCGCAGTTGGGCGGTGAACCGGATGTCGCTGCCGAAATCGCCGGCCGTATTGCCGCCGGCGACCTGACCGTGCACGTGGCGACCCGCCACGATGACGAATCCAGCATGATGAAGGCCATGAGCACCATGCGCGACAGCCTGCTGCGCATCGTGTCCGAAGTGCGGCAGGGGACGGAAAACATCAACGCCGCCGCGACCGAAATCGCGGCCGGCAACCTGGACCTGTCCTCGCGCACCGAGCAGCAGGCCAGCGCGCTGGAGGAAACCGCATCCTCGATGGAAGAGCTGACCAGCGCCGTGCGCGAGAACGGCAGCAATGCGCGCCAGGCCAACGAGCTGGCCGCTGCGGCGAGTGCGGTCGCGCAGCAGGGCGGCGCCGTGGTCGGCCAGGTGGTTCAGACCATGGGCAATATCAGCGATTCCTCGCGCAAGATTGCAGACATCATCGGCGTCATCGACGGCATCGCTTTCCAGACCAATATCCTGGCCCTGAATGCAGCAGTGGAGGCGGCCCGCGCCGGCGAGCAGGGGCGCGGGTTTGCCGTGGTGGCCAGCGAGGTACGCCAGCTGGCCCAGCGTTCGGCCGCCGCCGCCAAAGAAATCAAGGACCTGATCGTAAGTTCGGTGGAGCAGGTGGATGAGGGCAGTGCGCTGGTGGCGCGCGCCGGCAGCACGATGGACGAAGTGGTGGTCTCGGTGCAGCGGGTGTCGCAGATCATGCGCGAAATCACGGCCGCCGGCGACGAGCAAAGCGCCGGCATCGAGCAGATCAACCGCGCCGTGACGGAAATGGATACGGTGACGCAGCAGAATGCCGCGCTGGTGGAGGAAGCCGCATCAGCGGCGGATGCGTTGAAGCAGCAAGCCGCCCACCTCGATACCTTGGTGGGCGTGTTCAAGCTGCAGGGACATCACGATGTGGCCATGCGCACTGCCGCCAGCAAGAGGCCGACGAAGCAGCTGGCTGCAATCAGCGCGCCCACTATCACGTAGCCGGGGCGCAGGGCGCCGACATCGCGTTCGAAATCGCTGCGCCGGCGCAGTCCGATGAAGGACCAGGCGACAGCCAGCATGGTTTCACCGAAGCCGCGGGATTTGCTATTGTCCATGTCGTTTTCCTTTCGAGGTAGTGCCCATTGTGCGCCGGTCCAGCCCCGAAAAACAGGCGCAGAAGCGCCTGCAAACGACCGTATCAGATGCCGCGCAAACGCGTGAGCGACTTGAGCAGCATGGTGCGCTGGCCGCCGGCCCAGTCCAGGCGCAGCAGGTCGGCGTCACCCAGCGATTCCAGGCTGGCGGCGGATTCGTCGCTGCCGCCGCCGGCTTCTTCCAGCATTTGCTCATATATTTCAGGGTAGGCCTGGATGCGCAGCATGACTTCGTCCGCCACTTCGTCTTCCACCAGGGTGTCGCCCCAGCCGATCAAACGTTCCGCCAATGCATACAAGGGGCCATGGCGTTCATGGGCCGCCGCCTGCTGCGCCAGCTGCTCGAAGCTGGCCAGCGCCTCCTGCAACTGGCGGGTGCAAGCGGAAACGTGGCAGGCGTAGGTGGCAAATTCCCGCGCCAGCGGGCCGCCATCGGCCACCTGCCGCCAACTGGCCAGCATGGCGTCGCCGCTGAGCACCTGGCCGGCGCCCGGCACTTGCCAGGGCTGGGGCGAGGCCAGTTGGCGCAGCTGGATTTCGGCGCGCGAGACGCAGACTTGCAAGTTTTCCAGGCGGCGCGCAAAGGCGTCGTTGGCGCGCGCCTCGCGCAGCTTTTGCAACAGGTGCATGGGAAGGGCTTCGAGGCCGCGCCATCGGCTGATGGCAGGGACGGCTGAGGCACGGGACGCAGTGGTCGGTGCCAGCAAGTGGTTCCTGTCGCGCGCACCGCGGCCGCGCAGCAGCCAGGTGTCGCCGGGTTTGAAGTGAAGCAAAGAGTCCATTTCAACCTCCCTCGGGCGTTGAGGGAATTCTGAACCTTTTACCAAGCCCCCGCAAGCATCACTCGGTGCAGAGGATGCGGTTGCGGCCAGCGCGCTTGGCCTGGTAGAGCGCATCGTCGCCCCGTTTCAGCACATCTTCGCAGGAGCCGTCGCTTGGGCGGAATTCGCACAGGCCGCCGCTGATTGTGGCGCCCTCGCCAATGCTGCCAAGAGCCTGCAGCGTGCAGGCGATGCGCTGGCGCAGGCGTTCGGCGATCGGCGCTGCCTGGTCGCGGGTGGTGTGTGGCATCAGGACCACGAATTCATCTCCGCCCAGGCGCGCTGGCGCGTCGGTGCTGCGCAACTCGCTGCGGCAAACGTCGGCCGCGGTGCGGATCACTACGTCACCGGCCAGGTGGCCGTGCTCATCATTAACGCGCTTGAAATGGTCGATGTCGAAAATCAGCATGGCCAATGGCGTGCCGTAGCGTTGGAAAGTATCGAAGTGCTCGGCCAGCACGTGCATCAGCTTGCGCCGGTTGAGCAAGCCGGACAGGGCGTCGATCTCGCTCAGCATACGCAGCCGGTTTTCCAGCTCCTTGCGGGCGGTGATGTTGCTGGCCACCCACAGCACGGCATCTTCACCGTTCACCGGAAAGTCCAGCGCCTGGATGCGGCCTTCGAACCACAGGCTGTAAGCGGGGCCGTCGGATTGCAAGCCTTTCACATCGCAGGCCGCCAGCCCGTATTCGACGATGTGCAGCGCCTGGCTCAGCAGGGCTTTTTCAATCTCCTGCTGGAACCAGCTCGCCTTGGCGGCTTCCAGCACCTGGTGGATGGTTTTGCCGATCAGGTGCGAGCCGTCGTGGTAATAGCGGGCGTCGATGCCGCCGAAAATAGCCATATAGCGTCCGCTGCGCGTCAGGATGAACGCAGGGTCGGGCAGGGCATTCAACACAGCAGCCAGTTGAGTGCCAGAAAACAGTGTTTCGTCGCGCATGATGTCTAGGACAGTATCGAGAGCGCGGCAATCTGGCAAAAATTGTTAACAGAAAATCACGAGTCTTAACAGTCGGGCTCGTTTTTCAGCCATGCCAGCTGTCCGCTGGCCGCTTCGTCCAGCCTGGCCACCAGTGCGGCTGCCGTGTGTTCGGCGACGCGGAAGGCCAGCATCACGCGCTCGTCATGGCCAACCTCGACCAGGCTGGCGCCGGCGGCCGCCAGCTCGCGCCGCAGCAAGCCTTCCAGCGGGTAGGGCAGGGTGCAGCGCAGCTCGGTGTAGCGCACGATGGCGATCTTTTCCACCGTCAGCAGGGCTTGGGCGACGGCATCGGTGTAGGCCCGCACCAGGCCGCCGGCGCCCAGCTTGATGCCGCCGTAATAGCGCACCACGGCGGCCAGCACGCCTTCCAGGTCCTGGTGGCGCAGCACGTCCAGCATGGGACGGCCCGCAGTGCCGCCCGGCTCGCCATCGTCGACGGCGGCCGACTGGCCGCCTGCCAGCAGGGCCCAGCAGACGTGGGCGGCAGCGGGATGTTGGGCCCGCAACTGTGCCACAATAGCTTGCGCTGCGGCACGATCGGCGACCGGATGGACAAAGCCCAGGAAGCGGCTTTTCTTGACGTTCAATTCGCTGGTGGCGAAGCTGGCTATGGTTTGTGGCATGGGGCCAACATGATACGGGTTTGCCGCCTCTTGCTGGCCGCATTACCTTACAATGCTGTTGCAGAATTTTCAAGTTGACAACATTTTGGCGACCTACCGGCTCACAACCCTCGGCGTGCAAGACAGCTTCCAGCGGGAGCGGGTCGAGGCACGCCTGATGCTTTTATTCCGGCGTCCGCTGGACGCGGTGCGCCCTATCGTTGCCGGCAATGGCGCCGTCCTGAAGAAAGGTGTGGACTGGGCTACCGCCGAACGCTATCGCGAAGCCTTGATGAGCTGCGGCGTGCGCTGCGAGATCGAAGAGGAAAAAGTACCGGTGGCGCGCGCCACCCTGGCCGAATACGCCGCCCAGCTGCAAGCCCACCTGGAGCTGCTCGACCCGGGCCGGCGCTGGAGTTACATCGAGTCCGAACAGGAGCTGTTCGGCGTGCCCGGCCCGGCTTCGCCCTATCCGCTCGAACTGGTGGTGCCGCTGGAGCGTATGTACCAGGAATGGCTGGCCGTTTCCCTGGCCGCCAGCGAAGACTTGCTGCGCCACACGGCCGGCATGGTCCTGATGGGCAATACGCCGGGCATGGTGGAAGATGCGGAGCGCCACCTGCTGCCTATCGTGCGCAACAGTTCCGAGCGCGGGCAGGCCATGCTGGCGGCTGCGCGCGGCTATTCGCCTTTGTTGTTCCGTCCCTTGTGCGAAGGGCTGGAAGTGGGCCTGGCCTACCATCGCGGCCGCGTCGTGCACCGCGTGGCGCAAGCCCACCTCAAGGCATGGGACATGAGTGAGAACGCGGCCTTCGAGGCAGCCTTCGCCAACCTGCGGGCACGCTCCACCGCGCCCCTGCTGTCGTCGCCGCAAGGCGTGTTTGGCGGCGGCTGGAACGACGGCTACGATTCCTCGCGCATGCTGCTGCCCGAATTGATCGAAGCGACCGTCACCGATGGCCGTCCGGTGGTGATGGTGCCGACCCGCGGCATGCTGATGGTGGCCAGCGACCAGAACGAAGCAGCACTGGACGCGATGCTGAAAACCGCCATTGAAGCCATGCGCGAGGAAAAGATGGTCATGCCGCGCCTGCTGCGCTGGGTCGACGGCCGCTGGCAGTTTTTTGTGCCGCCAAGCCTGGCGCGCCGCCTGAACAGCCTGGCCAAGTACGTGGAAGGCAATGATTACCGCCTGCAGAAGGAATTGATGAAGGCGCATGAAATGGCAAGCGGGCGCAATCGCAGCATCGCTACTTACCTGGTCGGCAAGCTCGGTCCCGAGCAGTTGCGGACCAGCGCCTGTACCTGGACGCGCGACATGACGAGCCTTTTGCCGAAGACCGATTTGCTGTACTTTGCCGATCCCGCCAGCCTGGATCCGCCGATCACGGTGAGCTGGGATGCCGCCATGCCGGTGGTGGGCGCCCTGATGCAGCGCACCGAAGACCATCCGCCGCGCTACCTGGTGGAGTCCTTCCCGAACGCAGTGCAACTGGCGCAACTGGCCGACATCGCCGCTGCGGCGCGCCGCGAAGCACGGGCCCAGGCTGCCCGTGCCGCCCAGGAAGCGCAAGCCGCCCTGGCTGCGCAAAACGGCCAGAAGGCGCCGCCAGTCAAGAGCAAGGCCGCAGGAACTGTGCGCCCAGGCTGGCAGGCGGTGCGCAGCGTGCTGGCCCGCTGGGTCGACACCAAGCCCGCACATGCTCGATAACAATGCGCTGGTGGCCGCGGCCACGCCCGTCTTCCTGCTCATGATAGGGCTGGAGGCCTGGCTGTCGCACCGCCGGCGGCTGGATGCGTACACGCTGGCAGACAGCGTCACCAGCATGTCCTGCGGCATCTGGACCGTGACCCTCGAAGTATTCACCAAATCGGCCATGCTGCTGGCCTATGGCTGGGTGTTCGCCCATCTCTCGATCTGGCAGTCTGCACCCGGTTCGGCCTGGACCTGGGCCTGGTCCTTCATCGCCTTCGACTTTGTGTATTACTGGGCGCACCGCTGGTCGCACGAAATCAACTTCCTGTGGGCCGTGCACTCGCCGCACCACCAGAGCGAGGAATTCAACCTCACCACGGCGCTGCGCCAGGGCGCCTTCCAGGACGTATTCCACGCGCCGCTGTTCATGACGCTGGCGCTGCTTGGCTGCCCGCCGGGCGTCTTCATCATCCAGCTCACGCTGAGCAAGTTCTACCAGTTCTGGATCCACACCCGCCTGGTGGGGCGCGTGCCGCTGATCGAAGGCATTCTCAATACGCCCAGCGCCCACCGTGTGCACCACGCAGTCAACGAGGTCTATCTTGACCGCAACTACGCCGCAACCTTGATGCTGTGGGACCGCCTGTTCGGCACCTATATAGAAGAGGGCGAGCAATGCGTGTACGGCGTGCGCAAGGGCGCACCGGGGTGGAACGCGGTGTGGGCGCAATTCGCCTGGCCGGCCGTGATGTGGCACGACGCGCTGCGCACCGCGCGCTGGCGCGACAAGCTCTCGCTATGGTTCCGCCATACGGGCTGGCGTCCCGCCGACGTTGCCGTCGCCGATCCGTGGCCGCCATTCGTTCTGCCGTCCGGTCGCCTCTACACGGCCACCCGTGCAAGCACCCGAGGCCCGCGCTGGACCGCTGCCGCGCTGTCCGCCTTCATCGCCGCCGTGGTGCTGCAAAACCGGCTGATCACACATGCCGCCGCGCTGGCGTTAGCGCCGAAGCTAGCCCTGGTCGGCGCGGTCACTGCTGCGCTGCTGCTGGCGGCGTACTGCCTGCAAGCTGTTGCGCCTTCCGGCGCCAGCGCGCCAGCCAGAACACCGGCAGGCTGACCGCACCCAGCGCGACGCCCCACCAGAAGGCCTCCTTGCCCATGCCGTAAAAGGCCCACACCGAGAACACGCAGGTCATCACGGCGCTGAACGCCAGCATGGCCCCACGCTGGCGCAGCTTGAAGACTGCAGCGCCGCCGACCAGGTAAAGCGGCATGCTGGCCGCCGTCACCACCAGGGTCAGGAAGGTGAAGCCTTCAGCCAGCGAGCGGCTGTAATTCATGGCGATCATCACGCTCGCCAGCGCACCCACCAGCAGCAGCGACCAGGCCGGCGCGCCGTGCTTGTTGGGCGCTTGCAGCAGGGCTGGGAAGATGCCGTGGCGGGCCATCGATGCCGTCACTTCGCCCGCCAGCATGGTCCAGCCGTTCAGCGCACCGAGGCCGCTGACGATGACCGCCATCGCCAGCCAGTGTCCGCTGCCGGCGTCCCAATAGCGGCGGAACAGATCGACGAAGGGGGCGTTCGATGCGGCCAGTTCGGACTGCGGCAGGAGCAGCATGGGAATGGTGCAGACCAGGACGTACACCGCGGCAGCGGCCAGCGTGCCGGCAATGGTGGCGCGCGGAATGGTGCGTTCCGGCTGCTGCACCTTGGTCGCCGGCAGCGAGGCGCATTCCACGCCCAGCATCGCGAACAGCGCGATGGTGCCTGCGGCGGCGGTGCCGTCCAGCGTGAACGGCGTGGGCGGCAGGTGGGCGGCATAGGCGGCGCCGTCGCGCAGCGCAATCCAGGCGCCGAGCAGCACGATAGCGCCCATGGGCAGCAGTTTGAGCGCGGCCGACACCAGCTGTACACGGCCCGATGCCAGCGCGCCGCGCAGGCTGACCAGCACGAAGAACCAGATGATGCCCATGGCCGCCAGCGGCGGCAGGGCAGGGTGCGAGGACAGCGCCGGCAGCAGTGTCGTCAGGTAGCCGACGATGCCGATCGCCAGCGCCGCATTGGTGACCCAGATCGACACCCAGTAGCACCACATGGTGAAGAAGGCGACGCCGTTGCCGAAAGCGCGGCGGCAATAGCCGTAAGGGCCGTCTTCGTCCGGCATGGCGCGCGCGAGGCGCGCGAATACATGGGCGATGAACAGGCAGCCGATGACGGTGATGGCCCATCCGGCAAAGGCGTTCTTGCCGTAGGGCGCCAGCGCGGCCGGCAGCATGAAGATGCCCATGCCGATCATATTCCCGACGATCAGGGAGGTGCACATCCAGAAACCGAGCGGTTTTCCTTTATCCATGGCGTGCATAGGCGGCGCGCAGCAGGTTCTGGAAATGCCACACGCCGCTTTCGCGCTTCGGGTTCAGGCGCCCAGCGCTGTAGGAGCCGGATGCCAGGCCTTGCTGCACGTGCTCGCAGATGGCGATATCTTCGGCCTGGATCTCGTCGCTGAAGGCTTGTTCGGCCTCAATGCGCGCCTGCACCTCCGGCGCGTCCGTGTAGTAATAGTCGAATTCGACGATGCAGTGCTGGTGGCCGGCCGGCAGGATGCGGTTGGTCTGCAGCCGGCCGGGGGTGATGTTCAGCATGGTGTTGGGGTAGACGAAGTAGTACCAGGCATTGCCATCGCCGTAGATGCCATCGTTATTGCGCAGCGGCGAATGCTGCAGCGAATGCCAGCGCGCGAGTTCGGTATCGTAGACCCGGTAGTCGAGCACCTTCGACAGGCCGGGATGAACAAACGGCAGGTGGTAGCCTTCCAGGAAATTGTCGATGTAGACCTTCCAGTTGCAATCGAGCTTGTAGGTATCGCGCTTGGCGAAACGCATGGCCGATAAGTCGCCTGGCGCGATGCGTGCGGCGATGCCGGCGAACACTTGCTCGAACGGCGGCGCGGCCGCATCGAGCGCGACGAACACCAGGCCTTGCCACTCCCGTACCTGGATGGCGGGCAGGCGGATCGCTGTTTTGTCGAAGTTGGCCGCGTCATGCATTTCAGTGGCGGCGCGCAGGCGGCCATCGAGTTCGTAGGTCCAGCCGTGGTACTTGCAGTGCAGCGCCCGTGCTGCCTTGCCGTTGCAGGTGGCGAGCGGGCCGGCGCGGTGGCGGCAGACGTTGAAGAAGGCCTGCAGGCTGCCGTCCTGCTGGCGTATGATGATGATCGGTTTGCCGGCAATGCCGCCGACTACATGGTCGCCAGTTTCTCGCAGTTCCCCTGCGTGCGCGGCCAGTTGCCAGCTTGCGCCAAAGACTTCGCGCTGTTCGAAGTCCAGCCATTGCGGGTCGGTGTAGAAGCTGGCGTGCAGCGCGTGCGCTTGCTCCAGCGGCTCGATACGGCAATGCTCCTGCAGGGTCATTATTGGCTCCGCGGCGAGAAAGATTCACTTTCTCATAATTTGCTGCGGACTGGAAGAAAAGGGTTGCAGAAATGGAGGAGCGTCTTTTCTTTGATGGATTGCATGCGCTGGCGGCATCAGCCTTCCCCAAGCACTGCAATTATTGCGGGCGTGTATTCGCCACTGCTACGGACTTCATGCGGCAAACCCAGTCGGTACGCCAGGACATTACGGGATTGAAGCAAAGCTTTGACGACGACAGCGTGGCCATCGTCGAGGCTTACCGCAACTGCCCGTGCGGTTCGACACTGATGGACTTCTTCTCCGACCGGCGCGATGTATCCGAGGCCGGCGGCCGGCGCCGTGAGCTGTTCGACAAGCTGCTGCCGCACCTGGAAGAGAAGGGCATGGACAGGGCGGCGGCACGCGAACACCTGCTGCGGCTTTTGCGCGGCCGGCAGGATTCCGGTAATATGGATAGGTAGCCTAACTATCTTTCTGCGGAATGACAAAATCACATGAGGCGCGGGTCCATGCCGTGTCGGAAGAATTACGCCAGGTGCTGAAGCGCCTGGTGCGCGAAATGCGGCGCGACGCCAGCGAACATGGCGGCGACATCCCGCTGGTGCAGTACATGCTGCTGTCGGTCATCCAGGAACAACCCGGCATTGGCGTGGCCGAACTGGCGCGCCTGGAAAACGTGCGCGCAGCTACCATGAGCGGGCATGTCAAATCGATGGAAGAGGCGGGGCTGGTTGAGCGCAGCGCCCCCGATCCGCAGGACCGGCGCCGCTCCGGCGTGCAGGCCACCGCTTATGGCCTGGAACGGCTGGAAGCCCTGCGCGACGCGCGCCGCGACTGGCTGTCGCGCCGTATCGGCCGCCTGGCGCCGGCCCAGTTGGCCGCGCTGGAAGCCGCCATCGAACCCTTGGCCGAACTGGGAAAAGAATGAACGACACACCCGTCACCGAGCGCGAAATCCGCTCCGTCTATCTTGCCATCATGGCCGTGCTGGGCCTGAGCGCGCTGGACCAGAGCATCGTCGCCACCGCGCTGCCGCGCATCGTGGCCGACCTGGGCGGCATGGCCCACCTGTCGTGGGTGGTCACCGCCTACGTCCTGGCATCCACCGCCACCATGCCGCTGTACGGCAAGCTGGCCGACCAGTATGGCCGGCGGCCGATGATTTTCACCGCAATGGGGGCGTTCCTGCTTGGTTCCGCGCTATGCGGCCTGTCGCAGAACATGACCCAGCTGATCGCCTTCCGCGCGCTGCAAGGTGTTGGAGCGGGCGGCTTCCTGCCGCTGGCGCAGATCATCATCGCCGACATCATTCCGCCGGCGGAACGCGGCAAGCGCATGGGCATGGTGCCGGTGGTATATGCCGCTACCGGCCTGTTGGGCCCGGTGCTGGGCGGCCTGATTACCGATGCCCTGTCCTGGCACTGGACTTTCTACGTCAACCTGCCGGTCGGTGCGGTGGCCTTCTTCGCCATTGCGCGCGCACTGCGCAAGGAAAGCATGCACCATGCGCATCGTGTCGATTACCTCGGTTCCGTGCTGATGACAGGATCGATCACGTCCGCGCTCCTGGTGCTGGCGCTGGGCGGCACTGAATGGCCTTGGGATTCGCTCCAGGTACAGGTATGCAGCGTGCTGGCGCTGGTGCTGGGCGGCTGGCTGGCACTGCATGTGCGCAAGGTGCCGGAACCAGTGCTGCCGCCGGACCTGTTCGGCAACCGCACGTTCAATATCGCCAGTGTGGTGATGGCGCTGACGTTCATGGGCCTGATGGGCGCAACCGTGTTTTTCCCGCTGTTCTTCCAGGTGGTGATGGGCAGCAGCCCGGCCAGTTCCGGCATGCTGACGGTGCCCATGATGCTTGGCCTGGTCGGCTCCTCGATGCTGAGCGGGCGCCGCTTGGCGCGTACTGGCAAGTACAAGGGCGTGCAACTGGGCGGCTTGGTGGCGGCGCTGGTGGCTTTCTCAACGCTGGCCTGGGGCATGGAGGCCAGCTGGGGTTATGGTGTGATCGAGCCGGCGATCTTCCTGCTTGGCGCGGGCCTTGGGCTGGTGATGCCGAACATGACCATCGCCGTGCAGAATGCGCTGCCGCTGGCGCGCCGTGGCGTTGGTACCGCGATGCTGACCTTCTTCCGTTCGCTGGGCGGTCTGCTGGGCGTGACCGGCTCGGGCGCCTTGCTGGCCCGTTCGCTGCATGCCCATGGCGTGCAGGCAGTGGCGGCGGTGGGGGCGGGCGTCAACGTCCTGCCATCGACGGTGGCCGTCTACCGCCACGCCATCGCCGGCATTTTCGGCGCCGGCGCGCTGCTGGTGCTGCTGGCGCTGGTCGTGCTGCTGTTCCTGCCAGAGGTTCCCCTGGCAGGCCATAAGGCCGATTAATCCGGGATCAGCATATTGGCAAGTGCCAACACCCATAGCAGGACGCCGATCACGCACCAGATGATGTTCGCTGCCGAGAAGCTTGCGTTACTGGCGCCACTGGCGTCGCCGCAGCGCGCGTTAATTTCGGCCTGCACATTCTTAAGCAATAAGCCGGTAGGCAAGAGCAGCACGAGCACGCCAATATCGATATAGGGCCAGGCCAAGCCTTTGCCAGACAGGCGCCACAGGATATTCGAGGTGATCAGGAGGACGACCATCTGCGTGGCGTATTTGCCGGCATCCCACGGCCCGCGTTCGCCGCTTGCATCATGGTCTGCAACGTTGCGGTACAGCGAATGCTGGAAGAAAACCGAGAAGATTGTGCGCGGGATCGGCCACACGCCTTCATCGGTCGCTTTGTTGTGCAGGGCCCAGTTTTTGTAGTTCCAATACCGCAGATAGAAGCCCAAAGTCATGAAATACAGGATCAGCAGCTTGCGCGTCGAGACGACATAGAACCGGTCATCGGAGCTGGTTACCGCTTTCGGTTCGTCAAAATTGGCGAGAGGGGCGGCGTAGATGTTGTCGGTCATGTTCATTCCAGCAATAAAAGATCGCAGATTGTAACGACACATGCTGCTTGGGAAGCTCTCAAATCCTCACAGAGTTGCATAAATCCCACATCGGTTCTATGCAGACGCCGCCCTTAGGGCGGGTCGACTCATATGTTTTCGGAATATCAAAACGAAAAGACGCAATACTTTCATCTTTCATGTCCTGCGTAACATTGTCTCCACCATAACCAAAACAATGGAGACAACAATGCGTAAGACTGTACTTGCAGCGCTGATTGCGGAAATGCTGCTGCCCCTGGGTGCCTTTGCTCAAACCGCTCAAACCGCCGACGAGGCAATCGATCCATCGGCCAAGATCGTGGTGAGCGGCGTGCGCGCTTCCCTCGCTTCCTCGCTGGCGACCAAGCGCCTGCAAGAGGGCGTGGTGGATGCCGTGTCGGCCGAAGACGCCGGCAAATTCCCGGATACGAACATCGCCGAATCGCTGCAGCGCGTAACCGGGGTGCAAATCCAGCGTAATAACGGCGAAGGGCGCTACATCTCGGTGCGCGGCCTGGGTCCGGAATTCAATAATGTGCTGGTCAACGGCCGTACCATGACCAGCGACACCGGCGGCCGCGACTTCTCTTTCGACTTGCTGTCTTCCGATTTGATTTCGAAAGCCATCGTCTACAAGACTTCCATGCCATTCCTGCCTGAAGGCGGCATCGGCTCCACCGTGGATATCCAGACTGCCCGTCCGCTGTCCGGCAAGCCTGGCCACACTGGCGTGATCAACGTCTTCGATTCCTACGATTCGAACTCGAAGAAGAACACCCCCAACGTCAGCGGCATGTATTCCTTCGCGAATCCGGACAAGACCTTCGGCGTGACCGGCTCCCTGTCCTACACCGACCGTGCGTCCAAGCAGAACAAGGCCATCAACGACGCCTGGAACCTGCGCGACGTCTACATGATCGACGGCGACCTCAATTCCAAAGGCCTGACCATGGCCAACGTCACCAGCAAGAAGCTGCTGATGCCGCAAAGCTTCGGCTACCAGCAGGAGAACGAAACCCGCAAGCGCCTGGTCAGCAACCTCACGGTGCAGTACAACCCTTCGGCCGACTGGAAGCTGACGGCGGACGCACTGTACTCGCGCCTTAACCAGCGCAACGACGTGATCGCCATCAGCGACTGGAACAATCCTGTGCAACTGGGTGTCAAGACCGACGCGAACAACCAGGTCGTGAGCTTCTTCCGCCCAGGCGCGAACTTCTTCGCCAATAACCCGGCCCTGGTAGGCGACGGCACCGGCGTGCTGACCGACGCCAACTCGAACGACATGATCGTCAAAGGCGGCGACCGCTTGTCGATCACCAAAGCCTTCGGCCTGAATTCGAAGTGGAACGTGTCGCCGGAATGGAAGCTGGAAGGCGATATTTCCAACTCGCGCACCACCACCAAGACTCCCGACCAGTGGATCGTGGCCGGCATGGTGCCGAACAATGGCGACACGCTGACATACGGCGCGATGCCTAGCCTGGTGTTCGGCGACAGCATCACCGACCCGTCTGCGGTGCGCGCACACGCAGTGTCCAACAAGGACGTGCGCTTTGCCGATGAACTGAGCGAAGCCCGCATGAGCGCTTCGTGGTCGCATGAGATGGGCGCCTTCAAGGGCATCGACACCGGCGTCTCCTACTCGCAGCGCAAAGTGGGCCGCAACCAGTGGGAGAGCGATTCCTGGAACGCTTTCAGCGGCTACCACGTGTCGCTGCCCTCGTCGCTGTTCACAGTGAAATCGCTGGATAACGCCTTCGCCGGCGCACCGGCGAACTACCTGAGCTTCAACCCGTATGACTACATGGCCTACCTGAACCAGCCTTCGACGCTGGCGCTGTCGAACGACCCGGCCCTGTACCTGGACAAGACCAAATTCCCGAACGGCCCGATGTCGATCGACTACACCAAGCCGAATTTCTGGAGCGTGAAAGAGAAGGTGTCGAGCTTCTTCGCCGACTCCAAGTGGGAAGGCGATCGCTGGTCCGGCAATTTCGGCGTGCGCGTGGTGCACGTGAATTCGACTTCCACCGGTATCAGCCGCGAACTGCTGTCGGCCACCAAGAGCCCGAACGACACTACCTATATCCTGAACTACGGCCCGGCGGTGGAAACCTCGGTCGACAACAGCTACAACAGCTTCCTGCCATCGGGTAACCTGAAGTTCGACCTGACCGACGACATGATCCTGCGCCTGGCTGCCTCCAAGACGCAGACCCGCCCGACGCTGAACCAGATGGGGGTCGACAACTGGTACGGCGGCCGCTTTGGCGACGTGCAGACCGGCGGCGGCAATCCTTACCTGAAGCCGATGGAGTCGAAGAACCTGGACCTGTCGTATGAGTGGTACCTGTCCAAGACCAACTTCCTGGGCGCAGCGCTGTTCTACAAGGACGTTTCCAACTTCCTCGAGAAGCGCCTGGTGGACATCCAGATCCCGCAATACTCGGAAGTGGTGCATGACACGCGCATCCGCAACGGCCAGAAGGGCAAGATCAAGGGCGTTGAACTGGCCGGCCAGTACGCCTTCGACAACGGCATCGCCTGGCTGAAGGGCTTCGGCGTCGCTGCCAACTACACCTTCGTTGACGCTACTGCAAGCCGCGACGATGCTGCAGCCCTCGATTGCGGCTACCCGGGCCTCTCCAAGCAGTCGTGGAACGGCTCCGTGTTCTACGAGAACGACACCTTCTCGGCGCGCGTGAGCTACAACTGGCGCAACAAGTTCGCGGTCGATTGCGGCGGCGGCAGCACCCAGCCGCGTACCCGTGCAGCGTATGGCCAGTACGATATGAGCCTGCGCTACAACATCACGCCAAAGATCGCCTTGTACCTGGACGGCATCAACCTGGGCAATGAGCGCATGCACGAATACGCCAACAATGAGAGCCAATTCCTGACCCTGGAAGACGTTGGCCGCCGGGTGAATGCCGGCCTGCGCTTCGCCTTCTAAACGAGGAGGGGAGCGATATCGTCGAGGTGGGCGGCTTCGAAAGTGGGCACTGCTTCCGTGTCGTTGCTTAAACGGCCCGGGTTGAACCAGCAGCTTTCGATGCCGAACCGGTTGGCGCCAAGGATGTCCGCATCCAGCCGGTCGCCCACGATGATGGTCGCCTCCTTACGCAAGGGGGCGCGCGCCATCTTCGTCGCATAGTCAAAGAAGCGGCTGTCAGGCTTGGCGTAGCCGCAAGCTTCTGACGTGGCGGTGAAGGAAATGTAATCGCCCAGGCCCGAGCTCGCGATGCGGCGGTCCTGGATGCTTGCTACGCCGTTGGTGATGATGCCCACTTCGCCATGTGCGGCAAGCGTTTCGCACAGGCGGCTGGCGCCATCGACCAGCACCACATTCTCCGACAAGGACTCCAGGTAGCGGTGACTCGCCTGTTGCGGGTCGATTTCCAATCCGTTCGCCGCGAACGTCTTGCGGAAGCGCTCCACCTTCAGGAATTCTTTCGAGACCGTGCCGGCTTCAAACGCGCGCCACAAATCGATGTTGATGCCCTGGTATTGCTGAAACAGTTCATCGACCTTGTCGCGAAAGCCGAGTTCGCGCAGGACGCGTTCAAAGGACAGCTTTTCGGACGCCTTGAAGTCCAGCAGCGTGTCGTCGAGATCGAACAGGAATAGCAAATGTTTCATGCCGAGAAAGTAAAATAGCCTACTATAAGCACGCTATTTTACTGATGTTCGTCCATGGGCAAAAATTGAAGGATTACTTGATTCGGGCTCTGCTATGTTTGGTTTTCTCCCTGGCGCCTTTGGCGGTCGCAGGGAACCAGCATATTTCCGAACCGCAATTCGTTCAGACGCTCACCAACAATAGCATCATGGATGGGGTGGTCACGGCGGTGGCCCTCGATGCCCAAGGCTATGTCTGGGCGGGCGGGGCCACCGGCCTGGCTCGCTTTGATGGTTACCAATTCGTCAGGTTTCCGCTGAAAGCCGATGGCGATACGCCCGAAGTGATTAGCGCTGTCACCACGATCGCCGCCGGGCGCGACGGACGGGTATGGGTGGGGCTGGCATCGGTTGGCGTCGCGGCTTTGGACCCGCGCACTGGGCGTACCGTGTTCTACCGCCATGATCCCCAAAAACCGCAATCGCTGACCGACGGCCTGGTGCGCGCCATTGTTTCCGATGGCGCCGACGGCTTCTGGATAGGTACGCAGGGCGGCGGCCTCGATCATTTCGCCCCGGCCACCGGCAAGTTCGAGCATGTGCGTGCAGCCCAGGGGGGCGTGCCGGACGATAACGTCTCGGCGCTGTTGCTCGACCGGCGCGGCGACCTGTGGATTGGCAGCGGCAAAGGACTGGTGCGCAAGGCCAGCATGGGCGGCTACACACGCGTGTTGCGCGATCCCGTCGATGAGGCGAAACTGGCGCGGCAGGTCGTGATCGAGCTGCGCGAGGATCGTTTCGGCCGTTTATGGGCGGGGACATTGAGCGGCAGTTTGCTGATCGTCGACACTTTGTCAGGACAGGCCAAGTGGCTCGCCGATGGCGAGGCCGGTGCGAACGGTGCGATCAATGCCATTGAGGAAGCCGGTGGCAACCAGATGTGGATAGGATCGGGCACCGGCATCGAGATCCGGGCAGCCGACAGTGGTGAGCTGCTGCAACGGTTGCGGCATACGGCGGGCAGAATCGGCGCCCTGGCGGCGCAGGACGTGATGGGCATCGTGCGCGATCGTTCGGGCGTGCTGTTCGTTGGTTCATATGGCGGCGGCGTTCAACGCCATGTGCCGCCGTTGCCGGGCATCTCGGTCTATCGGCCGGCGCCGGACGATCCTTGGGACGGTATCGGCATCCGCAGCATTGCGGAAATGCGGAATGGGGAGATCTGGCTCGGGCGTTCCCAACACGGCGTTTCCGTGCTCGATGCTTCCTTGCGGCGCACCAGCGACATTGAATTGTCAGGCCAGCGCGAAGGCGGCCGCTCTTCGTTTTCCGCGGTAGGCGCCATCGTGCAAGGAGCAGAAGGGCACGCCTGGATCGGGACCAATGAAGGACTGTATGAATTCAGCGAAGACCACCGCCTGATCCGCCGCTACGAGGTTGCCGGCATGATCAGGCGGCTGCTGGCAGGCCGCGATGGCGTGTTATGGATCGGAACCAGTAACGGCGTGTTGCGCAAGGCCGCTGGCTCTGCCGCGATCGCACCGGTGCTGCTGGCGCAAGGTGGCCCGATGCGTGGAAATGTCGACGCCCTGGTGCAGGATCCTGCGGGACGTCTCTGGGTCGGGAACACGGCTGGCATTTTCAAGATCGACCCGTCCAGCGGCACCGCCCAAAAACTGGAGGCCGTGCCATCCCCGGCCGATAGCCGCTTTGCGGTGAAAGGCATGCTGGCCGATAAGGATGGCCTGTGGATCGACAGCGATGGCGGCCGCTACCGGGTCGACCGGATTGAAGGCAATAAGGCGCACTATACGCTGGCGATTTCCAGCCAAGGAGAAGGCGGGCACCCGATTGGCGCCAATTTGCTGCGCGATGCAGCCGGACGGATTTGGACCCACCGCGGTGTGTACGATCCCGCCACGCGGCAATACGACGAACTGAGTAGCGCCGATGGCGTTGATTTTGGCACCGGCTGGTTCCGCGCCTATACCCAATTGCGCGATGGACGGATGCTGTTCGGGGGCTCGGCCGGCCTGCTGGTCGTGGAGCCGGAAAAATACGCGGCGTGGGCATTCCGTCCGCCGGTGGTCCTGACCTCACTGACGGTTGGCGCCCAGCCGGTGGAACTGCCGGCGACGGGACGCATTGTCGTCATGCCGCCGCAGCGCTCGTTCAGCGTCCAGTTCTCGGCGCTCGATTACAGTGCGCCCGAGCGCATTCGTTATCGCTACCGCCTGCTGGGCTACGATCCTGATTGGCGCAAAACGGGCGCGAATTTGCGTGTAGCCAGCTACGACAACCTGCCGCCAGGTTCCTACACTTTGCAGGTGCAGGGCAGCAACCGGAATGGCGAATGGAGCGATGCGGTGGCGTCGCTCGAAGTGGACGTCAAGCCGGCATGGTGGGAGACCTGGTGGGCCAAGCTGCTCATGCTGGTGCTGGCTGGTCTCGCGGTGACGGGCCTGGTGCAATGGCGCACCTTGCGGTTGCGCCGCAGGGAGGAAGAGCTGGAATTGCGGGTCGCCGAGCGGACGGCGGAACTGCAGGAAGTCTCGGCAGCGCTGGTGGCGAAATCGCAGGCGCTGGAATTGGCCAGCCTGACTGACCCGCTGACCGGCCTGCACAACCGGCGCTACCTGACCGAACACATTCACGCTGACATCGCGCAGTGCGTCAGGAAGCATGAAGACAGCCTGCGCCTTGGCACGCCGCCGGCTGAGGACAGCGACCTGATCTTTTTCCTGATCGATATTGACTATTTCAAGCAGGTGAATGACCAGTACGGACACGCAGCGGGCGACGCGGTGCTGATCCAGATGCGGCATCGCCTGCAGGCCATCTTCCGCGGGAGCGATTATTTGATTCGTTGGGGTGGCGAGGAATTCCTCGTCGTTGCGCGCGACACCAGGCGTGAACGTGCGGCGGAGTTGGCGGAACGCGCACGCGCTGTGGTCGCCGACGAACCATTCGTGCTACCGGATGGCGTCGAGCTTCGGAAGACATGCTCGATCGGCTATGCCTGCTTCCCGCCAGCGCGCCGGTTCCCGCAAGCGATGGACTGGCAGGCGGTCAGTGAAATTGCCGATGCCGCGCTGTACCTGGTGAAGAACAGCGGGCGCAATGGCTGGTACGGGGTGACGGAGGTGAATGTCCAATGCCAGGAAGACTTGCAGCATCTGTTGCAGCAGCCTTTGGCGGCATGGGAGGGATCCGGCCGGGCCCTGATTCAGCGTTCATCAGCCCCTAGCGGCGAAGCGTCGACCTTGACCGAGGCGGCCCCTGCGGGCTGACGAAAAAACGCTGGCCCGCATCAGGTAGCAGCGGCTTTGCTTGCCGAGTTATCGCCTTGATTCAGACGGCGCACTTGAAGCGTTGCGCCGATTACTAGCAGTATAAACATCACTCCGGTCATCGTTTTCAGTTCAGGCGCCTCTGCATTCGCCAGTAGCGGAGCGCCCGCAGGCAGGCGGGTGAGAGTTTCCGTCACTGCTGGAATCATATGAAAGAAGAAAGTCGCCGACAACAGCACGGTTTGTACTGCAACACGTTTGCGAGCGAACCACGCGGCAGCCAAAAACAAGAGTGTTATCACGCCAAGGACATGTGGTTTTCCGAAGCCGCCATGCTGGAAAATACCAAAGCCAGTCAGGCAAGTCAGTACCGTCATGATGAGGTACGTTTTTCCTGCCCCATTGACCAGGTCGATGCGCTTGTCCCGAACCAGCCCGACCACGCCTGCACCAACGGCAACCAGGCTGATCGCGGTATGGATGATACCTAAAGGCGTTAACCCCAACATGACGTACCTCCTGATTTTCGGTGTGTTGCATCTCATTCGGGTTTCAGCTGCGGATGAACGCGAGTAAATCAGCGTTGATCACGTCGGCATTCAATGTGCACATTCCATGTGAAAAGCCGGGGTAGACCTTAAGCGTACTGTTCTTGATCAGCTTCGCCTGTAGCAATGCGCCCGTCTTGTAGGGGACTATCTGGTCGTCATCGCCCGCCATCACGAGCGTCGGCACCTTGAACGCCTTCAGGTCCTCAGTCTGATCGGTTTCGGAAAACGCTTTAATTCCCTCGTAGTGAGCCTTTGCACTGCCCATCATGCCTTGGCGCCACCAGTTTTCGATGACACCCTGCGACACTTTTGCACCTGGGCGATTGAAACCATAGAAGGGGCCCGAAGGGACGTCGATAAAGAACTGAGCGCGGTTGGCAGCGAATGCCTTACGGAACCCATCGAACACTTCAATTGGAGTGCCATCGGGATTGCTCTCAGTCTTCACCATCAGCGGAGGAACCGCGCAAATCAGGACGGCCTTCGCTACCCGGCCCTGTGGCTGGCCAAACTTCGCGACGTAGCGCGCAACCTGCCCGCCTCCGGTTGAATGCCCGATGTGGATCGCATTCTTAAGGTCCAGATGTTCGACCACTGCAGAGGCATCCGCAGCATAGTGGTCCATATCGTGGCCCTCGCTGACTTGCGAGGAGCGGCCGTGACCACGGCGGTCAAACGCGATGACTCGGAAGCCATGCATGACAAAGAACAACATTTGCGCGTCCCAATCATCGGCACTGAGAGGCCAGCCGTGGTGGAACACGAGTGGTTGCGCCTCTTTTGGCCCCCAATCCTTGTAGAAGATTTGAACGCCATCTTTCGTCGTCACGTAGGACATAGCATCTACTCCTTGCTTTGAGTTGAGCGGTTTGGCTTTCGTTTTTGGCTCAGCGGCGGCGCCCAGCGGGGTGAGCAACGGGGCCGCAATCATGGCGGCACCAGCTGCGAGGCCGTCCGGCGGGAGATTGCCTCCCCGATTTCGTTTTCGGCTCTTAATTTCACGGTATTTCCCTCGCTTTCAATCATTGGATGGAAGGCTTTGCGCGACTGTTCAATCCAAGACGCGCAGTAGTCATGGTGCATTCTTGCGCTTTGACAAGTGGAGTAAGATTGCCAGACTGGCGCAAGACCGGCTACGTAAAATCGGCAATTGGCGCCTAAGGGAGTGATCGCATGACACAACTGGTCTGCCCGGAATTCGATGCGTTCGAAGCGGCGCTTTACGGTGTTCAAGGGAAATACGTCTTGCGCTCACGCCAGTATCGGGACTGGCGCCTGAAGATGATCGATCTCGATGGCGCCGCGATCATGCTCGGCAAGGAAGGCGCATCGACAGCCTACTCCGGTACGGGAATGCCCGGTTACTTCAACATTTTCGTGCCGCTGAGTGCTCAGCAGTACACCATCGTCAATGGTCACGCCTTCGATGCCGACACGATCGGATGGATGTCACCCGAGCGGATGTTCCATATCGTCGCCGAACGGGCGGCGAGCTGGCTGACCGTGGCGATTGCGGCGCCGCTGGTGGTGCGATGGTGCCAGTCCCATGCCGACGAATTTGATCTGGCATCGCTGTCTGATAACTTTGTCTGCACCGGGCGGGGCCCGGTGCCGGCGCTGCGGTCGATGATCGGCCGCATCCTGCAGGTTGAGCGTGACGATTCTGCCCAGCTCAACTTTCCGAACGCTGCAATTGTTGTGCGTGCCGAACTGGTCGACAAGGTGTTGCGCGCCGTCCTCGATGGCAATGATCGGTCGCTGCGTTACCGGATCGTGCAACGTCATCGCTGGATACTTGATAGGGCATTAGAACTGCTGAACTCGATGCCGGAAGGGCCCATCCTGGTCGATGACCTGTGCGCGGCGACAGGCGCGTCCGAGCGCACCATCCGCAATGTATTTCATCACTACCTAGGGATGAGTCCGCATCGATACCTGATGCTTTACCGTATGCACAGAATTCGCTCAGCCATACTCAATGCAGGGCCCGCTGCAACGGTCTCGGAAATTTGCGGCCGGTTCGGCGTGTGGGACTTCGGTCGATTTGCTCAACTCTATTGCCATTATTTTGGCGTGATTCCGTCGCGGACCCTGGGCACGCGTCTGTCCGTCAAGTCAAGCTAGTAGCGATGGCGCGCGGGCGGCAGAAACAAAAAAGCCCACGAATCGAAATTCGTGGGCTCCCTTGATTATTTCTGGTAGGCCGTGCGGGGCTCGAACCTGCGACCAACGGATTAAAAGTCCGCTGCTCTACCAACTGAGCTAACGACCCGAAGGGCACGAATTATATAGACCCCCGGCCGTTTCAGCAAGTGCCGCTAAGCTATCGGCGCAAAGGCCGTGCAGGTCGCGTGGCGATTATAATCAGCGCACTTAAGCTCCACTGGATTTGATCATGACTTACGAAGAATACCTGGACGAAGTGACGACGCTCATCTTCGAAAAATACAACCTGAAGGACTCGCTCGCCGTCAAGCTGGTGATGGATGCGCAAGAGGCGGAATTCTTTGTGCGCCACGATGACGACAAGAAGCTGCGCAATATCGACCAGGCGCACAAGGATGCGAAGACGATTTACGAAGCCTATGCAGGCCGGGCCCCGCGCCGTTAATGGAAGTGCAAGCGAAACAGATTGAAGGCGTCGCGCTGGGTCGCGACGCATTGGCGCAGCATCTTGCAGCCGGCGTGCGGCACTTCGTACAGTGCGATTTTGATGAGGCCGAGCTGTCGCGGCTTGACCTGCAGGACTGCGTTTTCGAGCGTTGCACTTTCAACGAATCGGTCCTGTACGCCAGCAAACTTGCGCGCAGCATGTGGCAGCGCTGCCGCGCCATGGCGGCGGACTTCGAGTCGGCCGACCTCGTCGACGCCCAATTCAGCGGCTGCGACCTGAATAACAGCAAATGGCGGCGCACCAAGCTGGCGTCGGCCAGTTTCCGCAGCTGCAAGCTGACCGGCGCGCAGTTTGAGGAAGTCGCGCATCTCGGCGCCAGTTTCGAGGAATGCCTGCTGGTTGGTGCGGACTTGCGCGGCTTCTCGTTCCGCAAAGCCGAATTGAGGCGGCTGGATTTTTCGGACGCCGATTTGTCCGGCTGCGATTTCCGCGACGCCGTGTTCCATGAATGCAGCCTGCGCGAAGCAGTGTTGAAGCAGGCGCGCTTTGAAGGCGCGGACTTGCGTGGCGCCGATCTCGGTGGCCTCAAGCTCACCGAGGTACGCGCTTTCAAAGGAGCAGTGATCTCCTACAGCCAGGCCGCCGCAATCCTGGCTGAAATGGGATTGGTTGTGGCTTAGTGCTGGACGTCAAACTTGCAATCGGCGGTTGAGCAATTAAGCATCATGACTTCAACCGGGAAATTCACCTCCTGCACCAGCGAGTCGTCGCCGTTGACGACAAAGTGAACCTCTTTTCCGCGCGTGTAGACGACGAGGTCGAATTTGTCGCCCGGCTTGTACTTAATATCCAGCCATTTTTCATTGGTCGACTGCGTGCTTCGAGGGCCTCGAATATCGCTATCGACGTGAATTGAAGGCGATTCTCCTCGTTCGCCAATCAATTTGAAACAGGCCGTATCGCTTGGATTGATGGCGGAAACGCAGACGCCAAGCAACGGCCCCCATTTCTCATGTGCTTGAAGGTTATCCATCGAGACAGAAAGCTTTCGGTGTTTATCTTTGTCGAAGCGGAATTCCCGTTTGACGTAGTAGCCGGCTTCTACGCTCGCAGGGAAGGACCATGCATCTGACGTGGCGTCGTCGGAACCGTTGCGCGCAGGTGGCTGGTAGTTTGCATCGGCTTCCTTCATTGCCTTGACCGCATCGGCAAATCCCTGGTCGGCAGCCTGCTGCAGGTAGGCTTGAGCCTTCTTCTTGTCCCTGGTCACGCCTTTGCCTTCGCTGAGCAGCAGGTACATCAGGTACTGCGCCTTCCAGTTTTCGCCCTCGTCGGCAGCCTTCTGGACCATGCCTGGAATCGCGGCGTCTTCCAGTTCCCCCTTCAGGTAAAGCTGACCCAGGACATTTGCCGCCGAATACTGCTCTTGATCGAAGGCTTTGGTGCACCAAGAAATCGCCTGCTGCAGATCTTTCTCGACACCGAGTCCGGCTGCAGTCCGTTCGCACATATCAAGCTGGCCTTCGCCGTCGCCGTTCAGCGCAAACAGCTGGGCCGCTTCCACTCCACGGTCGCGCATGCTGATGGCGACAGGCGGTTCGGTATCGGCCGGTGGCAGATTCTTGTCTTCGAACAGCGCCAGCAAAGGTTCGATCGGCGTGACGTTACCGTTGATTGCGAGCAGGCCGCCTTTCAGTTCAATGGTGGTGCGCAGCATGTTCTTGTCCAGGCGCGCGTAATTGTTGGCCAGTGCTTTGCCAAGCATCATTTCGTAGATCTGTGCCGACATCTGCTCAACCGTCATCTTCGCCTTTTCCCTGGACTTGTCGTTGCGGGCCATGGCATCGGCAATCTCGCGCAGCAAAGGGAGTGGAACGGCGATTTCCAGCCTGCCCGCCATTTTCTTGACGAAAGCGGTGCCGGATTCAAAGTCGGCATCGGAAGCATTGGGCAGCGCCATGCTGCCCTTGATGACAACCTTCTGGCCGTTGTAGCTGCCACTGAGGTCTTCGATGTCCAGCGCAGCGCCAAGCTTGACCAGGCGTTTGAGCAGAGGTGCATAACGTGCCAGCAGCTGGCCTGCATTGTCGTCCGCGCCTTCGCCACGCATCCTGTCCATTTCCTGTTTCAGGCCGGTCATCGCGCTTGCATCGAGTTTGCGCCAGCGTAAGGCCAGGTGCACATTGTCGACGGATTGGTCATGCGTGCTGAAGCTGCCGAAAGTGATTTCGGATAGTCCGCCATAGTATTGGCCCTGGCGTTTCATCTCGTTACTGTAGTGGGTGTCGCTGACAGTGAATCCGTCGCCTTCTTCGCTCGCCAGGGTAAAGCGCATCTTGCCAATCTCGCCGCGCGATTTGCCGGTCCAATAGTCTGGCTGCATGGTGCCCGAGCTGCGCATGTTTTCCAGGTCGAAGCGGTCGCCCTTGTCGGTGAAGCTCAGCGAAGGGAGGCTGCCGTTGACGGTCAGGCTGCCGTTCGGCGCTACGCCCACCTGCATGCTGGTCTGCGCCCATTTCACCTGGTTCTGGTCGGCCAGGTATTCATTGGCGGGCAGCGTAATACTGTAATTGGTACGGCCGCCAGTTGCCGGCAGGCGCTTGACCAAGAACGGATCTTCGCTGCCGAACACGGTGCGCACTGCAGCCAACTGTTCGGCTGAATATCGATTCTTGCTGGCCTTATCCGGCTGGATAGTCTTGCCTTGTTTGATTACCAGGCGGGAGCCAAGCTCGCGCATCACGTAATCGCTTGCCAGCGTAGCGGTGCGTACGGGGTTTGGCGTTTCAACTGGTTGAGCAAAGGCGAGGGGAGTGAGGGCGATCAGGGCCCCCAGGATGTGCAGTTTTGCCACGGCGGGATTCGATTTCTTTTATTGCAAAAAGAATATTCTAGCAGTTTTGCGGGCAACATTTTGCTTTAGAAACTTTTGAATAAGCAGCCGATTATGTAGCGCTTCCGAAAACTGCTGCCCGCCGCCTGCGAGACCAGCGTATCAAGTGCGGGCCTGCTGCGCCACCAGGCTTTCTTCGGCTTTCGCCAGCAGGTTCGAGATGCGGCGCGCATTGCGGTCGCGCCAGCCCGGCTCCATCGCCACACGCGCCTGCAATTCGCGGCATTGGTTCAGTAGGGACCAAGCCTGCAGGCGTGCCGCGCCGATGCTGTGATGATCGGCGTGGGCGCATGCGGCAACTGCTTTCCGCAGCCGCGCCAGCGCAGTTTTCAGAGCCTGGCCTTCGCGCTCCGGCCACAGCAGCGTGTACACGGTAATCGATACCGACAGGCCAAGCATGATGCCCAGCAGGCGGTCGCGAATTTCGGTCAGGTCGGTCACCGGGCCGAAACTGCCCAGCTGCGCCAGGGCGAAGGCAAACATCATCTGCACGCCGATATAGTTGGAGCGCGGTGAACCGGCAGCGATCCATGCGCCGACCGCAATGACCGGCAGCGCCATGGCCAGCAGGCCGACGATGCTCTCCAGGTGCGGCACCACAAATACGGTCGCCACCAAAGCGGCCACGCTGCCCAGCAAGCAACCGAGCAGGCGATTCAAGCCTTTGTGCGTGGTAGCGCCCAGGCTTGGCAGCGCCAGGATGATGCAGGTCTGCGTCGCAGTGCCGATCCCCGGCCATTGGAGGCTGGTGTAAATCACATAGCTGATCATCGCGGCCAGGATGGCTTTGAAAGCAAACTTGGCGTAGAGCACGCGGGGAACTGCTGCGGGCATTACTGCGCCGCTTGCGCCGTTGTTTGCCGTGCCGGCGGGCTGCTCTTCGTCACTGTCGGCCGCAGTAGCTGCGCGCAAAGCGCGTTCCATTTCGCGCAGGATCGCATTGCGGGCGCCGCCAGTGCCCGCCGTGGCTGTCGTCGCCGCGAAGGTGAATGGGGTTTCGTGGCCCAGGCACTGCCGCAACGTGGTGCAGGCATTGCGGATCGCGATCATCTGCAGGCGCTCATCCTCGCTGGCCTCGAAAGGCGCCTGGCGTGCCAGCTGCGCCGCCGCTGCATGCAGGCGGCTGACGGCAGCGGCGCGCGCCGCAGTGCGCTCCTTGTGGCCCAGGGAAGCAAAGGCCAATTGCCGCTGCAATGCCAATGCGCCGCGCGCAACCTGCGCGCCATGCAGGGTGGGCGGCTTGCCGCCGGTGATGCGCGCTTCGAGCTGGTGCTCGATCTCGACCAGCTGGCGGCTATATTCGCTCACCAGCAGATTGACAGGCAACGCGGGCCGGAACAGGCGCTGGATAGTCATCGCCACCACGACAGGGTAGGTGGTGGCGACCCACACCCACAACTGCAGGCGCGTCAGCACGTCAGGGTCTGCATAGTTGTCGGCCATGGCCTGCGCGTTCACCACGAGCAGCGCGACCAGGAAGCCGATTGCGCCCAGCTTGCTGGTCCGCAGGAAGTACATGCCGCAGAACGCGATCACGGCTGCGCCAAGAATGCGCAGCATCGGATAATCGATGGTGAACATCAGCAGGATCAGCGAGGCCATCACCGCCAGCGTGCTGCCGGCCAGCAGGCCGATTGCGCTCATGCGGGACAGCACGGTGTTCTCCTGTGCCGTGAAGAACACCATGATCAGCGACAGCGACAGCATGGGAATCTGCAGGGTCATCGAACAGACGATCACGATGGTGCAGCTGGCCAGCAGGCGCCACACCGCATCCATGCGTCCGTGGAAGGGCGCCAGTTCGGTGCGGATACGTGCGATCAGCGATTCCATGATGTTCACTTGGCGGCAAGTACGGCGACTGCGGAGGCGCCGATGCGGAAGGCCGCATCAGGCTTTTCGACCAGGATACGTACCGGGAAGCGCTGCGCCACCCGCACCCAGTTGATCGAACGCGGTACGTGCGGCAGGCCTGCCACCTCGGTGCCGCCATCGTCGGGGAACACGCCGTAGCCGATCGATTCCACGGTTCCGCTGTAGCGCTTGTGCGCATCGCCAAGCAGGTAGACCTGGGCGTGGCGGCCGGACTTGATCCCTGCCAGATCGGTCTCACGGAAATTGGCCACCACGTACCAGCGGTCGGAGCTGGCGAGGGTGAACACCGGGTGGCCCGCGCCGACGAACTGGCCGGCGGACGTCTTCAGGTTCAGCACGATGCCGTCGCCTGGTGCGCGTACTTCGGTATAGGAGAGATTCAGGCGGGCCAGGGCGATTTCGGCCTTCGCCACTTCGCGCTTCGCCACCAGGGCATCGACGCCGCTGACGGCGGCTTCGGCACGCCGTGCATCAAGCAGTGCGGCGCTAAGCTGGGATTGCGCGCTGCGCCGCGCGGTGCGTGCCTGGTCGATGCGCTCGGCTGAGACAAAACCCTTGCTAAGCAGCGGCTCCAGGCGCGCCAGCGAATCGTTGGCCTGCTCGGATGCCGCCTGGGCGTGTTCGACGTTGGCGCGGGCCGCGGCGGCGGCGAACTTCTGGGCTTCCACGGAGCGCTGGGTCAGTTTGATCTCGCTGTCCAGCGCCACCAGGCTGGCTTCGGCCTTGGCCAGCGTTTCCTTGAAAGGCTCGGGATCGATGCGAAACAGCAGGTCGCCTTTTTTCACCCGCTGGTTGTCCGCTACCGGCAATTCCACAATGCGTCCGTTTACTTCGGGCGCGACGTTGATGGTGTCGGCGTAGACGTAAGCGTCGTCCGTGCGAGGCGAATTGTCGATCGAGCGGATGACGTAGATGGCCAGGCCGATTGCGGCCAGCATCAGGGCCAGCACGATGGCGGTCCAGCGCCGCGAATTCTTGGTCTTCTTCATAACATCACCTTAGTGTTGGAAAAATACGAGCCAGGCCGAAAGTGAAAGCACGGTCGCCAGTGCTGGGTAGCCCAGTGCCAGCAGGTGCGCTGGCGCGCCGGCCAGCCAGCCGCGTGCCTCCAGCACGGCGTGCAGCAGGAAGCACAGCACCGTCGCTCCGGCCATGCAGAACAGCCAGTCGGGGAAATACGCCCCCAGCACATTGATCGATGGTTCCATATCTATTCCTTAATGAATCATTGCCTAGGCAATGCTTAGGGCAAAAAAAAGAGCTACTTCCCGGCGAACATTTTCAAGAGCAGGGCTTCGAAGGTATCGAGTTCCTGCGCGCTGAAAGTGCCAAAGTACTGGTCGATCACGGTGCCCGAAGCTTGCAGCAGGCTTGGGAACAGGCGCTGGCCTTCTTCAGTCAATTCCAGTTGCACGGTGCGGCGGTTGCCGATGCTGGGCGCCTTCCGGACCATGCCTTTCTGCTCCAGGCGGTTGAGCATGCGGGTCATGGCGCCGGGGCTGTAGGACAGCTCCTTGCAGATCTGCGCGGCGATATTGGCACGGCCGCTGTGCAGCGTCGACAGGACGACGTATTGGGCCGCCGTGATGTCAAAAGGTACAAGCTTGACGTCCAGTTCATCCGCCAGCGCATTCTGGGCACGGCTGATGAGGCGGGCAACACGGCGCGGGTCGGGGTGTTTGTTCATAAATGAACTATACGTTGCCTAGGCAACGTTTGTCAAGCACTTTGAGGAAGCGGGGAGCAACCCCCGCTTCCTCATGCGGCAAGCTTAGAACTTATGGTTGTATTCCGCCGTGAAGCGCACCTGGCGTTCAGGCGCACGCCCCAGCACTTCGCCGTAGTACGGGCTGACGGTATCCTTGCCGGAGTTGTAGACCGGCTGGGTAGCCAGGACGGTCTGACGGTTCAGCAGGTTGAATACGTCCGCCTTCAGCGTCAGGCCCTTGAACATGCGCGGCGAATAGGCTGCATTCAGCGCGATGCGGAAGTCGGTCGGCAGCGTGCCCGCCGAACCGCGCGGCGCCAGCTTCTCGTCGCAATAGAAGTTGGCGGAGCCGTACCAGCCGCCAGGATTGGTGCCGTTCTGGTCCAGTGCATGCGGCAGGTTGCCGATACAGGACTTCGGACCGCCGGTGACAATATTGATGTTGCCGCCCACCGTCCATTCAGGCGCCACCTGGTAGTAGCCGAAAGCCTTGAGCACGTGGGTGTGGTTGTTCGGCAGCAGGCCGTCCGCGCCGTCCATCAGCTCCGGGAAATCGAAGGCCGTGGTGGCGGCGATGTCGGCCTGGCCGATATCGGACATCACCTGGCCTTCCATATTGCCGCGGCTGCGCGACAGGGTGTAGTTAACCTTGCCGTACCAGCCGTTGCGGAACGGATGCTCGACGAACATATCGAGCGCGGTGTAGATGCGCTTCACCTTCGGCAGGCCCATGTCCGCGGCCGACAGCGGGATGGTGACCAGCTGGCCGTTGCCGCGCAGGTCCAGCGTCAGGGTGTTGGCGCGCCCAGGGTTGACCAGCAGGCATGGCATGCCGTAGCCGCTGTTGTCGATGCCGTTCCTCTTGGCCCAGGCATCAACCGGACGCTGGTCGCACCAGTCTTCGATGGTGTTGCGCAGGGTCCTGTAGGTGACTTTGGAGCCGACCGTGTATTCCGGATTCAGCGCCGCTTCGAAGCCCAGCGCCAGTTCATCCTGGTAGGTGGCGCCCAGGTTGGCTGCTGCTACCTGGCGTGCGTCTTTTGGCTTACCCCATTCATTAGCAGCGGAGAAAGGCGGGCTGATTTCGTTCAGTCCAGTCGGCGCACCGGTCACAGGATCGACGCCGGTGTAGGTGAAGTATTGGTCGATGTGCACCGGATTGCCTGCGATACGCTGCGCCACGCTGGTCGGGATCTGAAGGTGGTAGCGGCCGGCGTTGGCAAACGCCTTCAGGGTGCCGTCGCCGTGCACGTCCCAGGCTGCGCCCAGGCGCGGCGCCAGCATGTGGCGCTGCGAGGCGTATGGCTCGCCGAAGCTGTTCTTGTTCGTGAACTGCTCGTTGCGCAGGCCCAGGTCAAGCAGCAGGTTGTCGGTAATTTGCCAGCGGTCCTGGATGTATTGCGCGGCCTGGTCGGTCTTTGGCGAGGCCGAGTCGCTCTGGTGATAGATGTCGACGTAATAGCCTTGCGGACCAAAGCCGCCGCCCGATGCCGGCGAGCGGCCGCCGGTGACGTTTGCATTCGGATTGTCGGAACGCAGGTAGAAGTATTCGCCGCCGCCGGCCAGTTCCGAACCGTTGACGGACGAAACGTTGTTGCGGTCGATACCGGCGCGCAGGGCGTGGGCGCCAAGCTTGTATTCCACGTCCAGGCGCAGGGTGGATTGCCTGTCTTCCGCATTCGGTACCTGGATGGTGCCGCCGATGGTCTGCGGGTTGTTGTATGTCAGGCCTGGAACCTGGGCGCGCAGGGGCGCGCTGACCTGGTACAGCCCCGGCACGTAGCCTTCGCGGCTTTGCGGATAGGTCGACTTGAAGCGGCCGGCCAGTGCGGTTACCGTCAGGTTGTCGGTCAGGAAGCCGGTGTATTTGAGGATCGAGTCGTCGGTCTTGGCGCCGTCGCCCGTGGTGCCGCCGGCGACGATATCGTTGTGCTGCAGGGTGGCGTAGTCGAAGCCGTAATTCTGCTGCGTCTTCTTGTACTCGTCGTGGATCTGGGTGAATTCGAGGCGATGTTCGTCGCTGACGTTGTAATCGAGCTTGACCATGTAGCGCGGCGTCATGGTCTTGCGCTTGGTCCAGCCGTTGGTCTTGTTCAGCGAGTCGGAGTCCTTGCTGATGTAGCTGGTGGTGAAGCGGTCGTCTTCGATATTGGCGAACATGAACAGCTTGTCCTTGATCAGCGGGCCGCCGACATAGGCGCTGCCGAAGACGTCGTTGGCGGTGTTGGCGCCACGGTAGGTGAGCAGCTTGCCATCGGTCTTGGGATTGTGGCCTGTCTCCGGATAGTAGGTGTCCTTCGGCTTGTCGCGCAGCCAGTTCGGCGTGTACTGCATCACGGCGCCGGCTTCCCAGGTGTTGGTGCCGCTCTTGGTGGTGATGTTCACCACGCCGCCGGTGGAGCGGCCGAATTCCGCGCTGTAGCCGCCCTGCAGGATCTGCGCCTGTGCAATGGCGAAGAAGGGCAGGGTGGTCGAACCGATCTGGCGATACACGTTGGTGACCGGGAAGCCGTTGATATAGTAGGCGTTCTCCGTCACGCCCGAGCCGCCGAAACTATCGCCGCCGATACGCGGGTTGGCGCGCGTGGTGCCGGGCGCCAGCTGGATAATGGCCGAAATGCTTTGCCCGATCGGCAGCGCATCCAGTTGGCGCGCCGTGAAGACCACGCCGTTGTTGGTGTTGGTCACGTCAATCGATGCGCGCCGGCCGGTAACGCTCACCGCCTGCACAGTTTCAAATGAAGCTTCCACACCCTGTCCAATCAGCGCTTCCACTTCGAGCGTGCGCTCGACGGTGCCGCCGCGCACCAGCATCACCTTGTAAGCGCCAGGCTGCATGGAGTTCGCGTTGTAATGCCCGGTGGCGTCCACAGTCACGGTACGGCGCGCGCCGGTGGCCACGTTCTCCAGCACCACGGTGGCGCCGCTGGCGTTGGTGACCTGGCCGAAGATGGTACCGGTGGCATTCGATTGTGCAACGGCCGTCCCAGCGAAAGCCATTGCAAGGGCGTGTGCAACAAGCGTCATCCGCACACGTTGGGAAGTGATCTTCATTTCGTCTCCTGTTTAGTTAGCAATCGGCCGCGCATGGCGGCCGATGGAGACATGCTAGGTAGGTAAGCGATAGCGAACAATTGAATGTTTGCTAGCCTCCTATGCCGAAAACGGTATATCGGGTTTTTCGCCTTATTCCGGCAGGGTTACAAGCAGCGGCGCCTTGCCGTCCCAGGCCTGGTCAAGCAAGGTTTTTCCGTTCAGGCTGACCAATACCCGCTGCCCGCGCGGCGTGCGCGTGGTGACGATGTCGATGCCGGCGCTGCCATCGTCGCCTTCGCCTGCGCCGAACGCACGTATATGCCGCAAGGCCATGCGCGGCCAGCCTTTGGGCAAGCGCGGCGTGGTGGTAAAGCTGCGCAGGCTTGTCGCTTCGATGCCGAACAATCCTTCCGTCACTACGCGCGCATACAGCCCGCTTTCTGCCGACAGGTGGCGTTGCTGGCCTTCCGGCCATGCTTCAACTGCGTATGGCACGTGCTCGCCGAGCAGGCGCCGGTTCGAGTAATAGCGCAGGTAGGGCATGGTGCGTTCCAGTTCGCCTGCTTTCAGCAGGCCACGCAAGGCATACAGCGTGGAGCGGTCCCAGAAAGTCTTGTCGCCCGCTTCGGTCAGCACGCCATTTTCGCTCCATAGCTGCGGCGACAGCAGCGCATCGACGGTGCCGCGCTGGCGTTCGCTGATGCCCAGTGCCAGCGGCAGCGCGATCCAGGCCCGCAGTTTTTCGTTGCCGTCGTAGTAGCGGTAGGTGTCGTAGCCTGCCATGCGTGCGCCGAAATAGTGCTCGATGGCGGCGCGCTGGGCCTCGGCTTCTTGCCGCAGTTGTGACGCGCGTTGCGTGTCGCCCAGCGAGGCCACCAGGCGCGCTGCGCCTTGCAGGCCGCCGTAGGCCAGCACATTGGTCGACAGGTTGGCTTTGCCTGCCGGGAAGCGGCCCTCCAGTTCATCGCTGTCCGAATGCACGATGCCTTGTGCGTCGCGTTTTCGGCGCGTGAATTCCAGGCACCAGTCGATCAGCGGCAGCAGCTGACGTGCCGTACCGCTGTCGCCTTGCGCCAGTGCGAACTGGCTGGCGCCGTATGAAATCATGGCGCAGTCGCCACGGTCGCCGGCGCCGTTCCAATAGCTGCGGCCTTCGGCGATGATGGAGGAGGGGATCGGCTTGAAGTCTGCGTTCATGTAGCGCGCGAACATGCCGAAGCTGGTCAGGGCGCTTTGGACGCCTGCGCGGTCGCCCAGGTAAGGGAAGAACGGGTTGATGTACTCCGCCTGGTCGTTGGCCCAGATGGCGGCGTAATAGCGGGTGCCGCCAGGGCCGTGCAGCAGGCCGCCGCGCGTGGAGAAGATACTTTCTGCGGCGCGTACTTTGGCGAAGGCGAACATGGCGTCCAACGCGGGTTCCGGCGTCTCCAGCACCAGGTTGGCGCGCCATTGTTGCACCTTGCGCGCGCGTTCCTGCAAGGCCTCGCCGCCATCGACGTACACCATGTCGTTTTGCAGCCGGCCGCTGATGATGAGGTCCACATGCACGCGGGCGCCCGGCGCCAGCTCTCCTTGGCGGGCGGGGGAGCGGACTTCGACCACGTAAGCGCCATGCGTGCCTTTTTCTGCGGGCGTCGTTTCACTGCGTTCGAGTGCTGCGAAGCTGTAGCGGCGCGCGTTCTTGCCGGTGTTGGCCAGTTCCAGCCGTTCCACCAGCGCCGGTTCGGTGGGCGAGGGCGTCAGGGTGCGCGTCAGAACCAGCCCCGGCGCCAGTTCGGACTGCAGGGCGAGGCGGCCGTCGAAGCGAACTTGCTGCAGGCGCTCGGTACTGACGGCACGGCCGTCGATTTCGATCGCCGGCGACGCCTCCGCGCCAAACTTGCGAATCAGGCTGGCGTGGGTGTCGTCAGGAATGGTGCGCAGCATCGGCCACACAACGGTGCGTTCCAGCAGCAGAGTACCATCGGGCTGGCTGCCATAGTCGATGACGGCGGAGACCTGGCGGCCGCTCATCTCAAGCTGGTCGCGGTGGACATCCTTCACCTGCCAGCGAATGGCGTTGCCATCGAGCTGCCAGCGCGGCGTGAAGGCCGGCGGCGCGGCCGACGCGGTGGCCGCGGCTAGCAACGCGGCGAGGAAAGCGGAGCTGAATTTTCCTGGCATGCGATTCTCCTTAATTCGCCTTGCGGATGATCGCCGCCCAGCCGCCGCCCGGCGCAAGGTGCATCGTCATGCGGGTGCTGCGCGTCACGCTGGCGCTGCCTTTCTGCACGTCGGTCGCGAAGACTGCGGCATTCGGACCATCTTCCATGCTCTCCAGCTGGTAGCTGTCGTCGCCCAGGAAGGACAGGTCGAGTTCCAGGTCGCAGCCATCGTTGCCGGCCATGGCGCCCACGTACCACGAGTCACCGTGGCGGCGCGCCATGGCGATGTAGCGGCCCAGCTGCGCGTGCAGCACGCGGCTTTCGTCCCACTCGACCGGCACCTGGCGGATGAATTCCAGCGAAGATGGATTTGCGCGGTATTGCGATGGGCTGTCAGCCAGCATCTGCAGCGGGCTTTCGTAAATCATGTACATCGCCAGCTGGTGCGCTCGCGTGCCCTGGCTCATGGGCCGGTCGAAGCTGGCCACGAAATCCTTGCGGTGCGCATTGCTCATGGCGCCCGGCGTGTAGTCCACCGGGCCCGCGAACATGCGGATGAAGGGCAGGGTGACGTCGTGCTCCGGCGTCTGCTTGTCGGTCCATTTATTGTTTTCCAGGCCTTTCACGCCTTCGAAAGTCAGCACGTTGGGCCAAGTGCGCTGCAGGCCGCTGGGCTTGAAACTGCCGTGGAAATCCACCAGCAGGTGGCGGGCCGCCGCTTCGCGCGCGACGCGCTCGTAATAGTTCACCATCCACTGGTCGGAGCGCTGCATGAAGTCGACCTTGATGCCGGCTGCGCCCCAGCGCGCAAACTGGTCCAGCGCAGGCGCCATCTGGCTATCGAGCGTCTTCCACGACACCCAGAGGATGATGCCGACGCCGCGCTGCTTTGCGTGCGCCATCAATTCCGGCATGTCGATCTCCGGCTTGACGGACAGCAGGTCGCCCAGCTTGTACCAGCCTTCATCCATGATGATGTATTCGAGGCCGTTGTCGGCTGCGAAGTCGATGTAATGGCGGTAAGTGCGCGTATCCAGCCCTGCCTTGAACGGCACGCCATACAGCTTGTTGCCGTTGTACCAGTCCCAGGCCACCTTGCCCGGCCTGATCCAGCTGGTCTCCTTCAATTCCTGCGGATCGGCCAGCAAGTAGGGCATCTGGTTCAGCAGCAGTCCGCCTGCATCGGCGGCAATGCCCAGGATGCGCCATGGGAAGGCGCGCTTGCCTTCGGTGCGCGCGATATACGGCGCCTCTTGCGTCACCGGCACATTACGGTCGTCGCGCGCGGTTTCGGCCAGCGCCACTTTCGGGAAAATGGCTTTCAGCCCGGCCGCCTCGCCGTGCAGGTACAGGCCGGGATAATCGCGCAAGCCCGATTCGGTGAATACCAGGTGCAGGTTGCCATTCCTGACCAGGGCTGGCACGCCAACCAGCTTGCCTTCGGCACTGGCCACAGTCAGGGCCTGGTAATAGTGCTCGTTGTGCGACTGCATCGACTTTTCCTGCGGCCAGTACAAGGTGTCCTGCGGCCGCAGGTTGACGCCAGCCTGTTCGTCTTCCACCGTGACCTGGCCGGGCAGGTTCGTGCGGAAGCGGTAGGCGACGCCTTCGTCGTAGGCGCGCACTTCCAGCGCAAAGCCGCCGGCGAAGTCCAGCTGGAGGGCGTTGTAATGGTCGCGTACCACGCGCGATTTCTGCGCCACGACCGGGCGCACGGTGGTGTCGACGCTTTGGCGCTGCTGGCCGGTCAGGCGGGGCTTGTCGCCCAGCGTGCCGATGCCGGTCAACGTCATGCCGATCGGGGTCGGCAGCACCAGCGGCGTGGCGCCATGGCTGACGGCCAGCGCAAGGCGCTCACTGGTGTCGATCGTCACGCGCAGCTGGCGGTCGGGGGAGCTCAGCTCGAGCGGGCGCGCGGCATGGCTGGCCAGCGGCGCGAGAAGCAGCAGGGCGCCGGCCAGGCGGCGCGCAAGGGACAGGTGTTTCAAGACAGGTCTCCGGATATGGGTATGCCGGTCCATGCTATGCCCATGGGGGTATGCCAATCCAATGACTTTTCAGGCCAGCGCTATGTCGTAAAGGTTATACGGGGCGGGCACGCCTGGCGCCGCGGGCATGGCCGCGGGCGCGGTCACTGGCGCCGCGGGTACAGTTGCCGACGCCGCAGCCAATGCCTCGCGCCGGATCGCGTCCAGCAGCAATTCCGCACCCGGTGTGAGCACGTGGTCGCGGCGGCGGACGATGCCGAAAGGGTCCATGCGGCAGTCAAGTTTCACCGGCAGGATCGTCAGCAGCCCCAGTTCCTGATAGCGCCGTGCCACGTCTTCCGACATCACATTCAGCGCATCGCTCATTTGCAGCATGCTCGTAATCAGCACAATTTCGCGCGTATCGACCACGTCGCTCGGCGGCTCCATGCCCGCGTTATGGAACAGCTGGTCGAAACGCTCGCGCAGGATGCTGCCCGGCGGCGGCGTAATCCATGAGGCCTGCACCAGGTCGTGCATGGACAGGCTGCCGCGCTCCGCCAGTGGATGCCCGACGCGCGCCACCGCCACCACGGGTTCAGGCGCCAGCTCCTCGTACTGCAGGTCGCCGCTGTCCTGGAATCCGGTAATGCGCGCGATCAGGAAATCGAGCGTGCCGCGCTGCAGCCGCTCCAGCAGCTCCGGGCTCGCCTCGATCTGCACGCCGATGCGCAGCTGCGGCACCTGCTGCTTGACACGCGTGATGGCGCGCGGCAGCAGGCTCATTGCAGGCGTCATGATGCTGCCCACGTCCACCTTGCCCGCCATGCCGGACTTCAAAGCGACGATGTCCTCATGCGCGCGCGCCAGGCTGGTGAGCGCCATGCGCGCGTGGCGGATCATGCTTTCGCCATAAATGGTGGGCGCCACGCCGCGCGGATGGCGCTCGAACAGGGCGATGCCAAGCATGTCTTCCAGCTCCTTCAGCTGTTTGGACGCCGCCGGCTGCGTCATGCACAACACTTCTGCGGCGCGCAGGATATTGCCTTGTTCGTCGAGCGCGATCAGCAGCAGCAGCTGGCGCGTCTTGAGCCGCGCGCGCAGGAACCAGTTTGGATTTGGTGCAGTCATTCGAGTGCCTTTCGGATTGTTTGGCATTTTTAACATGTCCAAATTGGCATGGCTGTCGCCATTTTGTGGATTGGATGCATATAGCGCACTCCGATGACATAATCGGCACAATCGCTGTTGGGAATGGTAGACTGCGCCGTCGATTGCTAAATTTGTAACAATGAAAATCCAGCAAAAGCTCCGCTCCGTCAAAACCGCCTTGTCCGAACGCCGCGAAGTGCGCAAGCGCCTGCGCGGCCCCGCCCAACTGCGCTACGCCATCGCCGACTCCATCGGCCTGCTCGACGCCAACGCCTGGAAAGGGCTTACCGGGCAAGCAAGCTTTTTCCTGTCCTACGAATACCTGCGCCGCATCGAAGGCGTGCTGCCGGCGAACCTCGACCCGCGCTATGCGCTGGTGTACGAAGACGATCAGCCGGTGGCTGCAATCTATATGCAGGTTGCCGATATCAAACTGGCGCAGGCCAGCAAGGCCTCGCTCGGGGCGATTGGCGAAACCCTGCGCCAGCGCGTGCTCACCTGCGGCAACCTGCTGACCTTCGGCCAGCATGGCATCGTGTTCGCGCCAGGCGTCGATCCGGAACTGGCATGGCATGGCGTGGCGGAAGTGCTGTATCGCGTGCGCCAGGCCGAAAAGCTGGCGGGCGAAGCCAATTTCGTCATGATCAAGGACTTGCACGGCCCGCACGTGGAGGACGCCACCTTCCTCAAGAACCTCAGCTACCGTTTCGTGGAAACGGAGCCGAACATGGTGCTGACCATTGGCGACGACTGGAAAAGCTACGACGATTACCTGGCCAGCCTGGCCTCCAAATACCGCGCCAACATCCGCAACGGCGTGTTCAAGCCGATCGAACAGGCGCAATGCACGGTGGAGCACTTCACCGGTATGGCAGAAATGCAACACGAAGTCCACGCCTTGTATAAGGCGGTGCAGGTGAATGCCGGCTTCCGCCCATTCGAACTGCTGCCGGAATATTTCCCGGCGTTGCAAGAAGCGGCAGGGGAGCGCTTCCGCTGCAGCGTGGTCAAACGCGAAGGCAAGATCCTGGGCTTCCTGGTCACGATTGCCGATGGCGAAACCGCGATTGCCTTCCACGTCGGCTTTGACCGCGCCGCCGCGGCCGACCTGCCGATCTACCTGCGCCTGCTGCACGCCGGTATCGCCGACGCCATTGCGCTGGGCTGCAAACGCATCTCTTTCGGCCGCACTGCGCTGGAACCGAAAGCGGCGCTGGGCGCCAAACCGGAAGCATTCGCGGTCCTGATCCGCCACCGCCAGCCCCTGATGAACAATTTGATCAAGCACCTGCTGCTGAATATTGGCCACGATGAAGCGCCCGACCGCAGCCCGTTCAAGAAGTCGGAAGGTAAAGCTGCGTAACATCTCGTTACTTAGAATCTGATAGGCGAGCGCCGTTCACTGCCGAGCTCCTGTATCATGTCGACCTTTGGTAAAGTTGACAGCAGGCGTAATGAAGTATGGCGTGATCAATTTGTTAAAGGCTGTTGCAGCGCAGTTAATTGTGCTGCACCACCTGGCGTTTTACGGCCCGATGGCCGATCACGTCCGGCTCATCCTGCCGGACCTGATCGACTGGCTGGCTGGAAGCGCGCGCCTCGCCGTCCAGGTTTTCCTGGTGGTCGGCGGCTTTTTGGCGGCCAAATCGCTGGCGCCCAGTGCACAGCCGGTCATGGTCGAGCCTTTGGGCGCGATCTGGCGCCGCTATGCCAAGCTGGCGCCGCCCTTCATCGCCGCTACCCTGATCGCCGCCATCGCTTCTGTCCTGGCCAGCCAATGGATGGACCACGATTCGATCTCCGCGCCAGCGACGGTGGGCCAGCTTGCCGCACACGCCGCCCTGGCGCATGGCGTGCTGGGATACCCCTCGCTTTCTGCCGGCGCCTGGTATGTCGCCATCGATTTCCAGCTGTACGCCATGATGGTCGCCATCCTGTGGCTGGCGGCCCGTATTTCGGGCCCGGTGCGCCGCGCCTGGCTGGTGCCGAGCATGGTTGCCGTTCTTGGCGGCTTCTCGGTCATGTACTTCAACCTGAATTCCGACCTGGATAACTGGGGTCCATACTTCTTCGGCAGCTATGGCCTGGGCCTGGCCGCCTGGTGGGCCGGCGACCCGCGCCGCAAGACGCGCGGTGCCGTCATGGTGCAGGCGGCAATCTTCCTGCCAGCCCTGGTGGCGCTGGCCGTGAATTTCCGCAGCCGCCTGGCGCTGGCCATGATGGTAGCCTGCGCGCTGGTGATCTGCGGCCGTGCAGAAATCGAGAAGGGCGGCCGCATCTGGTCCGTCATCAATGCGCTGGCCCGCACTTCGTACTCGGTCTTCCTGATCCACTTCCCGGTCTGCCTGTTGGTGAACGCCGCTTTCACCCGTTTCGTGCCCGCCGATCCGGTACTGCAAGGCCTCGGCATGCTGACCGCGTGGGGCGCCAGCCTGGCCGCCGGCGCCGCTTTCCACCGCTGGGTGGAAGTCCCGCTGGGCCGATTGCTGCAGTCGTCTTCGCGCACATCCAGCGCTGCCCAGCGCGCCTGATTCGCTAACGTCGCTGTAATTCCTGCCGCGCCATCAATTCGACGATCCAGTCGATGAATACGCGAAGCGGCTTGCGAACATAACGATTGGGCGGATATGCGACGTGGAGCGGCATCGGATCGATTCGCCAGTCGGTGAAGAGCCGCATCAGCGCGCCGCTGGCGACATGTTCCCTTGCCATATAGTGCGGTAGCCATAACACGCCAAGCCCGGCCAGGCCTGCTGTCAGGTAAGCGTTGCCGTCGTCGATCGCCAGGAAGTAGCGGCCACTGATCTTGACCCGTTCTCCGGATTTCTCCATTGCGTAAGGCAAACCGTTTGTCCAACGATAGTTGATGATGCGGTGGCCGGCGCTGTGCAAATCATCTGGAGTCTTCGGCGCTCCCGCCTGCGCCAGGTAGGATGGCGCAGCATAGACGCCCAATTCCAGGTCAGCGATGCGTCGCGCAACGAGCGATGCATCCTCGATTTCGCCACCCCGCAGCACGCAGTCGACATTGTCGCCAATCAGGTCGACCTTGCGGTCGCTGGCGCCGAGATCAAGCTGGATCTCCGGGAAGCGGGCGTGGAAATCAGGCAGCGCCGGCACCAGGACGATGTTCGCAAATGGGCTCGGAACATCCACCCGCAACAGGCCTCGCGGCGCAGTGGATTCGCCGAGGATATTGTTTTCGATGTCTTCCAGATCGGCCAGCAGGCGGATCACGCGCTCGTAATAATCAGAGCCGGCCGTCGTCACGTTCACTTTACGGGTCGTTCTGTTGAGAAGCTTGATGCGCAGTGCGGCTTCCAGCTGCTGCACCAGCTGGGTGACGGTGGTTTTGCTGACATCCAGTGTTTCCGCTGCCTTGGTGAAGCTGCCGGCCTCAACAACGCGAACGAATGCCCGCATGGCTTCCAGTTTGTCCATCTGTTGGCTTCAGTCATAGTTTGGCTTATCCAAACAGTGTAGCAATGTTTTTGCTGTTTATCGGAATGATTGCCGACGCTAAAGTGCTTGCATTCACCAACACAAGGAGAAGCAGCATGAAATCACCCGAAACCATTTTTCCCGCCGGGCGGCACGAACTTTACACGGCTCATAAATACTCGGCGGCGATCCGTTCAGGCGACTTGCTGTTCGTATCCGGCCAGGTCGGCAGCCGTGGAGACGGCGCCCCCGAACCGGAATTTGAGGCACAAGTGCGGCTGGCGTTTGAAAACCTGAAAGCGACGCTGGAGGCGGGAGGGTGTGGCCTGGGCGATATTGTGGACGTAACGACTTTCCACACGGACCCGCAAAGCCAGTTTGACACGGTCCTGGCAGTAAAGGACGAGATCTTCCCGACTGCGCCTTATCCGAACTGGACCGCTGTTGGCGTCAACTGGCTGGCAGGGTTCGATTTTGAGATCAAAGTGATTGCCCGGATTCCTTAATGCCCTCATGAGCGTATTCGGCCACGTACGAACCATATATTGGCCCGCGGCCTTGACCCGCCGCGGGCATTTACTTAGTTCCCGATGGTCAGCGCGAGTGCGGTCGCACCGTAGTTTGGCGTCACGTTGGCGAAGCCATCGACCTTGATGGCGCTGAATTTGCCCCTCAGCCTGGCGGCTGTGATGACGACCAGCACGTCACCGGCCTTGGGCTTGTAGCCATTGGCGAACTTCACGTGCAGCGTGCCGCCGGCGATGGTGGCCGCGGACGATACAGCCAGGCTGCCCTGGCCGCCGGCTGGGCCCCCGAGGTCCAGCTCCAGCGTGGTGTCCCCGCTCAATTGGGTGTATTTGCCGCTGATCGTCAAAGCGCCTGGCGCGTTGGCGACCAAGGTGCCACCGCTGACATACACGTCGCCGCTACCGAAGGCTGCGGCGGAATCGCCTTCCAGCGTGCCACCCGACAGTTCCGTGCCGCCGCTCCAGCTGTTGGCGCCGGCCAGCTTCAATGTGCCCGTGCCTTGTTTGACCAGTTTGCCGGTGCCGCCGATGTCGTTGCGCCAGCGGTCCACCGCGCTGAAGCCGCCCTTGCTGGCGTCCATGACGATGGTGACGTTGCCGTTGAACGCGCCGTAGCCGTCGGCCGCAGCGAACAAATTCAAACGGCCCCAGCCCTCAGCGTCATCGATGACCGGATAGCCCGATGGCAGCGCTGTCGTCTTCAGCACCACACGGCGCTGCGCGTCGCTCAGGTAGGGCAGGCGGGTTTCCAACAGTACTTCGGCGCTTTTCGGCACCGTTGCAGGGACGTTGGTGGCCGCAATCGGCGCGAAGCCATAGCTGCTGCGGCGCAGGTAATTGGCCTTATTGGTCGCGTAGTCGGCAAAGCGGTCGTTGGCTGCCGTGCCCGACTGTGCAAAGGCCGCGAAGGTATCGGCCGTGGTCCCGGTTGCCGCCATCAGTGCCGTGTGCGCTTGCGCGACAGCGGCGGCTTTTTTCGCCGCATTTAAGGGATCGGCGAGGTTGGCGGCAGCGCTGGCCTGGCCAAGGATGCGGCCGCTCAGCACATCGAGCGGCGAATGCATGCCGGCCAGGATGCGCGATTCACCCAATTCAAGGCCTCGGCTCAGCATTTCCTGGAAGCGCTCCGGTACGGCGTACGCCATGGCGACCGCATCGCGCATGGCTTCGGCTGAATGGCCGCTGGTAAAGCCGCCATCGGTGGTCGGGTTGCTGCTCTTGGCCGGTACCAGCGCCGGCAGCACCTGCACGCTGCTGCTCCAGCGGTAGGGGCGCGCATATTTGTAGAAGCGCTTGGCAGGCTCGGTGGAAGCATTGTTGCCGACCAGGTTGACCAGGTCGACCACGCTGCCGAAATTGGCGTTAGCGCTACCTGCGACGCCGGTATTGTTGCCGCTGTCGTTGTACAGCACGGCGGTGGCGTCGGCCGCCACGGTGGTGATGCTGGTGGTCTGCTGCGCCGCGTTGCGCCAGGCATTGGTCAGCGGTCCCATGCCATCGGTGACGCTGTAACCTTTGCCGCGGCGGTCATCGAGGTAGGCCTGCACGGCCTGATCCGGCGTACGGTTGGCGGTCGCTTTGACGACGTAGTCGATATTGGCTTGATGCACAGCGGCGTTGAGCACCTGGCCATCCGGGGAGCCGTCGTTCGGCACGCCGCTCCAGCTCGAGGCGACGACGGCCGGGAAGGCGCCGGCGGCGGGCGCACTTACGCCGGCATCGACGATTTCGGTCAGTGGCTTCCAAATGTTAAGAAATCCACCCAGGACACGCACACCGGCATTGGTATCGAGCGTCGCATAACGCGCATCGCCGCGCTGGTTGGTCGCGCTGGTATCGACAAACGCAGCGACCGTGGGGAGTGCCGCCACCTCCGCCGCGCCCTGGTCGGCCGGAGCGGCGGGAATGACCAACGGTTCTTCGGTGGAGCCGCCGCAGGCGCTCAAGGCCAGCGCGATGCTCAAGGCCAGGATGTGGGGACGAGATGAAAACAAGTGCATAACAATTACCGTGCGTGGGTTGAAAACCCAGCAAGGTAAAGGGGGCTTGTGACACGCCTGTTACGCGCGACTGCAGATTGCAAATATGATCGCACGATACCCAAAACAATATCACTCGCTCGCCGGCAACTGCAGCCGCTTGCCTGGTGCTGGCGAACGGCGCTAGACTGGTTTCAATCATGCAATATTGAGATTGGAAGGTGCATGCCCCGAAGCCGATCCTGTCTGTTTGCGTTCCTCACTTCGATATGTGTGCTGGGCGCCCTGCGTTGGGCCTCTGCCAAGGAGCCGGTGGTGGTCTTTTATCCGCCGCCTTATTCAGAAACCGATACGCGGGACGTGTACACGACGCGCCTGCTCGCCATGGCGCTGGAAAAGTCGGGCGGCCGCTTTGTCGCGCGGCCAGCAGAGGGCAAGATGCTTCAGGGCCGTTCGCTGTTGATGCTGCAGCAAAGGCGCGGCATTGACGTCGCTTGGGCAGCGACTTCAAACGAGATCGAAGCCCGGGTGCATCCAGTCCGGATACCTATTTTCAAAGGACTGATCGGATACAGGCTATTGCTGATTGCCCGCAGCGATGCGGAAAAGTTCAGCAAAATCAGGACGGCGGAGGAACTCAAGGTACTGGTAGCAGGGCAGGGACACGATTGGATCGATACCCCGATCCTGCGCGCAAACGGCTTCCGGGTGCACAGCGGTTCATATTACGACGCCATGTTCAAGATGCTGGCCCAGCATCGCTTCGACTATTTCCCCCGCTCGGTGCTGGAGATCTGGGCCGAGGCCGAGGCGCACAAGGATGAAGGGCTGATGATCGAGCCGCACCTGATGCTGCGCTACCCCAGCGCGGTCTATTTCTTTACCAGCAAGGAAAACACTGCCTTGGCGCAGGCGATCGAAAGCGGCCTGGAAAAGATGCTGCGCGACGGTTCTTTCGACAAGCTGTTCAATGAGCACCATGCCGAGTTGCTGGCCAGGGTAGGCATGGAGGGGCGGATCGTTTTTGACCTGGAAAATCCAGAACTTCCGCCCGGCACGCCAGTCGAGCGGCCAGCCTTGTGGCACCGGCCGCCTGAGCGCTAAAAATGCTTCTTATTGCCAAGTTGAAAACAAAAAAGCCCACGAACCGAAATTCGTGGGCTTCTCTGCGTATCTTGGTAGGCCGTGCGGGGCTCGAACCTGCGACCAACGGATTAAAAGTCCGCTGCTCTACCAACTGAGCTAACGACCCAAGGTTCCTCTATTCGAATGGTAGGCCGTGCGGGGCTCGAACCTGCGACCAACGGATTAAAAGTCCGCTGCTCTACCAACTGAGCTAACGACCCGTCGAAAGAAGAAGCGAGATTATAGGCTGGACCGGCCCAGCTGTCAAATCCCCGCTAGAACTTTTTATTTGGCTTTCAGGCGGTCCTTGGCGGTGGCGGCTGCCGGGGTGCCTGGATAGTTCTTTATCAACTCTTGCAACGTCTTCTTGGCGTTGGCAGTGGCCTTCAGCTCGGTCTGGCAGCTGGCGATGTTCAAGAGGGCGTCCGCGGCCTTCGGATTGTCAGGCCAGGTCTTCACGACCACCTGCTGTGCGGTGATGGCGTTTTTGCAGTCGCCTTGGGCGTAGTAGGCGTTGCCCAGCCAGTATTGCGCGTTGGGCGCGTAGGCGGAGGCGCCAAAGCGCTTCACGAAGTCGCCCAGTGCGTTGGCTGCGCCTTTGTAGTCGCCGCTCTTGAACTGGCCCATCGCGTTGTCATACGCGTTCTGTTCATCCATGTTGACGGAGGATGTCTGGCCGTCAATGGTCACCTGGCGCGGCTCGAGCTTTTTCAGGCGGGCGTCGAGGTCGGTGTAGTAGTCCTTCTGGCGCTTTTGCGCGATCTGGATTTCGTTGAGCAGGATTTCGGTCTGGCCGCGCAGGCGCGCGACTTCTTCGCGGAGCTGGTCCTGCTGCGCGATCATGTCCAGCGTAGTGCTCTTGTCGGTCTTGGTGTCGATCAGGTTTTTCAGGTCCGCTTCCAGCTTGGCGACTTTGGACTTCAGGTCCATGATGGCCTTGCGCGCTTCATCATCGTCGAACAGGCCGGCAGAAGCGGTCAGGGGCAGGGTGGCGGCAAACAGGGCTGCCATCAGGGCAGACTTAGTGAATTTCATTTTTCTTCCTTGCACAAAAAAAGAAATGGGGCAGGGCGCAGTATAAACTGCGCGCTGCCCCTTGTGCGGCATTACTAAGCTACTGGATTACTTAGCTTTGTAAACGATGTCAGCACGGCGGTTCTGTGCCCATGCTTCTTCGTTGTGGCCTTCAGCCTTTGGCTTTTCTTTGCCCAGGGATACGGCTTCCATGCGGGAGTCGGCTACGCCCAGAGCGGCCAGCGACTTGCGCACAGCTTCAGCACGCTTCTGGCCCAGGGCCAGGTTGTACTCGGCGCCGCCGCGTTCGTCGGTGTTACCTTGGATCAGGATGGTGCGCTGGTTTTTGCCCAGGTATGCAGCGTGGTTCTGCACCACTTCCTGGCCGTCAGCTTTAACAACGTAGCTGTCGAAGTCGAAGTACACGGAACGGTTCGCCAGCTTGCCGCCTGGGATGTCCAGTTCGTCAACTTGCGCAACTGCTGGCTGCACCACTTGTGGCTTTTCCACTGGGGTTTGAGCCACTGGCTTTTCTTCCACGACTGGTGGTTTGGTTTCTGGTGCTGGGGTGGAGCAAGCTGCCAGCAGGGCGGCGGTGCTGAGGATGAAGGCTACGTGTTTTACGTTACGCATTTTTATTTCTCCTGGTCGTTAAAGGTGCTACTTCTCGTTTACTTCTTCTACTTCTTTACTTCATGAAAGGACCCCAAGTGGGTTCCTTGATATTGCCCGCCTGAATACTCAGGCGCTGCTTCACTCGGCCGTCTGTCGATGCCACAGCCAGCGAGCGGCGGCCGCCGTTCTGAGTGGCGTACAGGATGTACTTGCCATTCGGAGCGAAGCTCGGCGAATCGTCGCTGGTGGTGTCGGACAGGCGTTGCTCTTGGCGGGATTCCAGGTCCAGTGTGAACAGCTGGAAGGCGCCGCCATCGCGCCGCGAAATATAAGCCAGCGTCTTGCCATCGGCGGAAATGCGCGGGCTGATATTGTACTGGCTGCCAAACGTCAGGCGTTGCGGGTCACCGCCATTGACGCTCATGCGATAAATCTGCGGACCGCCGCTGCGGTCGCTGGTGAAATAGATCGACTGGCCATCGGGGCTGAATTGCGGCTCGGTGTCGATGGTGGTGCCATTGGTCAGGCGACGCAAGCCGCTGCCGTCGGCATTGGCGATGAAGATCTGCGTGTTGCCGGTCTTGGACAGGGCCACGGCCAGGCGTTTGCCGTCCGGCGACCAGGCAGGCGCCGAGTTGTTGCCCTTTTCGTTGGCGATCACGACGCGCTGGCGGGTGGTCAGGTTTTGCACGTACACCACCGGCTTGCGCTGTTCGAACGAAACGTAGGCCACCTTGGTGCCGTCAGGCGACCAGGAAGGGGAGATGATCGGCTCGGTCGAAGTCAGCGCCGGGATAATGTTCTCGCCGTCGGCATCCGCAACTTCCAGGCGGTACTGCTTGCCTTGCTGGACCACGTACGCAATACGGGTCGAGAAGATACCTTTAATGCCGGTAAGCTTTTCATAGATATCGTCGGCCAGCTTGTGGGCTGCCAGGCGGGCGAACTGGTTCGGCACTGCGGTTTTCAGGGCCGACAGGTCCTTGCCCTGGGTGGAAATCAGGCGGTACTGCACCTCGAACGCGCCATTTACGGAGGGCACCACGGCGCAGGCGGCAACCGCCTCGACGCCGAGCGATTTCAGTCCGGTCGCATCGACCTGCATCAGGTTATTGGTCGGCGTGATGTCGATGACCTTGAACATGCCGCTGCGGGTCAGGTCGGCCTTGATGATGTCCGAAATCTGGGCCGGCGCTGCAGCCTGATTGGCGCAAGGGCCGATTGCCACAGGAATCTGGTTGCTGCCCACGCCGGAGATTTCGACTTGCAGCTGCGCCTGCGCCGACAGCACGAACGCCGCGCCAGCCAGTGCCATCAGATATTTTGCGTTATTCATCATTCTCTGCATCCTTATTGCCGCATTTCCTTGAGTTTGAAGGTCGCCGTGATCTCGCGTTCCACCGTGCCATCCTTGCGCTTTGGCAGAGGGGAGGCGTTGCGGATCGCGCTCTCGATCGCGGAATCATATGCCGGAACGCCGCTGGATTTTACCCTGCGAACGCCCAATACTTCACCAGACGGCAGTTGCGAGATGGTGTAGACGGCTTCGACGTCTTCCTGGCCTGGGTAGTTCAGGAAGCTTCGGATACGCGTCACGATCGCAGCTTTGTAGCCATCGTCCAGCCGCGGTGCGGTGGACCTGGCTGCCGTGCCGGTGGAGCCGGCTGCTGCCTGGCCCGTGATGCGCTGCAATTCCGCAGCACGGGCTTTGGCCAGCTTTTCCTTCTCTTTCAGATCAGCCAGTTTCTTGGCTTTTTCTTGTTCCAGCTTGTCCTTCTTTTCTTGCTCGGCGAGGCGCTTCTCTTCGTCGATCTTCTTCTTCAGTTCGGCAAGCTTTTTCTCTTCAGCTTCCTTCTTTTCTTTCTCTTTCTTCTTCTGCAGCGCGATGTCCGGCTCTTTCGGCAGAGGCTTCACCTCTTCCGGCGGCGTCTCCTTCACTGGCGGCCGCTCCGGTTCCGGCTCCGGTTCCTTCACAGGCTCGGGCTCCGGTGCTTTCGGCGCGGCCATCTGCGTGGTCACGTCCCAGATCTCGGCATCGACGCCGGTCGGGTCGTTATTCCAGCGGATGCCCACCCACAGGAAGGCAAACAGCACGCAGTGCATGGCCAGCGCGAGCAGGAACGCGCGCGTCCCGCCGTGCCGCTTGGGCACACGGTATGGACCGCCAGCATTTCCCATCGTCATTGCCATGCCTTACTTGGTTGCCAGGCCAACGCGGTTAATCCCCATCTTCTTCGCTTCGGAAATCAGAGTGATCACATCGTCGTACTTGCTTTCCTTGTCGCCGGCGATCAGCACCGGATACTCAGGATATTGTTCGTGCAGGCCGCGCAGCTTGCGCACCAGCGCATCGCGGTTCGGCTCGGTCTCTGGCGCTTCGGCCGACTTGCCGGCGATGCCGATCATCAGCGAGCCGTTCGGCTTCACCTGCACCTGGATGTAGGCATCCGGCGGGCGCGAGGCTTTTTCAGCGTGCGGCAGGTCGATCGAGCTCGGGTTGTTCGAGGTCGGCATCACCATGAAGATGATCAGCAGGCAGAGCATCACGTCGATGTAGGGCACGACGTTGATCTCGGACTTCAGCTTGCGGCCGCCGCGGCTGCCGCGCATGCCACTGGAGAAGGAGGATGCCATCTTCTGTTTCGCCTATTAACGGGACTGGCGCTGCAGGATGTTCGAGAATTCTTCAACGAAGCTCTCGAAGCGGATCGCCAGGCGCTCAATATCGTGCGAGAAGCGGTTGTACGCCACCACGGCCGGAATCGCCGCGAACAGGCCAATGGCGGTTGCGATCAGCGCTTCGGCAATACCTGGCGCCACAGCCGACAGCGTCGCCTGCTGCACATTGGCCAGGCCGCGGAAGGCGTTCATGATGCCCCACACGGTGCCGAGCAGGCCGATGTATGGAGAGACCGAGCCCACCGAAGCCAGGAAGGCCAGGTGCGCATCCAGCGCATCCATCTCGCGCTGGAAGGCAGCGCGCATGGCGCGGCGGGCGCCGTCCAGCACGTCACCCATATTCATGTCGCGGCTGGTGGCGGCAGCTTGCTTGCCCTTGATGAACTCACCCATGCCGGCTTCGAAGATGCGGGCCAGTGCGCCGCTGTTGGCGCGGTTGCTGCCGGCGCTGGCGTGCAGGGCGTGCAGGTTGCCGCCGGCCCAGAAGGTCTTTTCGAATTCGATCGTTTGCTTGCGCGCACCGCGCACATCAAACAGCTTCTTGAAGATGTAGGACCAGCTGATGATGGAAATCGCAAGCAGCAGCACCAGGATCAACTGAACGATCACGTGCGCGTTGGTGATTAAGGAGATGAAAGAAAGGTCTTGAGTGACGTTCATTGTTTTACGGTCTAATTATTAGGCGCGCATGCGGGCCGCGACAGCATCGGGCACGGCGCGCGGACGCAGTGCGGAATCAACGCAGCCAACCTTGACGTGGGCAGTATTCAGCAGGCGGCCGCCGCACCACGCCTCCTGTACGAACTGGATCGAAGCGCGGCCCAGTTTATCTATGCGAAGCGTCAATTTTATTACATCGTCCAGACGCGCCGGCGCGTGGTAGTCCGCGCTGACGTTTTTGACAACAAACATGGCGTCGTGCTCACGCAGCAGGATGTCCTGGTTAACGCCGAGGGAGCGCAACCACTCAGTGCGTGCGCGCTCGAAGAACTTCAGATAGTTCGCGTAATAGACAATCCCGCCGGCGTCCGTGTCTTCGTAATAGACGCGGACCTCCCAGGTGAACTCAGACGACATAGATAGAAGAGCTACTAAGTGAGAATCGGCAACATTTTACGTCAAATAATTCGCCGAAATCTCTATTTGCACAATCTCGTAACAATTGCTTACGGTTTTCCCTTATATGGGCCGGCATTTTAGCTGCGTTTAATGGCAAACGGGGAGAAACCTTGGCAAGTTGGCATCAATTCAATCGAATTCACATTAATGTGTTGCGGCAATGTTGCAATCCAGAAAGCCGTATTCGCGATGTCGTCCGCGGTCAGCGGGGTGGTGCCCTCGTAGACTTTGGCCGCGGCGGCATCGTCCTTCAGGCGCACGTTGGAAAATTCGGTGCCGCCGCACAGTCCCGGCGCAATATTGGTAGCGCGCACACCGGTGCCGATCAGGTCGGCACGCAGGTTGAGCGTGAACTGTTCGACGAAAGCCTTGGTGGCGCCGTAGACATTGCCGCCCGGGTACGGGTAGGCGCCTGCGACGGAGCCGAGATTAATAATGGTGCCTCGGCCGCGTTCCACCATGCCGGGCAGCAGTGCGCGGGTGATGGTGACCAGGCCGGTGCAGTTGGTGGCGATCATGGTTTCCCAGTCTTCCAAGGAAGATTCCTGGGCGCCTTTGACGCCGAGCGCCAGGCCGGCGTTGTTGATCAGGACGTCGATTTCCTGCCAGCCGGCGGGCAGGGAGGCGAGGGCGGCGGTGATGGCGGCTTTGTCGGTAACGTCGAGTTTAACTGGGAGCAAGTTCGGGCCGAGTTCGGCGGCCAGGGTTTCCAGGCGCTCGACGCGGCGGCCGGCCGCGATGACTTGATGGCCGTTCTTGACGAAAACACGCGCCATCGCGGCGCCAAAACCGGCAGTTGCGCCGGTAACTAACACGATCATGGTCGAACTCCCAATATTAATGGGGGGATTTTAGCCTTAAACCCGGTAGGGCGGGGTCAGACCCAAGGGTCTGACCCAGGTGTGCTGAAGCCGCAGGCCAATGATCAGACCCGGATTTACCGGGTTTAGGCCGAATCAAACGCGAAACCAGCCGAATCCAGCCAAACGATTGCCGGATTTTCCCACTTAAATTACAATCTTGGCTCCATTACGGTCTCACGTAACTGGCGAAAAACTGGCAGGCAGCTTGGCGCCGCTGGTGAGAGGTGGGCAACCACCGGGGAACGTGAGATATCAAACAGCCGTTCGCCTGGGCAGCCACGATGGAATCGTACGATTTGGCTGCCCTGTCATTTTTGGCTCCCAATTCGATCCAATCTGCCTTAAAAAACTGGAGTAATTTCATGTTCGCAAAAGATCACACCCTCGCCAACGTTGACGCGGAGCTGTTTGCCGCCATCCAGAACGAGAACAAGCGCCAGCACGACCACATCGAGCTGATCGCGTCTGAGAACTACACCTCGCCAGCCGTCATGGAAGCCCAGGGCTCCCAGCTCACCAACAAATACGCCGAAGGCTACCCAGGCAAGCGCTACTACGGTGGCTGCGAGTACGTGGACGTCGTCGAGCAACTGGCGATCGACCGCGTGAAGCAGCTGTTCGGCGCCGAAGCGGCCAACGTGCAGCCTAACTCCGGTTCCCAGGCGAACCAGGGCGTGTTCTTCGCCGTCCTGAAACCAGGCGACACCATCATGGGCATGTCGCTGGCGGAAGGCGGCCACCTGACCCACGGCATGGCCCTGAACATGTCCGGCAAATGGTTCAACGTTGTTTCCTACGGCCTGACCGCGGAAGAAGACATCGACTACGACGCGATGGAAGCCCTGGCGAAGGAACACAAGCCAAAGCTGATCATTGCCGGCGCATCCGCGTTCTCCAAAAAGATCGACTTCGAGCGCTTTGCTAAAGTCGCCAAGGCCGTTGGCGCCTACTTCATGGTCGACATGGCCCACTACGCTGGCCTGATCGCCGCTGGCCTGTACCCGAACCCGGTTCCGCACGCTGACTTCGTGACCTCCACCACCCACAAGTCCCTGCGCGGCCCACGTGGCGGCATCATCCTGATGAAAGCCGAACACGAAAAGATCATCAACTCCGCGATCTTCCCTGGCATCCAGGGCGGCCCGCTGATGCACGTCATCGCCGGCAAGGCAGTGGCCTTCAAGGAAGCGCTGTCGCCGGAATTCAAGGCCTACCAGCAGCAAGTGGTGAAGAACGCCGACGTGCTGGCCAAGACCCTGATCAAGCGCGGCCTGCGCATTGTGTCCGGCGGCACCGAATCGCACGTGTTCCTGGTCGACCTGCGCGCCAAGAACCTGACCGGCAAGGAAGCGGAAGCGATCCTAGGCCAGGCGCACATGACCTGCAACAAGAACGGCATCCCTAACGACCCACAGAAGCCATTCGTGACTTCCGGCATCCGCCTGGGTTCCCCAGCGTTCACCACCCGCGGTTTCAAGGAAGCCGAAGCGGAACAAGTGGGTAACCTGATCGCCGACGTGCTGGATAACCCGCACGACGCCGCAACCATCGAGCGCGTGAAAGCCGCTGTGAAGGTGCTGGCTGATAAATTCCCTGTTTACGCCTAAGCACCCGGTTGGTACTATCGAGGCGCCGGATCGCGAGGTCCGGCGCTTTTTCATTACATAATAAGAGACGCTCCATCAATGAAATGCCCGTTCTGCCAGCACGATGATATCCAGGTCCTCGACACCCGCGTGTCGGAGGAGGGGGACGCCATCAAGCGGCGCCGGCGCTGCGTGAACTGCGACAAGCGCTTCACGACATGGGAGCGGATCGAACTGACCATGCCGTATGTGGTCAAGAAAAACGGCAGCCGCACCGAGTATTCGGCCGACAAGCTGCGCGCCAGCCTGATGCTGGCCTTGCGCAAACGTCCCGTTGCTGCCGAGTCGGTCGACAAGGCCGTTTCCTCCATCGAAGAAAAGCTGCTGACCAGTGGCCAGCGTGAAGTCGATTCCGTCTACGTTGGCGAGCTCGTCATGGCTGAGCTCAAGCGCCTCGACAAAGTGGCGTACATCCGCTTTGCTTCCGTCTACAAAAACTTCGAAGACCTGGCCGAATTCCAGGACGCGATCGAAGCTGTTGGCGACGGTCAAGAGCTCTCCCCCAAGGCTTGAGATTCCGCAAACCCGTGTGACCGCTGCTGGCTAATGTGATCAGCAGGGGAGGGCTGCGCCATGCGTCGCCAGGTTGCGGGGTTCACGATGGTGGAAGTGCTGGTTGCCGTGCTGCTGCTGGCTGTCGGGCTGGTGGGCGCGCTGGCAATGCAGGCACACGCCATGCGCACGCGACAGGAATCGGCACTGCTGACCGAAGCCATGCAGGCCGCCGCCACGCTCGCCGACCGCATCCGCGCCAACGCTGCGCAGTCCTCCGCTTACCTGGGCTTTGAATTCGACGCCGCTGCAGCGGTGGCCGCAGGCGATGCGACCGCCGCCGACTGCTTCGTGGCCGAGTGCGATGCCGCTGCACTTGCGCAGTACGATCTTGGCGCGTTCCGTCAGCAACTGCAATCCTCCCTCCCAGCGCCTCGCGCACTGACCTGCCGGGATGTATCCGCCGCCCCTGGCGGCCGATTACAGTGGGCTTGCTCGGGTGAAGCCAACGCTCCCATCGTCATCAAGATCGGTTGGCGTGGCAGCAACTCCAGCGGCATCGGCCCCGGCCCGGTCGCTGGCCCCGCCGTCGCGCTGCCAGTTGCTTTGTTCGCCCCAGGGAGTACGCCATGAAAGCGCGACAAGCTGGCCTGGCCTTGTCCGAAGTTCTTGTTGCGATGGCACTTAGCCTGCTGGTTATCCTCGCTGCCGCCTCACTGTTGCACGCGTCGAATGGCGACTTCCTGCACAACGGCGCCAATACCCGCATTGACGACAATGGCCGCTTCGCGCTGGCTATCGTCACACAGGCCTTGCGGCAAGCCGGTTATCCCGGCGAACCCGGCGAGTCCAGCGATCAAGACGGCGCCGGCGCTGCGGCACCGGCCGGCCCATTGCCCCCGCTCGCCATCGAAGGGCGCGATGCGGCCAGCGTGGCAAGCAACGCAAACGAACTCGGTGCGCCGCTGCCAGCAATCAACGGCAGCGACGCGATCGCCATCCGCTACGCGGCCGGCGCCCTTGCAGGCGCTGGCGCTGGCAGCGCCATGCTGAACTGCGCGGGGTTCCCCGCCAGCCCTGGTGAATGGGCCTGGAGCATCTTCTACGTCGCAGAAGCCAGCGATGGCGTCGCCGAACTGCGGTGCAAGTACAAAGGACCGCACGGCTGGGGCAGCGACGCCGTGATCCGCGGCGTGGATTCCTTCCAGGTACTCTACGGCATCGACACCGACACCCCGCGCGACAACGTTCCCAACCTCTACCTCAGCGCCAGCGCCATCGACGCTCGCGATGCTGCGCTTCCACCGGCGGAGCGGGCGATGCGGCCCACCTGGCGCCGCGTCACCAGCGTTCGCATCGCACTACTCCTGCATGGTGAGCGCGGCTCACGCACCGGCACCCGGCTGAGCATCTATGAACTACTGCCAGGCGAGCACCTGGACGAAGCCCGCTTGCCGCCCGCAATGCAGCGCCGCGCCCGCCGCCTGTTCGCGGCCACCGTGGCGCTGCGTAACCCGTAAGGAACCGCCATGCACCACCAGCGCGGCATCACGCTTCCCGTGACAATGTTGATGCTTCTGGCAGCACTGGCGATCGGCGCATCGGCAGCGCAAATGGCGATGCTTGGCGAGAAGTCCGCCCGTGCCGAACGAGACCACCTGATCGCCTTCCAGGCGGCGGAGGATGCCCTGATGGACGCAGAACGTGATATCAACGCCGGCCTTGGCCAGCCAATCGAAGCCCCGGCCCCGGCGCCTGTCACCGGCAGCCAGCATGCCACCGGCCAGCCGCCAGATGGCCACGTCCAGCAATCGGCCGTCGGCGGCCCCGGACCAGCGCCGGCCTGGCAAGTCGTCGACCTGGCTGGAAATGGCGGTACGGAATATGGCGCGCTGACCGGAGCCGCCATGCCGGTCGGGCAGGGCAGCCTGCCGTTCCGTCGCCCGCGCTACCTGGTGGAGCGCGTAGCCTATACGCCTGCCGGCGCGCCGCCAGCCTACTATTATCGGGTGACCGTGATGGGTTTCGGCCCGCGTCCCGGTACGGAAACGGTGCTGCAGGCCAGCTACACAGAGCCAACGCCGGTACACCGCCACAGCTGGCGTGAAATCATGGACTGGCAGTCGCTGCACGACGCAGCCGGCAGCGGGACCGAACCATGAAACGGCCAGCCAGCGGCAGCACGCTGATCGGCGTGCTCATTGCCATCGTCATTGCCGCCATTCTGGCTGCCGTCGCGCTTCCGGTATGGCATGAAGCGGTCGTGCGCATGCGCCGCAGCGAAGCGCAAGCCACGCTGCAAGAGTTGATGCAACAGCAGGAGCGCTATTTCACGCGCTACAACAGCTATGCAGCATTTTCAGCGCTGAACGCGAACGAGTTCCGCTGGTGGTCTGGCCGCGCTGCCAGCTCCAGCGCCTACGAGCTTGAGGGGAAAGCCTGCGATGGCCAGGAAATCCGCGACTGTATCCAGCTTGTCGCCACACCTGGTACGGCCAATGTCGACGCGAACTTCAGGGACCCGAGATGCGAACGCCTCATCCTCACCAGCAGTGGACTCCATCTCGCCACCGGCCCCGCCCGCGATTGCTGGCGCTAATCAGGAACCCGGCGCCGTTGCTGCACCACGCGGGAGCGGGCGCCGCTGCGCACGCCAGGCCGGCATTCACGCTCCTGGAGCTGATGATAGCCCTCGCCATCGTCTCCATCCTTTTCGCCTCCGCGCTGCCGGATCTTAGCAATATGCTGGCTGGGCGGCAGCTGCGCGCCGCCTCGTCCGACCTGCTGGCAGCCATCAATGACACCCGCGCCCAGGCGATCGCCCGCCGCCGCGTTGTCACGCTGCTGGCTGAAAACGGCGACTGGCAGCAAGGCTGGCTGGTCATTGTCGACGCCAACGCCAATCGCAGCGCCGACCCGGGCGAGCAGATTCTCGCCCGGCACAAGGCGCCACCCGGCAGGCTGGTCATCCGGGCAAGCTTCACCGACGCCACGGCCCCGTTTTACGTCGCATATAATGCAGCAGGACGCAGCTGCCGCGCCGCCTACCCGAATGCCGCCAACTTTGGCACCATCACCCTTGAACTGGACGGCGTGCAGCGCAATATCAAGATCAATATGCAGGGCAGGGCGCGCTTATGCGACCCCGCCTTGGAACCGTCAACTTGCGCGAGCATATGAACATCAACAGCGACCTCGAAGGCATGCAGCTCGCCCTGCAATGGGCGGAAAAAGGCCTGTTCACCACTTCCCCGAACCCGCGCATCGGCTGCGTGATCGTGCGCGACGGTGTCGTGATCGGCGAGGGCGTCACGCAGCCTGCCGGCCAGGATCACGCCGAAATCCAGGCCCTGAAAGACGCCAGGCGGCGCGGCCACGACGTGCGCGGCGCCACCGCCTACGTCACGCTGGAACCGTGCAGCCACCACGGCCGCACGCCGCCATGCGCCGACGCGCTGGTGCGCGAAGGCCTGGGCCGCGTGGTCGCCGCAATGGAAGACCCTAATCCGCTGGTCGCCGGCAACGGCATGGCACGCCTGTCCGCCGCCGGCATTGAAGTCGCCAGCGGCCTGCTGGCCGAGCAAGCCTATGAAATGAACATCGGCTTCTTCCACCGCATGCGGCATGGGCTGCCTTGGGTGCGCATGAAGACCGCCGCCAGCCTCGATGGCATGACGGCCCTGCATAACGGCCAAAGCCAGTGGATCACCGGCCCGGAGGCGCGCGCCGACGGCCACGCCTGGCGCGCCCGCGCCTGCGCCATCCTGACCGGCATCGGCACCGTCAAGGCCGACGACCCGCAGTTGAACGTGCGTGCCGTCGAAACTCCTCGCCAGCCGCGCCGCATCGTCGTCGACAGCAAACTGGAAATCAGCCCGCAGGCACGCGTGCTGGAGGGCGGAGGCACCTGGATCGTCGCCGCGGCCTACCATCCGGAGAAGGAAGCGGAGCTGCGCGACAAGGGCGCCGAAATCATCGTGCTGCCCAACGCCCACGGCAAGGTCGACCTGCCCGAACTGATGCGCGAGCTGGGCCGCCGCCAGATCAACGAACTGCACGTGGAAGCGGGCGGCAAGCTGAATGGCTCCATGATCCGCGAAGGCTGCGTGGATGAGCTGCTGGTCTACCTCGCACCGACCCTGCTCGGTGACGCACAAGGCATGTTCGCCCTGCCTGCGCTGACTGAGCTCAGCGGCAAGCATAATCTGAAATTTCACGAGGTTAAGCAAGTCGGCGCCGATTTGCGTATCCTTGCCAGGTTCAACCCACATTAAAGACCATTATGTTTACTGGAATCGTCGCCGCAGTTGGCAAAATCAAAACCGTAACTCCGCTGGAAGGCGGCGCCGAGGCAGGGGTACGCCTGGACGTTGATGCCGGCGGCCTTTCGATGGCCGACGTCGGCCTGGGCGACTCGATCGCCCTGAATGGCGCCTGCATGACGGTGGTGGAGAAAACCGCTACCGGCTTCACCGTCGATGTTTCGCGCGAAAGCCTGAACAAGACCGTCGGCCTGGACACCACCACCGAAGTGAACCTGGAAAAAGCCCTGACCCTGGCCGAGCGCTTGGGCGGCCACCTGGTTTCCGGCCACGTCGATGGCCTCGGTGTGGTGCGCAAATTCGAGCCGGTCGGCGAATCGCACGAACTGGTGATCGAAGCCCCGCGCGACCTGGCCAAATACCTGGCGTACAAAGGCTCGGTGGTGGTGAATGGCGTGTCCCTGACCGTCAACCGCGTCGAAGACAGTGCCAGCGGCTGCCAGTTCTCGATCAACCTGATCCCCCACACCATCCAGGTCACTACCTTGAAGCACCTGAAGGCAGGCTCCAAGGTCAACCTCGAAATCGACCTGATCGCCCGCTACGTGGAGCGCATGCTGTCGCTCAATAAGGTGGGGTAATTCGCCTGGCCCGCATCCTCGGGTTTCTTAAGCTGGCCGCCATTGTTGTCGCCTCACTGGCGCTGCTATGGTTGGCGTTTTGTTTCGCCATGTATCGCATCCCTTCATCGGAACCGGCGCATGTCGTTGAAGGGGAGGTCCATTTCAAACAACTCGAGTTGAGCCTTTCGAACCGGGCGATATTCGAGGAGATGCTTGGAAACCGGCGCATCCGGCTTGACCGGCCCGAAGACGCCGATGATGTACCGGCTTTTTATGTGCCTGAAACGCAAAAGCGAATGCTTTGGGAAGCGGATCCGTTCAAATTGCAGGAGCGTAACCAAACACTGCGTATTAAGTTGAATTCCCGCCGATTGCTGTTTGGCGGGAACGGGCCTGCAGAAGTTATCAGCATCGAGCGGATCAACAAGGAAGCGAGAATTAGCAAGTAAGGCGCTATCCTAAGCACATCTAGCTCGGCTGTCGTTAACGTTTGCAGGCTGCCAGCCATAGCTTTTGCTGCGGACACTGCGGCACCGGGAAGTCTTCGCCTGGCTGGTTCTTCTCGCGGCCGGCCTGGCTCAGCGGTCGAAAGCCTCTGTTTTAAACACTTTCTGCGGCCCATGGGGGAGTGCAGCACGTAGTGCTACACCCTTGGCGCAATTAAGCAGCGGTGCGTGCGGCGGCGATGTAGGCCGGAAGCTCCGCGTTGATGCCGAGTTTTACCTGGCGGGTGAGATCGTCCGCCAGCACTTCTTCTTTGCCTTCCGCCAGCGCTTTGAAAATTTGCGCGGCCACTTCTTCCGGCTTGATCTTCGCGACTTCATAGCCGGCGGTCATGTCGGTCTCCATATAGCCCATGTGGGCGCCCACCACGAGCGTGCCTTGGGGCGCCAGCTCGATGCGCAGGCCGTTGGTCAGTGCCCAGGCGGCGGATTTCGACATGCTGTAGGTGTTGGTCGGGCCCTGGCTGTACCAGGCCAGTACGGACAGGATATTGACGATGGCGCCGCCGCCGTTGGCTTTCAGTGCCGGAGCGAAGCCTTTGCTGAGCAGCATAGGACCGATCAGGTTGGTCTCCAGTTCGGCACGTGCTTGTTCCAGGGCGTTGTCGGCCAGGATGCCGCCGGCGCGGACGATGCCGGCGTTGTTGATCAATACATTTACATCTTTTAATTCACGGGTGACGGCTGCGATTTCGTCGTGGTTCGTCACGTCCAGCTGGACCGGGGTAACGCCGGGCAGGGTGACCGATTTTGGGTCGCGCGCGGCGCCGTAGACTTTTTTAGCGCCGGCGGCCAGGGCGGCTTTCGCCAGTTGCAAGCCCAGGCCACGGTTGGCGCCAGTGATGAATACGACGGAATCTTTGAGGTTCATGGTTTTTCCTTTGAGGGTTTATTGATGACGATCATCATCGAGTGACTTAATAATAGTGGTCGCAATTAAAAAGTTCAAGGGAAATTTTGGGGCGCGTTTTGCGCCCCATTGGGGGAAGGCCTACAGCAGGGTAGCGGTGAGGGTGATGTTGGTATTCAGGACTTTGGATACCGGGCAGCCAACTTTTGCCTTATTGGCAAGCTCTTCGAATCTGGCCTTGTCGGCGCCGGGAATCTTGGCCTGCAGGTCCAGATGGATGGCGGTGATGGCGAATCCATCGCCCACTTTATCCAGCGTCACTTCAGCCTTGGTTTCCATTTTCTCGGCCGTCAAGCCCGCCTCGCCCAGGATCAGCGACAACGCCATGGTGAAGCAGCCGGCATGCGCCGCCCCGATCAATTCTTCCGGATTGGTGCCCGGCTTACCCTCGAAACGGCTGGCAAAACCGTAGGGCGCCGCCTGCAGCGCGCCACTCGCGGTGCTGATCGCCCCACGCCCATCCTTGATGCCGCCGCTCCAGACGGCCGAACCACTGGTCTTCATCGCTGCCTCCTTCAGGGTTGTAAAGAAAACCAGTCTAGGCCAAAACGCCTAAAGGCGGCGCTTGAGGGGGCGGGAATGCTTCAAATCCTTTAAAATAGCGGGTTAACAAAGAAACGCTCTGTGCCTCACATCAAAGGAAAAAATATGTCCATTTCCAGCACCGAAGAAATCGTCGCCGAACTGCGCGCCGGTCGCATGGTGATCCTGGTCGACGAAGAAGACCGTGAAAACGAAGGCGACCTGGTGCTGGCCGCCGAGCACGTCACGCCGGAAGCGATCAACTTCATGATCAAGCACGCGCGCGGCCTGGTCTGCCTGACCCTGACCGAAGAGCATTGCAACCAGCTCGACCTGACCATGATGACGGCCAAGAACGGCACCTCGTTCGGCACCAACTTCACCGTCTCGATCGAAGCGGCGGAAGGCGTCACCACCGGCATTTCGGCTGCGGACCGCGCCAAGACCATCCAGGTGGCGGTGGCCAAGGGCGCCAAGCCTAGCGACATCGTGCAGCCGGGCCACATCTTCCCGCTGCGCGCAGTACCGGGCGGCGTGCTGATGCGCGCCGGCCACACCGAAGCCGGCTGCGACCTGACCGCAATGGCCGGCCTGATGCCAGCTTCCGTGATCTGCGAAATCATCAAGGACGACGGCACCATGGCGCGCCTGCCGGAACTGCTGGAATTCGCCAAGGAGCACGGCCTGAAAATCGGCACCATCGCCGACCTGATCCACTACCGCAGCCAGAATGAATGCATGGTGGAGCGCATCGCCGAACGTCCGCTGCGCACTGCCCACGGCGACTTCCGCATGATCGCCTTCCGCGACAAGCCAAGCGGCTCGGCCCACCTGGCCCTGGTGCATGGCTCGATGGAGGCGAGCAAGGAATCGCTGGTGCGCGTGCACCAGCCAGTGTCGATCCTGGACCTGCTGGAAACCGAAGCCACCACCCACTCCTGGAACGTGTCGTCCTCGCTGAAAGCGATCAAGGGCGCGGAGCAGGGCGTGATGGTGCTGCTGAACTGCGGCGAGACCGCGGAGCAGCTGTTCGGCCAGCTGGAAGCGCTGGACAAGAACGTGCGTCCGACCGGCCGCGCCGCCAGCATGGACCTGCGCAGCTACGGCATCGGCGCCCAGATCCTGCGCGACGTCGGCGTGCGCAAGATGCAGCTGCTGGCAAGCCCGCGCAAGATGCCGTCGATGACCGGCTTTAACCTTGAAGTGACCGGCTACATGGCCAAACCTGCCGTTTGATCAAGACAGGCGGCATCATCCAATATCCTTAGAAAGAGGTACACCATGACCGTAGCAACCTACGAAACCAACCTGTCCGGCGAAAACCTGCGCATCGGCGTCGTGCAGGCCCGCTTCAATGAAGACGTTTGCCACGGCCTGCTGTCGGCCTGCCTGCAAGAGCTGAAGAACCTGGGCGTGGAAGATGAAGACATCCTGCACGTGACCGTGCCGGGCGCCCTGGAAATTCCGCTGGTGCTGCAGAAGATGGCCGAGTCCAACCAGTTCGACGCACTGATCGCGCTGGGCGCCGTGATCCGCGGCGAAACCTACCACTTCGAGCTGGTGTCCAATGAATCCGGCGCGGGCGTGACCCGCGTGGGCCTGGACTACAGCATCCCTATCGCCAACGCCATCCTGACCACCGAGAACGACGAGCAGGCGGAAGTCCGCATGGCGGTCAAAGGCGCCGAAGCTGCGCGCTGCGCCGTCGAAATGGCCAACCTGTCGATTGCCCTGGAAGAGCTGAACCAGGACCTGGGCGACGACGAGTAATTCAACAAGAAGGTATGAATATGACTGACAATATGACGCACGCCAACCCGAGCAAGAACCGCACCCCGCGCCACCGCGCGCGCGAGTTCGCGCTGCAGGGGCTGTACCAGTGGCTGCTGAACAATGAAGAGGCGACCAAGGTCGTCAACAATATCCGCGGCGCCCATGGCTTCGACAAGGCGGACGGCGAATATTTTGCCGACCTGCTGCGCGGCACCATCAAGCAATCGGTGGAACTGCGTGAAGTGTTCACGCCGCTGGTTGACCGCGGTATCGGCGAGCTGTCCCCGATTGAGCACGCAGTGCTGCTGATCGGCGCCTACGAACTGAAGAACCACATCGAGATCCCATACCGCGTCGTGATCAACGAAGCGGTGGAGCTGACCAAATCCTTTGGCGGTATCGATGGCCACAAATACGTGAACGGCGTGCTGGACAAGCTAGCCGCCCAACTGCGCGCCGACGAATTCGCCGCCGACAAGAAGCGTTAATCGCGTTTCCGTATTGCCTGAAATGCCCTCCCGCCGCGGAGGGCGTTTTTTTTGGGGATTGCCGCAGAATACAGTGAAGGATGCCTTCAGTCCGTGGCTGCTGTGGATCGGGCCAGACCCAAGGGGCTGACCCTGAAACGCGGCTGACGCGGGGGCAAAGAAAAAGCCACCCGTGGGTGGCTTTGGCATGGGGCAGGGGAGAATTACAGGCCTGCCAGCTGTTCCGGCGTGACCTTGACCTTGTCGTTGCTCGCCACGGTGGTGGGCTGAGGCTTGGCCACCGGCGCGCTCGCCAGCACTGGCGGCGTAATGGTCGGTACCTTCTTGCCGGCGGAAACCTGTTTCAGGCGCTGGTATTCGGCCATGACGCGGGAACCATAACCATCGTCCGTCTCGAAGGCGCCTGCGCCGACGTAGGATTTCAAGCCCGCTTCCACCGAACCGCCCTTGGCCACATAATCCTTCAGGATCAGGGCGCCGACGCGGATATTGGCGACCGGGTTCAGTGCAGCCTGCACACCGCCCATTTCCTGGAATTTCTCAGTATGCACCTTGGACATCACCTGCATCAGGCCCTGCGCGCCCATCGGGCTTTCCGCGAACGGGTTCAAGCCAGATTCGATGGCCATCACAGCCAGAATCAGCAAAGGATCCATCTTGACTTCGCTGGCGGTCAGGTAGGCGGTGGAGACCAGCATGTTGGTCGCATCGCCGGCCACGCGGTAGCGCTTGGACAGCCAGCTGGTGACGGCATCTTGCTGCTTCTTGGAGCCCATCAAGGCCTTTTCATCGGCGCTGGGCTGGGCTTCAGCAGCGGCCGCTACGCGAACTGGCTGCGCCGCAGGCGCTTCCATCAGCTCGGACAGTGGCGGCGCTACGACGACCAGCGCCGGTGCCGGCGGCTGGCCGCTCAGGGCGTGCGCCAGGTCGGAGGCCAGTTCTGGACGAGCCACCATGGCGCAAGCCATGACCAATGCTGCAATACCAAAGATGCTCAAAATAGACTGAGCGGCGGTCAGCAGACCGCGTGCCGATACGCTCTGCGTGGAAATCCACGCGGCGGGCTGGCGAGCCCATAGACGGGCGCTATCAAGCAACCCATTGAATCGATTGTTCATTCAGAACTCCCCTGAAATGTAAGAGTCAAAACGCGTCCCCGCCGCGTAAAAATCGCGGTCAAATCGACGTGCCATAGTCGTTACATCAGTGTTATCTTCGTCCACCGCCGCACAGGTCGCACGGGACTGGACGCCATCATTGTTTGCTAAAGCTGGCGAATCGGTTGAGCCAGTTGCAACACAACTTTTTCCGGGTGCGAGGCAGACGCCTCAGGAAAAACACTCCTTAAAATGTCTGTGGAGCCCGGATACTCCGTGAATGTAATGAGTGACAACTTAGTTGGCATAAAGGCCATGTCCTCATCAGGTAGGTCAAATTGTAGGAGGGGTATTATATCCCGTCAATACTAACACGGACGTTCTTTATTACTTTTGAGTATGACTTTTGCGTGAACACATTGGCAAAAACCAATAAAATCAACGACTTGACCAAAAGTACTCATACGCCTCGTTCGAAGCAAAAAAATCGTAAAAAAGTATGAAATATCGCGATCTCCGAGATTTTATTTCCCAACTGCAAGCAATGGGCGAACTTAAGCGCACAAGCTTGCCCGTTTCACCACACCTGGAGATGACAGAGGTCTGCGACCGCACCCTGCGCGCTGGCGGACCCGCCATTTTGTTTGAAAAACCGGCCGGATTCGACATGCCGGTGCTGGGCAACCTGTTCGGCACCCCGCGCCGCGTGGCGCTGGGCATGGGCGCCGATGATGTGAGCGAGCTGCGCAAGATCGGCCATGTGCTGGCGCAGTTGAAGGAACCCGAGCCGCCAAAGGGCTTCAAGGATCTGATGGGACTCGGCTCGCTGGTGAAGGCGGTGTGGGATATGTCGCCGAAAGAGATGCGCGGCGCGCCTTGCCAGGAGATCGTATGGGAAGGCAATGACGTGGACCTGGGCCGCCTGCCAATCCAGCATTGCTGGCCGGGCGACGTGGCGCCCCTGATTACGTGGGGCCTCGTCATTACCAAGGGCCCTAATAAGAAGCGGCAGAACCTGGGCATCTACCGCCAGCAGGTGCTGGGTCCTAATAAGGTGATCATGCGCTGGCTGGCGCATCGCGGTGGCGCGCTGGACTTCCGTGAGCACTGCATCAAGAATCCTGGACAGCCTTATCCTGTCTGCGTCGCTTTGGGGGCGGACCCTGCGACCATCCTCGGCGCGGTGACGCCGGTGCCGGATAGCCTGTCGGAATATCAATTCGCCGGCCTGCTGCGCGGCGGCCGCACCGAGCTCGTTAAAGCCATCGGCAGCGAACTGCGCGTGCCGGCTTCCGCGGAGATCGTGCTGGAAGGGCATATCTACCCGGACGAAAACCATCCCTCCGGCTACGAGCATGGCCTGGAAGGCCCGTATGGCGACCACACCGGTTATTACAATGAGCAGGACTGGTTCCCGGTCTTCACCGTCGACCGCATCACCATGCGGCGCGACCCGATCTACCACTCTACTTATACAGGCAAGCCGCCGGACGAGCCGGCCGTGCTGGGTGTGGCGCTGAACGAGGTGTTCGTGCCGCTGCTGCAGAAGCAGTTCAGCGAGATCACAGACTTTTACTTGCCGCCGGAAGGCTGCAGCTACCGCATGGCGGTGGTGCAGATCCGCAAACAGTATGCGGGCCACGCCAAGCGCGTGATGTTCGGGGTGTGGAGCTTCCTGCGCCAGTTCATGTATACCAAGTTCATTATCGTGGTGGACGAGGATGTGAACATCCGCGACTGGAAAGAGGTGATCTGGGCCATCACGACGCGCGTCGACCCGACCCGCGACACCACCCTGGTCGACCATACGCCGATCGATTACCTCGACTTTGCTTCACCGGTCAGTGGCCTGGGCAGCAAGATGGGCATCGACGCGACCAATAAATGGCCGGGCGAAACCAGCCGTGAATGGGGCACGACCATCACCATGAGCGACGACGTGAAGGCGCGCGTCGATGGTATTTGGCAGCAGCTAGGTTTATAGCCTATAATTGCGCCCGGGCGGGCCCCTGCGCATTGTGGCACGGTTAACCTGGTCAGGTCGGGAACGAAGCAGCCAAAGCTGTTCACCGCAAGTGCCGCAGATCAGGCTCGCCTCTTTGAATTCCTATCGAAAAAGGGGACGTACCCATAAAAAGGGGTACGTCCCCTTTTTTTGTATTTATTGCGTAAATGGCAAGCATGCAATCTTGTCCGCAGCGCCCGCTATCTACGGTAAAATCGCGCAATGTCCTATCAAGTCCTCGCTCGCAAATACCGCCCCCGGAACTTTGAAACGCTCGTCGGCCAGGAGCACGTTGTCCGTGCGCTGACCCACGCGCTGCACACCGGGCGCCTGCACCATGCCTACCTGTTTACCGGGACGCGCGGTGTCGGCAAGACGACGCTGTCCCGTATCCTGGCCAAGTCGCTCAATTGCGTCGGCCCGGACGGCAACGGCGGCATCACGGCCACCCCCTGCGGCGTGTGCGAGGCTTGTACCGCGATCGATGGCGGCCGCTTTGTCGACTATGTTGAGATGGACGCGGCGTCCAACCGCGGTGTCGACGAGATGGCGCAACTGCTGGAGCAGGCGGTGTACGCACCGTCCAATGCGCGCTTCAAGGTCTATATGATCGACGAGGTGCACATGCTGACCAACCACGCCTTCAACGCGATGCTGAAGACGCTGGAGGAACCGCCGGAGCATGTGAAGTTCATCCTGGCGACCACCGATCCGCAAAAGATTCCCGTCACCGTGCTGTCGCGCTGCCTGCAGTTCAACCTGAAGCAGATGCCGCCGGGGCATATCGTTGGCCACCTGGAAAATATCCTGGGCCAGGAAAACGTGGTGTTCGAGCAGCCGGCCTTGCGCTTGCTGGCGCAGGGCGCGCACGGTTCCATGCGCGATGCATTGTCTTTGACCGACCAGGCGATTGCCTACGCCGCCGGCGCTGTGACGCTGGATGCGGTGCAGGGCATGCTGGGTGCGCTGGACCAGTCCTACCTGGTGCGCCTGCTCGATGCGCTGGCCAACAAGGACGGCGCTGATTTGATGGCGGTGGCCGATGAAATGGCGACGCGTTCGCTGTCCTACAACGGCGCGCTGCAGGACCTGGGTACTTTGCTGCACCGGATTGCGCTGGCGCAGACCGTGCCTTCCGCGGTGCCGCCGGACCTGCCTGAATATAACGATATCGTGCGCCTGGCTGGCCTCTTCGATGCCGAAGAAGTGCAGCTGTATTACCAGATCGCTGTGCATGGGCGGAATGAGCTGGGGCTGGCGCCTGACGAATATGCCGGCTTCTCCATGACGCTGTTACGCATGCTTGCCTTTCGGCCCGGTATCGGCGGGGCAGAAGGCCAACCGGCCGGCGCCCCGGTAGCGGCTCGTCCAGCGGGCGCGAATCCGGCCCGTGCCGCAGCCGCCGCCGCCATGGCGGCCAGCGCTGCGACGGCGGACCGCATGAGTGTCCCGGTCGGCCAGCCGGCATCAGTCCATGCCGCGGCGGCCGTTGCGCCGTCCGTGCCGCCAGCGCCGCCGGTCCAGCAAGTTGCGCAAGCCGCCGCGCAAGCCGCCAACGCCGCATCCGCCTCGCATCTCGCCAGCGTGCCTTCCGCCGCCGTGCCTGCCGCCACCGCATCCGTGCCTGCTGCCACCGCATCCGCGCCTGCTGTCAGCGATCCAGCCGGTGCCGCGCCCGTGCCTGGTGCCCCCGCATCTGGACCAGTCGCCGCCACATCGGCGCTTTCGGCTGTTGCGCCGGCCGCATCTGCCGCTCCTGCGTCCGCGCCAGAATTCGCCGCGCCCGCTGCGCCAGCCGCACCGCAGCCAGCCGCCGCTCCTGCACAAGCGCCTGCACCTGGGCCTGCGCCGCAGCCTGCACCGGCCGCAGATGGCCGTCCGATGAGCCCAGCGAAAATGGCCATCACCGCCGCGCTGGAAGCCGCGCGCGCCGCAGCCGCTGCCCGCACGGGTCAACGCCCTCCTGCGCCAGCACGTCCGGCAGCGCCGCAAGCCGACGCGTCGGTATCGCCTGCCTCAGCGCCTGCCGCAGCACACGCAACCCCGGCTTCCGCATCGCGAACTGCGATGCAGCAGGCCCCAGCGCATGCCGCGAACCACACCGCTCCTGCCGCGCCGGCCGCAGCACGTGCACCCGCACCGTGGGAAGACGCTCCCGTCCCAAGCGCACCATCCGCGCAAGCCAGCGCACCTTGGGATGAGCAGGGCGGCGCCGCAGCCGTCATGGAAGCCCCGCCGCAAGTGCAGCAGCGCCGCGCCGCCCCAGTGCAGCAACAGGCGGAAGAAGACGACCTGCCGCCTTGGGTAACCGATTTCTCCGAAGAATCCGCCGTGCCTGCCGGCGCCGAGCACCTTGGCGGCATGCCGCAAGCAGCACCACAGCAACGCGCCGCAGCGCCAGCGAAAGCACCATACGAATACGTCATCACCCCAGTCCCCGAATTGGGCTGGGACGGCAATTGGCCAGCGCTGGCCGCCCACCTGCCTTTGCGCGGCGTGGCGCAGCAACTGGCAACCCAGGCCGAATTGGTCAGCTGCACCTTCGACGGCAATATGGCCGTGTTCCGCATCCGCTGCCCGATCGAAACCTGGGCCACCCCGGCCAATGTGGAAAAACTGACCTCCGCGCTGACCGAGCGCTTTGGACGCGCCGCCCGCGTTGAGACGGAAATCGGCAAGGCCTGGTACACCACCAGCGTCGAAGCCCAGCTCCACCGCGACAACTGCCAGCGCGCCGCCGAAGAATCGGTCGCCGCCGATCCATTTATCAAAGCAATGGTGCGCGATTTCGGCGCCTTCATCGTGCCCGGCTCGATCGTGGCGCCGATGACGCCCGCGCACTAACCAATATACTCAACACCGAAATACGGAGAACCACACCATGATGAAGAACCAATTGGCCGGCCTGATGAAACAAGCGCAAGCCATGCAGGACAACATGAAGAAGGCGCAGGAAGCGCTGGCCCTGATCGAAGTGGAAGGCCAGGCTGGCGCCGGCATGGTTAAGGTCGTGATGACCTGCAAGAACGACGTCAAGCGCGTATCGATCGACCCGTCGCTGCTGGGCGACGACAAGGACATGCTGGAAGACCTGGTAGCTGCCGCCTTTAACGACGCCGTTCGCAAAGCCGAAGCCACTGCTACCGAAAAAATGAGCGGCCTGACCGCCGGCCTGCCGCTGCCGCCTGGCTTCAAGATGCCATTCTGATCGAATATCATGTTCATCATCACGCTCACTTACCTGAAACCGGCCGAGGAGATCGACAAGCTCCTGGCTGCCCACAGCGAGTACTTGCGTGAGCAATACGCCAACGGCATGTTCCTGATGTCCGGCCGCCTGGTGCCACGCACCGGCGGCGTGATCCTGGCAACGGCCGACAGCCGGGCCGATATCGAAGCGGTGATCGAGCTGGATCCCTTCAACGAAGCGGGGGCCGCCAGCTACACCATCACCGAATTCGTGCCTACGAAGACGGCCGATTTCCTGAGCGCCTTCAAGCAATCCTGAGCCAATGGCGAAGTCCTTTGAATTCCTGACGGAGGCGCTGCGCCGCCTGCCTGGCGTTGGCCCCAAGTCGGCGCAGCGCATGGCTTTCCACCTGCTGCAGCATGACCGTGAAGGCGCCGCCATGCTGTCGCGCGCCTTGTACCAGGCGGTGGAACAGGTACACCATTGCGCCCTGTGCAATACCTTCACCGAAACCGACATCTGCGACACCTGCGCCGATGAAACGCGCGACAAGCGCCAGCTGTGCGTGGTCGAAACGCCGGCGGACCAGGTGATGATCGAATCCACGCTGACCTACAAGGGCCTTTACTTCGTCCTGATGGGGCGCCTGTCGCCGCTGGACGGCATCGGCCCCAAGGATATCCACCTCGAAAAGCTGCTGGCGCGCGCCGCCGACGGCGTGGTGGAAGAAGTGGTCCTGGCGACCAATTTCACCAATGAAGGCGAAGCCACCGCCCACTACATCAGCGAAATGCTGAAAGCCCGTGGCCTGGCCGTGACCCGCCTGGCACGCGGCGTGCCCGTCGGCGGCGAACTCGAATACGTCGACGCCGGCACCATCGCCCGCGCCATGCTAGACCGCCGCAGCACTTGATCCCGCGCAAGCCAGCATCTGGCTGATGGCGTCCTGCGGGGCTGGGCGGCCGAGCAGGTAGCCTTGGGCCATGTCGCAGCCGTAATGCTTCAGGAGGTCGAGCTGTTCCCGGGTTTCGACGCCTTCCGCCACCACGATCATTTTCAAGCCGTGCGCCATCGCGATGATGGCGCGCGTGATGGCGGCGTTTTCGCTGTCTTGCGGCAGGCCGCTGATGAAGCTCTTGTCGATCTTCAGCGCGCGCACGTCGAAGCGTTTCAGATAGCTCATGGACGAGTAGCCGGTGCCGAAATCGTCGATCGACAGGAACACGCCAATGCCGCGCAGCTGTTCCAGCGTGGCCAGGGTGGCCAGGGCATTGTCCATCAGGGTGCCTTCGGTCAGCTCCAGTTCCAGCAGGCTGGGATCGAGGCCGGTGTCGTGCAGCACGGCCAGTACGATCTGCGCCAGGTTTTCGTCCTTGAACTGGCGCGCCGACAGGTTGACCGCCATCCGGATCGGCCGTTCGCATTCCCGTTTCCAGGCGCAGGCCTGATGGCAGGCTGTGCGCAGGACCCATTCGCCGATCGGCACGATCAGCCCAGTTTCCTCGGCCAGCGGGATGAATTCCGTCGGTGGGATGATGCCGTGTTCGGGATGGCGCCAGCGTATCAGCGCCTCCACGCCGACGATGCGCGTGGTCGGCACGTCGACCTGCGGCTGGTACAGCAGGTAAAGCTCGTTGTTCTGCAAGGCTTTGCGTAGGCCGACCTCCAGCTTGATGTGGCTCATGATCTGCATGGTCAGGGAGGAGCTGTACAGCTTGGCGTTGTTCTTGCCGCAGTTCTTCGCATGGTACATGGCGGTGTCGGCAAATTTGAGCAGGGAAGTGCAATCTTCGCCGTCTTCGGGATAAAGCGAAATGCCGATGCTGGCAGTGACGAAGATTTCATGGCCGTCCAGGTTGAAGGGGCGCCGCATGGCGTCTTTCACACGGTGCGCCACCGCCAACGCATCGTCCACGCGCTCGATATCGGGCAGCAGGATGGTGAATTCGTCGCCGCCAAGGCGCGCCAGGCTGCACAGGTGGTCGCCGGGCCGTATCGTCTCGCGCAGGCGCTCGGTGACGATCTGCAGCAGCAGGTCGCCGACATTGTGGCCCAGCGTGTCGTTGATGCGCTTGAACGAGTCCAGGTCCATGAAAAGGATGGCAAATTTGCGCTGTTCGCGCCGCGAGCGTTCCAGTTCGTTTTCCAGTGTTTCCAGGAAGGCCTGGCGGTTGGGAATGCCGGTCAGGCTATCGCAATAGGCCAGCTTGCGGATCTGTTCCTCCGCGCGTTTGCGTTCGCTGATATCGCGCACCAGGCCAAGCACTTCGCCCGACGCGGTGCCCACCAGGCGCGCTTCGAAATGGTGGCTGACGCCTTCTCGCGTCAGTTCGTAGTCGACCGAGTGCACGGAGGCCGAGTGCAGCACGGCCGAGAGCTGGTCCAGCATGCGCATGGCGATCTGCGGCGGCAGCACGTCGCGGATATGGCGGCCCACGCATTCGCGGCTGGCGAAATCGGTGCTGGGCTCGTGGCCTTCCTCGTAATCGAGGTAGTAGCCGTCTGCGCTGAGGCGGAAGAAGGTGTCGGGGATGGCCGCCAGCACGGCGCGGTTGTGGGCATCGGCGATGCGCAGGCGGGAAATGGCGTCGCTGGCGCGCAGCACGTACAGCACGCGGTGGCCGAGGATGGGCCAGTTGATCGGCTTGGAGACGAAGTCGGTGGCGCCGGCTTCATAAGCTTGCGTCACGGCTTCCAGGTCGTCGCCTCCGGTGACCATGATGACGGGGACGTGGGACGGGCCTTCCAGCTTGCGGATGGCGCGGCAGACGGAGAAGCCGTCCAGCAGCGGCATGTCGACGTCAAGCAGCACCAGGTCGGGCGCATTGTCGCGGAAGCTGGCCACTGCGGCGCGGCCGTCGCTCGCCTCCACTGCGTCCAGCCCGACCTGGGCCAGCATTTCAAGCATCAGCAGGCGCATGACGGGATCGTCATCCGCCACCAGTACGGTGCCGCGTTTGGGGGAATAGAGCGCTGCCATGATTTCATGCTCCCTTGGCCAGGATGATGCTGAGCGATTGCCGCACTGACTGGAATTCGCGCTCCAGCTGCGCCAACAGGTCGGCCGCGCCCTCGGTCTGCTCGGCACGCGCCATTTGTTCCATCTCCCTGAACAGTTTTGCCAGCGCGTCGGCGCCCACGTTGGCGCTGCTGGATTTCAGGCTGTGCGCCGTTTTGCGGATGGCGCTGGTGTCGCTGCCTGCGGTGGCCTCGCGTAGTGCCGTGATCTGGCGCGGCGTGTCTTGCAGGAAGGCTTCCAGCACGCGCCGCAGCAGCGCCTTGCCCTGGCCCGGGCTGAGGGCGCAGATGGCGTTCAGCGCCGCCGGGTTGATGGCAGCCGGGGCGGCGTCCAGCGCGGCCACTTGCGCGGCCTGGCGGGGCGCTGTGCCGACGGACGTGCTGTGGCAAAGCGTCGCCATGGCGCTGGCGTGCAGCTGTCCGGCATGGGGGGCGGATCCATTCAGGCAGGCTGGGGGAACGGCGGATGCCGACGCGGCCGGCGCCGGCGGCGGACCGCCTTGCGCCGGGTGGGAGGCTGAACGGGGCGGCGGCGTATGCCCGGCTGGCGCAGGGCGCGGCAAGGCAACCCAGCGGCCAAGCGTGTCGGCCAGCGCTTGCTGTGAAAACGGCTTGCTGATGTAATCATCCATGCCCGCCGCAAGGCAGCGTTCCCGGTCGCCCTGCAGCGCGTTGGCGGTAATGGCGACGATCGGCGTGGCGCGTGCGCGGCCGCGCTGCTGCTCGAGGCGGCGGATTTCGGCCGTGGCAGCCATGCCATCCATCACCGGCATCATGCAGTCCATCAGCACCAGGTCGTAATCGCCCGCCCGCACCGCCGCCAGCGCTTCCTCGCCGTTGGACGCGCAAGCGACCTCCATGCCCAGGCCGCGCAGCATGGCCGATGCGACTTCCACGTTGACCGGATTGTCTTCAGCCAGCAGGGCGCGCGGCCGCTGCCCAGGGCGCGGGCGCGGCGCGGCATGCGGCGCCGCGACGCCGGCCAGCGACGACACGGCAACGCCCTCGCTGGCGCGCAGCGGGGTGACGATGCAGTCATACAGGTCCGGCTCGCGCGCTGGCTTGATCAGCTGGAACGCCACCCCGGCGGCCCGCCGCTGCACGGGATCCGCCGCATTGCGCTCGGAGGCCAGCAGGATGACGCGCACCGCAGAAATATCGGGGTCGGATTTGATCTCGGCCGCCAGCGCCAGGCCGCCGATATCGTCCAGCCCCATGTCCAGCAGCGCGACGTCGTAGGGCGCACCGCGTGCCGCCGCCGCATGCAGCTCACGCAAGGCATCCGCCGCACTCGGTGCACAAGTGCCGTGCAGGTGCCAGCGCGCCAGCAGGCGTTGCAGCGCCAGCGCGCTCTCCGCCTGGCGGTCCACGACCAGCGCCCGCAATCCTTTGGTCGGCTTCTGCTGGAAGCCCGCGTCGTCCGCCTCTACCCGCCGCTTGTCGAACTGCACGGTGAACCAGAACACCGAACCATGCCCGAGGGCGTTATCGACCCCGATTGAGCCGCCCATCAGCTCCACCAGCTGCTTGGAGATGGCCAGGCCCAGGCCAGTACCGCCATGCTTGCGCGTGGTCGAACCGTCCCCCTGTGAAAACGAATCGAAGATATGTGCCCGCGCCTCGCGGGTGACACCGATGCCGGTATCGTGCACTTCCACGCGCAGCCGCGCCGATTGCGAATCCTCCTCCGCCACCCGCACCGCGACCTTGATCCGTCCCTGGTCGGTGAATTTGACGGCGTTCCCGAGCAGGTTGACGATCACCTGGCGCAGCCGGTTAGGATCGCCGCAGATGGCCAGCGGAATATTGTTCGCTACCGCGAACTCCATTTCGATGCCCTTGGCCTGTGCCTGCGGCGCAAAAACGTTCTCGATATCGTCCAGCAATTCGCGCAGGTTGAAGTTGATGTATTCGACCGTCAGCTTGCCTGCTTCCACCTTGGAGAAATCGAGGATGTCGTTGATGATCACCAGCAGGTGCTCGCCCGAACGGCGCACCATGCTGGTGTAGTTGCGCTGGGTTTCGGTCAGCTCGGTGGCCGCCAGCAGTTCCGCCATGCCCAGCACCCCGTTCATCGGCGTGCGGATTTCATGCGACATATTGGCCAGGAAGGCGCTTTTGGCCTGGCTCGCCGCCTCCGCCGAATCCTTGGCTTTTTCCAGCTGCGCGGTGCGGATGCTGACCTGGCGTTCCAGTTCGCCGCGGTATTGCGCCAGCTTGGTATCCCGGCTCTCGATCTGCGCCAGCATGCCGTTGAAGCTGTCAATCAGCGTGCCCAGTTCATCGCTGCGCTGGTGCTGCAGCTGGGCGTAGGTCTGGCTGCTGCTTACCTTGTCCGCCGCCGCGATCAGCTGCGCGATGGGCGCGGCGATGCCCTCGCGGAAGCGCGCCGACAGCACCAGCGCCAGCCAGAACGAAGAAGCCGTGGCGAGCGCGGTGATGCCAAGGTTGCGCAGGATGCCCAGCCACAGCGAAGCCTGCCCGGCCTCGATCATCACCGCCCCGATCACATGCTGGCGTACCCGCACCGGCCGGTAAAGCCGCAGGCGCGGCGCCCAGGGCGGGCCGTCATGTTCGGCCAGTTCGCCTTCCGACAGCAGGTGCAGGCGCGCGGTATCCAGTCCGCCGGGCGCCAGCTCGCGCAGGGACGGATAGGCGGCAAACAGCTGGCCGTCGCGGTCGAACAGGGCGGCGCGTGTGATATCGCTCTTGACCGCCAGCGCGGCCAGCGCCTGCTCGGCAGTCGGGCGGTCCGAGTAGAGCAGGGAAGCGACGCTATTCGCGCCGATGACGTCAGCCAGCGAGGTAAGCTGCTTGCGTTCCTCGCTGGTGTGGGAAACGATGGAGGCCACGGCAAACGCCGCGAACACCAGCAGCAAAGCGCTGCCGGTGGTGAGCACCGAGATGATGGTCAGTTTCTGGCTTAGGCCGGACCGTTCGAAGTTGAGCATTTTCGCCGCCGAAGGACGATTCCATCGGGCAAAGAATAAATGCTAAGAATTTCGACACTTTGATCTGGCTCTAAGATTCAGTTACTGGCACAGTAAAAGTCGGGGTCAGCTCTGGCAATCGGACATTTCGCACAGCGAAATGTCCGATTGCCAGAGCTGACCCCGACTTTTACCTTAGCAGCAGCCGCCGCGCTTGCCGGCGCCGCCGTAGCGGGCTTCTTGCCGCTCGCGGAAGAATTCTTCGTAGCTCATCACGGGCTCACCCGGGTGGGTGGTCTCGCGATGGGCGACGTAGGTGTCGTATTCGGGCAGGCCGCACATCAGCCGCATGCTCTGTCCGAGGTAGCGGCCTGCCTTGACGATTTCGCCCAGCATGGTCTTACTTGGCCGCAGCGGCGTATTGGGCCGGGGCTTCGTTGTGGGTTGGGCGGCTGGCGTTCCAGGCCGCCAGCGCGGTGCGCACGCCGAATACCAGCACGCTGACCACGACGATCATGAAGAAGGCTGCCAGGCCCGCGTCCAGGTAGTCGTTGAAGATCACTTGATGCATCTGCTCCATCGACTTGGCCGGCGCCAGCACCTTGCCGTCGGCCAGGGAAGCCTGGTACTTGGCTGCGTGGGCCATGAAGCCGATCTTCGGATTGGCGTCGAAGATCTTCTGCCAGCCGGCGACCAGGGTGCAGATCAGCAGCCAGATGGTTGGCAGCACGGTGACCCAGGCGTATTGCGCACGCTTCATCTTGAACAGCACGCAGGTGGCAAGGATCAGCGCAATCGCAGCGAGCATCTGGTTGGCGATGCCGAACAGCGGCCACAGGGTGTTGATGCCGCCCAGCGGATCGACCACGCCCTGGTACAGGAAGTAACCCCAGGCGGCGACGCACAGGCCGGTGGCCAGCAGGCTGGCGAACACGGAGTCGGTGCGTTTCAGCGCCGGCGAGAAAGTGCCCAGCAAGTCTTGCAGCATGAAGCGGCCGGCGCGGGTTCCGGCGTCGACGGCGGTCAGGATGAACAGCGCTTCGAACAGGATGGCGAAGTGGTACCAGAACGCCATCATGGCTTTGCCGCCCACGACGTTGGACAGGATGTGCGCCATGCCCACCGCCAGGGTCGGTGCGCCGCCGGCGCGCGAGATGATGGTGCCTTCGCCCACGTCCTTGGCGGTTTGCACCAGCATGTCAGGGGTGACGTAGAAGCCCCACTGCGAGATCGCTTGCGCGGCCGATTCGGCGGTCGGGCCGAGCAGGGCGGCCGGGCTGTTCATGGCGAAGTAGACGCCTGGCTCAATGGTCGATGCAGCCACCAGCGCCATGATGGCGACGAAGGATTCCATCAGCATCGCGCCGTAGCCGATGAAGCGGGCGTGGGTTTCGTTCTCGATCATCTTCGGCGTGGTGCCGGAGGAAATCAGCGCGTGGAAGCCGGAAACGGCGCCACAGGCGATGGTGATGAACAGGAATGGGAACAGGTTGCCGGTCCAGACAGGGCCGGTGCCGTCGATGAACTTGGTCAGCGAAGGCATCTGCAACATTGGCGAGACGATCACGATACCCAGCGCCAGGCCGACAATGGTGCCGATCTTGAGGAAGGTGGACAGGTAGTCGCGCGGCGCCAGCAGCAGCCACACCGGCAGCACGGAGGCGATAAAGCCGTAGCCGATCAGCATCCAGGTCAGTTCAGTGCCGCTGAAGTTGAACATCGGCGCCAGGGCAGGGTTTTCCTGCACTGCCTGGCCGCCGAAAATGGCCAGCATCAGCAGCACGAAGCCGATCAGCGACACTTCGCCGATGCGGCCGACGCGGAAGTAGCGCGTATAAACGCCCATGAACAGCGCGATCGGGATGGTCGCCATCACGGTGAAGGAGCCCCATGGCGAGTGCGTCAGCGCTTTCACCACGATCAGGGCCAGCACGGCCAGGATGATCACCATGATCATGAAGGTGCCCAGCAGCGCGATATTGCCAGGAACGGGGCCCAGTTCGGACTTGATCAAGTCACCCAGGGAGCGGCCGTCGCGGCGGGTCGAGATGAACAGCACCATGAAGTCCTGCACGGCGCCGGCGAACACCACGCCTGCCAGGATCCACAGCATGCCGGGCAGGTAGCCCATCTGCGCCGCCAGCACGGGGCCGACCAGCGGGCCGGCGCCGGCAATGGCGGCGAAGTGGTGGCCGAACAACACGTTCTTATTGGTCGGCACGTAATCCAGGCCGTCGTTGTACTTGTAGGCCGGGGTCAGGCGGTTGGCCTCCAGGCCCATGACCTTATTGGCGATAAACAGGCTGTAAAAGCGGTACGCAATCAGGTACACGCAAACGGCTGCAATCACCAGCCAGATGGCGCTCACGGGCTCGCCGCGCTTGAGGGCAATCACGCCCAGCGAGGCGGCGCCCAGCAGCGACATGCCGGCCCAGCCAAGTTTCTTCATAGTGGGATTCATCGGGGTCTCCTCCAAGGATGAATGCCCAGTATTCAGGATTTGAATATCTGTCACAAGCGCACCACTACGCAAAGCCGGTGCGTAGAACTACGTAGGACACGCAGGCGGCGCCGGGCTTACAATCGCCGCATGAAGCTGCGGCAAAAGTTCCTCTTCCTGGCCATCGCGCCCCTGATCCTGGCCCTGTGCGCGATCGCCATCGCGGTGCGCTACCAGGCGGTCACGCTCGCCCAGCAGCAGCGCGACACCATCCAGCAGGCTTACCTGGCCAGCAAGGAAGCGGAGCTCAAGCACTACGTCACGCTGGCCAACCACTCCATCGCCCACCTGGTGCAGTCCGGCCGCAAGGACCAGGCGACGCTCGATGAAGCGAAGCGCATCCTTTCCACCCTGAGTTTCGGCGATGACGGTTACTTCTTCGTCTACGACATGCAGGGTAACTCGCTGATGCACCCGCGCCAGCCGGAGTTGGTGGGCCAGAACCTGTTCATGCTGAAGGACGATGAGGGCAACCCCACCATCCAGCGCCTGCTGGCCCGTGCGCGGGAAGGGGGCGGGCTGGAGCGCTACAACTGGGTCAAGCCTTCCACCCACAAGTCGGCGCCCAAGCTTGGCTATGTGGTCGCGCTGCCGGAATGGGGCTGGATGCTGGGCACCGGCATTTACCTGGACGACGTGGATGCGGCGCTGGCCAAGGTGGATGAACAGCAGCGCGGCAACATCCGCAATACCTTGCTGTGGATGGCGGCCATTGCGGCGCTGGCGCTGGTGGCGGTCGGCGTTTCCGGGCTGGCGCTGAACATCCGCGAATACCGTGTGGCCGACGCCAAGCTGAAAGTTCTGGCGCAGCGCGTAGTCGAATCGCAGGAAGAGGAGAGGGCGCGCCTGTCGCGCGACCTGCACGACGGCATCAGCCAGTGGCTGGTGTCGATCAAGCTGCAGATCGAGGCCGGCATCATCCGTCTCGGCAATCCGGCGCAGCAGGACAAGGCCAAGGCAGCCTTCGAGCACACGGCCGAACAGTTGAACAATGTGCTGGGCGAAGTGCGCCGCATTTCGCACAACCTGCGCCCCGCCATCCTGGACGACCTGGGCCTGGCCGCCGCGCTGGACCACCTGTCCGCCGAATTCCGCGAACACATCGGCGTGGAAGTGGCCTTTGCCGCCGGCGGCTGCACCGACCGCCTGCCGGACGTGGCCAACACGGTACTGTTCCGCATCGCCCAGGAAGCACTGACCAATATCGAGCGCCACGCCGGCGCCACCCGCATCACCATCGACCTGGAAGGCGATGCCGAAGGCGTCACGCTGCGCATTGCCGACAATGGCGGCGGCTTCGATGCGCAGGGCATCGCCAGCCACCCGAAGCGCGGCATCGGATTACGGAATATGATGGAGCGGATGGAGGCGATCGGCGGCCAGTTCCGCATCGAATCCTCGCCGGCCGGCACCACCGTGCTGGCCCGTGTAGATAACAGAGGCAAGCAATGACCCGGATCCTGTTGGTCGACGACCACCCCCTTGTGCGCGACGGTTTGCGCGCGCGCCTGGAAGCCATGGCGCAATTTGAAGTAGTGGGCGAGGCGGGCAGCGCCGCGGAAGCGCTGGAAGCCGCGCGCCAGCACAATCCCGACCTGGTCCTGATGGACATCAATATGCGCGGCACCAACGGTATCGAGGCCACCGCGCTGTTCAAGCAGCAGTTCCCCCAGATTGCGGTGCTGATCCTGTCCATGCACGACAAGCTGGAATACGTGACCCAGGCCATCCAGGCCGGCGCCCGCGGCTACGTGCTGAAAGACGCGCCGGGCAAGGACATTGTGATCGCCATTGAAACCGTGATGGCGGGCGGCATCTACTACAGCGCCAACCTGGCGCAGCAACTGGCCAAGCCCATGTCGCAGGATAACCAGCTCACCACGCGCGAGGCGGAAGTGCTGCGCCACCTGGCCAACGGCGAATCGAACAAGCACATCGCACGTGAACTGGACCTGAGCGTGCGGACGGTGGAAACGCACCGCCTCAACATCAAACGCAAGCTCGGCATCGAAGGACAGGCAGAATTGATCAAGTTTGCGGTGCAACACGCACAATTCGACAAGTAAGCCTTGCAAAATTAGACATTAATGTATCGTTCCTGGTACAAATCAGGCAATTCGATTGCGTCCTCTACAACGCGAAACCTGACTTTTGGACAATTTCTGCTATATTCCTCGAGTCTTGTAACACAGGTGTGACCCGTGCGCACAATGGTTGCTTTACATCAATAAACCATTTACCATTGTTAGCATTACCACACCGAGATTCCGATGGTTGCGTCAGATCCGAATTCGTTTCCGCTGGTGGGAATCAAACCTGTCCTGAATACCCAGAACCATTGGGTAGGACTGGCGTTTCAAATGCCTGGCGCCGCCTCGTTGCCGGCGCTGCAAGCGCTTCTCCGCTGTCCTGAATCCGACGAACTGGGTTCGCTCGAATACTTCATTCCCCTCGCCGATCCGCTCGCAGTCGATGCGGCGCAACTGGAAGGCTTGCCGCTGGAGCGGATGGTATGCACCGTCCCGGCCGCGCTGTTGTCCGATGACGCGGTACAAAAGCACTGCAAGCGGCTGGCCGACCGTGGCCTGCGCCTGCTGGCCGATGGCGAGGCAGGCATCACCGCCGCGCAGGCCGGCATCCGCGGGCTCGATGTCGATTGCGCCGAAACGCTGCCAACTGCGCTCGCGATGCTGACACTGCCCGGCCCGCACCTGGCGCGCAATGCGACGGACGAAGTCCGCGCCGGCGAATGCCGCAAAGCCGGCTTCACCTTGTTCCGCGGCGAACTGCCGCGCGTGAAAGAGCACGATGCCGGGCAGGGCGACGGCACCAGCCGCAAACGCCTGCTTGCCCTGCTTGGCCTGCTGGCCCAGGATGCCGATTCGCGCGAACTGGAAACCCTGCTGAAACAAGACCCGGCGCTCTCATTCCAGCTTCTCAAGCTGGTGAATTCTGCCGCTTTCGCGCCAAACAGCAAGCCAATCCACAACTTCGGCCAGGCCATCAACCTGCTGGGCCGCCGCCAGCTGCAACGCTGGCTGCAGCTGCTGCTGTATGCGCGACAGCAGACGGATGGTCCGGCAAATCCCTTGTTGCCGCTGGCTGCCCTGCGCGCCGCGCAAATGGAATCGCTGTGCAAGCTGCGCGATGGCGACCGTGACGAGCAGGACCAGGCTTTCCTGGTTGGCGTCTTCTCGCTGCTCGACGTGCTGCTGGCCATGCCGATGGCCGAAATCGTGTCGGCCCTGAACCTGGACCTGGACGTGGTGGCGGCCTTGCTGGACCGCAGCGGCGAACTGGGCGAAATGCTGGCGCTGGCCGAAATGCACGAGCCGCAAGCGAGCGCGCTGCGCGACGTCGGCATCGACAACGAAACCTATTGGCGCAGCCTGCTGCAGGCCTACCAATGGGCGCTGCAAGTCAGCAGGAACGTGTAAGCATGCACGGGCCAGTCGACTTCCTCGCCAGCAGCGCCGCCGTCTGCGATGCGGTCTTGCGCATGCGCGGCCCCGCGCTGGTGGAAGAGCTGGGCCGCATTGCGCGCGAAGTGACCGGCAGCCCGCATGGCCGCTACGTGCCGCGCGATATGACGCCGGCCACCGGCCTGCCAGGCTGGGAAACCGGCCTGTCGCAGCTGATCCAGTTCGACAGCCAGTACTTTGGCCGCTTCGAAGTCTCCGGCCGCGATGCCTATTCCGACGCCAGCAGGCAGCACCTGGCCAGCCTGGCCAGCCTGGCCGCCAGCGTGCTGCAAGTGCACTCGGTTGCGCAGCGCACCACCCACGCCTACGTGCAGGTGGAGGCGCGCCTGCAGCACCAGTCGCAAATCCTCGACCAGATCCACGAGTCGGTGCTGACCATGGACCTGAACGGCTTCATCACCAGCTGGAACAAGGGCGCCGAGCGCCTGTTCGGCTATTCGGCGGTGGAAGCCATCGGCCGCAACATCATCTTCCTCTACGACGACGAAGACGAAACCTTTGACGACGCCTTTTTGGAGCAGGGCGGCCGCCTGATGGAAGTGCGCCGCAAGAAAAAGAATGGCGAAGTATTCTGGGCCAGCCTGTCGCTATCGCCGCTGTGCGATATGGAAGACCGCTCGATCGGCCTGATCGCCTACCTGACCGACATCACTGAACGCAAGCAGGCGGAGGAGCGCATCCACCACCTGGCCTACTACGACGCGCTGACGGGCATGCCCAACCGCTCGCTGCTGACCAAGCTGGTGGACCAGGCCCTGACGGTAGCCCTGCGCAGCCACGGCCATGGCTGCGTGATGTTTATCGACTTGAACCGCTTCAAACTGATCAACGACACCCTGGGCCGCACGGTGGGCGACGCGCTGCTGCGCGAAGTCTCGCAGCGCTTCCGCCTCGCCCTGCGCGACCAGGACGTGGTGGCGCGCCTGTCCGGCGACGAATTCGCAGTCGGCCTGTTCGACATCCACCAGCATTACGAAGCAAGCATGGTGGCCAACAAGCTGCTGGACGCGCTCAACGAGCCATTCCTGATCGATGGCCACGACCTGCGGGTCAGCGCCTCCATCGGCATCAGCGTCTACCCGCAGGATGGCAACGACGCGGAAACCCTGCTGCGCCTGGCCGATATCGCCATGTACCGCGCCAAGCAGAACGCCTCGACCGATGGCGAGCATATCGCCTTCTACAGCCAGGACATGAACAAGGGCATGCAGGAACGCATGCGCATCGAATCGGGCCTGCGCCAGGCGCTCGGCAATGGACAGCTGCTGCTGCATTACCAGCCAAAGTATGAGATCAGCAGCGGCAAGATCATCGGCGCCGAAGCGCTGGTGCGCTGGAAGCATCCCGAACGCGGCCTGGTGCCGCCGGCTGAATTCATCCCCTTGGCCGAAGCCACCGGGCTGGTGGTGCAGGTCGGCGAATGGGTGCTGGAAGCGGCTTGCGCGCAGGCGCAGGCGTGGAAAGAGAAAGGCTTGCCGCCGATCCGCCTGGCGGTCAACGTATCGGCGCGCGAGTTCACTTCCGCGCTGCCTGGCCGTGTGATGGAAACCTTGCAGCGTTACGGCCTGGAGCCAAGCTGGCTCGAACTGGAAATCACCGAATCGACGCTGATGCACAATATCGAGCGAGTGATCGGCATCATGGACCGCCTGACTGCAGAAGGCATTGCGCTATCGCTGGACGATTTCGGCACTGGCTATTCCAGCCTGTCCTACCTGAAGCGGTTCCCGATCGACACGCTGAAGATCGACCGCTCCTTCACAACCGGCATCCCGGTCGACACCAACGACTGCGCCATCGCCAGCACCATCATCAGCATTGCCCAGCAGCTGAAGCACAAAGTCATCGCCGAAGGCGTGGAGACGGCCGAACAACTGGCCTTCCTCAAGGATTCCGGCTGCGATGAAGTGCAAGGCTACCTGTTCTCGCGTCCCTTGCCATCCCTGGAATTCGAGCGCGCCCTGCTGCAGAACTGGGCGCCGCCGGAACCCATCGCCGCCAGCGCTTAGCGAGACGGATCGCTGGCTCTGTTTTTCAAGACTTCCCTTACCAACGCGATGCTTGTCATCGGCTTTGCCAACGCTTAGCGCGGCACGAAGCCGTCCACTTCATCGATAAGCTGCGCCCGGCCGCGCGCCGGCCATTCCAAATGCAGGAAATGGGTCGCGTTGGGAATGCGCACCATGCGTACTGCCGGAGAATGCACCAGGTCGGCCTGCAAGTTCTGCATGTCTTCCGGGCGCGACCAGAAATCCTTCTCGCCCGCGATAGCCAGCACCGGCGCCGTGATCAGCGAAGCGTCCCATAGCTGGCGCCCGGTCGCGAGGTAGAAACTGTCCTCCATCGCTCCGCATGGCGCACGGAAGCTGCGGGGCTCCCGCTGGCTGCTGGTGGCGTCGCTATCCAGCGCAGCATCGACGTAAGCTTTTGCCACCGCGGGATCGCGCGCACGGTTCTTTTCTTCGCCAAGCGTGCGATCCCAAGGCCCCAATATGGATGCCGCGTCAGTCAGCCGGTAATTGCCGCACGCGGCATTGCTGTATGCGCCGGGATGCTGCTTGTCCTCCATTGCCGTGCCGCGTCCGATCAAGGGATGCGGCGAAGTCCCGCGATACAGGCTGTTCAACATGATCACAGCGCTCAGTTTCGGCGAGTGCAGGGTCGCATAATGCCCGACCCATTGCCCCCCAGTGGCCCATCCAAGCAGCGCCACCTTGGCGCCACCGCTGCGCCGGCGCACATAATCCACCGCCGCATCGATATCCTCAACGGCGGCATTAGTCCGCACCAGTGCTGCCCCGGTAGTCGGCGCCAGCGACATCTCAGCCGGGCGCGTCGACGCGCCGTAGCCACGCACGTCCAGCGTATAGACATCAAAGCCCCGTTTCGCCAGATCGGCGGCAAGCGAGCCGCCGGGCACGGGCAAGTCAAAAGAAGGCTTGGAGCTGACGCGTGCGCCATGCACCAGCAGGAGAGGGCGCTTGCCGTGATGCTGCCCGACTTCCGTCACGGCCAGGGTAATGCCCGGGGCGGACGAAACATCGAATTGCTGCGAAGCCAGGCCCGCCAGCGGCAGGGCACTGGCGGTAACGATGAGCAATGCTTTCACGGTTGCCTTTCCGATTTGCAGGAATGGCAAGATTAGCATAAGGGGAAAGCATCGCGCCGGCGGTACTACGGTCCGGGCAACAGCCAGCCTGTTGTTTCCGGGCCACATTGATGGAGGCATTTCCCCCGTGGTTGCATGAAAACGTTTTCATTTTTGGTGAATTTCATAATTGCTTGGGCGTTTTTCGGAAAGCAAACTGTGACTACTTCGTGGAGAGCCACTGTGTAGCATAAAAACGAGGAGACCAAGAGTGATGCAGAATCAACCCAGGAAAACTGCCATTGCCGTCGCCGCAGCCCAGTTTGCACTGCTCGCCGCCAGCGCCGCCATGGCCCAGGAATCGGCGCCCCAGGCATCGGTAGTTGTGGTGACCGGTCAGCGCGCAGCACTGCAATCGGCCCAGAACATCAAGCGCAATTCCGACGAAATCGTCGATTCCATCGTCGCCGAAGATATTGGCAAACTGCCGGACCGCTCGATCACCGAAGTGCTGCAGCGCGTCGTCGGCGTGGCGATCGACCGCACGATGGCAAAAGGGGACCCTGAGCACTATTCGGTGGAAGGTTCCGGCGTCACCATCCGCGGCCTGACTTACGTGCGTTCCGAGTTGAATGGCCGCGATTCCTTCTCAGCCAACGGCGGCCGTTCGCTTAACTTTGAAGACGTGCCGCCCGAGCTGATGGCCGGTGTCGACGTGTACAAGAATCCCTCGGCGGAACAGATCGAAGGCTCGATCGGCGGCCTGGTCAACCTGCGCACCGCGTTGCCTTTCGACTACAAGGGCGCCAAGGTCTCACTGAGCGCCGACTACACCTACAATGAGCTGGGCGGCAAGAAGAAGCCGGGCGCCTCGATCCTGGCCTCGAACCGCTGGAAGACGCCGATCGGCGAATTCGGCGCCCTGGTCGACCTGGCATATTCCGAAAGCGCCACCCGCACCGATGCGTTCCAGGTGGAGCCTTACTATCCGCGCACTGACGTCGTCAACGGCCAGACCGTATGGGTTCCGAAAGGCGCGCAATGGCGTACCCTGCAATTCGACCGCAAGCGCGAAGGCTATTACGGAGCGCTGCAATGGCAGAAGGATTCCACCCTCAAGTCCCACCTGACGTACTTCAAGTCCAAGTACCAGATGCAGTGGGATGAGAACGCGATCTTCTCCCAGGCCAGTCCATACAACATCCACGTCAGCCCGGACGCCACCTATGGACCGAACGGCAATCTGCTGACCGGCACCATGACCGACCCAGCGGATGGCGGCATCAACTTCGGCGGCGACACCCGTACCGCGAACCGCAAATCGGATACCACGGATATCTCCTGGAACATCACCTGGCGCCCGGCCGGGCGCTGGACCCTGAAGTCCGACCTGCAGTACATCAAGGCCAAGACGCACAGTTTCGATTCGACTGTTGCAACCGGCATCCAGATGGCCAAGGAGAACGTCGACCTGACCGGCGACGTGCCGCGCCTGAACTTCGACCAGGCGGACCTGGCCTATCTTGCCGACCCGAAGAATTACTACTGGGCCTTCACCATGGAGCACATGGACCGGGCCAAGGCTACCGGCAAATCCTGGAAGGGAGATGCCATCTATGACTTCGAAGACCATCCATTCCTGAAGGATATCCGTTTCGGCGTGCGCCTGTCCGACAAGGATTCGGTGACGATGAATTCCAACCCAAGCTACAACTGGTCGGCAATCTCCCAGCCCTGGCAGCTGGGCTGGGACATCAACAAGCTGGCATCCCTGGGCGATCCGCGCTTCAGCGGCAACACCGAGCTGCACACCTTCGACAATTTCTTCAACAAGAATATGCAGGTGCCGTCGCTGGTATTCCCGTCGGTGTCGACTGCAACCGGCTATCCGGACAGCTACGCCGCGCTGCATAAGTACCACGACATCCTGTGCGCGGAAGCGCATAACGGCGACGCATCCGGCTGCGGCACCTGGAAACCGGCCACATTCGGCACCGATCCTGCCGGGACCAACAACCAGTCCGAAAAGACCAAGGCCTTCTACACCCAGGTGCGTTTTGGCTTCGATGAGCTGAAGTATCCGATCGACGGTAATATCGGCCTGCGCTACGTCAAGACCGACCTGACCGCCCACGGCTTTACCACGTTCAAGCCTGACTACAATATCCCGTCCGGAAATATTGTTGGCGGCCTGCCGTTCGCCGTGATCCCGGCCTTCCAGGCAGAACAGGACTTCGAGAACAGCTACCACAATGTGCTGCCTAGCCTGAACCTGCGCATGAAGGCCAGCGACAAGCTGCAGTTCCGCTTCGCCTATGCCGGCGCGATGTCCCGTCCGGACTTCGACCAGTTGCAGGCCTATACCTCGCTGTCGCAGAAAATCGACGTCACCAACAACGGCGGCCAAACTACCGTCAACAGCGTCAACCAGTCCGGCGATGCGAAAGGCAATCCGCAGCTGAAGCCGATTACCTCGAAACAGGTCGACTTGACTGCGGAATGGTATTTCTCGCCGGTTGGCTCGTTCACTGTGGGGGTGTTCAACAAGCAGCTGAAGGACGTGATCCTCAAGCAGACCTTCAACTACCAGATCCCCGATGTCTCGGGCAATATGCAGAACTTTGCCGTGACTGGCCCGGTGAACGGCGCCAAGGGGCGTGCGCGCGGCATCGAGCTGGCTTACCAGCAGTACTTCGACAAGCTGCCAGGCTGGATGTCCGGCATCGGCGTGCAGGCAAACTATACCTACATCGACAGCAAGCAAACACTGTACACCCCAGTGTTCTCGCCCTACTGCGGTGGCAGCGGCCAGACGGACAGCCTGAACACCAGCATGAACGGCTGCGATACCAACGGCCAGACTTTCAGCAACTTGCCATTGCCGCTGCTGTCGAAGAACGCCTACAACCTGGCCCTGCTGTACGACAAGGGGCCATGGTCCGCCCGCCTGGCATACAGCTGGCGCTCCAAAAACCTGCAGGCGGTCGACGTGAATGGTACCAATGGCGGCGACGCTACCGACAGCAATCCGGCCAGCCCGACTTTCGGCCAGCATGTGGTTCACTGGGCGTTGCCAACCTGGGCCGACTCCTTCGGGCAACTGGATGCATCGTTGTTCTACCAGATCAATGAAAGGACTTCCATTGGCTTTGAAGGCACCAACCTGACCGACGCAAAATACCGCCAGCTGATGCAGCAGCACACCGGTTTGATGGGTCGCGCGTGGTTCGTGTCCGGACCGCGTTATTCCGTGAAGATGCGCTATTCGTTCTAAAAGCGCCGCAAGCAGGATGCGGGATTTTCATCGCATCCTGCTTGCTGTCTGCAACGCCGGCTTGGCGGGCGCTACGCCTTCACGGCTGCCTGCCGTGTTTATTTGAATGGCAAGATTGACATAATAAAAAAGGCAGCACCCTGGCCGCCTTTTTTCCGAGCAGTGGATTGGTCCGCCGGGCTTAACCCCAACCGTACCACGCATCACGCAGTTCGCCTACGTTGACATCCTTGAGTTTGCTTTGTTTGTTCAGCCAGTCCCGCACCATGGCGCGGTGGCTTTCTTCGACTTTGCCATAGGCTTTGCCCGACACGACGATACCGCCGAAGTCATCGTTATAGCCGCCGCCAAAGGCTAGGCCGTTAGCTTCGATTGCTTCGATGAACTCGTGAACCAGCGCATTGTGCTCAGCAAGGTTTGGAGTGCTGACCCAATTCGCCTCGACCAGGAAACCGAGTTCCTGGAATTCACCGAGGTGTTTTTTCTTGAGTTGGCGTTTGTTGTAGCGGCGGGAAGCTGCCATGGGTTGTCCTTTTTTTATTAATCCCAGCCATGCCAGGCGTCTCGCAGCTCACCGACATTGACATCGGTGAGCTGGCTTTGTTTCTCCAGCCATTCCCGCACCAACGTGCGGTGGCTGTCCTCGACTTTGCCGTAGCGCTTGTATGCTCCGACGAAACCGCTGAATTCTTTGCCGTCTCCACCGCCGCCGAACGCAAGTCCGTTGGCTTCAATGACTTCGGCCAGGAAGCGATCAACAAAGGTTTCCCAGTCGGTACCAAGCGGATTGGTCAGTTTGGCGTCAAAGAGAAAGCAGAGTTCCTTGAATTCGCCGAGGTACTTCTTTTTGAGCTGGCGTTTGTTATAACGGCGGGTAGCGGTCATATGGGGGCTCGAAATTGGCGGAAGCGGTGAGATTCGAACTCACGAACGGGATTAACCGTCGGCAGTTTTCAAGACTGCTGCCTTCAACCACTCGGCCACGCTTCCGGAGCGCCGAATTATACATTCCCGGGGCGGATCACGCCACGTTTCGTGCAGTTCGTCGCAAAATCGGGCGGTTGCGGCCTGCCGCCCGCTATAGTCCGCCCACTATTAAAACTGTGGGGTGAGACTCAATGAAACTGCATACCTTGGCCTTTGTCGCGATGGCCATGATGATGGGGGAGGTAGTGGCAGGCCCGATCGATGTGAGCGTTGGGCCGGCAAAGCCGCTGATAGAGCAGGGCAAGGGCCAGCAATTGCTGAATATCGATTTCCTGATCAAGAACGATAGCCAGGACAAGGTGGAACTGAGCGAAATAGAAGTGTCCGTCCTGGGCGAGGCGGGTAAGCTGGTGGCCCAATACCGCGTCGGAGCCAATGGCCGCAGCGTATTCGTGGTCCCGAACCGCTTTATCGAGCCGGGCAAGTCGGAGCTGGTATTCAACCCGTTGTACGCCTTCCCGCAGGACCTGGATTTGTCACGCCTGCGCTATACCTTCAAGTTCGATGTGGGCGACGATACCAAATACACGATTGAAGTGCCGGTCGCGCCAATCCTGTACAAGACAAAAGCGCAGCTGCAACTGCCGGTCGCGGGCCCGGTGCTGGTCCACGATGGCCATGATTTCTACGGCCACCATCGGCGCCTGCCGCTGCTCGACCCGATGGCGCAAGCGCTGAAATGGAAGCGCAACTTCATGCGCTACAGCTATGATTTCGTCGTCACCGACGAGCAGGGCCGCATGTACAAAGGCGATGGCTTGCGCAACGAAGACTGGTACGGCTGGGGCAAGCCGATCCTGGCGCCGGCCGGCGGCAAGGTAATCCGGGCCGTGAGCGCCATTCCTGATAATGCCAAGGACAAGGGACCGTCGTTCGGCAAGGATCAGTTCATCGCCGACCCGAGCATCATGTGGGGCAATCACGTCGAAATCGAGCACGGAAACGGCGAAATCAGCCTGCTGGCCCATATGAAGCAAGGCAGCGTGACGGTCAAGGTGGGCGACACCGTCAAGGCTGGCCAGAAGGTCGGTGAAATGGGCTTTTCAGGCGACGCCTTCCTGGTCCATCTGCATTACGATTTGAAGGATGCGCCTGGCTTTGATGCCGATGCGCTGCCTTCGCCGTTCAATAACTTCGAGCGCCTGACCGGCAAGCGCTGGCTGAAGGTCAAGCAAGGGCAGGTCGACAGCGGCGATGTAGTGCGCCGCTTGCCTTAAGCGTCAGCGGTTGCGCCGCGTCGTTTCGCGCACCACCAGCTCCACCGGCGGGATGGTGCCTTCCACTTCCTCGCCGTTGATCAGGCCAAGCATCGACTGCACGGCCGTCTGGCCGATCACGTACAGCGGCTGGCGGATGGTGGTCAGCGGCGGCGTGGTGTAAGAGGAGCCGGGCAGATCGTCGAAGCCGACCAGCGACACGTCGTCCGGCACGCGGATGCCTTTGCGGTACAGGAAAAGCCGCGCGCCATACGCCGTTTGATCGTTGACCGCGAAGACCGCGGTGAAAGGATGCTGGCTGTCGTACAGGCGGTTCATGGCCATCAGGCCGCCGGCTTCCTGCAGGTTACCTTCCGCTACCAGTGCCGGATCGAAGGGGATGTCGGCTTCTTTCAAGGCGCGCTTGTAGCCGGCCAGGCGTTCCATTGAGTCGCGGTTGTCGGCCGGGCCGGCCAAGTGGGCGATGCGGCGGTGGCCCATTTCGATCAGGTGGCGCACGGCCAGCCAGGCGCCGAGTTCATTGTCCAGCGCGAAGCCGATGGCGCGCTTGGTGCGCAGCACGCGGCCCAGCCAGACCACCGGGCGCTGCGCGGCGAAGCCCAGGACGGTGGCGTCGGTCATGCGGCCTGTCAGCAGGATGATGCCGTCCACCTTGCGTGCCAGGAGCAGGCGGATGCGCTCCGCTTCTTCATCGGCATTCCAATGGCCGCTGACGATCACCGAGGCGTAGCCGGTTCCCTTCAGTCCATCGTCCACTCCGTGCAGGATCTCGTCGAAGAAGGGGGAGGCGATGTCCTGCACCACGATCCCGATGGTCATCGTGCGCCCATGCTTCAGGCTTTGCGCCATCTGGTTGGGGGCGAAATTCAGCTCGCTGATGGCGGCCATCACTGCTTGCCGTTTGTCGTCAGCCACCTTGGCGGTGCCGTTCAGGATGCGTGAAACGGTGGCTGGCGATACGCCGGCACGGCGGGCGACGTCGGTCAGCGTGGCGGGCGGAGTGGAGTGATCGTTCAAGGGGTTTCTCAATCTGAAATGCTTTTCATGCGGAGATTACCATAGAACTCGGCAGTATCACGGTGCTCAGCGGTCAATCGTTGCACGAACGGCATGAAAATCATTTCTGAAAGCGTTTTCATGCTGGCATAACTGGGCTATGAAAGCGCGATGATCGGGCAAGTCCGCCACCGCGCGTTCGGAAACGGCGGCGATGTTGGCGAATTCCTGGCGCGCCGCAGCGGCCAGCGCTTCCATGCCGGGCAGGGGTGGCATCGCTTTTGGAAAGCCCATGCCGTACAGGACGTATTGCCAGCTGGTCGGCGGGTACATGTCGAGATCAGTGAGGAAGTCCATGCGCTGCGGCGGCCGGCAGCGCCACATGGCGAGCTTGTCGCGCAAGCTGTCGCTCCAGCTGGCGGGGTCGCAATTGTCGGTCCAGAATTGCTCGCGGCGCTGGCTAAGGCAGTAATGCAGTTTGATGAAATCGACGATGCGGGCATAGCGTTCGCCCATGAACTGGTTGAAGTGGCGCGCCAGCGGTGCCATCTCGCCGTTGTGCGGGAATAGGGCACCCAGCATGTGGACCGCCGTTTCGACCAGGCCGATACCGGATGCTTCCAGCGGTTCGAGGAAACCGCCGGCCAGGCCGATGGCAACGCAATTCTTGATCCAGTGCTGTTCGCGGTAACCGACGCGCATCGGGATCTTGCGCACCTTCAGGCCATCGGCGGCGGGGCCGGCATAGGCGCGCAGCACTTGCTCGGCGCGCTCGTCGCTGGTGTGGCGGCTCGAATAAACATAGCCGATGCCGCGCCGTTCCTGCAGGCCGATGTCCCAGGTCCATCCGGCTTCGTGCGCGGTGGAGATGGTGGCGGAGGCGATCGGCGTGTCTGGCGCGGGATGGGGCACTTGCACGGCCAGCGCGGTATCGCAGAACAGGATGTCGCTCACGCTGTGGAATGGGGAGCCAAGCGCGCCGCCGATCAGCAGGGCGCGGAAGCCGGAGCAGTCGATATACAGGTCGGCGGTCAGGGCGCCGTGTTCGCGCGTTTCGACGCTGGCGATGGCGCCATCATGGCCGAGTTGCACGCCGTCGACGTGATCCTGCACATGCCGTACGCCCAGCTTGCGCGCATGCTTTGCCAGCAGGCCGGCAAAGCGGGCGGCGTCGAAATGGTAGGCGTAATTCATCGGGCCGTTGTAGTCGCCGTCGCCAATGCGTTTCGGTGCACGTTGCGCATCGACCACGCGCTTTTGCATGGTGACCGCCTCGGCAAACGGCGTGTCGCCGGCCAGGCCTTGCAGCCAGTAGGGCAGCAGTTCCGGCGCGCCGGGGCGCTGGCTCGGCATGGAGAAAGGGTGGAAGTAATGGTCGTCGCCGTGCACCCAGTTGTGGAAGCTGATGCCTTGCTTGAAGGTGGCGCTGGCTTCGCGAATGAATTCGGCTTCCGGAATGCCGAGCGCCGCAAGCGTGGCGCGCAGGGAAGGGAAGCTGCCTTCGCCGACGCCGATGGCGCCGATTTCAGGCGCTTCCACCAGCGTGATTTCCTTGGTGGCGCCGAACATTTTGGCGAGGTAGGCCGCGCACAGCCAGCCGGCGCTGCCGCCGCCAACGATCAAGATCCGTTGCGTCATTTTTGTCGTCTCCTAAAAAATTTTGTTGACTTTTTATTTTTCTAAAATGTACCATGAAAACGTTTTCAAGAAATAAGAAATCGTTTTCACAACAACTACCGGAGACAATATGAAGTTTTCTGCAATCCAGATCGGGGTGCTGGCCCTGGTCGCGTCCGCAAATAGCGCCACCGCGCAGCAAGCCCCTGTGGCGCCTGCCGCGAGCAACGAATCGACCGTCGTGCCAGAGGTGCTGATCACGGCGACCAAGCGCACCACTTCCCTGCAAAAGACCCCGGTGGCCGTTACCGCCCTGGATGCAGCGGCACTCGAAGATGCACACGTACAGACCATCCAGGACGTCACCAACCTGGTGCCAAGCTTCCAGGCAACCGGGCAGGGCGACCACGGCGTCATCACCATGACCATGCGCGGCATCGGTAACGACTCTGCCAAGACCGAGTACGCCGACCCGGAAGTGGCCTTCTTCGTTGACGGTATCTACTCGCCACGTCCGGAAGGCGCCACCGCGCTGCTGTTCGACGTGGACGCGATTGAAGTCCTGCGCGGCCCGCAAGGCACGCTGTGGGGCCGCAACTCCACCGTCGGTGCGGTCAATATGCAGACCGTCAAGCCTAAGCTGAAGGAATTCTCGGGTAGCGTTTCCGGCGGCATCGGCGATTACGCCCGCCTTGGCGCCCGCGCCGCCTTGAACGTGCCGACCGGCGACAATTCCGCCTTGCGTATCGCCGTCATCCACGAACAGCACGACGGCTATGTGAAATATCAGACCTTGCCGAACATTTCCCTGGCCGACCAGCGGGCGGCATTCCTGGCCGGCGGCGGCGACCCTGCGCAGTTCCAGCCGATCAACCCGAACAACTACGTCACCAACGGCCCGCGCTACAACGCGCAGGACCAGAGCGGCGTGCGCGTCAGCTGGCTGTACCAGCCGTCCGATCGCCTGAAGTGGAATATTTCGTACGAGCGCTTCCAGGACCGCGGCACGCCGAACATGAACCTGATGCAGACGCCGCGCGCCGGCCAGGATGAATGGTCGGCCCTGATCGACACCGCGCCTTTCCTGCATCGTGACGTGAACACCTTCCGCAGCCGCGTCGATTACGCAGTGACTCCGGATATCTCGCTGGCCTACATCGCCGGCTACTCCAAGTTCTCCGGTTCGTCGACCTTCGACCAGGACGGCGGCCGCGTGCTGCCAACCAGCTTCACCACCGGCGGCGACTTCCAGGCCAACAACACGGTCTGGTCCAAGTACAGCAGCAACAGCCACGAACTGCAACTGCAGTCGACAGGCCAGCGCGAAGTGGACTGGCAACTGGGCGCCTATTACGCGGCGGAAGACAACGGCATCCGCTTCGACATTCCGATCATGCACGGCACCCAGCAGGGCAGCGTGGCATGGCAAGGCTCCTTCATCCAGCCGAAAGAAACCGTGGATTCGCGCGCGGTATTCGGCCAGGCCACCTGGAATACCGGCAACGTGCACCTGACCGGCGGCCTGCGCTACACCTCGGACAAGCGTACCAACCAGGGCGGCAACGGCTATACCTGGAACTACGATGCGACCGTGCCGCAAGTTCCTCTGACCCCGAACATCGACCCGACCAAACCGGGTCAGGGCTACAACCCGAGCGTGCCGTCCAACGAAGGCCGCTACAAGGGCAGCAAGACCACCGGCCTGGCGCGCCTGAGCTACGACGTCGACAAGAACCACATGCTGTATGCCAGCGTCGCAACGGGCTACAAGGCCGGCGGCCTGCAGGACGGCGGCCGTACTTACGACCCGGAGACCCTGACCAACTATGAAGTGGGCAGCAAGAGCTCCTTTATGGGCGGCGCGCTGCGCATCAACAACGCGCTGTACTACGAGGACTTCAAGGACTTCCAGTTCAGCTCTCCGGTCACCAACCCGGATGGTTCGCACAGCTTCGTCACCAGCAATGTGGACGGCGCCAAGGTGTGGGGCTTTGAATCGGAAATCCAGGCCAAGCTGTCGCCGGACGACAAGCTGGCGCTGGCCCTGTCTTACACCCACACCAAGCTGGGTTTCCTGGTCGCCGGTTCCAACGACTACGCGCTGCCGTTCTGCCCGGACCTGAACTCGAACTGCCTGAACGTCACCGGCAACATCATGCCGCACGCGCCAAAGTTCTCGGCCCACCTGAACTACCAGCACACCTTCCGCATGGCAAATGGCGACACCCTGATCCCGCGCGTTTCGGTACATCACGAAACCAAGTCCGAACTGTCGATCTTCAACCTGGGACCGGAAGACCAGCAAGCCGCCTACACCAAGTTCGATATCGGCCTGCGCTACCAGGGGCCGAAGCAGTTCTGGGTGGACGCCTTCGTGCGTAACGTCGGCGACAAGCGCATCAAGACCAGCGCCATGAACGGCGCCAACGTGTGGGTGGCGCAGTACCTGCCGCCGCGCACCATCGGAGTTAACGCGGGCATCGATTTCTAAGCCCGTGGCAACGCGGCCTGCCTCGTCCCCCGGGGCAGGCCATCTCTCCCGCATTTAGCAAAGAAACCAAGCATGAAAGACAAACGCCTGCCGCCCGAATTTCTCTGGGGCGTAGCCACCAGTGCCTTCCAGATCGAGGGCGCCAACCAGGAGGACGGCAAAGGCCTCTCTATCTGGGACGTGTTCTGCAGCACGCCCGGCAAAATCAAGGATGGCAGCGACGGCAGCATCGCCTGCGATCACTACCATCGTTACCGCGAAGATGTGGACATCATCGATTCTCTGGGCGTGGATGCCTACCGTTTTTCCATCGCCTGGGCGCGGGTTCAGCCCGACGGCAAGGGCGCCTGGAACGAAGCCGGCTTCGCTTTCTATGAGCGCCTGCTCGACGCCCTGGAAGCCAAAGGCAAGCAAGCCTACGTCACGCTCTACCACTGGGATTTGCCGCAAGCATTGCAGGAAGAGGGCGGCTGGCTCAATCGCGCCACCTGCCGCTATTTCGCCGAATACGCCGCCGAAGTGGCGCGCCGCTTCGGCAACCGTGTGGCCAGCATCGCCACCCACAACGAACCCTGGTGCACCGCCAACCTTGGCTATGGCAACGGCCAGTTCGCACCCGGCGTGCGCGATGCCGCGGCCGCCGTGCAGGTATCTCACCACTTGCTGTTGTCCCACGGCCTGGCGATGAATGCCATGCGCGCCGTCGGCTCGAAGGCGAAACTGGGCATCGTCCTGAACCAGTGGACTGCCGATCCGGCCACCGACAGTGCGGCCGACCGCGCCCTGGCTGAACTCGAGTACGCGCGTTCGGTACAATGGTTCATGGACCCGATTTTCAAAGGACGTTATCCGGAGCTGGCGCTGCGCCACCACGGCGCCAATGCGCCGCAGGTGGAGGCGGGCGACATGGCGACCATCCACCAGTCCATCGACTTCCTGGGCGTGAACTACTACTTCCGCGCCTACTGCAGCGCCGAAACTCCGCCGCGCACGCCGCCGCTGGAAAACGGCCGCACCGACATGGGCTGGGAAATTTATCCGCAAGGCTTGACCGAACTGCTGCTCAAGCTGAAAGGCGAGTACGAACTGCCGCCGATTTACATTACGGAAAACGGCATGGCCAGCAGCACGCCGCAGCACGATGAAGAGCGTATCTCCTTCATCTCGCGCCACTTCGATGCCCTGGCAAGCGCGATGCAGCAGGGCGTGAACGTGCAGGGCTACTTCATGTGGAGCCTGCTCGATAACTTCGAGTGGGATTCGGGCTACGCCAAGCGCTTCGGCATCGTCCATGTCGACTACGCCACGCAGAAGCGCACGCTGAAAGACAGCGCGCACTGGTACCGCGACTTCATCAAGGCGCAACGCTCATGAACCGCTCGCCGCTGCAGTGGGTGCCCACCGGCTATTTCGCGATGGCGATGGGCTACATGATGTTGACCAGCGTCACCTCCATCATGTTCAAGAACCTTGGCATGGACAATGGCCGCGCCGCGCAGTATTCCAGCATGCTGATCCTGGCCTACACCATCAAGCCACTGTTTGCGCCGGTGGTGGAAATGTACCGCACCAAGAAATTCTTCGTGCTGCTCACCCAGCTGCTGCTTGGCCTGGGTTTCGGCGCCGTCGCCCTGGTCATGGGAATGCCCGGGTCGATGGCCTTGATGATGCCGCTGTTCTGGATCATGTCCTTCATCGGCGCCACCATGGACATTGCCAGCGACGGGGTGTACGTCACATCGCTCAGTTCGCGCAACCAGTCGCTGTACTGCGGCGTGCAAAGCCTGAGCTGGAATATCGGGCCCGTGGTGGCCTCCGGCGTGCTGGTCTACCTGAGCGGCCGGCTGCATACGGATTACGGCATGGATTGGCTGGGCGCATGGCGCATTGTCTTTGTCGCCGTGGCCATCATGCTGCTCGTGATTACTGCCTGGCACTGGCGCGTGATGCCCGATGGCGCGCGTGCTGCCGATACGCCGGAAAACCTGGGCCAGGCGGCCTCCATCCTGCGCGACGCCTTCAAGACTTTCTTCGAAAAGCGCGGCGTCTGGACCATGGTGGCCTTTGCGCTGCTGTACCGCGTGTCGATCGGCCTGCTGGAGAAAATCGGGCCCTTCTTCATGGTCGACCCGGTGGAAAAGGGCGGGCTGGGAATGTCCAACGAGCTGCTGGGCATCGTCTACGGTACGTATGGCCTGCTGGCCGTGCTGGCAGGCTCCCTGATTGGCGGCTGGTATGTGGCAAAGCGCGGTTTGAAGCCGGTGTTGTTCACGCTGTGCTGCGTACTGAACATTCCGATCGCCACCTTCCTGCTGATGGCGATCTACCAGCCTTCCAGCCTGTGGGTGATCGGCCTTGGTGTTGTGGTTGAAAAGTTCTCCTTCGGCTTTGGCGCAGTGGGCTTCATGATCTACCTGATGCAGCAGCTGGCTCCCGGAAAATACACCACCACCCATTACGCCTTCGGCACTGGCCTGATGGGCTTGTGCGGCATGTTGACCGGCATGGTCAGCGGCCACCTGCAGCAATCCATGGGCTATGTGAGCTACTTCTGGCTGGTGATGGTGGCTACCGTCCCATCTTTCATCGTCACCTGGTACGCGCCTTTCCACCACGAGGAAGCGCGTACCGCGGAGGAGCCCGGTCAGCTGCAGCGCAAGGCTGGTTGATGCTTGGCGTCGTGCGCGCCGATCACGTCGCGGATGGCGTCCGCCACCACTTCGGGACTGGCGAGCTGCATCTGGTGGTCTGAGTCGACGATCACCTTGCAGGCCTTGGGATACATGGCCATGACCAGGTTGCGGGTCTTCTCGTCATTGTTGGCGACACCCAGGTCGATCGCCACTGCGCCAGGCGACTTGGGGACGTTAATCAGGCGGACCATCGGAATATTGTCGTCCCAGGGCAGGTTCATCATGGCCTGCCCGGTGCTGTAGATCTGGTCGACCTCCGCTTCCATCGCAGCGTTCATGAACATATATTTTGCCCAGCGCGCCATCAGGGGGAATTCCTCCGGCTTCTTGATGACGCCGGGGTAGAGCGCATCGACCAGCACCACGCCCTTGACTTCGTGGGGATAGCTGCGCGCATACATCTGCATATACAGCCCGCCCAACGAATGCCCCACCAGGACGTATGGGGGCTGCAAGCCTTGCTGCTTCAACAGCAGGCGCAATTCCTCCACTATCGTCTTGCCGTCGCGCGGCGTCACCGGCTTGTCGCTCTTGCCGTAGCCGGGACGGTTGTAGGCAAACACCGTCGCGTCTTTAGCAAGCAGCGGGATCACCTTGGCCCATTTATCCAGTGTGTTGCGCGATCCGTTTTCAAAAATGACCGTGGCGGGAGCGGCAGGCTTGGCGATTTTCTGCACTTCAAATTTGTGGCCTGCGACGTCTTGCAGCGTCGCCTGGCTGTGCGCCTGTGCACAGGTGAGAAGGGCGGCTAGCGCAGCCAAGGTGTGGCGGGGTAATGGCATAAGGGTCTCCATTCTGGTGAATGGGGCGATTCTGCCCGCGACCCATGGCCTTGTCCCCGACGGTGCGACAGAATGCAAAAAAAGCTGCCTGAAATGCAATACCTACCGCCGGGCAGCAACATGGAGTTAGAATAAAAAGTCACTCAACGAGGAGAGAACGAAAATGACGCCTATCCTGTTCGCGCTACCCGGCAACGAAGCGATGACAGCGCAGCTGTCGGCATTATCAGGCTGGGAGCAGGGCAGTTTGCAGGTGCGGCGTTTCCCGGACGGCGAATCCTACGTGCGCTATCACTCGGAGGTGAAGGGCCGCCAGGTGGTGCTGGTCTGCACCCTGGATCGTCCGGACGACCGCTTCATGCCGATGTACTTCGCCGCCAGCATTGCGCGCGACCTGGGCGCGGCCAGCGTCGGCCTGGTGGCGCCATACCTGGCGTATATGCGCCACGATGCGATCTTCAATCCTGGCGAGGGCATCACCTCGGCCCATTTTGCGCGGCTGGTCTCGGGCGTGTTCCACTGGATGGTGACCATCGATCCCCACCTGCACCGCCACCACGACCTGGCCGAGATCTACACCATCCCGACCCGTGTGGTACGCGCCGCCCCGGCCATCTCGCAATGGATTGCCGCCAACGTGCCGCAGCCACTGGTGATCGGCCCCGATTCCGAGAGCGAACAATGGGCTGCCGAAGTGGCGCGCGGCGCCGGCTGCCCCTGCATCGTGCTGGAAAAAATCCGCCGTGGCGACCATGATGTGGAAGTATCGGTGCCGGACACCGAGCGCTGGCTGCACCACACTCCGGTCATCGTCGACGATATCGCCTCGACCGCCCGTACCATGATTGCCGCCGTCGGCCACGTGCGCAAGGCAGGTTTGCCGCCGCCGTTGTGCGTCGCCGTTCATCCATTATTTGCCGGCAGCGCCTTTGAAGACCTGCAAGCCTCCGGCGTGGCCAGCACGGCCAGCTGCGACACCGTCCCGCACAGCAGCAACGCCATCCCTGTCGCTTCCTTGCTTGCCCCGGCACTGGCGGACATGACAGGCGCCGCCGCCTAAGTTATATTCCTGCCTATGTGGAAATGGATTCGTGACTGGTATCGCAAGCTGCGCATGCCTGCAGCCTACCGCGCCTATGAGCGCAAGCTGCGTGCCGCCCATGAGGAAGAGGCGCGCAAGAAGTTTTCGACCGTGCGTTATGAAGCGCGCCTGCTCGCCGCCAACAAGGCGATGGAGGAGCGCGCCCAGCGCCGCTTCGACATGCCGGCCGCCAAGCTGCAGCTGGAAGTGGTGGCGCTGGAAAAGCAGATCGAGTCCTGCCGCGCCCAATTGGGCAATTTCGAACGCCCCTTCCGCGATGAATACCAGGAGCTGGAGGCGGAAATGGCCCTGCTGGGCGAGCGCCGCCGCAACGCTTATGCCGCCAAGGACACCGCCGCCATCGAAGATGTCAATGCCGACATCGCGGAACTGCAGAAGCGCATCAACGCCGTGCGCGGCGACCTGGCCGTGCAGAGCGATTTGCGCGAACAGGGCCTGACCCCGGAAAAGATGCGCCGCACCGTGCAGCGCTGCGAAGCACGCCTGCAAGCCATCAAGGACGAGCAGGACCGGATTCAGCGCGAACGCGCCAATTACATGAACCACTCGCCTGACCGCGCTGAAGTCGATGCCATTGAGCGCGACATGCTGGCACTGGAGCGCAAGCACATCCAGTTCCTGCGCGACTTCGATTCCCCAGCCGAACGCCGGCGCCGCGAGCGTGCCCACGAACAAGCCTGGCTCAACGGCGCCTAATCGCTCCACTTTTAATCTGCATCAATCCGGCGCATGCTCGCGCGGGGCAGGGCCTGCCTATACTGGGCTAATCGCGCCAATGCTTTCGCATGGCGGATTGTCGGGAGGACCGGCCATGCGCAAGCATTCCCTTGGCGGCAATATCGGCTCACTACTGCACCGATGCAAGAAGCTGGAAATCGCCCTGCGGCGCGCCGGTATTCCAGCCGTCCTGGCCTGCCTGCCGCTATCGCTGCTGGCGTGCGAATACGCCTTGATCCTGCGCCAGAAGAACGCCAATATCAGCCGCATCACGCGCCGCATCGGGCGCTGGCAGGCGACGGTGATGGAATTGTCCTGCCATGAGAAGACGCGCGCCGAATTCATCGACCTGGACCGCCAAATGCGCGGCGACATCGAAGGCGCCTGCGATTCCATGCGCACCTTGCGCGATCTGTGCCTGGAAATATGCAGCATGTTCAGCGAAGTGGGCTACGACTCCGGCATGCTCAAGCGCGGCTGCGAGCGCTTCAATGCAACGGTAAACGAGGCTTGCCGCTTGTCGCAATCGCTGATCGATAAAGTCGATGCGCACGACCGCCGCGCGCTGGCGCTCCGGCAGCAGGAACAAGCGATCGCGCAGGCGGGCGAAGCGAGCGCTGCGGCCCATGCCGCCCGCGCCGCAACCGAAGCTTAGAATCCCTCCAGCACGATCTTGCCGCGTGCGCGGTTGCTTTCCAGCAGGGCGTGCGCACGTTTCAGGTTGGCAGCGTTGATGGCGCCAAAGCGCTCGCCCAGCGTGGTTTTCAATACGCCGCTGTCGACCAGGCGCGACACGTCGTTCAGCAGGGCGTGCTGCTGCGCCATATCCTCCGTCTCGAACATGGAGCGGGTGAACATGAATTCCCAGTGCAGCGATACGCTCTTGCGCTTGAGCAGGCGCACGTCGATGTTGGACGGATCGTCAATCAGGGCCAGTTTGCCTTGCGGCGCCACCAGTTCGGCAAGTGCGGTGAAATGCTGCTCACTCTCGTTCAGGCTGGCGATGTAATTCACCGGCGGCAGGCCCAGGCGCTTGATTTCCTGGTCCAGCGGCTTGCTGTGGTCGATCACATGGTGGGCGCCCAGCGTCTTCACCCATTCCGCGGTTTCTGGGCGGGAAGCAGTGCCGATCACGGTCAGCCCCGTCAGCTGGCGCGCCAGCTGCACCAGGATCGAACCGACGCCGCCGGCAGCGCCCGTGACCAGCAAGGACTTGCCGGCCTCGCGCGTCGCGTCGCGGCTGGCGCCGAGCCGGTCGAACAGCAATTCCCAGGCCGTAATGGCGGTCAAGGGCAGGGCGGCCGCTTCTGCAAAGCTGAGCTTGCCTGGCTTGTGGCCGACGATGCGCTCGTCCACCAGGTGCAGTTCGGCATTGGTGCCGGAACGGCCAAGTGCGCCGGCATACCAGACTTCATCGCCTGGCTTGAACAAGGTAGCGTCAGGGCCGACGGCACGCACGATGCCGCTGGCGTCCCAGCCCAGTACTTTGGATTCGCCTTGCGCCGGACTGACGTTGCGGCGGATCTTGGTATCGACCGGGTTGACGGAAACCGCCTTGATTTCGACCAGCAGGTCGCGGCCGGTGGCGACCGGTGCCGGCAATGCGATGTCCAGCAAGGCGTCGGCGTGTTCGATCGGCAGGGAAGCGCGGTAGGCGACAGCTTTCATGGCTTTAATCTTTCCAAAGTGTTTGCGATGACTGCATCTTCGGTCATCGCGGCTTCAAGAAAAAGACTAAAATTAAAGAAGCACTTTCAAGGAAATGACGATAATGTTGCGCCTGGACGATATTGAAGTCTTCGTCAATACAGCCGACCGGGGCAGCTTGTCGGCGGCAGCGCGCTCGCTGGATATATCGCCAGCCCTGGCGAGCGCTGCCCTGAAGCGGCTGGAAGAGGAATTGAAGCTGCGCCTGTTCGCCCGCACTACGCGCTCGCTGCGCCTGACGGCGGAAGGCGAGCACTACTTGCGCCACGCGCGCGAAGCGCTGCGCCAGCTGAAAGAAGGCCATGAGGCGATACGCCAAGGCCAGCAGGAATTGGCGGGCTTGCTGAAAATCTCGATGCCGTCCGACGTGGGACGCAATGTGCTGCTGCCATGGCTGGACGCATTCCAGGCGGAATATCCGGCCATCAGCCTGCAATTATTTGTCAGCGACCGCGTCGCGGATATGTACCGCCAGCCAGTCGACCTGGCCCTGCGCTATGGCAGGCTGGATGATTCCAGCCTCGTGTCAATGCCGATTGCCCCGGATAACCGGCGCGTGCTGGTCGCCTCGCCGAACTACCTGCGCCGGCAGGGCGCTCCGGCCAACCTGGACGAATTGGTGCACCACAATTGCCTGCGCTTCGCGCTGGATGACGTGCTCTATGACCGCTGGGCCTTCCCCGCCCAAGGCAAGGTAGTGCAGGTCCGGGGCAATCGCAGCAGCGATGATGCCGACCTGGTGCGCCGCTGGGCGGTCGCGGGATTGGGTATTGCCTACAAATCACGGTTGGACGTGACCGCCGACATCAATGCCGGCCGCTTACGTTTGCTGCTACCAGATGTAATGGGTGAAGAGGTGCCATTACAGCTGGTTTGCATGCATCGCTCGCAGGTCACGCCCGTCGTGATTCGTTTGCGCGACTATTTGCGCGCCCGGTATGAACAGCTGTGCGAGACTTGGGCTTAGTGGGCCTTGGAGAAGATCAGCAGCCAGCGGCTGAAGAGCAGAACTTCCAGGTGGCCAGGCTGTACGCCGGTGTCGCATTCGATGATCGGGTTCACAGCATAGAAGCGCTTGCGGAAGTCGCGGCACACCAGCACTTCGCGTTTGCCGAAGCGAACCAGGAAAGACATAGGGGCATATTCCAGGCCAAAGCGGGAGCCGAAGGTGCTGTTCATAGTGGTCATGACGAATTCCTTTTGCTTGATGTGTTTAACGAGTCATCAGAATAACACAAATACTGTATGAATCAACAGTACTGGATGAAAAATCAGGTTTTTTTGCTAATCGTTGTATGAGAGATACGATCCGCCTTCCTTTGCATCTGGTGGCAGGCCTGGCCCTGCTGATTGCCGCTGCAGCCGCTTTCCAGGCCGTTGCCAGTGCTGCACTGGGGCCCGGCGCACGCCTGGCGGCGCTCGATATCAGCGTGTCGCAATGGCTGCACGCCCATGCCAGCGAACCGCTGACCACCTTCCTGCTGGCCGTCAGCTGGCTGCATAGTGTGGCGGGGATTGCTTTCCTGACGGCGCTGTTCGCCTGGCACCTGTGGCGGAAGCAGGCCCGTTACTGGATGCTGGCGCTCTTGCTGGCTGTGCCGCCCGGCATGCTGCTGAACGTGCTGCTCAAGCATAGCTACCAGCGCGCGCGGCCCAGCTTCGACGTGCCGCTGCTGACCCTGCCGACCTTCAGCTTCCCCAGCGGCCATACCCTGGCCGCGACAGTGTTCTACGGCGTGCTCGCCTGCTACCTGTGGCCGCACGCACGAAACCCCTTCCAGCGTGCAGCGGTCGTGCTGGGCGCAGTGTTGGTGGTGGCGCTGGTTGCGTTCAGCCGTATGTATCTTGGCGTGCATTTCCTGACCGATGTGCTGGCGGCGGTCGCGGAAGGGCTGGGCTGGCTGGCGGTGTGCGTGACAGCAGTGTCCAGCCTGCGCAGGCACCGGGAGCGCCTGTGAGCCGCATGGCCGTGGTCGTCAATGCAGGCGCCGGCGCGGGCTATGGCGAGGCATGGCATGCATCGCTGGCCGCCCTCTTTGCTGCCCACGGCCTGGATGTCGATATTACGCTGGCCACCGATACCAACCGGTTGATGGAAGCGGCGCGCGCCGCGCTGGCGGCCGGCGCTCCGGCCGTGGTGGCCGGCGGCGGCGATGGCACAGTCAATGCCGTGGCCTCGGTGGTGCTGGACAGTGGCGCCGTATTCGGCGTGCTGCCGATGGGGACCCTGAACCATTTCGCACGCGACCTGGGTATTCCGCCCCAGCTGGATGGCGCCATCGCCGCCCTGGCGGCTGGACAAGTGGTGCGGGTCGACGTGGGAGAAGTCAACGACCGCATCTTCCTCAACAATTCCAGCCTTGGCCTGTATCCGGACGTCGTGCGCGACCGCCAGCGGCAGCAGCGCCGGCTCGGCCGCGGCAAGTGGACGGCCTTCGGCTGGGCATCCCTGGCGGCGCTGCGGCGTTTCCCCTTCCTCAGCCTGCGGATCACGCTGGGTGAAACCGGCCTTGCGCGGCGCACCCCTTTCGTCTTCATCGGTAATAATGAGTACACGATGCAGGGTTTCAATATCGGCGAACGGTCCCGCATCGATGGCGGCGCGTTGAGCGTGTACGTGGCGCAGCGGCCGACGCGCTTCGGTTTGCTGAAGCTTGCAGTGCGCGCGCTGTTCGGCCAGCTGCGGCAGTCGCGCGAGTTCCATAGTTTCAAGGCTGCCGAAATGGTGATTGAGACCCGCCACCACCGCCTGCGCGTGGCGACCGATGGCGAAGTGACCGTGATGGCGCCGCCTTTGCGTTACCGTATCCGGCCTGCGGCCTTGCCTGTGATCGTGCCGCGCCGGCAGGAGGATTGATGCGAACAATAGTCCATATCTCCGACCTGCATTTTGGCCGTGTCGACAATGCGCTGCTGGCGCCCTTGCGCGAGCTGATCGGCGACTTCCTGCGGCCCGACGTGGTGGTGGTGTCGGGCGACCTGACCCAGCGCGCCCGCAGCGCCCAATTCCGCCAGGCGCGGCATTACCTCGATACTTTGCCCAAGCCGCAGATCATCGTGCCGGGCAACCACGACATTCCCCTGTACAACGTCGCAGCGCGCTTCTTCCAGCCGCTGGTCAAATACCGGCGCCACATCACGCGCGAACTGGCGCCGGAGTTTGTGGACGATGAAATCGCCGTGCTGGGCCTGAACACGGCGCGCTCCCTCACCTTCAAGGATGGCCGTGTGAATCGCCGCCAGGTCGACTACCTGCGTCACCGCTTCGGCCAACTGCCGGGCAGCCTGACACGCGTGGTGGTGACCCATCATCCCTTCGACCTGCCGCAGCATATGGATGACGATGACCTGGTGGACCGGGCGCCCATGGCGATGGAAGTGTTTGCGCGCTGCGGTGTGGATCTGCTGCTGGCCGGCCACCTGCATACCAGCCACACACAAAGTACTGCCGAACGCTACGAAATTGACGGCTACGCCGCGTTGGTGGTCCAGGCTGGTACCGCCACCTCCACCCGCAGCCGCGGCGAAACCAACTCTTTCAATGTGCTGCGCGTACGGCATGACGAGATCCAGGTCGAGCGCTACAGCTGGATGGAAGGCGCTGGCTTCGGCCTCGCCGCCACCGATATCTTCCGCCGCCAGGGCGATATCTGGCATCCGGCCGCTTAGAAGACGCCGATTACTTTGGCGAGCAAAGCAAGTAAGCCGCCAATGATCGCTGTCAGGAACATAAAGATCATGTAATAAATCTTGTTGAAGTATCGGACAAGTTCCTGATGGCTTGCATCGATCTTGTCGTTGAGCTTTTCGAGCCCCGCGTCGATCTTGTCGTTAAGCTTTTCGAGCCCCGTATCGATCTTACCATTGAGCTTTTCGAGTCCAACATCAATTTTGTGATCCAGTCGGTCAACTTTCGCGTCGAGCTTTTCCAGACCCAGAGTGACTTCATCCACCACCACCTCCAGCCTCGTAACACGCATGGGGATATTTGCATGGTCATCGCCAGGCGGGGACTTGTCAAGCGAGGTGGGCGGCTTTGTGGTCGTTCATCAAAGCCAATAGTCCCACACGCGGGCCATCCATTCCTTCATCCGGGTGATGAGCGGCCGCTTATTCCAGGCGGCGATGGTGACCTCGGTTGAGTTGCGCAGGTCTTCCTTGAACGCGTTCTCCATTTCCAGCCCGAACACATCGCCCATCACGATCACGTTCACTTCGCTGTTGTGGAGGAAGCTGCGTCGGTCCAGGTTGGTGGAGCCAACGGTGGACCAGACGCCATCGATCACCGCCGTCTTCGCGTGCAGCACCGACAGCTTGAGTTCATAAATCTTCACGCCGCCTTCCAGGAGAGGCTGGTAGAAGGCCCGCCCCGCATGGAACACCAGCCCGCTGTCCGACACGCTGGGCAGCACCAGTTGCACGTCCACCCCTCGATGCGCGGCATCGATCAAGGCCTGCAGCAACTGGTCATCCGGCACGAAATAGGCGCAGGTGATGTGGATCGATTTCTTCGCTTCCTGCATGGCAAGCAGAATGGCCTTGTAGATTTCAAAGCGGCCCTCGGGCTTGGAGCCCAGCACCCGCACCACCTTGTCGCCGGCCGGTGCAACGGGGATGAAGTATTTGGCATCGCGCAAATCGTCCGCATCCTGCTCGATCCATGCCTGCACGAACAGCCACTGCATGGCCTGCACGGCCGGCCCCTCGATGCGCACATGGGTGTCGCGCCAGCCTACGTCGTCCGGGCTCTTGGCCCGCGCCGGGCTGGAACCGCCGCCGGAGGGCTTGCCGCCGCCGGATCCGCCGCGGAAGGGCGAACTGCGCGAATAGGTATCGCTGATATTGATCCCGCCCGTGAAGCCCACCTTGCCATCCACAATCAGCATCTTGCGATGGTCGCGGTTGTTCAGGATCCAGCCGTTGCCGCGCGCCCTGGCCGGATTGACCGGATTGAAGGCCAGCAGCTTGATGCCGCCTTCCCGCATGTGGTCGAAGAATTCCTGCGGCACGCCTATCGTGCCTACGCTGTCGTAAATCACGTTCACCACGACGCCTTCGCGCTGCTTCTTGATCAGCAGATCGGCGAACTTCATGCCCAGTTCATCCTGGTCGAAGATGTAGGTCTCGAAGTTGATATGGTCCTTGGCCGCGGCGATGGCCTTCATCATCTCCGCCATGGTTTGCGGGCCATCGAACAGCAATTGCACTTTATTGCCGGCGATGAGGGGCACGCCGGTGGCGGCTTCTTCGAGCGTCGCCTGGGCCTTCAGGTCCAGGGTGGATTTGGCCCAGCGTTTCCTGAGCAATTCTTCGGTGGTCTGGCGCGGCAGCTTGCCGCTGGACGTGACGACAGCTGGCACAGCACTGGCGCGCGCCTTGGCCCGCTCCGGATCGACCTCGGGCAGGGACGCGCAGGCCAGCAGCGTCCAGCCCGCGAGGATAATAGCCAGCCAGCGACTTGCCTTCATGAGTGACCTCCGAAGGCCAGTCTAAGACAGCAGCGAACGGTTGAATGTTCGCTGCCGAACATAGCTAACAGTAGTTGAGCCGGGCCGCTTCGCGCCGCAGTTCGCCGCGGAAGTCGGGATGCGCAATGGCAACCAGCGCCTCGGCACGCTGCTTGGCGGACTTGCCGCGCAGCTGTGCTACCCCATATTCGGTGACCACGTAGTTGATGTCGTTCTTGCTGGTAGTCACATGCGTGCCTGCGCACAGCGTTGGCACGATGCGGGAAATGCTGCCTTCCTTGGCAGTCGATGGCAGCACGATGAAGGATTTGCCGCCGCGCGAACGGTTGGCCGCGCGTACGAAGTCGACCTGGCCGCCTGTACCGGAATAGGGCAGGTGGGCCAGGCTCTCCGAGCCGCACTGGCCCAGCAGGTCGATCTGCAGGCTGGCGTTGATCGATACCAGCTTGTCGTTCTGCCCGGCGATGCAGGGATCGTTGGTGAAGCTGACCGGATGCATTTCCAGCATCGGGTTATGGTGCATGAAGTCGTACAGCTTGCGCGAACCCAGCGCAAAAGTCGCCACCATGCGCCCCGGCATGAAAGTCTTGCGGCGGTTGGTCACCGCCCCGGCTTCCACCAGCTTGAGGATGCCGTCGCCGATCATTTCCGTGTGGATGCCGAGGTCTTGCTTGCTGGTCAGCTGCATCACCACCGCATCGGGAATGCCGCCATAGCCGATCTGCAGCGTCGAACCGTCTTCGATCATCGGCGCCACGTGGGCGGCAATGGCTTCCTGCACCGGGCCGATCTGCGGCAGGCCCACTTCAATCACCGGCTCGCTGCTTGCCACCACGGCAGTCACCTGGGAAATGTGGATATGGCACTGGCCATGCGCGAACGGCACGTTCGGGTTGGATTCCAGCACGATCACGCGCGCCCTCTGCAAGGCGGCCATGGTGTAGTCGGCGCCCAGGCTGAGCGCGAAGTTGCCGTGCTCATCCATTTCCGAAGCCAGCGCAAACACCACGTCGGCCGGCATCTGCCCGCGCTCGATCAGCGATGGGATCTCGGAGAAATAGGCGGGAATGAAATCGGCCCAGCCAGCCTGCCCCGCTGCGCGCGAGGCGCCGCCAAAGAACAGGGCGCAATGCCGCACGTGGTGCGCGGTTTCCGGATCGAAATAATCGTATTTGCGCATGGCCAGGATTTGCGCCACCTGCACGCCGTTGAAGCTGCGGCGCTGCGCCGACAGTTCCTTCAGCAGCGTGGGCGGCTCGCCGGCGCCGGTCGGAACAATGATCATATCGCCGTCACGCACGAGGCGGATAGCATCGGCGGCGCTGCAACGCTTGCTGGACATACGGTCTCCAAATAGTTTTGTTTGTCTCCGCACAGATTGCATGCCTGTGCTTACCCTAAGCTGACAAGCATGAAAGTTCTTGCCTTCCTGCTCATTAGCCCAGCACTGGCCCTGGCGCAGACCAGGCAGCCGGCAGCGGGCGAGGGCGTCCAGGTCTACGGCGTGCTCGATGCGGGCGTGCTGGTCGAACGTGGCTGCAGGGACAATTGTGCCGGCAGCAAGCTTTCGCCCGGCATCTCCGAAGGCTCGCGCATCGGCATCAGCGGCCGCGAGCCCTTGGGCAGCCATGGCAACTCGGCCATCTTCACAGTCGAGGGCGGCGTGGAAAACGATACCGGCCGCTCGGAAGAGGGCAGGCTGTTCGGCCGCCAGGCCTGGGTCGGGCTGGACGGCCGCTGGGGCGCCCTGACGCTCGGGCGCCAGTACAACCTGCAATACGAGACGCTGGCCGAAGTGGCGGACCCTTTCCACGGCGGCTTGGCCGGCACCGCGACCAACCTGATGGGCTTTACCACCAAGCGCTACGACAATACGATCAAGTACCGTACGCCGGCAGGGCGCCGCTGGAGCGCCGGCGCCATCTACAGCTTCGGTGAATCGGACTTCAGCACGTCCGGCAACAAGGCTTATGGCGCGACAGTCGGTTTCGCCGACGGCATCTTCACCCTTCGCCTGGCCCACCAGCGCAAGCGCAACCCGATCGATGCCGTCGGTACCACGCAGCCGGTGGACCTGTCGGCACGCAACACGCTGGCGGCGGCCAACGTCAAGCTCGGCAATGCCACGGTATTTGCGGCCTATGGTGTCAACCGCGGCTGGGGCAGCTCGCCCTGGGACCCGTCCAGCCCTTATGGCGCGCTGACGCTGGCCACGCCTTCCCTGTACAGCCGGGACGTGCTGGCGGGCCTGTCCTACGTCAGCGGCCCCTTCACCTATATGGCCTCCTTCATCCACAAGGATGACCGCAGTCCGGCCAACCAGGATGCGGACCAGGCCGGGGTCGGCGTGGTGTATTCGCTTTCGCGGCGGACGGCGCTGCACGCTTCCTTCGCCCATATCCGCAACCGCAACGGCGCGGCTTACACAGCCGGCACGGCGACCGAAACCGGCAAGGGCAACCGCGCCCTGACTTTCGGCCTGCGCCACGCGTTTTGATGCCATGTGTTAAATTCCTCAGCTGGAACTTTCAGCGGGGAACACTATGTATCTGACTTACTTCAATGGCAACTGGGCCGAAGGCAATGCGCCGCTGTTCGGCGCGATGGACCACAGCGTCTGGCTTGGCTCGTCCGTTTTCGACGGCGCGCGCGCCATGCACGGCAAGCTGCCCGACCTGCGTCCGCACCTGGAACGCGTGATTCGCTCGGCGCGCAGCCTGGGCCTGGAATGCCCGCTCAGCGTGGATGAAATGGAAAAGCTGGTGAAGGAGGGCGTCGCGCGTTTCCCGGCCAATGCCGAGCTGTACATCCGCCCCCTGGTGTTCGCGACCGATGGCTTGCTGATTCCGGTCGCTGAAAAATCGGCCTTCGCCCTGACCCTGTTCGACGCCCCGCTGCCGCCCTTTACCGGTTTCTCGGCCTGCCTGTCGGCCATGCGCCGGCCCGACCCGGATATGGCGCCCACCGACGCCAAGGCCTCAGCCCTGTATGCCAACTCGACCCGCGTACTGCGCGAAGCCAAGGAACGCGGCTGCGACAACGCGGTGGTATGCGACAGCCAGGGCAACGTGGCGGAATTCGCCACCGCGAACCTGTTCTTCGTGACCGCCGAAGGCAAGGTCGTCACCCCGGCACTGAACGGCACCTTCCTGGCCGGCATCACCCGCGCCCGCGTGATCAAGCTGCTGGCCGAAGCCGGCATCGAAGTCGAACAGCGCAGCGTCAAGCCGGAAGAGCTGGACAAGGCCAGCGAGATCTTCAACACCGGCAACTTCGGCAAGGTCATGCCCTGCGTGCGCTACAACGGCCGCGAACTGCCGGCCGGCCCCGTCGCCAGCAAAGCCCGCGAGCTGTACTGGGCCTTTATTGATCGCGGCGAATAGGCGCCGGCACGTCCGGACCAGGCTTGCTGGGCGGCGCCAGCGGCGCCGCCGGCTTCACGCTGCCGCAGTCCGCGCTGAGCCAGCGGCCGGAGCCTTCCACCACCATGTTCTGGGGCTTGCCTTGCATTGTGCTGTTGACGTTCATGCGCATGCTGTAAGCCGTATTGCCGTTGAAGATCACCTGGCCGTTGCCGCTTGATGGCGGACGGCTGCAGTTGAAGCTGACGTTCAAGCCGCCAGGGACGGGCGTGCGCGTCGTCGTGCACTGGCCAGGCTGGCCGGCGGGCAGGTCGTGCTTGTCCGCCATTTCCTTGCTCAGGCAATACGTCAGTTTCACGCCGCCGGCGTCGCCCAGGCTCATATTGACCCCGTGGCTGGCCATCATCTGCTCCATCGCCTTGCGCTGCTCGGGCGGCATATTCGCCATCTGCTGCTGGGCAGCCGACATGACCGCCATGGTTTCCGGACTGGCGGACGCAACGCGGTTGCTCAGCTCCCACAGCCCAGGTTTCAAAGTCTGCGCCATCGCCGGCACCGCGGCCAGGCAAAGCGAGATGAAGAGAGGAAGTCGCATGGCTGCTCCAGATAGAGTGGAGGCCCGGCGCCTGGGCGCCGGGCCAGTTCAATGGCTTACTGCTTAGCCCTGTGGCGGACGCGGTTCGGCTACGAAGATTTCCACGCGGCGGTTGCGCGCGCGGCCGGCGGCATCCTCGTTGGAGGCGATCGGTTCCTGCTCGCCGCGGCCTTCGATCACGATACGGGTGGGCGATACCCCGCGCGAAGCCAGGTAGTCGCGGGTATGGGCGGCGCGGTCGACCGAGAGCGGCTGGTTGACGGCAGCGCTGCCGGTGCTGTCGGTATGGCCGACAATGCTCACCGTAGTGGCCGGATTCTCATTCAAGGTGGTGGCGAAACGGTCCAGGATCGGGCGGAAGTCCGGCTTGATGTCGGAACGGTTGGTGTCGAACGAGATATCGCTCGGGATTTCCAGTTTCAGGCGGTTGTCGCCGGTCTGGCTGACTTGCACGCCGGTGCCCTTGGTGGCTTGTTCCATTTGCTGCTTCTGCGCTTCCATGCGCTTGGACCAGACGTTGCCGACCACGGCGCCGACTGCCGCGCCGAGTACCGCGCCGCCGGCCGCCCGGCCGCCGCCGCCATGGCCGGTCGCCGCGCCCAGCACGGCGCCGATGCCGGCGCCGACACCGGCGCCGGTCGCCGTGCCGCGCTGGGTCGCATCCATATCCGCGCAGCCAGTTGCCGCAATCGCTGCGATCAGCAGGGCAGCCAGGGTTTTATTGGGCATGAGCTTCTCCTTCCTTAGTTTTGGACAAAAAAAGCGGGACGGGTCCTGCGCTGCAGGCCCGCCCCGATAGTGTACGCCGGCTTGGCCGGCTCGACTAAATGCCGCGCCCGCTGATCAGGCGCAGCAAGATCATGATGATTGCCACGACCAGCAAGATATGGATGAAACCGCCCACAGTGTAGGAGGTCACCAGGCCGAGCAGCCACAAGATGATGAGTACGACAGCGATGGTATAGAGCATGATGTTTTCCTCTCATATTCCGTAATCCTGAGTGCATTATTGCCGTGTCCAGTGCCGTCATCTGTTCGATGCCGAACGATCAGCGGCGTTGCAGGTGTCCGTTCACGATTTTTACGTGCTCGCCGGCTTGCCAATCGCCGGAACTGCTGCTGACGGTGCGCTCCTTGCCGTCATTCATGCGGACCCGTACCGCGTAGTGGGTCGTGGATTTCATATTGCCTTCCACCTGGTTGCCGACTACCGCGCCGCCCACGGCGCCCGCCACGGTGGCCAGTTTGCGGCCCGTGCCGCCGCCGACCTGGTTGCCCAGCAGGCCGCCGACAATCGCGCCGCCCGCTGCGCCAAGGCCGCTACCCTGGCCGCGCTGGGTGACGGCATGGACCGATTGCACCACGCCGCAGCTGTGGCAGACCGCCGGCGCACGTTCTGCAGCCTGTGCCACCGGCTGCGCCGCCGGCGCTTCGGCATAGCGTGCTGCGCCTGCGCTGCGTTCGGCCGACGCCGCGCCACTGCCATAGCTGCCGCCAGCGCCACCCGAATAGCCGGACGTATCGGCGGCGCGGCCTGGCGTGCGTTCAACCGCTGCCAGGCCGGCGGGCGCCGGTGGCGGACCCATTTCGCTGCCGCCTACCTGGACGGGCGCGTCGGCCGCGACCGGCGGCCCCATGCTGGCGCCCGATTTCGGCAGCCAGCCCATGACGGCGGCAATGCCGACGCCGCAGAACAGGATGACGGCGATGGCGGCGATCAGCAGCATCGGGTGGGTGGTGTAGCGCATTATCTTGTTGTTTGGTTCCATTTTCATAAATCCTTTCCTATTGGATAGCCGCATTGTGGCGGGGGGCCTGGCTTGCTTCCGTGCGTCAGCGTACATACAGCATTTTTAATAGCCGATACGCTCCGCCTAAACTCCACCAGGCTGACGGCAATGACCCTGAATCTTCATACCGTTCCAAGCAGTGAATCGCCACCTCCCCGCATTGGCAACCGCTTGCTGGCAAACCTGCCGGAAGACGACCTCGAGCACCTCGAGGCATTGTGCGAACTGGTGGAACTGGAGGCTGGCGATATCTTGTTCGAAGCCGGCCAGCCCATCGATTTCATCTATTTCCCGCTCGATACGCTGGTCTCGCTGCTGGCGGTGGCCGAGGGCCGCATGACGCTCGAAGTCGGTTCGGCCGGGCGCGAAGGCATGATCGGCGCGTCGGTCGCGCTGGGCCAGCATCTGGCCCAGGTGCGCGCCGTGGTGCAGCGCCGCGGCCACGCACTGCGCATGGCCGCGGCCGACTTCCGTGCCGAATTTGCGGAGCTGGAGTCGCTGCAGCGCCTGCTGCACCGCTATACCGACGGACTGCTGGCGCAAGCCATCCAGATCGCGGTATGCAGCCGTTTCCACGTGCTCGAGGCGCGCCTGGCGCGCTCACTGCTGGTCACCCGCGACCGCCTGCAAAGCGACCGCTTCCATATGACCCATGAATTCCTGGCCCATGCCCTCGGTGTGCGCCGGGTGGGCGTCACCAAGGCGGCCAGCGCCCTGCAGGGGCAGGGCCTGATCAGCTACAGCCGGGGCAATATCGAGATATTGGACCCGGCCGGGCTGGAAGCGGTGTCCTGCCATTGCTACCAGCAGGTCCGCCTGCCGTCTTAACGGCGTGGTTTGTCGACCTGGTTACCGATCACGCCGCCCACTACAGCGCCGCCTACGGTACCCGTGGTCGAGCCGCCGGTCAGCACAGAGCCGGCCACGGCGCCGACACCGGCGCCAATGGCCGTGTTCTTATCCTGGTTGGACATCGAGGAGCATGCACCCAGGCCAAGCATGGCAGTAGCGATAGCAAGGCGGGCTGCGATCTGTTTGGTTTTCATGATGTTTCCTCCTTACGTGGATGACGGTTTCCATGTTAGGAGGAAAGGGTTGGGTGATCTGTTCGCGATTTCACGAAGTAACGGTTTGTTACCTTTGCATCTTGCCTGGCGGCGGCGCTTTCGGTTTTTCCCGCGCCGCGGCGAGCAGGGCGGCGCACTGGTTGTCGTCGCCCGCGCCGCCGGCACTGATGAGCGGCGCCAGGGCCGCTACCGGGGCCGCGATGGCGCCCAGCGCCAGGGCGCCGCCGGCGCGCATGGCGATCACACCCTTGTCGATGTCGACGTTGGGCTGCTTGAGCGTGCCATGTACATAGATCGGGGCGCGCAGCGAGATGATGCGCAGGCCCTTGGTTTCGGGCTTGAGCGTCAAGTCGATCTTTTCGCTGGCCAGGTTGACGTCGCCGTTCACGCGCACGACGGCGTCGTCCGTGTCGGCCAGCAGGTAGCGCGTTTGCGCCAGGCCGTCGCGCACGCCAAAGTCGCCGGCCAGGCAATTCAGGTGCACCGGCTTGTCGCCGAATAGTTTGGTGAGCACGATATTGCCGATGTTCAGGCCCATCTGCTCCAGCAGCAGCTTGCTGACCGTGCCGTCGTTGACCAGGGTTTTCAGCTCGCCATTCGCATGCGCCAGCATGGTGGCCACCGAGTTGCCCTTGGCCGTGAGCTTGGCGTCGGCATTGATTTCACCGATGGTCGCCTGTTTCAGGTCGGGCAGCGTGGGCAGCAGCTGCTTGAGCTTGACGTGCCGCGCCGTCGCATCGAGCGTGGCGGCCACCGCTTCGCCGCTGCTGCCGTCCAGCGTGGCCTTGGAGGCGACCTGGCCGCCGGCAAAGTTGAAGTTCAGCGGCGTCAGGCGCAGCACGCCGTCCTTCAGGTGGAATTCCGTCGTCAGTTTCGACAGCGGCAATTCCTTGGTGCGCACGATGCGCTCGGCGTGGAAGCTGACGTCGGCGTCGAGCGCGGTCCAGCGCTCAGTCTTGAAGGTTTCCACCGGCAGCAGCTTGCCTGCCGGCTGCACGGCGGCCACGCCGCGCTCTTCCTTCTTGGCATTGGAGTCGGCGCCGATCAGCGGGCCGAGGTCGGCAAATTGCAGCAGGTGCGATTGCAGCGAACCCGTCAACAGCCCGCGCGGCTTGCGCTGCTGGTAGGACAGGGTGCCGCTGATGTCGCTGTCGCCGACGCGGCCGGTGAATTTTTCATAGGTCCACTGGCTGGCGCCCTCGGCCAGGTGGCCGCTCAGGCGCCCGGACGTGGTGAAGGGCGGCGTTTCCGGCAGCAGCAGGCCGGTCAGTGCGTACAGGCGCGCTGCCGAGGCGCCGGCCACCTTCATCTGCAGATCGATGGCGGCCAGCTGGGCCGGATTGGTCAGCGTGCCTTCCGCCGCCACGCTGACCAGGCCGACCTTGGCATCGGCCTGGATCGGGAAGGGCTGGCCGGTATCGCGCAAGGCCAGCACGGCGCCGGTCTTGCCCTTGCCGGTGATGTCCTGCTTGTTCCACTTGCCTTGCAGCGTCCACTTCACGCGGTAGCGTGGATCATTGTCGAGCGTGTCGACGTGGGCGGTGGCGGCGATATGCTGCTGAGCATCATCAAGCTTGATGGTGCCGCGCGTGAACACCACCCGGTCCAGTTCCATGCGCCATGCCGATGGCGGGCGCTTGGGCAGGGTCCAGTTGTTGCGGCCGTCGGCCTGGCGCAGCAGGTCCAGCTGCGGCTGGTCGAAACGCAATTCGGGAATCGAGATCTTGCGCGCCAGCAGGGCAAACGGGCTGAGCGAAAACGCCAGGGTTTGCGCGGCCGCCGTGTCGCCCTGCGGCAGGCCGGCTGGATTGCCGACGTGCACATCCTGCGCCACCAGGTGCGGCCAGGGAATATGGTCGCGCCAGCTGCGCTCCTGCGCCGGCAGCGGCTGCTTTTGCCAGGTCAGCGACAGGTTGCCGCGTAACTCCACCGGCCTTTGCAATGCCTCGCTGGCGCGCGCACCCAGCCAGGGCCGGGCGCGGTTCCAGTCATAGTTGAGCAGGATGACGAGGGCCACCGCCGGAATGGCCAGCAAAAAGCCCAGCACTGCCAGGCTGATCTTTGCGCGGCGAGAAATTGTATGTGCCATGGCGACAGCCTACACCCGGCAGCCCGACTGCAATGTGCGGCACCGTACTGAACCCAGCGGGGACAGCTTATATAAAGCGAATACCCCATTTGCTTTTGAGGAGAACAACAATGGATACGCCGATTCGCTTGCCACTGTTGACCATCGCGGCAGCGCTTGCCTTGGCTGGGTGCAGCAGCATGAAGACCCCGGCAACGGCCGAAGTCGCTTCATCGCGTACGGCGGTGGAGGCCGCAGCCTCGACCGGTGCGCCGGAACTGGCCCCGGCGGAAATGTCGGCAGCGCGGGACAAGATGCTGCGTGCCAACCAGGCGCTGGCAGCCAAGGATTACCGCACTGCCCAGGACCTGGCGCAGCAGGCGCAGGCCGATGCCAAACTGGCGCAAAGCAAGGCCAGCAGCGCCAAGGCCACGGAAGCCGCCGACAAGCTGCAAGAAGACATCCGCGTGCTGCGAGAAGAGCTCGAGCGCGCCAACAGCAGTATGACTCGCTGAGAAAGGAGCCATCATGTTCAAGCCTGACTTCAAACCAGTTGCACTGGCAGCGGCCCTGGCCCTGGCAGCCTGCAGCACCACCCCGACCACCACCAACGAACTGGAAATTGCGCGCGCCGATTATTCGCAAGCCCAGTCCAACCCGCTGGTGGCCAAGTATGCGCCGGCCGAAATGGCGGCAGCAACCCGCGCCCTGGACCAGGCCAACGTCGCCTCGGCCCACGGCGAAAGCCTGCAGACGATTGACAAGCTGGCCTATGTCGCCAAGCAGAAGATCGCCAGCGCCCAGGAAATCGCGCGCGCCAAATCCGCCGAAGACCAGCTGAAAGACGCTGCCGCCCAGCGCGACCAGGTGCGCCTGGAAGCGCGCACGGCCGAAGCGGAAGCGGCCAAGCGCCGTGCCGACCAGGCCCGCATGGATGCCGAGGCCGCGCAGGCCCAGGCCGCCAACGCCGAAGCGGCGAAAGGCGATGCGCAAGCGCGCGCCGCGGCCCTGGCAGCCCAGCTGGCCGACCTGCAGGCCAAGCAGACCGAACGCGGCATCGTCGTCACCTTCGGCGACGTTCTGTTCAGCACCGACAGCGCCAACCTGACGCCGCAAGGCATGGCGGTGGCGCAGCGCCTGGCCGACGTGCTGCGCGAAAACCCGGACCGCACCGTGCTGGCCGAAGGTTTCACCGACAGCACCGGCAGCGACGCCTACAACCTGCAGCTGTCGCAGCGCCGCGCCGAAGCCGTGCGCATGGCCCTGAGCCAGATGGGCGTGGACCGCTCGCGCATCGAAACACGCGGCTATGGCGAAGCCTATCCGGTAGCCAGCAATGCGACGGCAGCCGACCGGCAGATGAATCGCCGGGTGGAAATCGTGCTGTCCGAAGCGGGCCGCCCGGTAACTTATCGCCGCTGAGGCGGCCAACAGGGGAGATTCCATGATCGACAAGAACGCAATCCGCGCGGCGGCCCGCAATATGGCCGACGGTCCGGTGACCGAGGGCTACAAGGGCAACCGCGCCCAGGTGCTGCAATTGCTGAACGAAGCGCTGGCCACCGAGCTGGTCTGCATCAACCGCTACAAGCGCCACTACTACACGGTGACCGGCCTGGCCCATGCCACTATCAAGGCCGAGTTCCTGCAGCATGCGACGGAAGAGCAGCAGCACGCCGACTGGCTGGCCGAACGCATCGTCCAGCTCAATGGCCAGCCTGATTTCAATCCAGCAACGTTGCTCGACAGGAGTCATGCCGAGTATGATGACTCAAGGGAGGTGCAAGCGATGGTGCGTGCCAACCTGCTGGCAGAGCGGGTGGCTATCGAGAGCTATCGCCAGATGATCGAACTGATCGGCGACAGCGACCCGACGACCAGGCAACTCTTGACGCAAATCATGGCGGTGGAGGAAGAACACGCCGACGATATGCGAGACTTATTGGCGTAAACCACTTACCTGAGAGGAGTCCTATCATGCTGGAACAGAACATCAGTACCGTCAACAACGATGTGAAAACCCTGGTCAAGGATGCGCAAGCCCTGTTTACTGCCGCTACCGCGTTGACCGGTGAAAAAGCGGACGAGCTGCGCGGCCGCGGCATGAAGGCGCTCGACACCGCCTTGGCCAAAGCCCATGAAGCCCAGGCCAGCGCCATTGCCGGCGCCAAGCAGGCAGCGGCCTCGACCGATGCCTATGTGAAGGAAAACCCCTGGCGCTCGATCGCCGTGGCAGCCGGCGTCGGCCTGCTGGTAGGCGTTATCCTCGGCCGCAAATAAGCGATGGCCAGCGAGAACCAGGTGACACCGCCACCGCCCGGCCTGATCGCCTCATTGGCCGGGCTCGCCAAAAACTGCCTGCACCTTTTACTGTCGCGCCTGGAATTGGCGGCCCTTGAGCTGACCGAGGTGCGCGACACGCTGCTGCAATTGTCCATCGTGTTCGCGGTGGCCATGCTGGCTGCCTGGTTCGCTATCGCGTTCGGCACGGCGACCCTGATCTACCTGTGCTGGGAAGCGATGGGCTGGAAAATCCTGCTGGTGCTGGCCATTGCCTTTGCGGTATTGGCGATCGGGCTGGTGCTGTGGGGCCGCAGCCTGGTGCGGCAGGGCAAGCTGGGCTTGACGGCCACGATGGCCGAACTCAAGTCCGACCGCGACATGCTGCTTTGAAAGGGAGACCATGGCGTCCAAACAGGAATTGCAGGACCTGGCCGTAGCCAAGGAAAGGCTGTTGCGGGAAGGGGAGCTGTACCGCCTGAGCACCTTGCGCTCCAAGCATGAAGTCATGCATGCCATGCAGCCGCAAGCCTTGCTGCATAGCGCAGTCGACCAGGCCATCGGCACGCTGCAGTCGCGCCTTGGCAACCTGATCGGCGAAGGCGGCGGCCTGTCGGGCCTGAACTTCAAGAGCGTGCTGCCGTACGTGCTGCCGCTCGCATCGTGGATTGCGCGCAAGCGCCTGTGGAAGCCGGCCGCTGCAGCCGGCGTGCTGGCGGCGCTGGCCGCGTTCTGGCTGGTGCGGCGCAAGCCCGACGCGTAAGCGGCGCTACGCCGTCTTGCGCAGGCGCGACATGTACTGCGTCGTGATGCCGAGGTAGGAAGCCAGCGCGCGCTGGGTGATGCGCTGCTCCAGGCCGGGGAACTGGCTGCGGAAGGCTGCCAGCCGCGCTTCCGCCGAACTGTGGCTGCGGATCTGCAGGTTGGCCGCATAACGGCGGATGCTGCATTCGATAATCTTCAGGTAGTACTCGTGCACGAAGCCATGCTCGGCCTTGTGGCGCTGCATGGCCGACCAATCGATGCGCCAGGCTTCCACCGGGGTTTCGGCGACGAAGAATTCGCGCGCCGGTTCACCCTGCAGGCCGCCCATCATATCGCTGTGCGAGCCGGTGTTTTCGCCTTCGGTGATGAAGCCCAGGGTCAGGTCTTCGCCGGCCACGGAAATGTGGCCGCGCCGCGCCACGCCGCTGGAAATCCAGTAATAGTGGGTGGCGCGGGTGCCCGCTTCCTGCAGCACCGTGCCTTTGCGCACCCGCACGCAGGTGACGTGCGGGGCGCTCAGCGCGGTGTAGCGGTCGTAGAGCTCCCGGGCAATGCCCAAACGCTGGACAGTCGCTTCCCGGTGTTGCTCTCTATGTAATTGGTATGCATGTGGCATGCGCGCATGATACCCGACCTGGCCATGGGCCAGTATGCCTTGTTACCGCATTGATACAAAAAAAGACTATTTACCACTGGTTTCATACGTTTTAGATAAGTCACGCGAGGCAATGTTGATTTCCCGTATATTGGACATGTCCTCCCGGGCTGTCGCGCGCGCTTCTTTCACACAGGCGCTATTGGCGCCCGCTCCCTGTTGCTTGCAGGCTTCCAGGGCTTCGCGCAGGGCGGCACTGATTTCCTTGCGCAGCGTGGCAAGCTGGGCCGCCTGCGTGCGGTCCGGCTTGCTCCAGCGCGGCGGGTCACCGCGCTTGAGTTCTTGCTGTTGATGCCGGGCGACGTCCGGCGGCGTGACTTGCGCGCCGGCCAGCCCGCATAGACCCAGGGCCAGGGCGGCGCCGATCAGCAGTTTCATGATGGGCTCCTCGGCTACAGCCTGCCGGTCAGCAGCAGGATGAGCAGAACGACGACGATCAGCCCTGCAATGCCACTCGGCGCATAACCCCAGTTGCGGCTATGCGGCCAGGTGGGCAGGGCGCCGATGACCAGAAGGACCAGTACGACCAGCAGGATGGTTGCCATGTCGGCCTCCCCTTAGTAACGATAGACGCGGCCATCGACCACGCGCACGCGCGTGCCGGCCCGCAGGTCGTAGGCGCTGTCCTGGTTGATGGTGCGGTAATCGCCGTTATCCATGCGCACGCTGATCTGGTACACCTCGCGTGGCTGGCTGCGGTTTTCTTCGACGCGGTTGCCGATCACGGCGCCGCCAATGGCGCCAGCGGCGGTGGCGGCGGTCTTACCGCTACCGGAGCCGATCTGGCTGCCGGCCAGTGCGCCCAGCAAGCCGCCGGCGACGGCGCCGGCGCCGCTGGTGCCGGAATCGACCCGCACCACGCGGATCGAGTCCACCGTGCCATAGGTCGAATAGTCGCCCTGGGTCGAATAATCGGTCGCTTGTGCGTAATTGGGACTACTTGATGAGCAGCCTGTGCTCAGGGCGGCTACCGCCACCATGATTGCTGCCAAGGATACAGTCGGTTTCATAACGTCTCCTCCTGTGGGTGGGATTAGGCGCAGCTTATGGCTGGCTGCCTGCGCTCGTCTGTGCGATCCCGCACAATGTTCGGTAGCGAACAGAATTTGCTTCTTGTTAGCTGGACACTAGTGCCCGGAACACCCACCTCAAATAGGAGAAGCGCCATGAAATTCGCACATCAATTTGCTACTGCCGTGTTCATTGCATCCACCCTCAGCCTGGCTGGCTGCGCCTCGACCCCGACCAAGGAAAGCGCCGGCGAATACATCGACGACGCGGCCCTGACCACCAAGGTCAAAGCCAGCATCTTCAACGAGCCATCGCTGAAGTCGACTGAAATCAATGTCGAAACCTTCAAAGGCACTGTGCAGCTGAGCGGCTTCGTGGCCCAGCCTGCCGACATTACGCGCGCTGGCGAAATCGCCCGCGGCGTGAAAGGTGTCAAAGAAGTCAAGAACGACATCCGCGTCAAATAAACGCGGCTGGCACGGCGCATGCGCCTGGCGCAGACCATCCTCGCCACCGTTGCCTTCCTGTACGCCTTGCAGTGGGGCCAGGGCTTTCTTGTGCCCCTGCTGCTCGGCATCCTGCTGGCCTATACGCTCAACCCCGTTGTCGTCACGCTGGAGCGCGTCCACATCCGGCGCGCCCTTGGCACCTCCCTGGTGACCTGCGCCATCCTGCTCGGCCTGACGGTGACGGCGGAAATGGTGCATGACGAATTTTCCAACATCATCGAAGAACTGCCGGAAGCCGGCCGCAAGCTGTCGCGCCTCGTGGCCTCGACCACCAGCGGCAAAGACAGCACGCTGAAGCGCATCCAGGATGTCGCCACCCAGATCGAACAGGCCACCGCCGGCAAACAGCCCCCGCGCAAGCCGACGCCAGTGGTCGCCGATGGCGCGCACATCAAGGTGATCGACTGGGTGTGGGCCGGTTCGCGCGGCCTGCTGTCTTTCCTGAGCCAGGCCACCATGGTGGTGTTCCTGGTCTTCTTCCTGCTGCTGTCGGGCGATACCTTCAAGCGCAAGCTGGTCAAGCTGGCCGGCCCTTCGCTGACGCGCAAGAAAGTGACGCTGCAGATCCTGGATGAAATCAACACCTCGATCCAGGGCTATATGTTCATGCTGCTGGTGACCAACGTGCTGCTGGCGCTGCTGATGTGGATGGCCTTGCAGTTCATCGGCCTGGAAAACGCGGGCGCCTGGGCCATCGTGGCCGGCCTGCTGCACCTGATGCCGTATTTCGGACCGTTGCTGATCGTCTGTGCGCTCAGCGTGGCCGCTTACCTGCAAACGGAATCGCTGCAGATGGTATTCATGGTGGCGCTGGCTTCGATCGCCATTGCGACCCTGGTCGGCACCTTTATCGCGACCTGGATGACAGGACGCATCGCACGCATGAATGCCGCAGCCGTCTTCGTCAGCCTGCTGTTCTGGGGCTGGCTGTGGGGCGTGTGGGGCTTGCTGCTTGGCGTGCCGGTGGTGGTGATCGTGAAGGTGGTCGCGGAGAAGGTGGAGGGAATGCAGGTGGTGGCTGAATTGCTCGGCGAATGATGCGCAAAGAGTGGGCAGCGGCGCGGGGCCGTACCGCTGCCCAGGAAACTTAGCCGCGCACGGCGTCGTTGCTCTTGGCGTGATGGATGCGCTTGCTTTCGCGGTTTTCAGCGCGCTGGATGCGGCGCTGTTCGCGCGCGCCGACGTGGCCATCGGCGCCGGCGCGTGCTTCGCGGCGGTCGATGCGGCCTTCGTGGCGTTCGGCGCGGGCTACTTCGCGATTGGTCATTTCACCCGACTTCACACCTTGCTCGATGCGTTTTTCCTGGTTGACGTTGCGCTGGACGTCGGCCTGCATGCGTTTGGACGATGCCGAATCCGGGTTGCCAACGTTGGCGTCATGCTTTTCGCGGTAGATGTCCTGGCTGACGCGGTTTTGCGCGGCATTGATGCGCTGCTGTTCCGTGGCCGACATATGGCCGTCCTTCAGCGCCCGGGCTTCCATCTTGTCCACGCCTGCTTCTTCGTGTTCCAGCTTCGACGCTTCGCGCGTGGTCAACTCTCCCGACTTCAAGCCATTCTCTATGCGCTGCTGCTGGTTGACGTCGCGCTGCACGTCGCCGGCGGTGTTCTGCGCGTGGGCGCCGGCGCCGATGGCGAACAGGCTGGCGGCAATCAGGGAACGGATCAGGGCGTTGTTGGTTTTCATGGTCAATCTCCTTATTGGGTTCGAGTGATGCCATCATGCTTGAGCTCGAACGGAAGGTGGTTGAACCAGTTGTAAGCCTCGTAACCAGATGTAGCCGGCGTTCGCTGCGCCACGCCTCAAGCGAATTCGTGGCGGTGCCGTAAGCTGCCAAGCTGCAGGGCGTATTGGCGCGCGAATTCAGCGCCAAGGAAGAACACCTGGGCCGAGTAATACACCCACAGCAGTACCGCAATCAGGGAGCCGGCGGCGCCGAAGCTGTCGGTGACGCCGCTGTTGCCGATATAGGCCCCGATGGCGTATTTGCCCAGTGTGAACAGGGCCGCGGTGCCGAAGGCGCCGATCACCACGTCGCGCCAGGACAGCTTCACGCGCGGCAGCATCTTGTAAATCACGCCGAACAGGGCGGAAATGACGAAGAAGCTGATGACGTGGTTAAGCAGGGTGAGCAGTTGCGCGGCATCGTGCCAGTAAGCGCCCATCTTTTTTTCCAGGAAGGAGAGGGCGGCGCTGACTGCCAGCGACACCAGCAGCAGGAATCCCAGCACCAGGACCATGCCGAAGGAGAGCAGCCGGGTGCGTATGGTGTCCCACAGTCCTCCGGTGGACAGGGGCGGCAGTTGCCAGATCTCGTCCAGGCTGCCTTTGAGTTCGGTAAATACGCTGGTGGCGCCAAACAGCAGCAGGGCGCCGGCCACCAGCGTGGCGATCATGCCCTGCTTTTCGTTGGCGGCGCCGGACAGCACCAGCTGGATCGCTTCCGCGCCCTGGCTGCCCACCAGGCCGCGCAGCTGGAAGAACAGCTCGCCCTGCGCCGCCTCCCGTCCATAGAACAGGCCGGCGATGGCAATCACCAGCACCAGGATGGGGGCCAGCGAAAACAGGGTATAGAAGGCCAGCGCCGCGCCCTTGCTGCTGGCGCGATGTTCCAGCCACTCGGTGATTGCGCACCAGCCGACGGCAGGCAGTTTCCTGGCAATGTGGGGGAATCGTCGCCAACTCATGGCAAAACCTTACGCCGCTGCGGCTGCGCTGACGGTGCGCCGGAGCACAAAAGAAAAGGGGCCCGAAGGCCCCTTTGTCAGACTGCGTCGGCTGCGATTACTTCACGCGGACTTCGGCGGTCACCTGGTCGATTTCGACGCGGCGGTTTGGTTCCAGGCACTGGATCAGGGCAGCGCGCTTCATCTTCTTGTCGTTGCACTGCACGACTGGCTGGGACTTGCCCTTGCCAACGGCGGTCAGACGGGAAGCGGAAATGCCTTTGCCTACCAGGTAAGCCTTGACGGCTTCAGCGCGGCGCTCGGACAGCTTCTGGTTGTACTTGTCGGAACCCAGGCGGTCGGTATGACCAGTGATGATCACGTTGTTGACCGAAGTGTCGGCGTTCAGCACGTTAGCCATCTCGTCCAGCTTAGGCTGGCTCGGTGCCAGGGTGGCGCTGTCGAATGCGAACAGTTCGTTAGCGGACATGGTCACCTTCTGGAACTTCGGTGCTGGTGGTGGCGGAGCGACTGGCTCTGGTGCTGGAGCCGGTGCTGGCTCCGGTGCTGCCACGACCGGGGCTGGTGCCGGAGCCGGTGCCGGCTGTGGCGCTGCGCCCAGCAGGTAGTTCAGCGAGAACATCAGGTACTGGTTGTTCGACTTGGAATTGGTGAACTGGTCGCCACGGATGAAGCCGTGCACGTTGCGCAGGTCAGCCTGGAAGAACAGGCGCTGGGTGATATCGGCTTGTACGCCCAGGCCGACGTTCACGAATGGCGACCAGCGGGTCTGCTGGGTGTTGCAGCAAGAGAAGTTGTTCTTATCCTTTTCCGCGCCGGCGCCAACCAGCAGGAATGGACGAACCGACTTGCGGCTGAACATGTACAGGCCATCGGCACCCAGCAGCTTCTGGGTGTAGCGGTTCCAATTCTCTTTGCTGGTGCCGTAGGTACCGTTGAATTGCAGGTCCCACTTTTCGTCCAGGGCTTTGCCCAGTTTCAGACCGTAAGCAGCGCGGTCGTTGTTGGCCGCCCAGTCGCTGTCTGGACGCATGACGCCGGCTTGGCCGCCAATGTACCAGTTCTGGTTGAGCATGTCCTGCGCCGAAGCAGCGAACGATGCGGACATCAGTGCGGCGGCGATAGCGATATTCTTAATTTTATTCACAAGAAAACTCCCGTTGTTTGAGTAGCAAGTCGCAGAAAAAAAGTTACGCGACTCTCTGTCCCAGCTTGTTTGCTGTGGTTTTAGTGTAGGCCGTGATTCCTACGAGAATCAGTGCGTTACCGCACAATTGCTGTTAAGTATAGCAAATATGTGGCTTTTCTACAACGTAGACCAATCGATATCGGTTGACTGAAACTCAAAATTTATTTTCAGCAACGCCACCCAACGGGAAAGGGTGGCGTTGCCGGGCCATTATTTGGCCGGTTCCGGTGGTGGCGTTTGCGGCTGCACGATCACGGTGTCGCCGCCAGGTTTGCCCGGTTCACCCTGCGGCCCAGGTTCGCCCGGCTTGCCAGGTTCGCCCTGTGGGCCGGATGGCCCAGGAGGCCCAGGCACGACGGCCGGCGGCGGGGCAGGCTCGACATGGGGGGGCGGATTATTGGTGACGGTCTTTTCGCAGGCGGTCAGGCCCACCAGGGCCAGGGCTGCGAGCAGGACTGGAGCTTTCATGGTCATTCCTCTCTGGTTGGTTGATGCCGGCTCCAGCATAGGTCGCTGCCGGGTTAACACTCTGTTCGGGAACACACACAGATCCCTGGTGTCTAAATCAAGTTGGCAAATAGCCAATGTTTGTGCGTTTGTATGTTCGTTGCCGCACAGACCGATGAGTCGCGGGCGGGCACTCTGGAGCCTGCGAATCCACCCTGGCATTTAGAAGGAGTGTTCAAATGCACGCTATCAGAGAATCGTCCCACGGCCTCGAAATCGAAGCTACCCTGGAGCTGCCGGCCCCGTTGCCGGCTGTGCCGTCCCGTCCACGCCTGGCGCTGGTTGAGCGTCCCGGTCCCGTGACGGAGCGCAAAGCTCTGTCGCTAGCGCCGATCGAGCGCGTCCGCTCCACCTCGGCAACGTTGCGCCGGATCGAAAATATGCAGAAACTGGTGGCGGAACTGCAAAACCACGAGATGCTGGCGGACGAAATCGCCTGGTTCCTGAAGTTTTCGCCTTCCGGGGCTCGCAAATATATCCGCGACCTGCGCGAAGCCGGCGTGATCGAACTGGCTCGCTATATTGAAGGCACGGCCACCTACCTTGGCAAGGCTGTCTACCAGCTGACCCCGGACGCCGAACGCGTGCAGGCCTTCCTGGCGGCAATCGCCCAGCCAAAGCGTGAAGGCGCACCGCCGCGCAAGGAGCGTCCAAGCCTGCGCGAGCAGAGCATGGCCGGCAATGGCCGTCACTTCCATATCCTGGCCGATGACACCCATTATGCGATCCGCGTCAATCGCGGTCCGGTGCAGCGCGACCCGCTGGTCGCCGCCCTGTTTGGCGCCCCGTCGTCCATGCAAAAGGCCATGCCCTGAGCCGGGAACAGTGCTAAGCTTCCTGTCAATGGCATGTTGAAATGCCGATAAGGAGCCCCATCTGTGGCGGAACGAGTTCTGTTATGGACGGCATCATGGAAGCTTGGCTTTGGCTTATCTTGACGGCGCTGGCAATCGCGGCGCCTTTCGCATATCCACGCTGGACCTTGCGGCGCGCCCTGGCGCGGCCGCTGCCTGCGGCCGACCAGGCCGTGCTGGAAAAGAGCCTTCCCTTTTACCGCAAGCTGGCGCCTGATCTGCAGCGCCAGTTGCAGCGCATGGTGGTGCAATTCCTGCACCAGAAAAAATTCGTCGGTTGCGCCGGTCTGGAAGTGACGCAGGCAATGCGCATTACCATCGCGGCCCAGGCTTGCCTGCTCTTGCTGAACAAACCGAGCAAGGTGTACCGCGCGCTGCATACCATCCTGCTCTATCCAAGCGCCTTCATTGCCGAACGCCAGGAAGTGGGGGCGGGCGGTGTCATCACGCCGGCGCGCCAGCAAATGCTGGGCGAGTCGTGGAGCGACGGCCGCATTGTGCTGTCCTGGGATGACGTGGAACGCGGCACCCTGGACTGGCAGGCCGCCAACAACGTGGTGCTGCACGAGTTCGCCCACCAGCTCGATAGCGAATCCGGCAGCACCAACGGCGCGCCTTACCTGGGCAGCCGCGAAAGCTACAGCAGCTGGTCGCAAGTGCTCTCGCGCGACTACGCCAACCTGCGCCATGCAGCGTGGCTGGGCCGCCAGGACGGCGTGCTGGACCACTATGGCGCCACCAGTCCCGCCGAATTCTTTGCCGTGGTGACGGAAACCTTCTTCACCAGGCCGTGGCAGCTGGCGGAACGCCATGCCGCCCTGTTCAGCGAACTGCAAAAGTATTACCGGGTCGACCCGCGCGAATGGCTGGCGGCGCCGCCGCCGCCCGTCCCGGAGCCGGGTTTCCTGTCCATGCCGATGCCGGTGCGATCGTTCGCATGGGCGGATTGGTAAGCGAGAATGGAATTCGAGGACTTCGACTTCATCACCAGCGAAGCGCCGGCCCGCGCCAGCGAACCGGCCGATCCGCTGCAGCGCCTCAAGTACCTCGTCGACAATACGCCCGCCATCATCTACAGCACGGTGCCCAGCGGCGACTTCAAGATGACCTTCGTCAGCGCCAATGCACTGAACGTGCTGGGCTACCGGCCGGAGGAGATGGTGGCCGATCCCAATTTCTGGTTCGACCATATCCACCCGGATGACGCGCCGAACATCTTTTCCAGCCTGGCGCAGATTTTCTCCGAAGGCGAGCGCGCATACGAATACCGCTTCCGCCGGGCCGATGGCCGCTACCTGTGGATGCACGACCAGCTGCGCCTGATCCGCGATGCGCAAGGGGCGCCGCTGGAGGTGATCGGCTCGCTGACCGACATCACCGACCGCAAGCAGATGGAAGAGACCCTGCTGCAGGCGCAGAATATGGCATCGATCGGCCAGCTGGCGGCCGGCGTGGCGCATGAAATCAATAATCCGGTGGGTTTTGTCACCTCCAATATCGGCACCCTGAAAAGCTATGCCGACACCCTGTTCGAGCTGGTCGAACACAGCACCTCGGCCGAACAGCGGCGCCAGGCCGACTTTGAATTCATGAAAGAGGACACGGCGGCCCTGCTGCGCGAATCGATGGACGGACTGCGCCGCGTGCGCGACATCGTGCAGGCGCTGAAGGACTTCTCCGCGGCCGGCGAGAGCCAGTGGCAAATGGCCGACCTGCATGAAATCCTGGACAGCACGCTGAATGCGCTGGCCAGCGAGCTGCGGTTCAAGATCAGGGTGGAAAAACATTACGGCAAACTGCCGCCGCTGCGCTGCCTGGCGGGCCAGTTGCACCAGGTGTTCCGTAATATCCTGCTGAATGCGATCCAGGCCATCCCGGAACAGGGCGTAATCCGCATCGTCACCGGCGGCGAGCGCGATGGGGTGTCCGTGCGCATCCAGGACAATGGCACGGGCATCCTGCCCGACCACCTGGGACGCGTCTTCGATCCCTTCTTCACCACCAAGCCGGTCGGCAGCGGTACCGGCCTCGGGCTATACCTGGCCTATGGCATCGTGCAAAAGCATGGCGGCCGCATCAGCGTGATTTCGGAGCCGGGCAAGGGCACGGCCTTCACCGTGCACCTGCCACTCCGCGCTGAACCCATATAGGCAGCCGGTGGCCGCTCTTTTTCTCGAAGTCCTGCAGCTGCTGGATCATGCGTTCATTGAGCACGTGGTCGGATGCGAGCAGCATCAGGCCGTCGCGGCTGACCACATCGCGTGACAGCACCATGCCCGGCACCAGTTCGCCCGACAGCAGCTCGACGTCCGTGCTTTCCGCTACGCCGCGCACGCCGCCGTCGACCACCTGGCGGAAGGCTTGCACCACGGCTGGGTCGTAGCGCTTGCCGCTGCCGTCCATCACCAGCGATTTCGCTTCCTCCGGCTTCAGGTGGCGCTGCACCAGGGCGCCCTGCTGCAGGTTGTAGTAGTCGATCGCCAGCGTCAGGATGCGCGAGCCGATCGGGATCGCGAAGCCGGCCAGGCGGTCCGGGAAGCCCTGGCCGTCGAAACGCTCCATCTGGTGCTTGACGATGGCGGCCACGCCGCCCATGTCGGTCAGCGGCATCAGCAGCTGCGCGCCGTAGACCGGATGCTTGCGGAACTGTGCCAGGTCGGCGCCCTGCAGCATGGTCATCGGCGTGCGCAGCATCTCGTCGGAAAAACCGATGCGGCCCAGGTCGTGCAGCAGGGCGGCGATGAAGATATCCTGCACCTCGTTCCCGTCGAGCTTGAGCTGGGCCGCCATTTTGCGCGCCAGGTCGGCCACCTGGCGCGTCTGGCCGGTCTGGCCGGTGCCGCGCGACTCGGCGATGCTGGACAGGATCTTGATCGTGGTCAGGAAGTTGGCCTTGAGCTGGCGCGTGCGCTCCTCGACCTTCTGTTCCAGTCCGGCGTTGAGGTTTTTCAGTTCTTCGTTCTGCTTCAGGGTCAGCGCTTCCAGCCGCTGCTTTTCCATTTCCAGCTGGTGGCGTTCGAGCGCGTGGCGCACGATCAGCAGGATGTCGTTGTCGTCCCAGGGCTTGGTGATGTAGCGGTAGATCTCGCCGCAGTTGATGGCGTCCTGGATTGACTGCACGTCGGAGTAGCCGGTCAGCAGCAGCCGTACCGTGTTGGGCCAGCGCTGGCGCACCTGGGCCAGGAAGCGGGCGCCGTCCATTTCGGGCATGCGCATGTCGGAAATCACCAGGTCGACCGGCTGCTGCGCCAGCAGCTCCAGCCCCTGCGCACCACTGATGGCCGTCAACACCTCGTAACCCTTGCCGCGGAACAGGCGGCGCAGCGAAGACAGGATGTTGGGCTCGTCGTCGACGCACAGGATGGTCATCATAAAGGGGTTTCCTTCTGCTCGTTGGGAGGGCGTACCCTGGGTAGCGTGACGCGGAACGTCGTGCCTTTGCCGAGGGCCGATTCGACCTCGATGCGGCCATGGTGCTTCTGCACGATGCCGTAGGACAGCGACAGGCCGAGGCCTGTGCCTTTGCCGACTTCCTTGGTGGTGAAGAAGGGGTCGAAGATGCGGCCCAGGTTTTCCGGCGCAATGCCGCTGCCGTCGTCGCTGATGCTGAACCAGACGTCGTCGCCGTCGCAGCCGGTGCGCACTTCGATCCGCCCGCGCGAGTTGCCGATGGCATGGGCGGCGTTGACCAGCAGGTTCATCGCCACCTGGTTGATTTGCAGCGGCAGGCATTCGATGTCGGGAATGTCGGCGTATTCGCGCACCACGTCGGCCTTGTACTTGATTTCGTTGGCGACGATGTTGAGGGTGGAGTCGATGCCCTGGCGCAGGTCGGCCCAGACCCATTCCTGCTGGCTGTCCACGCGCGAGAAATCCTTCAGGTCCTGCACGATGTGGCGCACGCGCACGATGCCTTCCTTCGACTCCTGCATCAGGGTCGGGATGTCGGTGCGCAGGAATTCCAGCTCCACCTGTTCGCGCAGGGCGCGCAGGCGCGCCGCCACCGCCGGGTCGACGATGGCCACCTCGGCTTGCTGGTAGGCGTCCAGCATGGAGAACAGGCTGTCAAGATAGCTTTGCAGGGTGCCGAAGTTGGAGAAGATGTAGCCGATCGGATTGTTGATCTCGTGCGCCACGCCGGCGGCCAGCTGGCCGATGGAGGCCAGCTTGTCCGACTGCACCAGCTGCTGCTGCGTGCGGCTGAGCTGCTCGTTCAGTTCCGTCAGCTCGATATTGCGGCGGCGCAGTTCTTCCTCGGCGCTCTGGCGCTGGCGGATGTCTTCCGCCAATTGGGCCGTGCGCTGGCGCACCGTGTGCTCCAGGTTGTCGTGCGCGCGGCGCAGGGCGTTTTCCGCCACGCGCCGCTCCGTCACGTCGCGCAGGCTCTGGATCGCCCCCACCAGCTGGCCGTCGCGTCCCCGCAGCGGGGCCGCGGTAAATTGCAGCCAGTGGCCGGCGGCGCCGATATTCGGAAAAAAATCTTCTTCCTCATAGGCGCCGTCGATCAGGGACGAGGCCTTGTACTTGTCGCGGAAATTGCGGTCGGTGGCGGGATCGATGTTGTCGACGATCAGGTCGGCCAGCAGGGCGCGCGGCTTGGTGTAAAAGGCTTGCCAGTGCTGGCGGGTGCCGACCATTTCATGCGTGGCCCAGCCCAGCAGGTGCTCGCAGGCCTTGTTCCAGTGCGTGATGACATGGTCGCTGTCGATGACAAAGGTCGCGACGGGGTGACCGTCCAGCAATTCGGACAGTGCTATGGCCGTGCGCTCGAACGTCCTTTCGTCGTGGAAGCTACTCATGTCAAAGTGGCATCTGTGTGGACAAAACGATTATACGGCGGGAAATCGAAAGGGTGTGCGTGGATTCGTGTGCGATAGCTAACTGTCGCCCCGGCCAGGCTTGGGCAGGCTGGTGCTTTTGGGGAGAATGCCATGAGCACCATCATTGCGGGACATTTCCAACTGCAGGAAACGGCGCTGGACGCCTGCCAGGCCTTCAAGGCAGCGGGGTTCGACGAGGGCCGCGTGACCACCTTTTTCAATAACCCGCCGGGCCAGCACAATGTGATCCCGACCGGCGGCGACCAGGCCCAGTCGCAGGGAGCGAAGGAAACACCGGAAGCGGTGGCCAAAGGCGAGGTGACGGGCGCCGCGATCGGCGCCGCCGCCGGCGCTGCCACCATTCCGCTCACAGGTCCGCTCGGGCCGGTGCTGGGCGGCCTGGTCGGCGCCCATGTCGGCTCGCTCTACAGTTTCTCCGAACTGCAGGAAAAAGATGAGTCGGGTCCGCCGCCGCGCCAGTCCTGCATGATGGTGGCGGTGGCTGTCGAGGCCGCCGACGAGGCGCGCGCCGTCGCGCTGATGCGCCGCCAGGGCGCCGACCAGGTCGAGCGCGCCGAAGGCATTGTCGAGAACGGCGACTGGAAGGATTTCGATCCCTTGTCACACCCGCAATTTATCTGAAGCCCTGTTGCGGAATGCAAACGCCCCCTGTGCGAAAAGTAATTTTCGGTATGATAGTTGCTACAATAAAAGCAGCGAACTAGACGTGGATCATGACCACGCCCTGCCGTCCAGTACATCATCTGCCACATGCGCTGCGCGCGTGAATTCAGGGGGAGAACGTCAATGACACAGGCATGGGTAATACTTTCGCGGCCGGACCGCCGCGATGTTTCGGCGCCGACCGAAGCCCAACTGGTGGCCGCATTGTCGGATGTCTACGGCGGCAAGATCCACGGCCCCGACGGCATACCCGGCAGCGCCACCTTGAAGTTTGGTTACGACGACGGTTTGATGTACCAGGTCGAAGTCGGCCAGGACGGCGCCGTGCGCTACGAGGAGTGGTCGGACCGCGACTGCGAAATCGCGCTGGCCACGCCGCGCCATATGAGCTGCAAGCAGGAAGACGCGCTGCAGATCTGGAAATGGCTGGCGCTGCGGCAGGTGTCGAAAATCCGCAGCCAGGCTTGGCATTCCGAAGGCTAATGCGACATCAGCAGCGGTAGCGTCATCGCGTCCAGCACACTGCGCGTGACGCCGCCCAGCAGGGATTCGCGCAAGCGCGAATGGCCGTAAGCGCCCATCACCAGCAAATCGCAATCGCGTTCGGCGGCCAGGGCCAGCAATTGCTCACCCACGCTGCCGGCACGTTTCAGCAAGCCCGGGCGCTCGCCTTGGCCCAGCACCACGCTGGCCATCACCCCATGCCGTTCCAGCCAGGCCAGCACGTCGGTGCCGGCCGGATCGCCGAATACCCCGCGGCGCGCTTCCGCATCGATGATGGCCACGGTCACGCTGTCGGCGCGGCGCAGCAGGGGCAGGGCGTCCTGCAGGGCGCGGCCGGCTTCACGGCTGGCATTCCAGGCCGCCAGGATGTGGCGCGCGGGCGCCGGTCCGCCCGGGCTGGCGACGCCGTCGCGCGTGACCGAGATGGCGGCCGACGTGCGCGCCGCAAAAGGCAGCACGAGTACCGGCTTGCCGCCGCCCAGCAGCACGTCGGCCGGTACGTCGGGGCCGCGGCCATTGGGGGCGAGCTGGCCGACGATCACCAGGTCGGCATGGCGCGCCAGCAGGCTCAGGCCGGCGGACGGTTCGTCATCGAGGATGCGCTGCTCGAACGATTGCACGCCCAGCGATTGCAGGCGCGGCGCGAATTCGGCCAGGGCGTGGCTGGCGCGCTCGCGCAGGATATCGAGATGGCGCGCCAGGTTGGGATCCTTGTCGTCCACCGTTTCGTTCTGGTACAGGAAACGCGAGATGCCGGTGGTGGCGACGCCGACCACATGGGCGCCTTCCTGCAGCGCCAGTTCTCCTGCCAGCAGGATGCGCGCCGCACTGTGCGGGGCTTCATCGACATGCACCAGGATGGTTTTATATGCCATGGCTGACCTTTCAGCGCAGCGCGGCCGTCGCTTTCTCCAGCCGCGTCTGGCATGCGATGCACAGCGGGGCTTCCGGCCGCGCATTCAGGCGCGAGAAGGGGATCTCATTGCCGCAGTTGTCGCACAGGCCGTAGCTGCCGTCATCGATTTTAGCCAGGGCGTGGCGGATACTGCTGAGCTGGGCCTGCTTGTGTTCGTCGGCTTCCATCTCCAGCTGGTTCAGCGTGCGGTTGCTGGCGCTGTCGGCCGGCGAGGTCTCGATTTCCTCGACCGCCGGCACGCGCGCCAGCTCGCCGTCCATGCGGCCGGCAAGCTGCTGCAGGAGTGCATGCTTGCGTTGCTCCAGCGCGGCTTGCAACGATGCAAGCTGATCCGGCGACAGGCCCATGACGGTCTCCACGAATTCATTGTTCGGAAGACCATTGTAAGCCTGCTGCGCTATTTACGCACTCTCCTGTGTTTGTCGTGCGGCCAGCTGCTTTTTCAGGCTTTCCAGCGGTGCGGAAAGGTGCTCGGGCCGGCCAGAGGCGATGGCGGCGGCCACCGCCAGCAAGTCGGCGCTGATGCCGGCCAGCTCCTTGACGCGCTCGATATGGCGGATCGTGATCCGTGCCTGGTCGGCCAGGCGCAGCAGTTCAGGCAGTGTGACGCCCATGCCTTCCAGCGAATGGCCGGCGGCGTCGGCATACAGGCTGTTGGCTTGCTGGCGCAGCGCGACCTCGTTGTCGAACAGGGCGTGGGCCGCGCCTTGCGCCAGCGGGCCGGGGCTGTCCTTGCCGTAGCCGCCTTCCAGCCGCTGCTGCCGGCGGATGCCACGCATGATGCGCTGGTGCAGTTCGTCGGCGCTGGCCGACAGGCTGTCGGCCAGGGTTTCCAGGTCTTGCGGCAGGCTGGCGGTCAGGCTCATGGCAGGGCTCCTTGGGCGGTGGCGGGTGGGATGGCAGGCGGCGCGGCGGATGCGTTGCCGGCATCGGCGGCCCTGGCTGGATTGGCGGCGTCAGCGGCTTGGGGATCGAGGCTGCGGACCAGCGCGGCGTGGCGCTCACGGAGGGCATCGATGTTCTGCGCGGCGAGCGTGTGGCGCAAGCCAAGCAGGCGGTATTCCTTCAGTTTCTCCTGCTGGTGCGAGCGTGCCAGGGCGGCCAGCAGCCGGTCGCGCGGCGCGTCGGCGTAGGGGATTTCCACTTCCAGCATGCCGAGCACGATGCGCTGCTCGTTGTCGTGGTTCTTGTTGAAGAAGCGCAGCAAGGTGTGCATGGCGTCGAGCGTGCCTTGCAGCGGGGCGCCGCCATCGCGCAGCATGGCTTGCACGGCCTTGTCCTGTTCACGCTCCGTGGCGGCGCGCAGCAGCACACGCACCAGGCGCGAGTAAGCGTCGACGTGGCGGTCGGTCAGGCCGGTGTCGGGCCAGGCCTTGATGCCGTCGGCCATTTGCTTGACCTGGTCGCCGAAATTGTAGGTATCGCCGCCGGCCAGGGCGCCCAGTGCGCGCAGGTAGGTGGTGGCGGCTGTGTACAGGGCGACGAAGTCGGGATAGGCTTCGCGCCGCTTGCGGTCGATGGCTTCTTCCCGCTCGGCGGCGGCGGGACTGAGGTAGGGCTGTTCGCGCTGGTAGGTGTCGCGGTAGCGCTGGCTGAGATCGTTAAAGCCGGCCAGCTTGGAAGCATCTTCGGCGAGGGCGCGCGCTTCTGGCAGGCGCGGATTGCCGGCGCAGGCGGCCAGCAGCAGGCACAACAGTATGCACGGATGGCGTTTCATGACGGGTCTCCTCGGGCGGCAGAGACCATCTTGCGCCTGGATGCGGGCGGCGCGTTTGCGCCAGCGCAAAGGTCAGGCGCGCAGCCAGGAGAAGCTGTTTGCGGTGGTGGTGCTTGGCACGTATTCGCAGCCGATCCAGCCCTGGTAGCCGAGCTCGTCGAGCAGGCGGAACAGGAAGGGGTAGTTGATCTCCCCTGTGCCCGGTTCGTGGCGGCCCGGCGTGTCGGCCAGCTGCATATGGCGGATCTGCGGCAGGCAGGCGCGGATGGTATTGGCCAGCTCGCCTTCCATGCGCTGCATATGGTAGATGTCGTATTGCAGGAACAGGTTGGGGCGGGCGGCATCGGCCAGCACGTCCAGCGCCTGGCGGCTATGGTTCAGGAAGTAGCCGGGGATGTCGTAATGGTTGATCGGCTCGATCAGGACTTCGATGCCATGCGGCGCAAACTGGTCGGCGGCGTATTGCAGGGAGCGGATATAAGCCTCGCGCGCGCGGTCGGGCGCGCCGCCGCCGGGCAGGATGCCGGCCATGCAGTGCACGCGCGGCGTGCCCAGCTCCCTGGCGTATTCGAGGGCGAGGCCGACGCTGTCCTGGAATTCCTCGAAGCGGCGCGGATCGCAAGCCATGCCGCGTTCGCCCGCCTGCCAGTCGCCCGGCGGCAGGTTGTGCAGTACCAGTTGCAGCTGGTGGCGCTGCAAGCGGTCCTTGATGTCGTCGGAATCGAAGGCGTAGGGGAAGAGGAATTCCACGCCTTTAAACCCAGCCCCATGCGCCAGCGCGAAGCGCTCGATAAACGGCGCTTCGGTGAACAGCATGGAGAGGTTGGCAGCGAATTGTGGCATGCCCGCGATTATAACGGGCCTGGCCTTCGCTTAGCGGCTGCGTTGGCGCGGCGCGTTGGATGGGCGTGGTCCGCCGCCGCCACCGCCACCGCCTGGCCGGGCGTCGCGGCGGATACCGCTTGGGGCCGCGCCACGCGGTGCGCCGCTGCCGCTGCCGTTGGACGCCACGCGTGGCTTGCCCTGGCCGTTCTGGCTGCGGTTGCCGCCGCCATTAGCGCCGTTGCCGCCGCCATTGCCGCCCTGGCGAGGCGGACGGTTCTGGTGACGTCCGACGCCGCTGCGCAGCTGGATCGGCTGCGCCTTGGCGTTCGGGTCCGGTTCGAAACCGGCGATGACTTCGCGCGGCAGCGTCTGCTTGATCAGGCGCTCGATGTCGCGCAGCATCGTATGTTCATCCACGCACACCAGGGACACCGCTTCGCCCTTGGCGCCGGCACGGCCGGTGCGGCCGATACGGTGCACATAGTCTTCCGGCACATTCGGCAGGTCGTAGTTGACCACGTGCGGCAGCTGGTCGATGTCGATGCCGCGCGCGGCGATATCGGTGGCAACCAGGCATTGCAGCGAGCCATCCTTGAACTCGGCCAGCGCGCGGGTACGCGCGGTCTGGCTCTTGTTGCCGTGGATGGCCATGGCTTTCACACCGTCGCGGCCGAGCTGTTCGACCAGCTTGTTGGCGCCGTGCTTGGTGCGGGTGAAGACCAGCACCTGGGTCCAGGCGTGGGTGCGGATCAGGTGCGACAGCATCGGGTGCTTCTTGTCGCGGTCGACCGGGTGGATTTTCTGCGAAATGATTTCCACCGTCGAATTGCGGCGCGCCACTTCGATGGTTTTCGGGTTGTCCAGCAGGCCGTCGGCCAGTGCCTTGATCTCGTCGGAGAAAGTGGCCGAGAACAGCAGGTTCTGGCGCTTCGGCGGCAATGCTGCCAGCACTTTGCGGATGTCGCGGATGAAGCCCATGTCCAGCATGCGGTCGGCTTCGTCCAGGATCAGGATTTCAATCTTGTCGAGGTTGACGGTGCCCTGGCCCATGTGGTCCAGCAGGCGGCCCGGCGTGGCGACCAGGATGTCGACGCCGTGCTTGAGCAATTTGATCTGCGGGTTGATGCTGACGCCGCCAAAGATCACGGCCGAATTCAGCTTGGTGTATTTACCGTAAGTCTTGACGCTTTCTTCCACCTGGGCCGCCAGTTCGCGGGTCGGGGTCAGGATCAGGGCGCGGATGGCGCGCGGCGAGGTGTTGTTGGCCAGCTTCGAGCCCACCGCATCGGTCGACAGGCGGTGCAGGATCGGCAGGGTGAAACCGGCGGTCTTGCCGGTGCCGGTCTGGGCGCCGGCCAGCAGGTCGCCGCCATTCAGTACGGCTGGAATGGCCTGGCTTTGGATCGGAGTAGGGGCTGTATAGCCGGTTTCGGCTACCGCGCGCACGATGGCATCTGACAGGCCGAGATCGGAGAAAGACATAGTGTGGTTATTCTAGAAATTATATGGATTTTATTGCCACAAGGAAACTTCTGGCATGAACGGAGTATAACAGTAAAGCCCTGTTCATTGACGCACGGCAATATAAAAGAGGCCCCGCGGGGCCTCTTTTGTGGCGGATTTGGGCTTATCTTTACGCAAACTCTGCCAGCAGGCCAACCATCTGGCCGAAGATCTTCGGCGAGCCGGCGATGATGTGGCCGGTATTCATATAGTTGGATTCGCCGTTGAACTCGCCGGCGATGCCGCCGGCTTCGGTCACCAGCAGGGCGCCGGCAGCGATATCCCAAGGTTTCAGGTTCTTTTCGTAGTAGCCGTCCAGGTGGCCGCAGGCGACGTAGGCCAGGTCCAGGGCGGCGGAACCGGCGCGGCGGATGCCATGCGAGCGCTCGGCCATCAGGGTGAACATCTTGGCGAATTCGGCGATGGCGGCCGGCGAGCCTGGCTTGTAGCCGGAGGCCAGCAGGGCGCCGCTGATGCGGTCCAGCTTGTTGACGCGGATACGCTTCTCGTTCAGGTAGGCGCCGGCGCCCTTGGTGGCGGTGAACAGGTCGTTGTGCACCGGGTCGTAAACGACGGCCTGGGTCACCACGCCTTTCTGCTGAAGGGCGATGGAAATGGCGTACTGCGGGAAGCCGTGCATGAAGTTGGTGGTGCCGTCCAGTGGATCGATGATCCACACATATTCGCTCTCGTCATTTACGGTGCCGGTCACGCCGGATTCTTCGGCGAAGATGGCGTGGTCGGGGTAGGCTTTCAGCAGCACCTCAATGATTGCAGCCTCGGCGGCCTGGTCAACATCAGTGACGAAGTCATTGTGTTGTTTTTCAGTTACGCTTACGCGATCCAGGTCAAAGGATGCGCGGTTAATCACAGCGGCGCCACGGCGCGCGGCCTTGATGGCCGTATTCAGCATTGGGTGCATACTAGCTTCCGTAAAATAGACATTGCCGCCCACGGAAACGCTTCGCGCATCCGGCAGCGGAAATGATGACAAGATTGAAAAAGAGCGGCGCGTCGGGCTGGCAGAGTAAAATGCGGGCCAACGCAGAATCCCGCTATTGTAAATGAAGCAGACCGAAACCGCATCCTCCGCCTTCCATCGCCTTCGTGTCGTCCTGGTGGAAACCAGCCGCCCGGGCAATATCGGATCGGTGGCGCGCGCCATGAAGACCATGGGTTTTTCCGACCTGGTGCTGGTGAATCCGCGCTTTGAAGGGGCGTGCGAGCATGAGGAAGCGCTAGCTTTTGCCTCGGGCGCGCAGGATATCCTGGCGTCGGCGCGGGTGGTGGGCAGCATGGCGGAGGCGCTGGAAGGCATCAACTTCACGGCGGCCGTATCGGCGCGCCTGCGCGAGTTTTCGCCGCCGGTGGTGACGCCGCGCGAATTCGCCGGCCAGCTGGCCGGGGGCGAGGAACTGCGCGCCGCCCTGATCTTCGGCAATGAGCGCTTCGGCCTGCCGAACGAAATCGTCGAGCCGTGCAATGTGCTGGTGAATATTCCCGCCAATCCCGACTATTCTTCGCTGAACCTGGCCCAGGCGGCGCAGGTGCTGGTGTACGAGTGCCGCATGGCGGCGCTGGACGGGCAGCGTGCCGCCAGCCCGGTAGGTTTCCATGGCGAGACGGCCAGCGCGGCGCAGATCGAGGGGATGTACGAGCACCTGGAACAGGCCCTGGTCGACCTCGGCTTCCTCGACGCCAACAATCCGCGCAAGCTGATGCCGCGACTGAAACGCATGTTTGCGCGTGCGGGGCTGGAGACGGAAGAAGTCAACATCCTGCGCGGCATTGCGCGCCAGATGCAGGTTCGCAGCCGCAAGGATTAGAGGGCTTTCTCTAGCCGGGACCCGGCGGCGTCCTTAGAATCCTCCTAATAAAAAAGAGGAGACTCGATGCAACGCAGATCATTTTTGAAGGCCGGGCTCTTGGGCGGCCTGGCGCTTATCGCGGGCGGGGCCGTGTACCGGCAACTGCGCCCGTCCACGCCCGAGCGTTTCGCGCTCGACCAGCAGGGCCGCATCATGCTGGCGAAGCTGGTGCCGGCGATTACCGGGCTTTCCCCGGCGCTTCCTGAACTCGACGCTGCGATTGACCGCGTGGCGGGCGCCATCAACGGCCTGCCGCTGCGCACCCAGAAGGAAATCAGCGACCTGTTTGGCTTGCTCAATATGGCGCCCACGCGCCGCCTGCTGGCCGGCGTGCCGGCCTGGCAGGAAGCGACGCCGGAGCAGATTGCCGCATTCCTGCAAAGCTGGCGCACCCACCGTACTGAAATGCTGCAGACGGCTTATCACGGCCTGCATGACCTGGTGATTGGCGGCTGGTATGCCGAACCTTCGACCTGGGCGGCCATCGGCTACCCGGGGCCGATGAAGGAGCTGAGCGCATGACCAGTCCAATTCAAGATCCTATCCAGGCCGGCATCGCCGCCGGGTGGCAAGTCATCGACGCCGCCACGCTCACGCAAGACCGCAGCTTCGACGCCGACGTGGTGGTGGTGGGCACCGGCGCGGGCGGCGGCGTGACCGCTGAAATCCTGGCCAGGGCCGGCCTGAAAGTGCTGATGGTGGAGGAGGGCGCGCTGAAATCGTCGAAAGATTTCAAGATGCGCGAGGCCGATGCCTACCCTGCGCTGTACCAGGAATCGGCAGCCCGCAAGACCGTCGACAAGTCGATCAACATCCTGCAAGGCCGTACTGTGGGCGGCACCACGGTGGTCAACTGGACGTCCAGCTTCCGCACCCCGGCCGACACGCTGGGCTGGTGGCAGTCGAAGTACGCGCTCAACGACTATAGCGTGGAAGCGATGGCGCCCTGGTTCCAGAAGATGGAAGAGCGCCTGCATATCAGCAATTGGGAAGCGCCGCCCAACCAGAACAATGACCTGCTGCGCCAGGGGGCCGACAAGCTGGGCATCAAGACTGGCCTGATCCGGCGCAACGTCAACGGCTGCTGGAACCTGGGCTATTGCGGCATGGGCTGCCCGACCAATGCCAAGCAGTCGATGCTGGTCACCACCATTCCCGGCGCGCTGCAACAGGGCGCCGTGCTGCTGACGCGCGCGCGCGCCGAGCGCTTTGCGCTGGCCGGCGGCCAGGCCAGCGCGCTGGAGTGCGTTGCGCTCAGCGCGGACGGCCAGCAGCCGACCGGCCATCGCCTGACGATCAAGGCGCGTCATTTCGTGGTGTCCGGCGGCGCAATCAATTCGCCGGCCTTGCTGCTGCGCTCCGGCGCGCCCGATCCGCACCAGCTGCTCGGCCAGCGTACCTTCCTGCACCCGGTGGTGATTTCGATGGGCACCTATCCGCAGCCGGTGGAAGCCTTCAACGGCGCGCCGCAGACGGTGTATTCCGACCATTTCCTGCACACGCAGCCGGTGGACGGGCCAATGGGCTACAAGCTGGAAGTCGCCCCGCTGCACCCGGTGCTGGGGGCGACCACCTTGTCCGCTTTCGGCGCCTCGCACGCCAACCTGATGAAACGCTTCGCCCAGGTGCAAGGCATGCTGGCGCTGCTGCGCGACGGTTTCCATCCGGAGGCCGCGGGCGGCCGCGTCACCCTGCGCAGCGACGGCTCGCCCCAGCTGGACTATCCGCTGACGCCCTATTTCTGGGAGGGCGCGCGCCGCGCCCTGCTGACCATGGCCGAGATCCAGTTCGCCGCCGGCGCCGATGCAGTGAGCCCGGTGCATGAGCTGGTCAAGCAGCCGTACAAGAACTGGGACGAGGCGCGCCAGGCCATCGCCGCGCTGCCAATGCAAAAGCTGCTGACGCGCGTGGTCTCCGCCCACGTGATGGGCGGCTGCGCCATGAGCGGCGACGCCGCCAGCGGCGTCGTGGCGCCGGACGGCGTGTATCGCGGCATCGGCAATGTGTCGGTGCACGACGGCTCGCTGTTCCCGACTTCCATCGGCGCCAATCCCCAGCTGTCGATCTACGGCGTCACGGCCCGCCTGGCGAGCGGCCTGGCCGAACGCCTGGGAGCGAAGGCCTGACCAATGGTAAAGCGCATGCTGATGCTGATCATGGCTCTGCAAGTGGCCAGCGCGATCGTCATCGCATGGGCTTTCGCGCGCCTGCTGCCGGCCGATGTAGCGCTGCTGCTGGCGGCAATCGTTGTAATGTTGGTACGGATGGCCATCACGGCGAATAACTTCCGCATGACGTTGCGGCCGGTGCCGGAACACGCGCAACTGGGCCGGCTGCAGCACTTGCAGCTGTTCTTTCACGAGTTTGCGTCGACCATGGCGGCGACGTCCTGGCATATGCTGCGGCACCGCCCGCGCATGCACCTGGCCGGCGCGCCGCGCGGTTATCCGGTGCTGATGGTGCACGGCTATGGCGCCAACGGCGGCTTCTGGGTGCACCTGTCAGCGCAACTGGAAGCGCAAGGCTACAGCCATGCAACGGTCGACCTGGAACCTGTGTTCGGCGATATCGAGGATTTTGCCGTGCAGCTTGAGCAGGCGGTGCAGGCCTTGCTGGCCGCCAGCCGCAGCGAGAAAGTCATCATCGTGGCGCACAGCATGGGCGGCCTGGTGGCGCGCGCCTGGCTGCGCCGTTTTGGTACGGACCATGTGGCGCGCATCATCACTCTCGGCACGCCGCACTACGGCACCGACCTGGCGCACATGGGACCGGGCCATAACGCGCGCCAGATGCGGCGCAACGGGGACTGGCTGGCGCAGCTCGATGCCGACGACCGCGCGCAGCGCCGCCTGATTACTTCTATCTACTCCTGGCACGACAACATCATCGCACCGCAGGATTCCTGCCATTTGCCCGGCGCCCGCAATATCGCACTGCCCGGCGTCGGCCACGTCGCCATGGGCCGCCACCCCGATATCGCCAAGCACATTCTTGCGGAGATTATGGCGATCACTTAGACTTGCCTTGAGGCCAAGCAAGAAACGCTGCAATTCTCTACGTGAATCTGTGAGTATCATTTAGAAAGCAGGGCGATGGCGACAGACTTCGGCAAGATCGATCATGCGGACACAGCGGATGCCGAACAGCGCTTCGGCAGCCTGCTTGAGTCCATGCCGGACGCCATCGTGATGGCCAATGCATTTGGCCGGATCGTGCTGGCCAACCGCCTGGCGGAAGATTTGTTCGGCTACCTGCCGGGGGAATTGCAGGGCATGGCGCTGGAAGCGGTGCTGCCCAACATGCCGGAGCCGCATGGCAAGCGCAAGGATGGCGAAAGCTTTCCGGCTGACGTGAAGGCCAGCACCATCCGCGGCGCCCATGGCGCGCTGGCGCTGCATGCGGTGCGCGACATCAGCGAACTGGCCAAGGCCGGCCAGGCCAAAGAGCGCTTCCTGGCGAGCATGTCGCATGAATTACGTACGCCCCTGAATGCCATAATCGGCTTCACGGGAACACTGTTGATGCAACTGCCGGGGCCTTTGAACGCCGACCAGGACAAGCAGCTGCGCACCGTGCAAGCGAGCGCGCGCCACTTGCTGTCACTGATCAACGACTTGCTGGACTTTGCGAAAGTCACTTCGGGCAAGGTGGCGCTGCACCCGGAACCGGTCAACTTCCGCGCCATCGTCGAAGAGCTGGCGCTGGTGTTCCGGCCGCAGGCCAGGGATAAGGGCCTGGTGCTGCATTTTCGCGCGCCGCCGCAGGCGGTGGTGTCGCGCACCGACCGCCGCGCCTTGCAGCAGATCCTCTCGAACCTGATGAATAATGCGATCAAATGTACCGAGCAGGGCGAAATCAGTATCGCCTTGGAACGCGGCATGGCGGAGGGCAGGCCGGCGGTGCAAGTCAGTATCGGCGCTACCGGGAACGGCGTCACCGACGATATCATGCAGCAGCTGGGTATTCGCTTGAGCCAGAAACTGGCCACTTTGTTGAACGGATCGATCCGGTATGTCGATAAACCGGGTAATGGCAGCATTTTTGTGCTCACACTGCCGCTGGAATAGCGGATACTAGAGGCGACACAGTGACAGGAGTACCAATGTCAGCACGCATCCTCATCATCGAAGACAATCCCACCAATATGGAGCTGATGGTGTACCTGCTCCGCGCATTCGGCTACCAGCCCCTGCTCGCCCATAACGGCGAGGAAGGTGTGGACGTCGCGCGCCGCGAGGTACCCGACCTGATTATCTGCGACGTGCACCTGCCCAAGCTCGATGGCTACGGCGTGGTGGCGCAACTGAAGCAGGATCCCAACCTGAAAGACATCCCGGCGCTGGCCGTGACGGCGCTGGCCATGGTGGGCGACCGTGAAAAGCTGCTGGCCGCAGGCTTCGACGGCTACATCGGCAAACCGATCGAACCGGACACCTTTGTCTCGCAAATCGAGTCTTTTTTGCCAGGGGAGATGTCGCCCCGGGATGAGAACGACATCGCGACGATCCTGATCGTCGATGACCACGTGCTGAACCGGGAGTTCCTGATGACGCTTCTAGGCTACAGCGGCCACCGCCTGCTGGAAGCGTCGAGCGGCATGGAAGGCCTGAAAGTCATGGAAACGGAGAAGCCGGACCTGGTCATCTCCGACATCCTGATGCCCAATATGGATGGCTATGAGTTCGTCAACCGCATCCGCAGCAAGCCGGAACTGGCGGACGTGCCGATCATTTTCTACACAGCGACCTACCGTGAGCGTGAAGCGATGGCGGTGGCCGAGGCTTGCGGCGTGCGCTGGGTGCTGCCCAAGCCTTCCGATCCGGACGTGATCCTGAAAACGGTGCACGAGGCGCTGGGCATGGCGGAGCAGGCCGAAACACTGCCGGCGTTTGCGCCGGAGCCGCCCAGCCAGGGACGACTGTTCGACATCGAGCACAAGGTCGCCGAGTATATCGATGAACTGGAATCGAGCAGCCAGCTGATTACCCGCATCGCCAACAACGGCGAAGCGCACGAAGGCGAGCCGGAACACCTGAACCAGATGACGGAGCGCCTCTCGCGCTCCCTCTCCAGCCTGCAGGCGGTCAGCCTGCGCTTGACGGCGCTGATCGAACTGGGTATCGAGCTTGGCGCCGAACGCGATGCGCAGGGCCTGATCGAGATCGGCGTGCGGGTGGCGCAGAATATCTGCGTGTCGCGTTTCGCCTGCATCGGTGTGCTGGAGCAGGACGCGAACGAAACCAGCTATTTTGCTTCCTGCGGGGTGGGCGAACAGGCGCGCGTGGTGGCCAGCCAGGGGCGCGCCGGTATCCTGGACAGCCTGCTGAAACAGCGGCAGCCGGTGCGCATGAGCCGCCTGGGCGGCGACCCGCGCGAAATCGGCCTGCCGGCAGCACATCCGCAGGTGCATTCCTTCCTCGGCGTGCCGATCGCCTCGCGCGAGCGCGTGCACGGCTGGCTGTACCTGGTGGACAAGCTGGGCGCCGACGAATTCAACGAAGTCGACGAAAGGGTGGCGGTGACGGTGGCGGCGCAGATTTCGGTCGCTTATGAAAACCTGCTGCTGTATGAGGAAATCAGCCGCCACCATGCGCAGCTGCAGCTGGACATGAATGCGCGCATCCGCCTGGACGAGGACTTGCGCCGCTTCCGGCTGGCGATGGATGCGACGGCCGATGCGATCTTCCTGGTCGATCGCGCCAATTCCTGTTTCATCGACGTGAACGTGACAGCCTGCCGCATGCTGGGCTTTGCACGCGAAGAATTCCTGAAAGTGGGACCGGACCGCGATTCCGACGCGGGCCTGCAGCCGCTGCAGGATTTGTATGACAAGCTGCTGGCGGGCGACCAGAGCGGGGCGATGGCGGAGCTTCTGCTCGAGTGCAAGGACGGCACGCCGTTGTCGGTGGAAGTTCAGCGGCGCACCCTGCGCTCGGGCCAGAACTGGATCCTGGTGGCGGTGGCGCGCGATATCACCGAGCGCAAGGAGGCCGAGCGCCGGCTGCTCAAGCTGGCCCACTTCGATACGCTGACCGGGCTGCCGAACCGCAGCCAGTTCTATGACTCGCTGATGCTGTCGCTGAAACAGGCGGCCGAGCATAACTGGGCGCTGGCGGTGCTGTTCCTGGACATGGACCGCTTCAAGAACATCAACGATACGCTGGGCCATACCATCGGCGACGAGCTGCTGCGGCAGTTCTCCAGCCGCCTGGTGGAATGCCTGCGCGTGCGCGACACCATCGGGCGCTTCGGCGGCGACGAGTTCGCGGCGATCCTGATGCTGCCGGAAGGGGCGCAGAACGCCATCGCGGTGGTGGACAAGATCCGCGACGCGATGCGCCAGCCCTTCGACCTGAAGGGGCATGAGGTGACGGTGACGGCCAGCATCGGCATTTCCGTCTTCCCGGACGATGGCAGCGATCCCGATACCCTGATCCAGTATGCCGATACGGCGATGTACCGGGCCAAGGAGGCTGGCCGCGACGCCTTCCGCTTCTTCACGGCGGAGATGAATGCGCAATCGCTGGCGCGGCTGGACATGGAAAACGCGCTGCGCCGCGCCATCGACAATAATGAATTCCGGCTGTACTACCAGCCCAAGGTGCATATTTCGTCGGGCCGCATCAGCGGCGCCGAGGTGCTGCTGCGCTGGGAGCGGCCGGGGCATGGCCTGGTATCGCCGGCGGTATTCATCCCGCTGCTGGAGGAGACGGGCCTGATCGTGCGCGTGGGCAGCTGGGTGATCCACGAATCCTGCCGCAAGATTGCGGAGTGGGGCAAGAACCATGTTGGCGCGGTCCACCTGTCGGTGAACGTGTCCGGCATCCAGTTCTTCGTCGGCGGCCTGGAAGAGGAGGTGATGCAGGCCATCAAGGAGAACGATATTGCGCCTGAATTGCTGGAGCTCGAACTGACGGAAAGCTCGCTGATGTCGAACGCGGAAGAAACCATCACCGTGCTGCAGAACCTGAAGGCGCTGGGCGTGAAGATCTCGATCGACGATTTCGGCACGGGCTACTCCTCGCTGGCCTACCTGAAGCGCTTCCCGATCGACAAGCTGAAGATCGACATCGCCTTCGTGCGCGAAGTGACCAGCAACCCGGACGATGCGGCGATTGTGCTGGCCATTATCAATATGGCGCACAGCCTGAAGCTGAAGGTGATTGCGGAGGGCGTGGAAAAAGATGCCCAGCTGTCCTACCTGCGGCGCCACGATTGCGACGAAATGCAGGGCTATTATTTCAGCCGCCCGCTGGCGGAGGGCGATTTCGTGCAGATGCTGCGCGAAGGCCGCCACCTGCAGGCGCCGACGGACGAGAACATCGTCGACCAGCAAACCTTGCTGATTGTCGATGACGACGCCTTCATGCTGGACGTGCTGAGCGACTTCCTGGCGCAGGACGGCTACCGCATCCTGACGGCGCAGACGGCGGCCGAGGGCTTCGACGTGCTGGCGCGCCACCGCGTGCAGGTCATCCTGTGCGACCAGTGCATGCCGATGATGACGGGGACGGAATTCATGGAGCGGGTCAAGAACCTGGCGCCAGACACCTTCCGCATCATGCTGTCGGCCTACGCCGACCTGACGCCGATCATGGCCGCCATCAACCACGGCGCCATCGACCGCTTCTACACCAAGCCGTGGAAGGGCGCGGTATTGCGCGAAAATATCCGCGAAGGCTTCCGCCTGCATTCGCAACTGAGGGCGCCGCAGTACCTCAATTAGAAGCCTGTGTCTAGCGTGTGCGGCATACAATGGCCCCACAATAATGACAGGAGCCGCCGCCATGGGTAAGAAAGCGAAGTCTTTTGAGGAGAGCGAAGAACGGCTGACCAAGGCCGTCCGCGAGTCGGCGCAGGAAATCTGGAAGGCGGGCCTGGGCGCCTTCAGCGACCTGCAAAAACGTGCCCGCGCGGTGGAGGGCGACCGCATCGGCCATGTGCGCGAAACCGTCAATTCGCTGGAGAAGGTATTCGAAGAACGCGTCACGCGGGCGCTCGAATCGATCGGCGTGCCGATGCGGCAGGACATCAACGCCCTGATCGACCGGGTCGACGAATTGAGCCGCCAGGTCGAGGAATTGAAGGCTTTGGTGAAAAAGCCCGTCAAAAAGGCCACAACCAAAAAAGCGTAACTTCTGGAAAAGTTCTAATAGTGATATCCTTGCAGGGGAATCAATAGAGCCCCTGTTATGCTACAAAAAGCGCCAAGACGAACCCGCGAACGCATCCTGGAACTCTCGCTGCGCTTGTTCAACGAGTTCGGCGAGCCCAATATCACGACCACCGTTATCGCCGAGGAGATGAATATCTCCCCGGGGAACCTCTATTACCATTTCCGGAACAAGGACGATATCGTCAATTCCATCTTCGTCCAGTTCAAGGCCGAAGCGGAGCGCATGCTGCAGGTGCCGAGCGGGCGCCGTTCGAATATCGAGGACGTGTGGCTGTACCTGCATCTGATGTTTGAGCTGATCTGGCGCTACCGCTTCTTCTACCGCGACCTGAACGACCTGCTGTCGCGCAACCGCAAGCTGGAACTGGAATTCAAGGAGCTGCTGGCCCACAAGATCAAGGTGGCGCGCAATCTTTGCCTGGACTTGCGCAGCGAAGCTTCGCTGGAGGCGAGCGACATGGCGATCGATGCGATGTCGGTGAATATGGTGGTGGTGGCGACATACTGGCTGTCTTACGAATACGTGCGCAACCCGCGCAAATACTCCGAACAGCAATCGATGGCTGACGCGCTGGCGCGCGGCTGCTACCAGGTGCTGTCCCAGATCGGGCCCTACCTGCGCGGCGAAACCAGCCTGCTGTTCCAGAAACTGTCCGAAGAATACCTGAAGAAGCTCAAATGAAATCGATTTGCGTGTATTGCGGCGCCAATGCCGGCGCCTCCCCGCGCTACGCGGAACAGGCGCGCGCCTTGGCCGCGGCGCTGGTGGAGCAGAACCTGGCCCTCGTGTACGGCGGCGGCAATGTGGGCCTGATGGGCGTGATTGCTGACGAAGTGCTGCGTCTCGGCGGCGAAGTGACCGGCGTAATCCCGAACGCGCTGGTGGAGCGCGAAGTGGGCCATACGGGCCTGACGCGCCAGTTCATCGTCAAGGACATGCATGAACGCAAAGCCATGATGGCGCAGCTGTCGGACGGCTTTATCGCCATGCCGGGCGGCATGGGCACGCTGGAAGAATTGTTCGAGATGCTGACCTGGTCGCAGCTAGGCATCCATAGCAAGCCGGTCGGGTTGCTGAACGTCGATGGTTTCTACGACAAGCTGATTGGCTTCATCGAGCACGCCCGCGACCAGGGCTTTATCAAGCCACAGCACGCGGCGCTGGTGCGTGTGAACGCATCGCCAATGGCCCTGGTGCAAAGCCTCAAATGCTGAATCACCGTGAGGCGGATGCCAGGGCGGAGGCCATTTTGCGCGAAGCGCGCGCGGAATGGCCTCGCAAGAAGCCGTTGATCAACCTGCTGCCCTTTTACCGGCGATTTTGCCCAGAATTGAAACGGTTTGACGAAGCCGAGGCATTTGCGATCGTGCAGGCGGCCAATCGGGCTATCGTCGCCCACCCGGGATTTAATATGCTGTTCCGGATGGTGATGGGAGCGCTGATCGGCTATTGCTTTTACCGGTACCCGGCCCTTATTTGGCTAGCAGTGCCGATTGCGTTCGGGGGAATGTGCTTCGATTTCTGGCGTGTGCGCCGGCAAATCGCCGTTCTCTGCGCCAGGTTGCTACCAAAGGCGGCTACCTGAGGCGTCGAGGTGGGTCAGGTATAGGCGGGTGTCGAACTCGTACTGGTGGTAGTTCGGCTCCATATAGGTGCACAGCTTGTAGAACGCCTTGTCGTGCTGTTTTTCCTTGACGTGGGCCAGTTCGTGCACCGCGATCATGCGCAGGAATTCCAGCGGTACTTCCCTGAACATCGTGGCGACCCGGATTTCATGCTTGGCCTTCAGCTTGCCGCCCTGGACGCGTGACACAGAAGTGTGCAGGCCAAGCGCATGGTTGATGACGTGGATCTTGCTGTCGAAGGCCACTTTGTCGATCGGCGCCGCATTGCGCAGGAACTCATTGCGCAAATCCTGGACGTAGTCGTACAGCGCACGGTCGTTGCGGATTTCGTGGGCTTTCGGATAACGTTGCAATAGCACTTCGCCAAGGCGGCCCTGGTCCATTACCTGGCGGACCTGTGAAAGTGTCTGTTCTGAGTAAGCGCTGAGGTATTTCATGACGGCCCGAATGGTATCATGGCCGCATGCGCACCCACGTCAATTCGGTGGGACTGCTGGTGGTCAGCGACCCCGTATTGAACTTCAGCTATCCCGCCCACATCCCCCGAGAATGCATCGATGCCTTGCCTTCGCTGCCGGGCATTTATATCTTCCGCGATGCCAGCGGCAAGCCGATCTACATCGGCAAGAGCGTGAATATCCGCACGCGGGTGCTGTCGCATATGCGTACGGCGGAAGAAATGCAGATGCTGGCGAAGTCGGCCACGATCGACTTTGAGCGCACCGGAGGGGAAATCGGCGCCTTGCTGCGCGAATCGGAGCTGGTCAAAAAACACCAGCCGGTCTTCAACTCCAAGCTGCGCCGGCTGCGGGAAATGTGCTCCATCAGCATGGCGGGCGAAGTGCCGGAGATCGTCTTTGCGCGCGACGTCGATTTTGCGCTGGCCGAGCAGCTGTACGGCCTGTTCGGCAGCAAGAAGGCCGCCATCGAGACCTTGCGCGACGTGGTGCATGTACGAGGCCTGTGCACGGTGGCGACGGGCTTGGAGAAGGGCACGCCGGGTCGGCCATGCTTTGCGCGCCAGGTGGCGCGCTGCAAAGGCGCCTGCACCGGTGAGGAATCGGCGGCCGACCACGCTGCGCGCGTACGGCTGGCGCTGGAACCTTTGCGCGTGACGCGCTGGCCATTCGCGGGCGCGGTGGCGATCGTCGAGCAATCGGCCGGATTGCTGCAACGGGCCATCGTCGACCGCTGGTGCTATCTCGGTGTCGACAAGCCGCGTGCGGCGAGTGCCAGTTTTGATATCGATGTGTACAATATTCTTGTGCGCCCGCTGCAGTCGGGCGCCTTACGCATCGAGGAGCTTTGAATGGCATTGAAGTTCAATGTGTTCGGCACACGTGTCCATATCGAACGCCAAGGCAAGCAGTGGACCGCCTTCTATCCCGGCGCCGATGGCAAGCGCCGTCCGGCCGATTTTGTTATCCCGCACGATGTCGATGAGGGCGATCTCGCCCTGTATCTGGGGGATCTGTTTCACGAAGACGCCCGGCCGGCCTACCCGGAGGTTGTCAGGGTAGCGTGATCATTCCCTGGACGCAGGTGAGGGCGTTGCCGCCGACGCGGATCGCTTCATCGCTGATCGACAAGCGGAGCGTGCCCGCCCGGCCCAAGCAAGCGCCCTGCGTTGCAAGGAATTCCCGGCCGAAGGCGTCCGCCTGGCCGGTGTGGCGAAGGTAGGCCGCAAGGGCGCCGTTGCCGCTGCCGCAAACCGGGTCTTCGCTGACGCCGACTGCCGGCGCGAAGGCGCGCACTTCGATTTGCGCCCGCGTCCCCGGTGCATGCGGGCCGAAAATCACCACGCCAGTTCGGCGGCCTTCAAGGTCATGTATTTTCATCCTCGCCAGGTCCGGGACGCATGCCAGGACCGCTTCAGCGCTGGGGAGTTGCGCGATAATCCAGCGCGCCCCAACGTCGACCAGGTAAGGCTCGGCGCCCGGCGCCAGTGCCGAGCCGAGGGTGGTTTGCAATGCGTTGGCCTGTGCCGTATCGAGTGCAGTGCAAGCCGGGGAAGGCAGTTCGAATGCTATCCAGCGCGCGCCGTCCGGCGCATGCTCCACCGTCAGGCGAACCAGGCCGGCCTGGCATTGCTGGAGCAAGGCGCCGCCGTGCGCCTCGACCATGCCCGCCTCCAGCAAGGCGTGCGCGGTGCCGACGGTCGGATGCCCGGCAAAGGGCAGTTCGCCGCATGGCGTGAAAATGCGCACGTGGTAGTCGGCGTCGGGCGCGGTGACGGGCAGGACGAAGGTGGTTTCGGAGAGGTTGGTCCAGTTGGCGATCTGCTGCATCTGCGCGGCGGTCAGGCCAGCCGCGTCCAGCACAACGGCAAGCGGATTGCCTTTGAACGGTGTAGTGGTGAATACGTCGACAGTCTTGAAGGGAACGGTTTTCATATTTTCCAGTGTAAGAGCCGCATGTCGCCCGCAACAGCGACAAATTGGCTTTCTCCAGCCATTACTGTACTGGTCAAATGACCGTTACGTCTTGCGCCGTCACGACTGCTCCTTGTCGCGGGCGGACTCGAAGCTGGCGCGCGTCGTGTCCTCGTTTCGTTCGCCGAAAGAGTAGTTCGATTCCAGCCACATCACGTTGATGATGGCGGCCGCCAATGCGAAGCCGATACCGAGAATCCAGGTGAAGTACCACATGGCCGATTCCTTTCAATAGACAGAATGTTCGTTTTCGCGGATGTGGGCAGCGGTCACCTTGCCGCGCACCACGCTGTATACCCAGCTGGTGTAGAGCGAAATGATCGGCAGCATGATCACCACCACCCAGAACATCACCGCCAGCGTTTTATGGCTGGAAGTGGCATCCCATGCCGTCAGGCTGTGCGAAGGCATCAGCGAGGATGGCAGCACGAAGGGGAACATGGCGGCGCCGGCTGTCAGCAGGATGCCGGCGACGCTCACGCCGCTGGCGAAAAGCGATGCCAGCGCCCGGCGTGCAGCGCTTAGCGCGAACGCCAGCAGTGCGCCGAGGAAGGCTGCGGCAGGAAAGGCCCACATGAGCGGCCAGCGCCCGTAATTGTCCATCCATGCGCCGGCGGCGACGACGACAGTTTTTGCCGGTGGCATGAAGGCTGTGCCGGCATCCGGCATGGCGGTGATGCGGTAGCCGGGAAGGGCGGTGGCGACCCACATGCCGGCGATGGCAAACAGGACGACGGTCAGCGCTGCGGCGGCCATCGCCATGCGGCGGGCGCGTTCGGCAATCACGCCTTCGGTCTTCATGTGCAGGAAGGTGGCGCCGTGCATCGCCAGCATCGCCACGCCCAGCACGCCGGACAGGAGGCCGAAAGGATTCAGCAGCTTGAAGAAGTTGCCCGTGTATTCGAGTCGCAGCAATTCATCGTATCGGAAAGGAATGCCTTGCAGCACATTGCCCATGCCGACGCCGAAGATCAGCGGCGGCACGAAGCCTCCGATGAACAGGCCCCAGTCCCATGTACTGCGCCAGCGCGGGTCGGCTACCTTGCTGCGGAAGTCAAAACCTACGGGCCGGAAGAACAGGGCGAATAGCGCCACGATCAACGCGATATACAGGCTGGAAAACGCGGCGGCATAGACCAGCGGCCAGGCGGCGAACAGCGTGCCGCCGGCGGTGATGAACCAGGTCTGGTTGCCTTCCCAGGTGGGGCCAATGGTGTTGATGATGATGCGGCGCTCGGTGTCGTCCTTGCCCAGGAAGGGCAGGGCCATGCCGACGCCAAAGTCCCAGCCATCGGTCAGCGCAAAGCCAAGCAGCAGCACGGCGACGAAGCACCACCAGATCACTTTATAGGTTTCGTAATCGAAGATCATGATTGCTGCTCCCAATGGTATTTGCCGGTGTGCAGGGCGCTCGGTCCGAGGCGGGCGTACTTGAACATCAGCTTGAGCTCAATGATCAGCAGCACCGTGTAGAACAGGGCGAAACCGGCCAGGCTGAAATACAGGCTCGAAGGCTGGATGCTGGAGGCCGATAAATGCGTCGGCAGGATGCCGGCGATGGTCCACGGCTGGCGGCCGTATTCGGCCACGATCCAGCCCAGTTCCGCTGCAACCCAGGGCAGGGGGATCGCAATCACGGCCAGTTTGAGCAGCCAGCGCTGTGGCGCCAGCCGCTTGCGGATCAGGAAGTAGAACGAAGCGCCGAAAATGAACAGGAACAGCAGGCCCAAGGCGACCATGCCGCGGAAGGCCCAGAACAGCGGCGCTACCTTGGGGATGGTGTCATTCACCGCCATCCTGATCTGGGCTTCGGTGGCGTCGACCACATTCGGCGTGTATTTCTTCAGCAGCAGGCCGTAGCCCAGGTCTTTTTCCAGTTCCTTGAAGGCGGCAAACGCTTCCGGCGATTTGTCGCCGGCCTTGATGCGTATCAGCGCGGCGTAGGCTTTCATGCCGCTGCGAATGCGGACTTCGTGTCCCTGCTTTAATTCCTTGATGCCGATGACCGGTTTGTCGATCGAGCGGGTGGCGATCAAGCCCATCACGTAGGGGATCTTGACGGCGTAATCGGTGTGCTCCTTTTCATCATTTGGGAGGCCGAAGACAGTGATCCCGGCTGGCGGCGGTTCGGTATGCCATTCGGCCTCGATGGCAGCCAGCTTGACCTTGTTCACTTCACCCACGGTGTAACCCGATTCGTCGCCCAGCACGATCACGGACAGCGCCGATGCCAGGCCGAAGCCGGAGGCAACGGCGAACGAGCGCAGGGCAAAGGGCACGTCGCGTGCCTTGAGCAGGTAGAAGGCGGAGATGCCAAGTACGAACATCGAGGCGGTGACATAGCCGGCAGCGACGGTGTGCACGAACTTGACCTGGCCAACCGGGTTGAAGATGACGTCGGAAATGCTGGTCAACTCCATGCGCATGGTGTCGAGGTTGAATTCGGCGCCGATGGGATGGTTCATCCAGCCATTGGCGATCAGGATCCACAGCGCGGACAGGCTCGAGCCCAGCGCCACCAGGAAGGTCACGCTCAAATGCTGCACCTTGGAGAGCCGCTGCCAGCCAAAGAAGAACAAGCCGACAAAGGTGGATTCGAGGAAGAAGGCCATCATGCCTTCGATTGCGAGCGGAGTGCCGAAGATGTCGCCCACGTAATGCGAGTAGTAGGCCCAGTTGGTGCCGAACTGGAATTCCAGCGTAATGCCGGTGGTAACGCCCATCGCAAAGTTGATGCCGAACAGCTTGCCCCAGAACTTGGTCATGTCGCGGTAGATTTCGCGGCCGGTCATCACGTAGACCGACTCCATGATGACCAGGATCCAGGACAGTCCCAGCGTCAGCGGGACAAACAGGAAGTGGTACAGCGCGGTGAGCCCGAACTGCAGCCGGGACAGGGCGACAACTTCATCGACGGGAGCCATCATTCACCTTTGGGGCCAGGTTGGTGGGCGCGGGAGCTGTGAGCAGGTGGTTCTCCACCTGCGCGGTCGGCAGCCGCATCTTTTTTGTTTGGGGATGCGAGAAAAACAGGGTCCACAGCGCGTACAGCAGCGCGACCTTGATCACCAGCGCGATCGAGATCAAGGTTGCCAGGCTGCTGCGGGCGGGGCGTTTCATTTGTTGTTCGAGCCGAATTTGCCGCGCACGACATCGCCCACGTCGAGCAGCTTCTTGACGGTGGAACCCATCTTCATCAGCGAAGCCAGGGTGTCGGGCGACAGGCGCTGCACGTCGTCGAACCAGGAGCTGGAAAGTTCGATCAGCTCATACATTTCACGCATGCGCTCTTGCGCGTAGCGGTCTTCCTCGGTGGCGGCCGATTCCAGCATGGCGTCGCGCAGCATGGACAAGGTCGGCTCGACTTCGCGGCGGCGGCGTTCTTCCAGCAGGGCTTTGAAGATATCCCACACGTCTTTCGGCGGCTCGAAGTATTCTCGGCGGTCGTTCGGCTGGTGCAGCAGTTTGACCAGGCGCCACGATTGCAGTTCCTTCAGGCCCATGGAGACATTGGAGCGTGAGAATTCCAGGTGTTCGGCGATTTCGTCCGCATTCAGCGGACGGTTGCTGACGTAGAGCAGGGCATAGATTTGCCCGACAGTGCGGTTGATCCCCCAGCGGCTGCCCATTTCGCCGAAGTGGAGGATGAATTTCTGCGCGAGGGGACTCAGGTTGACCATTTCTTGATTTTCTTTCTTGAGTTTTTGAATTTTCAGGATTTCCTGAAATTATAGGACTATTCAAAAAACCTTGCGCTGTATAATTGTGTATATTGCGCTTTTAGAAAGGAGTGCTGATGAAACGTATCACTGCTGTATTGCTGTTATGCGCTGCGGGCGCTTCCTCTGCCGCAGATATCACTGTATCCGCCGCGGCAAGTCTCAACAACGCTTTCCGTGAGGCAGCATCTGCCTACGAGGCCGCCCACCCAGGCGATAAAGTATTGCTGAATTTTGGCTCCTCGGACGCGCTGGTGGCGCAGATTGCCAAGGGCGCTCCTGTCGACCTGTTCGCGTCCGCCGACCAGGAAGCGATGGATAAAGCCCAGCCGCATATTGCGGCGGGCAGCCGGCGCGATTTCGCCAGCAACCGGCTGGTGGTCGCTGTGCCGGTCCACAGCACGCTGCGTTTGAGCACCCTGGCCGACCTGGGCCAGCCTGGCGTCAAGCGCCTGACTACCGGCAACCCGGCCAGCGTGCCAGTGGGCCGCTACACCAAAGCAGCCCTGGAAAAATCTGGCCAGTGGCCGGTGCTGGAGCAGAAATTTGTTTTTGCCACCAATGTGCGCCAGGCCCTCGATTATGTCGCGCGTGGCGAGGTGGAGGCGGGCTTTGTCTACCAGACAGACGTGGCATCGCAGGCCGATAAAGTGCGCTCCGCGCTGGCCGTGCTGGGCGCGGGACCCATCATCTATCCGCTGGCTGTGATGAAGGGCGCCCCGAATGCAGCGGGCGCGCGCGCCTTTGCGGACTTCATCATGTCGGCCGGCGGCCAGGCTATCCTGGCGCGCCACGGATTCGGCAAGCCTTAAAAGGAGCAGGCTGCGAATGGATGCCGCGCTGGTTGCCCTCGGGCTTTCCCTGAAAGTCGCCCTGTGCGCCACGGCGCTTGACCTGGCGCTGGGCCTCGGCTTCGGCTACTTGCTGGCGCGCGGCCGATTCCCGGGGCGCGATTTGCTGGATGCTTTGCTCACGCTGCCGATGGTGATGCCGCCGACGGTGCTGGGCTATTACCTGCTGGTGCTGATCGGACGCAATGGCCCGATCGGGCATTGGCTACAGCAGCACTTCGGCATCAACCTGATTTTTACCTGGCAGGGCGCAGTGATTGCGGCGGCGGTCGTCGCTTTCCCGTTGGTGCTGAAAGGTGCGCGCTCGGCGTTTGAAGCAGTGGACGTACAGCTGGAGCAGGCTGCGCGCGTGCTGGGCGTGCCTCCGCTCGGCGTTTTCCTGCGTGTCAGCCTGCCGCTGGCGTGGCGTGGAGTGCTGGCCGGTACCTTGCTCGCATTTGCGCGGTCGATGGGCGAATTCGGCGCCACGCTGATGGTGGCGGGCAGCATTCCAGGCAAGACGCAGACGCTGTCGATTGCGGTGTATGAAGCGGTGCAGGCGGGGCAGGACGATACGGCCAACCTGCTGGTGATCATTACGTCGCTCACCTGCATCGTGGTGCTGGTGGCGGCCAACCGCCTGGTGCCGAACCGCGCGCAGGGGGCGGTATGACGATCGGGGTGAATATCCACAAAACCTTGAAGGCTGGGCCGCGCACCTTCCAGCTTGATGCGCAGTTTGCATCGGACGGCAAGCGCGTAGTGATTTATGGCGCGTCGGGGGCAGGCAAGAGCCAGATGCTGAAGGCGATTGCCGGCTTGTCGCGGCCGGATTCCGGTCTGATTGAACTGGATGGCCGAACGCTGTTCGACAGCAGCGCCGCCGTTGACGTGCCGGCTCGCGAGCGCCGGGTGGGCTACCTGTTCCAGGACTATGCGCTTTTCCCGCATTTGAACGTGCGGCAGAACATTGGCTTCGGCTTGCAGCGCGGCTGGTTCAATCCTTCATCGCGCGGAGAACCGGAGGCGGTGCGCTATTGGCTGGAAGCTTTCGGCCTGGCGGAAGTGGCACACCAGAAACCGGCTGAATTGTCGGGCGGGCAGCGGCAGCGGGTGGCGCTGGCGCGCGCCCTGGTGGCGGAACCCAGTGCGCTGCTGCTGGACGAGCCTTTTGCGGCACTCGATCCCGCGCTGCGCGTGCGCATGCGCGCCGAACTCGATGCGCTGCAACGGCGGCTCGATATACCGATGCTGCTGATTACGCACGACCCCGACGATGCCGCTACTTTCGGCGGCCATGTGTTGACGATGTCGGAAGGCCGCGTGGCCGGGGAGGACAGGAATGGGTAAACAGGTAGCGTTGCAAGGCGAAGTGTGGATCACGCTCGACGGTGAAAGTTTCGGCGGCCGCCAGCGCGTGCAGCTGCTGGCGAGCATTGCCGAACATGGCTCGATCACGCAGGGCGCCAAGGCGATCGGCATGAGCTACAAGGCGGCATGGGACGCCATCGATGCCATGAACAACTTGGCCGGCGAGCCGCTGCTGGAACGTTCGGCGGGCGGCAAGGGCGGCGGCGGTACGCGCCTCACACAGCGCGGCGCGCAGCTGGTGGATAATTTCCGCCGCATCGAATATGAGCACAATGTCTTCATGAAGCATTTGAGCCGCCAGTCGCAAGGGTTGGCAGATGATTACCTCCTGTTGCAAACAATGAAAATGAAGACGAGCGCACGCAATCAATTTTCCGGCACGGTGGCTGCCATCAAGCGCGGCGCGGTGAATGATGAAGTGTTGTTGCGCATCGTCGGCGGGCAGGAAATTGTTGCAATCATCACACACGAGAGCACGGACAGCCTGGGCTTGCGTGAAGGGGCCGAAGCCTTCGCCCTGGTCAAGGCTTCCTCGATCATCCTGGCGGTCGGCGAGGGCGCGAAACTGTCGGCCCGCAACCAGCTGCAGGGCACGATTTGCCGCGTGCAGCCTGGTGCCGTCAATTCCGAAGTGAGCATCGCGCTGCCTGGCGGCGGCACCATTTCCGCCACCGTAACGCGCGACAGCGAACAGGCCATGGAGCTCGAAGTCGGCATGGAGGCCACAGCTTTGTTCAAGGCGTCAAGCGTAATTATTGGTGTTCCGATATAAATTCCTGTAGGAAACAAAATCGAGTTTTGCTAAGCTAGCCGGTTCCGGGCCCACGCCTGTCCTTTGTGGAAGCTGAAATGGAATTGCTTGCAAAATTTTTCCTGACCCAGGGGCGCATCAACCGCCGCACCTGGTTCACACGTATCGTCGTCCTTGGCTTGCCCTGCATCGCCTTCGGCATGCTGGCCAATGAGCTGGCGGGCGATCCTGGCGCTGCGCTGTTCGCGCTGGCCTTCACCTGGGGCGCGCTGGCCGTGTCCACCCAGCGCATGCACGATATCGGCCGCTCCGGCCTTAGCCTGCTGCTGCTGCTGATCCCCGTCCTGGGCCCGCTCTGGGTGCTGCTCCTTGTCTTCCGCCGCGGAGGAGAGGGCAAGAACCGTTATGGCGAAGACCCGCTGTCGCGCCACGATTACCTGCAAGTGAACATCGCAAAGTAAGACTATGCCAACCGTAAACGACGTCACCCAGCTCAACCCGATCAATGTCTACGCAGTAGCAACGCCGTCCACCACCTCGGACCTGCAGGATGCATTGCGCAAGACCACGCTGCCGATCTCCATTGGCGGCGGCCATTTCAGCATGGGCGGCCACACGGCCAGCCTGGGCAGCCTGCACCTGGATTTGCGCGGCATGAACCGCGTGCTCGAATTCTCGCCGGCCGAACGCCTGATCCGCGTGCAGGCCGGCATCCGCTGGTGCGATATCCAGCGTTTTGTCGATCCGCACGGCCTGGCGGTGAAGATCATGCAGACCTACGCCAACTTCACGGTGGGCGGGGCGCTGTCGGTCAACGCGCACGGCCGCTACATGGGCCTGGGCCCGGTGGTGCTGTCGGTACGCTCGATCACCCTGGTGCTGGCCAGCGGCGAAGTGCGCGAAGCGAGCCCGCAGCAGAACAGCGAACTGTTTTACGCGGCCATCGGCGGCTACGGCGCGATCGGCATCATCGCCGAGGCGGAGCTGGAGCTGGTGCCGAACACCCGCGTGCAGCGCAGCAGCGTGAAGATGGACACCAAGGACTACACGGCCTGGTTCGACGTGCACGTGCGCGGCCGCAAGGAGATCACTTTCCATAATGCCGACCTGTACCCGCCACAGTACACGCGGGCGCGCGCCGTCACCTGGACGGAAACCGACTTGCCGGCCGATACGCCGCGCCTGCAGCCGCTGAACCGCCGCTACCTCGCCGAGCTGTATTTCCTCTGGTCGGTGTCCGAGTCGCCGTTCGGCAAATGGCGCCGCGAATACCTGCTCGACCCGCTGCTGTACTGGAAGAAGAAGGTTCACTGGCGCAATTACGAGGCGGGCTACGACACGGCGGAACTCGAGCCGCTGGGCCGCAAGGAACGCACCTATGTGCTGCAGGAGTACTTTGTACCGTGCGAGCGCTTGCCGGAATTCGTGCCGAAGATGTCGGCCATCCTGGCCAAGCACAAGGTCAACATGATCAATATCTCGATCCGCCATGCCCTGTCCGATCCCGGCACCCTGCTGGCGTGGGCGCGCGGCGAGACCTTTGCCTTCGTCCTGTACCACAAGCAGCGCACGCGCGACAACGCACGTGAACGCGTGGGCGTGTGGACGCGCGAACTGATCGATGCCGTGCTGGAATGCGGCGGCACCTATTACCTGCCATACCAGCTGCATGGCACGCACGAGCAATTCCACCGCGCCTATCCGCGCGCGAAAGAACTGTTTGCGCTGAAACGCGAGCTCGATCCGGACTACCGCCTGCGCGGCGCACTGTGGGACAAATACTACGCGCCGACGCTGAACCTGAATGCGGAAGGCGAGGCGGCGCGCCGCTCGCTGTTCCATTCCGTGTACGGAAGCGAACGCGAGGCCGACAGGTTCTACGCCTTCCTGCAGAACATCTTCAACCTGTTCCCGGAAGACCGCTTCCACACCCTGATCCGCAAAGCCACCAGCGAGAACCACGACGAGGAAGCCATCTACCGCGCCGTGCAGGCCGGCCTGCCGGGCATTTCGCCGCCGCTGTCGCTGCTGCGCTATGCGCTGCCGTCGCTGGTGGTGCAGAAGGAAGAAATGGGCAGCCAGGCCAAGCGCCTGCTGGGCGACCAGGCGCTGAAGGACTATGTGGAAATCGGCACCACCGGCCGCTACGTCAAGGCGCTGCGCAAGCACCTCAAGCTGGGCGGCAAGGTGACGCTGGTGCACGACAAGGCGCCAGGCTATTCGCCGGTCGACATCGTGGAGCGCGGCGGCCTGCTGCAGGTCGGTAACTTCGTGCAGATGAAGGATTACGCGCCGATCGATTTGCCGGCGCAGAGCGCGGACCTGGTGAGCTGCTTTGTCGGCCTGCACCATATGGAGCCGCAGAAGCTGGAGCCTTTCCTGGCATCGGTGGCGAACATCGTGCGTCCAGGCGGCTATTTCGTGGTGCGCGACCACGATGTGAAGGACCGCACCATGGACGATTTCGTCAGCCTGGCGCATTGCGTGTTCAATGCCGGCCTGGGCGAGCCGTGGGCGAACAATGCGTCGGAGCTGCGCTTCTTTGCCTCGGTGGACGAGTGGATCAAGCGCGTGGAGGCGGCCGGTTTCCAGCACACGGGCGAACGCATCGTGCAGGATGGCGATCCGTCCGCGAACGTCCTGATGGCCTTCAAGCGGGTGTGACATGCGCAAACTCTTGCTGGCATTGAGCCTGCTGCTGGCCTGCCTGGCCAGCGCGGCGGAGAGCCCGATCGCGCCCGAGCAGCGGCGCAGCGTGGAGCAGACGTTCCTGACGTTCCCCGAATGGTTCCTGGTGCATAGCCCGGCCGAATATGCGCGCTATGTGAAGCAGCATCCGGCGCATGGCTTTCCTTTCCTGGGGCACGTGGGCCAAATCTGGACCAGCTATGCGGCTGTGACGGAGGAACAGGTGCGCGCCAAGTACCCGAATAATGCGGGCTACCATGTGATGATCGGCGTGATCGGCAGCAGCACCACGGTGGAATATGCCCTGCGCTCGCTGTACGAAAACACGCTGGGACGCATCAGCTGGGCCACCGCTTCCGCCCTGACGCCGGAAGATGAATACGGTGCCCGCGTGGCGCAGGATTACGTGGATTTCATCCGCAAGGAACCATGGTACCTGTATGACTTCAGCGCCAAGCTGAAAGGCCTGTGGGCAGAAACGCCGCTGGTTGGCGAGAACATGCTGCGCAAGCTGGAACGGCGCTATGCGCTGACCACCGAGTACCTGATCAAGGCGACCTACGGCAAATTGATCAAGCTCGCCACCAGCGCCGCCTACGAGCCGGCATTGATGACGACGCAGGTGGTGGCCGACCATGAACCGTACGACCTGTCCGACCAGCCTAACGTCAAGCTGCTGCGCATCCTGGACGACGGCCGCGCCGTGCTGGAGCTGCCGCGCTATTACGACTTCCGCCTGGCGGCAACCAAGCTTGGGCTGCAAGACGTGCAGTTGCAGGACATTGCCGGCAATAGCAGCGTGATCCTGGTGACGGTGCTGACCCGCAGCCATGGCACGGCGGCGCCGCCCGACAGCCGCGTGCTGTTCGAACAGCCTATCCTGACCGAGCCGGGTCGCAAGCGGGTGGCGCTGGTGCTGCCGGTCGCGGCGCTGTCACGCTACCTGGTCGACGCGCCGCGCCAGGGTGTCGAAGTAGAACACGTGTATGACTATTAAGCGCCTGCTGCCCTTGGCGCTGCTGGTTTTGGCCGGCAGCGCGGCGGCATGGGGATTTTCCGTTGTCCGCAAGGCTGAAGCGCGCCAGACCGGCAAGCGTGAGGAGCTGGCGCCGAAAGGCGGCGAATACGTCGATGCCGGCGATGCGCGCATTTTCATGCAGCGTAGCGGCAGCCTCGATGCCCCGGCCGTAGTCTTCCTGCACGGCACGGGCTCGTGGAGTGAAACATGGCGTGCTTCGATGGAAACGGCCAACAAGGCAGGCTATCAAGCCATTGCGCTCGATATGCCGCCTTTCGGCTATTCGATCCCGCCGGCCTCCGGTGAATACGATAAGCAGAAACAGGCTGCGCGCTTGCGCACCGCCCTGGATAACGCCGGCATCCGCCGCGCCGTGTTCGTGGCGCATTCCTTCGGCGCCGCGCCGTTGATGGAGGCCTTGCTGTCGAATCCGGACGAGGGCAGGGTACAGGCCCTGGTGCTGGTTGATGCGGCCCTGGGGCTGGAAGGTCCGCAGGCCGATGGCAGCGATAGCATGCTCCAGTCCGTCCTGCGCTGGCGCTGGGTCGGCCAGCCGCTGGCAGCAGGTTTCCTGACCAAGCCTGAGTACACGGAGACTTTGCTGAAAAGCTTTGTCAGCGAAAAAGACAAAGCGACGCCGGCCTGGCAGCAAATCTATCGCCAGCCGCTGGTGCTGGAGGACAGCTACAAGCACGTTGCGGCCTGGCTGCCGGAACTGCTGGCCCGGCGTGGGCATGCCGCAAGCGACTTCGCGGACGCTTACGGCCGCATCAGCTGGCCGGTGACGTTGCTCTGGGGCGAGACCGATACGATCACGCCCCTGTCCCAAGCCGAACACCTGCAGCGCCTGGTTCCCGGCGCGAAACTGGTGCGCATCCCGCGCGCCGGACATATTCCCCAGATCGAAGAACCGGCGTTGTTCCAGGATGCTTTGGCAAGCGTCCTGCGGGACGCGCGGCCCTGAGCGGGCGGCGTCAGCCCGGCTCGCCCGGTTCGTTCGCTTCTGGCTTGGCTCCCTGCCGGCTGCCGCCGCGGGCCGTTTGCCGGCTCTCGCCACCCTTGCGGCCGATCTCCGCCATGTGCTCGCGGTCGCGGCTCACCACTTCGCCACCTTTTTGCCCGGCGCGGCGCGCTTCCTCCGGGGTGAATTCATGCGCCGTTCCCTTCTGGTGCGCGGCCTGGCCGCCTTTGCTGGCTATCAAGCGCTGGGTTTCCTTGTCCATCGCCGCGAAGCCGCGCTTGCCGTTGCCGGCCGTGACCTGCTCGTCCTGTGTCGCCATGATCCACCTCCCTCAATATGCCCAATGATCCGGGCGCGGGCCCGGGCCGGAAGCAGCCTCGTGGCTGCTTCCTGGGCTTTGAGGGAAGGTGGTCAATAAAGTTCAAACTTTTTTTGCGTCAGGATCCCGCCTGACCGGTGGCGGAGCGTTCGCCTTCGGCTTCGGCCGTGTTGTTGCCGCGCACGGGCTGGGCGCCGAAATCGTGCTCGAGTTCTTCCTTGCGGTCCTGCAGCTGTTCGCACAGCTCGACCAGGTCGGCATCGCTTTGCCGGACTTTGGGGAACATTTCCTGTTCTTCCTCGGTCACATGGTGCTCGACACATTCGCGCAATTTCTGGACCGTGCTATTCAGTTCGTTATCACCAACTGCCATCCCGCGGATGTGTTCGACCAGCTCCTTGATGGAGGCGTGCTCCTCGAGCGCTTCGTCAACCTGCTGCTCGTCGCCTGTTTCTGCGCGGACTGCGGGATAGAAAATTTCTTCTTCGATCGTTGCGTGAATGGTGAGTTCCATGCAGATCTGCTGGGCCAGGTCATGCTTCAGCCCCTCATGCGACGCATCGCATTGCTTGAACTCGTGGAATAGTGTCTTGACCTTGGCGTGGTCGGCGGTGAGAAGTGCCACGGCATCCTTTGCCGTGGCGTTCTGGTTTTGCGGGCTCATCATGGCTCCTTCGCTGCGTCGGTTGGGCCGCGCAGAAGGAGCCGCAGGGAAGGGCGCTCAGGCGACTTGCAGTACCAGCTTGCCGAAGTTCTTGCCTTCGAACAGCATGGTCAACGCCTGTGGGAATTTTTCGATGCCTTGCACCACGTCTTCCCGGCTTTTGATTTTGCCTTCCTGCAGCCATTTGCCGAGCGCGGCAACGGCTACGTGGTAGCGGTCGGCGTAGTCGAATACGACCATGCCTTCCATGCGCGCGCGGTTGACCAGCAGGGACAGGTAATTGGCTGGTCCTTTGACCGGCGTCGTGTTGTTGTACTGCGAAATTGCGCCGCAGATCACGATGCGGGCCTTCATATTGATGCGCGTGAGAACGATGTCGAGGATATCGCCACCAACGTTATCAAAGTATACGTCAACGCCATTTGGACAGTGTTCCTTCAGGCCGCTGCGCACGTCGCCACCCTTGTAGTCGATGCAGGCGTCGAAGCCGAGTTCATTGACGACCCAGTCGCATTTGGCTTTGCCGCCGGCAATGCCAACCACGCGGCAGCCAAGCTGCTTGGCAACCTGGCCGACAGTCTGGCCGACGGCGCCGGCCGCGCCGGACACGACCACGGTTTCGCCGGCTTTCGGCATACCCACTTCGATCAAGCCGAAGTAGGCGGTCATGCCCGGCATGCCTAGCGTGTTGAGCCAGGTGGTCGCCGGGGCCAGGCGGGTATCGATCTTGTGCAGGGCGGCGTGGCGGTCGTCGGCGGCGCCGATCCAGTACTGCTGCACGCCAAAGCCGCCGCCGACCTGGTCGCCCACGGCAAAGCGCGGCGATTTGGAGGCGATGACTTCACCCAGGCCGCCGGCGCGCATGACTTCGCCGATCCCGACCGGACGGATGTAGGATTTGGCGTCGTTCATCCAGCCGCGCATGGCGGGATCGAGCGACAGGTAGTGGGTCTTGACCAGCACTTCGCCATCGGCCAGCTCGCGCACCGGCTCCTTGGTGATTTGCCAGTCGCTGTCCTTAGGCAGGCCGACCGGACGGGCGGCGAGGCGGAACTGGGTGTTCTCCATTTTCACTCCTTTTTGGAAATAGTACGGTCATTCTATTCCGGATTTTGGCGAGCGTGGCAATGTTCGTGCGACAATACCGTCCCGCCCATGACCTGAAATGCCATGACTCACCCAGAATACATCCTCACGCTCTCCTGCCACGACCAGCGCGGCATTGTTCATCGCGTATCCGGATTCCTGGCCGAGCATGGTTGCAACATCATCGATTCCGCCCAGTTTGGTGACGCGGAAACGCAACGCTTTTTCATGCGCGTGCACTTTGCGCGCGAGGATGCGGCGGTCAGCGATGCCGTGCTGCGCGAGGATTTTGCGCGCGTGGCGGCGAGCATGGGCATGGAATGGGCGCTGCACGATGCGCACGCCAAGCCGCGCGTGCTGCTGATGGTGTCCAAGATTGGCCACTGCCTGAACGACCTGCTGTTCCGCTACAAGAGCGGGCTGCTGCCGGTCGAAATTCCGGCCATCGTGTCCAACCACATGGACTTTTACCAGCTGGCGGCCAGCTACAATATTCCCTTCCACCACCTGCCGCTGGCGACCGGCGCTCCCGAATCGGCCAAGCTGGCGCAGGAAGCACGCGTCGCGGAGCTGATGGAGATGCACCAGGTGGATCTGGTGGTGCTGGCGCGCTATATGCAAATCCTGTCGCCCTCGATGTGCGAGCGCCTGAAAGGGAAGGCGATCAATATCCACCACTCCTTCCTGCCCAGCTTTAAAGGCGCCAAGCCCTATGCGCAAGCCCATATGCGCGGCGTGAAGCTGATCGGCGCCACCGCCCACTTCGTGACCGGCGACCTGGATGAAGGCCCGATCATCGAGCAGGATGTGGAGCGTGTCGATCACTCCATGGGTTCCGATGCGCTGACCGCGATTGGCCGCGACGTGGAATGCGTGGTGCTGGCGCGCGCTGTGAAATGGTTCGTTGAGCACCGCATCCTGCTCAATGGCCACCGGACTGTAATCTTCAAATAATAAGTAATGGCACTGAAATCTACGATTTATAAGGCGGAACTGTCGATCGCCGACATGGACCGCAACTACTACGCAACGCATATGCTGACCCTGGCGCGCCATCCGTCCGAGACGGATGAACGCCTGATGGTGCGCATTGTGGCTTTCGCCATCCACGCCGACGAGGCGCTGGTGAACGCCAAGGGCATTTCCGATACCGAGGAGCCGGACCTGTGGCAGATGGACCTGACCGGCGCGATCCAGCTGTGGATCGAGGTGGGCCAGCCGGACGAGCGCCGCATCCTGAAAGCGGCCGGCCGTTCAGACAAGGTGATGGTGTACTCCTACAGCTCCGCCTCGCACGTGTGGTGGAAGCAGCTGGCCAGCAAGATCGACCGCGCGAAGAATGTCAGCGTGGTCAACATCGACGCCGAAGCCAGCGCCGCGCTGGAAAAGATGGCGCAGCGCTCCATGCAGCTGCAATGCACGATCCAGGACGGCCAGATCTGGCTGACCGACGGTACTACCACTGTGGAAATTCCACGCGAGGTGTGGAAGGCTTAAGTGCACTAGCTCAGACTTGAACGGACATCGCGTGTCGCTGGGAGGCCGTTTTCGCCCCATTGCAGACCTTTGTGACGCTACAAAGCGGACGGTCAGCGTTCGTTATCAATGCGTCGACCGACGACGCGCCCGCCTTTCCGTGTAGGAGATGTTCACTTCAAGTGCCTGTTGCTCAAGCCTCTGGCCCCTGCTGAGACTCTCTGATAGGGAATACCAGATGAGCAAGAGCACCGAATAGAAAACTAACCCCAAGTATGATGGGTACTGCAACATACACGAGAAGATAGAGGAGCCCGCCAGCACCCTGCGAGCGCGGTGGAGTACAGGGTTCGGTTGCTACCGCGTAGTAAATTGGCGCCCAGAGCAAGCAGATAAATAGGGTTATCAATGGCCGCCGCGAAAAGACCATAAGCACAGAAAACCCAACAATTACATAGGTGGTTAACGGCTCAGGATACCGTGCGTTGCAATGCCCAAGCCATTGTGGGAGCGTAAAAATTGAGAGGAGAAATCCTCCAATGGATGAGAGCGCGATGAGTTTGCCGGTGTTTCTTTCCATTTTGTGGACGCTTAACACGATTGCTCCGCGGCGTGCGGAAGCAGGCGAAGCCCGCGGTAGCACGTCGGCTGGAGCCGAAAGCTAGAAAAAGGCGTCACAGAGATGGACTTGGTATGCATGGAGTAGTACCAAAATAAGAAGTCAGGTTGGTTCACGCTAAAACCGCCTCGTTGGCGCTGGCGCCGCAGAATGGCAGTTCGCGATTTTGGCATGTTTGCAACCAAATTGCGAGGGGGCACGATATGCGCAATGTCAGTTTCTGCCAAGCGGATCCGACGTCCGCTAGTGGCCGATCTATGCCGATCGCGAAAGATCGCCTAGCTCAGGAAATTCTGAGGCCAACGGTTCTAAGATACCAATTTGAATCTGGCCTATGGAGCGACCTACGCCCTCCCTAATTTCAACGCAGCAGCGTAGACCTCAGTGGCGCACTCCTTTTTAATCATTTACCTCTCCCGCATGACACTAGAATGGTCCGCTCCTGGCCGTTCACGTCCACGCCGCGAAATGGCTCTAGCTAAAACGCTGAATGAGCTTCTTACAAGTCGCCGTTGATTGTTCCTTTGCCCAGCGCTCGGCGGCATCAATTTCGGGTTGAAGCCTTTCCAACGCCGCTTTATCCCAAAGTTCGCAAACTGGTCCGACCGGGTAATCGTCGGTGTCCGACGCGATAGCTACGAACACCATGAAATCAGCATCATCGCTGGCGGATACCTCATGCCTTAGCGCGTCCAATCTTCGAGCGCCCAAGAGGAAGCTCATCTGACCGCTAATCATCGCTTGGGCCGTTTCCGCGACCTTTAACCGAGCGGATTCCTCGTACTGCTCACGACTCATTTTCTCGTGCATAGCGTGCAAATTCCAAGTTGTTCCGACGTCGGCTCTTGGCCGGGTTCGCCCGGCGTCCTACAGTTATGTCAGCCGACGCGGAGTCTGGCAGTCATTTCAATTGTTGACCGGCAGCTTGTGGCTTTGCGCAATCATAAAACCAAACGATTTCGCTCCCCACACAAGTAATCTCGCCGTTGGATCGCAAGCGCCTGACCCCTTTGACTTCTATTGCACGGTAAAGGCTCAGATCGCCGCCGCCTTCGAACGTCAATGGCACTTGGCCGCGTTTAATAAAGATCTGAACTTCGTCCCCGTTCTTGAGGCGGAAATCGAAACCGCGAGCTACGGCAGGTGGCTCCACAATCATGGAGTCGCTGCTCAATTCTGTGCCTAGCATTTGAGCTGCTTCCGCCACGGTTTTTCCCAGAATTGGTTCCGACGCTGAACATTGCCCTGCAAAATTCAGAAGGACGAGAAATATGGTTTTCGATAATGATCGCATTTCAAAGTTGGATTGGTCACCAATAATGTCGCTTCTGGCCGTAAGGGGACAGTTTCTTAGACTCTTTTCGCCAAGGCTTTTAAAGTCTCACTAGCGCTATCTACTGTTTCACCAGTAACGAGCTCTACCTTGATTGCAGCAGTAGGGCAATGAGCAGCGGCCCACATGATCTCGCTAACTTCATCCGGATTCAACTCGGCACACTCCCTGCCCCGAATGCTTACGGACCATCCATTGCCACTCATTTCAAAGCGAATTGGCACAAGCTCAATGCAAAGGTAGTGCGCAGTACATTGGTCAGTGTCGACCCAGAATTCTTTTATCGTTTGCATAGCTTGATGCTCCCAAAATCAATGGCTGCTTGTGGCCGTTGACTGTCGCCTAATCGCCATCGAGGTCCAATATTCTATCGACCTCTTCTTTGATCTTAGCGCCCCGGAGTAATCTGACCAAGACGGCGACAGAAACGACTCATCTGACAGTTGGGGGCAGAGCAGGTTTGGGCCAGTACACCTTAACGTTTTTCCTTCTTGGTCCAGCTCTTGACCAGTTTGCCGTCGCGATAGGTCTCGTAAGTGGTGAGGTTGAACTTCCTGTCCGACTCACCATCGAAAATTTCGCGGCTTGCAATTTGAGGTTTGCCGTCCACCAGCTTGTACCTTGTATTGGTTGAGCGTGTCGTGCCGGCATCGGATGAAACGGTTTCGAGTTCGTCGCCCATGATCTCAAGGCCGCTTAACGTGTCTACAGCCAGGTTGGTGATTGCTTCGCTGTAGATAAATTGGCCGCCGTTGCTTGAGACGTAAAAATCGTAGCTGGCCGTACTGTGACGGCCTCCGCGGCCATTGTAGACCTCCAAGATTTGTGCGCTGTCGCTGATCTTCGTGATACGTGGCGCGATATCCAAATCATTCGGCATTACCAATACTGGCAACGTCTGCCAGGGTTTTGAATCGCCTTTGCGGAAAATGTAGATTACCGCCGACTCACCTTCCAGGCGTTTGGCAAAAAGGCGGTACATTCCTGATTCGTCTGGCTTTCCGGCTGCAGGCGAGGGCGACTGTTGCAGCGCCTCCGTCAATTTCTGCAGAAGCGAGATCCGATCCCAATAGGAGTTGGCCAGGCAGCTTTTCATTTCGCCGTCGCTGCATATGTCACGGCTCGCGGCCCATTCGCGTTGCCTGATGCGCATCAGGCTTGGATCCCTGGCCGCATTAAGCGTGCCGCGCCAGGCATTTGCCAGTTGTACGTCGAGCTCCGACAGTTCCTTGTCCGCGCAGACGGCCTTTTCGACTTCTGTTTTGGCCTTGGCGCAATCGAAGCTGGCGGCGCAGGCGGGGAGGGCTGCGGCGAGCAGCAGCGTGGTGGCGAATCGGTGGCAAAATGATGTGATCATGGTGCGCTATCTTATTGCCTTTTTATTCATCGTCCAAGGGGCGGCGGCTCAAACGGTGACGCAGGATGAAGTCATGGGCGGTTCGGCAAAGCTGTATCGCGAGCAGATCGCTGACCTGCGCAGCGGTTTTCGCCTGGATGATGATGAGCGCTTTGGTGCGCGGGTCGCGGCGCTGGCACGTCCGCTGATCGAGCAGGCAAAGCGCGAGTACCCGGAGTCCGCCGCGTGGGATTGGGAACTGCACACCACCACCGATGGCGATGCCAACGCCTACGCCATGGCAGGCGGCAAAATGCTGGTCAGCCGCGCTTATGTCGATCAACTGGCATTAACCGATGCGGAGTTGGCCATGCTGCTGGCCCATGAAATCATGCACGCCGTGCTGCGCCACAACCTGAAGGAATTCGGGGAAGCGCTGCGGCTCGAACCGGAACGCGCGAAGCAGCCGTTTCAGGAATTCGAGCATGATATCGACAACGATAATGCCTTGATGCGCAAGCTGGCAAGCTTCAACCAGCGACAGGAGATGGAGGCCGACCGCGAAGGCCTGATGTTTGCAGTGCGTGGGGGATGGCGGCCGCAGGCGCTGGCGGGCTATTTCCGCAAGTTGGCAAAGCACAGCCACTACCCCAATTTCGAGCGCTTCGACCATCCTTCCCCCGCCAGCCGCTGGCAGGCGGCGCGCGAGCTGGCAGCCCAACTGGAAGCGGGCCGCTAAGTTATAATGCCGGCCATGCATATGAAATCGTCAACCCGCCTGCGCTGGATCTGGATCGCTTGTTTCGCCATCCTGGTGAACGCGCTCGCACCGGCGATTTCGCATGCGGTAAACGGCAAGCCCCGCACCTGGGAGATTTGCCTGAACGATGGCACCCGTGTCACCGGCGTTGGTGAACTCGATGCTGCGACCTTCGCTGCGGTGACGGACCGCAGCAAGGAGCAACCCATGGCCAAGATGGACATGAAGGATTGCGCCTATTGCGTAACCCATGCGGGTACGTTCGGTTTGCCGCCTTCCGGCCTGGCGCTGCCATTGCCGCTTGATGGCGCAAGCCTGCGCCCAGCGCTGTTCTACCAGTCGCCACAACCCTTGCCGGTGTGGTCGGCATCCCATCCGCGAGGACCGCCTGCATTCGCCTGATCTCGTCCCCATTTAACGAATCAAGGAGTGAATAATGAAAAAGCAGTTCTTCGCGTTTGCAGTATCGATCGTCATGGCCGCCTCCGCAGCGGCCCAGGTTACCGTTCGTGAACCGTGGATTCGCGCCACGGTGCCAGCCGCACAGGCTACCGGCGCCTTCATGGAGCTCGTGTCCGACCAGGACGCGCGCCTGGTCGACGTCAGCACCCCGGCCGCGGGCATCGTTGAAATCCACCAGATGTCGATGAAGGGCGACCGCATGTTGATGTCGGCGGTCGACAGCATCGAGCTCCCTGCGGGCAAGACGGTGGCGCTGGCCTCCGGCGGCTACCACATCATGATGATGGACTTGAAGCGCCAGATGAAGGCCGGCGAGACCGTGCCGATGACGCTTGTCTTCGAAAAGAAGGACAAGAAGCGCGAGACGGTGCAAGTACAAGTGCCAGTCAAGCCTTTGACCTATAGCCCTCCGAAGCACCGCTAAGGAGCCGCCACCATGAAAAAATACCTGATGGCCGCAGCGCTGCTGGCGGCTGCGTCTGCGCACGCGCACGTCTCGCTTGAACAAAGCAGCTTTGCTGCCGGCAGTTACCAGAAGCTGGTGTTCCGTGTCGGCCATGGCTGCAACGGCAGCCCGACTACGGCGGTCAGCATCCGCCTGCCGGAAGGCTTTGCGGCGATGCGGCCGATGCCGAAGAACGGCTGGAATGTCGAGCGTTCGCCCGATGGCCTGACCTGGCGCGGCGGTCCGCTGCCGGACGACTTCTACGAGGAATTCGTCATGTTCGGCAAAATGCCGGCGGTAGGCAGCCATGTCCTGAAGATCGTCCAGTCCTGCCAGGTGGGCAGCGCGAACTGGGAAGCAACCCTCGAAACGCGTTAAGGGGGCGACATGAATCTGCAATATAAGCCGCTGGCAGCGATGCTGGCGGCGATTGGCTTCGCCTGCCCGGCGCATGCGGATCATGTGGTGACCATCAACGGTGGCCGGCCAACTTCGCTGCCCACGCAGATCCCGACCACAATCGAGGGGATCACCGGTGCGCAAGTCGAGGACCGGATCAACGCCTTCGACAGTGAAGACGCGCTGAAATACCTGCCAAGCCTGAACGTACGCAAGCGCTTCATCGGCGATTATGACCATGCGGTGCTGGCCAGCCGCGCTTCCGGCACGGGAAATAGCGCCCGCTCGCTGGTGTATGCGGATGGCATCCTGCTGTCCAACCTGCTGGGCAATGGCGCTACGTTCACGCCGCGCTGGGGCATGGTGACGCCGGAGGAAATTGAACGCGTCGATGTGCTGTATGGCCCGTTCTCGGCGGCGTACGCGGGCAACTCGGTAGGTGCGGTAGTGGACTACCAGACGCGCATGCCGAACAAACTGGAAGCGCACGCCAAACTGTCCTGGGTGGGGCAGGGCTTCGACCAGTATGCGAGCCATTCGCACCATGCCGGCCGCCAGTTCAGCACCTCACTGGGAGACCGCGCGGGCGCGCTGTCGTGGTGGATCGATTTGTCTCGCCTGGATAGTAATGGCCAGCCGATTGCTTTCGCCAACAAGCTGGTGTCCTCTGGCGTGACGCCCAAGCCAGGCGAGGCGGCCGGCGTGCCGGTTACCGGTGCGGTCGCCGACCATAATCCAGCCGGCAAGGACTGGTATATCCTGGGCAGCACGAACCAGGTGAATACGGTGCAGGACCATGCCAAGGCGAAGCTGGCTTACGACATCTCGCCGACGCTGCGCGCCAGCTATACCCTCGGCTGGTGGCAGAACGATGCGGTGCGCAATGTCGATTCCTATCTGCGCGATGCTTCAGGCAATGGCGTGACCAGCGGCGCAATCAATATCGGCGGCAAGCGTTTTACCTTGCTGCCGTCTGATTTCGCGGGCGCACGTTCGGACCTTGAACATGTGATGCATGGCCTGTCGCTGAAAACGCATGGGCGCGGCAGCTTCAATTGGGAGATTGCCGGCAGCGTCTACGATTACTCGCGCGACCTGGCGCGGGTGCCGACCGGAGCTGGCCAGGGCAATCTGACCGACATGGGCGGCAGCGGCTGGAGCACCTTGTCATTACGCGGCAACTGGCGTGCCGGCGCGGCGCATCAGGTGGAGTTTGGCGCGCAGCGAGAAAATGCGATGCTGCGTACGCATGTGACGAGCGTGGCAGACTGGATTGCGGGCGAAGGCGGCAAGCATGTGTCGACCTTTAACGGCAATACGCGCCTGGAGAGCTTGTACGCGCAGGATACCTGGCGCCTGGCTGCCGAATGGAAGGCCACGCTGGGCCTGCGGCACGAAACCTGGCGTGCCTACGGTGGTGAAATTTCCGCCGCCGCTGACAAGCTGCTGCCATTCACAGACCGTCGCGAGCAGGCGTGGTCGCCAAAAGCTGCTCTGGCGTGGCGTGCAGACGAGGCCTGGACGCTGAGAGCTTCCGCTGGCCGCGCAGTGCGCAATCCCACGGCGGCGGAACTGTTCCAGGGTTCGATCGTCGACGACAAGATCGTCAATACTGACCCGAACCTGCGGGCGGAGAAATCGTGGACGGGAGAGCTGACAGCGGAGCATGTGACTGCGCAAGGCAGCGTGCGCGCCACCCTGTTTGGCGAGCGCACGCGCGACGCCTTGTATTCGCAGCCGCTGACCGCTACTGTCAACACCATTCAAAACGTCGGCAAGATCCGTACGCGTGGGCTTGAGTTGTCGCAGCAGGCGGATGAGGTGCTGATTCACGGACTGTCCTTGCAAAGCAGCTTGACCTACGCGGACTCGAAGATTGTGGCAAATGACGCTATGCCGTCCAGTGTCGGCAAGCGGCAGCCGCGCGTGCCGAAGTGGCGCGCGAATGCGCTGGCGTCTTACCACGTTGGCGAGCATTGGACGGGGACGTTCGGTGTGCGTTACAGCGGCAAGCAATACGGCACGCTGGATAACAGCGATCCGAATGGTGCGACGTATATGGGCGTATCGGATTATCTGGTGGCCGACGTGCGCCTGCGCTACCGGTTCAATCGCCAGTGGACCGCTTCGATCGGCATTGACAACTTAAATAACGAAAAGTACTGGGCATTCCACCCGTACGCCCAGCGCACTGTCAGTGCCGACCTCAAGTTCGACTTATAGCGCAATGACCGCCCAACGCCCCGCAAGCCGGGGCGTTCCCATTTGAACTTGTGCGGTGCAGCAACGCAACACTTTCAAATCGAAAGTTGCATCTGTAGCCGGCTTTCGATTTCTCGCTGTTTCCAATCTGGGGCGAAGCTGTTCTACCTAATTTTTTTCGAATGGAAAGTTAGAAATATTTTCAAAAACGTCGCTCAGTGAGCTTTCGGTGGCGATGGAAATGCAAAGTACTCTGAGGCAGATCGCTGCGCTTATTGGCTGGCTGATGAATGCCTATGACAGGGTTAGCGCGGTAATGGGCCTGGCTGAATTGATGGGAACCGTACAGTCAGTATTTGGCGGCGCAAGCGGCATTCCGACCGACTATACTGGCAGATCGCTCGGGCTGGCCGGTATCAACTTCGGCGACGCGATGGAAAGTGCAGCGTTTAATCTGCCCCGTGCAATTGGCACAGGGATTGGCGATTGGGCCAGCGGTTATGCTGTCTCGCGAGAAAAAGGTAAGAAGCTGACCGGCGCCCTGGTCTATATGCCACTGGTAACTGGCGGCATGCTGGGCAACGGCAAACCACTTGCTGTAATTCCCACCCCGGCAAAGGTGCGATTCGGCCCGGAACGGGGGCCTGTCAAATTAGTCTTCGGCGGCCCTGTCGGCGCGGACGGACAATTGAGCGGCATTGGTCTGGAGATGGGGATTACGCGCCAGTTGGTGCGGATGGACTATCACCCCTTCAATGCAGGTCATGGTGGTGCGGCCGGAGTTCAGACAGGCGAAATTGCGGTGTGGCGCGATGGCAGTTTCCATTACCACGTTCGGCGGTGGAACCAGTGAGCAGCTCCCACAGAAGCGTATTGAAAGAATTGAGCGAGGCAAGAATGAAGTCTTATTGGTCGGTCGTTTCGCAAGGCGTTGCCTTGGCTATCGTGTTGAAAAAGCTTGAGCGATTGCTCGCAGTCCATTTTGAGTCTGTAGAGCTCGAGCAAGTGACGCTGGACGGCAAGAAACTTGAGAAGGCGGATTTCTTTGTCGAGCTGCCACATGCCACGCAATGGAGCGAGATGGTGCTTGAAATGCTGGGTGTTTCGGCCCGCCTGTGTCCGAGCTGGTCGGTAGCTATCGGTACCAGCAGCTTCTCGGCAAATTATTCGCCGGCGAGAGATGGTGACGTTGCGCGGATCGCAGGTCTGCAAAGCGTGAATTGGGAAATTCTCCAAAGCCAGACGTTTACGCGACGCAAATGGCAACCAGCCGCAAAACTTGCTGACCGCAATTGAGCGAAACGGCAACGACTGATTAGAACAAGAAATGAGATTACCTCGTTTGCCTGGCCGTATTGGCCTGAACCATATTCTTACAATGTGTGTCTTGGCCTGCGCAGCAATGCTGGCAGGGGCCGTCTATGCCCAGTCAAGCCAGCCGCTGGCGCGCAGCCTGGCCTGACTGCAGGCCCAGGTGGCGCCTGACGGCAGCCTGCAAAGCGAGGCCGCGTCGGGCGCCTTGCCGCTGCAGGTGCGTAGCGAAACGGCGCGCACGCTGAAGCAGCTTGCCAGCACGCCGGCGGCGCTGGCCGACGCGATCGCGGCCGACACGGAAGACAATACGGAATACATGGCGTGCCAGGCGGTGAGCCAGGTGCAGGCCGGACGCAGTGCCGCGAGCCTGCTGGCTGCGCTGGGCGCGCGCCAGAACAGCGACGGCGGCTTCGGCGGCGCCCCGGGCTTCGCCAGCAATGCGCTGGACACCGCCTGGACCATGTTGGCCTTCAGCGCCGGCGCCTACGCCGATGGCGCGGCACGCGGGCGCGCAGCGGCGTACCTGGTGTCGCAGCAGGATGCGAACGGCAGCTTTGGCGTGTCGCCCAGCCAGCCTTCAGCGAATGTCAGCGCCCTGGCGGTGATGGCTTTGCAGACCGCGGGCGGCGATCCGATGGTGCAAAATGCGCTGAACCAGGGCGCTGCCTGGCTGCGCGGGCAGCGTGACGCAAACGGCGCTCGCATCGCTGGCCCTGCAGGCCAATGGCAGCGATAGCGGCTTGCCAGTCCGCGGCGCTGGCCTTCCTGCTGGCGCAGCAGGGCGCCGACGGCGCCTGGGGCGGCGATCCGCACGTGACGGCGCTGGCGCGACGGTGCGCTCGTGGATAGCGAGCACGACCAGCGCAATGGCGTGCTGGACGAGATGGCCGGCATACGCTGGAAAGGCAAGTTCGGGCCGACCGATTTGGCGGTCGACCTGACTGGGCCGCTGTACACGCCGCAGCGCCTGTATAGCAGTGGCCGTTCAGACCGTCTGGAGCTGGCCGGCGGCAGTGCGCAAGCAAGGCTGGACGTCGGAGGTCCGCGCGGCGATGCGCCTGCCATCATCGGCAATACCTATGGCGCGGGACGCGTGCTGCAATTTGCCTTCGACCTGCCATCGAGCTTTACCAAAGAAGGTGCATGGCAGCCGGTAATCGACAGCAGCCTGCAGCAGGTCATGCGGCCGCTGGGCGACACCCAGGCGCCGGGCGCCAGCTTGCTGGCCAGGCTGGGTGTGCGCAACCTGGGTCCCGCGACGGCAGTGCTGGTGTCGAGTGCGTTGCCAGCCGATGCCGAATATGTCTCGTCTTCGCCGGACGGCACCTATGACGGCGACAAGCACGCCATCAATTGGTCGTTCACGCTGGAGAGCCAACAGTCCTGGGATGCATTGCTGGCGCTGCGCGCGCCGCTGCAAGGCGCGAGTTACAGCCTCGACACGACGGTCAGCACGATCGATCCGTCGACTGGCTTGCCGACCCCATACGGACAGCCGCTGGCACTTGCCGTCAAGGTGTACGACGCCGAACAGCTGGCGCAGCAGGCGATCGCCACTCTGGACGGCCTCGCACTGTCGCGCAAGCAGGAGGCACGCCTGCGCGACCGCATGGTGGACGATGTGCGCTCCGCCATGGCGGCAATCCAGCAAGGCAGCGCCACCAGCCTGGATAGTGCGATTGTGCAGCTGGTGAATGTAGTGGCACAGCTGCCGCAGCTTGGCAGCGCACCGACACGTCCGGTGCATGACGCGCTTGACCGAGTGATCCGCGAAGCCCAGCGGCGCTGGAGCGTCAAGACAAGCCAGGGCTAGGTCTGACGCTGGAATGAAAAACCCGCACATTGTGCGGGTTTTTTCTTAGGCACCCGGCATCGGTACTAGGATCAGTTCGGACCGCCGGCCAGGCGCTTGACGGTGCCGGAACCCATGACATTCTTGGTCACCTGCGGGTCGCCGTAATAACTCACGTCGCCCGAACCCGCCACGCTGACCGAGAGCGCCTGTTTCGCCCACACGGTCGCCTGGCCGGAGCCGCCGATGCTGACCGCAGCTTCGCGCGTCGCCAACTGGCCGGTGCTGACTTTGCCGGAGCCGCCGATCGACACCTTCAGCTTATCGGCCGAGCCGGACGCCTTCAGGTTGCCGCTGCCGCCCAGCGACACCGAAACCGACTCACCTTCGATATTGCGCAGGTTGATGGAGCCGGAGCCGCCGACGTCGAAGGACAGTTTGCCACCGCGCAGGCCCTCCGCATCGACGGAACCGGAGCCGCCGACGGCAATGCGCTCCAGTTTCTTGGCCGTGATGACAACTTTCAAATTGCGGGTATCCAGTTGCAGGTTGCGGCGAACGGGGCGGATTTTCAGGGTGCCTTCTTCCACCACAGTTTCGATCAGCGGCAGGATATTGTCGTCCGACTCGATGGTTACGCTGTCGGTATTGCCAATGCGCACTTCCACATTGCCCGGCACGCCCAGGCCAAGTGCGTTGAAGTTGGAAACCTCGCGAGCCTGCTTGGAGATATTGCCATTGCCCTGGACGCGTTCCCCCGCAAACCAGCCCAGCGGGGAAGCGGAGACGACTGCAACCGGGGCGGCGGCAGCAAAGACGGAAGCGGCGATCAGGGCATTGCGCACTGCAGCAGACATGTTCATCGTGTTCTCCTCTGTAAATCGATGTTCGATGATGAAATCTTATCCGCCCCGCCGCAAGGGCGCGCGGGCTAAGCGACAGGACGCGCCCACAGCGGAACAGAATGCAATTCCGGGGGGATGGGCGTCGCTCCTGTATCATTTCGCCCATGCTTACAATCATCATCAAACAGGGCAAGGAAAAGTCCATCCTTGCCGGCGACCCGTATATCTACCCGTCCGCCATCGAGCGCGTGGACGGCAGGCCCGCAGAGAAAAACAAGCTAGGCGCGACCGCCACGGTCCTCACTTCGTCCCGTAAATTCCTGGCCCGCGCTGCCTATAACGCCAAGTCTCAGATTGCGGCCCGCGTCTGGACCCTGCGCGAAGACGAGCCAGTCGACCACGCTTTGGTGAAACGGCGGGTGCGGGCGGCGATCGCCCGCCGCATGCATTCCCTGCAGGCGGCCCGTCCGGACGAACTGGTGCCGATCGTGCTGGGCGACGAGGATGGCCTGTCCGGCCTGCTGGTGGAAAGTTATGGCGGCAAGGATGGCTACCTGGTGTGCCAATTCCAGTCCGCCGCGGTGGAAGCGTGGAAAATCGCCATCGTCCAGGCGCTGATCGCCGAAACCGGTTGCCAGAATGTCTATGAGCGGGCCGACAAGCTGATCCGCGAAGGCGAGGGCTTGCACGTCAAATCGCGCGCGCTGGCGGGGGAAGAGCCGCCGCAGCGCCTGACGGTAACCGAGCGCGGCCGCAGTTTCCCCTACGATATCCGCACCGGCTTTGAGTATCCGAAATAAATGTTGTTCACTAGCCACTTACCTTCCATATAGCAATGAAATAGAATCATGCGAACCCAATGGAGAGCACAGGCAATATGGAAACCTCGCAAATTCGCACCCTTACGTATATCGAGAACGAAGACCACCCGGTCTTTGGCACCCTCGTCGAGCAAATCCTGCACCTGCTGAACTCCAAACTGGTCTTTTCCGACATCCTGATCCACCAGAACAGTCCCTTGCTGCTGCGCCAGCCAAAGGGCCTGGTGGCCGTGACCGATTCGCCGATCACGCGTGAAGAGCTGGAAGAATTCTTTGAAGTGGTGGAACCGAACTGGCGCGAACGCATCCAGGACCGTGCCTTCGACCGCGCCATCGACCTGCACACCGCCCGCATCCGCGCCAACTGCTTCAGCTTCCAGGGCAAGAAACGCCTGGGCTGCGTGATCCGCCGCTTCCCGAAAGAACCGCTGGCGCTGTCGAGCCTGGGCCTGCGCCCGGCGGAAGAAAAGTTTGCACAACTGTCCAGCGGCCTGGTGCTGATCATTGGCGATACCTGCCAGGGCAAGTCGACCACCATCGCCTCCATGCTGGACGAGATCAACAAGAACCGTTCCGGCCACATCATCACCATTGAAGACCCGGTGGAAACCCTGATCCCGCAGCGCAAATGCGTGATCACGCAGCGGGAAGTCGGCTTTGACGGCGACGTGGAAACCTTCGACCTGGGCGCCAAGGATGCGCTGCGCGAGCGTCCGGACGTGATCGTGATCGGCGAAATCCGCGACGCCGAAACTGCCCATGAAGCGCTGGCGCTGGCTGAATCCGGCCCGCTGGTGCTGGCTTCGCTGCACGCCCGCTCTACCGAGCTCGGCCTGCAAAAAATGATCCGCCTGCTGGGCAATACCGAGCCGCAGCGGCAAGCCCTGGCGCACGCCCTGCGCGGCGTGCTGTGCCAGGCGCTGATGCCGGCGCTGGACGGCGACCGCTACTACCTCGCCACCGAAAGCCTGACCGTCAACCCGGAAGTGGCCTCCGTGATCGAAAGCGGCAGCGTAGCCGACCTGCGCAATGTGATGGAACGCAAAGACGCTCCGGGCTGTCACACCATGAACGAATGCCTGCGCAAGCTGCTGGCCGAGAAGAAAGTCAGCATCGAAGACGCCCGCCACGCCACCACCGACCGCCTCGGCTTCGCCGACATGCTGTAATCAAACAGCCGAGCCCGTGTCCCGCCATGGGGTCACACCCGAATCGGGACACGAGCTCATGTATCCCGCGGTTGAGGCCGTGTCTCATTTCGGGACTCGGCGTCCCCGTGATGACCCCAAGGTGAGACACGGGCTGATCCGTAGTTATTCCAAGGGGACGTTGCGAAGGCGGTTGACCATCACGCTTTCGACCGGGGGGGCATTGTTGTCCCAGGCGCCGCGCAGGTAGGACACTACTTGCGCTACTTCTACATCGTTCAGTGCGTGGCCGAATGGGGGCATGCCGTAGGGGCGCGGGTTGCCTGCGGTGCCGGGGGCGAAGCCGCCATTCAGCACAATGCGGATCGGGTTCACCGCTTCGTCCATCGTCAGGGCGCGGTTGCCGTTCAGCGGCGGGTAGTGGGGCGCGATGCCTTCGCCTTTTTCGCCGTGGCAGTCCATGCATTGATTGCGGTAGATCTTTTCGCCGGCGGCCAGGAAAGCGGCTGCTTCCGGCTCTTTTGAGCGTTCATACGGTTCGCGCTTGCCGCTTTCGTTCGGCAGCGATTTCAGATAGACGGCCATGGCGCGGGCGTCTTCGTCGCTCAGGTGCTGCAGGCTTTCCCGCACCACTTCCGCCATGGGGCCGAATACGGTGGCGCGCTGCGAGACGCCGGTCTTCAGCAGGTCGGTGATGTCTTTGACTTCCCAGTCTCCCAGGCCGGCTTCGCGGTCCGATGTCAATGACGGGGCGTACCAGCCCAGCACGGGAATCAGGCCGCCCGACAGGCTGTTGTCGCTCGCACCCAGTGCGTTGCGTTCGCTGTGACAGGCGATGCAGTGGCCGGGACCTTGCACCAGGTAGGCGCCGCGGTTCCATTCTGCGGACTTGCTGCTGTCCGGCGCATATACGGCGGGCTTGAAATAAAGCGCGCGCCACACGGCCAGCATGGCTTGCTGGTTGTAAGGGAAGCGCAGGGTGTGCGGCTGGCTGGCCTGCTTCACCGGCTTGATGGTCTGGAAGTAGGCATACATCGCGTCCGAGTCGTCGCGCGTCATCGCCGTGTAGTTCGTGTAGGGGAAGGCAGGGTAGAGCAGGCGGCCGTCCTTGGCTTTGCCATTGTGCAGGGCGTTCCAGAAGTCGTCAGGGGTCCAGTTGCCGATGCCGGTTTCTTTGTCGGAGGTGATGTTGGGCGAGATCACATTGCCGAACGGGGTTTGCAGGGCGCGGCCGCCGGCAAATGCTGCGCCGTCGCGAGTTGTGTGGCAGGCCATGCAGTCTGCTGCCTTGGCGAGATAGGCGCCGCGTGCGACCTTTTGCGCGATCGGCATGTTCAGCGAGGCTGCGCTTGGCGCCGGGCCTCTGTCGTGTTTGGGCCAGATGAAGCCGACCGCTGCGACGACCAGCAGCAGCGGTACGGCGATGGCGATTTTCGTGTTGCGGTTCATTTTTCGTTCTTCTGTGTGGGGATGCCGCCGCATGCCATTGGCAGCTCTTTTGGCAGGGAGGCGGCTGGGCGCATATTCGGATCGGCAGGCTGCGCGGCCAGCCAGCCGGAAACAGCTGCCACGTCGGATTCGCTCAGGCGGTTGGCCACTTCGCCCATGCAGTCGGGCGCATGCGCCTTGCGTTTCTTGTTGCGCCAGGCGCCGAACTGGGCGTTGATGTAGTCGCGCGGCAGGCCAATCAGGCCAGGGATGGATGGCGTTACGCCGGTCATGGCGTCGCCGTGGCAGGAGATGCAGGCCGGTACTTTACGTGAGGGGTCGCCTTCATGTACGAGCACCCGGCCTCGCTCGATCATCTGCGTCGTGGCGCTGGTGGCGGCCGGCGGCGGGTAGGGGGCATGTTGTTCGGAGAAGTATTGGGCGATTTCGCGCAGGTAGGCCTCCGGCAGCTGTTCGACCATATAGGTCATCATCGGGTACTGGCGGCGGCCTTCCTTGAAGTTCAGCAGCTGGTTGTACAGGTAGCCCGCTGGTTTGCCGGCGATACGCGGGAAGAATGCGTCGCCTGTTTCGTTGGCTTTGTGGCAGGCGACGCAGGCGGCGACGCGCTGTTCGATGGTGTCTTTCAGTTCGCCCGGGGCAGCCAGTGCGTGGCTGGCCAGCAGCAGGGCGCCAAGTGGCAAAATGCGTGAGAAAATTCGCATGATGAATCCGTTTTTCTTGTGGGTGCGTTAAGGATACGCCTGCAAGGCAAAGAATAACAGGCTCAGAATAGCCATGGAGCGAGGGTATCAGATTGAAGCTGTATGAAGCGCTGGCCGACGAGCTGGCAGGCTTGATGGCGGCCGGGGTGCTGCGGCCGGGCGAGAAGCTGCCTTCTGTGCGCCAGCAGCAGGAGCGGCGCGGCGTCAGTCCGTCAACGGTGTTCCAGGCTTACTACCAGCTGGAGGCGCGCGGCTTGATCGAGTCGCGTCCGCGGTCGGGTTATTACGTGGCCGCGCGGCGGGCGTTGGCGACACCGGAGCCAGAGGTCTCGCGTCCCGATGCTGCTTCCACCTTGGTCGATGTCAGCGAGCTGGTTTTCCAGGTGCTGGAGGCGAGCCGGGCGCCGGATATCGTGCCTTTGGGCTCGGCCTTCCCGAGTCCCTTGCTGTTCCCACTCAATAAGCTGGGGCGTGCGGTAGCTTCGAGCATGCGTCATATCGATCCATGGAGCACGGTGGCGGACCTGTCGCCGGGGAATGCGGAATTGCGGCGCCAGATCGCTTTGCGCTACCAGCTGGATGGCGTGCAGGTGGCGCCGGACGATATCGTCATCACCAACGGCGCTTTGGAGGCGCTGAACCTGTGCCTGCAGGCGGTGGCGCGGCCGGGCGATACGGTGCTGGTGGAGTCGCCCAGCTTCTACGCGGCCTTGCAGGCGCTGGAGCGCATTGGGCTCAAGGCGGTGGAGGTGGCGACGCATCCGCGCGAGGGTATCGAGCTTGGCGCCTTGGCAGCGGCGCTGGAACAGCACAAGCCAAGCGCCTGCTGGCTGATGACGAGCTTTCAGAATCCTTTGGGCAGCTTGATGCCGCCGGAGAAAAAGCAGGCGCTGGTCGACCTGCTGGCGGCGCACGATGTGCCGCTGGTTGAAGATGATGTGTATGGCGAGCTGTATTTTGGGGCGCAGCGGCCGGCGCTGGCGAAACGGTTCGATAGCAAGGGCCTGGTCATGCATTGCAGTTCGTTTTCGAAATGCCTGGCGCCGGGGTTCCGTGTTGGCTGGGCGGCGGCAGGGCGTTTCTCGCGGCAGGTGGAGCGCTTGAAGCTGACCACCTCCTTGGCGGCGGCGATGCCTTCGCAGCTGGCGCTGGCTGAGTACCTGGGGCAGGGTGGGTATGAGCGGCATTTGCGCCAGCTGCGGGTTGCGCTGGCGGGGCAGTTGCAGAAGATGCTGGCGGCGATCGAGGCGCATTTTCCGGCTGGGACGCGGGTGACGCAGCCGCAGGGCGGCTATTTTCTGTGGGTGGTGCTGCCGGAATCGGTGGATGCTTTGGAACTGCATCGCCTGGCGTTGGGGCAGGGGATCAGTATTGCGCCGGGGCCGATGTTTAGTGCGAAGCGGAGATTCGCTAACTGTATCCGGCTGAATTACGGGCAGGCTTGGGATGAAGGGGCGGTGGCTGTTCTCGGCATGCTCGCCAAAACCAGCAGCGGCCGCGGGCCGAGTGTCTGACCCTGCGGGTATGGCGGGACGGCCTATCCGGCTGGTTTACTGGTTTTGGGGCGCTTGGGCGGTTTGATCGGCGGCAGCACATTGCCGATGCCGATCCAGTGGCGGTACACGCGCAGCGCAACCTGTGCATCATCCGCGGCGTAGAGAATCTGCTTCTCGTTCAGGCGCGGCGCCGCCCAGTTGGTGGTCGAAATCTTCTTGGACTTGGCCAGCGTCTGGCCGAAGTATTTGGCGACAGCGCTTTTGGCGCCCAGGTCATTCTTCTGCCCTGGGACACGCAGCACCACGCCCAGGTCGACCACTTTCAACGGTTCGATTCCCAGCTTGGCCCGCACGCGCTTGATGTCGTCGGACAGTCCGAAGCCGATCTTCAGCGTCATATCCGATTCAAGGATTGCCTTGACCGCAGCCAGGTGGGGAAAGTTGTCGCCAACCTGGAATAGCCACGCCTGCCGGTCATCGGCAAATTGGATCAGGTGCGGGCCATCCGAGCTCTCGCCCTTGACGAAGGTGGGTTTGGATTCGGTGTCGAAACCGATGGCATCGGCCGCCAGCAGGGCCGCTTGCGCAGCCTCTGCATCGGCAGCGGATTTGACGAGCCGGATATCTGCCAGCCGGATGCCATCATACGGCGGCAGCTCGGAGACGGCTTCCGGCGCGTCGCTCATTACTTCTTGGAGAACTTGGCGGTCAGCGCCTGCAGCTTCTCCGCGCGGCGGCGGTCGGCTTCCACGGCGGCTGCGGCCTCGCGCTCGGCGGCGCGTTCGGCCTTGCGGCGTTCCATTTCTTTCTTGTGGCGCTCCGCCAGGGTTTCCTTGGCGTGCTTGCGGTGTTCGTCGGTGACTTCAGCGCCGGTGCTGCCATCCAGGTTGTAGCGCACGGTGGCTTTTTCCATCGCCCGCAGGTAGCGCTGCGAGGAAGTGTGGATGCCCAGGGCGGCGCGCATCAGCTTGCGGTTAAGTTCCGGCTGCGCGGCGATCAGTTGCTTGTCGATGCCGATCGACAGCGGCAGGCTGTCGCGGAAGGGAGCAAACTGTTGCTGCAATTGCTTGAGCAGGGCGCGTGCGGAATTTGGAGCGGCAGGTGCGGCGGATTGTTCTTCGGCCGGCGGCTGAGGGGTAGTGCTAGTGTTCATCGACTTCATAGGTTAATCAAGAGCCGCCAGCATACCACGACGCGCCCCCGAACAGCATTGTGTTTTGACTCATGATGTTGTTTTGCTATCGATTTAATGAGTGCAGTGCAGTACAAATCCTTGTATAATGACAGACGCACCAAATGCAGGACGGTGCGAATTCAGTTTGGTAAAGAGTTTTCGGCCGGGGCCACGCCGCCCTTCGTAGACCAGTTCCAGGGCATGTGCCCTCTCTAATCACTGAATCATCGGAATCGAGCCCGGTCAAGCGGGCTTTTTCTTTTCCCGATTATCCCTGAACAACCGAGCCTTCGACCAAGCGCACCTTCGGGCGCGCGCAGAGAGATATTGAATGACGAAACCTAAGACCCTGACGTTGTCCGCCAAGAAATCCACTGGATCTGCCACCACCAGCGCTCCGCTGGCCGTGCCGAAAACCAGCCTTTCCTATGTGATCGACAACGCTCAAGAGGAAGCAGGCAAAGTCACTGTTGTCAAAAAATCCCGCCGCCTGGCCGCCGTGCCGGCCGCTGAAGCGCCAGTGGAAGTGGCCGACGAACCGGTCGTGAAGACCCGCGCCCGCAAGACCGCCGCTGCCAAGCCGGTGTCGCTGGCAGTGATCGCCGAAGAAGCGCCGGCTCCAGCGCCTGCAAAACGCGGCCGCAAGCCAAAGGCCGCCGAACCAGCGCCGGTGACCGTGACCACTGGCCCCGCCGCCGTGACCGAAGTGCGCGACGCCGCCGTGCTGGCATCGATCGACACGTCCGGCTACCTGCTGCCGCAAGTGAAGGTGCCGGGCCGCCGCGGCCGCAAGCCGAGCGAATTCACCCCTGAGAACGATGAAGTGGCGGCGCTGAACGCGGTGGAGCGCGCCGAACTGAAGGCAGCGTCCAAGGCGCGCGAGCGCAAGGCCAAGGGTATGGATGCTTTCGGCATGACCGAAGGCGCCAACGCCGAGGAGCTGGAAAAGCGCCGCACCCAGTTCAAGAACCTGATCAACCTGGGCAAGGACCGCGGCTACCTGACTTATGCCGAGATCAACGACCACCTGCCGGAAAACATTGTCGATCCGGAAGCGATTGAAGGCATCATCGCGACCTTCAACGACATGGGCATCGCCGTGTACGAGCGCGCGCCGGATGCGGAAGCGCTGCTGCTGTCCGATAACGTGCCAACCGCCGCCAGCGACGATGAAGTGGAAGCCGCTGCCGCCACCGCGCTGTCGACCGTCGATTCCGATTTCGGCCGCACCACTGACCCGGTGCGCATGTATATGCGTGAAATGGGCGCCGTGGCGCTGCTGACCCGCGAGGGCGAGATCGAAATCGCCAAGCGGATCGAAGGCGGCTTGCGCGACATGATCCAGGCCATTTCCGCCTGCCCGACCACCATTTCCGAAATCCTGGCCCTGGCCGAGAAGATCGAAAAAGACGAAATGAAGGTGGATGACGTGGTGGACGGCTTTGTCGACCTGAATGAAGACGCGCCAACGCCGGCGCCTGCCAAGGTGGTCGCTGCCGCTTCCGATGAAGACGAGGAAGAGGAAGAGCTGGACGAAGAGGAAGAGGACGGCGACGTCAACGGCGGCGCAGCCGGCTACTCCACCGAGCAACTGGCGCAGCTGAAAGAAGACGCGCTGGCCAAGTTCGCGCTGATCTCGTCCCAGTACGACAAGATGCGCAAGGCCGCCTACGGCAATGCCGCTTACCTGAAGGCGCAGGACATCATCTCCAACGAGCTGCTGGGCATCCGCTTCACCGCGAAAGTGGTGGAAAAGCTGTGCGACACCCTGCGCGGCCAGATGGAGCAGGTGCGTTCGATCGAGCGCGCCGTGCTGGAACTGTGCGTGAACCGCTGCGGCATGCCGCGCGCCCACTTCATCAAGGTCTTCCCGGGCAACGAAACCAACCTGGATTGGGTGGACGGCGAAGTCAGCGCGGGCTATCCATACAGCGCGGTGCTGGGCCGTAACGTCCCTGCCATCAAGGAACTGCAGAACAAGATGATCGACCTGCAGGAGCGCGTGGCGCTGCCGCTGGCCGACCTGCGCAAGATCAACAAGCAGATGGCTGCCGGCGAAAAGCGTGCGCGTACCGCCAAGCGCGAAATGACCGTGGCCAACCTGCGCCTGGTGATCTCGATCGCGAAGAAGTACATCAACCGCGGCCTGCAGTTCCTCGACCTGATCCAGGAAGGCAATATCGGCCTGCTGAAGGCGGTGGACAAGTTCGAATACCGCCGCGGCTACAAGTTCTCGACGTATGCGACCTGGTGGATCCGCCAGGCGATCACCCGCTCCATCGCGGACATGGCCCGTACCATCCGCGTGCCGGTGCACATGATCGAAACGATCAACAAGATGAACCGCATCTCGCGCCAGATCATGCAGGAAACCGGTTCCGAGCCGGATATGGCGACCCTGGCGCAGAAGATGGAAATGCCGGAGTCCAAGGTGCGCGAGATCATGAAGATCGCCAAGGAGCCGATTTCCATGGAAACCCCGATGGGCGAGGACGGCGATTCCCAGCTGGGCGACTTCATCGAAGACAACACCACGCTGGCGCCGCTGGACGCCGCGCTGCACGCATCGATGCGCAATGTGATCAAGGAAGTGCTGGACTCCCTGACCCCGCGCGAAGCCAAGGTCCTGCGCATGCGCTATGGCGTGGAAATGTCGAACGACCACACGCTGGAAGAAGTGGGCAAGCAGTTCGACGTAACCCGCGAACGTATCCGCCAGATCGAAGCCAAGGCCATGAGCAAGCTGCGCCAGCCTTCGCGTTCGGACAAGCTGAAGACGTTCCTGACCGAGAAATAATCGCCGGTCGGCGAGCTAAAGAAAGGAAGCTTCGGCTTCCTTTTTTTGTCCCGGCATCCCGGTCGGGCTGGGGTGTTGTCAAAAAGTCCCACAAAAAGTGCAATATGCATTCCATAACGGTATTTGCATTTCTGTAATGATTTCTTTCTGATAACATAAATGGTTTTTCAGAATTAACTTTTCATTCAAACACTTTTTCTCGAGATCTATGCGTAAAAATTGTCTTTCGAAGCACGTCGCTGTCAGCCTGGCGGCATTGACCCTGGTGGCATGCGGCGGTGGCGGTGGTGGCAGCAGCACCCAAGCTCCAGCCCAGCCAGTAGTCACCTATTCTTTGGCTGGCTCCAGCATGGCGCCGGTGCCAGAAGGAATTGTGCTGGAAGATGGAAAGGGCAGCACCGTAACGCTGGCAGCTGGAGACACCAGTTTCAAATTCAGCGAAGGCAGGACCTATCTGGCGGCGGGATCCAGCTACGACGTCAAGGTGAAAGCACAACCGAAGGGTTATGACTGCACCGTTGACAGGGGAACAGCGGTAATCAATAGCAACGTCAGCGATGTTGCATTGAAATGCAATGGCCCGCTGACGAAAGCGACCTTCTCGACCTATATCGGAAACAGGGACTCGAGCTGGGGTTACGATTCGTTCTCGATTGAGAGTGACGGATCGGAAATGGTGGTCATCTCTGAGGAGTTGATGCGCATTGATCCGGCAGGCATTATGCATCGTGCGGTTTTCCTGGATCATGCGACCGGGGCGAGCATTGATGGCTTAAGGGTCCGGAAAGTTACAGTCGCTCCGTCTGGCTTTATTTACGTTTCGGTCTTGAAAACTGCAGACCAGTCGCAGGTCCTTCGCCTGACGCGAACGGCCACCGACAATGTGTATGTCACTGACACCTTGGCCGAAACTGGCGATGTAGGCGGAATTGTCGTGGACGCATCCGAGAACGTGTACGTCGCTGATCGTACGAATATGGCGATCCGGAAGATTTCGAATATTGGCGTGGTGACGACGCTTGCCGGCTCGGGCGTTAAGGGAAAGAGCGATGGTACTGGCGTGGCTGCGTCCTTCGATTTCAGCAGCTTTATTCAGTCGATGGCACTCGATTCCAACGGAAATCTGTATGTGAGCGGCGATTTGATCAGCGTCAGTGGACTCCGGAAGATCACCCCAGCCGGCGTAGTCACCACGATTACTGTCCCTGACACGATGATGAATATGACTGCGGACGCGCAGGGCAATTTGTACTTTGTGTCGAAGACCTCTAGCGGCGTGCCTGGCATTGTCCGCATCAGTCCTGCCAATGTCACCGATATCATGGTGTCAAGGGGCGCTGTGAATCTCGACGGTACGTACAAATTCAATGCGATCGGTTATATCGGAGAGATTCATGCGAACGGCGGCTACATTTATGCGTCCGGCACGAATCCGATCGCAGTGTATAAGATCAAGGTGCAATAAGCATCGCTGTCTGCGAGATTGGTAAAGACGGGGCCTCGGCCTACTTTTTTTATGCCGTCAGCACGTTTGCGCAGGCTGATATACATTAATGTCGCCGAGCACATTAAAGGGAGGACATTGCGCATGAAATTGAGATTGCTGTCGTTGATGGTCGCCGCAGCCGTGGCGGCCGGCCCGGCAATTGCCGTCGTGCTGCCCACCGTCTCGCCCTCAGGGGTGCCGGCATTTAATGAGGAAATGCTGTCGCCTGAATTCTGGATACGCCGTGCCCCGGCCGCCAACACAGTTCTGCTTGACGCAAGGCAGACTGCGGAGCAGCGCCGGCGTGTTTATGGCCCGCAAGGCGGATTGTTCGACCTGACCGCCATCCCACCTGCTTTGAGCCAGGCGCAAATTGCCACTTGGGTGAAGGAGGCGGAGCAGTCGCCGGTCAAGCTGGCAGTCGACGAGGCCGGCCAGCCAGTGTCAGAAGCGCTGCTGCAATCGCTGCGGCAGAATACCGCAGTGGAGCGTGTGCCCCCTACCGTGCCCGCGCGCCACGGCCTGAGCGTGCGCCGCACAGCACTGCGCACGCTGCCGTCGGAACGCGCGTTCTACGCCTCCGGCGACAACCGCGATTATGAGAGCCTGACGGGCGGCATCCTGTTCCCGGGCGAAGCGGTGATTGTCGCCCATGAGAGCGCGGACCAGCAGTGGCTGCTGGTGTTCAGCACCCAGGGCCCAGGCTGGGTGAAGCGCAGCGACATCGGCATTGGGGCGGCGGAAACCGTTTTCGGCTATACCAAGGCGCAGCCGGGCAGGGTGGTCACCGGCGACCAGGTGCGTACGGTGTTCACACCGGAAGCGCCGCAGGTGTCGCAGCTTGATCTTGATATGGGCGTGAGCTTGCCCGATGCGGAAGTGCTGCCAGGGGAAACTGTCAACGGCGCCGGTACTTACGCTTCGTGGGCCGTCCGGCTGCCGGTACGCCAGCCGGACGGCTCGCTGGCCTTCAACAACGCGCTACTGCGGCGCACTGCCGATACCGCGCCTGGCTACCTGCCGCTGACGCGCGCCAATATCATCCGCCAATCGTTCAAATTCCTCGGCGAGCGTTATGGCTGGGGACACCAGTTCAACGCGCGTGATTGCAGTGGATTGACAGGTGAGGTGTATCGCAGCATGGGCGTGATCCTGCCACCGAACGCCGGCCTGCAAGGCAGCAGCGCATCGTTGAACCATCGCCTGTTCAGCGCCGACGACAGCCACGCGGCGCGCGTGAAAGCGCTATCCCAAGCGGAGGTGGGCGATCTTGTCGTGGTGCCGGGTCACGTGCTGATGATCATCGGCCATGTCAACGGCCAGCCGTACGTAATCCAGGACGTACCTTACGCAGTGTTCAAGGATCCGGCCAGCGGGCAACTGCGCAAGACCAAGCTGAATCAGGTTTCGGTCACGCCGCTGCTTCCGCTTTACGCAGACGACAACACGCTGTACGTGGATGCGATGACAAGCCTGGTGCATGTCGCGCGCCAGCCGCGTCCTTAATACGGAGCTTTCCCACCACGGACCAAGTCCTCGAGTTTTGCTAAGGGAAGAAAGAACCTGAAAACATACGGATTGATCAGGTTCTTCAATTGCCCGCGTTGGTTCGTCCGCACGTCAATCCCTGGCCCGGTAGCACGGACCGATATCCGATCTTCCTTGAAATGGCTGTCATACATGACGATAAAGCCTCGCCATCGAGAAGCGACGTAAGCACCTGAGTATAGGATGACGAGGACAAGCACGATGGTTGCCATCTTGGATCGTGACATGATGTCCTCCCTAGCGCTCAGTTCTCAATAGAGGAGGGTTGCAAAGTTCGCACTCCCCATCCTTGGGCGAGGCATTCGTTCCTGCTTGCGCAAGAATTCGTTTCACCTCGTTCTTACGAGCCGCGATCAATGTTCGTTCTGAACTGCCATATCGCAGGGCTGCGTCATACAGCACATCGGCCGTTTCCACGGCACCCGCAAGCAATTCAAGGTTGGCCCAATCGAGCAGCATCCCAGCCACCATTGGATCTGGCGCAGCGACGAATTCTATCCGCTCCAGCAATTGGAAGCGCAGCGCATATCCGACCGCAAATAAGGAAAGCTGTTTGCCATCATTCCCGAATGGTAGAGCCGCTGGCCGTATCGGCATTGCGTCATTGCCGAAATCGAGATTGAGAATAGAGTGGCCTGGTGCTGGCGTTGGGTGTTGCCCCAATTTCGCCTTCAGGATCTGGATATGCAGCCATTCAGTTCCGAAGTGATCTTCGGGATTTCGTTTCACTCCCTCGACGATCCATTTGAGTGCATCTTCATTTCGCCCCAATAGTTCGTATGCAGTCCCGATGTTGGAAGCGGTTTGGTAATTGCCCGGATACTTCTGCTCCACGAATTGAAGAAGCTTCACCGCCTCAGGAAGTTTTCCGAATCGGATCAGGACAGCGGATAGATTGATCAGATTATCGAACGAAGGCGATTTGCGCGTCGCCGCCACGGTCCTGTGCGACCAGGCGATCAAATTGTCTTTGTTTGTTCGAGTGGCCAGGTAAGGCTTTAGATTCTGCCCTGTGTAACTTATTGGCGAGATGCGTTCGCCCCGGTGGTTCGTGCCAATTTCGTTGATGCAGGCGCTGGCGCGAGGTGACACGGTGAGGGCGGCCGTGAGAATGAACAGCAGGAGTGCGTAAATCTTCATGCGATGGAGAGCATCAAGCGCTTGCTGAAGTCGATGCCTTCACGCAGGTGTTCGCGGATTTTGTAGAGGAAGAATGTTGCCAGCACAGCCAGGAAGGCGCAGGTCAGCATGTCCACCGGCGCTGGCCAGCCGAGCGGTTCCACTTTGTTGTGCGCGACGCGCGCTGCGCGCATTTGCCTTGCCATGGCGCCGGCGCCGATGATCTGGCCGTCGTCGGTGATACGGCGGGCGAGATCGAAGCGGCCGAAGTTGTCGCGCACCTGCATCTGGCCTTTGCTGTACACGAAAACCAGCGGGGCGTCGCGGCCCCAGACGCGCACGTTGCCGACGATGTCGCCATTGTTGTTGATTGCGGTGGCGAAGCTGTTCCCCCGGTTCATCATCACACCCAGGTCCACTGTGCGCAGGCCGTCGTAGCTGAATGCGTGCCAGCTGCGATCTGGCATCTGCATGGTGCCGACTACGACGCCGTGATCGTTGACGGCCATTGCGACGCTGTGTCGGTCTCCGACGTCCGGGATCTCGATCATGCCGATGCCGGGCTTGTACATGAAGGCGCGGCGAAAGCCATTGGCGCGGTCGGCGGCTCCCACTACAACGTCATGGTCATTAATGCCCAGTGCGTAGCTGTTCTTGCCGCCGAAAGTGCCCAGGTCCAGCATGGTGATGCCGGTGTCGATGAAAGCGTGGTAGCTGCCGTCGTAAGTGTCCGCATGGCCGGCGATGTGGCCTTGTTCATTGATTGCGGTGCCCGCGCTGCTGGCGCCGCCCAGCGTATCGAGTTCGCGCAGGCCGTTGCGCTTGTCGAAGCGGTAGGCGTGCCAGGTGAAGTCGGCCGCCTGGGCGGAGCCCGTGACGACGCCCGCGCCGTTGATCGCGGCTGCCGTGCTTTCTTCGCCGCCAAACGTGCCGATGTCGTAGCGCTGGCCGCCGGAACGCAGGAAGGCTTGCCGGGCGCCGTAGCCGGTGATCGACTCGAGGATCGTGTCGCCGGCCGGGTTCGTGTCCTTGGCGACGATGGATTCGGACATCGATCCGCCGAACGGGCCGGCCTGGGCTGCGCCCGCCAACAGCGCAGCAGCCAGCGCCAATACGGGGGCCAGGCGCGCGGACAATTTCAGGGAAGCGCTGCGCATCATGCCAGCGACAGCATCTTGATGCCGAAGTCGAATCCTTTGCGAATACGGTCGCGCACTTTGAACGCTGCCACGGCCGCGATAATGGCCAGGAAACCGAGGGTGAGCCAGTCAACCGGCTTGAGCCCATGGTCCGGACGTGCCGAATCGAGTGAATTGGATTTCAGCACGTGGCCTGTGTAGGACGAACCGATCACCGTGCCGTCTTCGGTAATGTCGCGGGTCAGGTACAGGCTTTCATATCCCGAGCGTACCTGCATCTGGCCGTTCTTGTAAATGAAGGTGTGCGGCGCATCGTGGTCTTTGATGCGTACGGTGCCGACGATATCGCCGTGGTTGTTGATGCCGTTGGCGAAGCTGGAGCCCTGGGCGATCATGGCGCCAAGGTCGATCATGCGGCCATGCTCGTACATGAAGGCATGCCAGCTGCGGTCGGGCATTTCAGATGCACCGACGACGACACCGTGGTCGTTCACGCCGGTCGCTACGCTGACGCGGCCGCCCAGCGTGGGGAGTTCGATCATGCCGCTGCCTGGCTTGTACAGGAAGGCGCGGCGGTAGCCGTTCGGCAGCTGGGCGGCGCCGACCACGTAGCCGTCGCCGTTGATGGCGGTGGCGTAGCTGTTCTTGCCGCCGAAGGTGCCCAGGTCCAGCATCGTGATGCCGGTGTCGACGAAGGCGTGGTAGTTGCCGTCCGCGGTGTCGGCATAGCCGACGATATGGCCGGACTGATTGAGAGCGGTGCCGACGCTGCTGGTGCCGCCCAGCGTGCCGAGGTCGCGCATGCCAAGGGCTTCGTCGTAGCGGAAGGCGTGCCAGGCGTTGCCGGCGGTGAGTGCGCCGCCGGTGACGACGCCCTGGTTGTTGACGGCATTGGCGGTGCTGTCGCTGCCACCGAGGGTGCCGAGTTCGATATGCCGGCCATGGGACATCAGGATGGCGCGGCGGCGGCCATCTTCATCCTTGATCTCGCCGACCCATTCACCTGCTGCGTTAATGCCGGTCATGGTACTGGACTCTGACCTTCCTTCACCCATCGGACCGGCGGCGTAGGTGGCGGCGAAGGGCAGGGCCAGGGCAATGGCCAGCGCAAGCGAAGCAGACTTCATGGGCAGTCTCCGGAAATGAGAATTGTTTCCGGAGACTATACGGGAATATTGTTAGAAAATATTCTCAAATTGTAATGGTCAGACCTTGCGGACAAATTCCGATTTCAGACTCATGGCGCCGAAGCCGTCGATCTTGCAGTCGATGTCGTGGTCGCTGTCGACCAGGCGGATGTTCTTGACCTTGGTGCCTTGCTTGATCACGCCGCCGGAGCCTTTTGGTTTCAGGTCCTTGATCACGGTGACGGTGTCGCCATCTTGCAGGATGGCGCCGACGGCGTCCTTGTAGACGCGTGCGGTTTCGGGAGCTGCTTCGGCGGCCTGTTTTGGCCACTCGTGGGCGCATTCAGGGCAAACAAAGTTATCGCCGTCCTCATAGGTATACTCGGACTGGCATTTTGGGCAGGCTGGGAAATTAGACATTGGAACTCACATGCAGGAATTGGAAAACCCGATCTGGGCCGCGCTGAATAGCGCACAGCAACATTTTAACATTCCGACAGGTGCGGCCTGCCGCTATCCGGCCGAGGTGGCGCCGTTTTGCGCGGTGGCGGAGCAGGGTGTGACGCTGTCCGCAGAGGACCTGGCCGGCGTGGGCGACGGCTATTATTTTCTTGGTGCGATGCCATCGCTGCCGGAGGGCTGGTCGCTGCAGCCGCTGTCCGGTGTGCTGCAAATGGTGTACGAAGGCGGTCCCGTCGAGGCGCCCGACGCCTCCGCAATCCGCGTGCTGGCTGCCGATGATCCGGCGATGGTGGAGCTGACCAATATCGCCTTTCCCGGTTACTTCCGCTCGCGCACAGGTGAGATGGGCAAGTACGCCGGCATGCACGATGAAGGCGGCAGGCTGATTGCGCTGAGCGGGGAACGCATGGACCTGGGCCAGCTGCGCGAGGTGAGTGCGGTGTGCACCCATCCTGACTTCACGGGGCGAGGCTATGCACGGCGGCTGGTGGAATACATCATGTATGGCATGCAGCAGCAGGGCGTGCGCCCCATGCTGCATGTCGGCGCGGCCAACGCCCGGGCGCAGGGGCTTTACCGTTCGATGGGCTATGTCGCCACGCGCGAGCTGCCCCACGCGCGGCTGGTGCGCGTCTGATCAGTCGCCGGCGGTGATGCTGCCCAGGCCATTGGCCGATTTGTTGAAATGCTTGGGGTGGCCGAAGTACTTGATGCTGCCCATGCCGTTGGCGACCAGGTTCAGGGTATCGCTGGCGTAGACGGTCAGGTCGCCCATGCCGTTGACGTCCATGTCGGCGCGTTCGGCGTGCAGGTCCTTCAGGGTGACCTGGCCCACGCCCTGCGATTTCATGCGCAGCAGTTTGACCTTGCCGCTGGCGTACATGGCGCCGGCGCCTTCAAAACTGATGTCGATCCGTTCGCCGCTGATATTGGTCACGCGCGATTCGCCGGCACCGAGGATGCGGTAGCTGGTCAGCGCCGGCACGGTCACGGTGATGCGGTTGTTTTCCTTGTTGGAGGTGCGCTTGGTTTCGTCGTACACGACGCGCAGTACGCCGCCATTGACGTCGGCGTTGATGCGGCGGATGAAATCCGGCTCGCCGCTGATGGTCACCGATTGCGGCTTGCCGACTTCAACGTAGACGCTCACCGGGCCTTTGACATTGATGCCGTAGAAGGTATCGAACTTGCGGACCTGGTCTTCAGCCAGGGCGAGGGAGGGCAACAGCAGTGCAGCTAACAGCGTCAGGCGGAACATACGATCTCCTCATATGGAAGCGCATGATTATGACTTATCTGTAGATTTTTTGCTAAGCGGGCCCGGAAATTTTCCGGGCCCGTTTGCCAAAGGCGTTTAGCCGGTGTTGCGCAGGCCGGCAGCAACGCCATTGATGGACAGGTGGATGCCGCGGTTGACGCGCGGATCGAGCCTGTCCTCCTCATTACCCAGCGCGCGGCGGCGCTTGATCAGTTCCACCTGCAGGTGGTTCAGCGGATCGAGGTAAGGGAAGCGGTTGGTGATGGAGCGCGCCAGCAGCGGGTTGCCTGCCAGGCGGTCCGTGGTGCCGGTGATCGCCTCCAGGCAGCCGAGGGTCTGGTGGTATTCCTCGGTAATGCGCTTGAAGATGCGTTCACGCAGTTCCTTGTCCGTCACCAGCTCGGCGTAGCGCGAGGCGATCGCCAGGTCGGTCTTGGCCAGCACCATGTCCATATTGGAGAGCAGGGTGGCGAAGAACGGCCAGTGCTGGAACATGTCGCGCAGCTGCGCGGTGCGTTCTTCCTTGTTGCCGGCCGCGATCCAGGCGGCGATGGCGGAACCGAAACCGTACCAGCCCGGCAGCAGCAGGCGGCACTGGCCCCAGCTGAAGCCCCAGGGGATGGCGCGCAAGTCTTCGATGCGGCGCGTCGATTTACGGGAAGCCGGGCGCGAACCGAGGTTCAGTTCCGCGATTTCCGCAATCGGGGTGGCCGCGAAGAAGTAGTCGGTGAAGCCCGGGGTTTCGTACACCAGGTTGCGGTACGCCTTGTAAGCCAGTTCGGAGATTTCCGCCATCGCTTTTTCGAAGCCGGCCAGGCGTGGACCGTGGCAGGCATCGGCCGGCTGGGGCATCAGGCTCGCTTCCAGCGTGGAGCAGACCAGCAGCTCCAGGTTGCGGCGGCCGATTTCGGCGTTGGAGAACTTGGAAGCGATGATTTCGCCCTGTTCGGTCAAGCGCAGCTGGCCGTTGACGGTGCCTTTCGGCTGCGCCAGGATCGCCTCGTAGCTTGGGCCGCCGCCGCGGCCGACGGTGCCGCCGCGGCCGTGGAACAGGCGCAGCTTGACGCCAGCCTTGGCGAAGATCTCCACCAGGGCCAGTTCGGCCTTGTACAGCTCCCAGTTGGAGGTCATGAAGCCGCCGTCCTTGTTGGAGTCGGAGTATCCCAGCATGACTTCCTGGATCATGCCCTGCTTGGCGATCAGCTTCTGCACCATCGGCACCGCCATCAGGGTTTCCATGATGCCGGCAGCGCGCTGCAGGTCGGGGATGGTCTCAAACAGCGGGATCACCATCAGGTCCGAGATGTATTCGCCATCGGCGCCCTTGCGCAGCAGGCCGGTCTCCTGCTGCAGGACGAATACTTCCAGCAGGTCGGACACGGTCTCGGTGTGCGAGATGATGTAGTTGCGGATGGCGCGCTTGCCGTAACGCTGGCGGATGTCATGCGCCGTGCGCAGGATGGTCAGTTCCGAGGTGGTCTCGTCCGAGTAGTCGATGTACGGCGAATACAGCAGGCGTGGTTGCGCTAACTCCGACAGCAGCAGCTTGACCTTGGCATCTTCGTCGAGCGCCGAGTAGTCGGCCTGTACGCCGGACTTGGCGAACAGCTCGGCCAGCACGCGCTCGTGGATGTCGGACGACTGGCGCATGTCCAGCGATGCCAGGTGGAAGCCGAAGATGTCGGCCGCGCGCTTGAGCGTGGTCAGGCGAGGGCGGGCCAGCACGGAGCCGTGGTTGGCGTCCAGCGAATCGATCAGCACCTGCAGGTCGGCCGAGAAATCGGCAGGGCAAGGGTATGGCTCGGCATGGCCGACTTCCTTGCGCAGGATATTGGTGGCGCCGAGGGCGCGCGCAGTGGCGGCTAGGCGGGCATACATGCCGATCAGGGCGCGGCGGTAAGGCTCGTCCTTGCGGTGGTCGGAAGTGTCGGTCGAGGCGTCGGACAGGGCTTGCAGTTGGTCCGAGCAGCCGATCATCAGGGTCGACACCGACAGCTCGGCGCCCAGGGCGTGGGTTTCGTCGAGGTAGAAGTCGAGGATGGTGGTGGCCTGGCGTTCCAGCGCGTGCTGCATGGTGCCGGCGTTGACGTTCGGGTTGCCGTCGCGGTCACCGCCGATCCAGCTGCCCATCTGCACGTACGAAGCGTCGATGGCAGGCGCAGGGCCGTAATGCTCGGCGATCTCGGTCTCGATATCGTCGTACAGGGCTGGCAGCTCGCGCAGGAAGGTGATCCGGTAGTAGGACAGGGCGTTGTCGATTTCGTCGGCCACGGTCAGCTTGGAGTAGCGCAGCATGCGGGTCTGCCACAGCGTCGCGATGCGGGCGCGCAGCATGTGCAGGTTGGCGCTGCTCTCTTTTGGCGTCAGCGGCAGGTCGCGCTGGGCCAGCAGGCGGGCGATATCGTGTTCCGCGTCCAGGATGGACTTGCGCTGCACCTCGGTCGGGTGGGCGGTCAGGACGGGGGAAATCAAGGCTTCCTTGAAGAAGCTGGTCACGGTGTCCAGTTCGACGCCGGATTCTTTCAGCTTGTCGAGCGCAAAGCTGATGCTGCCCCGTTGCGGCGCCGAGCCGGCCAGCAGGTGGGCGCGGCGGCGGCGGATGTGATGCTGGTCTTCCGCAATATTGGCCAGGTGGGAGAAGTAGGAAAAGGCGCGCACCACCGTAATGGTCTGCTCGCGCGTCAGGATCTTCAGCATGCCGTCCAGTTCCTTGGCGGCGCCGGCATCGGCTTCGCGGCGGAAGCGGACGGCGGTCTGGCGAATGGTCTCGACGACGGCGAATACTTCTTCGCCTTCCTGTTCCCGCAGGACGTCGCCCAGCAGGCGGCCCAGCAGGCGGATATCTTCTTTCAATGGGGCGTCTTTATCAACGCTCTGGTTTTGTTCGTCTGTTGCACTTACTTGATTTGCCATAGTTAATCAATCAAAAGATAAGAATGGTCGTGCAAAAGGCTTGTGGCCGCAGTCTGCATAGGGGCGCGCATGCTAGAATTTGTGGTCCCAATCATGCGCAATAAACTGGTGAACGCCGGTTTGGCGCTAGCAACAGCGAAAGAACTGGTTTTGAATACTCCCGAAATGGCCCAACAGCACCCTTCCAAATTGGTGATCGCATCGCGCGAAAGCCGCCTCGCCATGTGGCAGGCCGAGCATGTTCGCGCGCGCTTGTCTCAATTATATCCGCAGTGCAGCATCGAGATCCTGGGCATGACAACCCGGGGTGACCAGATCCTCGATCGCGCCCTGTCGAAGGTAGGCGGCAAGGGCCTTTTTGTGAAGGAATTGGAGGTGGCGATGGCAGAGGGCCGTGCCGACCTGGCCGTCCACTCGCTGAAGGATGTACCGATGGAACTGCCGGAAGGATTCGCCCTGGCGGCAGTGCTGGAACGGGAAGACCCGCGCGACGCCTTCGTTTCGAACGATTACTCCTCGCTGGCCGACCTGCCGGCCGGCGCCATCGTTGGCACCAGCAGCCTGCGTCGCCAGGCCCTGATTTCGGCGCGCTACCCGCAGCTGGTCATCAAGCCTTTGCGCGGCAACCTGGATACCCGCCTGGGCAAATTGGACCGCGGCGATTACGCCGCCATCATCCTGGCCGCCGCCGGCCTGAAACGCCTTGGCCTGCCGCAGCGCATCAAATCGCTGCTGGCGCCGGAAGATTCGCTGCCGGCCGCAGGGCAGGGCGCGATGGCGATCGAAATCGCAGAACGCAAGGACGGCCTGGACATGAAAGCCATCCTGGCGCCGTTGAACGACTTGCCGACCGCGCAAGCCGTGACGGCAGAACGCAAGGTCTCCAAGGTGTTTGGCGGCTCCTGCCAGGTCCCGCTGGCAGCCTTCGCCAAGGTAGACGGCAGCCAGATGCACCTGCGCGCCATGGTCGCTACCCCTGACGGCACCCGCGTCGCCCGCGCCGAAGTCACCGGCGCCGCCACCGACGCCGAAGCCTTGGGCGCCCAAGCCGCCGAGCAACTGCGCGCCCAGGACGCCGAAGCCATCCTCGCCGTTTGCGCCGCCGAGCAAGCCGACGCCATGAACCCCAACGCCGCCCCCTCGGCCTGATCCGCCCAGGATGCCAGCAAAATCCAGCAACGCCAGCACACGCGGGTCAGACCCTTGGGCCTGACCCAGATTTACCGGGTTTAAATGCCAAGCCGAGTCATCCTCACCCGCCCGCAAGCCCAGGCCGAACCCCTGGCCAGCCGCATTCGCGCCCTCGGCCGCGAGGTGGAGGTGCTGCCCCTGCTTGAAATCACCCCGCTGCCCGATCAGGCCCCGTTAAGCGCAGCGCTGGCCAAGCTTGCCAGCTACCAGTTGGCCGCATTCGTCTCCCCGAACGCCATCGACGCCGCCTTCGCCCACATCCCGGCATGGCCCAAAGGCCTGCAAGCCGCCGTCGTAGGCGAGGGCAGCCGGCAAGCCCTGATCGCCAAAGGCGTCCCCGCCAGCCGGATCGCCAGCCCGGCCGACCCCGCCCACAGCGACACCGAACACCTGCTGCAAGCGCTCGACCTGCCAGCCCTGCGCGGCGCCAAGGTCCTGATCGTGCGCGGCGAGTCGGGCCGCGAACTGATGGCCGACGCCTTCCGCGCCTCCGGCGCCGAAGTCACCATCCTGCCGGCTTACCGGCGCGCGATTCCGCCGCTGACGCCAGCGCTGGCGGTGCGCCTGGCTGCCTTGGCAGACGAGGGCGCAGACTGGATCATCACCAGTTCCGAAGCCCTGCGCGGTCTTGCCGGCCTGTTAAATCAATTAAACAAGTTGACAATCGTTGCAACTATGCAACATCATCACCTCATCGTCCCCCATTCCCGGATCGCCGAGACGGCGCGGGAGTTGGGCTTCCAGAATGTGACCCTGACAGGATCAGGCGACGAACGGGTGCTCGCCGCGTTACAATCACGTCCATGAACGATTTGCCTAACCAAACTGACAACGTCCCGCCGGCTCCACAATCTGCGCCGGCCGCCGAAACCCCGATCTCCGCCCCAGCTGCGCCAGCGAACCCGCCGGCCCAGGAGCGCGACGCCCTGCGCCAGCCGCTGACCATCGCCGTGGTGGTGATCGGCATCCTGCTGGCCGCGCAAGCCTTCTATTCCAAGAACCAGGTGTTCCGCCTGCGCGAGGAAATGGCGCGCCGCCTGCAGCAGGGCGATAGCCTGAACGGCCAGACCAGCCAGCTCGCCAAGAACGTGCAGGAAACTGCCAAGGAGATCCAGCTGAAAGTAGGCGTGCTGGAAAACCGCCAGCAGGAAGCGCAAGCGCAGCAACTGGCGCTGGAGCAGCTGTACCAGGACATGTCGAAGAACCGCGACGAGTGGGCACTGGCCGAAATCGAGCAAGTGCTGTCCACCGCCAGCCAGCAGCTGCAACTGGCCGGCAACGTGCCGGGCGCCCTGATCGCCCTGCAGAACGCCGACCGCAGCCTGTCCCGTTCCGACAAGCCGCAATTCATCACCATCCGCCGCGCCATCGCCAAGGACATCGACAAGTTGAAGGCGCTGCCGAACGTCGATTCCGTCGGCCTGGCCGTGCGCCTGGATAACGTGATCGCCCAGGTCGACGGCCTGCCGATGATGTCCGACGCCAAGCCAACCCCGCCGGCGCCGCCGGAGCGCAAGCCCGCCGCGCCAGCCAAGGCGAAAGGCAAGGGCAAGGATGCCGCACCTGCGCCAGCCGCCGAAGACCAGGACAGCTGGGGCAATCGCCTGAAGACCGTCTGGCAGGAGTGGAGCAGCGATATGTGGTCGGAAGTGTCGACCCTGATCCGCGTGCGCCGCGTCGATACGCCGGACGCCATCATGCTGGCGCCGGAAGAATCCTTCTTCGTGCGCGAAAACCTGAAACTGCGCCTGCTGAACGCCCGCATGGCCCTGTTGTCCCGCAATGAAGCCGCCTTCCGCGCCGACCTGCTGGCCGCGCAGGAGACACTGACCAAGTACTTCGACACCAAGACCGCGCAGACCAAGAGCGCACAGCAGCTGCTGCGCCAACTGCAAGGCAGCAACCTGTCGATCGAAATGCCGACGCTGGCAGACAGCCTGAACGCAGTACGTAACTACAAGGCGAAGCCATAATGCGTCTCTTTATCTGGCTCGTTGTCATGATGGCCGCGGCCATCGGTATCGCCGTGACGGCTCGCTTCAACCCTGGCAACGTGGTGCTGTTCTATCCGCCGTACCGGGTCGACCTGTCGCTGAACTTCTTCCTGGTGCTGCTGGCGGCATCTTTCATGCTGGTGTACTTCCTGGTGCGCGCCTTCAACGCCACCGTGAACATGCCGCGCAAAGTAGCCGCCTATCGGCAGAACAAGCGTGAACGCGATGGCAACAAGGGCCTGCGCGACGCGCTGAAAGCCCTGTTCGAAGGCCGCTTTGGCCATGCCGAAAAAGCAGCGTTGCGCGCTGCCGAACTGCCGGAAAACGCCGGCGTCGCCGCCCTGATCGGCGCCCGCGCTGCGCACCGCATGCGCCAGCAGGCCCGCCGCGACCAGTGGCTGGCCCGCATCGCCAGCGACAACAGCATGAAAACCGCGCGCCTGATGACCGTGACCGAACTGCTGGTCGACGACCACCAGCCGGAAGCTGCGCTGGAAGCCGTGCGTGAACTGAATGCCAGCGGCACCCGCCACATCCACGCCCTGCAATGGTCCCTGAAGGCCGAGCAGCAAGCCAAGAACTGGCCGGAAGTGCTGCGCTTGGTGCGCCTGCTGGACAAGCACAAGGCCCTGCATCCGGCGCTGTCCGCGCGCCTGCGCGAACTGGCTTACGACGACCTGTTGTCCGATAACGCGCATGATGCGGAATCGCTGCAGCGCGTCTGGGCCACGATCCCGACGGCCGACCGCCTCAAGCCATACGTAGCCTGCCGCGCCGCCACCGCCCTCAACGCCCGTGGCCTGCACGACGAAGCCCGCGTGGTCTGCGAAGAATCGCTGGCAGCCAACTGGGACGAGCGCGTGCTGCGCGCCTACCGCGACGCCGCCGCTCCGGTCGGTTCCGCCGCGCTGCTGGTGCAGATCGAGCATTGCGAAGGCTGGGTGCGCGAGCGCCCGAACGACGCGGAACTGGCGTTGACCCTGGGTTCGCTGTGCCTGAAGCAAAAGCTGTGGGGCAAGGCCCAGCGCTACCTGGAGCAAGCCCTGTCCGACGCCTCCGAAGCGCGCATGGTGCGCGAATCCCACCTCAAGCTGGCGCAGATGCATGAAGCGCTGTCCCAGCCCGAAGAAGCGGCGAACCACTATCGCCAGTGCGCCTTGGCAACTATTTTGTGAATGTGCTGCGCTGCACAAACGGCGCGCACTTCGCTATAATTGCAAGGTTAGACTGTCCAAAAAAGCATTAACCCGAGGAAAATCATGAGCCTGAATAAAGTACCGGCCGGCAAAGACCTGCCGAACGATTTCAACGTCATTATCGAGATCCCGATGAACGCGGATCCGATCAAGTACGAAGTAGACAAAGAATCCGGCGCCATCTTCGTCGACCGTTTCATGGGCACCGCCATGCACTACCCATGCAACTACGGCTACATCCCTAACACCCTGTCCAACGACGGCGACCCGGTCGACGTGCTGGTGATCACTCCATTCCCGCTGATCCCGGGTGTGGTAGTGCGTTGCCGCGCGATCGGCGTGCTGAAGATGACCGACGAATCCGGCGAAGACGCGAAAATCCTGGCCGTTCCAGTCGATAAGATCCTGCCGATCTACAAGCACTGGCAAAAGCCGGAAGACCTGCAAGACCTGCGCCTGCAGCAGATCCAGCACTTCTTCGAACACTACAAAGACCTGGAGCCAGGCAAGTGGGTGAAGGTTGAAGGCTGGTACGGTCCTGAAGAAGCCAAGAAAGAAATCATGCACGGCGTCGCCCAAGCCGCCAAGCAAGAAGGCTGATTCCTGGCCTGATCGAAGAAAGCGCCCCGCGGGGCGCTTTTTTTGTATAGTCGTTGGCGGACACCCTTGCTGGGAGGACGCGAAATGGAAGGTTCATTGTCGATCTGGGCGAAGACCGCCCCCACCGTCGCGCTGCCTGAGCTGAGCGGCGAAGTGCAGGCCGACACCTGCGTCATCGGCGGCGGCATTGCCGGCCTGACGACGGCCTACCTGCTGTCGCTGGAGGGGCAGCGCGTCGTGGTGCTGGAGGCGCGTGAACTGGGCAGCGGCGAAACCGGCCGCACCACCGCCCACCTGATGCCGCCGGACGAGTGGTACCACGGTATCGAACGCGATTTCGGCTCCGTGAACGCCCGGCTGGTGGCGGCGGGCCAGATGGCTGCGATCGACCAGGTGGCGACCATCGTCGGCAGCGAGGGCATCGACTGCGATTTCGAGCGGCTGGATGGCTATTTGTACTCGGCAACCGGCGCCGCCGAAGCGATCCGGCTCGAATGCGAGGCCGCTACCCGCGCCGGGCTGGAAACCGAGTTGATGCCGCAGGTACCTGGCCTGCCGTTTGAAAGCGGAAGCTGCGTGCGGTTTGCACAACTGGCGCAATTCCATCCGCTGAAATATCTCGCCGGATTGTCCGGCTGCATCCGCCGGCGCGACGGGCGTATTTTTTGCGGCAGCCGCGCCACCAGCATCGACCGCGTGGGCGAACGCCTGCATGTGGACGCGGCCGGGGGCAGGGTGGTGGCCCGTTCCGTCGTGGTGGCGACCAATTCCCCGTTCAACAACCGCGTCGTCCTGCACACCAAGCAAAGCGGTTACCGTACCTATGTGATCGGCGTTGAAGTACCGCGCGGTTCGGTGCCGCGCATGCTGCTGTGGGATACCGGCGATCCCTATTACTACGTGCGGCTCGAGTCGAGTGCGGCCAGCCCGGGACATGATGTGCTGGTGGTCGGCGGCTGCGACCACAAGGTCGGGCAAGACCACGATCCGCGCCACCGGCACGACCAACTGGAGGCGTGGGTGCGCCAGCACTTCCCCATGGCGGGCGCGGTAACGCTGCGCTGGTCCGGCGAAGTGATGGAACCCGCAGACGGGCTGCCTTTCCTTGGGCGCAATCCAATGGACGACAACCATGTGTACGTGATCAGCGGCGATTCCGGCACCGGCATGATGAACTGCACGCTGGGCGCAATGATCGTGCGCGACCTGGTCATGGGCCGCGAAAATCCTTGGGCCGACTTGTACGCCCCGTCGCGCAAGCCTTTCCAGGGCGTGACGGAATTCATGCAGGAGCAGGTCAATACGCTGGCGCAGTACGGCGACTGGCTGCGCGGCGGCGAGGTCGAGTCGGCGGTGGAAATCGCACCGGGGCACGGCGCCATCCTGAACCGCGGCGCGAAGAAGCTGGCAGTGTATCGCGACGACGGCGGCGGCTTGCATGCGATGTCGGCGGCATGCACCCATCTCGGCTGCGCGGTGAGTTGGAACCCAGCCGAGCATTCCTGGGATTGCCCTTGCCACGGCTCGCGCTTTTCAGCCGACGGCTCTGTGCTGCATGGACCGGCCAATACGGCGCTGGCGGCGGAGGAGCTGGACGATGACGAAGCCGGCATCCAGCCGGTGCCGGGCCAGCGGGGTAGTATCGAGCGGCCGCCGCGCTAGCTAGCGGCGGAAAGGCGTGCGTTCGTTCAGCTCACTGAGATAGTCGTCGATGCCCCCTGTCTCGCGTTCCAGGAAGCGCTCCACCGCATCGCTGAAGGCAGGGTGCGCGAGCCAGTGGGCCGAGTAGGTCTTCTGCGGCAGGAAGCCGCGCGCCATCTTGTGCTCACCCTGGGCGCCGCCTTCAAAGGTCTGGATGCCGTTGGCGATGCAGAATTCAAGCGGCTGGTAATAAGCGGTTTCGAAATGCAGGCAGGGGATGTGTTCCATCGCGCCCCAGTAGCGGCCGTACAGTGTGTCTGCAGTGTGCACCACCAGCGATGAGGCCACCGGCCGCCCATCGCGCTCGGCGACCACCAGCAGCAGGTTCTGCGGCATGGTGCGAGCCAGCCGCAGCCAGAAATCCAGGTTCAGGTAGGGCGAGGAGCGGTGCTCGGCGTAGGTATTGCTGTAGCAGCGGTGGAAGAAGCGCCAGTCCTGCTCCGTGGTCTCCTGGCCTCGAACCTGACGCATGGTGATGCCGGCTTCGCGCACCTTGCGGCGTTCGGCGCGGATATTCTTGCGCTTCTTATGCTCCAGCGTCTCCAGGAACTGCCCGAAATTTTCGTAGCCCGGGTTCAGCCAGTGGAATTGCACACCGCTGCGCAGCATGAAGCCGGCTTTCGCCAGTTGCTCTGCCTCGTCCTGCGGCGGATAGAGTATATGGGTGGAAGACATGCCGGCAGCTTGCTGCTGCTCGCGCAGGAATTGCACCAGCGCCGTTCGTGCCGATGCATCGCGCGCCAGCAGGCGCGGGCCAGTGACCGGCGTAAAAGGAACCGCCGACAGCAGCTTGGGGTAGTACTCGATGCCATTGCGATGATAGGCATCGGCCCAGGCCCAGTCGAACACGTATTCGCCGTAAGAATGCGCCTTGACGTAAAGCGGCATCGCAGCCACCAGTTCTTCGCCGACATGCACGGCCAGGAATTGCGGCTGCCAGCCAGTTTCCGCCGTCGCGCTGCCGGATTCATGCAATGCATGCAAGAACGCATGTGAGACAAAGGGATTGCCCGCCGTCAGCCGGTCCCATTGAACTGGTTCGACGTCGGCAAGGGAAGAAAGGACGCTGGTTCGATATTCCATCCAGCCATTCTAGCCAAATACAGCCCAGCCCGTGTCCCACCATGGGGTCACACCCGAAATGGGACACGAGCTCGAGAGGAATGTGGCTCAGCTCGTGTCTCAAAACGGGTGTGACCCCAAGGTGGGACACGGGCTCGGCCGTACGTTGGGCGCGGGGCAATGTTAAAATCTTCGCCATCAACATTGGCCTTGCTGAGTTATGTCGCATTCTTTCCATAATCTGTATCACCATGATTTTGCCCGCGTGGCTGTCGGCGTGCCGCGCTGCCGGGTGGCTGATCCGCTGTTCAATGCGGCGCAGACGATTGAGTTGGCAGAGCAGGCGGCAGGTAAGGGCGCTGTGCTGGTGGCGTTCCCGGAACTGGGGCTGTCGGCGTATTCCTGCGACGATTTGTTCCACCAGCGCGCGCTGCTGGATGGGGTGCTGCAGGGTCTGCAGGCCGTGGTCGAGGCGTCGAGCCGCATTCCGTCGGCGCTGGTGGTGGGGGCGCCGCTGCGTGTCGACCACCAGCTGTTCAATTGCGCAATTGTGGTGTCGGGCGGGGTGATTCGCGGCGTGGTGCCGAAGTCCTACCTGCCCAACTACGGCGAGTTCTATGAGGCGCGCCAGTTCAGCGCCGCCGATGAGGCGATTTCCAGCGAGATCACGCTGCTCGGCCAGCGCGTGCCGTTTGGCGCCAACCAGTTGTTCGAACTGGAGAACCTGCCGCTGCTCAAATTCCATATCGAGATTTGCGAGGACGTGTGGGTGCCGATCCCGCCGTCGTCCTTCGCCGCTTTGGCTGGGGCGACTGTGCTGGTCAACCTGTCGGCGTCGAATATCCTGGTCGGCAAGGCCGATTACCGCCGCCAGCTGGTCGGCCAGCAATCGGCGCGCTGCATCGCGGCCTATTTGTATTCTTCGGCTGGGCGGGGTGAGTCGACCACCGACCTGGCCTGGGATGGTCAGGCGCTGATCTACGAGAACGGTGAGATGCTGGCGGAATCTGCGCGTTTTGCCGAGGAATCGCATCTGATCTTCGCCGACGTGGACCTGGAGCGCATGTCGCGCGAACGCATGCGTACTACGACTTTCGGCCAATCCACGCGCCGCCACAAGGCGGAAGTGGCGCAGTTCCGCACCGTGCGCTTCCCGGTCGAGTTGCCGCTGCACCGCGTGCTGCCGCTGGAACGCAACGTCGCGCGCTTCCCTTATGTGCCGTCCAATCCTCAGTTGCGCGACAAGCGCTGCAACGAGGTCTATAACATCCAGGTCAGCGCGCTGGTGCAGCGCCTGTCCTCGTCCGGCATCAAGAAGGTGGTGATCGGCGTCTCGGGCGGACTCGATTCGACCCACGCGCTGCTGGTCTGCGCCAAAGCCATGGACCTGCTTGGCCTGCCGCGTACCAATATCATCGCTGCCACCATGCCGGGCTTTGCCACCAGCACGCGTACGCTGGACCAGGCGCGCGCGCTGATGCAATTCGTCGGCTGCACTGCGCTGGAAGTGGATATCCGTCCGAGCTGCATCCAGATGCTGAAGGATATCGGCCACCCGTACAGCGAAGGCAAGGAAGAATACGACGTCACGTTCGAAAACGTGCAGGCGGGCGAGCGTACCAGCCACCTGTTCCGCATGGCGAACCATCACAACGGCATCGTGATCGGCACCGGCGACTTGAGCGAGCTGGCGCTGGGCTGGTGCACCTACGGCGTGGGCGATCATATGTCGCACTACAACGTGAACGCCAGCGTGCCCAAGACCCTGATCGCCCACCTGGTGCGCTGGGTGGCAGAGAGCAAGCAGTTCGGTGACGTCAATTCCAGTGTGCTGCTGGCGGTGGTGAACACTGAAATCAGTCCTGAACTGGTGCCCGGCAAGGCGGGCGACGCCGCTCCGGCGCAAGTCACGCAGGACTTTATCGGGCCTTACGAACTGCAGGACTTCAACCTTTACTACATCCTGCGCTTCGGCTTTGCGCCGTCCAAGGTAGCCTTCCTGGCTTACCATGCCTGGCGCGACCGCGAGGCTGGCCTGTGGCCGGAAGACGAGCATGTGGTGCGCAACCAGTACGAGCTGAAAGACATCAAACGCAACCTGGGCATTTTCCTCAAGCGTTTCTTCCAGACTTCGCAGTTCAAGCGCAGCTGCGTGCCGAATGCGCCGAAGGTCGGTTCCGGCGGTTCGCTGTCGCCGCGCGGCGACTGGCGCGCACCGAGCGATTCGGAAGCGGCAGCCTGGCTGGAAAACCTGAAAACCGTGCCCGACGCCTAATCACAATAAGGAGAACGCAATGAAGCAAATTACCGCCATCATCAAGCCATTCAAACTGGACGAAGTGCGCGAATCGCTGGCCGAAGTCAATGTGACCGGCCTGACCGTGACGGAAGTGAAGGGCTTCGGCCGCCAGAAAGGCCACACCGAGCTGTATCGCGGCGCTGAATACGTGGTCGACTTCCTGCCGAAGGTGAAGGTGGAAGTGGTGGTGGATGACAGCGTGGTCGAAACCGCCGTCGACGCCATCATCAAGGCCGCACGCACCGGCAAGATCGGCGATGGCAAGATCTTTGTGCAGAATATCGAGCAGGTCATCCGCATCCGTACCGGCGAAACCGGACCCGACGCGGTTTAATCAGGCATAGCGCACGCAATCGCGGCCGCCATTCTTGGCCGCGTACAAAGCCCGGTCGGCGCGTGCCAGCAGCGTGTCCGGACCGGCGTCCCCCGCGTCCAGGCACGCGATGCCGATGCTCAGCCGCAGCGGCACGTTCCGCCCCTCATGCATCACCTGCAGCGTTTGCGCGCCTGCCCGCAGGCGCTCCGCAACGGCCTGCGCTTCTTCCATTCCGGTTTCCGGCAGCAGCAGGGCGAATTCTTCCCCGCCCAGGCGGCCCGCCAGGTCGCTGCCCCGGCATGCCGTTCCGCAATGGCGGCCGATGGCAATAATCGCCAGGTCACCGGTCGGGTGGCCAAATTGATCGTTGATCGACTTGAAGTGATCGATATCGATCATCAACAGCGACATCTTGTGTCCATAGCGGTGCGCGCGCTCGATCTCCTGCGCTGCGCTGGCGAGGAATTGGCGGCGGTTGGCAAGGCCCGTCATGCAGTCGGTGGTCGCCATCGCATGCAGTTCCTGATTGCGCTGCTCGATGGTTTTTTCGAGCTGCAGGCTTTCGACTTCCAGCGCTTCGGCCCAGGCCCGCAGCGAATCGCGCGCGTTGTCGCTCTCAATGCGGAATTGGGTGGCGATGACCAGGATGATGCTGGCGCCGCCCAGCATAAGCGTGGTCACCTGGATGGCATCCGTTTGCAGCAAGTCCCGGAGCGGCGCATGGTCCGATACGCCGGCCAGGGCTTGCAGCACGTGCCAGACGATGCCGATGCCGAACAGGGTGCACAGTACTGCGCGGCCATTGCGCGGGGCCTGGCGCGAAAGGAAAACGAACGCCGCCACCAGCAGCGGAATGCGGATCAGGGAGGCCAGGAGAAGGCGTGCCGGCAAATTGTCGTCGGCATAGCTGAACCAGGCGAAGGGCAGGGCGGTGAGCAGCAGGAAGACCGCCCATGGCCAGGGCTTGAGCATGAATGGCGGCGGCGCGGGGTCGTAACGCACGGCCCCACGCAGCAGCAGCACGGCATTGGCAACCATCAGCACCTTGGGCAGCACAATGGAAAAGGCGATTGGCAACTCGCCCGCCATGCTGTCCAGGATCCAGGCGAGGCCCTGGCAAATGGCTGCAAGGCTCCAGTTGGAGCCGGCGGAGCGGCCGTCGCGCACAGCGTGCAGGCCGAAGAAGGCGGCGCCGATTGCCAGGCAGGCGATGCCTAGCGTGAGGGCGCAAGTGCCGACGTGCAGGACATTCATGCCGCCTCCACCCGGTTACGGCCGCCATGCTTGGCGCGGTACAGCGCAGCATCGGCGCGCGCCAGCAGCGCATCGAGCGAAGTGTCGCCTGGATTGAGCGTGGCGACGCCGAAGCTGGCGGTAATCGGCTGCAAGACCCCCGATTGCGCGGGAGCGATGGCGGCGATGGCACGGCGCAGGCGCTCGGCCGCCAGGTTGGCGGCGATGGCGCCGGTTTCCGGCATCAGCAGGGCGAATTCTTCCCCGCCCAGGCGGCCGGCCAGGTCAACGTGGCGCGCACTGGACTGGCAGGCCTGCGCCACCACCTGCAGCAGCCTGTCGCCGGCAGGGTGGCCAAAGTTGTCGTTCACCTGCTTGAAATGGTCGATGTCCAGCAGCAGCAGGGCCATTGGCAGGCGGTAGCGCGCAGCGCGTTCCAGTTCCTGCCTGCCGCGCTCCAGGAAATGACGGCGGTTGGCAACGCCGGTCAGGCTGTCGGTGGTGGCCAGCCGTGTCAGCTCCGAAGTGCGGTCGGCAACCACGGCCTGCAGCATGTCGCGCTTTTCCTGCAGGTGTCCGGCATGAGCCGCCAGCTCATCGCGCACTTGTTCGCTCTCAAGCCGGAACTGGAAGGCGTTGACCAGCACGTGCAGGATGCCGCTTACCGCGAACATGACGGCATAGGTGGTGCCGCCTTCGAGGAAGTTGGTGACATGGTCGCCCGACATCATGACGCTGGCCAGGCGCACCAGGCTCCAGGCGGCGCCCAGCGCAAGAATATCGCAAAGGTAGCGGGCGCCCGCTGGCAGGCCGGGGCGCTTGATCAGCATCACGAGGGTGGCGCCGTAGAACAGGGCACGGAAACCGGAGACCAGACCAATGCGGGATCCAAGGCTGGTGTAGCCATAAGTGAACCAGGCGAAGCCGGCGAGCGCCAATAGCACGCAGGCCAGGTAGCTGCGGTCATCGTAGCGCGCGCCAACCAGCATCGCCGTGCCGCGGTGGATGAAGGCCAGGCTGACTACGGTCAATGTATTGTCGATCACAGTGCCGACGAAGTGCGGCAGGCTGGCTGCGTAGGCCGTGATCAGTGCGGCAGCGCCGCCGGTGAAGGCAGACAGCGCCCATTGGCCGCCGGGTGAGGTCGCGAGCGCGCGGTCGTGCAGGCCGCGGAAGGCGCAGGCAATCAGGATCGACAGGAAGCCGATCAAGCTGGTTGCAGTGGCGACATCAAAAGTAAACACGGTCAGGCAGGGCGCATCTTAAAGTTGCACCATTATATCTTTCGTTTCTTAACCGTAAGTTTTAACTTTTCAATTGAAAGTTTAAGGGTGATACCGTTAACCTATGGGCGGCTGATTTTCAGGTCGAAACGCCAGGCCAGCAGCCGCATGACGGTGATCAAGCCTGCACTTGACCATAGGGCGACGTCGTCGGAAACCGTGGTGTATTGCAGGGCGATATAGAACCAGCAGCCAAAGAAGGCGCAGATCGCATAGGGTTTGCCGTCGCGGAAAACCATCGGTACCTCGTTGCAAATAATGTCGCGCAGGACGCCGCCAAAGATACCGGTAATCACGCCCATCATCACGGCCACGAAGATCGGCATGTCCGCCGCCAGGGCCTGTGCCACGCTGGCCACGGCGAACAGGCCCAGGCCAACAGCGTCGGCCCACACGATCAGGCGTTCGGAAACGATGTGGCGGATGGTTTTGAAGAAGGGGGCGGCCACCAGTGCCACGACGAACAGCAGGATCGTATATTCCTGGTGCGCCACCCAGAACAGCGGGCGCTTGTCGAGCAGGATGTCGCGTACGGTACCGCCACCGAACGCAGTGATGAAGGCGACGATGAAGACGCCCACGATATCCATGCGCTTGCGGCGCGCTTCGATGAATCCCGAGAATGCCCCAACCAGGATTGCGACGACTTCGATGACGGTGATGAGGGAGACGGCGGGGACTATTTTCATAGTCCGAACGATAACATTGCTAGCGGACTGGCTGCAAGGCGCTGCGCAGCAGCACCATGATGGCGCCTTCGCCGCCTTCTTCGGCGCGCGCCTGGCAGAAGGCGATTACGCCGTCGGTCTGTACCAGCCAGGAATGGACCATGGATTTCAGTACCGGTTCGCCGCCGCGCGAACCGAAGCCGCGGCCGTAGATCACGCACACGCAGCGGTAGTTGCGGCGCTTGGCCTTGAGCAGGAAGTCGTCGACGGCCTGGCGCGCCTCGTCGCGGCGCTTGCCGTGCAGGTCCAGTTCGTCCTGCACCGGCCAGTGGCCCTTGCGCATTTTCTTCATCACGTCCGGGCCGATGCCGGGGGCGCTGAAGTTCAGGGACGGCTCTTCTTCCAGGTAATGGTCAACCTCGAACATGTCCGACAGCATCGACTCCTGCAGCACGGCTGCGTCGTCGGCCGCCTGTTCTTCGGCCGTCAGCGGGCCGCGCTTGCCGGCCGCGGCAGGGCGGCCTGCCACGGCCGGCCCCTTGGCGGGCGGCGGCACGTAGCGGTCGGACGGCTTCATTTTCTGCACGCCGGCCATCGAGGACTGGAACACATTGGCCGCGGCGGCAGCGGCCTTTTGCTGCTTGGCGGCCTCCTTCTCGGCGGCCGCGCGCTGCTCTTCCTGCTCCTTGAGCTGTTTGCCCAGTCCCTTCAGGTCGGCGAAGCTTTTCACTCTTGCGCTTCCAGGTAGCGTTGCGCGTCCAGTGCGGCCATGCAGCCGGTGCCGGCGGAAGTGATGGCCTGGCGGTACACGTGGTCCTGCACGTCGCCGGCGGCGAACACGCCCGGTACCGAGGTCGCGGTGGCCATGCCTTCGGTGCCGTTGCGGGTCTTGATATAGCCGTCCTTCATTTCCAGCTGGCCTTCGAAGATGCCGGTGTTCGGCTTGTGGCCGATGGCGATGAACAGGCCGTGCACGGCCACGTCGGACAGGCCGCCGTCATTGTGCTTGACGGTGATGGCGTTCACGCCGGACTGGTCGCCCTTCACTTCGTGCAGGGTGGAGTTCAGTTTCAGCTCGATCTTGCCTTCGGCGACCTTGGCCATCAGGCGGTCCACCAGGATTGGTTCGGCGCGGAACTTCTCGCGGCGATGCACCAGGGTGACCTTGGTGGCGATGTTCGACAGGTACAGGGCTTCTTCAACGGCGGTGTTGCCGCCGCCGACCACGGCCACTTCCTGGCCACGATAGAAGAAGCCGTCGCAGGTGGCGCAGGCGGACACGCCGCGGCCCATGAATTCCTGCTCGGTCGGCAGGCCCAGGTACTGTGCCGAGGCGCCGGTAGCAATGATCAGGGTGTCGCAGGTGTAGGTATTGCTGTCGCCCACCAGGCGGATCGGTTTTTCGTTCAGGTGGGTGGTGTGGATATGGTCAAACACGATTTCGGTCTTGAAGCGCTCGGCGTGCTGCAGGAAACGCTGCATCAGGTCCGGACCCTGGACGCCCATCGGGTCGGCCGGCCAGTTTTCCACGTCGGTGGTGGTCATCAGCTGGCCGCCTTGCTCGACGCCGGTGACCAGCATCGGGTTCAGGTTGGCGCGCGCGGCGTAAATCGCGGCGCTGTAGCCTGCAGGACCGGAGCCGAGAATCAGGACTTTGGCGTGTTTGGTAGTAGTCATATGCGGATTCTTTACCTAGTTGGAGTGTCTCGTATATGGGTGCGGACGGGAAAGCGACAAGTCCGGGCCCAAGCAAACCGAAATTATATGCGAAGCATGCATTTCACATGTACCGGAAGGCCTTTTCACCTTGATATGCCTTAGAATAAGCGCAATTATGGAATTTTTGCCTCCAAGCAATGAGTAAGAAGAGTCAAAAGAGTCAAGAGACAACTTCTGGTTACACTCGGCCTATCACCGAACGCCAGCCGCTTCCCAACCGGCTGGTGCGTCTGCTGTCGGAGGCGCGCTTCTTCGCGCTGTTCGTCGTCTGCGTTTATTTCATCCTGATTTTGGCCAGCTATAACCGGCTGGACCCGGGCTGGTCGCACAATAATGTCGTGCCCAAGGTGTTCAACCTGGGCGGCCGCGGCGGCGCCTGGCTGTCGGACCTGATGCTGTTCATCTTCGGCTTTTCCGCCTGGTGGTGGTGCGTCTACATGCTGCGCGTGGTGTGGCAGGGCTATCGCCGCCTGACCAGCAAGTTTGTGCTGGAGAAGGAAGAGGACCCGGAACACAAACAGGTAGGCATGATCCGCTTCACCGGCTTCGTGCTGATGCTGACCGGCTCCATGGGGCTAGAGTACCTGCGCATGTACACCATGAAGGTGCAGCTGCCGCGCGCGCCGGGCGGCGTGCTGGGTGAACTGATTGGACATGGCGCCCATGTGGGCCTGGGCTTTACCGGCGCCACGCTGCTGTTGCTGCTCTTGTTCGGCACCGGTTTCAGCCTGTTCTTCCATGTCTCGTGGATGTCGGTGGCTGAAAAGATCGGTGAAGTGCTCGAAATGGGCATCGAATGGTTCCGCGCCCGCATGGAAGACCGCGAAGACCGCCGCCAGGGCGACGTGGCCGTGGTCAAGCGCGAAGAAAAGGTCGTGAAAGAGCGCGTCAAGCACGAAGAGAAGCATCCGAAACCGGTCGACGTGCCGGCGGATGCGCCGCCGGCGCCGATCGTCAAGATCGAGCCGCAGATTACCCAGATTGTGCAGTCCGAACGCGTGATCAAGGAGAAGCAGGGCACCCTGTTCCAGGAAATCGAGAATACCGACCTGCCGCCGCTGTCGCTGCTGGACGAGGCGCCGCCGCAGCAGGAAACCGTGGCCGTGGAAACGCTGGAATTCACCAGCCGCCTGATCGAGAAGAAGCTGTCCGACTTTGGCGTGGAAGCCAAGGTGGTGGCCGCCTATCCGGGCCCGGTCGTGACCCGCTACGAAATCGAGCCTGCCACCGGCGTGAAGGGCAGCCAGATCGTCAACCTGGCGCGCGACCTGGCGCGCTCGCTGTCGCTGACGTCCATCCGCGTGGTGGAAACCATCCCCGGCAAGAATTACATGGCGCTGGAGCTGCCGAATCCGAAGCGCCAGATCGTGCGCCTGACCGAGATCCTCGGCTCCAAGGTCTATAACGACAACCATTCGCCGCTGACCGTGGCACTGGGCAAGGACATCGCCGGCAAGCCGGTGGTGGCCGACCTGGCAAAGATGCCGCACTTGCTGGTGGCGGGTACCACCGGTTCCGGTAAATCCGTTGGTATTAACGCCACCATCCTGTCGCTGCTGTACAAGGCCGACCCGCACGATGTGCGCATGATCCTGATCGACCCGAAGATGCTGGAAATGTCGGTGTACGAAGGCATTCCGCACCTGCTGGCGCCAGTGGTCACCGATATGCGCCAGGCCGGTCACGCCCTGAACTGGGCGGTGAACGAGATGGAGCGCCGCTACAAGCTGATGTCCAAGCTGGGCGTGCGTAACCTGGCGGGCTACAACGCCAAGATCGCCGACGCCGCCAAGCGCGAAGAGAAGATCCCGAATCCGTTCTCGCTGACGCCGGACGCGCCGGAACCGCTGGAAAAACTGCCAACCATCGTCATCATCATCGACGAGCTGGCCGACCTGATGATGGTGGTCGGTAAAAAGGTGGAAGAGCTGATCGCGCGTATCGCCCAGAAAGCCCGTGCAGCCGGCCTGCACTTGATTCTGGCGACCCAGCGCCCATCTGTAGACGTGATCACGGGCCTGATCAAGGCGAATATCCCGACGCGTATTGCATTCCAGGTATCGTCGAAGATCGACTCGCGCACCATTCTTGACCAGATGGGGGCGGAAACCCTGCTGGGCATGGGTGACATGCTGTATATGCCGCCGGGGACCGGCTTGCCGATCCGCGTGCACGGCGCCTTTGTGTCCGACGATGAAGTGCACCGTGTGGTAAACCACCTGAAGGCGCAGGGTGAGCCGAATTACATCGAGGGCATCCTGGAAGGCGGCACGCTGGAAGAGGGAGGCGGCGACGGCGCCATGGCCGGTGCTGGCGGCGGTGGGGACGGCGAGGCCGACCCGATGTACGACCAGGCCGTGCAAGTGGTGCTGAAGCACCGCAAGGCATCGATCTCGCTGGTGCAGCGCCACCTGCGCATTGGCTACAACCGGGCCGCGCGCCTGCTGGAACAAATGGAAAACAGCGGCGTCGTATCGGCCATGCAGTCGAACGGCAACCGCGAAATCATCGCCCCTACCGCGTCGGCGGAATAAGGATTCAAATGAAGCACACCAACAAATTTGCGGCCGTGCTGGCCGCCGGCCTGCTGTTTGCAGGCGTGGCCCATGCGGCCGCACTGGACCAGTTCAAGGCTTTCGTGGCCAGCACCAAGGCCGCCAAGGGCGAGTTCACGCAGAAAGTCGTGGCGCAGGGCAGCAAGGACAAGCTGTCTTCCGGCAGTTTCGTATTTGCGCGTCCCGGCAAATTCATCTGGTCGTACACCAAGCCTTACGACCAGGTGCTGCAAGCCGACGGCGAACAGCTGTTTATCTACGACAAGGACCTGAACCAGGTCACTACCCGCAAGCTGGGCGACGCACTGGGCTCTTCGCCGGCCGCCATCCTGTTCGGCTCCAACGACCTGGAAAAGAACTTCGCCCTGTCGGAAGCCGGTTCCCGCGACGGTCTGGAATGGCTGAAAGCGACCCCGAAAGCGAAGGATTCCAGCTTCGAACAAATCCTGATCGGCCTGAAAAACGGCACCCCGGAAGCGATGGAACTGAAAGACAGCTTCGGCCAGACTTCCATCCTGGCCTTCAAGAAGTTTGAAAAAAATCCAGCGCTGAATGCAACGTCCTTTAAATTTGTCATGCCAAAGGGCGCGGACGTCATCAACAATTGAGGCATGATGACGCAAGACCTGTTCGCACCTGAGCCCACCCCGCCGCTGGCCGAAGCGCTGCGTCCGCACACCGTGGCGGACGTGATCGGCCAGAGCCACCTGCTGGGCGAAGGCAAGCCGCTGAACCTGCTGTTCAAGTCCGGCAAGCCGCATTCGATGATCCTGTGGGGCCCGCCGGGCGTAGGCAAGACCACGCTCGCCCGCCTGTCTGCACGCGCCTTCGACTGCGAGTTCATCGCCATTTCGGCCGTGCTGGGCGGGGTGAAGGATATCCGCGCCGCCATTGAGCAGGCGGAGCAGTTTGTCGCCAGCGGCAAACAGACTATCCTGTTCATCGACGAGATCCACCGCTTCAACAAGGCGCAGCAGGATGCGCTGCTGCCTTACGTGGAATCGGGCCTGGTGACGCTGATTGGCGCGACCACCGAGAACCCCTCGTTCGAAGTCAATTCCGCGCTGCTGTCGCGCGCCCAGGTGTACGTGCTGAAAGCGCTGACGGAAGAGGAAATGCGCCAGCTGCTGGCGCGCGCCCGCGAACGCTCTATGCCGGACCTGGAATTCGACGAGCTGGCCATCGACACCCTGATCGGCTATGCGGACGGCGACGCGCGCCGCTTCCTCAACCTGCTGGAGCAGACCAAGACCGCCGCCGCCACTGCCCGCACCAACAAAGTGACCGGCGAATTCGTACAGAACGCGCTGACGCTGAACGCGCGCCGCTTCGACAAGGGCGGCGACAACTTCTACGACCAGATCTCGGCCCTGCACAAATCCGTGCGCGGCTCCAACCCGGACGGCGCGCTGTACTGGTTCTGCCGCATGATCGACGGCGGCGCCGACCCGCGCTACCTGGCCCGCCGCATCGTGCGCATGGCCTGGGAAGACATCGGCCTGGCCGACCCGCGCGCGCTGACCATGGCCAACGACGCCGCCGCAACCTATGAGCGCCTTGGTTCGCCGGAAGGGGAGCTGGCGCTGGCCCAGGCCGTGATCTATCTGGCGGTGGCTGCCAAGAGCAATGCCGGCTATAACGCCTACAACGCCGCCATGGCCTTCGTGCGCCGCGACAAATCGCGCGAAGTGCCGGTGCACTTGCGCAACGCCCCGACCAAATTGATGAAGGAACTGGGCTACGGCCACGAATACCGCTACGCGCACGACGAACCTGACGCTTATGCAGCCGGTGAAACCTACCTGCCGGATGGCATGGCCGAGCCCGGCTGGTACCAGCCTGTCCCGCGCGGCCTGGAAACCAAGATCGCCGACAAGCTGGCCTACCTGCGCAAGCTGGACGAAGAGGCCGGTAAGCGAAACACGTAAGCGCACGGTTTACTTTCCTGTTCGCTAACGTTAGGATGTTGTAATTATTCTAACGGAGGGCGGGATGGTGCAGCGTCTGACAGTTGATGGGGTGACCGTGCATATCGACGGCGCCGGCGATGAAGTAATGATGATGATCCACGGCTGGCCGCACGACCGCAGCCTGTGGGACGCCCAGGTTGCCGCCTTCGCCCCGAACTACCGTTGCGTACGCTTCAGCTTTCCCACCCAGCGCAAAGGCAGCCATTCCATTGATGAAGTGTCGACGCTGTATGCTGACACGGTCAACGCTGTCAACGGCGGCCGCCCCGTGATCCTGATGCTGAGCGACTGGGGCTGCGTCTATGGCTATCAATTTGCTCTTCGCTACCCGGAACTGGTGAGCAAGGTGATCAGCGTAGGCATTGGCGGCTCCAGCCAGATGACTTACCGCGCCTCGCTCGACTGGAAAACCCGCCTGCGCCTGGCCTTTGCCCACCGCCGCCTGAAAGCCTCCAGCGGTAGCAGCCATTCGGCGCGCGAAGCGAGTTCGCGTCTGCAGCTGCCGCACGCCATCAGCTGGCTGCGCGCCAGCACACCGCCTGAGGGCGCGCTGCCATTCAAGCTGCGCTGGCCCATGCTGTACATCTATGGCAAGCGCAAGCCATTCTCTTTCCACACCCGCAGCTTTGAGGCCGCCGTGCAGTCCAGGCCCCATAGCAGGGTGATCGCCTTCCGCAGCGGCCATTGGGTCATGCGTGAGGAGCCGGAAGCATTCAACAAAGCCGTGATGGGCTGGCTGGCGCAGCACAAGCCCGCAATGTTGTAAAAAATGACAGGCGGCTTTATAGTGCCGCAATGAAACTTTCCAATATCATCCTCATGCTGTCCTCGCTGGCAGTTCCCCTGGGCGCGAACGCCGCTGAGATGAAAATGTCGGCAGCGACAAGGTGCTGAAGCTGACCATCATTTCCGTCGACGGCATTGGCGGCGGCGTATGGACAGGCGCCAAGTCGATGACTATCCTGGCTGAGCTGAAACAGGGCGAAAACGTGCTGCGCTCGCGCTCGTTCCAGCGTGAGACGGGCCACGCCGGCTTTTTCGGCGGCACCTGCGACATGCTGCATAAAGTGACCCGTGCACTGGGCGCCGATGTAGGCGTCTGGCTGAAGCGCGGCGCCGCCGCCGGGCCTGCCGAAGCCACCGAAAAAACCACCGACGATCCAACGTAAGACCGGAAATCCTGCGTTTCATCCCGCGTTTTTTGCACTTCGTCGCAAGTGCAAGGCGGGGCAGGGAGCCTTTAGGTACAGTGTAACCATGGAAGCACGGAAGACCTTAACACTGACCTAAAGGAGAGCATCATGAAAACCCTGAAACACATGGAAGCGGCCTTCATCGTCGCAGCAGCCCTGGCTATCGTCACCAGCTTCGCAACCGCTACCACCCCAGTGGTGCACGTGTCCGCCGACCCTGTCGTCGCTAAAGTGGACAGCAGCATCCCAACCGTGGTGGTGGCCGCCAAGCGCCTGACCGCCGCCGAAAAAGCAGCACTGATCTGACAGCGCAGCGCCGGAGGGCGTAAATCTCGGTAGTTGCGCTGTCATCTTGGTACAATTGCTCCTTTCGACTCAACCTCGCAGCGGCAGCAATAACAACATGATTGACATCCAACTTCTCCGTAAAGACATTGATACTGTCGCCGCCAAACTGGCGACCCGCAAGTTCCAGCTCGACGTAGCTGGCTTCAATGCCCTGGAAGGCGAACGCAAGGCCATCCAGATGCGTACCGAAGAACTGCAAAGCAAGCGCAACTCGCTGTCCAAGCAGATCGGCATGATGAAGGGCAAAGGAGAAGACACCACCGCCGTGATGGCCGAAGTAGGCGGCCTGGGCGATGAACTGAAGGCCAACGAGATCAAGCTGGCCGACGTGCAGTTGAAGATGAATACCTTCCTGCAGGCCGTGCCGAACCTGCCGCACGAATCCGTGCCAGCAGGCGCCGACGAAACGGGCAATGTGGAAGTCCGCAAATTCGGCACTCCGCGCAGCTTCGACTTCGAAGTCAAAGACCACGCCGACGTTGGCGCACCACTGGGCCTGGACTTCGAAACCGCCACCAAACTGACCGGCTCCCGCTTCAGCGTCATGAAGGGCGGCATCGCACGCCTGCACCGCGCACTGGCGCAGTTCATGCTGGACACCCACACCGACAAGCACGGCTACACCGAGTGCTACACCCCATATATGGTCAACGCCGAGTCCCTGCTGGGCACCGGCCAGCTGCCGAAGTTCGAAGCCGACCTGTTCTCGGTGAAGAAGGGCGGCGCGGAAGGCGAAGGCCAGAATTTCTACCTGATCCCGACCTCGGAAGTATCGCTGACCAATATGGTGCGCGACGAGATCGTCGCCGTTGAGACGCTGCCGATCAAGGTCACCGCACATACTCCATGCTTCCGTTCCGAAGCCGGTTCCGCCGGCCGCGATACCAAGGGTATGATTCGCCAGCACCAGTTCGACAAGGTTGAACTGGTCCAGGTGGTGCATCCAGAGAAGTCGTACGAGGCGCTGGAAGAAATGGTCGGCCACGCCGAATACATCCTGCAGACCCTGGGCCTGCCGTACCGCGTCATGCAGCTGTGCACCGGCGACATGGGCTTTGGCGCCGCCAAGACCTACGACCTGGAAGTGTGGCTGCCGGCGCAGAACACCTACCGCGAAATTTCTTCGCTGTCCAACTGCGAAGCATTCCAGGCCCGCCGCATGCAGGCGCGCTTCCGCAATGCGCAAGGCAAGCCGGAACTGCTGCACACCCTGAACGGCTCCGGCCTGGCAGTGGGCCGCACCCTGGTCGCCGTGCTGGAAAACTACCAGCAGGCTGACGGTTCGGTGGACATTCCAGCCGCGCTGCAGCCTTATATGGGCGGCCTGACCAAGCTCGTTGCATAAAGATGAAAATAGCCCTTCCATTTTCCGGAAGGGCTGCTATAATCTTGGCTCTCAACGGCGACCACCGTTAAATGCAGTACCTGGAGAGGTGGCAGAGTGGTCGAATGTACCTGACTCGAAATCAGGCGTAGGGTGTCCCCCTACCGTGGGTTCGAATCCCACCCTCTCCGCCAGAACACTGAAAAGGCCCTTCGGCACTTGGCGCGATCTAGAGCGCGTTAAGGCTGAAGGGCCTTTTTTCTTTCGGAAGTGGGACGCCCCTTACCTTAGGCCGAAGTAAGCGCAGATCACAAGCGAGCGATTTGCTGATTGATCCTTGCCTTGGCCCGTTCATTCCGTTCGCTATAGCGGTCGGTCAGATAGCCGGTACGCCCGCGCATCAGCAGCGTCATCTTGAACAGCTCTTCCATGACGTCCACCACGCGGTCGTAATAGGCAGAAGGGCGCATTCGTCCGGCATCGTCGAATTCCTTATACGCCATTGGAATCGAGGATTGATTTGGGATTGTGAACATGCGCATCCAGCGGCCCAGCAATCGCAGCGTATTGACGACGTTGAACGATTGTGAGCCCCCGCAAACCTGCATCACAGCCAGTGTGCGGCCCTGGCTTGGACGTACCGCACCTTGCTCCAGCGGTATCCAGTCAATCTGGTTTTTCATCACCGCGGTGATCGCTCCATGCCGCTCGGGACTGCACCATACCTGGCCTTCGGACCACAGGCACAGCTCGCGCAGCTCGCGAACTTTCGGATGATCTTCAGGGACGCTGCCCGCCATCGGCAGCTCCATCGGATCGAAGATCCTTACTTCGGCGCCGAAGTGCTCGAGGATGCGCGCAGCCTCATAAGTCAGGAAGCGGCTGAAAGATCGTTCGCGCAGGGAGCCGTACAGCATCAGGATGCGGGGCGGGTGCGAAAGATCCCCCTCAGGGGCAAGCTTTTCGATGCTGGGAACATCCAGCAAGTCGGACTGGATGTTGGGTAGGTCATTGATGGTCATGCGTTAATCCGATGCTGATTGATTGGTGAATGCGCTCGGCGCGACAGTGCCGCCAACGGTGGCGTTGGCCGGCGGGGCCGGATAGAGCCAGGTGAAGAGCAGGGTTGCTGCTGTGCCGCCAAACAGTTGGGCGAGGATGAATGCGGGCGCGTCGGCAGGACGGATGCCGGCGAAGGTATCCGTCGCTGCGCGGGCCAAAGTTACTGCGGGATTGGCGAATGAGGTCGAGGCGGTGAACCAGTAGGCTGATGTGATGTACGCAGCTACGGCGAAAGGGGTGATTGATGGGCGGCTGCGCGAGCAGCCGATAATCACGCCAACCAGTCCGAATGTGGCGATGAATTCGCTCCACCATTGGGCTGCACCGCCGCGGGCATGCATGGAGGCGAAGAAGGCAGGTTCACCAAACATGGCATGGGCCGCCGCAACGCCGGCAAATGCACCTGCGACCTGCGCAACAATATAAGGTACTGCTTCACGGGCAGCCACGTTGCGCTGCCATGCCTCGGATAGCGTGACCACAGGATTGAAGTGCGCTCCGGAGATGGTGCCGAACGTCAGGATCAGCGCTACCAGGCCGGCTCCGGTTGCGATCGTGTTGGCCAGCAGGGCGATGGCCACGTTGCCGCCAGCAAGCCGTTCGGCCATGATGCCGGAACCGACCACCACCGCCAGCAGCATTGCAGTGCCCAGCGCTTCGGAGACGATGCGTCGCGAGAACGTCATCACACTACCTCGCCGATGCGGTCCAGCTCCGCCTTCATGCGGGCGCGGTCATGCTTGATTTCTTCCAGAGGCAGGGCGAAGAAGGTTTCGATACGCTTGCGCAGGATGCGATATGCGGTCATGAAGGCGGCGTCAATTTCTTCGTCCGTACCACTTGCATGGGCGGGATCTTCCACTCCCCAATGGGCGCGCAAGACTGGGCCAAGGTAGGCCGGGCAGGTTTCGCCCGCAGCGCTGCCGCACACGGTGATGACGATACCCGGCGTTACCGGCAGCTTGTCCCAGGACTTGCTGTGATAGCCCTCGGTGGAAATGCCTTCTCGTTCCAGCAAGGCGAGAGAGCGTGGATGGACATAGCCGGCAGGCTTGCTGCCCGCGCTGATGGCATGCCAGCCCGTTGGCGCCAGGTGGTTGAAGGTGGCCTCGCCGAGAATCGAGCGGCAGGAGTTGCCGGTGCAGAGAATAAGAACGTTCATGGTTTGCACGATTTGCTCGAAGATGGGGAGCAGTTTTCGCCGCCGCAGCAGTTTTCAGTGAGGAAGGAGAGCACGCTGTTCATGGTGTCGAAGTTGGCGCTGTAAATGATGAAGCGGCCATCCTGGCGTGCCTCAATCAACCCTGCGTTTGTCAGTTCCTTCAAATGGAAGGAGAGCGAGGAGGGGGCTATCTCCAGTTGCTCGCCTATCTTGCTGGCGGCAAGGCCTTGCGGGCCAGTTTGGACCAGCAAACGAAACGCGTTGAGTCTCGATTCCTGTGCCAGCGCGGCGAGGGCTGTGATGACGGATTTGGTGTTCATGGATGGGGGGCTTTATATATTTCTTCAATTGGCGGCGAAGGCATGTTACTACGATATTTCAAATAATCTCGAATTAAATTTTCTTGTATGTAGATGTCGAGACGGGATTTGTATTGATCGCTACGTGATGCTAATCTGTGATCATGGAAACCTCAGATGCCTGGCTGCTGCTGATTGTCAGTTTGCCGTCCAACAGTGCTACTGCGCGCATGCGCATCTGGCGCACCCTGAAAACCATCGGCTGCGGAGCGCTGCGCGATGGCGCTTATCTCTTGCCGCTGCGCCCAGCCCAGGAACGCCAGCTGAAGGAATTGGCGGCGGAGACGGAGCGCGAAGGCGGCACGGCTTGGCTCCTCAATGTCGCCAGCCGATCGGAGCAGGAGTATCGTGCGCTGCGTGAACTGTTCTCACGCGGCGAAGCCTGGAGCGCATTGGCCAGCGATTTGGCCTTGGCCAGCAAAGCCTTGCCGACACTTGCGCCGGCCGACATCAACCGCACTTTGCGCAAGCTGCGCCGTGAATACGACGCGATCGCCACGATCGACTATTTCCCCGGCGCCGAAAGCGCGGCTGCGCAAGCGGCCTGGATGGATTACGTGCATTCCGCTGAACGTCTGCTCGCACCAGGGGAGCCGAGCGCGAGTTCCGCGCCGATCCAGCTGCTTGACCGCGCCAGCTACCAGGGCAGGCGCTGGGCGACCCGGAAGCGCATGTGGATCGACCGTGTCGCCAGCGCATGGCTGATCCGGCGCTTCATCGATCCCCAGGCCGAATTTTTGTGGCTTGAAACGCCCGCAGATTGTCCAGCAGATGCATTGGGTTTCGATTTCGATGGCGCTGTGTTCACGCATGCGGGTGAGCGCGTCTCGTTTGAAGTCCTGCTGGCCAGCTTTGGACTGGAAGGCGACCCGGCGCTGCAGCGCCTGGGCGCCATGGTCCATGTGCTCGACGTTGGCGGCGGCTTTGTGCCGGAAGCCGCCGGATTTGAAGCGGCCATGACCGGTGCACGCCATACGACCGAAGACGATGACCAGCTGCTTGCCATGATGGGCGGCGTGCTCGATGCCTTCTACATCCACTTCAGCAACGCAGCCACCGCGCAGTAGGAGCCAACGTGCAATCGTCCGAACAACCGTCCTCCGTTCCAGGCTATACCTTGGGGCAGCTGGTGCTGTATATGCTGCGACTGGGCGCCCTGGGATTTGGCGGTCCAGTGGCCCTGGTCGGTTATATGCATCGTGACCTGGTCGAACGCCGCAACTGGATCAGTGAAGCCGATTATAAGGAGGGACTCGCATTGGCCCAGCTGGCGCCTGGCCCATTGGCTGCGCAGTTGGCGATCTACCTGGGTTACGTCCACTACCGCATCGTCGGCGCGACCCTGGCGGGATTGGCGTTTGTGATGCCATCGTTCCTGATGGTCGTGGCGCTTGGTTGGGCCTACCAGCGGTTTGGCGGCCTGCCATGGATGCAGGCGGTGTTTTATGGCGTCGGTGCGGCAGTGATCGGCATCATTGCGATGAGCGCGCGCAAACTGACCATCAAGAGCGTGGGCAAGGATAAATTGCTTTGGGCGATTTACCTGCTGTTGGCGCTAGTTACTGTGGTAACTGAATCCGAGATCGCCTGGCTATTCGTTGCCAGTGGTGTGCTGGTCTGGTTGCGGCGCGCACCGCCGAAATGGGCGGGTTCGGGCAAGATGAATGGCGTGGCATTGCTGCAGTTACCGGCATTGTCGGCGCCATTAGCCAGCATGGATGCAGGCATCCTGATCCAGATTGCTGCCTTCTTTGCGGAGGCCGGAGCCTTTGTCTTCGGTTCGGGTTTGGCGATCGTCCCGTTCCTGCATGCTGGCGTGGTCAACGAACATCACTGGTTGAACGACAAGCAGTTCGTTGATGCGGTTGCGGTGGCAATGATTACTCCGGGTCCGGTAGTGATCACGGTCGGCTTCATCGGCTACCTTGTGGCCGGCTTCCCTGGAGCGTGCGTGGCGGCGTTGGCCACCTTCCTTCCATGCTACCTGTTCACCATACTTCCGGCGCCATATTTCAAAAAGTTCGGCAAGCTGCCAGGCGTGATTGCGTTTGTTGACGGCATTACGGCGGCCGCCATCGGTGCTATCACCGGCTCGGTCATCGTCATTGCCAAACGTTCGATCTTCGACGTCCCGACCGCGCTAGTGGCCCTGGCCACTGCCGCGCTGTTATGGAAATACACCAAATTGCCCGAGCCGGTCATCGTCGCCGGCGCCGCACTCTTTGGATTGGCGGCTTTTCCCTTGATCCATCCGATGTAAGAAGTTTCTTCGCAGGAGGTCATCGTGCAGTGGTTACTCGTCAAGGCTTTATGTCCCGTTATCGGAGTTGGACTGGGGGGACCTGCATGCCCGCCTTGTTGGCGTAGAGGATGAACTTGAACGGGTCGTCGTTCTGGTTTTTCTCCATCAGCCTGAGATAGACGGCACGTTCGGTTGCTGCGAATTCCTTGCTCTTCCCGAGCCGTTCGCGGCAGGCGTCGAGCAGGCGGGCGGCCAGTTCGTACTTTCCATCCGCGATCATCTGCTTGCTTGCGTCGAGAATCTGGTTTTCGGACCGGCCCAGGTAGTGCAGGAACAGGTCCGCCTGGTCGGCGCGGCTGATGTGGTCGATGCCTTGCAGGTCGGCCTGCCAATAGCCGCCGCGCTGGCTGAAGATGCGGTCGATCACGTGCTCCCGCAGCACCAGGTAAGGCACGGAGGTGTCGTGCGCCCCTGATAGGAGCGCCGGCGGAACCAGGTTGGCCTGGTGGACGTCGGCGCGCGCCACTCCGCGCCGCATGGCGTTTTCGACGTGGCTCTCAAGCCACTCCAGGTCATCGCGGACCTGTTCCAGCATGAGAGTCGAATTGAACATGCGCGTCAGCGGCTCGTGTCCGTGCAGGATGTTGGCTGGCTGCAGTCTGGACAGCGTACCGATTGCTTCATAAAGTCCGGGCAGGTCGCCTTCGTGGACGAAGGGCGCACCGAGATAAGGCATGATGAAGTCGCCGACGAAGGTCGTCTTCAGGCCGGGCAGGTTGATGAACATGGCGTCTTGTGTTTCGCCGCCGTGTATCGGAACAAGCTCGATGCGCGTGCCGCCAATGACCACGCTGGTGCTGCTGTCGACCGGAACGTCCGGCTTGAAGCTGCGCACGTCCTGTTCCTGGAACTTCGCGCCAAAGAAGGGCTGGTTAAAATTGGCTGGTGCGGCAAGGTCGCGCGCCAGCTCGTCACGGTAATTGCTGCGTGCATAAATCTGCAATTGAGGGTTCAGGCTGCGGAAGTACTTGTGGCCGCCGATATGGTCCCAATGCGAATGTGTGATGAAGATGGTGGTGAGCGGCGGCAGATGGTGGGCGAAGGCGCGTAAGGCCTCGTAAGCGGCGCGCGCCGAATCGGGGCGCGTTCCGGCATCGATGCCGATCAGTTCCCGCCCGTCGTCGGAAACGACGAAATAGAATTCCGTGAATTCGAAGCCGGACAGGACGTAGACGCGCTGCGGGACAACTTCGCGAATCTGGCTGGGCGAGAAACGGTGGCCGGCGTCAGTCTCCTCGGCAAATGGCGTCAGCAATGTGATCGGCAGGTTGATGTCGGGGTAGCCGCTGCGTTTCAGGTAGGCCTGTGCTGCCGCTGCCTTGCCGTCCGCTTGCGCGAGCCGGGCCTGCTGCCGGTAGATTTCCCGCAGCCACCCGGCATGCGGGGCCTCGCTGGCGTGGCTGATGCACCAATCCAGTTCTTCATGCGCCTTTTGGCGGCGGTTGAGCAGTGAGGGCAGTTGCGCGTCAACGATAGCGGAAGCCCAGTTGACGACGAATACGCGGCCGCCGGTGAGCTTGCGTGCGCGTTCCAGCATGTCCACGGTCTCGTTAACATAGCCAATCCGATGGAAGAAAGATACCTGGCCGGCATGCTGGGCGCGCAGAAGCGCGATCACGGTCAGGTACAGCGCGCGTTGTGTGTCATTGAGTTCATGGTCGAATTGCTGCAGGCGGGCAGTGAAGAAGGCGGCGCCACGCTCATGCTGCTGCGCGCTGGCGAAACGTCCCATCAGCAGGAAAAGCAGTTGCGGGTCGTGTGGCGGGTGCTGGCTGTTGATTATCTCCAGGTAGGCCAGATCGGGGCCGCCGTCACCGGGGCGGTCTGGCGTGGCGCTGGCCGGCAGGATTGCCAGCAGGAATGCACATAGCAAAGGCAAGAGTTGCATGATAGACCTCCATTAATAGGACGGTTGTCATATTCTTGATCAAACAAAGGGACGGCTTATTCGCCGCAAAAACTGCGGATGTAGAACTCGCGGGCGGCGGCGAGCAGGGCCTCGCTCTGGCGGGCGTCAGGCAGGGCGCGCGCTACGTTCAAGACGCCGGACATGGATGACAGTAAAAGGCCAGCGTTGAGCGTGCGTTGTCCGGGGCTCTCGCCCGGCAGTAGTGGAGCGATGCGCTGAAGCGTGACTCCAATGGCGGAGGAAAAGGCGGTGCGCTGCTTCTTGCCGGCGCGGCCGGTTTCGCTTGCCAGTGACGCGACCAGGCAGCCGGTAGCTGGATGGTCGCGGTGGGCAGGGCTCAGGTAGTACTCGATCAGCGCTTGCAGCTGCCGGCCTGCTGGCGCCTCGTCTGCAAGGCTGACATAAGCGTCCGCCGTTTCGCCCGCCGCCTGGGTGATGGCTTCGGTGACAAGGGCATCCTTGTTGGGGAAATGGAAGTAAAAGCCACCGCGCGTCAGGCCAGCCTGCTCCATCAGCTCGCGCAGGCCGGTCTGTTCAATGCCGTGTGTGCGCAGGCGGGCGGAAGCTGCATTCAGGATGCGCTGGCGGGTTGCTTCGCTTTTGCTGTCTGGTGTGCGGCTCATGGTCCTTTCAGACTAGACCCGGATACGTAATATGTCAATCGTCATATTAAGTCATTTGCCGACGGGCCCAATCGGAAAAGCTGAGCGCAGCACTGGCCGTCCCGCTGCGGGAAAGGCCTTGTCCTGCGGCCTCGTTAGACTTTGGGTATTATTAGCGTTCCCACTTGCCCGAGCTTTCACATGACCGCTACGCCACAAACCGAAAACAGCCTTCCCCTCGACATGATCATCTTTGGCGGGATGGGTGATCTCGCCATGCGCAAGCTGCTGCCAGCGCTGTATATGGCCCACCTGCATGGCAACCTGCCTCCAAGCACGCGCATTATCTCTACCGGCCGCCAGGAATTCGATCGCAACGCCTACCTGGCCTTCGTCGAGGAGCATTCGCGGTCGTTCATCGCCGGCGCCAATTTTGCCGAAGATGCCTGGCGCAGCTTCCTGCAGCTGCTGGAATACGTGCGTGTCGACGTGCAGCAGGACAGCCTTGCCGCCCTGGCCAGGGTTTCGCGCCCTGGCGCTGAACGCGTGTTCTACCTGTCTACCGCGCCGTCGCTGTTCACCACCATTTGCGACAAGCTGGCCGGCGCCGGCCTGGTCGATGGCAACGCCCGCGTGGTGCTGGAAAAGCCGCTGGGCCGCGACCTGGCGTCGGCAGTAGAGATCAACGAAGCGGTCGGCAAGCATTTTGCCGAATCGCAGATTTACCGTATCGACCATTACCTTGGCAAGGAGACGGTGCAAAACCTGATGGTGCTGCGCTTTGGTAATTCGATCCTGGAACCGCTGTGGCGTGCGCCGAACATCACCAGCGTGCAGATCACGGTGGCCGAAGAACTGGGTGTCGGCAGCCGCGCCGGCTTTTACGACAGCGCCGGCGCCATGCGCGACATGGTGCAGAACCACCTGTTGCAGTTGCTGTGCATCGTCGCCATGGAGCCGCCGGCTTCGCTGGCTCCAGACGCGGTGCGCGACGAAAAGCTGAAAGTCCTGCGCTCGCTGCGCCGCTTCAGTCTCGCCAATATCGCGCGCGACACGGTGCGCGGCCAGTACATTCGCGGCGTGAGCGGCAACCAGGAAGTGCCTGGTTACCTGGAAGAGCGCAATGTGCCGGCCGATAGCAGCACCGAGACCTTCGTGGCTCTGCGCACTTACGTCGATACCTGGCGCTGGTCCAAGGTTCCGTTCTATCTGCGCACCGGCAAGCGCATGCAGCGCCGTTCTTCCAAGATCGTGATTGAATTCGCCAACCCGCCATTCCCGCTGTTCCCGGAAAATCCGGCCGGCGTCGCCAACCGACTCGTGATCGAACTGCAGCCGGAGGAGGCGATCAAGCTGCAGATCATGGCCAAACAGCCTGGCAGCGGCATGCAGATGCAGCAAGTTGCGCTGAACCTGGACCTGCAGTCCGCCTTCTCGCAGCGCCGGGCCGAGGCTTACGAGCGCCTGCTGATCGACGTGGTGCGCGGCCGCCTGACCCACTTCATGCGCCGCGACGAACTGGAAGCGGCATGGGAATGGGCCGAGCCGATTATCAACGGCTGGGGCACGCTGGCGGAAAAGCCATATCCTTACGCGGCCGGTACGTGGGGGCCGTCCGAGTCGTTCGCACTGTTGGCACGGGACGGATTCAGCTGGGTAGAGTAATATGCCGCTCCTGATTTTTGGAGCGGAACCCTATGAAAAGACTCGCGCTGATGTTCGCGCTGGTTTGCACGCAATCGAATGCGGCAACCGTTATTGGCATCTCGGATGGCGACACGTTGACGGTGTTGAGCAGTGGCCATCCTGTGAAGGTCCGGCTGGCCAATATTGATGCGCCGGAGAAGAAGCAGCCTTTCGGTGCGCGTTCCAAGCAGTCGCTGTCCGACCTGTGCTTCGGCCGGGAGGCGACGCTTGATTCGGGAAAGAAGGACCGCTATGGGCGCACCGTGGCGGTTGTCCACTGCGGCGGCGTCAACGCCAATGTGGCGCAAGTGCGCAGGGGAATGGCTTGGGTCTACCCCCAATACAACCACGATCCGTCGTTACCGGCACTCGAGACGGCGGCACGATCTTCCAGGGTTGGCCTGTGGTCCGACCCGGAACCAATGGAGCCCTGGCTGTTCCGGAAGGAGCGGCGGGGCCAAACGAAAGGAACATGATGGCGGAATTCAGATTGCACTGCATGGCGGCTTCGGGCAACGCATACAAGGTTGCGCTGTTCCTGGCACTGGCGAACGCGGATTGGGAGCCGGTGGTGGTGGATTATTTCGGCGGCGAAACCCGTGGCGATGCCTGGCGCGACAACCTCAATGAAATGGGGGAGATTCCGGTGCTGGAGCATGCAGGCCTGAAAATCAGCCAGTCCGGCGTGATCCTTGATTACCTGGCCGAGCAGACCGGCAAGTTCGGCGCACGCGATGCGCAGGAAAAGCGCGATATCTGGCGCTGGATCCTGTTCGACAACCACAAATTCACCAGCTATTACGCGACCCTGCGCTTCATGGTCGGCCTGCAGAAGTCGGGCGAAACGCCGGTGACCCAATTCCTGCGCGAGCGTGTGCTGGGCGCCTACCGCATCGTCGATAAACACCTGGCAGGCGCCGCGTTCCTGGTCGGCGAGCGCCTGACCATTGCCGACCTGTCGCTGGCGGGCTACGTCTACCTGCCGGAGGAAACCGGCATCGACATGGCCGAATTCCCGCACATCGCGGTCTGGAAAGAGCGCATCAGCGACATGCCGGGCTGGCGTCATCCGCACGACCTGATGCCGGGCCGCAAGGCGCTTGACCGCGCGCCCTGAGTCTCACGCGGCACTGCGCCAGGCGAGGATGCGCTCTTCAGCCAGCGAATGGCCTTCGATCATGGCGGCACGCGCGTTGGAAAACCGTGGAGTCGTCTGTTCGCTGAGCTGGTGCTGCCAGGTCAGGTGCGCCCGGTAGCCGCCGCCATCGCTCACTACTCGTACTGTGTATGTGAAGCCATCAACGGAAACGGTGCTTTCTGCCTCCGTGTCGGCAGGGACGAGTTCATTCATCGGTCCCTCCATTTTAACAAGCTGATCTACTTTGCGCCCGCTTGGCCCTCCGGTCAAGCGTGCAGTACCGTATCGAGTCGCTTGCCGCCGATACGTACGTTGTCGAGCGTGAGGTCGGCCACGTTGTACAGCCAGATTGGCTGGGCAGCGTTGACTGGAATGCCGAAATCGCAGTTGCGGATCGTGACGCGCCGTACCGGCAGCACCGGCGGCGCGGGCGGCGGGCCGTTGTAGTCGCTGACCACGGGACCGAGGATGGCGATGGCCTGGTAGCACGATCCGCTAACGCCGCCCTTGGCCACATTGCCGACGCTGACGTTTTCGATGTGGACGTCGGAGACTTCCGGCGGCCGCAGGCGGACGCTGTCGGCACCGGGCTGGTAATCGCAATCGAAAGAAATCACGGCGCCGGCCGCCGTCGACAGGCCTTTGGTGTCGATCGGCGAACCTGGCAACAGCGCATAGTGTGAGGCGCTAAGCTGGACGCCGTTGGGAACCTTGATGTTCTTCACGTAGAAATGGCGCAGGTAGCCGCCGCGGTTCATATTCGTCTTGAGGCGGATCGCAATATTCAGTGGGTCGGTCTGCCAGTGCGCATTCTCAAACACGAGGTCGCGCGCGTAGACATGCTCGATGCCGCCGGACATTTCGGAGCCCAGCGTCACGGCCCCGTGGCCGCTTTGCATGGTGCAGCGCTGGATCACGATATTGCGCGCCGGCCCGTACTGGGTGTCACGGTTCTTGCCGGCCTTGATGGCGATGCAGTCGTCGCCGGAATCGAATACGCAGTCCTCGACGAGCACGCGGTCGCAGGCCTCGGGGTCGAAGCCGTCACTGTTAGGTCCGCGGCTTTCGGCGTGGACCTGGCGGATCACGAGGTTGCGGCAGTTGACCGGATGGTGCTGCCAGAACGGCGTGTTCCGCACATGGTAGCCCTGAAGCAGCACGTTGCTGCAGTTGATGAAGTGGATCATCGGCGGGCGCAGGTAATGGCCCCGGCCAAAGACGCGCTGCTCGGCCGGTACGCCGGCTTCGGACAGGGCAGGGAGGTAGCGTTCGTCGCCGCGCCATTTGTCGTCCTCGCCTTCGATCAGCTTGCGCTGCGCCGCATCCAATGCAGGCGCCATTTCCGCCAGCGGTTTGTTGAGCGGGTTGGGCGAGACCTGTGTCGGCTGGCCTTCCTTGTAGCCGGGCGCGGTATTCTGCGAGACGGCGTTCTTGGTGCGATTGCGGCCTTTCCATGACCACCAGCATTCGCCGGCTTCGTTGAAGGCGACGCCGCCCTGGCCATCCAGTGTCGAGCTCCAGTCTTCGCCGGTCAGCGCGAAATTGCTGGCGTCCCGTGCGTACACCATCGGCGAGTAGTTCAGGCAATCGTTGCTTTGCCAGCGCGAGAGCGTGAGCTTGCCGTTCGCAGCGCAATCGAATTCGCCGTGCTGCGCGTAATGCTCCGGGTATTGCGAGAACAGGATGTGGGCGCCGGCCTGCAAATGCACGTGGACATTGGAGCGCAGCACCAGCGGCCCGGCGCAGTACCAGTAACCCTTGGGGATGACGACGCGGCCGCCGCCTGCGGCTGCGCAGGCCTCGATGGCGGCCTTGAAGTTCGCGTAGCAATCGTGGGCATCGTCGGCCTGGGTGGGCACCAGCTCCTGGTCGTCGTGGGTGACCCAGGCTTTGACCTGTTTTGTGCGGCAAGGCTGCGCGCCGAAGTGCGTTACGACGAAGTCTTCCTTGCGGAAGCGGACGGGCGCTTTCAGCGCCGCCACGATAGCGTCGGCGCGGCGCCATGCATCGCTGTTGTTCGTCCCGGCGCGGCCGGCGGCCAGCACCGGCAGCCATGGCCGGGTGAGGAGGGCGGCTGCGCCGGCTTGCAGCAGGCGGCGGCGTTGTAGTCGTGGTGCTTTCAAAACAGGTCTCCGGTCGGGTTTCATATGCGCTCAATATTAAAGTGGTCAGGCCAAAACAACAATCTGGACTGGCCAAAAGTGGCTTTTTTGCACATTTCTTCAATTTTTGCTTGTGAAATTGGCCTAACCACTTTAGTCTCTGGTTATACCAAAATCGAAAATAGATCAAACCAATTTGATCGCAAACATGGAGGAGACTCATGAATCAAGTTCCAGGCCCTCAAACCAAACGCGCCGTGCTGGCAACTGCTGTCGCCACGGCCGTTCTGCAGATGGCTAACCAGGCGGCGGCACAAACTGCGGCGCCGCCGGCGGAAGAGCAAATGGCATCGGTCGTGGTGACCGGTTCCCTGATCCGGCGCGTTGCCAATGAGGGCGCCACCCCGCTGGTCACCATCAAGTCCAGCGAATTGCAGGCACGCGGTAATACTGAATTGAAGGACCTGGTGCTGGAGATGCCGCAATCGCTGTCGCTCGGCACCAATAGCGGCGCGGCCGGCCCGATGATCAACCTGCGCGGCCTGGGTCCGATGCGCACCCTGACCCTGCTGAATGGCCGCCGCCTGGCGAACGAGCCGCTGCAGGACCAGTATGTCTCGGTCAACGTGATTCCTCGCATGGCGCTGGACCGGGTGGAAACCCTGAATGGCGGCGCTGCCTCGATCTACGGCGCGGACGCCATCGGCGGCGTGCAGAACTTCTGGACCAAGCGCGGTTTCGAAGGTGCGGACGTGAAGTTCGAATATGCGCCGACACAAAAAGGCGGTGCGGACACCAAGAGCTGGGGCATGATCCTGGGCGCCGGCAACCTGTCGCGCGATGGCTGGAACGCCTACATGGCCTTCGACTACCAGACCAAGGATGCGCTGTTCCAGTCCGACCGTCCGGACCAGCACGATCCCGCCATCCTGCGCACCCTGGGCCTGGGCATCACGCCGGACGCACGCAATCCATCGCCAAGCGCGAACTTCGGCTTTGCCCGCAACGCCAACTCCAATTACAACCCGACCTTCGCCACCGGTTGCCTGTCGCCGTATTCCACGCCGACCCTGGGCAACAACAGCACCGCCGCGACGCCGGTCTACGCACCGGGCTGCGCGCGCAATCCGCTGTACTGGAACGCCGTCACCGACGGCAGCGAAATCACCAACATCAGCGGCCGCGCGAGCCTGAACCTGCCGGGCGGCCATAAGCTGGACCTGGATATCCTGCATTCCGAATTCACCGTGAAGAAGTACCGCGGCATGCAGGTGCCGGGCAGTAGCAACCCGTTCACCACCTATTCGCTGCCGTCCACCAGCAAATATTACCCGGGCAACGGCATTACCCCGCTGGTGCAGGTGGTTGGCAGCAATACCGGCAGCAATTCGCCGGCCATGTTCATCGACCCGGCCAAGACGCCGGGCACGGTCAGCGACCTGAAAATGAACAACCGGACCATCTACTTCCAGTGGGGCCCCGCTGAACTAGGCCCGGCATACCGTAACGACGAACAGACCAACGACCGCATTGTGCTCACGGCCGAAGGCGAAGTGCTGGGCTGGGACTACCGCGCGGGCGTGAACATTGGCGAATCCAGGCGCGATACCCGCGCCGGCGGCGGCTACATCCTGTACACCAAGGCGCAGGAAGGGTTCAACAACGGGACCCTCAACCCGTTTGGCCTGCAGGACGCAGCCGGCCTGGCGTATTTGAACAGCATCCAGGCGAATGACTACACCTATCGCCTGAACAAAGCCTTCAACCGCAGCGTGGACGTGACGCTTACCAAGGGCGTGTGGGACTTGAAGGGGGGGCCACTGACACTGGCGCTGGCTGGCGAAGTGCGCCGCGACGGTGCACAAACCTTCAACGCACCGCTGGACTACGTGCTGAAGAAGGCCGACGGCAGCTATAACATCGACGCAGCCGGCAACGTGGTGCAGACTGACCTGGTCGGCGAAACCCCGCAAGGGGTGGCCAAGAACCTGCACCGCACGATCGCGTCGCTGCTGATGGAGGCGGATGCGCCGATCACGGAATCCTTCCTGCTGAATGGCGCGGTGCGTGCAGACCGCTACAATGACCTGCGACAGACCACGGTCAATCCGAAACTGGCCGCCCGCTGGCAGCCGTTCAAGCAGCTGGTTTTGCGCGGCAATGTCAACACTGGCTTCCGCGCACCGTCGATCATCGACATCCAGAACCCGACGCCGGAAGTGCGCAACCAGGTGATGGACGATCCGGTCCTGTGCCCCAGCTCGCAGCCTCTGGTGCCCGGCACCGGCACGCCGAAGCAGGGCTATACATATGACCAGGTATGTAATGTCGCCACCAACTACTGGACCAAGTCCCCTAACAACGATTTCCTGAAACCGGAAAAATCGCGTGGCTTCTCCTTCGGCTTCGCGCTGGAGCCGATGAAAGACCTGTCGATCACGGTCGACTACTGGGGCTTGAAACTGAAGGACGTGCTGGGCGCCGTGACCATCGCCGAGATCCAGCAGAACCCTGCCAAGTACAGCGTGAACTTCGTGCGCAATGCGGACGGCACCATCGACCATATCGTGGCGAGCCAGGCAAACCGCGGCCAGACCCGCGTGCGCGGCCTGGACCTCTCGGCCAGCTACCGCTTCCCGAAAACCAGCTTCGGTACTTTTGACGCGAAACTGGATGGCACGTATATGGACAAGTACGAGTTCCAGTCCGAAAAGGACGGCCCTTGGCTGAGCAACGTGGGCATCATCACCAACGATGGCCGCTATGGCGGCGCGGGTCCGAACTCCGGCCTGGCAGGCATGCCGCAGATTAACCCGCGCTGGAAGCATACGGCATCGGTCACATGGACTTACGACAAGTGGGCGACGACCCTGTCGCAGCGTTATAACTCGGGCGTGACCGACATCACTCCGCGTGCGGGTTCGACACTGACCGAGGTAGAGGCCTATAAGCAGTACAACGTGAACGTGAACTACACCGGCATCAAGAACATGACCATCAGTTTCGGCGTCAACAACCTGACGCAGGAATGGCCGCCGCTGACTTCCAACAGCACCTACAGCGGCGGGTACGTGACCTCGCTGGCAGATATGCTGGGCCGCGTGTATCGCTTCTCGGTGGAGTACAAGTTCTAAGATGCTGCTACGCTGCCTGCTGCTGGCCTGCACCTTGCTGCTGACGGCAGCAGGTGCGCAGGCCGATCCTGTTGAACAATGGGGAACGGCCGAGATTGAACTGGCCGGTCCCCAAGACGGCAACCCTTTCGTGGACGTGGAGCTGTCGGCGACGTTCAGGCAGGGAACGCACAGCCTGCAGGTGGCAGGCTTCTACGATGGCGACGGCAAGTACAAGATCCGCTTCATGCCGGACGCCATTGGTACCTGGGAGTACGAAACGCACAGTAACCGCAGCGCCTTGTCCGGCAAAACCGGCAAGGTGCAGGCGGTGGCGCCGAAGGCGGGCAATCGCGGGCCGGTGAGCGTGCGCAACACCTTCCATTTTGGCTACGCCGACGGCACGCCGTTCTGGCAGGTCGGCACCACCGCTTATTCCTGGACCAATCAGCCGGAGGACCTGCAGGAGCAGACACTGCGCACTTTGGCGTCCGCGCCATTCAACAAACTGCGCATGGGTGTATTCCCCAAGCGCTATGAGTTCAATACCAACGAACCGCCGCTGTATCCCTTCGAAGGCAAGGCGCCATCGCACTGGGATTTCAGCCGCTTCAACCCAGCCTTCTTCCGCAATCTGGAGCGGCGGGTAGGGCAGTTGCGTGCACTTGGCATTGAGGCGGACATCATCCTGTTTCACCCTTATGACAAGGGGCACTGGGGCTTTGATGCCATGCCGAAGGAAGCCAATGAGCGCTACCTGCGCTACGTGGTGGCGCGCCTTGCCGCCTACCGCAATGTATGGTGGTCGATGGCGAATGAGTTCGATTTCATCAAGTCGAAATCGATGGAGGACTGGGACCGCTATTTCCAGATCGTCCAGGCCAGCGATCCATACCAGCACCTGCGTTCGATCCACAATGCCTTTGTGTTCTACAACCATAGCAAGCCGTGGGTGACGCATGTCAGCGTGCAAAGCGGCTCGCTGGCCACGGATTATGAACGCGCGGTGCTGATGCGGGATGTCTACAACAAGCCGGTGGTCTATGACGAAGTCAAATACGAAGGCAACTTCCCCCAGCGCTGGGGCAACCTGACGCCGCAGGAAATGGTGCTGCGCTTCTGGGAGGGCGCCATTGCCGGCACTTATGTCGGTCACAGTGAAACCTATACCTCGCCGGACGATGTTGTGTGGTGGTCCAAGGGCGGTGTACTGCGCGGACAGAGCCCCGCGCGGCTGGAGTTCTTCCGCAAGATCCTGTCGGAGAGCCCGGCGCAGGGACTGGAGCCGATCGATAAATGGCAAGGCTATCCGTTCGCGGGGCGGCATGGACAATACTACCTGGGCTATTTCGGCGCCGGGAAGCCCTCAAGCTGGCCGGTCGTGCTGCATAACAAAGGCCTGGCCGACGGCATGACATTCCGGGCCGAGGTAATCGATACCTGGAATATGACGGTCACGCCGGTGCCGGGCGTATTCGAGATGCGCAAGCGTGACGCCTACAATTTCGCGGACAAGGACGGGCGCAGCATCGCTTTGCCAGGGCGTCCTTACATGGCGCTGCGGCTGGTTCGGGTTGGCGATGGCGCCGCGTGCGCTGGCGGAGCATCGTGGTGCGGCAGCGTGCCGCCGGCGGACGCGCAAGGGCTGGGCCTGGTGCCTGCAGCGCGGACTTCTGCGGCCACCTCCGGCGCGTATTTCGTCGAGGCCAGGATGCGCCCCGTCCCGGGAACAAGCCGCGCAGCATATGTGATCGCCCGTTATGCGGACGAGCGCAATTGGCTGGGCTTTGGCCTGGAGACTGCACCCGATGGCCGCAAGCTGGTGGTCAACATTACACGCATGATCGACGGCCAGCCAAAATTCATCAAGCAGGTACGCATCGAGCCGGACGCTGGCCAGGCCTCGTACACGCTTCGCCTGGACGTGGATGGCGCCGCGCTGACCGCCTACCTGAATGGCAACCGCCTGATCGGCGTTGACGAGCCGAATCCGCTGCCGCCGCGCATTGGCGTGCTGTCGCCCGGCGGCCGGTTTGATATCAGCGGCCTGCGCGCCGGTGGCATCGCGCAGCCGCCGCTAAGCATTGGCCTGGCGCACCAGCACAAGCAGATCGCGATGCAGGCTGGCGACCCTATGCGGCGGTTTGCCGTCCGTGCGGCCAGCCGTGGCGGCTTGCGTGCGCTGCGTTTCACCGCCGTTTCAGGCGACCCTGCGGTCGTCGAAGCCAGTGCTGACGGCGACGCGCTGGTGCTGGCGGCGCGCGGCACCGGCGCGACGACGGTCACCCTCACCAGCGCAGAAGATTCGAACGTGGCCGCGACGTTGGCGGTTCGCGTGGGCCCGGCATTTTCGACATCCGCGCGCAAATACAGCCTGGCTGGCCGCACGCAACCTGCTGCGGGTGAGCACGACGTCCCTGTCGACACGCGGCTGCAATTGCAATTCGACCAGGCGCCAGCGAAGAGCTCGTGTCCCGAAACGGGTGTGACCCCAGGGGGGGACACGGACACGGCCGTAGGGCTGTGCGGGTCCGGTTCGATCCGCATCGTGCGGGCGGCGGACAATGTGACCGTGGACGTCATTCGTCCGGGGTTGGAGCTTGACGAGATTGGCGCTACGCAAGACGGGGTGAAGCGCGTTGTCCGCTACACGGCGATTGCCACCGAGGGTGCGAATGTGCTGATTCGGCCGCATGACGGCAGGCTGGCCTACGGCACCGACTATTATGTGCTGGTGGACGGCCATCTGTTTGGTGGTGCGAAACTGGCTGGTGCGGCATTTGACGGCATCGGCAAGGCTGCGGGTTGGCATTTCCGTACGCGTGAACGCGCACCGCATGGCGCGTCGCTGCGTGTGGCCTCCGCTGGCAAAGCTGATTTCCGCACCGTGCAGGGCGCCTTGAATCACGCCATGCAGAATATTCCGCGTGCGCAGCCGGTAACGATCAGCCTCGCCAACGGCCGTTACGAGGGCTTGCTCTACCTGCGTGGAAAAGACGGCGTAACGCTGAAGGGCGATAGCCGCGGCGGCGCCATCGTCGCCGCTGAAAACAGCGATGGCGTCAATCCTGGCAGCGGTGCTGGCCAGCTGCCGCTGGCGCCGGGCGCCGCCGGCGGCCGCTCGGTCCTGCTGGTCGAGGATGCCGACCTGTTGCGTCTCGATACGCTTACCCTTGCCAACACCACCTGGCGCAGCAAAACCATCGGCGCGCAGGCGGAAGCCTTGAACTTCAACAGCGAAGGGCGTTTCATTGCCAACGAGGTCGACTTCTTCAGCGAGCAGGATACGGTGCAGGTGAAAGGCTATGCCTGGTTCTACCGCAGCCTGGTGGCGGGTAACGTCGACTTTATCTGGGGTTACAACCGCGCCGCGCTGTTTGAGGAGTCGGAAATCCGTTCCGTGGGCGACAGCGCCAATCCGGCCAGCGGGGGATACCTGGTGCAGGCCCGTACCGTCGCCGAGGACGACCCTGGTTTTGTGTTCCTGAACAGCCGCCTGACGCACGGCCCTGGGCCGGGGGGCAACGATGTGCCGCTCGGATCGAGCTACCTGGCGCGGCCGGGCGTGGCGACTGCCTGGGACAATGTCCGCTATATCAATTGCAGCGTCGGTCCGCATATCAGCCCCAAAGGCTGGCATGAAAGTCCGCGCGGCGGCAAAGGCTGGGAAGAGGGCGGAAGCACCGGGCTGGGCGGCAATCCGCTCGATCTGTCCCAGCGCGCGCATGGGCGCATTCTCACGCCCGCCGAAGCGGCTCGCTACGACAGCCGCGCCAAAGTTTTCGCGCAATACGACAATGGAAAAGGATGGAACCCGCAGCCATGAGCAAAGCAGTCCCGCAATCCCTGCAGCGCCGCACGCTGCTGAAAGGCGCCGCTACGGCCGGCGCCCTCGCTGCCGTCGGTGCGGCCTTTGGCGCGGCGGCGCGCGACCCATGGGCGCGCGCGCAGGAGATCCAGCGCCGCTTTGCTGCGCCGCTGGCATTTCCGCAGCGTGATTTTCCGATCACGGCTTTTGGCGCAAGACCATGTGAGCTGGTGAAAGTGCTTGGCTATCCTACGATCCGCAAGAAAGGCGAGCTGGAAACGCAGGCCGCCGGCGCGCATGACAGCCATCCGGCGCTGCGGGCGGCCATCGCCGCCGCGCACAAGGCCGGCGGCGGCAGGGTGCTGGTCCCCGCCGGGAACTGGTACTTGAAGGGGCCGATCACGCTGCTCTCCAACGTCCATGTCCACTTGCAGGCGGGCGCCCAGGTGCTGTTCAGCGCCAACCCGGCCGATTACGCGCGCGACGGCGACTATGATTGCGGCAAGAACGGCAAACTCGTTCTCACGCGCTGGCAGGGCAATGACTGCCTGAACTTCAGTCCCATGGTTTATGCCTGTGGCCAGAAGAACATCGCCATCACTGGCGAGGACTGGACCAGCATCCTGAACGGGCAGGCAGGCGTGCCTTTCGAAGACGGCAGCGGCAATTGCTGGTGGGGCATGAACCCGAAAGGCGCCTTGCCCGGCGCCGTGCACCAGGGCGTGCCCAACCCGGCCAATCCCGACTCGCTGGCGCAAGTGGCGCCGCAACTGGACCAGCAGGCGCGTGACCGCATCCATGGCCCGGGCGCGGCTTGGCGCGCGGACGCAAACTATCTGCCGGTGCTGTCCGAAGCGGGCGTTGCCCCCGAAAAGCGGGTGTTCGGGTTGGGCCACACGTTGCGGCCTTCGATGATCCAGTTCGTCGATTGTACCGATGTGCTGATGCAAGGCTACCTGGTCGTCAACACGCCGATGTGGATTCATCACCCGCTCAATTCGCGCAACGTGCATATCAAGCGGGTGCGAATGGACAGCATCGGTCCCAATTCCGACGGCATTGATCCCGAATCCTGCGACACCGTGCTGGTGGAAGGCTGCGAATTCAATACCGGCGACGATTGCATGGCCATCAAGTCCGGCAAGAACCGTGATACGCAGTTCGGCCCGACCCGCAATATGCTGGTCCAGAACTGCGTGATGAACAGCGGCCACGGCGGGATCACGCTGGGCAGCGAAATGGCGGGCGGCATCGAGCATATCTACGCGCAGAACATCGAATTCCGCAACGCGCACTGGGCCACCGATCCTTTGTGGACCGCGATCCGCTTGAAGACGAATATGAATCGCGGCGGCTACTTGCGCCACCTTTACGTGCGGGATATCACGCTGCCGAACGGCGTGCAGACGACGCCGCGCCCTTACAAGCCGCTGCCGGGCACAAGGCTGGGGGACAAGCTGCCATCGACCGGAGGCGGCGCCGTGCTGACCATCGACTGTGACTACGCCCCGTCGGACGACATCGTGCGCACGCGGCCGCCGGCGGTGTCGGATGTCCATATCAGCCGTGTCCGCGCCAGCAATGTCAATGGCGCGGACGGCGCTTACTCCTGTCACCAGATCATGGTCGTGCTCGGCCCGGTGGCGGGCAGTTTCAACGGGCCTGCCGGCACGCCGCTTCTGCCGCTGGCCGATATCTCGATCACCGACGCCGATTTCGGTACGCCGCGCAACGCTGCGGACCCCTGGTTCGTCTACAACGTCAAGCGCCTCAAGCTGGTCAACGTGCGCATTGCGGGAAAGATCATCAACACGGAGATCAACGCGTGAAGAGGCTTCTTGCATTGCTCGCGGCAGCGCTTCTTTCAACGGCGGCGCATGCGCAGGATGCCGGCCCGGTTGAACGCTGGGGCAGCAAGGAGGTCACGCTCGCAGGCCCGCGCGACGGCAATCCGTTCATGGACGTCGAGCTCTCCGCCACCTTCCGCCAGGGCGAGCGCAGCGTCGTCGTCGAAGGCTTCTACGACGGACAGGGACAGTACAAGCTGCGCTTCATGCCCGATGCCGAGGGAATATGGGAATATGAAACGCACAGCAACCGCGCTGCGCTGGATGGCAAACGGGGCAGGTTCACGGTGGCCGCGGCGACGGCCGGCAACCACGGCCCTGTGCGGGTACAGGGCCTGCACCATTTTTCCTATGAGGACGGCACGCCGTTCTGGCAAGTCGGCACCACCAGCTACGGCTGGACCCACCAGCCGGAAGCGGTCGAACGCCAGACCTTGACCACGCTCGCGGCGGGGCCGTTCAACAAGGTCCGCATGCTGGTTTTCCCGAACCAGGATGTCAAACACCAGCCACCCCGCTTCCCGTTTGAGGGGGCGCCGCCGAAAGCCTGGGACTTCAGCCGCTTCAATCCCGAATTCTTCCGCCATCTGGAGCAGCGCGTGGGCGACTTGCGCGCACTGGGCATCGAGGCCGACGTCATCCTGTTCCACCCTTACGATAAAGGCTACTGGGGCTTCGACCAGATGCCGGCGGACGTCAACCAACGCTACGTGCGTTACGTGGTCGCACGCCTGGCCTCTTATCGCAACGTCTGGTGGTCGATGGCGAACGAATTCGATTACCTGACAAAGAAACAGATGCCGGAATGGGACCGTTATTTCCAGATCGTGCAGGCGCGCGACCCTTACCAGCACCTGCGCTCAATCCATAACGCCATGGTGCTGTATGACCACCACAAGCCCTGGGTGACCCACGTCAGCGTGCAAAGCGGCGCCATTGCTGAAGACTTCGAACGCGCGGTCCTGTTCCGCGACGTGTATTCCAGGCCCGTGGTCTACGACGAAGTGAAATACGAAGGCAATATCGACCGCCGCTGGGGTCAACTGAGCGCGCAGGAAATGGTGCTGCGCTTCTGGATGGGCGCCATCGCCGGCACCTACGTCGGCCATAGCGAAATTTTCAAGGACCCGGACGATATGAGCTGGCTTGGCAAGGGCGGCACGTTGCGAGGCGAAAGCCCGCCACGGCTGGCATTCTTCCGCAGGATACTCTCCGAAAGCCCGCCCGAAGGCCTGGAGCCGATCGATAAATGGCAGGAGTACCCCTTCGCCGGCAAGCCTGCCCAATATTATCTCGGCTACTTCGGACAGCAGCGCCCCGAGAGCTGGCCCTTCGCCCTCGCTAAGCCGGGGCTGGAGGATGGCATGAAATTCAGGGCCGAAATCATCGATACCTGGAACATGAGCATCACCCCGGTTGAAGGCGTGTTCGAAATCCGCAAGCGCGACAACTACAGCTTCGCCGACAAGAACGGCCGTCGCATCGCGCTGCCGGGCCGCCCTTATATGGCGCTGCGCATTGTGAGGCTGCCATGAAGCGCTGCCTCTTCCTGGCCGCCGCGCTCCTCTCCGCCGCCGCCGCTTTGCCCATGCCGGCGCGCGCCGGCGTGATAGGCCGCATGACGCCCGCCGAGCCGCTGACTGAATCGCGCATCGCTTCCATCGCAGACGCGCATCAGCGCCAGGCCTGGCACGCCTATCTGGTCCGTTCACAAGCGGCGATGGCCGCCGACAAAGCCGCGCTGGCCGCGGAACGCCAGCCAGGCGTGGCGCCGCCGCCAGCATCAGCTCCGGGAAGCCCGAAAAGCATGCCTCTCCAGAACGGCGCGAACTGGTACGCCACGGCTGAAGCCCGCCGCGTCGCCGACAATATCGTCAGCTTCCAGACCCCGAGCGGCGGCTGGGGCAAGAACGCCGACCGCAGCGGCCCGCCGCGCCGGCGTGGCCAGGCTTACGTCGAAGCGGAGGGCAAGGAAGCATGGAATTTTGTCGGCACCATCGACAACGACGCCACCTCCACCGAGGTGCAATTCCTGGCGCGGGTGCAGGCGGCTTTGCCGGGCGGGGAGGGCGCAGCCTATCGTGCCGCTGCGCTGAAGGGCATCCAATACCTGCTCGACGCGCAGTACCCCAACGGCGGCTGGCCGCAAGTTTATCCGCTGCAGGGCGGCTACCACGACGCCGTTACCTTCAATGATGACGCCATGGTGTCAGCGATCGAGGTACTGCAGCGCGCCGCCGCCCGCCAGGGAGACTTCGCTTTCGTGCCGGAAGCGCTGGCTTCACCGGCGCGCGCCGCAGTGCAGCGCGGCATTAATGCGATCCTCGCGAGCCAGATCCTCATCAATGGCAAGCGCACCGCATGGTGCCAGCAGCACGACGCGATTACGCTGGTCCCGGTGGGCGCGCGCAATTTTGAGCCTGCCGCGCTGACCAGCGCTGAAAGCGTCCATATTCTGCAGCTGCTGAAACACGCGCCCGGGCAGACGCCGGAAATGAAGGCCGCCGTCGAAGCCGGTGTCGCCTGGCTGCGCAGCACCGCATTGCCGGCGCCGGGCGGCGGCAAACGCTGGGCGCGTTTGACGGACATGGCCAGCATGCAGCCCATCTTCGGCGACCGTGACCGCAGCATTCACGACAACGTGGACGACCTCTCGCCTGAACGGCGCAATGGTTATGCCTGGTATGTCGCGAGCCCCGCGAAATTTCTCGACGAAAATTAATAATTAGATAAAAATACCGGCTGATTTCGCTGCGAGGAGATTGGCTTGGAAAGTTCGAAGGGACATAAAGTGGCGGCAGGCGCCGGCCTGACGCTGGCTGCTTTGCTGGCTTACCTGCTTCTGTGGCCGGTGCCGGCCGAACCGGTAATATGGTCGCCGCAACAGGGGCCGGGCTACGTGGGCGCACACGCGCCAAACACCAAACTGGCCGGGTTGCAGAAAATCGATATTGGCGCCGAGCGGGGCCCAGAGCACATCGCCATGGGTCCGGACGGCAAGCTTTACGCCGCTGTCGCCAGTGGCAATATCCTGCGCATGGCTGCCGACGGCAGCCAGCGCGAGGTATTCGCCAACACCGGCGGCCGCGTGCTGGGCTTCGATTTCGACGCCAGCGGGCGCCTGGTCGCTGCCGATGCCATGAAAGGGCTGCTGGCCATCACGCCGGACGGCAAGATCGCTGTGCTCACTGACAAAGTCGCGGACGGCGATCCAATCCGCTATGCCGATGGCGTGGTCGTCGCGCCCAACGGCACGGTCTATTTCACCGATGCTTCCACCCGCTTCGCTCCGGCGGAGTGGGGCGGTACTTTCGAAGCGAGCGTGCTCGATATCCTCGAGCAGTCATCCACCGGCCGCGTGCTCGCCTTCAACCCGGCCAGCGGCAAGACCAGCATCCTGGCCAGCGGCCTGTCGTTCGCCAACGGTATCGCCTTGTCCGGCGATGGCAAGACCTTGTTCGTCAACGAGACTGGCCGCTACCGCATCTGGAAAATCGACGCCGCCAGCGGCAAGCGCGCCATCCTGTTCGACAACCTGCCCGGCTACCCCGATAACCTGATGCGCGGGCGCGACGGCAAGATCTGGGTCGGCCTGGTCAAGCCGCGCAATCCGACCATTGACAAGCTGGCCGGCAAGCCCTTCATGCGCAAGCTCACGCTGCGCCTGCCGCGCGGCCTGTGGCCGGTGCCGAAAGCTTATGGCCACGTATTCGCCTTCAGCGAAGACGGCAAGGTGCTGGCCGACCTGCAGGATCCGTCCGGCGCCTATCCGGAAACCACGGCGGTTATGGAAACTCCGGACCGGCTTTACGTCCAGAGCCTGCATGCCGGCTATATCGGCTGGATGCCGCATCCCTGACTTGGCGGCCCCGGTGCCAAAAAAACACAACTGTGAATCGTGCGTATAACAATTGTGTTTATAATTCCTGACGACAACTTGCCTTCTTGCCATGTATCGGAAACCTTGCCCTGTATTCTTGCTGGCCGCGTTTTTCCTTGCGCCTGCCGCGCATGCCGCTGGAGGGCCCGATGGCGACATCGCCGACCTCACGCTGGAGCAACTGAATGAGGTGATCGTCACCTCGGTCTCGCGGCAAGAAGAAAGGCTGGGCAATGCAGCGGCCTCGCTGTTCGTGATCAGCGCCACCGACATCCGCCGCAGCGGCGCGCGCAGCCTGCCCGAAGCGCTGCGCCTCGCGCCGAACCTGGAAGTGGCGCGCGTCGATGCCCGCAATTACGCAATCAGTGCGCGCGGCTTCAACAACCCTTTCGCCAACAAGCTGCTGGTGCTGATCGATGGCCGCAGCGTCTACTCGCCTTTCTTCTCCGCCGTGTTCTGGGATGCGCAATCGGTGGTGATGGAGGATATCGAGCGTATTGAGGTCATCAGCGGTCCCGGTTCGACCATCTGGGGTGTGAACGCGGTGAATGGCGTCATCAACGTCATCACCCGCAACGCCAAGGATAGCCAGGGCGCCTTGCTGTCGCTTGCCGCATCGAGCGGCGAGGGCGATGCCAGCGTGCGTTTCGGCGGCCAGCTGCCAAACAATGGCTACTACCGCGCCTACGCCCAGGCCATGGCGGCAGAGGACACCGATACCGAAGCCGGCGCCAACTCCTTCACCGGCATGCAGCGGCGCCAGGCCGGCTTCCGCGCCGACTGGGACCTGATGCACGGCAGCTTTGCCATGTCGGGCGATGCCTACCAGGCCAACCTGGGCCAGTTCAAGACCAGGGATATCCAGCTGTCCGGCGCCAACCTGGTGGCGCGCTATATGCGCCAGCTGGCAGACGACAACGCGCTGCGCCTGCAGCTGGTACTGGACCACACGGAACGCAACCAGCCCAACGCTTACATAGACCGCCTCAACACGGTGGAACTGGAGGGCCAGCACGATATACGCCTGGGCAGTCATAAATTGTCCTGGGGCGGCGGCTACCGCCACTCGCGCGACGACAATACGCCGGGGCCGGGTTTCGGTTTCTGGCCCTACCGGCGCAATATGCATTGGGGCAACCTGTTCGCGCAGGACGAAGTGGCGCTCACTTCCAGCCTGCGCGCCACCGGCGGCGTGAAGGTCGAACACAATACCTACACCGGCGCCGAAGTGCTGCCCACGCTGCGCCTGGCCTGGAGCCCGGACAGCAGGCAGACCGTGTGGGGCGCGCTCTCGCGCACCGTTCGAGCACCGGCCCGCACCGACCGCGATTTCGTCGCTCCGCCGGCGCCGCTCACCAACGGCGGCGTGCCGCACTTCGCCATCGGCACCAGCCCGGATTTCGAGTCCGAGGTGGCCAGGGTGCTGGAACTGGGCTACCGCGCGCAGCCGGTGCAGAACATTTCCTACTCGGTCACGGCCTGGTTTGGCGACTACGACAAGCTGCGCACGCTGGAACCGAACACCACGCCCGGCCCATACCGCGGCGCCTTCGATTTCCGCAACCTGGCGGAAGGGCATACGCGCGGCATTGAATTCTGGGCGCGCTGGCAGCCGATGCTGCGCTGGCGTCTGAACGCCGGCCTGGTGGTTCAGGATATCGATACCAAGCTCAAGCCCGGCAGCAAGGACGCCACCACGGCTGGACTGGTGATCAACGACCCCAGCAGCTACTGGTCGTTGCGTTCTTCCCACGAATTAAGCGAGCACGTGCAGCTCGACTGGACGTTACGGTACAACGGCAGCATGCCTAAGCCTTACGTTCCGTCGTATCATGAGCTGGATGCGAACCTGGTGTGGAAGATACAGCCGAATATCGATGTCGCGCTCGCGGGTGAAAACCTCCTGCACGCACACCATGCCGAATGGGGCGCGTATCCGGGCCGCAGCGTGTTCCAGCGGCGTGCAGTCCTGAAACTGACAATGCGATACTGAACGTATGGTAAGCGCGAGCCTGACGACTCTTGCCGCGCCGCCGATGGCTGGCGGCGGCTGGCGTATTCGCCTCTTTCTGCTGGCGATGCTTCTGCTCGCCTTCAGCTGCCTGTCGGTTGGCGCGCAGCAAGGCGGTGCCGAGCCCATGATGGAACGCAGCGTGAAGGCCGCCTTCCTGTATAAATTCCTCGGCTATCTGGAATTCCCGTCCGACCCAGGTCCAACGCTGGTGGTCGGCGTGCTCGGCGCGGACGATGTGGCGGCGGAACTGGCGCAAATCGCCAATGGCCGCAATGTCGGCAGCCGCAGCATCAGCGTGCGCAAATTAAGCGAAGGCGATTCCCTGGCCGGCTTGTCCCTGCTGTTCGTCGGCGCCGACGCTACCCTGCCTGCCGCAGCGCTGCGCGCGGCGGAAAAGAATGGCGTCGTCACGGTGACCGAGCAGGAGAACGGTTTGCAAATTGGCAGCGTCATCAATTTCCGCCTGGTCGACGAGCGCGTGCGTTTCGAAGTATCGTTGCCGGCGGCCGAACGGTGCAATGTGCGCCTGAGTTCACGCCTGCTGTCGGTGGCCTACCACGTGCAGAAAGGCGGACAGTAATGATCGCAAAGGCGGCGGGATCGGTTGGCATCAAACTGATCCTGACGGCACTGACAACGACCTTTGTGGCCCTGGTGGTGGCCACGGTGGCGATGCTGGTGTACGACCTGAAAAGCTTCCAGCGCGGCTGGGTCGATGACCTGACCACGCAGGCGGTGCTGGTGGCCACGGCGTCCGCCCCGGCCATCTCCTTCAATGACCCGCGCGTGGCGCGCCAGAACCTCGGCCTGCTGCGCGTGCGGCCGGAAATCCAGGCCGGCGCCATCTACACCGCCAACGGTGCATTGTTTGCTTCCTACGTGCAAACGGCGGCGGAACTGGCGGCGCTGCCGCAGCACCCCGGCCAGCTGGGCTATGCGATCGAAGGCGGGCGCATGGTGGTGACGCACCCGATCATGGACCAGGGCGAGCGCATCGGCACGGTCTACCTCAGCGCCACCTACCGCCTGCTGGACCGGCTGCAAAGCTATGCCCTGATCCTGCTGGGCGTGATGCTGGGCAGCCTGCTGCTGGCGGCCATTGTGGCGCACCGGCTGCAGCAGACCATCACGCGGCCGCTGCTCGCCGTGACCGATGTGGCGCGCAACGTGATGCAGCGGCGCGACTACTCGCTGCGCGTGAACGAGCGCGCCACCGGCGAGATCGGCACCCTGGTCGATGCCTTCAACGACATGCTGGCGGAGATTGCGCGCCGCTCAAACGCACTGCAAGACGCCAACCTGACGCTGGAGCATGAAATGACGGTACGCCAGGGCGCCGAACGCGCGCTGCTGCTGGCGGACCGGCGCAAGGATGAATTCCTGGCCACGCTGGCGCACGAGCTGCGCAATCCGCTGGCGCCGATCCGCACCGGCCTCGACATCATGCGCATCAACGCCAGCGACCCGGTGTCCGTTGAGCGCGCGCGCACCATCATGGAACGCCAGCTGAAACAGATGGTGCGCCTGGTCGACGACCTGCTCGATGTCTCGCGCATCAACACCGGCAAGCTGACCATCCGCCGCGAGCAGCTCATGCTGCAGGACGTGGTGAACGATGCGCTGGAACTGGCGCGGCCCTTCATCGCGGCCCAGGGCCATACCCTGCACGTGCAGGTGCCGGAGCAGGCGGTCTACCTGGTGGGCGATGCCACGCGGCTGGCGCAGGTGCTGTCCAACCTGCTGCACAACGCCGCCAAATACACCGCACGCGGCGGCAGCATCACGCTGGAAGCGGAGGCCCGGGACGGCCAGGTGCAGTTGCACGTCAAGGACAACGGCATCGGCATCTCGCCGGCCCTGCTGGACGATATCTTTGAAATGTTCATCCAGGCCGATTCCTCGCTGGAACGCAGCACGGCGGGCCTGGGCGTCGGCCTGTCGCTGGCGCGCAAGCTGGTGGAGCTGCATGGCGGCAGCATCAGCGCCGAAAGCGCGGGCGAAGGGCAGGGCAGCACCTTTACTGTCACGCTGCCCGTGCTGGCGGAAACCAGTGTCGCCAAGCCGCAAGCCGAGACACTGCAGGCGGATGCACGCCTGCACCGCATCCTTCTCGCGGACGATAACGTGGACTTCGTCAACGGCATCGGCGGTTTGCTGCGCTCGCTTGGCCACCAGGTGCACATTGCCCACGACGGCAACGAGGCGCTGGCGGCAGCGGAAACATTTGCCCCCCAATTTGCTTTCCTTGACATCGGCCTGCCGGGCCTGAATGGCTACGACCTGGCGCGCGCACTGAAACGCTTGCCTGCGCTCAAGCATACCGTCATGGTTGCAGTGACCGGCTGGGGCCAGCAGAAGGACCGCCAGCACGCGTTCGAGGCCGGCTTCCACCATCACCTGGTAAAGCCGGTCAGTATTGACCAGTTCCAGGAAATTCTCGCCCAATCCGGCCCTTGATATATGGCGTTTGCGCCCGATCTGCTAGATAAGGCAATGTTAATCGAGGAGTAATGCCATGCGAGCGCATATTACACCCGACCCCGAGTCGCCTCCGCCGCAGCCGGAAAAAGAACCGCCGCCGGACATCACGCCAGTGCCGAGCGATCCGCCTGTCGTGGAACCGGAGCCGAAGCCGCCGCCGATGAAGGCTTGACGCCCGGCTCAGGCAGGGGAGGAATCTGGCGGATCTGCTCGTCGGTATCCTGCTCGCCAGGGGTTTTTTCGCCGCTGCCGATATCCGATTCCTCGATGAAATGACGCCCCTTTTCCGGGGTCGATTGCGATGGCTGTTCCATAGTGGGCACCTCCTTGCTGGCGATGTTAGCAGCGCCATGGGCGCGACGTCGCTTGCTTGCTAAAAAGGCAATGAGTGTTGCGCGGAATGAATATTTTTGAGGCCTGTCATGAGGCCGTCACTATCACCTATCTATAATAGGTCATCGACAAACGCTTTTCACGTCGGAGGCCGCCATGGGCAATTCCCTGCACAACAAGATTTACCTCAAACCTCGTCTCGACCTGCATAGCCGCCGCATCCAGGCGCTCATGTGTGCGAGTGCCGTGACAGGGGCGGCGCTTATCTGGTTGGCCTTGCGCGCACTCAAGTAAGCTTGCCGCGCCCGGCCTGGGCGCGTACCATGATGGGTTGGTTTTGCCCATTATGGAATACAAGCAATGAAGAATGAAAAACTGAGTACGGACGAATTCAATGCGCTGCTGGAAATTGCCAAAGGCATCCAGGGCCGGCCGAGTGCTTGCGTCGGCCGCAATAGCAAGCGGCTGTCGGGTATCAAGCTGATCAAGTTTGAGCGCACGGGGCGCATTATTCTGACGGATTTGGGTAAGGAACGCTTGTTCCTGCGGCGCTGCGTGCTGGCGCTGAAGGCGCTGGTGGAGCAGCCCGGCGCAGCCATTGATGCGGATGTGGCGATGTTCCTTGGGAAAAAATCGCATATTGCGGAGGTGGATGGAGGGTTCGCCATTACCGAGAAGGGGCGGGAGTCGCTGGCGGATATTGAGGCGCAGGGGCTCTAGAACCGGTTTACCGGTTTAGGGCGTGAACCCATCCGCCGTAATCTCCAGATTGCTCACCTCCCCATACTTGGCAGCAATCTTGCCAATCTCAGACGCTTTCCCCACCAGCACCATCTGCAGATTCTTGCGCGGGAAGTGCTTCTCCACCAGCTGTTTGGCGCGTTCCGGCGTCACGCTATCGACATCCTTCATGAAGTTGTCGATCTGCGCGCGCCCCACATCATTGGCGTACATATCCCCCAGCAAGGAAGCCAGCTGCTCGCTGGTCTCAAAGCGCGGCGGGAACTGCCCCTTCACATAAGCCTTGGCCGAATCCAGCGTCGCCTTGTCGATGCCCTTGCTCCACAGGCGGTCGTAAGTCTTCAGCGCCAGGTCCAGCGCCGCTTCCGTCTTTGGCAGTGCAGTGAAACTGGAAATCGAGAACGTGCCCGACTGCGACAGCGTGGAGAAGCTCGAATTCGCGCCATACGTCAGCCCCGAATTCACGCGCAGCTCGTCGTTCAGCCAGGACGTGAAGCGCCCGCCCAGCACCGTATTCAGCACCTGCAGCGGCACATAGTCCGGATCGTTGCGTGCAATGCCGGCGCCGCCGATCATGAAGGTGGTCTCGATCGCATCGGACTTGTTCACCACCCACACCCGCGCCTTGTCGGCCTGCACCTTGCCATAGTCGGCGCGCTGCGGGGCGGGGCCCTCGGCCTTCCACTGGCCGAACAGCGTTTCCACTTTCTTGCGCATGTCGGCCGGGTCGAAATCTCCCACCACCACCAGGGCCGCATTATCCGGGCGGAAGTAGGCGTGGTGGAAGGCTTTCACGTCATCCTGCTTCAACGCCGCCAGGCTGTTGATGGTGCCGGTGGCCGGGTTGGCGTAGGCGCTATTCCCGAACAGCATGGCACGGTAATATGTGCCGACCACCTGGCGCGGGCTTTCCTTGGCCTGCTTCAGGCCATTGACCTTGCGCGCGCGCAGCTTGTCCAGTTCCGCCGCTTCAAAGCTCGGCTGCTGCACCAGTTCCGCGAACAGCGGCAGCAGGGTGTCGGTGTCCTTGCGGGCGAAGTTGGCCGCCACCGTCGATTGTTCAACGCCGCCGCCGGCAGCCAGCACGGCACCGCGGAAGTCGAAGGCTTCGTCGATCTGGGCCTTGCTGTGCCTGGCCGAACCGAGCAGCACGCCGTCGCCGGTCAGGTTGGCCAGGCCGGCTTGCCTGCCGTCGTTGACGGCGCCGGCCTTCACCACGGCGCGCACGGCGACCAGCGGCACGTCATGGCGCTCCATCATGTAGACGGTCAGGCCGTTCGCCAGTTTGGCGGTTTCAAAAGCGGGCAGCTTGAATTCGGCGGCCTGCGCGGAAGCTGCGACTGCGCCGGTCAGCGCGATACAAAACAGTTTTTTCATCAATCAGTCCTCCTTCGCGGCCAGCACGCCAACGGTGCGCTGCGATTTCTTCAGGTACTTGGCGGCGACGGCCTGGATCTCGGCCGTGGTCAGCTTCTCGTAGGCGGCAGGGGCATCGAAGGCCTTCTGGTAGCCACCATAGAAGACTTCGTAGTTGCCCAGCATTTGCGCCTTGCCATTGATGGTTTCCTGCATGCGGTAGATGCCCAGCAGCTTGGCGTTCTTCACCTTCTGCAGTTCTTCTTCGCTCACGCCATCCTTGGCGACCTTGTCGATTGCTTCCAGCATGGCCTTTTCCAGCCTGGCCGGTTCCACGCCGGCGGCGGCCACCGAGAACATGTAGAGCAGGCCGGGATCGAAGCCGTCGATGCTGTGCGAGCCGACGCTGGTTGCCAGCTGCGTTTCCACCAGAGCCTTGTACAGGCGCGAAGTCTTGCCTTCGGTGAGCAGGGCTTGCAGCACGTCCAGCGCATAGCTGTCGGCGGCTCCGGCTTCCGGTACCTTGTACGCCACCATCAGGTTGGCGGAGGTGGCGGAAGGTTTGGCGACGAACAGGCGGCGTTCGCCTTTCTGTTCAGGCTCAACCGTACGCACGGCCGGCGGGGCGGGGCGTTTCGGAATGCTGCCGAAGTATTTGGTGGCCAGGGACTTGACATTGTCGAACTTCACGTCGCCGACGATCACCGATACTGCATTGTTCGGCGCGTAGTAAGTGTGGAAGTAGTTCTCCAGGTCTTTCTGGGTCCAGGCCTTGATGTCCGATTCCCAGCCGATGGTCGGAATGGCGTAAGGGTGGGCCACGAAGGCGACGCTGTTCAGGTCCTGCATCAGCATGCGCACGTTGGAATTTTCCAGGCCGGTGCTGCGTTCCGACAGCACCACGCCGCGCTCGCTGTCGACCATCTTCGGATCGATCGACAGGTGGGCGATGCGGTCGCCTTCCAGCTTGAAGATGGTCTCCAGCGACGATGCCGGGAACCAGTCCTGGTACACGGTCACATCGCTGTTGGTGTAGGCGTTATTGGCGCCGCCGCTCGCTTCCATGGTGCGGTCGAACATTTTCGGGCCGTAGTTCCTGGAGCCGTTGAACATCATGTGTTCGAAGAAGTGCGACAGGCCGGTGATGCCCGGCGCCTCATTGCGCGAACCGACCTTGAAGAAGGTGTACATGTTCGCGTTCGGGATGGCCGAGCTTTCCAGCACGATGAACTTCATGCCGTTGTTCAGCGTGAAGGTCTTGACCTGGTCGGCGGTCAGCGCCGCCTGGGCATACGAGGCGGCCGTATAGGCCAGCATCGCTGCCAGAAATTTCAACTTCATTGGTATTCCTTTCGATGAAAGAAGTTGCCAGAAGAATACTTGATCCCTAGGGAAAACGCTAATTTACCGCGTGTGGCTACAATGGGGCAGGAGGCATCAAACGATGAACTCGCCAATCGCGCACGCAAAGGCTGAACTGGGCATGGCCAGCGTCAAGTTTCCGCTGGTTGGCGTTGGCGCGTCCGCCGGTGGATTGGCCGCGCTGGAGCGGGTCCTCACCGGCTTGCCTGGCAAACCCGGCTTCTCCATCGTCGTTATCCTGCACATGCTGCCTTACCATCCGAGCAGGTGCGCCGAGGCCTTGCAGCGCTGCAGCAAAATGCCGGTGTTCCAGGTCACGGAACATCCGACTGAGGTGCAGATCAATCATGTCTACGTCATTGCTCCCGGCACGCTGCTGAAAGTCGAAGACTGCTATCTATTTATCGATGAGGCGAATGCAGGGCATAGCACGCTGGGCGCCATCGACTACTTCTTCCAGTCCCTGGCGCTGTCGCATCGGCAGCTTTCTACCGGCGTGCTGTTGTCCGGCATGGGGCAGGATGGCTGCGGAGGCTTGGCGGCCATTCGCGAACAGGGCGGCACGACGATCGTCCAGCTGCCGCAGGATGCCCAGTTCGGCGCCTTGCCCGATGCTGCCATCAAGGCAAACCAGGCCGATATCATCTTGCCGGCAGATGATATTGCGGCCCGCCTGCTCATGCTCTACAAAGTCGCGGAAGCCCCTTTCATGGTCGAGGGGCCGGAGGCGGAGGAGGCGGCGCTGCAGGACGTCCTCGAAATCCTGCATGGGAGTACTGGACACGATTTCCGCCACTACAAGCGCCCGACCATCCTGCGCCGGCTCGAGCGCCGCCTGCAGCTGCGCGGAGTCCCCAACATTGTGTCGTACCGCAAGCTGCTGATAAACGATGGGAGCGAGGCGCGCAAGCTGATGAAGGATCTGCTGATCGGCGTGACCGGCTTCTTCCGCGACCGCATGTCCTTCGATCAATTGCGTGGTACGGTGCTGCCAGCCTTGCTGGCAGGGCGGGGCAAGGGTGAATTGCGGGTGTGGGCCGCCGCCTGCTCGACCGGGCAGGAGGCCTATTCGCTGGCGATGCTGCTGGCCGACGCCGTGCACGATATGGGAGAGGCGCCGCGCATCCATATCTTTGCCTCCGATATCGACGAGCAGGCGCTGGGGGTGGCGCGGGCGGGCATGTATCCCGAATCGATCCAGGACGAAGTGCCGCCGCATATCGTCGAGCGCTATTTCGTGCGCGCCGGCAAGCAATTCCGCGTGCGCCAGTCGCTGCGCGAAATGATTACCTTCGCCAGCCATAACTTGCTGCGCGACCCGCCATTCTCCAATCTCGACCTGGTCACCTGCCGCAATTTCATGATCTATCTGGACCGCTCGATGCAAAGGCATGTGTTGCAGCGTTTCCATTTCAGCCTCAGCCGCGGCGGCTACCTCTTCCTTGGCAACGCGGAAACGGCTGCGGCCGTGCCTGAACTGTTCTCGACCGTCGACCAGGAACACAAGATTTACCAGGCACGCGTCGTCGAGGGCTACAACAAGGAGGTGGCAGTGCCGGGGCCGCCGCGCCGCGCCAATCTTTCGCATGCCCCGGCGGGCGCCGGCCTGGCCAAGCCGCAGCAATTGTCCGCGGATGAATTGTGCACCAGGCTGGTGCAGGCCGAGAGCGGGTGCGAGGCGCTGCAATCGCATAACGAAGAACTCTCCACCGTCAATGCCGAACTATCGGCGCGCCTTGACGATACCGGACGGGCCAACGACGACCTGGTCAACCTGATTGCGTCGGCCGACCTGGCGACGATCTTTGTCGGGCCCAACTTGTCCGTCAAACGCTTTACACCGCGTGCGGCCGGTATCTTCAATCTCATACCGCGTGATGTCGGCCGTAACTTGCTCGATATCACGCACCGGCTGGAGTACACGGATCTGCAGGCCGACGTGGACGCTGTGCTTGGCAGCCAGCAGCCGCACGAGCGCGAAGTAAGGTCGCGCGATGGCAGGCATTACATTGTCCGCGTGCGTCCTTACCGCACCAACGAGGACCAGGTGGCGGGTGCGGTCCTGACCTTCGTCGACATCAGCCGCCGCCGCAATGCTGAAGAAGAGGTGCGCGCCAGGGCGGCGGACCAGGAATTCCTGCTGCGCCTGGGCGATAGCTTGCGGCCTCTGGCGGATGCAGAAGAATTGCAGGCGCTGGGCTGCAGCATGCTGGGCCGGCGCCTCGAAGTGCCGCAGCTCGCCTATGCCCTGATTCGCGATAGCCAATACGAGGTCTTGCCAGGATATGCCGAGGGCATGCCGGCGTTGCAGGGAAGCGGCCAGGTGGAGTCCATCGGCGCTTCGGTCCTGGCGCGCTGGCGCGCCGGCGAGCCCGCAGTGCAGGGCGATATCGTACGCGCCGGCGCCCACGACGACCTGTGCCGGCTGGCCGGAGGCATGGGCGCGCTGATGGGGGCGGTCTGCCACAAGGGCGATACCTGGCTTGGCTTCTTCCTCGCCTGCCAGCCCAGGGTGCGCGAATGGGCGCCGTCGGAAGTGGCCTTGTTTGCCGAAGCGGCGGCACGCATCGGCGTGGAATATGAGCGCGCGCGTTCCCAAAGGGCCTTGCGCGCAAGCGAAGCGCGCCTGCACCAGCTGCTGCGTGGCGTAGCGCGGGTTTCCTGGGTGACCGGTGCCGATGGCAAGGTCAGCGACGAATGGCTCGCAGCGATCCACCCCGACGACCGGGCGCGCGTACGCGGCATGTGGCGCGATGCCGTGCGCACTGCCACCGGGCGCGAAACGGAAGTGCGCTTGCAGGATCCGGAGGGCGACTGGCTGAGGGCAAGCGTTGTCGCGACGCCGCTGCTCGACGAGCAGGGCGAAGTGCGTGAATGGAGCGGCTGCATTATCGATGTCGATGAGCGTATTGCGGCGCCATCGGGTAGCATATAGCCATCTATAACTACCCTGGCATGGCAATGGAAAATACGATGCACTGGTCGGCGCACGAGCTGTCGATGACGGTTTTGATGACGCCCGACATGGCCAACTTCTCCGGCAACGTCCACGGCGGCGCCATCCTCAAGCTATTGGACGGCGTGGCGTATGCCTGCGCCAGCCGCTATTCGGGCAGCTATGTGGTGACGCTGTCGGTGGACCAGGTGATGTTTTTACAGCCTATCCACGTGGGCGAACTGGTGACCTTCCTGGCGTCGGTCAATTACACCGGCACCAGTTCGATGGAAGTGGGGATCCGCGTGGTGGCGGAAGATATCCAGAAGCGCCTGGTGCGCCACGCAAACAGCTGCTATTTCACGATGGTGGCGGTGAGCCGGGACCGCAAGCCGCAGGCGGTGCCGCCATTGGTGCCGCAGACGCCCGAGCAAATCGCGCGGTGGGAAAAGGCCAAGCTGCGCAAAGCAGCCCGCCAACAGGTCGCCGCCGCAGCCAGGCAAGCCTGATCAAGACCGGTAAACCGGTGTCAGACCCACTGGGCCGGATACCCGCCTACATTGGCCGGCGCTGGCCGGGGTAGACCAAAGTCCGCATTGCAATCGGATGCGGCACCCCCATCGCAAACAGGAATTCCGCCGCGCGCCGCAAGCCCACTTCCGGCAGGGCGGCGACCGCCTGGTTGACGATATCCCGCGTGCGGTGGTCGGTGCGCACTTGCTGGCGATGCAGGTCGACGCTGTTCATGTTCACTCTCCTCTCCTTCAGGCGCGAAGGCGGCGTGGTCCGCCGCACACTAGTTGCTTGCCGTCCTGCAACATCTGCTGGAATGCCCCAGCTTCCACCGGACGGCTGAAATAATAGCCCTGGATCTCGTTGCAGCCATGGCGGCGCAGGAATTCCAGTTGCTCTTCTGATTCTACCCCTTCCGCAATCACGCGCAAGCCGAGGTTGTGTGCGAGCGCGATCACCGACACCACAATGGCCGCATCGTCGGCATCCGTGGCGATATCGTTCACGAAGGAGCGGTCGATCTTCAGCACGTCGATCGGGAAGTTACGCAAATAGGACAGGCTCGAATAACCGGTGCCGAAATCGTCGATCGACAGCGCCACGCCGAGCGACTTCAGTTCATGCAGCAGGTGCACGCCTTGCGCTACGTCGTGCATGAACAGGCTTTCCGTCAGTTCCAGTTCCAGCGCGGCAGGCGGCAGGCCGGTTTCCTCCAGCACGGCGGCGATGGTGGAGACCAGTTCCGGCTGCGCGAACTGGCGCGCCGACAGGTTGACCGCCATGCGCAGTCCGCTGAAGCCGGCGTCCTGCAAGGCGCGCGCCTGCAGGCAGGCGGTGCGCAGCACCCAGGCCCCGATCGGCACGATCAAGCCGGTTTCTTCGGCCAGGCCGATAAAGCGCGCCGGCGGCACCATGCCCAGCTCCGGATGCTGCCAGCGCAGCAGGGCTTCCATGCCGACGATGGCGCCCGACTCCAGGTCCACCTGCGGCTGATAGTGCAGCACGAATTCATTACGCTCCAGCGCGTTGCGCAAGGCGCTTTCGATGCGCAGGCGCTCCTGCGCCTCGTCGTTCATCTCCGGCTGGTAGAACTGGAAGGTATTGCGGCCCAGCTTCTTGGCCGAGTACATGGCGATGTCGGCATGTTCGATCAGGTTTTGCGCCGGTGTGCCGTCCGCATCGTAGACCGCCACGCCGATGGAGCAGGTGACGAAGAACTCTTTCCCTTCCAGCATGACCGGCGCCGCCAGCGCCTTCATCACGCGCTCGATGATGGCGGGCGACAGCTGTTCGTCCGGGTACTGGCTCAGGATGGCCACGAATTCGTCGCCCGACAGGCGTGCCACGGTATCGCTTTCGCGCACGCTCGATTGCAGGCGGGCGGCCACGGTCTGCAGCAGCTGGTCGCCGGCCTTGTGCCCCAGGCTGTCGTTGACGAACTTGAAGCGGTCCAGGTCGATCAGCACCACCCACATCGGCAGGCCGCTGCGGTTGGCGTAGGCAATGGCTTGCTGCAGGCGGTCCTGCAGCAGCACGCGGTTGGGCAGCCCGGTCAGCACGTCGTGGTGGGCGATGTGGTGGATGCGCTGCTCGGCCTCCTTGCGTTCCGTGATTTCGGTGCCGGTGCCGCGGTAGCCTTTGAATTCGCCCTGCGAGTCGTACACCGGTTCGCCGCTGGTGTTGAACCAGCGCGTGACGCCGTCGTTGCCGACAATGGTGTATTCGAAGTTGGAGAAGGGCAGGCGCGCCTGCACTTTGTTGATATGGTCGCGGCCAGCGCTGCTGGCGTACAGCTCCGGCGTGCATTCCCAGCGCGTGCGGCCGATGAAGTTTTCCTTGTCCACATGGCCTTTTTCAAAGAAGGCGCCAGTGATGTTGGTGAAACGGAATTGCGTGTCCTGCTCCCAGTACCAGTCGGAAGACAGTGCGAGCAGGCGGCGGAAGCGGTGCTCGGATTCCTGCAGCGCGCGTTCGGTACGTTTGCGCGCGGCCACGTCTTCGGCCAGGCGCTGGTTGGAGCGCTGCAGGTCGGCGGTGCGTGCATCGACCAGCAGCTGCACGCGGCGCGAGCGCTGGAGCAGGGTATGCACCAGGGCCGTGGCCAGCGCGCTGAACAGCAGGCCGCCGAGCAGGGTGCCGAGTGAGCCGAGGTGGTCCGCCAGGAAAGGGCGCGGCAGGTCGTCGCTGCGGATAATCCAGGAACGTCCCAGCACCTCGAAGCTGCGCATTTCGGTGCTGCGGTAATCGAAGTCGAACCAGCGGTGCAGCCAATGTTCCTTGCGTTTGCTTGGCGGCGGCCCTAGACGATAGGCCAGGCTGCCGTTGTCGGACGGGTCGCCGGCATACACGCTCAGGCCCAGGTCAGGGTCGTCCAGCAGGCCGTCGCGCTGCAGGATGGTGTGCACCAGGTAGGGCGTGCGGATGACGGCCGCCGTGTCGCCCATCCAGGCGGCGTGGCGCTCATTGCGGGTGCCGGTCGGCATGCCGGGGCGGTACACCGGCATGATCATGATGAAGCTGTTGCGCTGGGCCGGGTCCTGCGCCAACTGAAGCTGTTCGGTGGCGGCAGGGCGGCCGGTGTTCAGGATGCGGTCGATGGCGCCCCGCACTTGTACGTTATTACCGGTGTTCAGGCCCAGCGCCGGCTCGTTGCCCTGCATCGGCTCCAGGTATTCGACCACGTTGTAGTAGGGCCGTTCCGGCGCCGGCAGCGCGCTGCCATTCGGCTCGAGCTCCGAAATCCGGAAGCCGGGGAAGCGTGCCTGCATGGCCGCTTCGAATGCCGGGCGCTCGGCCTGCGTCAGCACGCGGTGGTAGTTGAACGCCTGGATGAAAGGGTAGCGCTGCAGCAGCGGTTCGGAGAAGCTGTGGAACTGTTCGCGGCTCACCGGCTGCACCGTGCGGAACAGCTCATTGATCACGTTCAGCACTTCCACCGCGTCGGACAGCCCGCGTTCGATGGCGGTCACGCGCACATTGGCGCGCTGCTGGAAGGCCAGTTCCATCTTGCCGAATTCGAGCGCGCTGACGGACACAAAGAGAATGGCGGTCGCCGCCAGGCCTGCGCCCAGCGTCAGTGCGGCTGCACCGTAGTGCGATAGTCTCCTGCGCCGACCGGCCATGGTGTCCTTTGCTTTAAAAAATGTAGTTTGTCACAATTCCTCTAGCTTTAGAGCAAGGCTGCTTAAATTCCTTGCAAATTTGCCTTGCGCAGGCGGGCAACGGTGTAAATTGCCAACAGTCGGTTGGCGAGGCCAAAACCCAGCCCGGGCGTCGGGCTGCCCCAGGCAGCCACGCGGCGCTGCATCGCGCTGGCAGGCGTGCCCGGCGACCGTCCTGGACGAATCGCAAACAGGATGTGGTTGTTGCCGGCGATGCCGGTGAACTGGCAGATGCGGTCGTGGAAGGCGTTGGCCAGTCGCACCAGCACGCTGCGGTATTTCGGGTCATAGCTGAAGACATTCGCGGCCAGCACCCCGTCCGGCTTCAGCGCGCGCCGGCAGTCGGCATAGAAATGGTCGCTGGTCAGTGCGCTGGGCAAGCCGTCGGCATCGAAGCCATCCACCAGCAGCACGTCAGCGCTGTCTTTCAGTTCTTTCATGTAAAGGGCGGCGTCGCATTGGATGACGTGGAAACGCTCATCGTCCGCCGGGATGGCGAAACGCTCGCGCAGGGCGATCACGTCGGCGCGCAGTTCGAGCACCGTGATGCAAGTCTTCGGCAAGTAGCGGTAGCAGAATTTGGCCAGCGAGCCGCCGCCCAGGCCCACCATCACGATATGCTCCGGTTGCGGTTTGAACAGGACAAAACACATCATGGCGCGTGCGTACGCCAGCACCAGCGCATCCGGGTCGGCCGGGTCCATCTGGCTCTGGACTTCACCGGGGGTGAATTCCAGCGTCAGCCGGCCGCGCCTGTGGCGGACCATTGGACGGCGGTCAGGGATGGAAGTCATTTGTCAACTTGTTATGAGCTGTATTGATCTGATAAGCTGCCGGGCTCCGGGTTCCAGTGTACCGGATGAGCAGCGCTAAGGGCGTTCGCATTTACATCGGCAACTTTTATAGGTACATTGCCAACATAGGCAGCTTGGAGACGATAAATGTTCTTAGACCATCCAACCATTACCGCGACCAACAGCTTCACGGAACCGGACCGCATCGAGCGCCTGACCCGCGTGTACGGCTATGTTGCCGCGCTTGCCGACCACGCCGGCAAGCAGCAATTCATCGAAAAGGTCAGCCAGCTGCATGACCACAAAGGCACGCTGATCGTGTTCTGGCACGACGCGCCGACCGAAGACGAAAAAGAATTCTTCTCCAAAGCCTGGGCCAGCAAGATCGGCGACGGCAGCACCAACGTCGAACACGAAGTCTGAGCGCGGCCCGGCCGCTGAACGATGGATATCCATACCCTGGTTCTCGCCCTCGCACTGGGTAATCTCAGTTTATGCGCTGCGCTGTTCTTTTTCGAGTATGAGAGCAAGAAGTCGCTGACTCTTTCGACCTGGGCGATTGCCAAGCAATGCCAGGCGGCAGGGTGGTTCCTGTTGTATTTCCGCGGCGTGGTGCCTGAGCTGCTGGCCGGTCCGCTGGCCAACATCGTGCTGCTGGCCGGCTTTGCGCTCGATGCCGGCGCCCTGTGGCAGGGCTTTGGCCGCTCGCGCTGGCGCAATTACCTCTATCCCGCCTTGTCCGTCGCGGCGGGCGCGCTGCTGGCCTTCCACATCCTGGATGTCGCGCCGGCGATCCGCATCGCCGCAGGCTCCGTGTTTGTCGGCTTCTTCTTCCTGGCTGGCGTGCTGGCGCTGGCGCGCGCCTGGCGCGGCGCCAGCATGTTGCGCCGCTACCTGGTCGTGGCCATGTTCGTACTGTCGCTGCTGGTAGTGGGGCGCGGACTGCTGACGGCGGCTTACCCGGATGGCCTGTCGTGGGTCGGCCCGAACCTGATGCAATTGCTCGGTTTCGGCGGCTTCTACCTGATGATGCTGGTGAATGCCTTTGGCTACCTGCTGCTGTCGCGCGAACACCTGCAGTCGGAGATGGCGCGCCTGGAAACCACCGACGCCCTGACCGACGTGCCGAACCGGCGCGGCTTCTACCAGGCCCTGGCGCCGTGGATGGCGCTGGCGCGCCGTCCGGGCCAGCCGACCGCCATGATCATCCTGGCGCTGGACCAGTTCAAGCGCGTCAACGACGGCTATGGCCACGCGGCGGGCGACGCGGCACTGAAGACCATGGTGGAGACCTGCAAGAAGCAGTTGCGGGATTCGGACCTGATGGGCCGCCTGGGCGGCGCAGAATTCGCTATCCAGCTGCCGCGCACCGGACTGGAAGATGCGCTGATGGTGGCGGAGCGGATCCGCAAGGCCATCGAAGTCATGCCGGTCAAGACCGAGCGTGCGATCATCAAGCTGACGGCCAGCATGGGCGTCACGACCATCCGTGCCGACGACAGCACGGTCAGCCTGTTCAAGCGTGCCGACGAGGCGCTGCAGGCGGCCAAGGTGCGTGGCGAAAACCAGGTGGCGCAGCCGCCGGAACCCCTGTCCACCGAGGTCTTGTCATGACGGCGTAACACTGATGGCGTACTGTGCTACCATTTTCGTTATAAACGATATAAATGGAATCCTCGATGTACGCCGCAGTGGACCTGGGCTCCAACAGTTTCAGACTTTCCATCGGCCAGTACGATGGGGAGAAAATCCGTGTGCTCAACAGCATGCGCGAACCAATCCGCCTCGCCGCCGGCCTGGATGCCAGCGGCAACCTCACCGATGAAGCCTTGCAGCGCGCGCTGCTATGCCTGAAGAATTTCCGTATTGCGCTGGCGGCCTACAAGTTCGAGGCCGTGCGCGTGGTCGCTACCGCCATCCTGCGCCAGGCGCGCAATGCGGGGGATTTCCTGCCGCAGCTCGAGCAAGCGATCGGCTATCCGATCGAGATCATCTCCGGCGAGGAGGAGGGACGCCTGATTTACATGGGGGTGGCCAATGCGCTGGGCCAGCCGAACGAAAGCCGGCTGGTGGTCGATATCGGCGGCGGCTCGACGGAGCTGATTCTGGGGCGCGGGCTGGATATCGAGCGCGTGGAGTCGTTCAGCGTGGGCAGCGTCAAGCAAAGCCTGTCCTTCTTCGTGGGCGGCCGGGTCGATGCGCGTTCGTTCGAAGCGGCCGTGCTGTCGGCGCGCTCGCATTTCGAGGATGGTGCGCCGCCTTACCATCCGGAATACTGGAAACGGGCTTACGGCTCTTCCGGCACCATCCGCGCCATCGGCGAAATCATTGAAAAGAACAAGCTGGGCGACGGCATTACGCTGGCGGCCCTGAATGCCGTGCGCAAGCGCTTTATCGAGTTCGGGCAGGTGTCCAAGATCGATATGCCGGGCTTGCGGCCGGACCGCGCCAGCACCGTGATCGGCGGCCTGGCAATCCTGATCGGCGTGGTGCAGGAACTGGGCATCGAACGCCTGGAACCGATCGACGCCGGCCTGCGCATGGGCGTGATGTGGGACCTGTTGCTGCGTTCCACTCGCCGCGACCGGCGCGAACAGTCGGTGAGCGATTTCCTGGCGCGCTTCCATATCGATGCCGCGCGCGGCGAGAAAGTGGCCGAATCGGCTTCCGCGCTGTTTGCGCAAATGAAGCCGTCCGGCGATTTGTTGCAGCGGCATTTGCTGTGGAGTGCCCAGTTGCATGAAGTAGGGCTGGTGGTGTCGCAGACCGGCTATCACAAGCACGCAGCCTATATGGTTGAAAACGCCGACCTGCCGGGCTTTACCACCCGGGAGCAGAAGCTGATGGGACGCTTGGTGCTGGCGCAGAAGGGCAACCTGCGCAAGGTCAGCGAATACCTGACTGACAGCGATTTCGCCAAAGCGGTGGTGGCGTTGCGGCTGGCGATCCTGTTCATGCATTGCCGGATCGAAGTTGACGACCGCGCCGTGCGCCTGCGCATGAAGAACCGCATCGACCTGGAGCTGAAGCGCGATTGCGTTACCAGCCACCCGACCCTGTCCTACTGGATGGAGAAGGAGCAGGAGTTCTGGGACGAGATAGGCGTGGATTTCAGCGTCCGTACGGTTGCATAATCGTATATACTGTTTATATTATTCAGCTATGGAGTATCCATGAACGCAACCAAGGCAAAAACTACCGCCGCCAAACCAGCTGCCCCTAAACCAGCCGCCGCGAAGCCTGCCGCCAAAGCAGCAGCCAAGCCTGCAGTGAAGCGCGCGCCGGCCGCCACGCCTGCCGCTGCTGCCAAGCCTGCCGCCGCCAAGTCCGCAGCCGCCAAGCCTGCTGCACCAAAAGCCGCTGCCAAGCCGGCAGCCAAACGCGCCGCCGTCAAACCGGCCGCGAAGCCAGTCGCCGCTCCCGCGCCGGTCGCCAAGCCGGCCAAGGCGGTCAAAGCTGAAAAGCCAGCCAAGCCGCATAAGGAAAAACTGGTGCGCGACAGCTTCACCATGCCGGAATCCGAATACGCGGTCCTGGGTCAGGTGAAAAAAGCCTGCCTGAAGAACGGCGTCGAAGTGAAGAAATCCGAGTTGCTGCGCATCGGCGTCGCCCTGATTAGCCGCCTGGACATGGCCACGCTGAAGCAAGTCCTGGCCTCCCTGCCGCAACTGAAGACGGGCCGTCCAAAGAAAGCCTAAGCGGTCACGAGGATCCTGCCGTTCATTTCCTCATGCCCGTCTCCGCAAAAGTTATCGCATAAGAAGTCGACAGGACCCGCGTGGTTGATCCGCAGCGGGATCCGCGTCACACGGCCCGGCATCAGGTCGGTGCGGAACTTCAGTTCGGGCACGGAGAACCCGTGCATGAAGTCGACAGCGGTGATTTCCAGGATCACGTCGACCCCGCGCGGGATCACGATGGGGTTTGGCGTGAACTGGAATTTGCGCGCCGTGACCTGAATCCTCGGCGCGTCGGCTGCCGCTGCGCGCGCCCCCGCCATCAGTGCCGCCATGCCTGCGGCGCCCCAGCACAGCAGTTTGCGTCGTTTCGTATCCATCTCACGTCCTCACAACTGGAAATTCGGTGACCTCGTAGCTGGCCTTTTTCGGCTCGGCTTCGATTTCGCGGAAACCCAAACCCTTGTAGGGGGCGGCAGGATCCCAGGGCAGCGGCGTGCGCTTTTCCTGCGAACCGGGCGCCGGCAGCGGGAAGATCAGCGATTTCGCCGCATGGTGGGCGATGTGGCCGGTCTGGTGATGATGTTCCTGGTGGATATGGCCGTAAAACACCGTCACATTGGTGAATGGCATGAGCAGGGCCAGCGCCTGCTCGCCGTCGCGCGTGGCCCAGTCCCATTTCGGCGCCAGGTCGAATAGCGGCCGGTGCGTGAGCACGACGATGGGCGCTGCCTTGTCGCGGCCCGCGAGGTCCTTCTCCAGCCACGCGAGCTGCTCGGCGCCGATGCGCGCGCCAGGGTCGGAGACGTTATCCAGCGTGATGAAGTGAACGCCCTTGTGGTCGAAGGTATAGTGTGTTGGGCCGAAAAATTCCTGGAATGCGGCGCCGTTGTCGAGCGAGGCATCATGCTCGCCCGGCATGAAGTGGACCGTCTTCACTTTCAGTCCGGCGGCGATGTCGCGGAAGGCGGCCATGCGGCGGCGGCGTTCGGCCGGATCGTCGGTGGTGTGGGTCAGGTCGCCGGTGAAGACGATGAAGTCAGGCTGGGTGGTGAGCGCATTGACCGCCTTCACCGCTTCGTGCAGGGTGTGGCTGGCTTCGGGATTGGGCGCACCGCTGAATCCCCAGTGCGTATCCGACAGCTGCACGAAATAAAAGTCGCCATCGCCCGCGTGGGCGTGCGCGGGCAAATTCAGGCCGGACAGGAAGGCTGCTCCGCCGCCCGCTGCGGCCAATCTCAGGAAGTCTCGTCGATCGATCATGGTCATCTCCTCGTTGATTTCATGGGTTAAGGGTTTTCAGGTAAGCGATCAGGTCGGCACGTTCCTGCGCCGACTGCACCATGACGCCCATTTTCTGGCCGGGGACCAGCTGTTCCGGGTCCCGCAGCCACTGCTCCAGCGTGGTTTCGCTCCACACCAGTCCCGCCGCTTTCAAGGCGGGCGAATAGTTATAATTGGCCAGGCTGCCGGCACGGCGTCCGAATACGCCCTTGTGCGCTGGGCCGACGCCGTTGTAGTCGACCGAATGACAGGCCATGCACTGGGAACGGTACAGAACCTGCCCATGTGCCGGATCGCCGCCAGCGCGCGCCGCCATGGGCAGCATCAATATCAGTAAAGCTTGAAGTAAGCGCATCTTTTTTGCCTCGCGGTTGGTGCCTGGCATGCATAACCGGCGGCGTGGACCGAATATTCCTGCGCTGCGTGAAAAGATTGTGGGAATAAAACCCGCCGGAACCGAGTCTGCATCAGCATGGAGAACGAGCCCCCAATGCACCCGCAAGACACAACACGCGATTTCGAAACAATAGCTTTGCCTCATCTGGACGCCGCCTACAACCTGGCGCGCTGGCTGACCCGCAATGACCAGGATGCGGAAGACCTGGTACAAGCCGCCTTTGTGCGCGCCTTTCGCTTTTTCGCCACGTTCCGGGGAGAGGATGCACGCAGCTGGGTGCTGACTATCGTGCGCAACACGCATTTCACGCAGCTGCGGGACAACTGGGAGTCGCGCAATTCCTTGCCGTTTGACGAAGAGCTGCACGCCGATGGCGCCGGCCTGGAACAGCAATCGCCGGAAGGTGCGCTGCTGCAGCGCGACACCCAGGCTGCCGTGAATCACGCGCTGGAACGGCTGCCGACAGCATTCCGCGAAGTCGTGGTGCTGAAAGATATGAATGATTTCTCATACAAGGAAATCGCAGAAATCGTCGGGGTGCCGATTGGTACCGTGATGTCGCGCCTGGCGCGCGGCCGCAAACTGTTGCTCGCATACCTGGACGGGTATGCGCCGGGAGGTTGATATGGAATGCAAGGAAGTACAGCGCTTGCAGGGCGCTGATCTCGATGAGGAGCTGGACGCGCCGAATGCGGCCAGACTGGCCGCGCACCGCAGCGATTGCGCCGATTGCAGCCGCGAATATGCGCAGTTGGCGGCCTTGCGCAAGCAGGTGCGCGAATCAGGCACGCGTTTTGGTGCGCCCGCCGGGCTGGCGCAGCGCGTGCGAGAGACGCTGGCCGCATCGCTGCCTATTGCCGCTCCCGTGCAGTCGCCGGCGCGGACCAGCGCCTTGAGCCCGCGTGCGCACTGGCCGTGGGCATGGATCAATTTTGGTGCGGCCGCGACGGCGATGGCCGCCTTGATTGTCACGCTGGGCCTCTTGCTTGCACAACCCGGCGCCAGTTCCGGGCTCGATGACGAACTGGTGGCAAGCCACTACCGCGCGCTGCAGGTTGACCACCTGACGGACGTGGCATCGTCAGACCAGCACACGGTGAAGCCCTGGTTCACCGGCAAGCTCGATTTCTCGCCGCCGGCGTATGACTTTGCTGCAAAGGGATACACCCTGGTGGGCGGACGGCTCGATTACGTCGGTGGGCGCAGCGTGGCCGCATTGGCCTACCAGCGCCACAGGCACGTGATCAATGTCTTTATCTGGCCGCAAGCGGGAAGCGCCGGCGCAGGCGAGGGCGCACGCTCAGAGCATGGCTTCCACTTGCTAGGCTGGACGGATGAAGGCCTCGCGTTCCGCGCAGTATCCGACGCCGCCCCGCGCGACCTGGCCGAATTGCGTGACCTGATCGTCGAAGAGAGCCATCGCCGCTTGTAACGCACCTGACACATAATTGTCATGTTCGTGCAGCAATAGGACAGCAAACTGGCTTCGTCACTACAAGAAAGGACGAAGCATGCAAACCACGATTGCTACCGCCGAACAACGGGCTCCAGCACCGCGACTGGTACTGAGCATGGCCACCACCCCGGAAGAAGTGCGCGAAGTCCAACGCCTGCGCTATAAAGTCTTTATCGAAAACCAGGGCCTGACCGCCCTGGCGACACCCGATGGCCTGGATTGCGACGAATTCGACGCCGCCTGCGATCACCTGATCGTGCGCGATTCCGCCACCCTGAAAGTCGTCGGCACCTACCGCCTGCTGAATCCAGCCGGCGCCCGCAAACTGGGCCGCCACTACTCGGAAAACGAATTTGACCTCGGGCGCCTGAAGCACCTGCGCAGCCGCATCGTGGAAGCGGGCCGCGCCTGCATCCATCCTGACTATCGCGGCGGCAGCGTGATCATGCTGCTGTGGTCCGGCCTGGCCGAATACATGCGCCGCCACCAGTGCGAATACCTGATCGGCTGCGCCAGCATCAGCCTGGCGGACGGCGGCCACAATGCCGTCGCCGTCTACGAACAGCTGCGCCACAAGCACCTGGCGCCGATCGAATACCGTGTCACGCCGCACCTGCCGTTCCCGGTGGAGAAGGTGGAAGCGGCGCGCGCTCCTCAGGTTCCGGCCCTGCTGAAAGGATACCTGCGTTCCGGCGCCTGGATTTGCGGCGCACCGGCCTGGGATCCTGATTTCGAAAGCGCCGACCTGTTCGTGATGATGCCGCTGGCGAACCTGGATGGCCGCTACGCCCGTCACTACAACGTAGCCGCTTAGTTCATGCGGCAGTCTTTGCCGGCCGCCAGTTCGGGCGGCAAGGGCTCGCCACAGAGCTCCAGCAGCGAGCGCTCGATGGTGCGGCACATTGCCTCCAGCGCCAGGCTGTTTGGCGCTGTGCCGAATGGGTCGCCGATCTCCTGAGCAATCGCTTCCAGCGCAAACAGGGTATAGGCGACGAAGACCGCCATGACCGGCGTGGCCGCGCCGATCGAATGCACCAGGCCAAAAGGCAGCAAGAAGCAATACAGGTAGATCGTCCGGTGCAGCAGCACCGCATATGGGTAAGGGATAGGGGTGCTGGCGATGCGTTCGCAGCCGCCGACCGCGTTGCCCAGTGCATTCAGCTGTGCGTCCAGCATCCACAGTGACTGGCTGTCCGCTGCGTCCTTCATTGAACACCGTAATTCATGCAGCATTGCCACCGGCCGGAAGGCCTGCCGCTGCAGCCCTTCCGCCGCCTGCATGCCGAGCAGGCGCTCGACATCTTCACGCGGATCGCTGGCGCGCAGCTGATGGCGCAGCAGATGCGCAAACACGATCACGCGCCGTGCGGTGAGCCGCTGCCCATCGCCCGAAGCGGGAAGGTAGGCCAGCACCTGCGAGACCAGAGTACGGCCCGAGATCAGGATATTTCCCCACAACTGGCGTGCTTCGAGATAGCGCTGGTAGCTCGCGTTGTTGCGGAACGCGAGGAAGATTGCCAGGCTTACGCCGAGCAGCGAGAACGGCGCCATTTCCAGGGGGACGCGCTGGACGAACATGGCGAATATGCTCAGGGCCAGCATCAGTGCCAGCTGCGGCAAGATGCTTGGCAGGACAGAACCATGCCACGTGAGCAGCATGCGGTACCAGTTTTCACTTCGACGAATGATCATGGTCCCGATTGTAGCCCAGAAAAAATGTGCTATATTTGTCTGTACCGATCGGTAAATTGTGATCCGATTGGTACACTTAAAGGAGAAATCATGTCGACCCGACCACCCGTACCACCCTTCACCCGCGACAGCGCCATCGAAAAAGTCCGCCTGGCCGAAAACGGCTGGAACACCCGCGATCCTGAAAAAGTCTCGCTGGCCTATACCGAGGACAGCTGGTGGCGCAACCGCGGCGAGTTCGTCCAGGGCCGCGCCGCCATCGTCGCCTTCCTGCAGCGCAAATGGACGCGCGAGCTCGATTACCGCCTGATCAAGGAGCTGTGGGCGCATGACAGCAACCGCATCGCCGTACGCTTCGCCTATGAATACCACGACGATTCGGGCCAGTGGTATCGCGCTTACGGCAACGAGAACTGGGAATTCGACGAACATGGCCTGATGCACCACCGGCACGCCAGTATCAACGAACACCCCATCAAGCCGGAGGAGCGTAAATTCTTCTGGGATCGCAGCGCGCCCCGTCCGGCCGATCATCCCGGCTTGACCGAGCTGGGGTTCTGAGCCATGGCACGCGTTGTCGCAGAACGGGAAGACGTACTCCCGCTGGTGGCGGAAGTGTTCCGTACTTATGGCTTCGAGGGCGCCAGCCTGTCCCGCATTACAGAAGGGACGAAGCTGGGCAAGGGCAGCATCTATCACTTCTTCCCGGGCGGGAAAGAGGAAATGGCCGCTGCCGTGCTGGCGGAAATCGATCAATGGTTCCGCCGGCACGTATTCGAGCCGCTGCGCGAAAGCGCGGACGCGGGGCAGGGCATTGCCGCCATGTTTGCGGAAGTAGAGCGTTATTTCCTGTCCGGACAACGCGTGTGCCTGGTGGGCGTGTTCGCGCTTGGCAATGAGCGCGACCGCTTTGCCGAAGCAGTGCGCGCCTATTTTGAAGAGTGGATCGAGGCGCTGGCCTCCGCCCTGGTGCGCCGCGGGCACAAAGGAAAACAGGCGGCCTTGCTGGCGGAGGAAGTCGTCGGCGGCATCCAGGGCGCACTGGTGCTGGCACGCGCCTTCGACAGGCCGGCCATGTTCAAGTCTTCGCTGAAAAGATTGCGGGAACGGCTGGAGGAATAGGGCGGGAATTGGCGCCGGTGAATGCGATGCCGGCGCCAGGCATCATTCTCAGTGCGAACCGAGCTCAGTGTACTGAGGCATTCGATAGTTCCTTGAGCTCACGGATAGAGAGCTCAGACTTCTCATGCATGCGCAGCAGGATGGTGGCCCCGACTGCCAGCTTACGGTGACGGATCTTGCTGATGATAGGTGGCTGCACTTCCAGCACCCGGCAAAGTTCCGCGTCATTCTTGAGGTGCATCTTCTCAATTAGCGTGTCGAGCAGCTTATTTGGTACGAAACTGGATGGTTCCAGCGCACGTGCCCGGTTCATTGCCTCGATTAGTTCGAGTTTCTTCTGCCTGACGCTCATTTGCTCCTCCTTTACGTTGTTCACTACGTGGATAGAAAAAGCAGGCTTGCACGTTGTCTTAATAACCAAGCAAGTTAATTAAATAATACTCCGCTTCCAAAAAAATGAAAGAATTTGAGAGAAAAATAATGGGTTTTATTGCGTAGCAGGGTTGACGACTGTTGTAACTTGGAGTCCATCTTTAGTGAGGCGCAGCACTTTGTCAGCGCGCGCCGCAGCGGCGGGGGAATGGGTCACCATGATCGTGGTGGCGCCACTGGATTTGAGTTCCTGGTGCAACAGTTGCAGTATGGAATTTGCTGTGTCGGGATCCAGGTTGCCGGTCGGTTCGTCCGCCAGCACAAGGGCCGGGCGATGCACCAAGGCACGGGCTATTGCAACCCGTTGCATTTCACCGCCGGAAAGTTGATGGGGATAGTCGTGGCCGCGTCCGCCAAGGCCGACGGCGTCCAGCATATCGAGCTCGCGCCCTTGGGGCAGGCCGTTCATCAGCAGCGGGAGGGCTACATTTTGCTGCAAAGTAAGATGCGGCAGCACGTGGAAAGCCTGGAAAATGAAGCCCATGCGCGCGCGGCGCAAGCGGGTAGCAGCATCGTCGTCGAGTGATGCGAGCGGAGTGCCGTCAACGATAATTGCCGGCTCATCGGTCGGGTCGGGCTGGTCCAGCCCGGCGATCAGGTTGAGCAGGGTGGACTTGCCAACGCCCGAATCGCCCATGACTGCGACGAACTCGCCCGGTTCGAAAATCCAGCTCAGCCGGTCCAGTACGCGCCGCTCGTTCGAGTAACTCTTGGTGAGGTTTCGTAACTCCAGCATGGCTCAGCGGGTCAAGGCGCGGCGCAGCGCAAAGCTCAGGGCATCGACCACGGCCACCAGCAGCAGCATGGCCAGGATCACGGTCGCGGCGCGCTCCATCTGGAACAGGGACAGGTGGAATTTCAGCATCTGACCCAGGCCGCCGGCGCCCACCACGCCCAGCACGGCGGCGGCGCGGATATTGTTCTCCCAGCGGTAGAGCGTGTAAGACAGCATTTGCGGCAGGGTTTGCGGCAGCGTGGCGTAGAAGAAGGCCGCCATCGGTGTGGCGCCGTTCAGGCGCAGGGTTTGCTCCGGCAGCGGCGGTGCGTTTTCCAGCGCATCGGCGAACAGGCGGCCCAGCACACCGGCGGTGTGCGCGGCCAGCGCCATCGTGCCCGCAAAGGGACCCAGGCCGGCCGCCACCAGCAGGATCGAGGCCCAGACAAGTTCTGGAATCGAACGCAGCACGTTCAGCAGGCCGCGAATCAAGGCGCGCGGCGCGCGGCCGAAACGGCCCGCGCCGGGAATGGCCAGCAGCAGTCCGCCCGCCACGGCGAGCAGGGTGCCAAGCGCAGACATGGCCAGCGTTTCCATGGTGGCGATGCCGGTCTTGCGCAGGAAGCCGCTGGCCGTTTCCGGCGGCGCGAAGCCGGCCAGCAGGTTGCCAGCGCTGTGCATCGCTTCGATCGTGAACAGCTCGCCCAGTTTGAGCTGCAGCGTGGCGAAACTGGCGATGACCAGTGCAGCCAGTGCGGCGGCGAACAGCCAGCCAGACCAGTTGCGCGCGGGCGGTGCAGGCATGTGGCTCATCCCAGCCTCCTGCGCAAATATTTGGACACCAGGTCGGCAGCGGCAACCAGCAGCACGAAGACAACCAGCATGGTGGCGACTTCGCCGCCTACCATATTCCTGGTCGATTCTTCCATGCGCTGACCCAGGCCGCCAGCGCCGACAAAGCCCATCACCACCGAACCGCGGATTGCGCACTCCCAGCGATAGACGGTGTACGACACCAGCTCAGAGGCCGCTTCCGGCAAGGCGCCATAGAGCAAGGCGGCCAGGCGCCCGCTGCCGTTTTGCAGCAGAACTTCGCTCGCGTGGTGGTCGGTGGATTCCAGGATTTCGGCATACACCTTGCCCAGCATGCCGGCATAGGTGAGGGCAACGGCCAGCACGCCAGCCGTTGCCCCGAGGCTGAAAATGCGCACGAACAGCAGCGCCCACACCAGCTCCGGCATACTGCGCAGCAAGACCAGGAGCCAACGCACCAACTGGCGCACGATGCGCGGAAAAGCCGCAATGCGGCCGGTGCCGATGCGCGAGATCGACAGGCGCTCGGTGACGATCAGCGTGGCGGGAATGGCGCCCAGCAGCGCAAGCGTCAGGCCGCAAGTCGCGATGGCGACCGTCTTCCAGGCTTCGCGCGCAACCAGCGCGAGGAATTCCGCATCGTGCGCGGGATGCAGGAAGGCCGACAGGTATCGCCCGGTGGACTGCAGGCTTTGCAGGTCGAACAGTGTCCACGGATAGAACTCGGTCGTCGTCACCAGCGGCCAAAGAAGCGCGATGCCGATGGCGATCATCCACAGGCGCCGGTTCCATGCGGGATCCGGGTGGTGGGGCGAGAGGGGAACGGCGGGAACGTTATGCATCGCTTACAGGCAGGCTCCGACAGCCAGCTTGGCGGCCATTTCATCCGGCTGCGGCGAGTTGGCCGGGGGCAGTTCGCCGAGATAGAGTTCATCGACCATCGCCTGCGTTACCTGCTCGCGCGGCAGGTCGAAGGCGACGCGGCCATTTTTCAGCGCTACGATGCGCGGGAAGTGGGCCAGCGCCAGGTCCACCTGGTGCAGGCTGCACACCAGCAGTGCGTTGCGCTCGCGCGCTTCCTGCTGCAAGGTGTTCAGCGTCAGTTGCGACAGGGCCGGGTCGAGCGCCGACAGCGGCTCGTCGACCAGGAAGGCCTGCGCCGACGACAGCAGCAGGCGCGCCAGGCCGCAGCGCTGGCGTTCGCCGCCGGACAGGCGGTCCACGCGGCTATACAGCTTGTCGCCCAGGTTGAAACGCGACAGCGCGCGGTAGGCTGCTTCCGGATCGGCGGGTTTGAACAGCGAAAGCAGGGCCTGGCCCAGGCTCCATTTCGGCAGCCGCGCCGCCAGCACGGCCGTTACCACGCGCTGGCGCGGCGGCAGGGGCGGTGTTTGCGGCGCCAGGAACAGGCGCGCGCGCATGGCGTGGCGGCCGGCGTCCGTCAGCTGCCAGGGATCGGTGCCGAAGGCTTTGAATACGCCGCTATCCGGCTTATGCGCGCAGGCGAGGGTAGAAAGCAGGGTGGTCTTGCCGGCGCCAGAAGGACCGATCAGGGCCACCTGCTCGCCAGGCTCGAATGCGAGCGAAATGTCTTGCAGCGCAAGGCCGCGCGAACCGCCGATGTGGCGGACAGAAAGGCCTTGCAGCTCGTACCAGGCAGAGGACATTGATTATTTCAGCAGGCCAGCGTTTTTGGCAGCCGCTTCGATATTGCTGTAGTTGGCAGCCTTGGTCGGGATGAATTTCGACGCACGCTGCAGGTCCAGGATCGCCTTGTCTTCAGGCTTGGCGCTGTCCAGTGCCAGGAAGGCATCGGTGATTTTCTTCTTCAGCGCATCAGGCATGTCGCTGCGGACGGTCCAGTTGTAGTCGAAATAGGCCGGGGTGGTGTAGAACACGCGCACCACGTTCGGATCGACCTTCTTCTGTTCATTCAGCTTTTCCCACACCGAGATATTCAGCGCGCCGGCATCGACTTTGCCGCCGGCTACGGCTGCCACGGTCGCATCATGCGCGCCCGAGAAGGAGATGCGTTTCAGGTCGGTGTCCGGATCGATCTTGGCTGCCAGCAGGTAAGAGCGCGGCATCAGGTGGCCGGAAGTCGAGGATTCGGAGCCGAAGCTCAGGGTCTTGCCTTTCAGGTCGGCCAGCGAGTTGATCGACTTGTTGGTGGTGACGAAGACGGAGCGGAATTTTTCATCTTCCACACGCTGCACCAGCGGCACGACCTTGCCCTTGCTCAGGTGGTTGGCCTGGACGAAGGTAAAGCCGCCAAACCACACCATATCCAGCTTGCCGTTGATCAGGCCATCCACCGAAGCGGCGTAATCGGTCACTGGCGTGAACTCCACTTTCATGGCCAGTTTTTTCTCAAGGTATTCGCCGAGGGGCTTGAACTTGCGCTGCAGCTCAGTTGGCGCTTCGTCAGGGATGGCGGAAACGCGCAGTACTTGCTGGGCTTGGGCGCCGGCAGCGGCGAAGAGCACACCGGCTGCAAACAGGGCCGATTGAATGGTGCGGAGGGAGAACAGGGACATGAAAGATCCTTTTTTATGTTAATGACGAGCCGCACTCCTCACACGGGGGCACGGTACCTGGTCTTGGATATTCAGCTATGATAGCAAAAATGTCCCAGGAGCCTGAGCCATGACCTTGTCACGCACGGCAGCGATCCACGTGGTCGCACCGCAAACGAGCAGCAAACCGGTGGGCATCGCCCATGGCGACGCCGCCACCATTGCCGAGATCAGCGCCGGCCTGCTTGCGCAGCAGGCTTCCACCTCGCCCAAATATTTCTACGACAGCCTGGGTTCGCACCTGTTCGAAGCGATCTGCGAATTGCCCGAGTACTACCCGACGCGCACCGAAGCAGCGATCTTCGCCCGCCATGGAGCCGACATGGCCGCCCGCATCGGCCCCGGCGCCATCCTGCTCGACCTGGGCGCCGGCAATTGCGCCAAGGCCGCCAGCCTGTTTCCGCTGCTGCAGCCGCGCCAATACGTGCCGATCGATATCGCCAGCGACTTCCTGCAGGAAGCGGCCGCCCAGCTGCGCCAGCGTTTTCCCGCCATCGACATGACGCCGCTGGTGATGGACCTGTCGCAGCCATTGGCGCTGCCGGCCACGGTGCCGGTGCAAGGCCGCCAGTTTTTCTATCCCGGATCGTCGATCGGCAATTTCACGCCGCGCGATGCGGTGGCTTTCCTGCGCCAGGTGCGCGAGAACGTCGGCAAGGACGGCGGGCTGTTGATCGGCGTGGACCTGGTCAAGGACAGCGCCGTGCTGGATGCAGCCTATGACGACGCGATCGGCGTCACGGCCGCCTTCAACCTGAACATGCTGCGCCACCTGAACCATCTGGCCGGCGCCAATTTCGATCCAGCGCAATGGCGCCACGTCGCCTTCTTCAATGAAGCGGAAAGCCGCATTGAAATGCACCTCGAAGCACTGTGCGCGCTGACCGTGCACTGGAGCGGCGGCGAGCGCAGGTTCGCACAGGGCGAGCGTATCCACACCGAAAACAGCTATAAATACACGCTGGAGGGATTCGGGAAACTGCTGTCGGAAGCCGGCTTCCGCGTCGACGGCACCTGGACGGACGATGCACACTGGTTCGCAGTGCTGCACGCCGCGGCAGACTATGCGTGACGCCGGCCTTTGGAGCGAACGTTACGCGCAGGTGCGTGCGGCCACGATGGCGCTGGCCGAGCCGCTGTCCGACGAAGATTGCGGCGCCCAGTCGATGCCGGATGCAAGCCCCGTCAAATGGCATCTGGCGCACACCACCTGGTTTTTTGAGACCTTCATCCTAGAACGTTACGAGACCGGTTTCCAGCCCTTCCACCCGGCATTCCGCGTACTGTTCAACTCCTATTACAACGGCGTAGGCGACAAGCACCCAAGGCCGCAGCGCGGCTTGCTGACGCGGCCCTCGATGGCGGAAGTGCGCGCCTATCGCGCCAATGTGGATGCGCGCGTCACCGCGCTCGCCGCGCGCCATGCCGCCACTGACGCCCGCCTGGCCGCGCTGCTCACGCTCGGCCTGCAGCACGAACAGCAGCACCAGGAGCTGATCCTCACCGACGTCAAGCACCTGCTTGCGCAAAACCCGATGGCGCCCGCATATCTGCCGCCCGGCGCTGCTGCCGCCGCCGCACCGGCAAAGGCCATGCCCGGCTGGCAGCGCTTCGAAGGCGGCGTCCACAACATCGGGCATGCCGGCGACAGCTTCTGTTTCGACAATGAACTGCCGCGCCACAAGGTCTACCTCGCGCCCTACGACATGTCGACGCGGCTGGTCACGAACGCCGAATACCTGGCCTTCATCGAAGCCGGCGGCTACCGCGACCCGAGCCTGTGGCTGGCGGAAGGATGGGACTGGATTCGCACGCAAGGAATCGAAGCGCCAATGTACTGGCGCCACGATGGGGTGTGGACTTGCTTCACGTTGCACGGCCAGCAAGCGCTCGAAATGGATGCACCGGTAACCCACATCTCGCTGTTCGAAGCCGACGCCTACGCCCACTGGTCCGGCGCCCGGTTGCCGACGGAAGCGGAATGGGAGCACGCCGCACGCGACGCCGCGCTGACAGACATGTTCGGCCACTGCTGGCAATGGACCAGCAGCAGTTACGCCCCATATCCCGGCTTCCGCCCGGCCGAAGGCGCGATAGGCGAATACAACGGCAAATTCATGGTCAACCAATATGTGCTGCGCGGCTCCAGTATCGCCACGCCGACCGGCCACGCCCGCGCCAGCTACCGCAACTTCTTCCCCGCCGGTGCCCGCTGGCAATTCACCGGCATCCGCCTAGCCAGATAAAAGTCGGGGTCAGCTCTGGCAATCGGACATTTTGCTGCGCAAAATGTCCGATTGCCAGAGCTGACCCCGACTTTCAAGCTGGAAGGCGAGGGCGTTGGGTGTGTTGGAGCTGGTGGCGGCTGTGATCGCCCGGCAGGCGAAAACGGGCGACTAGCCGTTCGAGTTCGCTGGCCTGGTCGCTCATGGCGGAGGCGGCTGCGGCGGCCTGTTCCACCAGCGCGGCGTTTTGCTGCGTGGTCTGGTCCATCTGCATGATGGCGGTGTTCATTTGTTCGATGCCATCGGTCTGCTCACGCGTGGCGAGCGAAATGTCGGCGACGATGTCGGTGACGCGCTGTACCGACGCCACCACTTCTTCCATCGTGGCGCCGGCTTGCGCAACCAGCCTGGCGCCGGCGTCGACTTGTTCGACCGAGCTGGAAATGAGTTCCTTGATCTCCTTGGCGGCGCTCGATGAGCGCGCGGCGAGGTTGCGTACTTCACTGGCGACGACGGCAAAGCCGCGGCCCTGATCGCCGGCGCGGGCCGCTTCCACCGCTGCATTCAGGGCCAGGATATTGGTCTGGAATGCGATGCCGTCGATCACGGCAATGATGTCGACCACCTTGCGCGAGGAATCATTGATAGCTCCCATGGTCGTCACTACCTGGGATACGACTTCGCCGCCGCGCGAGGCAACGCTGGAGGCGGAACTGGCCAGCTGGTCGGCTTCGCGCGCATTGTCGGCATTGGCCTTGACGGTCGATGTCAGTTCTTCCATCGAAGAGGCGGTTTCTTCCAGCGCCGAGGCCTGGCTTTCGGTCCGCGCCGACAAGTCCATATTGCCGGTGGCGATCTGGCCGGAGGCGGAGGCAATCGCCACTGTGCCATGGCGCACCTGCCCCACAATCTGCGACAGCGATTCGTTCATGTCGTGCAGGGCGTGCAGCAGCTGGCCGGTTTCGTCCTGGGTGCTGGCCTGGATCTGGCTGGTCAGGTCACCCGATGCGACCGTGCGCGCCACCTGCAAGGCGTAATTGATCGGGCGGGTGATGGAGCGCGTGACCCATAGCGCACACGCCGCGCCGAGCACCAGCGCGACGACACCCAGGGCGAGCATGACGGCAAGGGCTGAGCTGATGTGCTTTTTGATTTCCGCCCCATTGGCAGCGACGATGCTGTCCTGCAGGTCGGCCAGCTTGCCGACGCTGGCCTGCAGGCTGGCAAGGCGCGGCATGGTCTCCGTCATGGCCTTCTGCGTGGCCTGTTCGCGCTGGCCGTCGGCGAGCAGTTTTTGCACACCGGTGAACGATTGCACGTAGGCTGCGCGCTCGCTGCTCACTTGCGCGAGCAATTCGCGGCCTTCTGGACGGTAGACCAGTTTGTCGAGCGTGGACAGCGCCTCGGTGATGATGCCCTTGTTCTTGTCGACCTCCTTGCGCAGGGCTGCTTCTTTCGCGGGTTCAGTCGCCAGCAGCATTTGCAGCACCAGCGCTGCATTGGCGCGGGTGGTGGCCGAAACGGTGGCCGCTGCATCGGCCTTGACCCAATCCTTGTCGATGATGGTGCTACTCAGTTCGCCGATATGCGACAGCCGCTGGCTGCCCACCGCGATCAGTGTCGCCATGAGGGCGAAGACAATCGCGAAACATAAACCCAGGCGGGTTCCGATCTTCAGGTTGGCAATGCGCATGGCTGCTCCTTCCAACTGCGTGGAAAACGATTTACCAGTATAGGCAATTGCTGTAAGGAGATAAAAACGGGGCAGCGAATGCAGCTGCCCCGAATGGAAAGGAGCCTAAGCTCCAGCTTGTGTGTTGCTAGCCAAATGTCCGATTGCCGGAGCTGACCCCGACTTTCAAATCAGATGCCGAGGGCCTTGCTGATGTCGGCCTTGAATTTGGCTGCCTGGTCGGCGTTGGGAATTTCGCCGGCCAGTTTTTGCGTCAGTACGCGCAGGTCGCTGGCATCGTCGAAATAGTCGCCGCATACGATGGCTGCCATCGGGCCGATATAGGTGGCCAGCGTGTTTTCGAAGATCGTGCGCTGGGCGTCCGTCAACCCGGGCTTGCTGCTGGCGGCTGCCGGCTGCTGGGCGGGCGCCACCGCTGCCGATGCCGGCTGGCGCGCCACGCCAGGCAGCAGGGTGGAAGCAGGCGAACCCGATGCAGGCAAGTCGGTAATGGCGCCATACAGGTAATCGAGAATCGCCTCGGTCGACCAGGGCAGCGGTTCATTGTTGCCTGTGCTTGGGCGGTCCACGCTCAAGCGGGCGCGCTGCATGGTGCGCAGGATGTCGAGCCCGTCGCGGCCACGGCGGCCGCGGCACAGGACGAACACGATGCGCCCGCCATCGAGGTGGATCTGCGCCATGCGGTTGTCATCGCTGACCAGCATGATGGTCGCGGTGTGGCCCTGGGCGCAGAAGCCGGCGATCTGGTCGAGCAGCTGGGCGAAGGGTGTGAACTCTGGCAGTGCCATAACGGTTCGCCTTTACTGCTTATTTCTTACGCAGGCGATCCATCGCCATCTGGATGCTGACGCCGAGGCGTTCCACCGCGCGCGCCAGCGAGCCGATTTCATCGCCGCGGCTGGTCTGCGGGATGGTGACGTCCAGCTGGCCTTTGCTCAGCTTTTCGGCGATGGCGGTCAACTGGTTGATCGGGCGGGTCAGCTGCTTGCCCATCACGAATGCCAGCGCTGCCACCAGCACGATCACGACGCCGATCAGGATGCGTGCTTCGTCGCGCATCTTGTTCATGGCGGCGTAGGCCTCATCGTATTGCTGTTCAACCAGCACGGTCCAGCCTTGCGGCAGTTCGCGCACGAAGCCCACCATTTTCACGTTGCCGTCCATATAGGTCTTCGGCTCGTCGGTGATGCCAGGCACTTGCAGGGCAGGGTGCTTGCTGAAGTCCTGCAGCTGGGTCTTGATCTTGGTCGGGTCGCCGTGGGCGATGACTTTCTTTTCCGCGTCCAGCAGGATGGCGCGGCCGGTTTCGCCGATCTTGATGTCGGTCACGGTACGCGATACCACGCCCAAGTCCATGGCGATAGCCAGCACGCCAACCACGGTGCGGTTGTCATTACGGATTGGTACGCCGATGTTCAGCGACGGCTTGCCGCTGGTCTTGCCGATCGCCACCAGGCGGCCTTCTTCCTTGCCCGCCATGACTTTCTTGAAGTAGGCGCGGTCGCTGTAGTCGGTCAGGGCGCCGCCGTCGCTGCGCGACACGTCCTTGCCGTCGGTGCCTTCGATGTGCAGCAGGTAGGACCATTCGTAGGTGGACGAAATCGCGGTCAGGATCGGCACCTGGCGGGCCGGGTTCATGGAGATGATGTCGTCCAGGCGGGTGGCCATGCGCAGGGCGCGCATATTGGTGTCGTCCCAGCTGTTGATGCCGGTGGCGACCGTGTCGGTGTTGGCCACCAGGTTTTCATTGATCTTGGTGGTCAATTCCTTCTCGGCGGAGGAATTGCCCAGGTACCACAGCGCCAGGAGCGGCACCAGGGTCACAACCAGGAGGGTGATCAGGACTTTATGGAAGATATTCAGGGATAGTTTCATTTTTGTAAATCAATCGTTGCTGAGACTGTAAGTCGTGATTTTACATTCGATTACCCCTGTTTGCCTTTCCATATGGAAATTTTTGTTTTGGCTCAAAAGGCCAGCCGCTTTCTGTTGCTCGATCGCGACTGGCCTTGGATGATCAGGCTTCGGCCTGGGCGATGCCGGCCGAGGCATCATTCTTGAGGGCGATCTGGCGGTTGATGGCGCTCAGCACGGCCTTGAAGGAGGCGGTGACGATATTGCTGTCCACGCCGGCGCCGAACAGGGTCGGGCCGCCATCCAGGCGCAATTCGACGTAGCAGGCCGCTTTGGCGTTGGCGCCGTGGCCGATGGCGTGCTCGTGGTAGTCCATCAGCGTCACGTCCAGGCCGAGCGCATCGACGAAGGCGTCGATCGGGCCATTGCCGCCGCCTTGCAGCGACATCGAGGCCTTGTTGTGCAGCAGGCCGATATCGATCTGCACCGGCTCGTCACTGGAGCTGTCTTCCACCATCTTGTGCGAGACGTAGGCGTAGGGAGCGGTCTGCGACAGGTATTCCTGTTCGAAGATCTGGTAGATGCCTTCGGAAGTGATTTCCAGGCCGGTCTGGTCGGCGACCTTCTGCACGGCGCGGCTGAACTCAATCTGCAGGCGGCGCGGCAGTTCAAGGCCGTAGTCCTGCTCCAGCAAGTAGGCCATGCCGCCTTTGCCCGACTGGCTGTTGACGCGGATGACGGCGTCGTAGCTGCGGCCCACGTCCTGCGGGTCGATCGGCAAATACGGGATTTCCCATGGCGCGCCGTCCTGCTGCTTGGCGAAGCCTTTCTTGATCGCGTCCTGGTGCGAGCCGGAGAAGGCGGTGAAGACCAGGTCGCCTACGTATGGGTGGCGTGGGTGCACAGGCAACTGGTTGCATTCTTCGACCACCTTGCGCACGGCGTCAATGTCGGAGAAGTCCAGGCCTGGGTGCACGCCCTGGGTGTAGAGGTTCAGCGCCAGTGTCACCAGGTCGACGTTGCCGGTGCGTTCGCCGTTGCCGAACAGGCAGCCTTCCACGCGCTCGGCGCCGGCCATCACAGCCAGTTCGGCGGCGGCGATGCCGGTGCCGCGGTCGTTATGCGGGTGCACGGAGATGATGATGGCGTCGCGGCGTTCCAGTTTGCGCGACATCCATTCGATCTGGTCGGCGTATACGTTCGGGGTCGAGCATTCGACAGTGGCGGGCAGGTTGACGATCATCTTCTTGGCAGGAGTCGGCTGCCAGATGGCGGAAACGGCATCGACGATGTGCTTGGCGAAGTCCAGTTCCGTGGTGGAGAAGGATTCCGGCGTGTATTCATAAGTCCATTCAGTTTCCGGGTGCTGGGCCAGCAACTCCTTCACCAGCTTGGTGCCGCTGGTGGCGATGGCGGTGATCTCCTCGCGGCTGGCGCCGAACACCACTTTGCGGAACACCGGCGCGGTGGAGTTGTACATGTGGACGATGGCGCGCTTGGCGCCGATGCACGATTCCACGGTGCGGCGGATCAGTTCTTCACGCGCCTGGGTCAGCACGATGATGGTGACGTCGTCCGGGATGCGGTCTTCTTCAATCAGCTTGCGCACGAAATCGAAGTCGGTCTGGGAGGCGGAAGGGAAGCCGACTTCGATTTCCTTCAGGCCCACCTTGATCAGCAATTCGAAGAACTTGATTTTCTTTTCCACGCTCATCGGCTCGATCAGCGCCTGGTTGCCGTCGCGCAGGTCGGTGCTCATCCAGATTGGCGGCTTGGAGATGACAGCATTCGGCCAGGTGCGGTCGGTCAAACCGACGGTAGGATACGGGCGATATTTCGCGGCAGGGTTCTTCAACATCATGGTGATACTCCTGTGTTTTTCAAATTTTGGGAAACCGGGACGTGGCGCGAGGGCGGCCGACGCGGGGTACAACTAGGGGAAATTCAGGCGCGTGCCAGTAGTAGCGCGCCTAGTAGTAGGGCGCCTGGCAGGGGAGCAAAGATGTGCATTTGCGAGGTCATGTCGACCAATGTAAGGCACTGGATTTGGCCTTGTCAAGAAAAAATCTCAGCAATGAAATTCGATGATTTCGCGCTTTATGCTGTTAGAATGCGGTTATTGGCGAGGAAAAATCGACTATGGATAAGATTGATAGAGAAATAATCGGACTTTTGCGCGATGACGCGAGGATAAGTTTTAAGGATTTGGGTGAGCGGGTAAGCCTCAGCGCCAACACGGTGGCCGACCGCGTGCGCCGTCTGGTTGCGGAGGGCGCCATCCTCGGCTTCGAAGCGCGCATCGACCACGCGGCGCTTGGCCTGCACCTGCAAGCGTATATCGACGTCAAGCTGAAGTCGGGCACCAACACCCACGAATTCGAGGAAGTGGTGAAGACCATTCCCGGTGTGCTGGAAGTAGCGCTCCTGACCGGCAACTACGACGGCTTGCTGCGCGTGGCCTGCAAAGACCAGGCCCAGTTGCTGCGCCTGATCGATACTTTGCGCGACCGCGCGGGCGTGCAGGATACTTACAGCCGCGTGATCCTCCATCAAACCCCTGTCCGCGCGCCGCTGGCCGAATGAGCTCCGAGTACCTACGCTAGAATATCGCGATGCAAAAACTGAATGTGGAATTGAAGCGGCTGTATCTTGCTGCTGCGGATGGCGGCACGCGCAGCATCGCGCTGGTGTTCAAGAAAATGCCAGGCGATGGGGATGCGGGGCATTGGGACCGCCTTTGTTCGCTGGCGAATACGCTGCAATCGGAGCTGGGCCTGCCTGCGCCTGCGGTCAGCATTTCCGGCGCTGATTCGTATGCGCTTTGGCTTTCGCTCGCCCAGCCGGTAAGTCAGGCGCAAGCGCAAGCGTTCGTTGAGCTTCTTTCTCACGCCTATTGCCCCGAACTGTCTGCGGCCCCCTCCGCCATCGGGCTTCCGCCATACCTGAACCAGGGCAGCGGCAAGTGGGCGGCCTTCATCCACCCAGGCATGGGCGCCTCATTTGCCGGCGACGAAGGGCTGGAAATCCAGCCGCCTGAAGCCGGCCAGGTCGCCTTGCTGGAAGGGCTCGAAAGCATCCCACCTGCGCAGTTTATGCAGGCGTTGGATCAGTTGCGCCTGGTTGCCGGCGCAACTGCCCCGCAAGCCGCGGCGCCGGTCCCGGCTGCGGCGGAAGGCTTGCTCCTGAAGGACGCGACGCTGGAAGACATCGTGAAGCACCTTCACGCCATGAACATCGAGCCGACCTTCCGCTTCCTCAAATAGGCGGCTTATTTCAGGGCTGCCTGCAGTTCTTCCAGTTTCTGCTGCAGGATCGGGCGGTCTTCAGGATCGTTCACCTGCGGCAGTAGTGCCTGCAGGGCCAGCGCATGGGCCTTGGTGAGGGCTTTGTCGGCCGCGATGGCGACGTCCGGCTTGACGCCTGTACCCTCCCAGTTACCTTTGGTGATAGGGTTGACCGTGCGGCCGGCCGGGATGATGGCGACCATGTACGGATCAATGCGGAAGGGCGCAGCTGGATGGGCGCCGCCTTTGCTGGTATCGCCCACCACGATGACGCGTTTAAGGGCTTGCAGGTTATAGGTGAAGTCTTCGGCGGCCGAGAAGGTTTTGTCGCTGGTCAGCACGTAGACTGGCTTGGACGGGCCGAAATGGGCGCCAGGCACGGAAGGGTCGCTCCAGAACGCGTCCGTCTCTTTGTCAGCGCGGAAAACGATGTCCGACAGATGGACCTTCTTGTCGCCGAGCAGGTAGCTGGCCATGTATGCCACGGTGCGCGGGTCGCCGCTGCCGTTTTCGCGCAGGTCGATGATCATGGCGTCGCCGCTGGCTGCAAAGTTCATGGCGGCGGTGACGACGGGCTTGGCCAGATCGGCGCCGAAGAACGAGTCCACCTTCACATACATGACATTGCCCGGCAGGCGCTCCACCTTTTCAAACGCAAAATTCCAGTATTTGCCGACTTCTTTCATGCGCTTCAGCATTTCTGGCGGTGGCGCTTCGGTGAGTTTTGGGCGTGGGCGGTCCGGCATTGCACCTTGCGGCATAAAGCGGACCAGCAGGTGCCGGTCTGGCACGGCGGCATGCAGGTGAGCCGTCAGCAGTTCGGCAAATTCGGCGCGCGTGCCAACCTTGTCATAGTCGCCCTTGCGCAGGTGCCCACGGACCTCCGCTGCCATCTTGTCGCCGCCGTCCGCGAAGACGTATTTGGCGGACAGGCGCTGGGCCAGCAGTTCAACAGCAGAGGCTTTGTTGGCGGCAGTAAATGGCGCGGCTTGCGGCGCGGCGGCGCCCGGGGCAGATGGCGCCGGCTGTTGTGCATTGACCGTGGACACGACTGCGCCCAGGACCAGGACGGCAAAAGGGAAGAATTTGCGCATTGCTATGGTTGTCTCCATGAGTTGTCAATAAATGCATAAGTGGTTATGCAATTAGATACTAAAATAGCATTTGCAAATCTGTCAACCGTTTTTGGGGGAGGGACCGGCAAGCGCAATCGATGAGATTGCGATGCCGGTCTTATGGCCGCGGCTTAAGCTGCGACCTGAACGCGCGGTTCGCCGGCGGCCATTTCGCCGATGACGGCGGCGTGTTCGAAGCCGTGGCTGCGGAAAAGGGCCAGCACTTCGTCGACGCTCGAAGGGGCGCAGGAGACCAACAGGCCGCCGGAGGTTTGCGGGTCGGTCAGCAAGGTGTGCTGCGGCTGGGTGATGTTCGGCGACAGCAGCACGTCCTTGCCGTAAGCGTCCCAGTTGCGGCCCGAGGCGCCGGTGAAGAAGCCGTCGTGGGCCAGTTTTTCGACGCCTGGCAGCAGCGGGATCTGCGACATATTCAGCTTGGCCGTCAGCTTGGCGCCGCGCGCCAGTTCCAGCAAGTGGCCCAGCAGGCCGAAGCCGGTGACGTCGGTCAGCGCATGCACGCCCGGCAGTTCGGACAGTGCCTTGCCAGGTTTGTTCAATTTGGTGGTGTTGTCGATCATGGCTTTGTAGCCTTCATCGCCCAGCACGCCTTTTTTCAGCGCGGCGGACAGCACCCCCACGCCCAGTGGCTTGCCCAGCACCAGCACGTCGCCGGCCTTGGCGTCGGCATTGCGCTTCACTTTCGATGGATGTACCAGGCCCAATACCACCAGGCCGTAGATCGGTTCCACGGAGTCGATGGTGTGGCCGCCGGCGATTGGGATGCCGGCCTCGTTGCAGATCGATTCGCCGCCCTTGATGATCTTGCCGATCACCTCGATCGGCAGCTTGTTGACCGGCATGCCGACCAGGGCTAGCGCCATGATCGGCGTGCCGCCCATTGCGTAGACGTCGGAGATGGCGTTGGTGGCGGCAATGCGGCCAAAGTCGAACGGATCGTCGACGATGGGCATGAAGAAGTCGGTGGTGGCGATCAGGGCCTGCTCGTCGTTCAGTTTGTAGACGGCGGCGTCGTCGGCGGTCTCGATGCCGACCATCAGTTCTTTTGGCACCGGGAAGCCGTTGGTGTTCTTCAGGATCTCGGACAGCACGCCGGGGGCGATCTTGCAGCCGCAGCCGCCGCCGTGGGAGAAGGAGGTCAGTTTGATTGGTTCAGTGCTCATGATGGGCTCTTTCAGTTCGTATGGAGCAGATTATCCACCAAGTCGAGCAGGGCCGCCTGCTCAGCTTCGGGGGCAAAGAGTTTGGCGCGTTGCGCGCATTGTTCCTGCAGCGCCGCGTACCAGGCCGGGTCGTTGATGCTTCTGTCAATCAGCGCAGCCAGGCCTTGCGCATCGCCCTGCGGGAAGTAGCCGAGGTAGTCCTCGCCCAGCATGCCGCGGTTGCCGTTGATGTCGCTCGCCAGCACCGGGACGCCGCTGGTGACCGCTTCGATGATGACGTTGGCGCCGCCTTCCATGCGCGAACAGATCGCCATGGCGTGGGCGTGCTTCAGGCGCTGGCGGGTGTCGGCATGGGGCAGGGCGCCAAGCCATTCGTAGCGCCCAGCCGTGGCGCAGGCTGCCGCTGCCGCAGCGTCGCCCAGCGCGGGATCGAGTACGCCGCCAATGTGGACCAGGCGGGCGCTGGGCGCAGTGACCAAGGCTGCAGCCTGCATGAAGGTGCGCGGGTCTTTTTCTTCGCGCAGATGGCCGACCATCAGGATGTCGTGGTGGCGCGGCGCGGCGGCGTGGAGCGCCGGCTGCAGGGATGGCGCGGACTGGTAGATGACGTGAGCCTTGGCGCGCAGATGTAGCGGCAGCTCGGACAGGCCAGCCGGCTGCAGCAGCACCAGCGCGCGTGCACGTTCCAGCGAAGCTTGGGCGTCAGCATCCGCATGGATATCGCGATACAGGTCAGTGCCGGTCAGCACCAGGATGGTCGGGCGGCGAGGGTAGTCTGCGCAAAATCGCGCCAGCGGAGCGGCCGAGCGCCGCGCATGCAGGGCGATCAGCAAGTCGGGCGGTGCGGCGTCGCGCCAGTCGGAGGCGATCTCCACCTCGAAGCGGGCGCCGAGGAATTGCGCCCAGCGGCGCGCAGTTTGCCAGTTGCCGTTGTTGGCTTGGGCCAGCGCAGGGCTGGCGATGCAGATTGTCTGCTTGCTCATTGGTGTGTTGCTCAAATGTCGCTACAATCGACCCATGAACGCCATCCATGCCTCGTTCCGGACCGCCCGAACCCAGCAACTTGCCGACGCCTTGCAGGCTGCGCGCAATTATACGCTGAGCCTATTCGACTGTTTTGCCGCCGCAGGAATGGACGTCTCGTCGCGCGTGCCGCAAATGCGCATCGTCAATCCGCCACTGTGGGAACTGGGACATACCGCCTGGTTCGCCGAATGGTTCATCCTGCGCGAAGCGATTTCCAGCCACCCGGCCGACGCGCTCTACACATCGCTGCTGCGCAAGGGTGACGATTGGTTTGATTCGAACATGGTGCCGCACCGCAGCCGCTGGACTCTGGACTTGCCCAGCACGGGCGGCCTGAAGACCTACTGCCACGAAGTGCTGGACCGCGTCCTGGACAAATTGTCGCGCGAACCGAATACCGACGAAGCGCTGTATCCCTACCGGCTGGCGCTGGCCCACGAAGACATGCATGGCGAGGCCTTCCTGTACACGCTGCAGACGCTAGGCCTGCAAGCGCCCGCCCATTTGACGCACGACGAACGCGCATCCGGCGCGCCTGGCGACATCGCCTTCCCAGGCGGCACGCTGCAGTTGGGCAGCGCTGCCGATGCAGGCGGCTTTATTTTCGATAACGAGAAGTTCGCGCATCCTTGCCACGTGGCGCCGTTCCGCATGGACGCCACCCTGGTCACCAACGCGCAGTACGCGGACTTCGTGGAAGACGGCGGCTACGAAAAGCGCGAATTCTGGAGCAATACCGGCGCCGAATGGCTGCTGCGGCAGGAGCGCTCGGCGCCGCGCTACTGGCGGCGCGACAACGGCCAATGGCGCACCATGCGCTTCGGCAGGCTCACTACTTTGTCGGCGCACGAGCCGGTGCGCCACGTTTCGCTGTACGAGGCGCAAGCCTACTGCGCCTGGGCCAACCGCCGCCTGCCGACCGAGATGGAATGGGAATACGCGGCGCTGCACGGCCACCCGGCCTTCCGCTGGGGGCAGTTGTGGGAGTGGACAGCGTCGCCGTTCGACCCTTATCCGGGCTTTGTGGCGGACCGTTACCGCGAATATTCCGCGCCGTGGTTCAGCACCCACCAGGTGCTGCGCGGGGCATCGTTCGCCACGCCATCGCGGCTTGGCTCGGCCAAGTTCCGCAATTTCTACCTGCCCGAGCGCGACGACATCTTCAACGGCTTCCGCACCTGCGCATTCGAATAGAAAAAGGGCAGCGGAAAAAGGGGATGCCGAAAAAGGGGACGTACCCCTTTTTCAAGAAAAAGGGGTACGTCCCCTTTTTCGGCGTCCCCTTTTTCACGGCCTTTTTTTGATTACTTCTTCAGGTGGGAATCCAGCCAGCCGATCACGGTGTGGTGCCACAGGATCGAGTTGGCGGGCTTCAGGACCCAGTGGTTTTCATCCGGGAACACCAGCAGCTTGGATTCGATGCCCTGGCGCTGCAGCGCGGCGAAAGTGCCCAGGCCTTGTGCGGTCGGGATGCGGAAATCCAGGTCGCCCTGTACTACCAGCATCGGGGTCTTCCACTTGGTGACGAAGTTCACGGGATTGAACTTTTCGTAGCCGTTCGGGTTGGCGTAGTAGGTACCGCCGTTTTCCCATTCGGTGAACCACAGTTCTTCAGTGGCATAGGCCATGCCGCGCTGGTCGAACACGCCGTCGTGGTTGACGATGCACTTGAAGCCGTCGCTCCAGTTGCCTTCAATCCAGTTCATCATGTAGCCGCCGTACGATGCGCCCAGGGCGCAGGCGTTCTGGCCGTCCAGGAAATCGTACTTGGCCACGGCTGCCGCCAGGCCTTTCTGCAGGTCTTCCAGCGGCTTGCCGCCCCAGTCGCCGCTGATGGCGTCGGTGAAAGCCTGGCCGTAGCCGGTCGAGCCGTGGAAGTCGATGAACACGGAAGCATAGCCGGCGCCCGCGTAAATCTGCGGATTCCAGCGGTAGCTCCAGCTGTTGCCGAAGCTGCCCTGTGGGCCGCCGTGCACCAGGAAGGCGACCGGATACTTCTTGCCTGGCTCGTAGTTCCATGGCTTCATCACATAGCCATGTACGGTGTCGCCGTTTGCGCCCTTGAAGGAGAACTGTTCGTAGTCCGCCAGTTTCACGTCTTTCAGGCGGTCCGCGTTGGCCCAGGTCAGCTGCGTACCTTTCTGCTCGGCGCCTTCGGTCTTGAACTTGACCAGCTGTGCGCCGCCGCCGAGCGATGCCTGGGCCGAAATCACGGTGTCTTTCTGTACGTCGAATTCGCCGGCGTAGCCTTTGCCGGTCAGCGCGGTCACCTTGCCGGATGCGACATCCAGCGAGAAGATGCGGTGGTTGCCCACGTCGTCGGCATTGGCCAGCAGGGCCTTGCCGTCGGTGCGCCATTTGTAGTCGGCGATGGAGCGGTCCCAGTCCTGGGCCAGCACGCGTTTCTTGCCGGTGGCGACATCCATCAACACCATGTGGAAGCGGTCGGCTTCAAAGCCTGGGCGCTTCATCATCAGGTAGGCCAGGGTCTTGCCGTCCGGGGAGAAGGAAGGCTTGGCGTCCCATGCCGGGTTTTCCGCGGTCAGGTTGCGCGGGGCGCCGCCGCCGGTTGCCGGCACTTCGTACAGGTCGAAGTTGGTGGACCAGGATTCGGCCTTGCCTGCCACGCGGGCGGAGAAGACGACCTTCTGGCCATCCGGCGAGAACTGGTAGTCGGCGTTGTCGCCAAATGGCTTGGAGTGCACGTCGCCGTCCAGCGAGCCGCTCAGGCTCACCGCAGCACCGGCCTTGCCGGATGCGTCGATCGGCGCCGAGTACAGCACGTTGCGGCGGCCGTCGGCCCAGGTATCCCAGTGGCGCACGAACATCTCGTCGTAGATCATGCCGGTGGCCTTGTTCTTGGCCTTGTCGTCCAGGCGCTTCTTGCTGCAGGCCAGGTCGGCGCAGTCGCGGTAGACTTCAAAGGACATCGCCAGGCGGTCACCTTTCGGCGACAGGCGGTAGCTTTCCACGCCCAGCGGGTAGTCGGTGACGCGCACGGCTTCGCCGCCGGCGTTCATCGGCAGGCGCCATACCTGGGCGGAGCCGGAACGGCCGCTCACGAAGTACAGGGCGTCGCCCGATGGCGACCATTGCGGCTGGCTGCTGCTGGCGTCGTTCTGAGTCAACTGGACCGGCGCAGGCTTGGCGGCCTTCAGGTCGATCATCCACAGCTGCGTAACGCCGCGGTTCTTTTCCATATTGGTGGCGCGGACGGTGTACACCACGCGGCTTGCATCCGGCGACAGCACTGGGCTGCCAACACGGTCCATGCTTGCCAGGTCTTCGATGGTCAGGCCGCGCGGGGCGGCAACGGCACTGGTTGCCGCAGCGATGGCGGCGCCCATTACCAGCAGGCGTAAGGTCATTCGGGATCTCCGGTCTGTTATCAAATCTGCCAGCTGGTGGCTGGCCAAGCGGGCATGATACTGTAATATTCCGCGCATGGAGATCAATGCGAAGAAAATTGCGGTCTGGGGACTGACCGGCATCACGGCAAGCCTGTGCGCTGGCGCAGTGCTGCTGACGCAAACGTGGTATTCCAAACCACTGAAGCTGGAATGGTTTTATATGCGTGCCTTCGCCTCCGCTGCGCTGAAAAGCCCGGAGATGATGTCACGGCTGCACGTGCTGCCGGCCTGGCTCGATTTCCAGAATTCCCGCTTGGACGACGAGTCGCCAGAACACAAGCGCGAGATCTACCAGGACATGCGCGACAACCTGGTCATGCTTGATCGCTACGACCGCAATGAGCTGGGACGGGAAGCGCAGCTATCGTACGACACGCTGCACTATTACCTCAGCAACCAGATCGAAGGCGAGCGCTTCCAGCTGAACGAATTCCCGATCAACCAGTTGTACGGCATGCAAAGCGCGCTGCCGGACTTCATGGCCGAGGTGCACCGCGTCTCTACGCGCGCCGAGGCGGAGGACTATATCTCCCGCCTGCAGAAGTTCCCGCTTAAATTCGAGCAGGTGCTGGAACGTCTGCGCGCCCAGGAGAAGGCCGGCATCTTGCCGCCGCAATTCCTGGTCGAAAAGGTCCTGCAGCAGATGCAGAATTTTGCCGGCCGGCCGGCACGCGAGAACATGCTGTACGCCAGCTTCAAGGCCAAGCTTGATGCGATCCCCTTGGCCGATATGAATGAAAAGGTGCGCGCTGAGTTGCTGCAAGGAGTTGCCGATGCGATCCAGGGCAGCGTCTACCCTGCATATGCTGAAGTAATGCGTCATTTCGCCGCCTTGCAGGGGCGCGTCCATTCGAACGACGGCGCCTGGTCGCTGCCCAATGGCGACGAGTACTACGCATGGTGCGTGCGTTATCACACGACGACCAACTTGACGCCGCAGCGCGTGCATGAACTGGGGCTGGCGGAAGTCGAGCGCATCACCCGCAGCATGGACAAGCTGCTGCGCCAACTGGGGCTGGAGCAGGGCAGCGTCGGCGAGCGCATGGCGCAATTGCTGCGCGACCCGAAGAATCATTTCCCCGACACGGCGGAGGGCCGCAAGCAATTGCTGGCGCAATACCAGGCGATCATGAAAGAGGCCGAGAGCAAGCTTGATACGGCCTTCAGCGACCACCCCAAGGCTGCGATTGAAGTGCGCGCGGCGCCGGCCGAATCGGCTGGCAGCGCGCCGAGCGCTTACTACTTGCCCGGCGCCCTGGACGGCACCCGGCCCGCGGTGTTCTTTGCCAACCTGCGTTCGGTCAACGAGATCCCCAGGTTCGGCATGCGCAGCACCGTCTACCACGAGGTCGTGCCAGGCCATCACCTGCAGGTATCAATCGCGCAGGACCTGAAGGGTGTGCCATTCTTCCGCCGCGTGATTTCCTTCACTGCCTATCAGGAAGGCTGGGCCGTGTATGCGGAACGCCTTGCTTCGGAAATGGGCCTGGAACCCGATCCGCTGGACCAGCTGGGCCGCCTGCGCGACGAGATGATGCGCGCCGTGCGGCTGGTGGTCGATACCGGCATCCATTACAAGCGCTGGTCGCGCGAGGAAGCCATCGACTATATGGTGGAAAACACCGGCATGGGCGAGCACGAGGTCGAGGCAGAAGTCGAACGCTACATCGTCGAGCCGGGGCAGGCGCTGGCCTACCAGGTCGGCATGCTGTCCATCCTGGGCATGCGTGAAAAAGCGCGCAGCGAACTGGGCGACCGCTTCGACCTCAAACAATTCCACAACGAGGTCTTGAGCCACGGCGCCTTGCCGATGACCGTCCTCGACCAGGTGGTGGATGATTGGATCGCGAAGCAAAAACGGCATTGACACCGTTTACTTAAATGATAATATATCGGCTATCGATATAGCGGTGGCCGATATATGACCCAAGTAGTCAGGAAAATCAGGTGGTTCTGGGACGACGCAGACCATGCGATCGAGCGCTGGCTCGAATCCATGGCGCGCGAAGGATTGCATTTGAAGCGCATTCGCTGCCTGCGCACCTTGTTCATTTTCGAGCGCGGCGAGCCGGCCGACGTGACTTACCGCGTCGATTTCCAGTTGTGTCGCATCGGCCAGGATTACTTGCAGCTGTTCCAGGATGCGGGCTGGGAACGCGTCGACGAACTCCTGGGCTGGCAATACTGGCGCGCGCCGGCCGGTACCGGGCGCGCGGCGGAAATCTTCACGGACGTTGAATCAAAGAGCCGCAAGTACAAGTCGCTGATCTGGCTGTTTGCGCTGCCGATCGTCCTGCAGCTGCCTCATACCGCAATGCGCATCCACGACAGCTGGAGTACGGCGCCTGCGATGGTCGCCATGCTTCTGGCAGCGTACGGAGTTTCCATCTACTGCATTGTGCGGCTTGTCAAACGCCTGCGAAGTTTGCGGCAGCAGTCTTAGACCTTTTCAAACCAGGGAGTTTTCTAATGAAATTGCGTATTTCATGGGCGGCGCTCGTCCTGACGCTGGCAACGCTGTTGGCGCTCGACGCCAAGGCGGCAGTGCAGCAGGGGCACGCCTGTCATTTGAAGGGCAGCGAGGAAGCCTTGCGCTGCCACCAGGTCAGCGTGCCGCTCGACCCGCTGCACAAGGAGGCAGGCCAGCTTACCCTGCACGTCGCTGTGGCCCCGGCCTTCCGCCCGATTCCCAATAACGACCCGGTATTCGTGCTGGCCGGCGGGCCAGGCGAAGCGGGTTCCGACGTGGTGGTGCTGCTCGACTCGGCCTTCAGGCGCATGCGCGCCACGCGCGACATCGTCTTCATCGACCAGCGCGGTACCGGCCTGTCGGGCAAGCTGCGCTGCGACGGCGATCAGATTGACGAGGCCAATACCGAGAGCGCCTTGAATGAAGCGGTGGACAAGTGCATGCGCGCCATCAAGCAGCCGCTGGGCGCCTTCACCACTGTGAACGCTGCAGCCGATATCGAACAAGTGCGGCTGGCCCTGGGCTACGGCAAGGTGAACATCTTTGGCGGCTCTTATGGCACGCGCCTTGGACAGCAATATGCCCGCAGCTATCCCGGCAGCGTACGTACCCTGATCCTGGACGGCGTCGCCGCACCGGACCAGGTGATCCCGGCCGGCGCGCAAGACGCGCAGCTGGCGCTGGAAGGCGTCTTCAAGCGCTGTGCCAGCGACAAGGCCTGCGCACAGGCGTATCCGCAACTGCCGAAAGAGTTCGACACCTTGCTCGCGCGCGTCGATGCCGGCTCCGTGAAGCTGGACTTCACCCATCCACGCACCATGAAGCGCATGCAGCTGCCGCTGACCAACCTGCGTTTCGTTTCGGTGATTCATTCCGGCCTGTATGCGCCGCAGGAAAGCAACCGCCTGCCATACATCATCCATAACGCCTACGAAGGCAACTGGGGCCCATTTTTGGCGCGCGCCTATATCGCCAGCGATTTCACGCCAGAGAGCTCGCTCTCTATGCCGCTCTACCTGGCGGTGGTCTGTGCCGAAGACATGCCGCGCCTGAGCGACGTAGCACGCGCCGCCGACGAAAAAGGCTCCTTTCTGCGCGGCCACGCCAGCCGCCTCGGCGCCATCTGTCCGCTGTTGAAAGTGCCGGCCGCGCCGGCGCCGGCCGCGACACCGATTGCCATCCCAACGCTGCTGCTATCCGGCGAGCAGGACCCGGTCACGCCGCCGCGCCGCGCGCAAAGCGCCGCCAGGTCCATGAGCAAGGCGCAGCTGGTGATGGTCGCCAATGCGGGCCATGGTGTGTCGCGCCTGGGTTGCATGCCGCGCCTGATGCGCGAATTCCTGGATAAGCCGGAACAGCCGCTCGACCAGTCCTGCCTGCGCGACATCGCACCCATCCCGTTCCAGCTTGGCCACGCCGGCGCCAATCCCTGAAAGGACCGAACCATGATCCAAGTAGAAGACGTATACAAAAGCTTCGGCGATTTTCCCGCACTGGCAGGCGTCAGCTTTACCGTCGCCGATGGCCGCGCTACTGCGCTGCTGGGCCCCAACGGCGCCGGCAAGACCACGCTGATGCGCACCCTGGTCGGCCTGCTCAAGCGCGATCGCGGCGCCGTCAGCATCGACGGCGTTGATCCGGACAAGGACCCGATGGGCGCGCGCCGCAACGTCGGCCTGCTGACCGACCAGTTCGGGCTGTACGAACGCCTGACCACGCGCGAATACCTTGAGTACTTCGGCCAGATCAACCGCATGGACAAAGCCGGCATCAAGCGCCGCATCGAGGAAGTGACCGAACTGCTCGGCCTGGGCGAATTCCTCGACCGCCATTGCAAGGGCTTTTCGCAAGGCCAGCGCATCAAGGTCGCGCTGGCGCGCACGCTGCTGCACCGCCCGCGCAACCTGCTATTGGACGAACCGACGCGCGGCCTCGACGTCATGAGCACGCGCGCGCTGCGCCGCGCCCTGACCAAATTGCGTGAAGACGGCTGCAGCATCATCCTGGCCACGCACGTGATGCAGGAAGTAACGAATCTTTGCGACGACGTCATTGTCATCGCCAACGGGCGCACGGTCGCGCAGGACACACCGCTGCAATTGTGCGAGCAAACTGGAATCGCCAACCTGGAAGACGCCTTCGTCCACCTGGTCGGCACGGAAGAGGGGATCGCAGCATGATGCCGCAATTTTTAGTCGTGATGATCAAGGAGCTGAAGGAAGCGCTGCGCGACAAGCGCACCCTGAACATCATGCTCATGATGGTGTTCATGTACCCAGGGCTGGTCGGCTTCATGCTGCACAACCAGATCGAGAAAGCGACCAAGACCGAACGCACCGGCATCGACATCGTCATGATCGGCGCCGCGCAGGCGCCCAACCTGGTCGGCTACCTGCGCCAGAAAAGCGTCAACATCACCGAGAGGGACGCCATGAGCGAAGCCGACATCGGCAAGCTGCTGGGCGAGAAGAAGATGGCCGCCGTGCTGAAGCTGGGGGACAAGTTTGGCGAATACTACGGCGAGCTGCGCCCGGCGCCGATGGAGCTGTGGTTCGACTCCGCGGTGGAGAAGCAATCGCAGCGCCGCGAACTGGAAGCCATGCTGCGCGACTACGGCAACGGCATCGCCAGCGCGCGTTTGCTGGCACATGGTGTGTCGCCGGCCACGCTATCGCCGTTTGCGCTGCAACGCTACGACACCGCAGATAGCCTGACCCGCTCCAACACCCGGATCGGCTTCTTCCTCGGCATGTTCTTCGTCCCGGTCTGCATTTTCGGCCTGGCCGCAGCGATTGACAGCACCGCCGGCGAACGCGAACGCCGCTCACTGGAAGTACTGATTTCGCAGCCGATGCGCGCCATCGACCTGGTTGCCGGCAAATGGCTAGCCGCAGCCGCGCTGGCGGCGATTGGGCTGATTTGCGAATTGAGCGTAGCGCACGCCGTGCTGAAATACCTTCCGCTGGAAGAAATCGGCATTTCGTGGAGGGTTGACTTGCCGACGCTGGCGCTGGTGATCGTCGCGGCAATGCCGCTATGCCTGATGGTCGGCGCGCTGCAGGTGGCGATGGCGATGAATTCCCGCACTTTCAAGGAAGCGCAGGCGACGGCGGGGATTGTGACGTTTATCCCCATGCTGCCGGTGCTGATCGTTCCCGCGCTCGAACTGAACACGCAGAACTGGATGTACGCGGTGCCGCTGCTATCGAACCAGACCATGTTCCAGGCATTGGCAACCGGCCAGTCACTGGGCGTCCTGCCCTATGTACTGGCGTGCGCCTTGCCATTATTGCTGGCCGCAGCAGCCGTAGCCTTCGCCGCTCGCCGCATGGGCAGCGAAAAATACGTACTGGGTGTTTGATTAAAAGTCGGGGTCAGCGAAAAAAGGGGACGTACCCCTTTTTTTCGCTGCGCGAAAAAGGGGTACGTCCCCTTTTTTCGCCGACCCCGACTTTAATTACAGGAGGTGCTTGCCGAGGGCTTCCAGGCGCTCGAAGTAATCGGTCATGCCCAGTTCCTTACGGGCGACGCCGCTCTGGATTGCGGCTTGCGCGATCTTCGGTGTGACGGTTGGCAGCAGGCGGTCGTCCAGCAGGCCCGGTACCACATAGTCTTTGCCGAAACGGACGTCGCTGCGCGCCAGGCCGGCCAGGGCGGTCACGCAGGCGCGCTTCATTTCCTGGTTGATGGTGGTGGCGCCGGTGTCCAGCGCGGCGCGGAACAGGTAGGGGAAGCACAGGGCGTTGTTGATCTGGTTCGGGTAGTCCGAACGGCCGGTGGCGATGATCGCGTCCGGCGCTACTTCGCGCACCAGTTCCGGGCGCAGTTCCGGCTCCGGGTTGGCCAGGGTGAAGACGATAGGCTGCTTCTTCATGCTCTGCACGTCGGCTTGCGACAGCACGCCAGGGCCGGATACGCCCAGGAATACGTCGGCGCCTGCGATCACGTCGGACAGGGTGGTGGCCGTGGTGTCTTGCGCCCAGTCGGCTTTTTCGCCGGTCAGGTTGCGCGCCTTGGTCAGCACGCCTTTGGAGTCGCAAACGAATATGTTCTCGCGGCGGGCGCCGATGTCGACCAGCAGTTCCAGGCAGGCGATTGCCGCTGCGCCGGCTCCGGAGCAGACAATCTTCACGTCGGCGAGATTGCGGCCGGTCAGTTCAACCGCATTCAGCATGCCCGAGCCGACCACGATGGCGGTGCCGTGCTGGTCGTCGTGGAACACCGGAATGCTGAGGCGTTCACGCAGCTTGCGCTCGATGTAGAAGCACTCTGGCGCCTTGATGTCTTCCAGGTTGATGCCGCCGAAAGTAGGGTGCATGGCGGCGATGATCTCCACCAGCTTGTCCGGATCGGTTTCATCCAGTTCGATGTCGAAGGAATCGATGCCTGCGAATTTCTTGAACAGGATGGACTTGCCTTCCATGACCGGCTTGCCGGCCAGTGCGCCGATATTGCCCAGGCCTAGCACCGCGGTGCCGTTGGTGATCACGGCCACCAGGTTGCCCTTGGCCGTGTATTCGTAGGCCAGCGCAGGGTCGCGTGCGATTTCCATGCAAGGCGCCGCTACGCCTGGCGAGTAAGCGAGGGCCAGGTCGTCCTGGCTGCCAACGCTCTTGGTCACTGCAATTGCCACTTTGCCTGGTGTGCCGGCCTTGTGGTATTCCAGTGCTTTTTGTTCCAGAGTACTGCTCATTCTGTACTTCTCCTTTAGTTCTGCGAAAAACGCCCGCTTCAAGCCTTGTGGCCTGAGCGGGCGTGCTTTGCAGGGGCGCTACGCGGGCGCCCTTGCTTGGGTGTGATTATGGGTACAGGCCACGTACTTCGCGGGCAGCCAGCACGCGCGAGCATGCCAGGATGAAGGTTGCGGTGCGCAGCGAAACCTTCTTCTCTGCTGCCACTTCCCATACGGAGTTGAACGCGTCCTGCATGATGCGGGTCAGGCGTGCATTGATTTCTTCTTCGCTCCAGAAGAAGGAGGAGAAGTCCTGCACCCACTCGAAGTAGGACACGGTCACGCCGCCGGCGTTACACAGTACGTCCGGAACGATCAGGATGTCTTTGTCGTTCAGGATGTCGTCCGCTTCAGGAGTGGTTGGGCCGTTGGCGCCTTCCAGGATGATCTTGGTACGGATCTGGCCTGCGTTCTTTGCGGTGATCTGCTGTTCCAGTGCCGCTGGCACCAGGATGTCGGACTCGATGCCCCAGAAGGAATCGCGGTCCTGGGTCGCTTCTGCGCCCGGGAAGCCGGCAACGCCGCCGGTTTCGGCTACGTGCTTGTGCAGTTCAGCGACGTTCAGGCCGCCCTGGTGCACTACGGTGCCGGTATGATCCTGCACGGCGATGATCTTTGAGCCTGCTTCTGCGAACATGTTGGCAGCGATGCCGCCCACGTTGCCGAAGCCCTGGATTGCAATGCGTGCGCCCTGGATTGCTACGCCGCGCTTTGCTGCCGCTTCGCGGCCGGTCACGAACACGCCGCGGCCGGTTGCTTCACGACGGCCCAGCGAGCCGCCCATCGAAATTGGCTTGCCGGTGACGACGCCGGTCGACAGGTTGCCTTCGATCATGGCGTAGGAGTCCATCATCCAAGCCATCACCTGTTCGTTGGTGTTGACGTCCGGCGCAGGGATATCCTTGGTCGGGCCGATGATCAGGCTGATCTCGCTGGTGTAGCGGCGGGTCAGGCGCTGCAGTTCACCTTTGGACAGGGTCTTTGGATCGACACGGATACCACCTTTTGCGCCACCGTATGGCACGTTGACGGCGGCGTTTTTCACCGTCATCCACGCCGAAAGGGCCATCACTTCCGACAGGGTGACATCCTGGTGGAAGCGTACGCCACCCTTGCCAGGGCCGCGAGACATATTGTGTTGAACGCGATAGCCTTCGTAGTGGGCGATCGAGCCGTCGTCACGTTCGATCGGAACGTCGACAACGAGGATGCGCTTAGGGCGCTTCAGGGTTTCTACCCAGCGGGACAGGCTGCCCAGGTGAGGGGTGACGCGATCAATCTGTTTCAGGTACTGGCCCCAAGGACCGAGGTCTTCGGAGTTGAGGTAAGAAGGCAAGGCGTGGTTGGTCATTGTGTGACTCGCTCAGTTGTTCGGTAACGCGGCGAATCTTATTCCTGCCCCATGGCGGAGGCCAATGCCGAGTGCGCATTGTGTTATGCAAAATTTGCATAACCTGTCGGAATGGCATGTTTTTGAATCAAAACTACAAACCCGGTAAGCCAGGGTCTGACCCAAGGGTCAGACCCGACCGGCGGCTGCCGCGGACCAGGGTCCGACTCTTGGGTCGTACCCAGATTTACCGGGTTTAGCGGTCAGACGCTGGCACGCGGCGCTTGGAGGAAGCCGGCTTCTGCTTCTCCGCCAAATGCTCCCACAACCGTGCAACGATTGCTTTGCCAGGCCTTGCCGCGCTTGGCCGCTCGCGGTACAGGCGAATCTCCATCTCAATCTCAAATTCCGAGCGACCATCGCCGGCCGGCGCCAGCAGTTTCTGTTTGACCTCCCGCGTCACCGCCGATTCGGGCAGGAACGCAATCCCGCGCCCCTCCAGCGCCATCATCTTCAAGCCTTCCGCCATATCGGTTTCGTAGTGCGTCTCAAGATGCAAAGCCTGCTTTGCATCGGACACGATCAGGTCAACCATGCGGCCCAGATAGGCATTGGTGGTGTAGGAAAGGAAGGGCAGCGGAGAAGTTTTCCGGCCCGGCAGCACCAGCTCCGGCTGCTTCGCCTTATCGCAGCGCGCATAGGCGCGCAAAGCTTCGCGCCCCAGCACCAGCATGTCGTAGCGCCCCGGATCAAGCTGCACCGGCTGCCGCGGATGGTGATAGCAAAGCAGCAGGTCGCAGCCTCCTTCCACCAGCTGCAGCACGGCGTCGTGCACGTTCAGCGCCATCAGGCGCGAATTGATCGGCGCGAATTCTTCCTCCAGCTGCGTGATCCACTTCGGAATAAAGGTCAGCGACAGCGTGTGCGGTACGGCCAGGTCGATACTGTTCTGCGCCGCTGCCCGCTTGCCGCGCAACAGCTCGCGCACGCCGTTGATCTGGCTGAGCATTTCCAGCGCCTGTTCGTAGAACACCAGTCCCGCCGGCGTGACGCGCGTCGGGTAGGAAGTGCGGTCGATCAGGTCCATGCCCAGCCAGTTCTCGAGCGACTGGATGCGCCGTGAGAACGCGGGCTGCGTCACGTGGCGCAGCTGCGCGGAGCGGCTGAAGCTATTGGTTTCGACCAGGGAGATAAAGTCTTCCAGCCATTTTGTTTCCATGTTCGCGATCCTAGGCGGAGGTAATTCGGCGCATCGGGGTAAATAACAATGCGAGCGTAGCGCAAACCACCAGCACCACGCCACCACCTGCGAACATCTGCTGCAAGCTCACGTGCAGCATGATCCAGCCTGTAGTGGCCGACGATAGCGGCGCCAGTCCGAACAGGATGAACATGAAGATGCTCATGATGCGTCCCATCATTTGCGGCTGCACGCGTTTCTGGATCCAGGTGAACACGGCCACCTGCACCAGGCCCACCAGCGCGCCGAGCGACAGCAGCAGCAGGCCGCCTTGCCAAGCAGCGCTGATCAGGCCGAGCGGCATCAGCAGCAGCCCCGCCATTGCATCGACCGACAAGGCGAGCAAGCCAATGCGCAGCGGCCTGCCGGCATTGTGCTTGGCCGTCATGCCGGAAAAAGCCATCCCCGCCAGCATGCCCGCGCCGTGCGCAGCCATCAGCATGCCGAAGGCGGAGCCGTCGTGCAGGCGTTCCTTCGCCAGCACCGGCAAGGCCACCTGCATGGTGCCGCCGATCAGCACCGATACCAGGCCCCAGTAGGCGAAGCAGGTGCGCATTTCCACATCGCGCCACACGGCCATCAAGCCTTCGCCGACGGCGTGCAGCACGTTTTTCGGCACGACTGGCGCAGCGCCTGGCAAAGGCAGCACGCGCGACAAGGTCCATGCGGAGATGACGAAGCTCAGGCTGTCGAAGGCGAAGGCGAGGGCCAACGCACGCATGCCGCCGTCGCTGCCGGCTTCGCCAATTGCCAGCAGCAGCGCTGCCAGCAACGGGCCGGCCAGCATGCCGACCTGGCGCACACCCATCATGGCGCCATTGGCAGCCTGCAGCAGTTCGCCCGGGATGGCGCGTGGCATGATCGAACTGCCGGACGGGTAAGCAAATGCCTGCGCCAGGCCGATGCCAAGCGACAGTGCATACACCAGGGGCAGCGTCGCCGCGCCGGTGAACGTGAGCACGGCGAGGGCGCCGACCAGCAGCGCGCTGGCGTGCTTGGTCAACATCAGGACGCGCTTGGCCGAGTAGCGGTCCACCACGGCGCCGCCAATCAGGATGAAGATTGCACGTGGCACGCCGAGCAAGGCAAGCACGAGGCCTAGCGAGAGCGGGTCGCCAGTCAGTTTCAACACGAGCCAGGGCAGGGCGATCAGGGTGAACTGGTCGCCAAGCATGGAGAGGATGCCGCCGGACATCAGCCAGCGGAAGTTGGCATTGGTTTTAAGCGTCGGTGTCATTATTGAGGTCCGATCAGGTTGGCGAGAACAGCGTTCAACGGCGCCAGTTCCTCGTCTTTCGAGTGCCGCAGCAAGTCCGCTGCGTATTCGGTCGCGGTGCGCTGGGCATTGTCCAGCAGTGCATGGCCGGCGGCCGTGATGACGGCGTAGCCGACGCGCGCATCGCGTTCGTCGGCCTGGCGCGCCACCCAGCCGGTCTTCTCCAGCGGCAGCAGGGTGCGGGTGACGCCGGAGGCGGTCAGGCCAAGACGCTCGGCCAGGTCGACGCGGCGCAGGCGGCCGCCAGGCGCGTTGGCCAGGCTTTGCAGCAGCATGAAGTCGCCGAAACTGAGGCCGTGGTGGCCGCCCAGGACGGTGTCCAGGCGGCGAATAATGGTGGCGTGGGCGCGCGCCAGGCGCAGGCAGAATTCGAGTGCGTTATCCATGATTATTCATTGAAGGATGCTTGAGTGATCAAGTATATCGAAACTTCTTGCCGCGCGCCATAAAATCTTTTAATCGGCGTCAGCGGTAAACTAGAGACATGAATCAGCGCAGATCATTCCTCAAGAGTTCCGTCGCGCTGGCATCGGCGCTGGCCCTGCCATCGCTGGCGCGCGCCGCCATCGCAGCGCCGCACGAACGCAGCCTGCGTTTCTACAACACGCATACCGGCGAGACGCTGCGCACCATGTTCTGGGCCGAAGGTCAGTTCATTCCCGCGGCCCTGCAGGACATCAACCACCTTCTGCGCGACCATCGCAACGACAAGGTCGCCACCATCGATCCGGAATTGATCATGCTCCTGGACCGCGTCAGCTCGCAGTTCAGCAACAACGAAGTGATCCACGTGATTTCGGGCTACCGTTCGCCGGAGAGCAACAAGATGCTGCACGAATCGACCGGCGGCGTGGCCAAGCACAGCATGCATATGGAAGGCAAGGCGATCGACGTGCGCATACCGGGGCGTGACCTCGAGCGCCTGCACCAGGCCGCGCTGGCGTTAAAAGGCGGCGGCGTTGGCTACTACCCCGACTCGCAGTTCGTGCATATGGACACGGGCCGCGTACGTCACTGGTGACCAAGCAAAGGGTAAGGATTAACGGGCTTTCCCTGCCACCAGTTCTTGTCCGGCCCCAGTTCAAACATGGCAAAGTGCAGGTGCGGCGTGGCAGGATCGGCGTTGCCGGTGGAGCCGACATAGCCAATCACGTCGCCGCGTTTGACCTGCTGGCCTTCTTTCAAGTTGCTGGCGTAATGATCCAGGTGTGCGTAGTAATAAGAGAATTTCTCGCCTGGATCGAACTGGTAGATGGTCAGCCCGCCAGGTTTGCTGGTGAACAGCTTGGCGATTCTGCCATCGGCAACCGCGTACACCGGCGTGCCGTTCGGCGCGGGAATGTCGAGCGCCTCGTGTTTGCGTTCAGCGCCGCGCGGCTGGTTGTAGGTGTCCTGCAGCTGCGCCGATTTCACTCCCGCGACAGGGATCAGCAGCGAAGAACCGCTGCCGCCGGCGGCCAGTCCGCCCGTGCCGCTGCTGTCGGCTGCCTGCATCCCGGCCAGCGAATCGCCGGCCGACTTGCCCGGGCCGGGAACCGTGGGCGCGGGGCCGCCGGCGGTGCGCTGCTGTTCGTCCGGTTGCGCCTGGGCCGGCGTAAGTGGCGGCGATGGCGCAGGCGAACGCTCCGTGGCGGGCGGGTTGGCAGTGATGGCAGCCGGCGGTGCAGCCTGGCGGCCGATGGGAGTGGAGATGGATGCGGTGTCGTGCTGGTTGAGCGGCACGCGGCTTAACAGCAGCAGCGTGCCCCCGACACCAAGCACGATGCCGATGATCAGCGTTCCAAATACGCCTTGTGGTCTCATGATGGCCTCCGTCATTCCTGCAGCACGGCTGGCGTCCCCGGTTTGATGGCATCGGCGACGCGGATCACGTCCCAGTTGGTAAGGCGGATGCAGCCGTGCGACTGCGTTTTGCCGATTTTGCCCGGTTCGGGCGTGCCGTGGATGCCGTAATGTTCCTTCGACAAATCGATCCACGCCACGCCAACCGGATTATTCGGCCCGGCGGGAATGGTGGCCTTGCTGTCGCCCGGCCGCGCATCCCAGAATAGTTGCGGGTTGTAGTGGAAGGTCGGATTGCGCGATACGCCGTTCACCTTCCAGTTCCCGACCGGCAGCGGGTCGTGATCGCTGCCTGTACTTGCCGGCATTTGCGCGATCACCTTGCCGCCCGCATCGAGCAAGCTCACTGTGCTGTCGCTGCGGTCCACGACAAGGCTGGCGGCTTGCGGTAAGGGCTGCGAGGCGCCGACATTCGGCACGGTGATCTGGGCGCCGGCCTGCTCGATATCCTTGCCGGGATTGAGCTTGCGCAGCAGGGCGGGACTGGCGTGGAAGCGCTCCCCCAATGCCTCCGCCGCGCTGGCAAACCCCAATGCCTGAAGCTTGGCCTTGTCGGCCATTTCCTCCGGCACTGGCGTGAACGGACCGGCGACGTCCGCATCGCTCACGGTATAAGTCGTGAGCACCGGCTGGCCGTCGTCCAGCGCAGCGAGCGTGGCGTTATCCGCCTTGCCTGTCTGCGGCAGCTTATGCGCACGCTGGAAGCCGATCAAGGCCTGGCGCGTATTGCCGCCGGCGGCGCCATCGATCTCTCCAGGCGAAAAGTTGGCCCGGTCAAGCAGCACCTGGGCGCGCACGGCTGGGGAGGGCGAATCCTGGGCAGCGTGCGCGCCCGTGCTGGCTATCAAAAGGGCTATCAGTGCTATTCTCATGGGCGCAGTGTCGCGCCGATTCGCAGCCCATTCCGTTCGCTAACGTACAAAGAAAAAAGGCCGCCGGATTACCCCAGCAGCCTTCGATCAGACAGGGTCTGGCCCTTGGGCCAGACCCAGGTTTGCCGGGTCAGCGGTCACCCCAAGGACGACGCGGCGCATCAGTGCGCTGGCCCTTGAAGCCACCCGCATCGCGCTCACGATTACGGAAGTTGCTTTCGCCACGCTCGCGGAAACCGCCTTCCTTGCGGAAGCCGCCTTCAGCCGGACGCTCAGCGCGGAAGCCGCCTTCGGAGCGGAAACCGCCGCCGTCGGCGCGGTTGCGGAAACCGCCTTCGGCAGGACGCTCCGAGCGGAAGCCGCCTTCATTGCGGTTGCCGCGGAAGCCGCCATCCGAACGCTCGGAACGGAAACCGCCTTCAGCACGGAAGCCGCCTTCATTGCGATTGCGGTAGCCGCCTTCGCTGCGCTCGCGGAAACCGCCTTCCTTGCGCTCGCCGGCAAATGGATTGCCTTCGCTGCGATAGTGGCCGCCTTCCGAACGCGGGTTGGAGAACGAGCGCTGGCCTGGTTTGGCGTTGCGGCCATCGCCCGGCTTCCAGCCTGGACGCGATGCCGAACGCGAAGGCGCTGCACGCTTAGGCTCGAAGCCCTCGATCACTTCGACCGGAATCGGCTGGCGGGTCAGGCGCTCAATGCGGCGCACCAGCATGTTTTCAGCGTGGTTCACCAGCGATACGGCGACACCGTTACGGCCGGCGCGGCCGGTACGGCCAATACGGTGCACGTAGTCTTCAGGGAACTTCGGCAGGTCGTAGTTGAACACGTGGGTGATGTTCGGCACGTCGATGCCGCGAGCTGCAACGTCGGTCGCAACCAGCACCTTCACGTTACCGCGGCGCAGGCCGTCCAGGGTGCGGTTACGCGCGCCCTGGTGCATGTCGCCGTGCAGTGCAGCGGCGGAGAAGCCAGCGATATTCAGGCGGTCGGCGATGGTGTCGGCATCACGCTTGGTGGCGGTGAAGACCACTGCCTGGTCCATGGTTTCGTCGCGCAGCAGGTGATCCAGCAGGCGGTTCTTGTGCGACAGGTCGTCCACGAAGTGCACGCGCTGGGCGATGTTTTCGTGCTTGGTGGTCGCGGTGTTGATCTGGATGACCAGCGGATCCTTGGTGATGCGGCGGGCCATATTGCCCACCACGCCGTCCAGGGTGGCCGAGAACAGCATGGTCTGGCGCGATTCAGGCGTCGCAGCAACGATCTTCTCGATGTCTTCGATAAAGCCCATGTCCAGCATGCGGTCGGCTTCGTCCAGCACCAGGATTTCCAGTTGCGAGAAGTCGATCTTGCCTTGATCCATATGGTCGATCAGGCGGCCTGGGGTCGCTACCAGGATTTCCGGATTGCGCGACAGCAGCTGCATCTGTTTCGGGTAAGGCATGCCGCCGAGGATCGCGACCGACTTGATGTGGCGCAGGTGGGAGGTGTACTTGGTGGTGTTGGTAGTGACCTGCAGGGCCAGTTCACGGGTAGGGGTCAACACCAGCATTTTTGGCTGGGCAGGGCGGAAGCGCGGACGCTCGCCGCGGGCGCGCGCCGACTGGGCTTCCTGCGCTGCGGTCTTGCCTGCGCCGCCGGTGTACGGGGCGCTGGCCAGGCGGTGCAGCGATGGCAGCATGAAGGCCGCGGTCTTGCCGGAGCCGGTTTGCGAGGAAACCAGCAGGTCCTTGCCTTCGATCGCTGCAGGCACTGCCTGCTGCTGGACTGGAGTCGGCGCGGTGTAGCCGGCTTCGGTCAGTGCGTTGAGGATGGACGTGTGGAGACCAAGTGCTTCAAAAGTCATGTATATCTTTCGTAAAAAGCGAAAAAAGCTACGCTAAACCAAAACGAAACGACTCTATTTTGTATAGAAATTTCGGCACAAAAGCTTTGCGCCGGGACGGTGTCATTGAAGACGACACACAGGGCGGGGGGGCTTTTTAGGCGGCATCCGGTGTTTCAGGATGCGGCAGATAGTTTTCGCGAAGCTGCTATTTGTGTTTTTATTTTCAGCTGCGTTGATGTGTTGCAGCGCACAAGCGGTGAATTATACACGGAATCCCGGCCACGCGGTAGCTTTCGTTTGAATTTGCGGCAGAGCAATATTGCATTGTTTGCGAAACGATCATTCGGCATATTAAAGCGACAGGTCGACTCCGCGCGTTTGCTTCATATGCTGCTTCCAGCGTGCCATCAGCGTCCTTCTTTGCAATTCATATGGTTCGCCGATGAACCAGGCCGCGCTAATACGATCCATCCTGAAGTGCCGAAATTCCTGCCGCAGTTCGCACCATGCAGCAAGCAGCCGGACCGTATCGGCGTACCCGATGAGCACCGGCCATATCGTGCGTTCGCTTACGCGCCCTTGTTCGTCGCGATAGCCAATCCGCAGTTTGCGGCCCACGCGTATCCATTCCCGCAATTGCACGGCGTTGAGCACATCGGCCGGCGCCGATTGTGGCGGCGGCGTGGCGCCTGTCGGTTCGGTGATGTATGGGCGCAGGCGCTCCGGTACCGCTGCCGTGATCTTGGCGATCAAGTCGCGTGCCGCCCTTGCCAGCGCTGGATCGCTACGCTGGGCGACCCATTGCGCGCCGAGGACGGCGGCTTCCAGTTCATCTGGCGTCAGCATCAGGGGCGGCATGTCGTAGCGGCGGTCGAGCACATAACCAATGCCTGCTTCGCCGGAAATGGGCACGCGCTGCGCCATCAGGTCCGCGATGTCGCGATAAACAGTCCGCACGGAGGTTTCCAGTTCTTCGGACAGGGCGCGTGCAGTCAGCGGCCGTTTTGCACCGCGCAGGATCTGGATGATCTGGAAAAGTCGATCTGCGCGCCGCATGGCCAATTCACTGCTGACAGGATGGTGGCAGCAGGCCTTTTATAAGATGTTTGAACGCTGCCCACCGAGATAGTGGCGGCAAGATGAATTAACTACCAGAGGAAAAAATGGACTTTGTCTCAACCCGCATTATAACGGACGACATCAAACGGCTTGTTCAATTCTATGAAGACATTGGCCTGAAGGCGACATGGTACACAGAGGAATTCGCTGAGCTGTCGACGCCCGTCTGCACGCTGGCGATTGGCAGCAAGCGCACCATGGATCTGTTCGGAGCAGGCGCTGCGGTTCCGAAAAACAATCAATCGCTTATTCTCGAATTTCGTGTAAGCGATGTCGATGAGGTTTTCAGCCGCCTCGGCACGATTCTCGACGATGTTGTGCAGGCGCCGACCACACAGCCATGGGGAAACCGTTCGCTGCTGTTCCGCGACCCGGACGGCAACCTGGTGAACCTCTTTACGCCAGTCAGCCCGGAGGCGATTCGCAAGTATTTGAATTGAGGGATCTTCAACTTCCCAGCCGCTGCCGGGCAGTCATGGGGCAACTGAGAAATCGAGGGTCTGCTTACCGATCCATTGTCCTTCGAGCTTGTCGCCTTTGATGGTGGCGCGGATCAGCGGTTTGGGCGTATCGATGCTTTCGGACTCGGTCAGCTCGACGGTGTTGCCGTTCACCTGTCCGCGCAGGGCGATGAGTTTGCGGTATTTGTTGTAGAAGTATTCGCCGGTCACCGCGCCGTCGATGCCTGGAGCAGACAATGTCAATGTGATCGCCGCCTGTCCCACACGACCTTGCAGGAATTGCTGATAGGGCTCCGCCCGGCGCTTTACCGGCGGGCCATCCATCAGCAAATATCTTCCATAGGGAGTGATATGCGGCGCGAGGTCGGTGTTCTTGTAACTCACTTCCTGTTTGTCGACTTCGTCCAGCGCGTGCATGGCGTGGTTGCTGCAGCGCTGGTACAGGAAGGTAATGGCGCCGTACTCAATTCTCACCGGCGCATTCTCCAACTTGAAGTCGCTACCGTAATCGGGAGACTGCATCGATTCCATGCAGTGCCGGTACATGGCGATGGTATCCATGATGCGTGCTTCCTCGTCATCCTGCCTGCCGTCAGTCCTGGGCTGCGGCCAACTCGTCGAGATATGGTTCTTCTTGCGGTGGGCGGTGCCAGCCCGGTTCAAGCCGGCAATCGCCTGCTGGTATTGGGCCAGACGTTTCGCCAGGTTCTGCTTGAATAGTTTTGCGCCGCCCGCCGGGGTAAATATGTCCGACGCTAAAATCGCACGCCCGGTAACAGCGTCGAAATTGTACTGATCCCAGCTATGCTCGCAATAAGCGCCGCAGACCTCGGAATCGATTTCAAGGGCCAGCACCCGCTGGTCGTCGCGCGTTACCTTGAAGCCGAAGTCATTGACGCCCATTTCTTCCTGCTCTTGGGTTTCAACGACCCTATCGGTGTATTTGGCTGGAGCAGGTTGCCCTGTCAGGGCCAGAAAGACGGAATGGTTGATGCGAGCATCGCGCCGCGGATCGGCGGAGACGACATAAGGCAAAGATCCGCGGTATGCGACGGTCTTGATGTCAATCGGTGCTGGCTGTGCTGCACCAACATAAGCCGGCAGCGCGGCGGCGAAACAGGCGAAGAATGCGCGCACGTCGAAATTACTCTTCATTGGAGGGAGGGATTCGTTGCGGTTTCGGCTTGATGCCTCGGTGCGCCAGCGCCTCGCGCAGCAGGAACTCGATTTCCGCGTTCACGCTGCGCAAGTCCTGGGCGGCCAGGCGTTGCAGTTCCTCCCACAACGCCGGGTCGATCCGCAGGGGAAATGCTTTTTTGCCGGGGCTTGCCATCTTTGCTTAGTTATACAGGGTGCCTGTGTTGACGATAGGCTGGGTTTCCTTGTCGGAGCACAGGACCACCAGCAGGTTGCTCACCATTGCTGCCTTGCGCTCGGAATCCAGCTCCACGATTTCGCGCTCGGCCAGGCTGTTCAAGGCCGCTTCGACCATGCTGACGGCGCCGTGCACGATCTTCTGGCGCGCGCTGATGATGGCCTCGGCCTGCTGGCGGCGCAGCATCACTTGTGCGATTTCCGGCGCGTAGGCTAGATGGGTCAGCTTGGCGTCCACGATTTCTACGCCGGCGGCGGCAATGCGCTCGGTCAGTTCGGCCTTCAGCGCGTGGGCCACTTCATCCATGCCGGAACGCAGGGTGGTCATCCCTTGCGGCAGGTCCTCGCCTTCATCATAGGCGTATTGGGAAGCAAGGTGGCGGATCGCCGCTTCAGCCTGCACCGCAACGTAGCGCTCGAAGTCATCGACATCGAATACTGCTTGCGCGGTGTCGCGTACGCGCCAGACGATGGCGGCGGAAATCTCAATCGGGTTGCCGCGCTTGTCGTTCACCTTCAAGGTCGGTGCGATCAGGTTGCGGGCGCGCAGCGACAGGCGCTTCTTGATATACAGAGGGAAGGCCCAGCGCAGGCCTTCGCTGCGGTCGGTGCCGATGTAATGGCCGAACAGCATCAGCACCGCGCTTTCATTCGGCTGCAGCATGTAGAGGCCCGGTGCCAGGAAGATCGCCGTTACCGCGCACACGGCTGCGAGACCTGGCTGGAAGGCGCGCAGCATAAGGAAGGCAAGAATCGCCAGCGTAATCACTACGATCAGGGCCAGGTAGCCGCTGTAAGACGAGAACTGCTTTTCGTTGCGGGTCATGATCATTCCTATGTGAGGTAAATCAAAGTGATATCACTTTAGTCTCACTTTTTGGCGTTGTCAAATTATTCTCTGTTCATGGGCGAATTTAGTGTTTGGGCAGGATCTGATCGCGGTCGAATACTGCAATACTCCGCTCCTTTACTCGGCCATGTTCGTTGTCGGCGATATAGCTGGTCACTCCATAGTAATAATCACCGTTTTTGAAGTAGAGCTCGTTGAGCTCGCTATTGTCAGGCTTTGAAATGGCCTGGTTGAATTCGAATTTTTGCAAGGACTCAAACGGAAGGGCGGGATAAATCAGCTCGATATGCTTGCTCGTTCCGAACCTGTATTCCAGTCTGGGTCTTTCGAAGTCGCGGACGTCGCCGCAAACTGAAGCCGTCTTGTGCGAGCCCGCAACGGGGCAGCTGAAGTAGGTCTTCTCGTTCGTTTGGCAGAGCGGCTGGGCCGTCGCAGAGTGCGCTAATAAGAACAGCAGTAATCCTTGCAAAATGTGGCGAATTTTAGCTCTCCTTGGGGGATCAGGGTGACTTGCTGATGTATCGCAGGTACGTAAACGAAGAAAGCCGCCAGGTGGCGGCTTTCATTTGGCGGAATGCGAGGATTACTCGTAATCGCTCGAGTTCAGGCCCATCACGTGCGAGAAGCCGCCGTCGACGTACATGATGTCGCCGGTGATGCCGGAGGACAGGTCGGACAGCAGGAACGCTGCGGCGTTACCCACTTCTTCGATGGTCACGTTGCGGCGCAGCGGTGCGTGGCCGGCGGCGAAGCCGAGCAGCTTGCCGAAGTCCTTGATGCCGGAGGCAGCCAGGGTCTTGATCGGGCCGGCGGAAATGCCGTTCGAGCGGATGCCGTGCTGGCCCAGGTTCTCAGCCAGGTAGCGCACGGAAGCTTCCAGCGATGCCTTGGCCAGGCCCATGGTGTTGTAGTAGGGGATCGCACGAACCGCGCCCAGGTAGGACAGGGTCAGCACGGAGGAACCTGGCTTCAGCAGCGGCAGGGCGGCTTTCACCATGGCCGGGAAGCTGTATGCCGAAATATCGTGGGCCACGCGGAAGTTTTCGCGGGTCAGGCCGTCCAGGAATTCGCCGGCGATCGCTTCGCGTGGGGCGAAGCCGATGGCGTGCACGAAGCCGTCCAGGCTGTCCCAGCTCTTGGCCAGGTCGGTGAACAGGTTGGCGATTTGTTCGTCGCTGGTGACGTCACAGTCGAAGACCAGGTTGCTGCCAAATTCTGCCGCGAATTCAGTGATGCGGTCTTTGAAGCGCTCGCCAACGTAGGTGAAAGCCAGTTCGGCGCCTTCGCGGTGGGCAGCCTTAGCAATGCCGTAAGCGATGGAACGGTTGGACAGGACGCCAGTAATCAGGATTTTTTTGCCTTGCAAGAAAGCCATATCTACTCCAATGGGGTTATACCGCAAGAACGGGATTGTAAACGTCAGGACGCCAGCCCTGCAAGTTTGGCAAGGGCTGGCGTGCCGTAAAAACGTTTAATTGCTCCGGTGCGACTTCGATTTGCCAGCTTCGTCACGCTTCACGCGTGCCTTGACCATGCTGACCGCAGGCTTGGAATCGCTGCGGGAAGAGGATGCTTGACGGTAGTTGCTGCGTTTTGGCGCACGTTCGGTATCTACCGCCAAGGCGGCGTTTTCGATGATGTCAGCCGAGATATCCGGGCCAATCGCAGCGGAGGCGGTCGGCACCAGGATGGTGGAACCGGCTTTCAGTACCGATCGCTGCGGAATATTGTTGGCCTGGCGGATTGCATCCGGCGTGGTGCCAAACTTGCGGGCCAGGGAAGCAATGCTTTCGCGGGCGCTGGAAATCTTGTGCGTGGTCCAGCTCGACAGTGCGTGGGTCCAGGAGGCCAGGTTGGCGGCGAACTTGGCGGCATTCTCGGTCGGCAGCAGGATCTTGGTCTGCTCGTTGCCGGTAATGACGGGCTTTTTGAACTGCGGGTTCAGGGCTTTGAATTCGTCGACCGAGATTTCAGCAAACTTGGCGGCCAGCGCCAGGTCGATATCGCGGGTCTTGTCGATCGCGGTGAAATACGGCTCGTTGTCGATCACCGGCAGGTGTACGGCGTACTGGGCCGGGTTGGCGACGATATTCTTCACCGCCTGCAGCTTCGGCACGTAGTTGCGGGTCTCGGCTGGCATCAGCTCGGACAGGCTTTCGAAATCGGTCGGCTTGCCGGCAGCGCGGTTGCGTGCGACAGCCTTCTGCACATTGCCTTCGCCCCAGTTGTAGGCGGCCAGGGCCAGCTGCCAGTCGCCGAACATGGTGTACAGGCGCTGCAGGTAGCTCAGGGCGGCATCGGTGGAGGCCAGTACGGAACGGCGGTCATCCTTGAATGCGTTCTGCTTCAGGTCGTAGTCGCGGCCGGTGCCCGGCACGAACTGCCAGAGGCCCGCCGCGTTGGCGTTGGACAGGGCTTGCGGGTTGAAGGCGGATTCGATGAACGGCAGCAGGGCCAGTTCGGTCGGCATATTGCGCTTTTCCAGCTCTTCCACCACGTGGTAGAGGTAGAGCGAGGCGCGCGCCGTGGTGCGGTCGATATAGTCCTGGCGGTCGGCGTACCACTTGATATGCTTGGCCACCAGGGCGTTGTTCACGTCCGGAATGGCGTAACCGGAACGGATGCGGCCCCAGACATCGGTTTCCTTGTAGTCTTCTACGGCAGGCTGCAGCACAACGGATTTCGGCGCTTCAGCGGCTGCAAAAGCGGAGGCTGCTGGTACCGCGGCGCTCAGTGCCAGGGCGATCAGGACAGCATTTTTGATTCGATCTTGCATAGTGTTTCGCAGTTGTCGTGAAGAAACAAAGGACGGACTATCTAAGCCGGGAGTGTAGGGTCGAACGCCGGTCGAGTCAAGAAAAAATTCGCTATGTGACTGATTTTCTTGGATAAATATGTCGAACTGGCTATATAATTGGCTCCTTGGATAACGTTTTTTGGATGTATAAATGAGCAATGCCCCAGTGGATTATGAGGCCGTGATCGCGGCTACCGAGCAATGGCTGGAGAAGGCCGTGATCGGCCTGAACCTGTGCCCCTTCGCCAAGGCCGTGCACGTGAAAAAGCAGGTGCGCTATGTGGTGTCGGAGGCTTCTTCGCCGGAAGAATTGCTGGAAGACTTGATCAAGGAGCTGGAATTCCTGGCTGCTGAAGATCCGGAAGTCGTCGATACCACCTTGCTGATCCACCCGCTGGTGCTGCAGGATTTTGAGGATTACAACGAATTCCTGGACGTGGCCGATGCTGCGCTGGAGGAGCTGATGCTGGATGGCGAGCTGCAGGTGGCCAGTTTCCATCCGGATTACCAGTTTGCCGATACGGACAAGAACGATATCTCCAACTACACCAACCGTTCGCCTTACCCGACCCTGCACCTGCTGCGCGAGGCGTCGATCGACCGTGCGGTGGAGGCGTTCCCCGAAGCGGCCGATATCTTCGAAAAGAATATCGAGACCATGGAAAAGCTCGGCCATGAGGGCTGGGATAAGCTGGGTTTGCAGGTGAAGTGATGGCGGACGATAAAGTACCTGAGCGGCCGGATACGCCTTGCGTGGCGGTTTGCTCGACCACGTTTGATGAAATTTGCCGGGGGTGTGGGCGGACTTATATCGAAGTCGCGCACTGGGTGGCGATGAGTGCGGAGGAAAAGGAGAAGGTTTGGCAGCGGATTTTGGCGCAGGGGTATCCGCGGCGCAACACCTGAAAACCGGTAGATCGGCCGGATGGCCGTCCCGTCTGATCCGCAGGGTCAGACACCCCGCGGCGGTTGAATAGATGGTGCCTGACCCTGCGGGTCAGGCATCGGTTTACCGGTTTTACTCAGCCTTCCAAGACCCAATAAAGTCCTTCTTGCCAATATCCAATCCATTATGGCGCAGGATGTTGTAAGCCGTAGTCGCATGGAAAGTGAAATGCGGCAACGCATAGTGCATCAAATACTCCTGCCCCACCCACTGCTTGGCCTTTTCCCCGCTACCGGTAGTCACCGAGCGCTGGGCCGAATCCTCGATCGCCTGGCGCGGCAGGGAATCCAGGAAAGTCAGCGTGCGCTGGATGCGCAGTTTCAGTTCACCAATGGTCTTTTCAGTATCTTCATAAGAAGGCACATCCGCCCCCGCCAGACGCGCGCCAGCCCCTTTGGCGAAGTCGGCGGCAATCTGGATCTGGCGGGTGAAAGGCAGCATATCCGGGAACAAACGGAATTGCAGCAGGGCATTCGGGTCGATTTTTTTCGCTTCAATATGTGCCTCGGTCTTGTCGAGGATGGCCAGCAGGCTGCCCAGGATCTGGCGGAACACTGGAATCGAAGCGGAATACATGGAAAACGACATAGGGAAACTCCTCTGATATAGAGTGGCGATGATAGCAAGTTACGTGCATAATTGCTGCTGGATAATCTTTTTCCACCAGACCCGCTTTGATGGCTCGGAATTTTTATAACAAACTAAGGTCCCGCCTGAGCGCACTGTATGGCTTGTCCATTTATGGCGCCTTGTTACTAGTGGTATTCGGCGGCCTGGTGATTCCTGCGATTATCGGCTCTTATCTGCTGATCGGCGTGCACGAACAGAAATCGGCGCAGACAGCCCTCAACGAATCCCTGCAGCGCAACGCCGACATCCTGGCCCTTGGCATGCAGGAATCCCTGTGGAATATGAATGCCGATTCGGCCCATTCGCTGGTCGAATCGGTGATGCGCGACCGTTCGGTGCTGCAGGTGCAGGTTACCGGCCAGGCCGATACCCAGTTCATCCACGTGGAAGCGCCCAAGCGCGCCACCGGCAACATCGTGCGCGCCGAGCGCGAGATCACGGTGCGCGGGGAAAAGATCGGCAAGATCATGGTCGAAATGGACGACGCGCGCAGCCAGCAGGAGCTGCGTGAGAAGCAGCTGTCCTATGTCTTCGTGCTGGCGGCCCAGCTGACCGTTTCGCTGCTGCTGATCGTGCTGTTCCTGAACCAGCGCCTGCTGAAACCTTTACGCAAGCTGATGCGCTTCTCGGATCGGCTGTCGCACGGCGATTTCGAAACCCGCATGGAATTGAGCGGCAGCGACGAATTGGGCCGCCTGGCCGGCCAGCTCGACCAGATGCGGGTGGCGATCAAGCACCTGTTCGAAGACATCGCCCAGCGCGAGGAGCGTTTCCGCACCATCGTGACGCAGGTGCCGGGCGCCGTGTTCCGCTTCCGTCCCGATGGCCCGATTGATTTCGTGTCCGACGCCATCGAAGAAATTTCCGGCTACTCCGCCGCGCAATTCATGCGCAGCACCACGCATGCCTGGGCCAACCTGATTTGTCCGGAAGACCGCAAACGCCAGCGCCGCTGCGTCGTGCAGGCGATCCAGGACGGCAAGCCTTACGAGATCGAATACCGCATCATGGACTCTACCGGCACTGAGCGCTGGGTCGCCGAAAACGGCCAGCCGCAGGCGGCGGAGGCGGGCGGGGCGCCGTGGGTGGACGGCATCATCTACGACATCAGCCAGCGCAAGCACAACGAGATGCGCATCGAAGCCCTGCTGGCGGAGCAGAGCGCGATCCTGGACAATGTGATGTTCGGCGTGATGTTCGTGCGCCACCGCACCATCGTGTCCGTGAACCGCCGCTGCGAAGAGCTGTTCGGCTACGAGCCGGGGCAGATGATCGGCGCTTCCACCGCCATCGTGTTCCCGACCGCTTTCGATTTCGAATCAGCCGGCGCGCGCCAGTATTCCACCCTGGGCAGCGGCGAGTACTTCAGCGAGGAACGCAATTACCGCCGCAAGGACGGCTCGCTGTTCTGGTGCATGGTGTCCGGCTGCGCCATCGACCAGAACCGCCCGAACGAAGGCTCGATCTGGGTCTATGCCGACATCAGCGCCCGCAAGGAAGCGGAAGAAAAACTGCGCCTGTCGGCCACCGTCCTGGAGCACATCGCCGACGGCGTGATGGTGATCGACGACAAGGGTACTATCGTCGCCGTCAATCCGGCCTTCACCCAGATTACCGGCTACACGGAAATCGAAGCCCTGGGCCACGACGTCGGGCTGACCCGTTCCGGCCGCCATGACGACGGCTTCCACGCCCAATTGTGGAAGGAGCTGGTTGAACATGGCTACTGGCGCGGCGAAATCTGGAGCATGCGCAAGAGCGGCGAGCTGTTCCTGGAGTGGCTGACCCTGACCGCCGTGCGCGACTTGCGCGGCGCCACGACCCACTATGTCGGCGTGTTCAGCGACATCACCCTGGTCAAGGAATCGCAGGAAAAGCTGGACCACCTGGCGCACCACGATCCGCTGACGCAACTGCCGAACCGCCTGCTGTTCCACGACCGCCTGCAGCACGCCATCCAGCGCGCCACGCGCGGCAACGAGCAACTGGCGCTGCTGTTCATCGACCTTGACCGCTTCAAGAACGTCAACGACACCCTGGGCCACCATATCGGCGACGAGCTGCTGAAGCAGGTGGCGCATGCGCTGACCGAAAAGCTGCGCGAGGGCGACACGCTGGCGCGCCTGGGCGGCGATGAATTCATCGTCCTGCTGGAGGATGTGGAGGGCCAGTACGGCGCCGGCCAGGTGGCGGAAAAACTGGTGGGCATGTTCGAACATCCGTTCATGGTGGCCGGGCACGAGCTGTTCGTCACTTGCTCGATCGGCGTGTCGGTGTTCCCGACCGACGCCAGCGATTTGAATATGCTGATCCGTAACGCCGACGTGGCCATGTACCAGGCCAAGGCGCGCGGCCGCAACGGCTACCGCTTCTACCAGCCGTCCATGACGGGCGAGGGCGTCGAGCGCCTGCGCCTGGAAACCTATCTGCGCCGCGCCATCGAAAAACAGGAAGTGTTCCTGAACTTCCAGCCGCAGGTGGAGATCGATACCGGCAAGCTGCTGGGCGTGGAAGCGCTGGTGCGCTGGAACCACCCGGAACTTGGCCTGGTGCCGCCGGTGCGCTTCATCCCACTGGCGGAAGATACGGGCTTTATCGACCAGCTGGGCCAGTGGGTGCTGTACGAAGCCTGCCGCCAGATGGTGCGCTGGGACGAAGCCGGCCTGAATGTGCCGAAGATGGCGGTCAACCTGTCGGCCCGCCAGTTCGAGCGCGGCAGCATGGTCACCCGCGTGGCCGATATCCTGCGCGAAACCGGCCTGGCGCCGAACCGCCTGCAGCTGGAGGTCACCGAGTCCGTGATCATGAACACCGGCGATGCGCTGGCCTTCATCAACGACCTGCATGCAGTGGGCGTATCGCTGGCGATCGACGATTTCGGCACCGGCTATTCCTCGCTGGCCTACCTGAAGCAGATGCCGGTGCAGACGCTGAAAATCGACCGTTCCTTCATCAAGGATATTTCGACCGACGCCAACGACGAGGCGATTGCCATTGCCATCATCCAGTTGGGCCGCAGCATGAACCTGTCGGTCATCGCCGAGGGCGTGGAGACGGAACAGCAGGCGGCCTTCCTGCTGCGCCATGGCTGCAACCAGGCGCAGGGTTTCTATTACAGCCGCCCGGTCATGCCGGACGATTTGCTGCAGCGCTGGCTGCCATAACGAGAGTGCCATGCTGACACCGAAAAAGATTTCCCGCCGCCGCTTCCTGCTAAGCGGGGTTGCCGTTGCCGGCGCCATGGTGGTTGGCTGGGGCGTGATGCCGCCGCGCCAGCGCGTGCGCGGCACCGCGGCGCTGCCGCTGGAAAACGGCGCCGTTGCGCTGAACGGCTGGATCGCCATTGCGCCGGACGGCAGCGTGCAGCTGGCCATGCCGCGCGCGGAAATGGGGCAGGGTGTGCATACCGCGCTGTCCATGCTGGTGGCGGAGGAACTGGATGTCGCGCTGGATGCGATCACATTGATCCAGGCGCCGGCCGACAAGATCTACGCCAACCTGGCCGTGATGCGCGAGACCTTGCCCTTCCATCCGGACGACACCGGCCGCACGCGCGCCTTCGCCAGCTGGATGCTGGGCAAGGTGGCGCGCGAGATGGGCGTAGTGATCACCGGCGGATCTTCCAGCGTAAAGGATGCCTGGACCTCGATGCGCGAAGCCGGCGCCACAGCGCGCGCCATGCTGGTGGCGCAGGCGGCCCTGGACTGGAAAGTGCCGGCGGAGCAGGTGCGCGCCGAAAATGGCGTGCTGTATCACGACATCAGCAAGAAATCGCTTGGCTACGGCGCCATTGCGGCGCGCGCGGCGCTCGGCCAGCCGGGCAAGGTGACGCTGAAGGATCCGCACAGTTTCCGGCTGATCGGCACCAGCGTGGGGCGCCGCGATTCGCGCATCAAGTCCGAAGGCACTGCAACGTACGGCATCGACGTGCGGCCGGAAGGCATGGTCTACGCCGCGGTGCGCATGTCGCCCGTGGTAGGCGGCAAGATCGCCGGCATCACGCCGACCGAAGTGGTAAAGATGCCGGGCGTGCTGGCCGTGGTCGATTTTTCCAACGCCATCGAAGAGCATTATGGCGCCGGTGCAGGCGTCGCCGTGGTCGCAAGAAGCTTCTGGCAAGCCAAGCAGGCCGCCGCCGCGCTGCCGATCCGTTGGGACGAGGGCGCCAATGCCAAGCTTTCGAGCGAGGCTATTTACGCCTCGCTGTCAAACGCGCTGGAAACCGACGACGGCGACAATTACCATCAGCGTGGCGATATGGCGCATGCGGCCAGCGCGCTGCGCACCGTCAAATCGCTGTACCGCGTGCCTTACCTGGCGCATGCCTGCATGGAGCCGATCAACTGCACCGCGCAGGTCAAGGATGGCAAGGTTACCGTGTGGGTGGGCACCCAGGCGCCGACTTTCGCCCGCCGCGCGGCGGCCCGGGTGGGCGGCGTCAGCGAAGCCAATGTCATCCTGCATGAACACCTGCTGGGCGGTGGTTTCGGGCGCCGCCTGGAAATGGACATGGTGGCGCAAGCCGTCGCCATCGCACGCGAAGCGAAGGGCTTGCCGGTGCAGGTGATCTGGACCCGCGAAGACGACACCACCCACGATGTGTACCGTCCCGCCGCGCTGGCGCGCATGACGGCCGGGCTGGATGCTGCCGGCAATATCATTGCCTGGGAAGCGAAGACGGCCGGCGGTGCGCTGACCCACCAGTTCACCAAGCGTAACCTGGGCATGCCGGGTGCTGGCCCGGACCGTTCGACCGCCGAAGGCGTGTACGACATGCAGTACGAGATTCCGAACCAGTCGATCAACCACGTGGTGGTCGATGGCCCGGTCGCGCTGGGCAACTGGCGCTCGGTCGGCCATTCGCAGAACGCTTTCTTCAAAGAGAGCTTCGTCGACGAAATGGCCAGTGCGGCCGGCAAGGATCCGGTGGAATTCCGCCGCACCATGCTGCTGAACCACCCGCGCCACCTGGCGGTGCTGGAGGCGGCCGTCACCAAGGCGGGCCAGGCGCCGGAAGGCCGGGCCCATGGCGTGGCGCTGCATCAGTCCTTCGGCACCATCGTCGCGCAAGTGGCGGAAGTATCGGTGCAGGACAAGCAGATCCACGTGCACCGCGTGGTATGCGCGATCGACTGCGGCATTGCCGTCAACCCGAACATCATCGCGCAGCAGGTCGAATCGGCCGTGGTGTACGGGCTGTCGGCGGCGCTGGGCGGCGAAATCACCATCAAGGACGGCAAGGTCGTGCAAAGCAATTTTGCCGACTATCCGGTGCTGCGCATGAATGAAGTGCCGATGGTGGAAACGGTGATCGTACTGAGCGCTGAGCCGCCGGAAGGCGTCGGCGAACCCGCCACGCCGCCAATCGCTCCGGCCGTGGCCAATGCCGTATTTGCGCTGACGGGCCAGCGCTTGCGCAGCCTGCCGCTGCGACTAGCCTAACAATACGCGCAGGTTGCAATCCTGCTGCCATTGGCGCCGTTCTTCGGTGGAGGCGGCCTGGCGCGCCAGTTCCTCGTCACTGAGTTCGGCCTGCGATTCGATCAGCCGGTGGGCGACATTCGGGTCAGGCAGCATGGTGCCGAAGAAGGCCACGTGCTCGTGGCGCTGGATCAGCAGGGTGGGAAAGTTCTCGACATCAAGGTCGCCCACCAGGTCCGCATGGTCTTCGATATCGACCCACAGGAAGTATTTATCCGGGTGGCGGCTGGCCAGTTCCTCGAATACCGCGCGGTAGGATGCGCAGGTGCCGCACCAGGCGGCGCACAGGCAGGCCACGACCAGGTGGTCTTGCGCCAGCGCTGCAGCCACTTCGGCGCGGTTGTCGGCATGTAGGGTAGTGCTGTGCATGGGGTGCTATTGTACATGCCCACAGGGTAAAATACCGGCCATGGCTACCATTCTTGCAATCGAAACATCCTCCGAAATGGCTTCCTGCGCCTTGCTGCGCGGGGAGCGCGTGTATTTCCGCGAATCGTCCGGCGTGCGCACCCATTCCCAGGCCGTGCTGCCCATGATCCAGGAATTGCTGGCGGAGGCGGGCATCGTCCTGCGCGATTGCGATGCGATTGCTTATGGCGCCGGTCCCGGCTCCTTCACCGGCGTGCGCACCGCATGCGGCATCGCCCAGGGCCTGGGTTTTGGCGCCGGCTTGCCGCTGCTGCCGGTTGTGACGCTGGACGCCATGGCCCTGGCTTGCCGCGAGCGCCACGGCGCCGATGACGTCCTGACCGTCCTCGACGCCCGCATGAACGAAGTCTATTGGGCGCAGTACCGCTTTGAAGGCGGCCAGCCGGTCGCCGTACTGCCTCCAGCCCTGTCCGCGCCCGATGCGGTGGCTCCGGCAGGTCCGGCGCGTGCCTGCGGCAACGGTTTTGCTGCTTACGCCGAAGCATTTGCGGGCAAAGCCTTTGCCGATGGCGCCGATGGCGAAATCATGCCCCATGCGGTGCAGATTGCGCAGCTGGGCCGCGTTGCCTTCGCCGCCGGCCATGCCGTGCCTGCCGCGCAGGCGCAGCCGCTTTACCTGCGTAACAAGGTGGCCTATACCAAGGCCGAACGCGAAGTGATGAAAGCGGCGCAGGCATGATGCAGCAGACTTGGGATCTGGCCCGGCTGATTTACGAGCCGATGCAGGAAAGCGACCTCGATGAGGTGGTGGCGGTGGAACAGGAGGTTTATCCCTACCCGTGGAGCCGTACCAATTTCGCCGATTCCCTGTCGCAGGGCTACCACGCCTGGGTGCTGCGCGCGCAGGACCGCGAGCTAATGGGCTATTTCCTGGTGATGGGGATTGTCGACGAAGCGCATTTGCTGAACGTCGCGGTGTCGCGTTCCTGGCAGGGGCGTGGCGTGGGGCGCCTGCTGGTGAACCAGGCCGTCGCCTTGTCGCGCGGGCTGGGCATGGAGTCGATCCTGCTGGAAGTGCGGCCTTCCAACGGCCGCGCGCTGGAAATCTACCAGCGCTACGGTTTTTCTGAAATCGGCCGCCGCAAGGGCTATTACCCTGCGGCCAATGCAACCCGCGAGGACGCTATCGTGATGCGTTTTGGGCTATGAGTGATCGTCGTAACGCTGTCTTCCTGGACGAGATGGGCGTAGGGCCGCAATGGCGCTTGCGCAATCGCCCCGCATCCGCGTCCGCCGGCGCCTACGCTTATGCCGACGTCGACGTTGACACCGGCGTCCCGGCCGGCTACGCGGCCTCGCCCGAAGCCGGCCCCGGATCCGCGCCCCAGCAAGCTGCCACACCCCAATCAGCGGCCCAGCACCCTGGCGCCCAGCCCGCTGCCGACGCGCAGCGCATGGCAAATGCGCAGCCTGCACAGGGCGCCGCGCACTACGAGCCGACCGCGCCATCGCCCGCATCCGCGACCGCCACGCACCAATCCCCGGCCGCCGCTGCCGCACGCGCCGCGTCCGCAGCGCCGGTAGGTCTCGCCGACGCGCGCCAGGTCCCGCCAACCGCAGCAACCGCGCCTGGCCGTGCCGGCGACGCGCGCCAAGCGCCTCCGGCCGCAGCGACAGCCCATGGCCATGCCGACGACGTACGCCAAGCCCCGGCTGCACCGAATGCGCCAGCCGCGCCAACGCGCGTCCCCGGCACGCCGAGCATCGCCTCGACAGGCGAGGACATGTCCTGGTTTGACGACGCCCCGACGCCGGAATACAAGCCGCAGCGCAAGAAAGTAGCGGCGCCCGAGCAGCCCGCCGCAGCGCAGCCGCAGCGTCCTGCCCCAGCCGCGCAAGCAATGCAGCCCGCCGGCCCGGCAATGCCGCCGCGCGCCGCAAGCGCGCCACCGCCCGCCATGGCCGACGATGTGCCGGCCTTCGACGACATCCCGATGGACGAACCGCCATCCTGGTTCGACGATGAGCAGCAGGCAGCTCCCGTCACCGCACGCCGCGACGCGCCTGCGCCAGGCGGCGGCGAGCCAGCCTCGCACGTTCCCGGACCAAGGCCAGGCCGCGTCACCGACGAAGAAATCGCCCAGATGGACTGGCCGGCCCTGCAAGCCGCCGTGTCCAGCTGCACCCGCTGCGCACGCTGCGAAACCCGCCAGCAAGCCGTTCCCGGCCGCGGTGACGGGAAGGCGACCTGGATCGCCCTCGACACCGCGCCGGGCCAGGCCGAAGACGCGGAAGGCTACCAATTCGCCGGCGACCCGGGCTACCTGCTCGACAACATGCTGAAAGCCGTCGGCCAGACAACGGAGAAGGGCGCCTACCTCACCAGCCTGGTGAAGTGCCACGCTCCAAGCGCGCCAAGCGCCGAAGAGCTGCAAGCCTGCCGCCCCTACCTGCAGCGCGAGCTGGAACTGACGCAGGCCAAGGTCATCGTCGCCTTCGGCCATACCACCGGAAAAGGCCTGCTGGGCGGCGCCGCACGCGGCCGCATCATGCTGCATGGCGAAATCCCGGTCGTCGCCACCTACCACCCGGCCGACCTGCTGAAAAAACCGGAAGAAAAGGCCAAGGCATGGCAGGACTTGTGCCTTGCCAAAGCCGCCCATGCCGGCCGACGCTAGGACATTCCACCGCAAATGGGGCCACCTCGCGCGGCCCCACGTCCGCGCGCTGGCCTGGCTGCTGGACTCGCCCGACCTGCTCGATCCCGGTAGCCCGCACTGGCACGGCAAGATCGCCACGCTCGGCCCCGTTTCGCCCGCCGTGGCCAACTGGCTGGACGACCTCGACGCAGACCCATCGCCGCTGGACGCGGCGCTTGGCAACCGCTTCTACACCCGTCTCGGCCTGTACGCCGAAAAGCTGATGGCCTTCTACTTCGCCCAGCGCGGCACGCTGGCCGCCCACGGCCTGCAAGTCCGCGACGGCAAGAACGGCACCATCGGCGAATTCGACTTCCTGCTACGTGAAGAGGGCCGCGCAAGCCTGCGCCACATCGAATTCGCCACCAAGTTCTATCTGCTCGACGGCGATCCGGATAGCGGAAACTACAACCGCCTGGTCGGCCCCAACCTGGCCGACACGCTTGGGCTGAAAATGCGCAAGATCTTCAACGCGCAGCTGCAACTGGCCCAGCATCCCGCCGCGCAGCAGGCCCTGCCCGCGCCCGTCACAAGCGCCCAGGCATTGGTCAAAGGCTGGCTGTTCTATCACGCAACCGAAGCCGCGCCGCAAATCGAAGGCATCTCGCCGGACCACTGCCGCGGCTATTGGCGAACGCACAGCGAGCAGGCCGGCGCTGCTGGCGAGCGGTTCATCGTCATGCCGCGCCTGCAGTGGCTGGCGCCCCTGCGCACATCGCTTGAGCGCAGCGAAGCCACGCCAACGCCGGCACCGCTCACGCGCGGCGCATTGCTGGACGTGCTGGCGGAAAAATTCGCCATCGATCCCGGCCCGGTATTAGTGGCAACCGTGCAGGAAGAGGGGGCCTGGCTGGAAGAAGTGGAACGCAGCTTTGTGGTTCCGGATGACTGGCGCGCCCGAGCCCAGGCGCGCCGAGGAAGCGGGGCCTTGCCCGCTTAGTGTTTGTGCTCGCCGATCAGCGCGAGAGAATCCTGCACGCGCTGGTTGGCCGCATGCAGCGCCATGATGGCCAGCATCGATCCCGCCAGGAATAAGCCGAACAGCACGATGATGGTGTTCAGCGCCAGGCCAAGCTTTACCATCCCGGCATAGACAGCCAGCATCGTCAGGATGGAAAGGTTCTCATTGAAGTTCTGCACCGCGATTGAATGGCCTGCGCTCATCAGCACGTGGCCGCGGTGCTGCAGCAATGCGTTCATCGGCACTACGAAGAAGCCCGACAGCGCCCCAACCACCAGCAACAGGACGTAGGCAATGCGCAGGTCGTGTACGAAGATCATCGACATCACGATCACGCCCATCGCGATCCCCAGCGGGATCACCGACAGCGCCTTGCGCAAGGTGATGAAGCGGGCCGACATCACGGCGCCCAGCGCCACGCCGACCACCACGATGGCAACGGTGCTGGTAGCGCGATTGAGCGGCATACCCAGCGACTGCCTGGCCCATTCCAGCACGATGAACTGCAAGGTCGCGCCGGCGCCCCAGAACAGGGTGGTCACGGCCAGCGAGATCTGGCCAAGCTTGTCGCGCCACAGGATGCTGCAGCATTCCGCGAAATCGCGCACCAGCAGGAAAGGATTGCGTTCCTGGCGCTCGTAGACATAGCCGGTATCCGGGATACGCAAATTGAAGAGGGTCGCAAGCAGGTAAATCATGCCCACCCACGCCAGCGCAATCTCGCTGACCGTATCGAAGCCAGTGTCGATGCCCGGCACGTCAAACGCCAGCAGGGCCGCCGATACCGGGCCGCCGATCAAGGCTCCGCCCAGCGCAGTGCCGAGGATGATGGAGCTGACGGTCAATCCTTCGATCCAGCCATTGGCGGCCACCAGTTTTTCCGGCGGGAGCAGTTCGGTCAGGATGCCGTATTTGGCTGGCGAGTAGATGGCGGCGCCCAGGCCGGCGACGGCATAGGCGGCCAAAGGATGCACGCCGTAGAAGAACAGCCCGCAGCCGAAAATCTTGATCATGTTCCCGATCAGCATGACGCGGCCCTTGGGCAGCGCATCCGCAAAGGCGCCGACAAAAGCCGCCAGCAGCACGTAGAACAGGACAAAAGTCTCCTTGAGCATCGGCGTCATCCAGGCCGGCGCCTTCATGGTGCCCAGCACGTAGATTGCGACGATCAGCAGCGCAGCATCGGCCAGCGACGAGAAGAACTGCGCCGCCATAATGGTGTAAAAGCCTCGTTTCATTGCGCTTAGTGCTTATGCTCTCCGATCAGGCTGAGCGAGTCGTGCGCGCGCTGGTTGGCAGCATGCAGGCGCATGATGCCCAGCATGGAGCCGGCGACGAACAGGCCAAACAGCACGATGATTGTATTCAGGCCCAGATGCAGCTTCACCATCAGCGAATACACCGCCAGCATGGTGAGGATGGACAGGTTTTCATTGAAATTCTGTACCGCGATGGAATGGCCTGCGCTCATCAGCACGTGGCCGCGATGCTGCAGCAGGGCGTTCATCGGCACCACGAAGAAGCCGGACAGCAGGCCAACAAGCAGCAGCAGGGGATAGGCCAGGAGCAGGTCGTGCACGAAGACCATGCCCATCACGATCACGCCCATGGCGACGCCGAGCGGCACCACCGACAGCGATCGGCGCAGGGAAACGAAGCGCGCCGACATGCCGGCGCCGATGGCCACGCCGACCGCCACGATGGCGATGGTGCTGGTAGCCTTGTTCAGCGGCAGGCCGAGGGACTGCTTGGCCCATTCCAGGACGATGAATTGCAAGGTGGCGCCGGCGCCCCAGAACAGGGTGGTCACCGCCAGCGAAATCTGGCCCAGCTTGTCGCGCCAGAGGATGCTGCAGCAGCCTGCGAACTCGGTGATCAGGCGCAGCGGGTTGCGCTCCTGGTGCTCGTAGACGTAGCCGGTGTCCGGAATGCGCAGGTTGAACAGCGCCGCCAGCAGGTAAGTTGAACCAACCACGGCCAGGGCGATCTCCTCGGTCGTATCGAGGCCGGTTTCAATGAATGGCATGTCGAAGCGCAGCAGGGCTGCGGCGACCGGTCCGCCGATCAGGGCGCCGCCCATGGCAATGCCGAAGATGATGGAGCTGACGGTCAGGCCTTCGATCCAGCCGTTGGCGACCACCAGCTTTTCCGGCGGCAGCAGCTCGGTCAGGATGCCGTATTTGGCCGGCGAATAAACGGCGGCGCCAAAGCCGACTACGGCATAAGCGGCCAGCGGGTGCACGTGATAGAAAATCAGCGCGCAGCCGAAGATCTTGATCAGGTTGGAAATGAACATGACCCGGCCTTTCGGCAGGGCATCAGCGAAAGCGCCCACAAATGCTGCCAACAGCACGTAAAACAGCACAAAAGTCAGCTTCAGCAATGGGGTGACCCATGCCGGAGCTTGCATGGTCAGCAGCAGGTCGATTGCCACGATCAACAGAGCATTGTCTGCCAGCGACGAAAAGAACTGCGCGGCCATGATGGTATAGAAACCACGATTCATTCAGGACGCCAGATAATTATCTCGGGATGCTTTATACCATGGAAAGTAAGGTTTCCCAAGAATCCGGCCAGCATTCGGCTGGCACAAAAGGTAGAATGCTGCATTCTTATTCTGCCGGTTTTTGTCATGCCAAGGCCCATCGTCGCCCATATCCATCTCGCTGCAATGCAGCATAACCTGGCCCGCGCCAAAGCCTGTGCGCCGGGCGCCAAGGCCTGGGGCGTGGTTAAAGCCAATGCATACGGTCATGGTTTGGAGCGCGGCATGCGCGGTTTCGCTGCAGCAGACGGCCTGGCGCTGATCGAGCCGGACAACGCGGTTCGCCTGCGCGAGCTGGGCTGGACCAAGCCTATCCTTCTATTAGAGGGATGGTTCGACAGCGCGGACTTGCTGGCGATGGCAGAACATGATATCGAGGGCTCGGTGCATTGCGTCGAGCAGTTGGAAATGCTGGAGCGCACCCCGCTGGCGCGCCCAATCAATGTGCATTTGAAGATGAATACCGGCATGAACCGCCTTGGTTTCAGGCCGTCGGACTATGCCGCCGTGCATGCCCGCCTGCGCGCCATCCCGCACGTTGGCAGCATTACCCTGATGACCCACTTCGCCAATGCCGACGAGCTGCACCACCCCTGCATGCCGCTGGCCGAGCAGGTGCGCCGCTTCAACGCAGGGGCGGCCGGCCTGCCCGGCGCGCGCAGCCTGTGCAATTCAGCCGGCATTCTGCACATGCCGGAGCTGGGCGACAGCCTCGCCACCGACTGGATCCGCCCCGGCATCATGCTGTATGGCGGCACCCCGGGCGGTAAGAGCGCCGAGGAATTCGGCCTCAAGCCGACCATGACACTGACTAGCGAATTGATCGGCGTGCAGGAAATCGGCCCTGGCGATTACGTGGGCTATGGCAGCCGCTTCAAAGCCGAGCAGGCCATGCGTATCGGCGTGGTGGCCTGCGGCTATGCCGACGGTTATCCGCGCCACGCACCCGTCGATACCCCGATCCTGGTCGATGGTGTCCGTACTCGCCTGGTCGGACGCGTTTCGATGGACATGCTGACCGTGGACCTGAGCAATGTGCCGAACGCCCGCGTCGGCAGCAAAGTGGTGCTGTGGGGCGAGGGCATGCCGATCGACGAGGTCGCAACGGCTGCCGGCACCATCGGCTATGAATTGATGTGCGCCCTGGCGCCGCGCGTGGCCGTGGTCGAGGCCTGATTACATGGCCAAGGCAAAGACCAATTACACCTGCAGCGAATGCGGGGGCATCAGCAGCAAGTGGACCGGCCAGTGCTCGTCCTGCCAGCAGTGGAACACCATGGTGGAGACGGTAATCGAAGCCGCCGGCGCCAACCGCTTCTCGCAAGCCCAGCACCAGTCGCTGGCGCAGACGGCGCCCGTGCTGTCGCTGCAGGATATCGAAGCGCTGGACGTGCCGCGCTTCGGCACCGGCATTGAAGAATTCGACCGCGTTCTGGGCGGCGGCCTGGTGGCGGGCGGCGTGGTGCTGATCGGCGGCGATCCCGGCATCGGCAAATCGACCCTGCTGCTGCAGGCGCTGGCCAATATGTCCAAGGTCAAGAGCGTGCTGTATGTCAGCGGCGAGGAATCCGGCGCCCAGATTGCGCTGCGCGCCAAGCGCCTGGCGGTCGATGCCAAGGAATTGAAGCTGCAGGCCGAAATCCAGCTCGAGAAAATCCTCGGCACCCTGGCCGACCTCAAGCCGCAGGTGGCGGTGATCGACTCGATCCAGACCCTGTATTCGGACGCGCTGGCATCGGCCCCGGGCTCGGTGGCCCAGGTTCGCGAATGCGCGGCCCAGCTGACCCGCTTCGCCAAGATGAACGGCACCACCATCATCCTGGTCGGCCACGTCACGAAGGAGGGCTCGCTGGCCGGCCCGCGCGTGCTGGAGCATATCGTGGACTGCGTGCTGTACTTCGAAGGCGACAACCATTCCAGCTTCCGCCTGGTACGCGCCATCAAGAACCGCTTTGGCGCCGTCAATGAGCTGGGCGTGTTTGCCATGACGGAGAAAGGCCTGAAGGGCGTTTCCAATCCATCCGCATTGTTCCTGTCTTCGCACGAAAACCAGGTGCCCGGCTCCTGTGTGATGGTGACGCAGGAGGGAACGCGCCCACTGCTGGTGGAAGTGCAGGCCCTGGTCGACACCAGCCACCTGCCGAACGCGCGCCGCCTGTCGGTCGGCCTGGAGCAGAATCGGCTTGCCATGCTGCTGGCCGTGCTGCACCGCCATGCCGGTATCGCCGCCTTCGACCAGGACGTGTTCATTAACGCCGTGGGCGGTGTGAAGATCACCGAGCCGGCGGCCGACCTTGCGGTGCTGATGGCGATCAACTCCTCGATGCGCAACAAGGCGCTGCCGAACGGTTTCGTCGTCTTTGGCGAGGTTGGCCTGGCAGGCGAGATCCGTCCTGCGCCGCGTGGCCAGGAACGTTTGCGGGAGGCGGCCAAACTTGGCTTCTCGATCGCCATGATTCCGAAGGCGAACGCGCCGAAGCAGCCGATCGAGGGCATGACGATTATTGCTGTTGAGCGCATCGACGACGCTTTCAACCGCCTGCGCGAACTGCAGTGATATAGATTTTTACGAAATATTAGCTACAATATCAGCCTCGAACTCAACCATTCAACGGGCAAGAAATTGTTAGTAGATTCAAGGCAAGGTGCACGCAAGATCCTTCGCGTGCGGGCAATGATTGTGATGGACGGCGGCCACCCGATGGCTGCGCGGACTTTCGATCTCGGCCTGGCAGGCATTTCCCTGACCTCCGAAAATAAGGTCACGGTGGGCGCCACCGGCCAGATCGTGTTTGAGATGCTTGTCGATGGCAAGCCACAAATCGTCAACACGCGCGGCAAGGTCAACAATTGCATCTTCAGTGGAGACGAGTTCAAGATCGGCTTCACCTTCCTGCCCCTTGACAACGAAGCAGCCGGAGCAATTACCAAGTTCATGCGCTAGACTGAAGGCATGGACATGTATGTGAGCAGCCTGCTGAGTACGCTGTATGGCTCCTCGCTGGCACTGGGTAATGCCAGCGTCGCCGGGACGCCATCGACCGATGTGCTGGCTCAGGTGGAGCAAACCCTGGCGCCGCAGCGCGCCGCTGCAGCCCAGCTCAACGCAAGCATCAGTCTCAGCCAGGCACGCTTCTCCGGCCTTGGCCAACTCAAGTCAGCCTTGTCGGTGTTCCAGGATCTGGCGGAAAGCCTTGCCGGCGCCGGACTCAGCACACGTGGTAGCTCCTCATCCAGCGATGTGCTCAGTGTGACGACCGGCGCTACTGCGGAAGCCGGTTCGCACGATGTCAGCGTCAGCCAACTGGCCCAGCAGCAAATCCTCGTCAGCCAGGAAGTGGCTTCTCCCGATACGCCGCTCGGCACCGGTTCGCCGACCGTGATCCGTATCGGCACGGGCGAGACCAGCAAAAGCATTACCATCAATAGCCAGGACAATACCTTGCAGGGCATCGCCGATGCGCTCAAGGAAGCGGGCTTTGACGCCAGCCTGGTACGTTCGCCCACGGGCACCGCGCTGGAACTGCGCAGCGCCAGTGGCGAGGGCAACAATCTCAGCGTCAACGTGGCGGGCGACGCCACGCTCCGCGGTTTTTTCGCAGGGCTGGAGCAAACCCAGTCGGCGCAGGATGCGATCCTGACGGTCGATGGCAAGAGCGTCAAGAGCGCCGATAACAAGGTCGAGGGCGCGATCAAGGGCGTCACCCTGAACCTGAATGACGTCGGCGACACTACGGTTACGGTGGCGCAGGACGATGGCGAGATTGCGAAGAATGTCGCGGCCTTCGTCAAGGGCTTCAATGCTTTGCAGGATCGCCTGGATAGCCTCACGAATGGCGCGCTGAAAGGAAACTCCGCACTTGCGCAGGTGCGCACGCAACTGGACCAGCTGGTGCGTTCTGCGGGCGGCAGCAGCGACGAATTGGCCAACGACGGCCTGACGGTCAGCAGCAATGGCCGCCTTCAACTCGATACGAAAAAACTCAATGCCGCCATCGCGGCGGATCCCACTGCATTGGCCAAGCTGTTCACGGACGAGGGCAGGGGGCTGGCGGATGCACTGGGCTCGCGGCTTGAATCGTTGGATGGACAGCGCAGCGTGGTTGGTTTCGCCCTGACGCAGGCTGACAACGAACTCGAAACCCTGCAAAGCCGCCGCTCGTCATTCGCGCAGATGCTGACGGTCCAGGCACAGGCCCTGGTGCAGCTGTATAGCCAGCAAAACGAATTCGGCGGCGCTTCTTCGATCCTCGACCTGTTTGCCTGACCCAAAAAGACTGAAGGCTCCAACGACAGAGTCCCGAAGGCGCTGTCGTGGAGCCTCGCTTCTGTGAAGCGCAGTGCTACTCGTGGTAGCGGTCGACCAACCTATGATGTCCGCCGCGATATTCAGCAATAACTTCGAACGCGATCAACGCGATCATTGCACCGAATATGCCCATGGTGAACAGTACCCACATAACTAACCAGCCAGCGTTTCTGAAGGCTGCTCCCTAGAGTTGATACAATTAAACTCTAGCATCCAATTAAGCAATTACAAGCCCAACAGAATTATCTATTTCATGACCAGGTCAGGCTGCATCACCGCCTTCAGGTAAAGGCTGGCGGGATCATCCGGTTCTCGCTGCACGAACCACCACGCAGCGCCTTTTTTCATCTCCCAATCGCTGTCTTCGCCCGTCATCAGCAAGGCGGCGGCTTGTCCCAATGTCGGCTGGTGGCCGACCACCAGCACTGCTTCTTTTGATGCAGGCCAGTTGGCCGCTTTCAGGATATCGCTGGCGTCGGCGCCGGGCGCCAGGTCGGGATGGACTTTGTATTTGCGGCCCAGGCCGGCTACCGTCTGCACCGTGCGCGTGGCAGGGCTGACCAGGATGCGGCAATTTTCAGGCAGCACGGAATCGAGCCACTGGCCCATGCGGCGCGCCTGTTTATGGCCTTTCGGCGTCAGCGCGCGTTCCAGGTCGTCCAGGCCGGGCTGGGCTGGTTCGGCTTCGGCGTGGCGCCACAAGATCAGGTCCATGCTTCCTCCCTCGAGCTGGCTTCAATCCCCGGCCAGATCGGCCGGCGTACCAAGCGACTCCATCAGGTGCTGCTGGGCGCTGTAAGGCTTGACCTTGCCGCGTGGCTTGCGGCGATGGTAATGGCCGTGCTCGTCCAGCTCCCAGGCGTTGGAGTTGTCCTTCAGGTAAGGCGTCAAACCTTCCGCAATCACGCGCCGTTTCAGGCCCCGGTCCAGTACCGGGAACGCCACTTCAATGCGGCGCAGCAGGTTGCGGTTCATCCAGTCCGCGCTGGCCAGCATGACGTCGTGCGCCAGGTCGTTACGGAAGTAATAGATGCGGCTATGTTCAAGGAAGCGGCCGATGATGGAGCGGACCCGGATATTTTCGGACAGTCCCGGCACGCCCGGCATCAGGGTGCAGGCGCCGCGTACGACCAGGTCGATCTTGACCCCGTCCTTCGAGGCGGCGTACAGCGCACGGATCACCGGTTCATCGGTTAATGCGTTGATTTTAGCGATAATCCGGCCCGGACGCCCGGCTTTTGCGATTTTTGCCTCATTCCGGATCGCCTTTATGAGTTGCTCCTGCAACGTGAAAGGCGCCAGCCAGATATGGTTCATGCGCTGCGGCTTGGTCAGGCTGGTCAGGTGCATGAAGACTTCGTTGACATCGCGGCCAAGCTCGGGCTGGCAGGTCAGCATGCCGAAGTCGGTGTAGAACTTGGTCGTGGTCGGGTGGTAGTTGCCGGTGCCAAGGTGGGCGTAATAGCGCAGGCCGCCTTCTTCGCGGCGGATTACCAGGGCAATCTTGGCGTGGGTTTTCAGGCCCACCACGCCGTACACCACCTGGGCGCCAGCCTGTTCCAGCTTGTCGGCCCAGTTGATATTGGCTTCTTCGTCGAAGCGCGCCATCAGTTCCACCACGACCGTCACTTCCTTGCCGCTGCGGGCGGCGGCAATCAAGGCTTCCATCAGGTCCGAGTTCATGCCGGTGCGGTAGACGGTCTGCTTGATCGCCACCACGGCCGGATCGAGCGCCGCGCTGCGGATGAAGTCGATCACCGTCTGGAAGCTCTGGAATGGATGGTGCAGCAGGATGTCGTGCTTGCGGATGGTGGCAAAGATGTCATTGTTGACGGTCTTGGCCAGCACGCCCGGCATGAAGGCCGGGAAGCGCAGCTCAGGGCGCCGCGCCTGTTCCACGATCTCGTTCAGGCGCACCATATTCACGGGGCCATCGACGCGGTACAGGCGGCTCTGGTCCAAGCCGAACTGGTCGAGCAGGAACTGCGACAGCTCGGGCGGGCAATTCTTGGCCACTTCGATCCGCACCGAGCGGCCATACTGTCGGCCCTGCAGCTCGCCTTTCAGTGCCTGGCGCAGGTTCTTGACTTCATCTTCATCGACCCACAGGTCCGAATCGCGGGTCACCCGGAACTGGGAATACGCCATCACGTCGCGCCCTGCAAACAGCTCGGAAATATGGGCGTGGATCACCGAGGACAGCAGGACAAACGATACCCCGCCGTCTTTCGACAGGTTGTCCGGCAGGCGGATCACGCGCGGCAGCACGCGCGGCGCCTTGACGATGGCGATGGCTGTGCCGCGCCCGAAGGCATCCTTGCCGCTCAGGGCGACGATGAAATTGAGGCTCTTGTTAACTACCTGGGGAAAAGGATGGGCCGGATCGAGGCCGATCGGAGTCAGCAGGGGACGTACTTCGCGGTCGAAATACGCCTTGACCCAGGCCCGCTGGGCATCGTTGCGCTGGCTGTGGCGCACGATATTGATGCCCTGGGCTTTCATTTCCGGCAAGACTGCCGTATTGAATATTTCGTACTGGCGCCTGACCAGTTCATGGCACTCGTTGCTGACCCGTTCCAGCGTCGCCGCCAGGGTAGGGTGGGTGGCCAGGTCGCCGTCGACGCTGGCGGCGGCCAGCAGGCTGGCGACCCGTACTTCGAAGAATTCGTCCAGATTGCTGCTAACAATGCACAAGTAACGCAGGCGTTCGAGCACTGGGATGGTGGCGTCTTCGGCCTGGGCCATCACACGGCGGTTAAACGCCAGCTGTGACAGCTCCCTATCAAGGAATGCTGTTTTCATAGCGAATAGTGTATTTTGGAAATATGACAAGTATGTGACAGTGTCCTACAACTAATTTTTACGTGTCATAAAGGTGTCATATTCGAGTCATAAACTGCGCAGCATTCAACCCAACCCCTGAAAAGGACCTTTGATATGCGCATGAAACAGTTGTTGACCTCCTTCGTTGTTGGCGCTTCGGCGGCAATGGCTTTCTCGTCCGCCCTGGCTGCGGACATGACCGGTGCAGGCGCAACTTTCCCTTATCCGATCTACGCCAAGTGGGCTGAAGCCTACAAGGCATCCACCGGTAACGGCCTGAACTACCAGTCCGTCGGTTCCGGCGCAGGTATCAAGCAGATCAAGGCCAAGACCGTTGATTTCGGCGCGTCCGACATGCCTCTGAAAGCAGAAGAGCTGGACGCTGACGGCCTGATGCAGTTCCCGGCCATCATGGGCGGCGTGGTGACCGTGGTGAACATCGACGGTATCGCTCCAGGCGCACTGAAACTGACCGGTCCAGTGGTTGCCGACATCTACCTGGGCAAGATCACCGAGTGGAACAATCCAGCCATCACTGCCCTGAACCCAGGCGTGAAGCTGCCAGCAACCGAAATCACCGTGGTGCACCGCGCTGACGGCTCCGGCACCTCCTTCCTGTTCACCGACTACCTGTCGAAAGTGAACCCCGAGTTCAAGACCAAGATCGGCGCCGGCACCGCGGTCAAATGGGTAACCGGCGTGGGCGGCAAGGGCAACGACGGCGTTGCAGCCAACGTGCAGCGTATCAAGGGCGCAATCGGCTACGTGGAATGGGCCTACGCCAAGAAGAACAAGATCGCTCACACCCAGCTGAAGAACAAGGACGGCAACTGGATGCAGCCTGACGACGACAACTTCAAAGCCGCCGCTGCGCACGCTGAGTGGACCAAGACCCCAGGCTTCGGCGTGGTGCTGACCGACCAGGCTGGCAAGAATTCGTGGCCGATCACTGGCGTGTCCTACATCCTGATGCACAAGCAGCAGGCTGATGCGGCCAAGGGCAAGGAAGTCATCAAGTTCTTTGACTGGGCGTTCAAGAATGGCGATGCAGCTGCGGTTGAGCTGGACTATGTGCCGCTGCCAGAGAGCGTTGTGAAGCTGGTGCAGGGTTCGTGGAAGTCGAACCTGAAAGACGCTTCGGGTAAGGCGCTGTACTGATCTTCCCAAGCCCGGCAAACCTGGGTCAGACCCAAGGGGGTGACCCAGTCAGTGCAGCGTGCATCGACAGGTCGGCCCCTTGGGTCTGACCCAGGTTCCCGGGTTTAAAAAGGGAGGAAGCTAAGCGGGGCAGCCTAAGTGCAGGCTTCCCCGGTTAGCTAACCAAAACATAAAATCATGAGTGCAGAAATCACCTCACCAGCTCCCCTCCGTATAGCGGAACCCGCCATCATGAGATCCATGCAATCCGTCGTGCGCAAGCAGCGCATCCAGGACTGGTTCTTCCATAAAATCACGATGGTATTCGCGCTGACCGTACTGTTCGTACTGGTCGGCATTATCATTTCCCTGATCAACGGCGCCTTGCCTGCCTTGAAGGAGTTCGGCCCCGCCTTTATCACCACCGTCGAATGGGACCCGGTCAACGACCAGTTCGGCGCCGCGATCGCTATTGTCGGCACCCTGGCCAGCGCCGGTATCGCACTGCTGATCGCCTTCCCCGTCAGCTTCGGCATCGCCCTGTTCCTGACCGAGGTTTGCCCGGTCTGGCTGCGGCGCCCGCTGGGCACCGCGGTTGAACTGCTGGCCGGCGTGCCGTCGATCATTTACGGCATGTGGGGCCTGTTCGTGTTCGCGCCGATGTTCAGCGAATACGTGCAGCCGGCACTCAAAGCCACCTTCGGCGCTTTGCCGTTCATCGGCGCGCTGTTCAAGGGCCCGACCATGGGCATCGGCATCCTGACGGCCGGCCTGATCCTGGCAGTCATGATCATCCCTTTTATCGCTTCGGTGATGCGCGACGTGTTCGAGATCGTGCCGGCCGTGCTGAAGGAGTCTGCTTACGGCCTGGGCTGCACCCGCTGGGAAGTGGTGCGCAAGGTCGTGCTGCCATACACCAAGACCGGTGTGGTGGGCGGCGTCATGCTGGGCCTGGGCCGCGCCTTGGGCGAAACCATGGCGGTCACCTTCGTGATCGGTAACGCGGCCAAGCTGCCAACCTCGCTCTTCTCGCCGGGAAGTTCGATTGCCTCGACCCTGGCCAATGAATTTGCCGAGGCCTCCAGCAAGCTGCACGTGTCCTCGCTGTTCGCACTGGGCCTGATCCTGTTCATTATTACCTTTATCGTCCTGTCTGGCGCCAAGCTGATGTTGATGGGCTTGTCGCGCAAGGAGGGCGTGAAATGATCCAGACTAAGAACCCTGTTTATCGCAAGCGCCTGTTCTACCATCGCGTCGGCATGGCCCTGTCGGTGGGCGCCATGTCGCTCGGCCTGGCTGCGCTGATGTGGATCCTGGCCACGCTGCTGATCAATGGCTTCGAATCGCTGAACATCCTGATGTTCGCTGCAGACACTCCGGCGCCAAGCAGCGATGGCGGCGGCCTGCGTAACGCCATCGTCGGCTCGCTGATGATGGTAGGCCTGTCCACCCTGGTGTCGACCCCGGTCGGCATCCTGGCCGGCATCTACCTCGCGGAATACGGCGAAGAGAACAAGATCGCCCAGGTCACCCGCTTCGTGACCGACATCATGCTGTCGGCGCCATCGATCGTGATCGGCCTGTTCGTGTACGCGCTGTATGTCGCCAATGCGCACCATTTCTCCGGTTACGCCGGCTCCATCGCGCTGTCGCTGATCGCGATTCCGGTGGTGGTGCGCACTACCGACAATATGCTGAAACTGGTGCCCAACTCGCTGCTGGAAGCGGCCTACGCCCTCGGTGCACCGCGCTGGAAGGTGTCGATGATGGTGCGCCTGCGCGCCGTCAAGGCCGGCGTGATGACCGGCGTGCTGCTGGCGGTGGCCCGTGTTTCCGGCGAAACCGCGCCGCTGCTGTTCACCGCCTTGAACAACCAGTTCTTCAGCGCCGACATGAACCAGCCGCTGGCCAACCTGCCAGTGGTGATCTATCAGTTCGCCATGAGCCCATACGACAACTGGCGCGCCCTGGCCTGGGGCGGCGCCTTGATCGTCACCTTCAGCGTCCTGGCACTGAACATCCTGTCGCGCACCGTGTTCGCACAAAAAGCACCAAAATAACGAGTACAGATCATGACCAAAGCAAGCAAAATCATCGAAATCTCCGGCCTGAACTTCTACTACGGTAAGACGCGCAGCCTGCACAACGTCAACCTGGACATCCACGAGAAGAAGGTGACCGCCTTCATCGGCCCGTCCGGCTGCGGCAAATCGACCCTGCTGCGCACGCTGAACCGCATGTACGACCTGTACCCGGGCCAGCGCGCCGAAGGCGCCATCCGCTACCGCGGCCACAACATCCTGGACGCGGGCCTGGACGTGAACATGCTGCGCGCGAAAGTCGGCATGGTATTCCAGAAGCCGACGCCGTTCCCGATGTCGATTTATGACAATATCGCCTTCGGCGTGCGCCTGTACGAAGACCTGTCGAAGGGCGAGATGGACGAGCGCGTGGAATGGGCGCTGAAAAAAGCCGCGCTGTGGGGCGAGGTGAAGGACAAGCTGACCAAGAGCGGCCTGTCGCTGTCCGGCGGCCAGCAGCAGCGCCTGTGCATCGCGCGCGGCGTAGCGGTGAAGCCCGACGTGCTGCTGCTGGATGAACCGACGTCCGCACTGGACCCGATTTCCACCTCCAAGATCGAAGAACTGATCTCCGAGCTGAAAGAGGACTACACGATCGCCATCGTGACCCACAATATGCAGCAGGCGGCACGCTGCTCCGATTACACCGCCTATATGTACCTGGGCGAACTGGTGGAGTTCGGTGAAACCGACCAGATTTTCATGAATCCTGTGCGCAAAGAGACCCAGGACTACATCACCGGCCGTTTTGGCTAATCAGAAGAAGAGAGAGAAGAGATTATGATGGGCGAACATTCCTCCAAAGCTTACGACACCGAACTCGAAGGCATCCGTTCCAAAGTGCTGCTGATGGGCGGCATGGTTGAGACCATGTTCCTCGATGCGATGACCTGCTTCCGCATCGGCAACCTGGAACGCGCCGAACGCGTGATCGGCGAAGACGCCAACGTCAACCAGCTGGAAGTGCAGCTGGACGACCAGTGCAGCCACCTGATCGTGAAACGCCAGCCGACCGCCAACGACCTGCGTACCGTGATGGCGACGCTGAAAGTGATCACCGACCTGGAACGCATCGGCGACGAAGCGGCCAAGATCGCACGCATCGCCAAGGCCCTGCATGCACGCGGCGCCGTGACCCTGAACCACTATGAAATGGTGCGCACCATCGCCACCGCCACCAGCGACCTGTTGCACGACGCGCTGGACGCGTTCGCCCGCAGCGATGAAAAGGCTGCGCTGGAACTGATCGCCCAGGATGCGGTGATCGACCACGAATACCGTTCCATCATGCGCAACCTGATTACCTTCATGATGGAAGATCCGCGTACAATCTCGGCAGCGCTGGACACGATGTGGGTGGCCAAGGCCATCGAGCGCATCGGCGACCATGCCAAGAATATTGCCGAGTACGTGATCTACGTGGTGGAAGGCAAGGATATCCGCCATACCCACGGAGCGACCCAAGAAGTTAGCAAATAATGGCATCCGACAAAACGACAGTACTGATTGTTGAAGATGAGCCGGCGATCGTCGAGCTGGTAAGGTTCTCGCTGCGCGAAGCGGGCTGGAACTGCGTGGTGGCGCAATCGACGCAAGAAGCATGGGAAGTCATGCAATCTCGCACGCCGCAGCTGGTGCTGCTGGACTGGATGCTGCCCGACCAGAGCGGCCTGCGCCTGCTGGCCCGCATCCGTGGCGACCGCCATTTCGCAGCCGTTCCGGTGATCATGCTGACCGCGAAAAGCATGGAAGAGGACAAGCTGGCAGGCCTGAACGGCGGCGCCGATGACTACATCACCAAGCCGTTCTCGCCGCGCGAACTGCTGGCCCGCGCTCGCGCCCTGCTGCGCCGCAAGAGCCCCGAACTGGCCGAAACCCAGCTCAAGGCAGGTCCGGTGGTGCTGGACCCGGTCAGCTGCACAGTGTCGATGAACGAGAATAAAATTGATATCGGCCACGCCGAGTACAAGCTGCTGAAGTTCTTCATGGCCCACCCGGAGCGTGTTTTCTCGCGCAGCCAGCTGCTGGACAAGGTGTGGGGCGACCATGTGGTCATTGAAGAGCGCACGGTGGACGTCCATGTGCTGCGCCTGCGCAAGGCGCTGAAGGATGCCGAGCACCTGATCAAGACGGTGCGCAGCGTGGGATATATGCTCACTGAGAAACCATGAATCCAAAAGTCGTATTCTGGGTACCGGTCGGGATCCGGCTGGCCTTCCTGCTGGGCGGGGCGGGCCTGGTGTGGTGGTGGTTCGGCGTGGAAGCCGGCGTGGCGGCGGCATTCGCCGGCGTCCTGGCGGCTGTTTTCATCCAGCTGAAATACCTGTACCAGCTGAGTGAGTGGCTGGAAAAGCCGGAATCGGGCCGCCTGCCGGACGGCTGGGGCGAATGGACCGATATCTTTGCCCGCCTGTACCGCCTGCGCCGCGACGATGAAAAAAACCAGGCCGAACTGACCGAATGGCTGGCCCGCTTCCGCCAGGCCATGCACTTGCTGCCGGACGGCGTGGTGATCATGGATGACGTGCTGTTCCTCGAATGGTGCAATCCGGCCGCCGAAGAACACCTGGGCTTGCAGCAAGCGCGCGACAAGGGCATGCGCGTCACGAACCTGGTGCGCAGTCCCGACTTCATGGATTACCTGATCCTGGGCCGCTACGACCAGCCGCTGACGCTGAATTTCCGCGGCCGCAAGCTGGTGGCGCACATTATCCCGTTCGAGAACCGCCGCCAGATCCTGGTCACGCACGATATCACTGAAACCCAGCGCGCCGAGATGATGCGCCGCGACTTCATTGCCAACGCTTCGCACGAGCTGCGCACGCCGCTGACGGTGATCGCCGGCTTCCTGGAAATCGCCGCTTCGATGGAGCTGGACCCGGAAACCCGTGCCGCCCATCTCAAGCTGATGACCGAGCAAAGCCACCGCATGCAGCACCTGATCGAAGACATGCTGACGCTGTCGCGCCTGGAGTCGGTCGACCATCCGATGCGGCCGGAACACGTGAATATTCCCGCCTTGCTGGAGCAGGTGCTGCACGAAGGCCGCGCGCTCTCGGGCGGCAAGCACGACATTTCACTGGAAGTGCATGGCGGCGACGTCATGGGCAATATGGACGAATTGCACAGCGCGTTCGGCAACCTGGTCTCGAATGCGGTGCGCTACACGCCGGCCGGCGGCGCCATCCGCCTGCGCTGGGAAGACACGCCGACCGGCGTGCAATTCCAGGTGCAGGACACCGGCATCGGCATCAGCCCCGAGCATATTTCGCGCCTGACCGAGCGTTTCTACCGCGTCGACAAGAGCCGCTCGCGCGAAACGCAGGGCACGGGCCTGGGCCTGGCCATCGTCAAGCATGTGCTGCTGCGCCACAGCGGCAAGCTGAATATCAGTTCCGAGGCGGGGCAGGGCAGCACCTTTACTGTCAGCCTGCCAAAATCCCTCGTATCAACTAACGTAGAACCAGCGCAAGCCGCCTAGCCGGCTTGAGGTACAATCTGCTCGCCCTAAAAACACGAGCAGACCAACCTTTACATGCAGCTAAAACGTTTTGCCTTTGCTATCCTGGCCGCCGCAGCGCTGGCCGGGTGCCAGACCAACCCAAATACCGTCACCACCGAGCTGCCGCCGCCGATCAAGTCGACCGACGTGCCGCTGGTTTCCGTTGAGCCGCCGGTGCAGCAGCCGGTGCAGCCGCCTGCGCCGCCTGTCCAGCGCAAGGTGAAGATCGGTCTCGCCCTGGGCGGCGGCGCCGCGCGCGGCTTTGCCCATATCGGCGTGATCAAGGCGCTGGAAGCGCAGGGCATCGTGCCCGATATCGTGGTCGGCACCAGTGCCGGTTCCGTGGTCGGCGCCCTGTACGCGGCCGGCAATGACGCCAAAGCCCTGCAGAAAATGGCGGTCGACCTGGACGAATCGGCCATTTCCGACTGGGCGCTGCCCTTGTTCAGCAAGTCTTCCGGCGTGCTGAAAGGCGAGGCGCTGCAAGCTTTCGTCAACAAGGCGGTGCACCAGGCAACCATCGAAAAACTGAAGATCCCGTTCGGCGCCGTGGCATCGGACCTGAAGACCGGCCAGCCTATCCTGTTCCAGCGCGGGAATACCGGCATGGCGGTGCGCGCCAGCTCGGCCGTGCCGGGCGTGTTCCAGCCGGTGAAGATTGGCGACCATACCTATGTCGACGGCGGCCTGGTGGCGCCCGTGCCCGTGCGCTTTGCCAAGGAAATGGGCGCCGAATTCGTCATCGCGGTCAATATCTCGACCCAGGCCGAGGCGCAGGCGACCAATTCTTCGCTGGAGGTCATCATGCAGACCTTCTCCATCATGGGCCAGCGCATCAACCAGCTCGAGCTGCGCGATGCCGACATCGTGATCCAGCCGCCGCTGGGCAAGATGGGTTCAGCCGAATTCACCAACCGCGCGGGCGCCATGCTGGCGGGCGAGCGGGCAACCATGGCCGTCATGGCGCAACTGAAGCAGAAGCTGAAGGCACGCCGCGAAACCCCGGCCCCATAATAAAAATTTGCAAGGAAAACGAGACATGATCACCAAGCCAGTACTGTCCCTGGACGACATCAAGAAGATTGCTGCCGCCGCCGAAGCGGAAGCCATCAAGAATAACTGGGCAGTCACCATTGCCATCGTCGACGACGGCGGCCACCTGCTGTGGCTGCAGCGCCTGGATGGCGCGGCGCCGCTGTCGTCCCATATTGCGCCGGCCAAGGCGCGCATGTCGGCCCTGGGCCGCCGCGAGTCCAAAGTGTACGAAGACATGATCAACGGCGGCCGCACCTCCTTCGTCGGCGTGCCGATGGTGGAAGCGCCGCTGGAAGGCGGCGTCAACATCGTGGTGGATGGCCACACTGTCGGCGCGGTTGGCGTATCGGGCGTCAAATCCAGCGAAGACGCGCAAATCGCCAAGGCTGGCATCGCCGCCCTGGCCTGATCCCAGCGGCAAACATTGCTTGTAATTAAGGAAAGATATTCCTAAGATACAAGGATGAAAGCCGCTTTTTCCTTGTTGTTGCTCCTGTCGCTTCCGCTACGGGCGGAGGAGCTGCAGCTATCGGTGATTGCCAGTAATCCAACCCATGAGGAAATCTGGCGGGTGGTGCAGGCCGCTGCCCGGCGCGCCGGCATTCCCGTTGCGGCGCGCAGCGTGCCCGCCGAGCGTGCACTGGCCTTAGCCAATAGCGGGGCCACCGACGGCGATGTCGGCCGCATCGCGGGCCTGGAGCGCCAATATCCCCACCTGGTGCGCGTACCGGAGCCGGTTTACCGCTACGCCGCTTACGCCTTCGCCTACAACAAACTGGAAGTAACAGCCGGGTGGGAAAGCCTGCAAGGGCATGGCATTTGCATCCGGCGCGGCATCAAGCTGTTCGAACTGCGCACCGAGAGCATGCAGCGCCAGATGCTGGACGATGAAAGATCCATCCTGCGCATGCTGCGTAACGGCGGCTGCGACTTGGCGCTGCTGGAGCCAAACAGCCAGGTCGTCAAGGCGGCGATGGCCGCGCGGCCGCGGCTCTACAAATTGCTTCCGCCACTGGAAGTCACACCGCTCTACCTCTACCTGCACCGCAGCCATGCCGCACTGGCGCCACGATTCGCGGAAGCTTTGAAGCAAATGCGCCAGGACGGTACACTACAGAAGATCCTCGACGAATAGGCCCATGAAAGTACTGATTGCACTTTGCCTTATCCTGGTACTGCCGGCCCGGGCGGAGGAGCTGCAGTTGTCCGCCATTTCGCGCAGCACCACCCACGCCGACCTGTGGAAGGCTGCGGAGGTGGCCTTCCAGCGTGCCGGCGTGACAGCCGTGGTGCGCGAGGTGTCGCCCGAGCGCTCCGCCGTGCTGGCCAACGAAGGCACCACCGACGGCGATGTCGGGCGCTCTTCCGGCCTTGAAAAAAGCTTTCCCAACCTGATCCAGGTCCCCGAGCCGATCTACCAATATGCGCCGAGTGCGTTCGCCTATAAGCATTACGATGTGGCAGGCGGCTGGGAATCCCTGCGCTCGCACACCATCTGCATTCGCCGCGGCCTGCGCCAGACCGACCAGCGCACCAAAGACATGGCGCGCCAGGTGCTGGCCGACGAAGCGGCCATGCTGCGCATGCTGGCCGCCGGCGGCTGCGAGATTGCCGTCATGGAGCGCAACAACGCCCTCGCGCGCGCCGCCATGATGGCCGATCCGCCGTTGCTGCGCCTGACGCCGCCGCTGGAAATCATGCCGCTGTATATCTACCTGCATAAGACCCATGCCGCACTGGTACCCAAGGTGGCGGCGGCGCTCAAGCAGATGCGGGCCGACGGCACCATGCACAAGCTGCTCGGCGAAGGGGAGTGAGCATGAAAGTCCTGGCCACCTTGCTCTGCGCGCTGTGTTCGGCGCCCCTGCAAGGCCAGGACCTGCAGCTTTATGTGATTCCCGCTACGCCGGCCCATATCGAGGCCTGGCAAACCGTCGAGGCGGCTGCGCGGCTTGCCGGCATAGGCGTGGCAGCACGCGAACTGCCGCCCGACCGCGGCATGATCCTGGCCAATAAAGGGGAGGTGGATGGCGCCATCGGCCGCAGCGCGCTGGCCGCCAGCGAATATCCGGACCTGGTGCAGGTGCCGGAGGCCATCTATATGTATGAGCCTACCGCCTTCTCTTACCGCAAGCTCGATGTCTCGCACGGCTGGAAGTCGCTGCGCGGCCATACCTTGTGCATGCGGCGCGGCTACACGCTGACCGAAAGGCGCACCAGCGGGCTGCAGCGCCAACGGCTCGATAGCGACGCCTCTTTGCTGCGCATGCTGAGGGAAGGGGGCTGCGAGATTGCGATCATGGACCGCCGCAATACCGTGATCCGGGATGCCGTGGCGGCCGATCGGGATTTGCTGGAGCTCTTGCCGCCGCTCGAGCAAGTCCCGCTATACCTGTTCCTGCACAAACGGCACGCCGCCCTGGCGCCCCGCCTGGCCGAGGCGCTGCGGCAGGTGAAACATCCCTAGGGTGGCTTGCCGGCGACGGAACTTTGGGTTATAATTCAAAGGTTTAGCCAATTACCATTCGACCGTAGCGCCTACCTCACACATCCATGATCATCTGACCCGCGAGCCCGGCATTGCGCCCGTGCGCCCCGTGGGTTGTCTGAGTGGCGTCGCTACGGTAACTTAACAGGAGTTGCCCTTGCCGCCATTTTTTTCTGGCCCAGCCGTTCCAGCCATCCTGGCACTAGCCGACGGAACTATTTTTAAAGGTATTTCCATTGGCGCTGCCGGTCACACGACGGGCGAAGTCGTTTTCAATACCTCCATCACCGGTTATCAGGAAATCCTGACCGATCCATCGTATTCCCGCCAGATCGTCACCCTGACTTATCCGCATATCGGCAACTACGGTATCAACACCGAAGACGTCGAAGCTTCCAAAGTCCACGCCGCAGGCCTGATCATCCGCGACCTGCCGCTGGTCCACTCGAATTTCCGTTCCAGCCAATCCCTGTCCGATTACCTGAAGGCCGAGAACATCGTCGCCATCGCCGGTATCGACACCCGCAAGCTGACCCGCGTGCTGCGCGAGAAGGGCGCCCAGGCCGGCGCTATCGTGACCGGCGTGCAGGGCAACGAGCCGTCCGTCCAGCAGGCGCTGGAACTGGCGCGCAGCTTCCCGGGCCTGACCGGCATGGACCTGGCAAAAGTCGTCACCACCCCGGAAGTGTACGAGTGGACCGAAACCGAGTGGGAACTGGGCAAAGGCTATGGCAAGGTAGCCGACGCTAAGTTCCACGTCGTAGCGTATGACTTCGGCGTTAAGCGCAACATCCTGCGCATGCTGGCTTCGCGCGGCTGCAAAGTGACCGTGGTGCCGGCGCAGACTTCCGCCGCCTACGTGCTCTCGCTGAACCCGGACGGCGTGTTCCTGTCCAACGGTCCTGGCGACCCTGAGCCATGCGATTACGCGATCGAAGCGACCAAAGTCTTCATGGAGAAGAAGATCCCGGTGTTCGGTATTTGCCTGGGCCACCAGATCATGGCACTGGCTTCCGGCGCCAAGACCCTGAAGATGAAGTTCGGCCACCACGGCGCCAACCACCCGGTGCAGGACCTGGACAGCAAGAAGGTGATGATCACCTCGCAGAACCACGGTTTCGCCGTGGATGCGGATACGCTGCCGGCCAACTGCCGCGTGACCCACGTGTCGCTGTTCGACGGTTCGCTGCAGGGCTTCGCCCGCACCGACGTGCCGGCATTCTGCTTCCAGGGCCACCCTGAAGCCTCGCCTGGCCCGACCGACGTCGCCTACCTGTTTGACCGCTTCATCAACATGATGGAAGCCGCGGAGAAGAAATAAATGCCAAAACGTACTGACATTAAAAGCATCCTGATTATTGGCGCCGGCCCGATCATCATCGGCCAGGCCTGCGAATTCGACTACTCCGGTGCGCAAGCATGTAAAGCACTGCGCGAAGAGGGCTACAAGGTCATCCTGGTGAACTCCAACCCGGCGACCATCATGACCGACCCGGAAATGGCCGACGTGACCTACATCGAGCCGATCACCTGGCAGGTTGTGGAGCGCATCATCGACAAGGAACGCCCGGACGCGATCCTGCCGACCATGGGCGGCCAGACCGCGCTGAACTGCGCGCTGGACCTGCACCGCAACGGCGTGCTGGACAAGTACAAGGTGGAACTGATCGGCGCGACGCCGGAAGCCATCGACAAGGCCGAAGACCGCGCCAAGTTCAAGGACGCGATGACCAAGATCGGCCTGGGTTCGGCACGTTCCGGCGTGGCGCACTCGATGGAAGAATCGTGGGCGGTGCAGAAGGAAGTGGGCTTCCCGACCATCATCCGTCCATCGTTCACCATGGGCGGCAGCGGCGGCGGCATCGCTTACAACGAAGAAGAGTTCGAAGCGATCTGCAAACGCGGCCTGGAAGCTTCGCCAACCAATGAGCTGCTGATCGAAGAATCGCTGCTGGGCTGGAAAGAGTACGAGATGGAAGTGGTGCGCGACAAGGCGGACAACTGCATCATCGTGTGCTCGATCGAAAACCTGGACCCGATGGGCGTGCACACCGGCGACTCGATCACCGTGGCGCCGGCGCAGACCCTGACCGACAAGGAATACCAGATCATGCGCAATGCCTCGCTGGCAGTGCTGCGCGAGATCGGCGTGGACACCGGCGGCTCCAACGTGCAGTTCTCGATCAACCCGAAAGACGGCCGCATGATCGTCATCGAGATGAACCCGCGCGTGTCCCGTTCCTCGGCACTGGCATCGAAAGCCACCGGCTTCCCGATCGCCAAGGTTGCAGCGAAGCTGGCCGTGGGCTTCACCCTGGATGAACTGCGCAACGAAATCACCGGCGGCGCAACCCCGGCTTCGTTCGAACCTTCGATCGACTACGTCGTGACCAAGGTGCCGCGCTTCACCTTCGAAAAATTCCCTGCTGCCGACCACCACCTGACCACCCAGATGAAATCCGTGGGCGAAGTGATGGCGATGGGCCGCACCTTCCAGGAATCGTTCCAGAAAGCCCTGCGCGGCCTGGAAGTGGGCGTGGATGGCATGAACCAGAAGACCACCGACCGCGAAAAGCTGGAAGAGGAACTGGGCGAGCCGGGTCCGGACCGCATCTGGTACGTGGGCGACGCTTTTGCCCAGGGCTTCACCCTGGAAGAGGTGTACAACCTGACCAAGATCGATATGTGGTTCCTGGTGCAGATCAAGGAAATCATTGACCTGGAGCTGTGGCTGGACACCCAGAAGCTGGAAAACCTGGACAAGAACACCCTGTACAAGCTGAAACAGAAGGGCTTCTCGGACCGCCGCCTGGGCTACCTGCTGCAATGCGGCGACACCGCCGTGCGCAACAAGCGCCGCGAACTGGGCATCCGTCCGGTGTACAAGCGCGTCGACACCTGCGCCGCCGAGTTCTCGACCAACACCGCCTACATGTACTCGACCTACGATGAAGAGTGCGAGTCCAACCCGACCGACAAGAAGAAGATCATGGTGCTGGGCGGTGGCCCGAACCGCATCGGCCAGGGTATCGAATTCGACTACTGCTGCGTGCACGCCGCGCTGGCCATGCGCGAAGACGGCTACGAGACCATCATGGTCAACTGCAACCCGGAAACCGTGTCGACCGACTACGATACCTCCGACCGCCTGTACTTCGAGTCGCTGACCCTGGAAGACGTGCTGGAAATCGTCGACCTGGAAAAACCGGTCGGCGTGATCGTGCAGTACGGCGGCCAGACCCCGCTGAAGCTGGCGCTGGACCTGGAAGCCAACGGCGTGCCGATCATCGGCACCTCGCCGGACATGATCGACGCCGCGGAAGACCGCGAGCGCTTCCAGAAGCTGCTGCAGGACCTGGGCCTGCGCCAGCCGCCTAACCGCACTGCGCGCACCGAAGAAGAAGCGCTGGCGCTGGCACAGGAAATCGGCTACCCGCTGGTGGTGCGTCCTTCCTACGTGCTGGGCGGCCGTGCGATGGAAATCGTGCACGAGCAGCGCGACCTGGAGCGCTACATGCGCGAAGCGGTCAAGGTGTCGAACGACTCCCCAGTGCTGCTGGACCGCTTCCTGAACGACGCCATCGAGTGCGACGTGGACTGCATCTCCGACGGCGACACCACCTTCATCGGCGGCGTGATGGAGCACATCGAGCAAGCCGGCGTGCACTCGGGCGACTCCGCCTGCTCGCTGCCGCCTTACTCGCTGTCGCAGGAAACCATCGATGAACTGAAGCGCCAGACCTCCCTGATGGCCAAGGGCCTGAACGTGGTCGGCCTGATGAACGTGCAGTTCGCGATCCAGAAGCAGGATGGCAAAGACGTCGTCTACGTGCTGGAAGTGAACCCGCGCGCATCGCGTACCGTGCCTTACGTCTCCAAGGCGACCGGCCTGCAGCTGGCCAAGATCGCGGCGCGCTGCATGGTCGGCCAGAAGCTGGCGGACCAGGGCATCACCAAGGAAGTCGTGCCGCCTTACTACAGCGTCAAGGAAGCCGTGTTCCCGTTCGTGAAGTTCCCTGGCGTGGACACCATCCTCGGCCCAGAGATGAAATCGACCGGTGAAGTGATGGGCGTTGGCACCACCTTCGCGGAAGCCTTCGTGAAATCGCAGCTGGGCGCCGGCGTCAAGCTGCCGAAGTCGGGCAAGGTATTCCTGTCGGTGAAAGCATCGGACAAGCCGCGCGCCGTGAAAGTGGCGAAAGACCTGGTCGACGCCGGCTTCACCCTGTGCGCCACCAAGGGCACCGCCGCCGTGATCGCCGCCGCCGGCATTCCTGTCACCCCGGTGAACAAGATGTCGGAAGGCCGTCCGCACGTGGTCGACATGATCAAGAACCACGAAATCGTCCTGGTGATCAACACCGTGGAAGAGAAGCGTACCGCGATCCACGACTCGCGCAGCATCCGTACCTCGTCGCTGGCGGCCCGCGTGACCACCTACACGACCATCGCGGGCGCGGAAGCGGCGGTCGCCGGTATCCGTCATCTCGACGAATTGCGTGTGTACGATTTACAAGGCCTGCATAAGTCTTTAAACTAAGACCCGGTAAAGTAGTACGCTTGACAATATAACCACAGAGCCCGCGCTGCAGCATGGCGCGGGCTCTGTGCTTTTCAGCAATTTAACGTTAGAGACAGACATGAATACCGTTCCACTGACTAAATTCGGCGCCGAACTCCTGAAAGAAGAGCTGCACCAGCTCAAGACCAAGGAGCGCCGCATTGTCATCGATGCCATCGCCGAAGCGCGTTCGCACGGTGATTTGTCCGAAAACGCGGAATACGATGCCGCCAAAGAGCGCCAGGCTTTCGTCGAAGGCCGAATCGCCGAACTGGAAGGCAAACTGAGCTCGGCCCAGATCGTCGACCCGACCACCCTGGACGCGGAAGGCCGCGTGGTGTTCGCTTCCACCGTGGACCTGGAAGACCTGGAATCGGGCCAGAAGGTCAGCTACCAGATCGTCGGCACCGATGAAGCCGACCTGAAAATGGCCAAGGTGTCCGTCACCTCGCCAATCGCGCGCGCCCTGATCGGCAAATACGCCGGCGACGTGGTTGAAGTGCAGGCCCCGTCCGGCCCACGCGAATACGAAATCCTCGAAGTCCGCTACGTTTGATGGTGCTGGCTAAGGTACGCCTGCTGGTGGCCGCCCTGTGGGCCGGCAGCCTGTGGGCGGTTGGCTACCTGGTGGCGCCGACGCTGTTCATGTCGCTGGACCGGGTGCTGGCTGGCTCGATTGCCGGGCTGATGTTCCATGCCGAAGCGATGCTGTCGCTGGGCTGCGGGGCGGCCATGGGTGTGCTGCTGTTCTTCGGCACGCGTGACTGGACGCCGAAGCGGCGCCGTTCGGTGCTGCTGATCGTGGTGGCGATGGTGATGTGTACGGTGGTCAGCCATTTCGGCCTGCAGCCGATGATGGCGGCGGCGAAAGCTTCTGGCGACGGCAGCTTTGGCAAGCTGCATGGGATGTCGAGCAGTATTTACCTGGTGCAGAGCCTGCTGGCGGGCTGGCTGCTCTGGAAGCAGTAAAACCGGTAACCCAGCCGGATGGCCGTCCCGTCTGACCCGCAGGGTCAGACACCTGGCCTGCGGCAGCCGCGTATAAGTGTCTGACCCTGCGGGCCAGACACTGGGGTGCCGGTTTCAGGCAGCCGACTTCTTGGTGCCAACCTTCTTCTTGACGCGCTTGATCGTGCCGCCAGCGGTAACACGTTCATTACCCTTCAGCAGTACCTTGGAAACCGACGGCTTCTTGGTGCCCGAAGCGCTAGGCTTGACGATGGTCACCATGCGCATGCCCTTGCCAGCCTTGCCGGAAGAGGATTTCTCAGCGTCGACTTTAGGACGATACAGCACCAGCAGCTTGCCGATATGCTGCACCGGCGCCGCGCCAGTCTTCTCGCAGATGGTTTCGTACATTTCGATGCGGGCTTCGCGGTCATCGCCGAAAACGCGCACCTTGATCAAGCCGTGGGAGTCCAGGCCGAGCTCAATCTCCTTCATCACGGAAGGGGTCAGGCCGGATTCGCCGACGAGGACGATAGGTTTCAGGCCATGGGCTTCGGCGCGCAGGACGCTGCGTTCGGCAGGGGTAAGGTTCAGCATAGTTATTTTTGGATAGGTTCTCTTAAAGGCAGTATTCTACGCTAATGGCTAAGAACAAAATAAACAAAAACTGGTTGCACGACCACATTAACGATCCTTATGTACGCGCTGCCCAGAAGGATGGCTATCGCGCCCGCGCTGCCTACAAGCTCAAAGAGATCGATGAAGACGAAAAGCTGATCAAGCCCGGCCAGGTCATCGTCGACCTGGGCTGCACCCCCGGTTCCTGGGGCCAGTACACCCGCCGCAAGCTGGCGGGCAAGGAAGATGGCGGCATCAACGGCACCATGATCGGCCTGGACATCCTGCCGATGGAACCGATCGCCGACATGCACTTCATCCAGGGCGATTTCCGCGAACAGGAGGTGCTTGACCAGCTGGCCGAAGTGCTGCAAGGCCGCAAGGCGGACCTTGTTTTGTCCGATATGGCGCCCAATCTGTCAGGTATTGCCGTGGCCGACGCCGCGCGCATGGAAGACCTGATTGATATCGCCATTGATTTCAGCCAGCACCATATGAAGCCAGGTGGCGCTTTACTGGTGAAATGTTTCAAGGACATGGGATTCAGCCAGATCGTCGAGAAATTCCGCCGCGAATTCAAGACCGTGGTCCAGAAAAAACCGAAAGCCAGCCGCGATAAATCGTCCGAAATCTTCCTTTTGGGGCGCGGACTGAAAAATCCGGTGGAATAATGTTATTTTGGCCCTTGATTTGACTGGAAAAACCCACATATCCGGCGCAGGAGTGTGCACCATTGGGCCTGTCTGTAGCATGGCCCGGGTTAAACGAGTAAAATCGGATTTCTGCTACAGGTAACTGGTGCGCTCGCGCATCCAAGGAGTTTTCGTGAATAACATGTTTTCTAAATCGGCTATTTGGGTCGTCGTGGCCTTGCTGTTATTTATGCTGTTTAAGCAATTTGACAGCCACAGCATGAGCGGCGGCGTAAAGGCCATCCAATATTCCGACCTGCTGGATGAGATCAAGGCAAAGCGCATTAAAGAGGTAGTGATCGAAGGCTCCGCCATCACGGCTACCAAGCTCGACGACTCCAAGGTACGTACCACCTCCACCTTCCTGGACCGCGGCCTGATCGGCGACCTGCGCGACAACGGCGTGCGCTTCGACGTGAAGCCGCCTGAAGAGCCAGGCATCCTGCAACAAGTATTCGTTTCGTGGTTCCCGATGCTGCTGCTGGTCGGCGTATGGATCTTCTTCATGCGGCAGATGCAGGGCGGCGGCAAGGGCGGGGCGTTCTCCTTCGGCAAGTCGAAGGCGCGCATGCTGGACGAAACCAATAACACCGTGACCTTCGCCGACGTGGCCGGTTGCGACGAAGCCAAAGAGGAAGTGACCGAGATCGTCGACTTCCTGAAAGACCCGACCAAGTTCCAGAAACTGGGCGGCCGTATTCCACGCGGCGTACTGATGGTTGGCCCTCCAGGCACCGGTAAGACCCTGCTGGCGCGCGCCATTGCGGGCGAAGCCAAGGTGCCGTTCTTCTCGATTTCCGGTTCGGACTTCGTTGAAATGTTCGTCGGCGTGGGCGCATCCCGTGTCCGCGACATGTTCGAGAACGCCAAGAAGCATTCGCCTTGCATCATCTTCATCGACGAGATCGATGCCGTGGGCCGCCATCGTGGCGCCGGCATGGGCGGCGGTAACGACGAGCGCGAACAGACCCTGAACCAGCTGCTGGTTGAGATGGACGGCTTTGAAGCTTCGTCCGGCGTGATCGTGATTGCAGCGACCAACCGTGCCGACGTGCTGGACAAGGCGCTGCTGCGTCCAGGCCGTTTCGACCGCCAGGTCTCCGTGGGCCTGCCGGACATCCGCGGCCGCGAACAGATCCTGAACGTCCACATGCGCAAGGTGCCGATCAGCACCGACGTGAAAGCCGACATCCTGGCACGCGGTACCCCGGGCTTCTCCGGCGCCGACCTGGCCAACCTGGTCAACGAAGCCGCACTGTTTGCCGCGCGCCGCAACAAGCGCCTGGTCGACATGATCGACTTCGAAGATGCGAAGGACAAGATCTTCATGGGCCCGGAACGCAAGTCCATGGTGATTCGCGAGGAAGAGCGCCGCAATACCGCTTACCACGAGTCCGGCCACGCCGTGGTGGCCAAGCTGCTGCCGAAGGCTGACCCGGTCCACAAAGTGACCATCATGCCGCGCGGCTGGGCATTGGGCCTGACCTGGCAGCTGCCTGAGCACGACAATATTTCCGGCTACAAGGACAAGATGCTGGAAGAGATTTCCATCCTGTTCGGCGGCCGTATCGCGGAAGAGATCTTCGTCGGCCAGATGTCGACCGGCGCTTCCAACGACTTCGCCCGCGCCACCAAACTGGCCCGTGCCATGGTCACCAAGTATGGCATGTCCGATGCGCTGGGCGTGATGGTGTACGAAGACAGCCAGAACGACGGCTGGCTGGGCGGCGCCAACAAGACCATCTCGGAAGCGACGCAGCAAAAGGTCGATGCGGAAATCCGCACCATCCTGGATTCGCAGTACGCCCTGGCGCGCAAGCTGCTGGAAGAGAACCGCGAAAAGGTCGAAGTGATGACCAAGGCCCTGCTGGAATGGGAAACCATCGATGCAGACCAGGTGAACGACATCATGGCTGGCCAGGAGCCGCGCCCTCCGAAGGCCGGCACCACCATCCGCAAGCAGCCGGGCAGCGACGGTGGCTCCGGTTCCAACCCGAATCCGAACGCTACTGCACCAGCCTGATCAAACCCGGTAAACCTGGGTCAGACCCAAGGGTCTGACCCTCAACGGTTTCGCGGCCACGAGTATTGGTTGTGGGCTTTTGATCTTCGTCGAAAATCAAAGTCCAGAACCAACCCCGCGCCCATAGCACACCAGGGGTCAGACCCTTGGGTCTGACCCCGCCTCACCGGGTTTAAAAAAGTCATCAAACCCATGCCCCAACACAAGTTCGGCCGCTTCAACTTCCCAAGCACCAGAGCGCTGGTCATGGGCATCCTCAACGCCACCCCCGACTCCTTCAGCGATGGGGGCCAGTTCGCCAGCCTTGACTATGCGATCACCCACGCCGAGCAAATGATCCGCGACGGCGCCGACATCATCGACATCGGCGGCGAGAGCAGCCGCCCCGGCGCCCCGGCAGTGGGCCTGGACGAAGAACTGCGCCGCGTCATGCCCCTCATTTTCGCCCTGCGCGATTGCGGCAAGGCCATCAGCGTTGACACCTATAAACCGGAAGTCATGCGCGAAGCGGTCCTGGCTGGCGTCGACATGATCAACGACATCAACGGTTTCCGCGCCTCCGGCGCCATCGAAGCCGTAAAAGATAGCGATTGTGCGTTGTGCGTGATGCACATGCTTGACAATCCTACAACAATGCAATCCAACCCCGAGTACAATGACGTCGTGCGCCAAGTCACGGATTTCTTGGCCGAACGCATTGCCGTCCTGACCGCAGCAGGCATCGACAAGGAGCGCCTGTGGATCGATCCCGGCTTTGGTTTCGGGAAAACGGTTGAACACAATTACGCGCTGCTGAAAGCCGGCAAGCAGATGGTGGCCGAGCTCGGCGTGCCGCTGCTGGCAGGCTTGTCGCGCAAGTCCATGATCGGGGCGGTCACCGGCAAGCCGGTGGAACAGCGCCTGGCCGGCAGTATTGGGGGCGCATTGGCAGCAGTCGCGCACGGCGCCCAGATCGTCAGGGTGCATGATGTAGCAGAGACCGTCGACGCACTGAGAGTGTGGCAAGCGGCTCATTAAGAAAGGAAGAAGACTCAATATGGCACGTAAATATTTCGGTACCGACGGTGTGCGCGGCTTGGTTGGCCAGGCGCCGATTACCCCCGACTTCGTCATGCGCCTTGGCTATGCCGCAGGCAAAGTGCTGGCCAAGTCGGCCAACTCCGGCACTGCCCGTCCGGCCGTCCTGATCGGCAAGGACACCCGTATTTCCGGCTATATGCTGGAAGCCGCTCTGGAAGCCGGCTTCTCCGCCGCCGGCGTCGACGTGAAGCTGGCCGGCCCAATGCCGACCCCAGCCATTGCCTACCTGACGCGCGCGCTGCGCCTGCAGGCTGGCGTAGTGATCTCCGCCTCCCACAACCCATTCCAGGACAACGGCATCAAGTTCTTCTCCGACCAGGGCACCAAGCTGCCTGACGCCGTTGAGCTGGACATCGAAGCGATGCTGGAGCAGCCAATGGAATGCGTGTCGCCAGAAAAGCTGGGCCGCGCCCGCCGCCTGGACGATGCCCAGGGCCGCTATATCGAATTCTGCAAAAGCACCTTCCCATACGAGCTGGACCTGCGCGGCCTGAAGGTGGTGGTCGATTGCGCCCACGGCGCCGCCTACAATATCGCCCCGCACGTCTTCCACGAACTGGGCGCGGAAGTGGTCGCCATCGGCAACAAGCCGGACGGCCTGAACATCAACGACGGTGTCGGCGCCACCGCGCCGAAAGCCATGGCTGCCGCCGTGCTGGAGCATAAGGCCGACCTCGGCATCGCCCTGGATGGCGACGCCGACCGCCTGATCATGTGCGATGCCAGCGGCCGCCTGTACAACGGCGACGAGCTGCTGTACGTGATGGTGATGGACCGCCTGGCCAACGGCGGCGTGGCTGGAGCAGTCGGCACCCTGATGACCAATATGGCCGTCGAGGTAGCGTTCAAACAGAAGGGTATCGGCTTTGCGCGCGCCAAGGTCGGCGACCGCTACGTGCTGGAAGTGATGCAGGAAAAAGGCTGGATCCTTGGCGGCGAAGGCAGCGGCCACTTGCTGGCGCTGGACAAGCACAGCACCGGCGACGGCATCATCTCGGCGCTTCAGGTGCTGTCCGCGCTCAAGCGCAGCGGCAAGACCCTGGCCCAGATTGCCGGCGAGGTGACGCTGTTCCCGCAAACCCTGATCAATGTGCGTGTGCCGGCCGGCTTCGACTGGCAGAAGAACGCCGCTATGGTCGCGGAAAAAGAAAAGGTGGAAGCCGAGCTGGGCGATACCGGCCGCGTGCTGATCCGCGCCTCCGGCACCGAGCCTCTGATTCGCGTGATGGTCGAAGCACGCGACGCCGACAAGGCCCAGAGCATGGCGCGCCGCATCGCCGACAAAGTTGAGACGGCGCTGGCAGCGTAAAGTTGCCGCAGTGACATTGACGCATGATGCCTCGCCGGGGTATTATTCGTTTATCGGAGTGTAGCGCAGCCCGGTAGCGCACCTGCTTTGGGAGCAGGGGGTCCAAGGTTCGAATCCTTGTACTCCGACCAGGAATTTCCTTGAGCGGGTTGTCTTCGGACAACCCGCTTTTCATTTGCGGCAACGCTTTTCATCGCCTTGCCCGCGTCTCTGCCCTTAGCTCAGTTGGATAGAGCATCGGCCTTCTAAGCCGAGGGTCGCAGGTTCGATTCCTGCAGGGCAGGCCAATCAATTACAAATCAAAAGTCCAGCAAGGATTGCTGCTTTTCAGCGGCAGGTTTCTTCTTGGCGACCGGGCGTGGGTCTTCCCACGCATTCATCAGCCGGTGTGGGTAGGGATTGAGGAAGGCTCGGGCAAACTCGGGATCGCGGCAGGACAACCAGTCTCTGTAAGCCTCCGGTGGCACGACGACCAGCGTGCGCTTTTCGTCATCCGGCTTATGGAAGCGCTTGAGCAGGGGATGTTCGTCAGCGTTGATGGTGAGCTGAGTGAAGGAGTGGCTGATGCGTCCGTCCGCTTCTTCCCAGCTGCGCCACATGCCTGCCACGGCGAAGGGGCGCTTGTCGGCCATGGCGATCTGCCAGCGCACGGCCTTGCCGGATTCATAATTCGGCTCGTAAAAGCCGGTCATCGGCACCAGGCAGAGCTGGCTGGATTTCCAATATCTGCTGTAAGAGCGCAACTGGCCCACGGTTTCACTGCGGGCGTTCATGGTGGTCAATGATGGCATCGAAGCCGGCACGTGCCGGCGCGGTACGAAACCAAACGAGGCCACCACGCATTCCGGCTGGCCGTCCAGGCCAAGGCGAATGATGGGGGCGTCATAGTCTTTCCAGGTCTCGTCGGGCCATTCCAGGCCTTCCAGGTTGGACAGGTCAATGTCCATCAACTCTTGAAGCAGGTCGCGCGAAGTGGGGCGGTAATTGGTGCACATGGGGCTATGCTAACCGGAAAGGGCTTGCTAAACTACTGTATATGCATACAGTCAATCGAAAGCCGCTGACAGCTGAACAGTTGCGCGAAATCTGGCTGCGTAACCAGAATGCCGACATGCTTGCCGTGCTTTGGGAAGTCAAGCGCCTGCGCGCCCTGGTGGTGCGCGCCAGCCACTTGCACTGGACCTTCCGCGAAGAATTGAAAGGCGAGCCCTGCCTGGAGGAAGATCGTCCCTTCGCGACTTCGCGGGAGCTGCGGCGGCGCGCCAATGCGATCCGGAATGCGGACTAATGCAATAGGGCGGTCGGCCCTGGGCGAAAACGGTATTCTTGAATATCGCGCTTTCGGGAGCCGGCCATGTTTAACGGTTTTATCTTTGCCACAGGGATTGAAAACAGTTATCCAACCATCGAAGGCGGCCGCGTCCGCATGGACGAGATGGAAAAATGCGGCCATTACAAATATTGGCGCACCGATTTTGACTTGGTGGAGCAACTGGGCATTCGTGCGTTGCGTTTTGGCCCGCCGCTTCACCTGAGCTGGACGGGCTCCGGCAAATACGACTGGTCGTTCGCGGATGAAACGCTGCGCGACCTGAAACGCAGGAATATCGTCGCCATTGCCGACCTGTGCCATTTTGGTGTGCCGGACTGGATCGGCAATTTCCAGAATCCGGATTTTCCTGCCGAGTTTGCAAAATACGCCCGCGCATTTGCCCAGCGCTACCCCTGGGTACAGGTGTACACGCCTGTCAACGAAATGCAGATCTGCGCCCTGTTTTCCGGCATGTATGGCTGGTGGAACGAGCAGATGACATCCGACCGCGGCTTTGTCACCGCCATGAAGCACATCGTCAAAGCCAATATCCTGGCGATGCGTGCGATCCTGGAAGTGCGGCCCGATGCCTTGTTCATCCAGAGTGAATCAAGCGAATATTTTCACGCCGAATGTCCGGCTGCGATTGCCCAATCCGAATTTCGCAATGCCCGCCGTTTCCTGTCGCTGGACCTGAACTATGGGCGCAGGGTTGATTCCGAAATTTACGAATACCTGATGGACAACGGCATGACGCGCGAGGAGTACCACTTCTTCCTGGATAACAATCTCAAGCACCAGTGCATCATGGGTAACGATTACTACATGACCAATGAGCACCACGTGAACGCCGATGGCGCCACCCGTGCCTCAGGCGAAATTTTCGGCTATGCAGTCATCACCCACCAGTACTACAACCGCTATCGGCTGCCGGTGATGCATACCGAAACCAATTTGATGGAAGGGCCGAACGGCGACGAGGCGGTACGCTGGTTGCGCAAGGAGTGGGCGAACGTGCTCAGGGTGCGCAACAATGGTGTTCCGATTGTCGGATTTACCTGGTATTCGCTTACTGACCAAGTGGATTGGGATGTCGCCTTGCGTGAAAATCGCGGCACGGTCAATCCACTTGGACTGTTCGATTTGCAGCGCAAGATCCGCCCTGTCGGCGAAGCGTATCGTGACCTGATCCGCGACTGGTGCGCTGTCCTGCCTACCCAGAGCATCTGCCTGCGCGTGCCGATCGCGCTGCCGCAAGAACATGAAGAGGTTGCGGCGCAAGCTGCGCCCGCGCCGGACACCGATCAGCCAAGCAGCGAGGCGACGGCCGCACCCACCAATACGGATTGATCGGCTTGCTTACTGAAGGACGAGCTCCACCCGGCGGTTCTTCGCGCGGCCGGCCTCGTCTGCATTGGAAGCGACAGGCGCCAGGCTGGCCACGCCCTTGCTCGCCAGGCGGGCCGGAGCAATCTGGTATTGCTTGGCCAATGCGGTCACCACCGCCTGCGCGCGTTGCTGCGACAGGGCCTGGTTGGCGTCTAGGTTGCCCTGGTTGTCCGTGTGGCCAACGATGTAGACCTTGAGTGCGGGCTGGTTCTTCAGGAGTTTCGCCATTTCGTCCAGCTGGGTTTTGGATTCCGCAGCCTTGATTTCGGCCTTGCCGGTGTCAAAGTAGATGCCGTACAGGGCGATTTTGCCGCTGGCCTGCAAGGCGCTCCTCAAGCCATCCGCATTGACGGTCACCTGGCCGCCTTCCATTGCCTGAGGTTCGGCGATTTCGATGTAGGTGGTGGTGAAGTCGGTGTTATAAACCTTGCCGGAGTTCAGCATGACGTGGACGATCTTGCCGTCCTTGGCCAGAGTACCGTAAGTGAAGTAGAGGTCATCGGTACCAAGCATATTTGAGCCACCCAGGGAACCCATGTATTTATACAGCGCGGAGTTCTCCGGCTGACGGTCCCGGTTGGCGTGGAAATCGGCTTCCTTCATGGCCCGGTAATGGTCGTCGAATCCGTAGCGCATGTGTTCGCAACCTTTATCGCGCGGCGTGCAGCTTATCAGGGCTTTGAATCCGGCCGCCTTCAGTGCCTGTTCGTAGTTGCGATGCACTTCCAGCGGCGTCTTGCCGAGCGGGGCGAAATACACCATGCGGGTAATCTGGCCTTCCACGGTGACCGGCGCCAGGAATTCATTGTGGCTGTCCAAGCCCAGCTTGCCCGGGAAAGTCGTCTGGTCAAAGCCAACCTTCTTGTAGGCCATCATCCAGGAATTGTTGTAACGCTGGATCAGGGGATGATCTTCGCCGCCTGCCACATCCGTTGCCCAGTTGGGACCGGCGACGGCGGTGGCAGCAAATGCGAGGGAAGACAGGCAGAAGGCGGTGGCGATGCAATGGCGCGCCACTTTGGCGGACAGCAGTTTCAAGGAAGATCCTTTCGCGATGAAGTGCAACAGCACGGGGTTAAATTAACAATGATGTCAATTTTATACCATGCCGTTGCACAGCCTCGCGCGGATGAGCTGGCGCTTATTCTTCCAGCAGGCTGCGCAGCATCCAGGCAGTTTTTTCGTGCACGTCCAGGCGCTGGGTGAGCAGGTCGGCTGTCGGCTGGTCGTTGGCTTCATCCACGACCGGCAGCAGGGCGCGGGCGGTGCGCGCAGTCGCTTCCTGGGCGGTGACCAGGTGGCGCACCATGTCCATCGCCTTCGGTACGCCTGCCACTTCCTTGACTGAGGTTAGCTTGCCGAATTCGGCATAGGTGCCAGGGGCGGGGTAACCCAGGGCGCGGATACGTTCTGCGATCAGGTCCAGCGCGGTCCATTGTTCGCTGTACTGGGTCATGAACATCTGGTGCAGGGAATTGAACATGGGACCCTTGACGTTCCAGTGGAAGTTGTGGGTCATGAGGTAGAGTGAATAGCTGTCGGCCAGCAGGCGGGACAAGCCATCGGCAATGCGTGCGCGGCTATCGTCAGAGAGACCGATATCAATTTTGACTGCGTCCATCGTCCATTCCTTTCGGTTGGTTGCGTGCCTTGACGATTATTTCATGATTCCCAAAAGACTGCTGTAGTCGTCAGTCCAGGGCCGGACGCCAGTCGCCGGCGGCAGTTCATGCAGGCTGGCGAAGCGCGCCAGTTGTTCGCGCTGGCCCACCAGCACCCAGGTGGAAGCCTTGAGTCCGCGCGCCTCGTCGGAGCCGCTGGCTGCCAGAAATGCGGCGCGCTTGAATGTGTCGGCAGCCTTTTGGACGATGGGGACGAGGTTGAGGTAGCGGTTCGAAACGTGCACGGCCAGCACGCCATCGGGCTTCAGTTCGCGGAAGTAGATGGCAAAGGCTTCCCGCGTCAACAGATGCACCGGCACGGCATCGCCGGAGAACGCATCCACCGCCAGCATGTCGAATTGCTGCGATGGTTCCGCTGCCATCACCAGGCGGGCGTCGCCTGTTGCTATCTCCTTGTGGGCCGGGCAATTACGCAAGTAGGTGAAGTGTTCGTTGGCGAAGCGCTCCACCAGAGGATTGATTTCGTAGAAGCGGTATGCGTCGCCGGGCCGGCAGTAAGCGGCCATGGTGCCGATTCCGAGGCCGATGATGCCGACGTGCTGCGGGCCGCCGCGGCGGCTGGCGGCGATCGCAATGCCGGCGCCGCCCGACATCCCAAAATACGTTGTTGGCCAGCTTTGCCGCGAGGGATCAAGGAACTGGCGGCCGTGGATGATGACGCCATGCGTGAGCTGGCGAACCAGCGCTTCGCCGCTGCCGGTATCCTTGACTTTGACTGTTCCGTAAAAGTTGCGGCCTTTGATCGTCGGCGTGGATGGCGAGATTGCGTTCGCTGCCCACATCACGCCGAGCAAGGTGGTGCAAAGGATCGTCGCCTTGATGGGGCGGGAGTTCGGCGCCGGTCCTGTCTGGCGATATTGGCAAGCGGCGCCAACGATGCACACTGCCGCAATGCAGGATAAGGCCAGTTCGTAATCGTCGTTGAAGATGCGCGGTGCGACCAAGCCGGTGAATATGCCGCCGATGGCGCCGCCGAGCGCGATCATCAGGAAGTACGCGGTCAGTTGCGCAGGCGGCGGTTTCAGCCGCGCCAGTTCGCCGTGGCAGGCCATGCAATACGTGAAGACTGCGAGGCAGAACAGCAGCGTGGGCCAAACGATCCCCGAAGGCATCAGGCTCGGGTAGGTGCTGCACGCGATCAGGAGCGGCGTAAGGACGGCCATCAACGGCAGGAACAGCCTGCGGCGGTACCAGCGGGCGCTGTCAAAACAGAGGATGTAAGTCAGCAGGTAAATAACGAGGAGAATTACCCATAGCAACGGAACTGGCGCAATGTTTGCCGTGAGGTGGCTGGTGGCTGACATCAGGACCACGGTCGGAATTGCGGCAAGTGCGCACCAGAAGAGGCTGTCGCGTACGCTGGGTTTCTCCAGTGGGGCGGGGACACTCAGGACTGACTGGCTGCGGCCGCGCCTGGCCAGGGCCAGTGCCGCGCAGAATACGGCGAAGAGCGCGAAGCCGGATGACCAGAAAGCTGACATTTCCTTCAAGGTAAAGCGCGGCTCGAACAGAAAAGGGTAGCTCAGTAAGCCCAGCAGTGAAGCGAAGTTGGATAGCGCGAACAGCCGGTAGGGGACGCGGCCAGGACGCTCCTGCGCGAACCAGTGCTGCAGCAGCGGACCGGTAGTCGACAGCATGAAGTAGGGCAAGCCAATGGTCGCGGCAAGCAGGCCGAGCAACTGCATGGCTGGGTCGTCGCCAGTAACCGGCTTCCAGCCCTCGCCAGGGATGATCGGCAGCGTCATCGCGGCCAAGCCGAGCAGCCCTGCGTGCAGGAAGGCTTGCCGGCGTGATGTCAGGCAGCGGCTGCTAAGGTGGGCATACAGGTAGCCCAGTAGCAGAGTGAGCTGGAAAAACAGCATGCACACCGTCCAGGCCGAGGCCGAGCCGCCGAACCACGGCAACACCATTTTCCCGATGATGGGCTGAACCTGGAAAAGCAGGAAGGCACTGAGGAAGATTGTCCCGGCATAAAGTATGAGCATGCGAAATATTAACTCGCAATCTACCTGCGGGTTTCACTTAGTCGCCGAAAACCAACGCCCGAATCCGGCCTAAACTGCAAGAGCGATATCTCGAAAGGAGAATCTATGCAACTGATCGAACCGGGCGAAAAGGCGGAATTTGACGCGATCCTGCGTCGTCATCATCTCGCACAGTCGGACTTTTCGCTGAGCGCCATCGACACAACCGACCCCAAAACGGACGAGCTATCAGGATTGCAGGGCGAGCTTACCGTGACACGCAGGTCAACCGGCCAAACAAAGCAATACTTCATCAGCGACAGTACTTCCTGGCTCGACCTGTTCCGCCATGACATTGCAGACCGGGTCTTTCTCGGGCGGCAGAACGGCGGCACTTAACTCAAGACGAGACCGGCGGCCAGCGTCAGCATGACGGCGCCGGTCAGCCCTTCGATGCATTTCCAGGCCAGCGGACGGCCGAAGACGCCTGCCAGGCGGGTGGCGCCGAAACCCAACGCCGTGAACCACAACAGCGAGGCGGTCATGGCGCCGGCTGAAAAGCCGACGCGCTGGCCGTCCGGATAGCTGCCGCCCACAGAACCGAGCAGCACTACCGTGTCGAGGTAGACGTGGGGGTTCAGCAGGGATAGGGCGACCACACTGGCCAGTGCCTGCCGGGCATCCGGCGCTGGCGCTGCGGCGTCGACCGCCAGCGATTTGGGCGTCAGCATCGAACGCAAGCTGCGCAGCCCGTACCACAGCAGGAAGGCGGCGCCGCCCCAGCGTGCGACGGCCAACAGCAGGGGGGAGTCCTGGATCATGGCGCCGGCGCCCGCCACGCCGAACGCGATGAGCACGATATCGATTGCAATGCACGCGGCAACCGTCAGCGCCACGTGCTGGCGCTTGATGCCCATCCGCAGCACATGCGCATTCTGCGCGCCAATTGCCATGATCAGGCTCGCACCCAGTCCCAAACCATTCACGTAACTCTGCATTGTCGACTCCTGTTGTGGAGCAGGCATTGTGTCGCCGCTAGCCAGTTAAATGAAGCTGAATTAATATATTTCAGTATTGATTAATTTTGCTAAAGGAGTGTGCGTGATGATCCCGGACGCGCGACAGGGGGAGGCTCTGCTGGCCGTGGTGGATGCCGGCAGTTTCGAACAAGCTGCGGCGGCCCTGCACCTGACGCCATCGGCGGTGTCGCAGCGGGTCAGCGGGCTGGAGTCGGCGGTTGGCGCGCCCTTGCTGATCCGCAGCCGCCCGATCCGGCTGACCGGCGCCGGGCAGCGCCTTGTGCAATACCTGCGCCGCAGCCGCTTGATGGAGCAGGAATTCCTGGCTGAATTGACGGCGGAGGAAGCGATGCCGCCACGTATTCCGGTTGCAGTCAATAACGATACGTTGGGAACGTGGTTCCTGCCCGAGTTGAGCCCATTCCTGAACCGCGAAAACATTCTGCTGGAGATCATCCTCGACGACCAGGACCACACTTATTCGCTATTTGAAAAGGGTTTGGTGCTGGCGGGCGTCTCAAGTGAGCCGGAACCGATGCGCGGCTGCCGTTCGCAGCATTTGGGCTTTATGCGCTACCGTTTATTGGCCCAGCCAGCATTTGCTGCGCGCTTTTTCCCTGATGGATTCACACGCGAAGCTGCGCGCAAAGCTCCGGTCATGTTTTTCGACCGTAAAGACTCGCTGCAGGAGATATTCATTGAGCGCGAACTGGGATTGCCGCTGGGCGCCTACCCAATTCATTACGTGCCTTCCAGTGATCCATTCGTGGAATCGATCAAGCTTGGCATGGGCTATGGCATGCTGCCTCGCCAGCAATATAAAGAGCTGGTGGCTTCGGGGGAATTGGTGGATTTGGTGCCGGGAAAATACCTGGATATTCACCTTTACTGGCATTCCTGGAAGATCCAGTCGCCCAAGCTGGAACTGCTGACCGAGCAGGTGCTGGCTGCCGCAGGGCGGGCGCTGGATCGGTAGACTCGAAGCTGGCGCAATCGCGCCAGCTTCTGGCAAGTCCAATTAATACATGTAGAACATGCGCTGCAGTTCTTTGGTATTGGAGGTTTTAGTCAGGCCCAGCATCAGCAGGATGCGGGCTTTTTGCGCGCTCAGGGTGTCAGAAACCACGAAATCCAATTCGTCGTCATTTGCTTCGCCATTGCGGGCGACAATGCCATTACCTACACGGCTGGCGCGCACGATAACCGTGCCATTCTTGCGGGCTGCGGCCAGGTCAGGTTTTACTTTGGCGGCTACGCTGCCATCACCGGTGCCGGCATGGACAATACCCTTGGCGCCAGCGGCGATAAAGGCGTTCAACGCGACCGGATTCATATTCGCATAGCCATAAACGATATCGACTTGTGGCAGGGCGCTCAGGTTCGAAATATCAAATTCGGTTTCGACGGTATGTTTGCGGGTCGAGACGTGATAGAAGTGCGCTTTTGGACCCTGCACATAGCCCAGCATGCCCAGTTCCGGCGTCTTGAACGAGTCCGGGGTCGAGGTATTGGTCTTGGTGACGTCGCGTGCTCCATGGATCTGGTCGCCCAGCGCTACCAGCACGCCTTTGCCAACTGCTTCCGGGCTGCCGGCGATCAGGACCGCGTTGTACAGGTTGATCGGACCGTCAGCAGACAGTGCGGTACCTGGGCGCATGGCGCCGACCAGCACGACTGGCTTGCGCGACTTCACGACCAGGTTCAGGAAGTAGGCGGTCTCTTCCAGCGTGTCGGTGCCGTGGGTGATCACGATACCGTCTACGTTCGGCTGCGCCAGCAAGGTGTTGACACGCTTGCCGAGGGTCAGCCAGTGTTCGTTCGTCATGCTTTCGGAAGCGATCTGGAACACTTGTTCGCCGGTGACGTTCGAAATCTTGGACAGTTCCGGCACTGCGTTTATCAATTGTTGGACGCCGACGGTCGCGGCGGTGTAGCCGACAGTGGTCGTGGAAGTGGCGCCGGAGCCGGCAATCGTGCCGCCGGTGGCAAGGATCGTGATGTTTGGAAGCTTCTCTGCATGAACACTGAATGCAATTAAGAAGGCAAACAGGGTCATAATGAAGTGTTTGGCGGTGCTGCGGTACATGAGTTCTCCTGTGGTTGTTTTATGAGAATGTTGCGCATGGTACTAGATTTGGTGCAACATGGTTATACTTCTAAGCAAGGACAATGCCAGTGGAAACAGACGAACTAAGCCTCGCTGTAGTCATGGAGCGCAAACCATTGAAGAGCAACTGGCAGCCATTCCAGTGGTTGCCGGCGGAGGTCGTGCTGTCGCCTATTCCCGCGGGCGCGCCGCGCTGCTTGCGGGATGATCCTTCCGCGACCTTGTGGCTTTATCCCGGCCTGTCGACGCGCTTGTATTCCGACGAGGCGGAGGGCTACTTCCTGAATCTTGATTCCGGCGCGCCTTGCTGGTTCATCATGTGGCGCATGGAGGGGGAACTGGCCGTGCCGCAGTTCGTGACCTTGTCCTATAACGAAGCCGCACGGCTCATGGACGGCGGTGAGCAGGTAGACACCTTGCCATTGCCTGCGCCAATCATGGAGAAGCTGGGCTCTTTTGTCGTGGAATACTATCGCCCGGAGCCCAAAGGCAAGCGCCGCCGTCCATCATTCGAAGGCGGCGCCGCGGTACAGCAGATGGCGCATGACGAGGGAGGGCGGCGTCATGGCCGCTGAAACTTTCTTTGCCCGCTGGTCGCGCGTCAAAGCGGAGGCGCAGTCGGGCGCCGATTTGCCTTCTGCCGAATCGCCCGAGCTGCCCATCGCCGAAGATCCCGAAGCCGAACGCCCTGCGCCAACGCTCGAACAGGTGGGCCAGCTGACGGCGGATTCCGACTTCACCCCGTTCATTGCACGCGGCGTCGATGAGACTGTGCGCCGCGCTGCGCTGAAAAAGCTGTTCTCGGATCCACACTTCAATGTGATGGACGGGCTGGATACCTACATCGACGACTACAACAAGTTCGAACCCCTGACGCCATTGATGGTGGCAGCCCTCAACCACGCCAAGGACTTTATCGCGCGCGAGATCGCGGCGGAAGAAAACGATGAGCCAAAAGACGAGGATCTGTAACTGCAATAACACCATGCCGTTGGACGGCGCCGCAATCGGCAGCGCATTGGGCGATGGGGCGCTGCCAGTGGCCAGCCAGTTATGCCGCCGCGAAGTCAATCAGTACCTTGAAACCCTGGAGGGAGCGGAGCGCATCATCGTCGGCTGCACCCAGGAAGAACCGCTATTCCGCGAGCTGGCGGAGATGAAACCTGCAGTGGCGCCGCTGCGCTTCGTGAACCTGCGCGAAACCGGTGGCTGGAGCGAGGAGGCGCGGCACGCCATGCCCAAGATGGCCGCTTTGCTGGCCGCTGCCCGTCTGCCCGATCCGGAGCCGGTGCCGGAAGTCGAATACGGCTCGGAAGGCCGCGTATTACTGGTCGGCCCTGCACGGCGCGTGCTTGCGTGGGCACGCAAGCTGGAGCGCCAACTGCAGGTGAGCGTCCTGCTCACGGATGGCGATGAAGCCGCGCTGGCCGGCCACGCCTGGCCAACCTTTAGTGGCAGCGCGCCGCGCGTGAAAGGATGGCTGGGCGCTTTCCAGGCCAGCTGGCAGCAAACCAATCCGATCGACCTTGAGTTGTGCACGCGTTGTAACGCTTGCGTAAAGGCGTGCCCGGAAGGCGCCATCAGTCTCGCATATCAGGTTGATCTCGCTGCCTGCACTTCGCATCGCGATTGCGTCGCGGCTTGCGGTGCGGTGGCGGCAATCGACTTCGAGCGCATTGACAGGGACCGCAGCGGCGAATTCGACCTGGTGCTTGACCTGCACGATGAACCGCTGCTGCGCATGCACCAGCCGCCGCAAGGCTATTTCGCGCCGGGCGCCGATGACGCTGCGGCCGCCCTGGCTGCACTGCAGATATCGGAAATGGTCGGCACGTTCAGCAAGCCGCGCTTCTTTCAATACAAGGAGAGCATTTGCGCGCATAGCCGCAGCAGGCAGCCGGGCTGCAACGCCTGTATCGATATCTGTTCGGCGGAGGCGATTTCCAGTGCTGGCGACCATATCAAGGTGACGCCGCAACTATGCGCGGGATGCGGGGCTTGCACGACGGTGTGCCCGTCCGGCGCGCTGACGTATGCCTGGCCGCGTGCGAGCGATTTCGGTGAGAAGCTGCGTACCTTGCTGGCCACTTACGTCCGTGCCGGTGGCGTGCGCCCTGCGCTGCTGGTGCACAGCGAAGAGGAGGGCGGCGGGCTGGTGCGGCAGCTCGGGCAGCTTGCGGCGGCTGGCGCGGCGCGCGGCGTTCCGGCGCGCGTGCTGCCGGTCCCTGTGCATCACGTCGCATCGGTGGGCATGGACTTGTGGCTTGCAGCCGTCGCCTACGGCGCAGCCGACGTGGCCGTCCTGGCGACCGGCGGGGAAGCGCCGCAATACCTTGATGCGCTCACGGCACAAATGGAAATCGCGCAAGCGATCATCGACGGCTTGGGCTATCACACCGTGCGGCTGCACTTGCTGCGTACGCGCGACGCCGAGGAGCTCGATCGCGAACTGCAGCGCTTTGTCTTGCCGGGGCGGCCGGCCGCCATGCCTGCGGCGGCATTCCACGTTGCGGCGGCAAAGCGTGAGACGCTGGACTTCGCGATCACGCATCTCGCGCAGCATGCGCCAACGCCGCAGGACTGCATAGCCCTGCCACCGGGCGCCCCCTTCGGCGCGGTTGCAATCGACACGGACAAATGCACGCTGTGCATGGCCTGCGTCGGCGCCTGCCCCGAATCGGCCCTGACCGACAACCCGCAGATGCCCCAGCTGCGCTTCACGGAAGCGAACTGCGTGCAGTGCGGCCTGTGCGTGAATACGTGCCCGGAACAGGCGCTGGCGCTGCAGCCGCGCCTTGCGATAGGTGCTGCGGCAAAGCAGGCGCGTGTCATCAACGAAGCGCAGCCTTACCACTGCATCAAATGCCAGAAACCGTTTGGCACCTTGCAAATGGTCGAAAACATGGTCGCCAAGCTCGCCGGCCACGGCGCCTTCGCCGGCAACATCGAGCGCTTGCGCATGTGCCCCGACTGCCGCGTCATCGACATGCTGCAGCCCGAAAAAGAAGTCACCATCTTTGAGGTAAAACGCTGATGACCGAAGACGAAGAATATGCACGCTCCGAACTGTACGGTGTGCTCTCCATGCTGTTCTACGGCCCGCCATCGCAGGCGGTGCTGGACCTGATCGAAGGCGCGGCCATTGAAGGAGACGGCGTGCTGGCCGATGCCTGGCGCGGCCTGCAAACCGCCTGCAGCCAGACCGATGCCGAACGCGCGCGGGATGAATATGAAGCGCTCTTCATCGGCGTCGGCAAGGCGGAGATCATGCTGTATGGCTCGTATTACCTGTCCGGCTTCCTGATGGAGAAACCGCTGGTGGCCTTGCGCAGCGACCTGGCGCGGCTGGGGCTGGAACGCTCCGAACACCTGTCCGAGAGCGAAGACCATTTCGCCGCCCTGTGCGATGCGATGAGGCTGCTGCATGGCAGCATTGCAACACAGAAGGAATTCTTTGGTTCCCATATCCAACCATGGGCGAACCAGCTGTTCGATGCGATCGACGCCCATCCCCGGGCGTCGTACTACCGCGCCGTCGGCGGACTGGCGCGCAGCTTCGTCGAAGTCGAAACTCAGGCGTTCGATATGGACTAGCTTGCTGCAATGTTAAATTATTTGTGCTAGTGTAAAAAGACTAACTGTTGTTGGCTAAGGGAGACCAAGATGTCAACCCAATCCAAACCTGGAAGACGGTCATTCTTCACCGGCATAGGGGCCCTGGCCGCTGCCGGTGTCGCTGCGAAAATGGCGAGCAGTCCGCCCGAAGCGACGGCGCCTGCGGAAGCCGAGCCACCTCCCGGCGACGGCTACCGCCTCACGGAACATATCAAGAAGTACTACCGCACCACCAAGATCTGAGTGGAGGGCAAGATGATGCTCCTGACACGTAAAGGGCCGGCAGGCCCTCGTGCGCCTGGCCGATTCGCAGCGAGCCTGGAGGGCAGCCTGGCGCGCGCCCTGCCAACCATGGACCGGCGCGCCTTCCTCAAACGCTCCGGCATCGGCGTCGGCATCGGGCTGGCGGCGGGGCAGCTTTCGCTGATGCGCAAGGCGCAGGCGAAAGAACCTGCCGCTGCTGGTAACGATAGCAAGCCGGTGGTGCGGCGCACCGTCTGCAGCCATTGCTCGGTGGGCTGCTCGGTGGACGCGGTGGTGCAGAACGGCATCTGGATCCGGCAGGAGCCGGTCTTCGATTCGCCGATCAACCTTGGCTCGCATTGCGCCAAGGGCGCCGCGCTGCGCGAACACGGCCACGGCGAGTTCCGGCTCAAATATCCCATGAAGCTGGTGAATGGCAAATACCAGCGCATCAGCTGGGACCAGGCCCTGCAAGAGATTTCAGCCAAGCTGCTGGAGTTGAAAAAGAAGGATGGGCCGGATTCGGTCTTCTTCGTCGGCTCCTCCAAGCACAATAACGAGCAGTCGGCACTGTTGCGTAAATTCGTCTCCTTCTTCGGCACCAATAACTGCGACCACCAGGCGCGCATCTGCCATTCCACCACCGTGGCGGGTGTGGCGAATACCTGGGGCTATGGCGCCATGACCAACAGCTACAACGATATGCAGAACGCCAAGGCGGCCATGTATATCGGCTCCAATGCGGCGGAGGCGCACCCGGTCTCGATGCTGCACATGCTGCATTCGAAGGAAAACGGCTGCAAGATGATCGTGGTCGATCCGCGCTACACGCGTACCGCGGCGAAGTCGGACCAGTACATCCGCATCCGCTCTGGTTCGGACATACCGTTCCTGTACGGGATGCTGTGGCATATCTTCAAGAACGGCTGGGAAGACAAGGAGTACATCGCCGCCCGCGTCTACGGTATGGACAAGGTGCGCGAGGAAGTCGCCAAGTGGACTCCCGACAAAGTCGAGGAAGCTTGCGGCGTGCCGGAAGCGCAAGTCCTGCAGGCTGCCGAAACGATGGCCAAAAACAGGCCCTCCACCGTGGTCTGGTGCATGGGCCAGACCCAGCACTCCATCGGCAATGCGATCGTGCGCGCATCCTGCATTCTCCAGCTGGCGCTGGGAAACGTAGGCAAGAGCGGTGGCGGCACCAATATCTTCCGCGGCCACGACAATGTGCAGGGGGCGACCGACGTCGGCCCCAATCCGGATTCGCTGCCGGCCTATTACGGCCTGGCTGCCGGCGCCTGGAAGCACTGGTGCGCCGTGTGGGGTGTGGATTACGAATGGGTCAAGAGCCAGTTCGCCTCGCAGGCCATGATGGAAAAATCCGGCACGACGGTGTCGCGCTGGGTTGATGCGGTGCTCGAGAAAAATGAACTGATCGACCAGGACAGCAACGTCAAGGCAGTCATTTTCTGGGGCCATGCGCCAAACTCGCAAACGCGCGGGCTGGAAATGAAGAAGGCGATGGACAAGCTGGATCTGCTGGTCGTGATCGACCCATATCCATCCGCCACCGCCGCCATGGCTGCAATGAAGGTGGATGGGCAGCAGCTTAACGCCAACCGTGCAGTCTACCTGCTGCCGGCGGCGACGCAATTCGAAACCTCCGGCTCGGTGACTGCCTCCAACCGCTCGGTGCAATGGCGCGAAAAGGTGATTGAGCCGCTGTTCGAATCGCGCACCGACCACATGATCATGTACCAGCTGGCGGAAAAGCTCGGCTTCGCCAAACAGCTTGTCGCCAAGATCAAGCTGGTGCCTGGCAAGGGCAATATGATGGAGCCGGAACCGGAAGACATGCTGCGCGAGATCAACCGCGGCAGCTGGACCATCGGCTACACGGGCCAGTCGCCGGAGCGGCTGAAGGCCCACATGCGCAATATGCACATGTTCGACGTGAAGACTTTGCGCTGCAAAGGCGGCAAGGATGCGGAGACCGGCTACGACCTGACGGGCGATTATTTCGGCCTGCCCTGGCCTTGCTATGGCACGCCGGAACTGAAGCATCCCGGCTCGGCCAACCTGTACGACAATTCGCAGCACGTGATGGATGGCGGCGGCAATTTCCGCGCCAATTTCGGCGTCGAGCGCGACGGCGTGAACCTGCTGGCGGAAGACGGCTCGTATTCCAAGGGTTCAGAAATCACGACCGGCTATCCCGAATTCGACCATGTGCTGCTGAAAAAGCTGGGCTGGTGGGACGACCTGACCGAGGACGAGAAGAAGGCGGCCGAGGGCAAGAACTGGAAGACCGACCTGTCGGGCGGCATCCAGCGCGTCTGCCTGAAGGTGCATGGCGTGCACCCGTTCGGCAACGCCAAGGCACGTGCCCTGGTGTGGAATTTCCCTGATCCGGTGCCGCTGCATCGCGAGCCTTTGTTCGGCACGCGGCCGGACCTGGTAGCCAAGTACCCGACGCACGACGACAAGAAAGCCTTCTGGCGCATGCCGACGCTGTACAAGACCGTGCAGCAGAAGGCAGTCGACGACGGACTGGCGAAGAAATTCCCGATCATTCTCACGTCCGGGCGGCTGGTGGAGTACGAAGGGGGCGGGGAGGAAACGCGTTCCAATCCCTGGCTGGCGGAACTGCAGCAGGAGAACTTCGTCGAGATCAATCCCAAGGCAGCGTCGGACCGCGGCATCCGCAACGGCGAGTACGTGATCGTGTCGACGCCGACCGGCGCGCGCATCAAGGTGCGGGCGCTGGTAACGCCGCGCGTGGGCGTCGATACGGCCTTCATTCCTTTCCACTTCTCCGGCTGGTGGCAGGGCAAGGACTTGCTGGAGTATTACCCGGAAGGGGCGGCGCCTATCGTGCGCGGCGAGGCGGTCAACACTGCCACAACCTACGGCTATGACTCGGTCACCATGATGCAGGAGACCAAGACGACCATCTGCAATATCGAACGCTTCGTGGGCTGAGGAGATAGCCATGGCACGGATGAAATTCATTTGCGACACGGAGCGCTGCATCGAATGCAACGCCTGTGCGACGGCATGCAAGAACGAGCACGAGGTGCCCTGGGGCGTGAACCGGCGCCGCGTGGTGACGATCAACGACGGCGTCATCGGCCAGGAAAAATCGGTCTCGGTGGCCTGCATGCATTGCTCGGATGCGCCCTGCATGGCGGTCTGCCCGGTCGACTGCTTCTACCGCACAGAAGAAGGCGTGGTCCTGCATAACAAGGATGCCTGTATCGGCTGCGGCTACTGTTCTTATGCCTGCCCATTTGGCGCGCCGCAGTTCCCGTCGAACGGCACGTTCGGCTTGCGCGGCAAGATGGACAAGTGCACGTTCTGCGCCGGCGGGCCGGAAGAAAACGGCTCGCAGGCCGAATTTGAAAAGTATGGCCGCAACCGGCTGGCCGAAGGCAAACTGCCGGCCTGCGCGGAAATGTGCTCGACCAAGGCGCTGCTGGGCGGCGATGGCGATGTGGTGGCGGAGATCTTCCGCACCCGTGTGGTCACGCGCGGCAAGGGCAGCGAGGTGTGGGGATGGGGCACGGCTTACGGCAAACCGGAGGCTAAGTCATGAAACTTTATTTGATAGCGCTGCTGGCGCTGGCGGGTTGCGGCGAAGTGTCGCAGTCGAAGCAGGGCAGTGCGGTGAATCGCGGTGATGAGCCGGCGTACAAGGGCGCACACGATGCGGAAGTGGCCAAGGGCTGGACGCCGGGCGACAAGCTGGCCTGGGAGCGCCAGGTGCGCGAACGCGGACAGCTCCAGAATGAGTACGTGAAGACCAACCGTTAGGGAGGCTTGCCATGAAACGATGGTTGGCAATGCTGGCCGTGGCGCTCGCCGCCGGCACCTCGCTCGCCGCCGATGCTCCCGCGCTCGGCCCGCAAAGCGCCCCACCAGCAGCCGGGCAAAGCCCCGCGCCGGGTAGCGCCGCCGCACCGGCCAAGGACGGCGCAGTGGCAAGCGCCGCGCCGCCGCGCGTCGAATCGATCGACATCCTCAAGCAGAACCAGGCCGAACGTTCGCGCGACCAGCCCGGCAACAACGCGCCGGTATGGCGCAAGGTGGTTTCCGGGGAAGCGAACTACAGCAGCCTGCCATATCCCGAATCCGGCGTCCTGATCCAGCCCAAAGCGCAGTATCCCGGGCAGCCGCTCCCGGTCACCGCCGGCGAGGCCTGGCGCCGCTTCCGCAACGGCCCGATGATCAGCATCGGCGGCTGGCTGATACTTGGCGTACTCGCCATCCTGGCAGCGATGTATTTCGCTAAAGGCCCGATCAAGGTCCATTCACCGCCGACCGGCCGCAAGATACAGCGCTTCACCCCAGTCGAACGCTTCGTGCACTGGACAACAGCCATCACCTTTGTACTGCTGGCGCTCTCCGGCCTGTGCATGATGTTCGGGAAGTTCCTGCTGATGCCGGTCATCGGCCATACGCTGTTCGGCTACCTGACCTATGCGCTGAAGACGATCCACAACTTCGTTGGCCCGCTGTTCACGGTCTCTATCATCGTCACCTTCGCCATCTTCGTGAAGGACAACTTCCCGATTGCTGCCGACATCACATGGCTGGCGAAACTGGGCGGCATGTTCGGCAAGGGCCACGCCCCGGCTGGCCGCTTCAATGCCGGTGAAAAGCTGTGGTTCTGGGGCGGCGTGACTTTGCTGGGCCTGGCCGCCAGCGGCTCCGGTTTCGTGCTCGACAAGCTGGTGCCGAACCTGGAATACACCCGCTTCCTGATGCAGGGCGCCAACCTGCTGCACATCACCTGCACTGTGCTGATGATGGGGTTTGCGCTCGGCCACATCTACCTCGGCACGATAGGCATGCAAGGCGCCTACAAAGCCATGCGCGAAGGCTATGTGGACGACGCCTGGGCGCGCGAGCACCACGATATCTGGTATCAGGAGGTGGTGGAAGGCAAAGTGCCGCGCATGCGCGCCCCTGAACACGATGGCGAGCCCGTCCCGCCGCCGGCGCCCAAGACCGTTTGAGGAGCAAGCGATGATGAAGTCCCTGATTACCCTGGCGCTGTTTGCTGCCTGCGCCGCACAAGCCAAGCTGCCCGTACCTACGGAAGAGCAGAAAGCTGCCGCTGCCGCCGCCAAGGACAAGCAAGCCTGGACCGATAAGGTCGCCGCCTACAAGCTCTGCCTCGCGCAGGACCGCGTCGCTGCCTATTACTTCAAGACCAAGGGAAGCGGCAAAAAGCCATCCGCAACGGCGACCCCATTGCCGTCTTGCACCGATCCAGGGCCCTATGTAGCCCAGGTGGCTGCGACCCACGAGGTCGGCGTGGCCGATGCGAAGCCCGTTCCCGCAGCAGGCGCCAAGAAGTAAGCAAATGAAAAACCCGCCGCAGCGGGTTTCCACGGGGGGATGTGGTTGCGGCTTAGCCCAGCTTGTCGTTGGACTTGCGGCGGGACGCCAGGCCTAGCAGGCCTACGCCAACCAGCAGCATCGCATAGGTAGCTGGTTCTGGAACCGGAGCAGCCAGGTTCAGGTTACCGGCATAGGAACCGCCCATTCCACTGATGGCGGTGCTGCCTGTGACCGTGAAACCGTAGTTACCGGACATCAACGCGTCGATCGGGAAGAACTCGATGCCGCCCGAGGTGTTGAACGTGGTGCCCAGGTCAGTGTGGCTGTCGTCGGCATTGACCCTGAAGAACTGGATGCCAGTTATGCCATAGTTTGCCAGTCGGGAACCATCGAACCAGGTTTTGCCCACCACGGCGGTACCACTCGCATAGCTGGCATTGGTGTCCACCGAGAACAGGTAGGTATCGATATAGTCCCCAGGCGATGCGTGGAGCGCGCCAAAGATGGCGTCGCCCGCAGCGTCAAAGCCCAACGTGGTTTGCGCCATGGCGCCGGAGCTGGCGAACAGCCCGGCGGATAGCATCAGGGTTCCAGCTACCTTGCTTAGTAACGCTTTCTTCATGTTAATACCCCTTGAGATAGTGTTGTTGTGAAGGTGAAGCGGTTGTCAGCGCGCAAGAGGTTGCCCGGTCATATCGTCAGTGGCCTGCTGAAAACATAACCTTTCCTGCTTGCCAACGCTGACCAATATAGCCCACCCCTTTTTGTCGATATTTCATTAATGAAGTGTGTATGTTTTCGAGCGAACAGTCCCTGGCGGCGCTTGCGGGGCACTGCCCAAATTTGAAAATCCGTCAAGCGATAAATTTTTCAGTGCTCGAGCCTGCAAGCCTGGCGCGACACATTTCGTAGGCCGATTCCGACAGGAACAAGAGCCGAACTGACCGAGGAATTGTTCGCAAACGCACCGTTTGCGGGAGGGTGGAGAAATAAGATGGAACCGTGATTGAAGCGAACTAAAAAGCAGAATACGGAGGCCTATCATGACCCAGACGAACCACCCATCCAAGTATGTGGTACGGGAATACCTTGAACGCCGTTCGCAAGCAGTTAAGCCACCTCCATCGCCAGAGGAGATTCGCCGTCAGCTGGGTTGGGGCTTGATGCTGTTCGAAGCGAAAATGGAAACTGGGCGTTAGGCCCCCGTAACCTCCCCGTGACCCGCCGCCCGGCGGGTTTTTTTTCGCCGTTCGCTGAAAACTTCGCCGTTCACCGAACCGCCGCCGCCATTCACCGAACAGCGGTTTCGCCGCCGCGGGCTCCCCGATAAAGTTCACCCATCCAATCAACGGGGAGCAAGAAATGAGCAAGAAGATGGAAAGCCGCAGCCAGCTGCTTTGGGGCTTGATTGTGGTCGCGGTGGGCGTGCTGCTGCTGACCGACATCCAGGTCCCGCCCATCGGCATGTGGTGGCGTTACTGGCCCTTCCTGGCCATGGCATTCGGCGCCCTCAAGCTAATCCCTCCGACTACGCCAAGGCATGTGGTGGATGGCCTGTGCCATATCGCCTTCGCCGGCTGGTTCTACGTTTCGTTCGAACACTTGTGGGGGCTGACCTTCCACAACAGCTGGCCGATCCTGGTCATCATTGCAGGCATCTGCATGCTGGCCCAGCCAGTTGTGATTAAATACACCGCCGATAAAGAGGAGAAGTAAGATGAGAATGCGCAATCGCCGCTACCGCCAACGCAATACCGCAACGCAGATGCTGGTTGGCGCCGGCGTCATCCTGGCCGGTTTCCTGTTCCTGATCGATAACCTGGGCTGGATCGACCTCGACATGCGGGTGCATTTCTGGCCCTTCATCCTGATGCTGGTTGGCGCCTCGACCCTGGCGCAAGCGCCGCGCCGCGGCAGCGGGGCAGCAGTGGCCGGCATCTTCATGATTGGCTTTGGCGCCGTCTCGCTGCTGAAAGGCCTGGGCCTGATCTACATCAGCTGGCAGACGCTGTTCCCGATCGGGATCATCGGCCTGGGCTTGATGATGGTGTTCCGTGCCCACAAGCGCAGCCAGCAAGCGGCCGCCGGCAGCGAAGAGGCGAACGGGCTGGTGGACGACACTGCCATTTTCTCCAGGAGCGAAGGCGCGACCGGTGAGCGCGTGCTGGACCAGACGGCCATCTTCGGCGGCGTTCATTGCAAGGTGACGACCCAGGACTTCCGCGGTGGCGACCTGACCAGTGTGATGGGCGGCATCGACCTGGATATGCGTACCGCATCGATGAACGGCGTCGCTGTGCTGAACGTGTTTGCCCTGATGGGCGGTATCTCGATCAAGGTGCCGACCGACTGGACGGTGGAACTGGAAGGCACGCCTATCCTGGGCGGTTTTGAAGAGAAGACCATGCAGCCCAAGGATGCCAGCAAACGCCTGGTGGTGCGTGGCACCGCCGTCATGGGCGGCGTGGATATCCGTAACTGATGCAGCGCGTCTTGAGCAGCCGAAGCGGCGTCCTGCTGTACCTGACGGTATGGCTGCTGCTGGGGCTGGGCTTGGGCGGTGCGGTGGCGCAGCTGGGCGACGAGCCCTGGCTGCGCGCCATGCTGTTTGCAGTGCCGGTCACGCTGCTGTTTTCCGTCGGCGCCGGCTTTTCGGCCTATTACATGTGCAAGGCCAACCCGCTGCGCGAACGCAGCCCGGCCGTGATTCTGGTGTCGACCTTGACCGCGGCGGTATGGGCAGGCTTCCTGTGGGTGTTCCTGATGCGGGTGTGGAATATCGCCGCCGAATCGTTCGGCGCCACGGGCATCAAGGACAGGCCTCAGCTTACGGCCTTGCTGTTCTCGCTGGGCGTCCTGATGTACGGCCTGCTGGCAACGCTGAATTACCTGCTCGGTGAATTTGTCCGGGCCCGCCAGGCGGAGCAGCGCGAACTGGAGTCCAAGCTGCTGGCCCGCGACGCGGAATTGCGCATGCTGCGCACCCAGATCGATCCGCATTTCCTGTTCAACAGCCTGAACTCGATCAGCGCGCTGACTTCCATCGACGCCAAGCGCGCGCGCGACATGACGCAACGCCTGTCTGACTTCTTCCGCCAAAGCCTGGGCATCGAGGCGCAGGGCAAGATTACGCTGGAGGAGGAGGTGCGCTTGATCGGCCATTTCCTGGCGATTGAAAAAGTGCGTTTCGGCGCGCGGCTTGAGGTGGAGCAGGAAGTGGATGAATCGGCGCTGCCATGCCTGCTGCCGCCGATGATCCTGCAGCCGCTGGTGGAAAACGCTGTCAAGCATGGCATCGGCGGCTTGGCGGAGGGCGGTACGGTGCGCATCGACGCGCGCCGGGAAGGCTCGCTGCTGAAGATTGCCGTGGAAAACGATACCGACCCGGACACGCCGCCCCGTAAGGGCAACGGCATCGGCCTGGTCAATGTGCGCGAGCGGCTGGCGGCGGCCTACGGCCACGAGGCCAGTGTGCATTGCACACACGAGAACAATCATTACCGGGTAGCCCTGATGCTGCCTGCTGAGACGAAGGAGCCCTGAATCATGCGCGTCATCATTGTCGATGATGAAGAATTAGCCCGCGGCGTCCTGCGGGAGTACCTGCATGCCCATGCGGACGTGGAGGTGGTGGCGGAATGCGGTAACGGCTTCGAGGCCGTGAAGGCGATTGCCGAACTGGAGCCGGATGTGGTGTTTCTCGACATCCAGATGCCCAAGCTGGATGGCTTTGAGGTGGTGGAGCTGGCCGGCAGCAAGCCGCATTATGTGTTCGCCACCGCTTATGACCAGTACGCGCTGAAGGCATTTGAAGTCCATGCCATCGATTACCTGCTCAAGCCTTATCCGCAGGAGCGGCTGGACCAGGCCCTGGCGCACGTGCGCACGCGGCTGGGCGCCGAACGGCCTGCTGTGGCGCAGATGGCGGCCGAGGCGGCAACCCGCAACGGCCCGCTGGAGCGTGTGCTGATCCGCGATGGCGCGCGCGTGCACGTGATTTCGGCGGAGCGCATCGACTCCATCGAGGCGCAGGACGATTACGTTGAGATCCTGGCCGAGGGCAAGCCGTACCTGAAAAACCAGCGCCTGTCGGAACTGGAAGAGCAGCTGGACCAGACGCGCTTCGTGCGCCTGCACCGCTCATGGATCGTCAATGTCGAGCGCATCGAACGTATCGAGCAGGTCACCAAGGATAGCCACTGCGCGGTGCTGAAAGATGGCCGCAAGATCCCGGTCAGCCGCAGCGGCTACCAGAAGGTGAAAGGGCTATAGATTCCGAGTATTATTGTTTCGAAAATTTTCAGTCCACACACGGAATCAGTCATGAAATCGACACAGCTCACCCGCGGGCGTGGGAAACGGCTCATGTACATTGAGAACAAGGACGGCCTGCTGGCTGGACAGCCGGCGTGGATTGGCTGGGCTACGTTTTCGAAGACCGGGCGAACCGTCTATTACAAAAGGCGATCACTTCGGTCGATTGCCGGTGGCTGCATTCGCGGCAATTTCATGGACTGCGAAACTGGAGAAGAGTATTGGGTTTCGGGCGTCAAGACACGAGGCTCAAACGTACACCGTGCAGCGCTTGGAATAGCCCCCGTCGTGGATGATGACGCAAAGCTTGAATATGAGCGAATCACGTCGCGATGAATTCCGCTGACTTCCCATTGCTGGAAACCGAACGCCTTCTGTTGCGCGAGATCGTGCTTCCGGATGCTGCTGCGCTGTTTGCGGTGCATGGAGACGGGGAGTCGATGAGGTGGTTTGGTTCTGACCCGCTGCCTGACGAGGCGGCAGCGGTCAAGCTGATCGAACTCTTTGCGGGCTGGCGGAACTTGGCAAATCCCGGCACACGCTGGGGCCTGCAAATCAAAGGTGAAGATCAACTGGTGGGAACCTGCGGCCTGTTCGCCTGGCAGCGCAACTGGCGCCGCTGCACCGTGGGCTATGAATTACATCCCCGCGTGCGTGGAAACGGCTACATGCGTGAGGCATTGGGCGCCGTTTTGCAATGGGGCTGGGAACATATGGAACTGAACCGCGTCGAGGCTCAGATTCATCCTGATAATGCTGATTCCTTGCGCTCGGCCGAAGCCCTGGGCTTCAAGCGTGAAGGCTTGCTGCGCCAGGCTGGATACTGGGCCGGCAAGCATCACGACCTGGTTCAGTACGGCTTATTGCGCGAGGATTGGTTGGGCTGATTGCCGGGACGCCGCCCGTTGGCGGCGAGTGACAATGTGTGAGACATGGCGGGCATTGTTTTCCATATACTTGCCACATGAAAAAAATAATTCCCTTGTTGATCGCAATGGCTGCCGTGCCTGCGCATGCGCAGCTCTATAAGTGGACGGATGCGGGCGGCAAGGTCCATTATTCTGATCGGCCGCAAGATGGCGTCAACTCAAAGGAACTTACGGTGCAGCGCCCAGCGCAGCCGGCAGTTCCAGCGGCACCGGCAGCCGACGATTGGCGCCAGCGCGAACGCGAGTCGCGTGAACGAAGGATGCAGCGTGAGCAGGCAAACGATGACGCTGCCGATGCTGCCGCGCGCGAGCCCTATAATCCGAGCATGCACCGCTCCAACAAGCCGATGACCGATGACGAAGTCTGCACGCGTGACGCGCAGCAGATTGCGTATGCTGAACAGGCCAAGAAAATCAGTTTCAGGCAGGGTGTGGTGGCAACCGAAGAGGAACGCCAGGCTGTTATCCGCCAGCGCAAGGAGAACCACGCCTTGCTGTGTGGCCCAGGCCAGCGCAGGCGTTAAACATGCCGGCCACAAAACCACGTTCCGTAACAAACCGCAGGGGGCGATATTGAGCTTGGGCAGCGACTAGCCGGAAAAGTTCTGCGCTTCGACATGCCACCAGGCGGGCAGCAGGGCCTGGATCTCCGGGCGGGCAAAGCGGTCGTCGATCAGGTGGACGGTGCCGCGGTCGCTGGTGGTGCGGATCACGCGGCCGGCGGCCTGCACGACTTTCTGCAGGCCGGGGTAGAGGTAAGTGTAGTCGTAGCCGGCGCCAAAGGCCGCTTCCATGCGGGCTTTGATCTGCTCGTTGACCGGATTGATCTGCGGCAGGCCGAGGGTTGCGATGAAGGCGCCGATCAGGCGGTCGCCCGGCAGGTCGATGCCTTCGCCGAAGGAGCCGCCCAACACGGCAAAGCCGATGCCTTCGCCGCCGGCGCGGAAGCGGGCGAGGAAGGCATCGCGCGCTGCTTCATCCATGCGGCGCTCCTGCCGCCACAACGGAATGTCCGGGTGCCGCGCGGCGAACAGGTCGGCCACCTTTTCCATGTAATCGAAGCTGCTGAAAAAGGCCAGGTAGTTGCCGGGCTGGCGCTGGTACTGTTCGCCCATCAACGCGGCGATCGGGATGAGCGAGCGGCCGCGGTGCTGGTAGCGGGTCGAGATGTGGCTGGCGATGTGGACTTGCAGCTGCTGTGCGTCGAACGGGGAGGCGACGTCGACCCAGGCCGTGTCCGCCGGCATGCCAAGCGTGTCGGCGTAATAGTTCCATGGGCTGAGCGTGGCGGAGAACAGGGCCACCGCGTGCGCTGCCTCGAAGCGCTGCTTGAGGAAGGGGGCCGGCAGGATGTTGCGGATGCAGAGCACGGAATTCACGCGCCCCGCAGCGGCGCCGCGGCCACCGTCGGACTTTTCGATGTCGAACAGCGAATGCTCGCCGAAACTCTCGGCAAGGCGGCCAAATAGCAGGGCGTTGAAATAGAAGTCCAGTACATCGGCGTCGAACCAGGCCGGGTGCTCGGACATGTAATCGCCAATTTCCGTGCAGGCCGTTTGCAGCGCCGCCATGAACTTTTCGGGCAATACGGCGTGGCTGGCGTATTCGGCTTCCTGCGCCTTTTCCAGCGCGCTCCATTGCCGATGCACGCGGTCCAGCGGCTTGCGCAGCGCTTCCGGCGCGGTCTTGCGCAGCACGCGCAGGCGCACGTGGTCCATTTCGGCGGAATACATCTTGCGGGCGCGCGAAATCATGTTGTGGGCTTCATCCGCCAGCACGCTGACCTTCCAGCCGTTCATCTGCGTCAGGCTGTACAGCATGGCACTGATGTCGAAGTAGTAGTTGTAGTCGCCCACCACCACGTCGGCCCAGCGCACAAGTTCGCTCTGCAGATAATACGGACATACCTGGTACGCCAGCGCGACTTCGCGCACCGAGGCGCGGTCCATCATGTTCTGCTGCAGGGCGGCGGCACGGGCGGCGGGCAGCCGGTCGTAGAAGCCTTGCGCCAGTGGACAGGATTCGCCGTGGCAGGCCTTGTCCGGGTTTTCGCAGGCGGTGGTCTTGGCGGCAAGTTCGAGCGCGCGCAGCGGCAGCAAAGGCGCGCTGCGCTTGATGGTCTCGACCGCGCCCAGCGCCATGCTGCGGCCACTTGTTTTGGCGGCCAGGAAGAACACCTTGTCGAGGCCATGCTCGGCGCTGGCCTTCAGCATGGGGAAGATGCTGCCGATGCTCTTGCCGATGCCGGTCGGCGCCTGCGCCAGCAGCGCGCAGCCGCGCGCGCTGGCCTTGAACATCGCTTCGGCCAGTTGGCGCTGGCCGGGGCGGAAGTCGGCGTGCGGGAAGCGCAGCGTTCGCAATTGCCCGTCGCGTGCGGTACGGTGCGCCAGTTCCTGCTCGGCCCAGGCGATGAAGCGGCCGCATTGTTCTTCAAAGAAGGCGCGCAGCGTGGCGGCATCCGCCTCTTCGGTCAGCACGGTTTCCTTTTGCGTGCCGATGTCGAAGTAGACCAGGGCCAGGCGCACGGCCGGCAATTCGCGCGCGGCGCAAAGCAGGTGGCCATATACCTTGAGCTGGGCCCAGTGCAGGATGCGGTGGTTGGCCGGCTGGCGCGACAGGTCGCCGCGGTAGGTCTTGATTTCTTCGAGCTGGTTCTGGCGCGGGGCGTAGCCGTCGGCGCGGCCGCGCACGTGCAGCGGGCCGAAGTCGCCGGACAGGCTCACTTCGCGCTCATAGCCTTCATCGCGGCGGCTGGTGACGATGGCGTGGCCTTCGATGCCCTCCTGCGCGGTTGGCGTGGGCGTGAAGCGCAAATCCAGGTCGCCTTGTTTGGCGGTGAATTCGCACAGGGCGCGGACGGCAATGGTGTAGCTCATTCTTCCCATGCCAGGTAACAGACCGAAACTGGCATGCCGTGCTCGGCGCAGTAATCGATCCAGCGCAGCTGGTTGTCCTGCAGGCGGTCGCCCGGCCCTTTGACTTCCACCATCTGGTAGCGCTTTTCGTCCGGCCAGAAGCGGATCAGGTCGGGGAAGCCGCTGCGGTTGGCCTTGATGTCGAGCAGGATGCGTTCGAACCACAGCTTCAAATGGGCGGCGGGAATGCAGTCCAGCGCCAGGCCGAGCAGCGCTTCGTCGATCGCATCCCAATACACGAAGGGCGACTGCAGGCCTGCCTTGGCGGCGAAGTTGGCGCGGATGGCGTCGCGGTAGCTGCCGTCTCCCAGCCTTGCCATGCAGGTTTCGAACAGCGCGGCGCGGCGGCGCTGGAAGTCGGCGCTGTGCAAATCGGCCGGGCCATGATGGAAGGGATGGAAGAAGGCTCCCGGGATGGCGGCAAACACCGCATCCCAGCACAGCAGGCCAAACAGGGAATTGGCCAGCGCATTCTCCACATAGAAGCAGGGCGCTTCGTCTTGCCACAGGTGGTCGCGCACCACGCCTTCCACCCACCATTCTTCGGCCGGCATAGGCAGCACCAGGTCGATGCGTTCGACCGGCGTTGGCTTGTGCGCGGGCTCGCGCATATGCCCCAGCTTGCGGCGCAGGCGCGGTGCAATGCGCAGCAGCTGCTGGCGTTCGGCCTCGCTTTCCGGCGCGGCTTGCGCGCGCTGCAGCCATTCGTAGGCCAGGCCAAGGCGCTCGTCCTTTTCCAGCACGCGGATGGCGCGGGCGCGGGCGCCGGGATAGGCGCATTGCTCGTACAGCTCGAAGGCGCCGGCCCAGTTGCCCAGCTTTTCCAGCTGCTGGCCAAACTGGAACAGCATCTTCTGGCGGCGGCTGAGCAGCCATTCATTGTCTTCGGCCAGCGCGGGCAGCTCGCGCGCCAGCAGCAGCGGGTCTTCTCCCTCCGAAAAGCGTTCGCGGCAGGCATGCAGGGCGAGGTAATCGTCGATGTCGCGGCGTGAACGGAAGCCGCGCGCCGCTGGCGAAAACTCCACCTTTTCGTAGCGGTAGATGCCCAGGTTGGACAGCACGAACTCGGACCAGTCCTGGTGGAAGTTCCCGAAAAAGATCAGGCGCAGCCGGTCGCACAGGGGCTTGGACAGGATGTGGTAGACCTGGTCCCCGGCGTCGGCATACCAGGTGGTAAAGCGATGGCTGCCTTCGTGGCGTTCGCGCAAGGCCTCCAGCTGCTCGGCCTTGCGCGCGCTGCGTTCGGCGCCGCTCAGGGCGAAGACGCGGGTGATTTCGGGCTTTTGCAGCAGGTCGAACAGCTCGTCCAGCGTCAGCTCCGGGTCTTGCACCAGCCAGCCTTGCTCGACCAGCGGCGCGGCGGCGCTCATGGTGCAGCCGATCTCGGGATAGCTCAACTTGGAGGCGCGGAACAGCTCACCCTTGCGCATCACCATGCGCACGAACAGGGCGCGGGATGGCTGGGGCAGGGTGGGGAAACTGGCGAGGAATCCGGCTTCTTCGTCGGTCAGCAGGTCGCTATAGCGTTCGCCAATCCAGTGCAGGACCTGGTGGAAGTTGTCCAGGTAGTAGAACGGATTTTCAAGGATCTGGTTCATGCAGGCGAGGCGACGCGAAAACTGTATTTATATACAGTATAACGCGTCCCCCGCCGCATTGTCACTTCTTGGAAGCGGCGTTGGCTTTTTCCACCTGCTGTTCGAAGGCGGTGACGGCGTCGCGCGTGGCCTGGGTCACCTGTTCATAGCCTTTGAAAGCGTTTTCGATGGCGTTTTTGACAATTTCCACCGCGTTGTCCGAGCCGGGGCGCACGTTCTTGGTCACGTCGTAAATCAGGGCGCTCAGGTTGGATTTTGCTTCGGCCAGGTGGGCATCGGCCGCTTTGTGGAAGTCGTTCGACATTTCCGACAGCAGGGCGCCCAGCTGCTGGTTGTAGGCGTTCGTAGCGGCCATGCCGGGCTGCAGGCGGGCGTTGATCACGTCCAGCGCTTCTTGCGGCGTGACGGAGGCATTGACCTTGCGGCCGGCTTCAATCTGCTCGTCCAGCGCCTTGCGCGCCGTGGCAATGTTCAGTGCGACCGCTTGCTCAACCCCTTGCATGGCGCGGTTGGTCAGGGTGTTGAAGGTCTCCAGCTGGAATTCAAACAGTGTCTTGGTGGCGTTGGCGAACTGCTCGGGATTCTGAAACATACGGTCTCCTTGTCGTTGTGGGATGGCGTTGCTTCTTGCTTTGACTTCATTATTGAGGACGCACCAACTTTTCGCAATGGGCATCTTTGAATGGACCAGCCATTTGCACCCAGCCCTTGCCCAGCGGGGTTTGCGAGCAGGCGCGCTGGCCGTCGATGCGGCTCTGGTACAGGTACCACCAGGCGGGGCGGGCGAAGGCGCCAGTGGCGGCGATCGCGGCGCTGGCGGCCAGGAACAGGAAGGCGAGGCGTGCTTTCATAGCGGGGCCGTGGCAGGTATGCGGATGGTGAAGGTGGCGCCCTGGCCGGGCGTGCTGGTCACGGTGATGTTGCCGGCCAATACCCCGGTGACGATATTGTGCGTGATGTACAGCCCCAGGCCGGACTGGCCGGACCCCAGCCGCGTGGTGTAGAAAGGGTCGAACACGCGCCGCAGGTGGTCGGGAGCGATGCCGGCGCCGTTGTCCGCCACCGACAGCAGGATCTCGCTGCCCACGGCGCTGGCGGAAATCGTCACGCAAGGCTCGCCGCCCGGCGTGCTGAAGGCGTGCACGATGCAGTTGTCGACCAGGTGGCCCACGGCCTGGCTGAGGGGGCCGGGATAGCTGTCCAACTGGAGGCCGGGCACCACGTCCAGCACCAGGTTGGGGCGCGGCTGCGGCAGGCTGGCCCACAGCGGCGCCAGCATGTCCTGCAGCAGCTGGTCGAGGAAAAAGCGGCGGCGCTGGGCGTCGGTGGTCTCGACCGCGATCTGGCGGAAGCTGGCCACCAGGTTGGCGGCGCGCTGCAGGTTGCGCTGGATGATGTCCCCCGCTTCGCCGGCGCGCGCCAGGTAGTTGTCCAGTTCCGAGCGGCGGATGCCTTCCTTCACCTGGGCGCTCAATTGCGCTGTGTGGTCGGCCAGGGTGGAAGCGGTAACCAGGCTGTTGCCGATCGGGGTGTTCAGTTCATGCGCCACGCCCGCCACCAGCGAGCCGAGCGCGGCCAGCTTGTCGCGCCGTACCAGTTCTTCCTGCGTCATGCTGAGGTTTTCCAATGCCGCTTGCAGCTCCTCGTTGGTCTGCTCCGCGTGCTCCTTGGCGCGCGACAGTTCGGCGGTGCGGGCCTCGACCAGTTCTTCCAGGTGGCTGCGGTGGCGCTGCAATTCCGCTTCGCGCCGTGCGCGTTCGATGGCGATGCTGGCCAGGTGGCTGGCGACGCCGATCAGGCGCTGCTCGTCGGCGTCCGGATGGCGCACGGTGCGGTAGTACATGGCGAAGGAGCCCAGCACCTTGTGCTCGTCCTGCATGATCGGCATCGACCAGCAGGCGCGCAGGCCGTAGTCCTTGATCAGGTCCAGGTAGGGCGCCCAGAGCGGATCGTGCTCGATATCCGACACCACGACGGCTTCGCGGCGGTGCATGGCGGTACCGCAGGAGCCGACGCCGGGGCCGATCGCCATGCCCTCCAGCAGCTCGGCGTAGGAAGCGGGGAGGCTGGGGCAGCAGCCGCAATGCATATGCACGCCGTCCTCGTCGAGCAGCATGACGGAACACAGCACGCCATCCGACTGCGACTCGACCAGCTGCACCAGCTTATGCAGCGTGTCCTCCAGCGGAACGCCGCGCGCCATCATTTCCAGCAGCCTTTCCTGGCCCACGCGCAGGTCTTCGGCACGCTGGGTGCCTGTGACGTCGACAAAGCGGACGTGGAACAGCCTGCGGCCAGGCTTGGCGATGCGCACGCCGCGCGCGTTGCAGTCGATCAGGCGCCCGCTGCTGTGGCGGAAAGTCAGGCGGTGGACGCGCAATTCGCCGGCCAGCACGCTTTGCATCATGGCCTCCATCTGCCCCCGCTCGCACAGCGAAGACAGCGGGGAGGACAGCAATTCCAATGCGCTGCGCCCCAGCATCTGCTCAGCGCGGTGATTCAGGTCGATGGGGCGGCCGCTGTCCAGGTCCAGCAGCATGACGGCGTCGGGGGAGGCTGCCGCCATCATGTGATAGTTCACTTCCAGGTCGAAGCCGCCGATACGCTGGCCCTTCAGTGCGAACAGGACATGGTCGACGACGCTGGTGGTGGCGAGCGGCAGCGAGAAATACCCGTCTGCCCCGGCACGGGCCGCGCGCTGCTGTTCGTCTTGCGTGGGGCGGTGCGACATCAGCAGTACCGGAATGCGGCGGTCGGGCGCGGCCTGCGTCAGCTGGCCGGTCAGTTCAAGGTCGGCACTGCCGGCCAGGATGGTATCGAGCAGTACCAGGACGATGCCGCCGTCGCGGGCAAGCTGCAGCGCATGTTCGCCGCTGTTGACCGATTCAACCCGGTACTGGTGCCGGGCGAGCGCCAGCTCCAGCGCCGCGACATCGAGGCTGGAACTGCTGGCGACCAGGATGGTGTTGTTCTGCTCCACGCTGCAAGTGTATTACACCTGCGGCGCAACAATGCGCGGCATGTTGTCTTCGATCCAGTCGACCAGCACTTCCAGGCGTTCCGCGACCTCGCGGCCAAGGGGCGTCAGGCTGTATTCCACATGGGGTGGGATCACGGGCAGGGCGGTGCGCAGCACAAAGCCGTCGCCCTCCAGCGCGACCAGGGTCTGCGCCAGCATTTTTTCGCTGACACCGCCCACTTCCTTGCGCAGCTGGCTGAAACGGTGCATCCCGCCCAGGAGCACCACCAGCACCAGGACGCCCCAGCGGCTGGTTACATGGCTTAATACCGCCCGGGATGGGCACTCGGGGGCCAGCACATTGGCAGGCCTTGTGGCGCGGCTCGATAGCGCGGCGCGCAGCGATTTTGAAGTTTTTTCCATACTTACCAAAAAGTACGTACTTACGAAAAGTTAGTGTTGGTCCTATTATAGCCCTACATCGTTTTCAACCAAGGAGAAAAACATGATCGTCGTAACTGGCGCCACGGGCGCATTGGGTCAATTGGTGGTGGAAGGCTTGCTGGAGAAAGTGCCGGCGGCGCAGATTGTGGCAGCCGTGCGGGATCCGGCCAAGGCGGCGCACCTGGCGGCGCGTGGCGTGCAGGTCCGCCGCGCGGATTATGAAGATCCGGCTAGCCTCGATGCTGCCTTGGTAGGCGCGGAACGGGTGCTGCTGGTCTCCGCCAACGTGGTGGGCAAGCGCACAGCGCAGCACCGCGCCGTGATCGACGCGGCGAAACGTGCGGGCGTCAAGCTGCTGGCCTACACCAGCATCCTGCGTGCCGACACTTCGCCGCTGAAGCTGGCGGAGGAGCATGTCGCCACCGAGGCGGCTATCCGCGACAGCGGCCTGGCGTATTCCTTCCTGCGTAATGGCTGGTATTTCGAGAACTTCAACAGCCGTATCCAGGGCGCCGCGCAGCGTGGCGACATGGTGGGCAGCGCAGGCGAGGGCCGTATTTCCGCCGCCGCCCGCGCCGACTATGCCGCCGCTGCAGTGGCCGTGCTGACGGCCGCTACGCCGCAAGCGGTGTACGAGCTGGCAGGCAGCACCTCGTTCACGCTGGCGGAACTGGCTGCCGAAGCATCGCGCCAATCCGGCAAGCCGGCGGTCTACCGCAACCTGCCGCAGGCGGAGTTTGCCGCCGTGCTGGCCGGCGTGGGCGTGCCGGCGCCATGGCCTGATTTGCTGGCTGATTCGGATGCCGGCGCAGCGCGCGGCGGCCTTTTCGATGACGGGAAAGCGATGGAGAAGCTGATTGGACGCCCAACCCGCAGCGTGGCGCAGGCCGTGGAAGCGGCACTGAGCGCCTGACCCAGCCCGGAAATGAAAAAAGCTCCCCGAAGGGAGCTTTTTGCGGAATTCTTGGTGCCCACGGAGGGACTCGAACCCCCACACCTCGCGGCACATGGACCTGAACCATGCGCGTCTACCAATTCCGCCACGTGGGCACTGGTACTGCATTCGTTTCAGAAGATAGCGTTTGGTGCCCACGGAGGGACTCGAACCCCCACACCTCGCGGCACATGGACCTGAACCATGCGCGTCTACCAATTCCGCCACGTGGGCGCTGTCTTCTTCAACTCTCTGTTGCGGTGTTGTGTGCAACAGAGGCACGCATATTAATGGCCGAAGCAGGATTGGTCAAGGACTAATTGATTTTTTCCTGCAACTTTCTGATTTTCCGGCTTGCGGGCGCCGGAAAACAAAAAAGCCGCTTTTCAGCGGCTTTTCTGCGGAATTTTTGGTGCCCACGGAGGGACTCGAACCCCCACACCTCGCGGCACATGGACCTGAACCATGCGCGTCTACCAATTCCGCCACGTGGGCATTGTCGCGTTGTTCTGCAACGAGGCACGCATAGTAATGGCCGGATGCCCAAGCGTCAAGACATTTATGAAAGCTTGCTGGAACGGCCACGACGGCGCGCCGTCATCACCAGCATGCCAGCGCCCAGCATGGCCCAGCCGGACGGCTCGGGAACCGCTGCCACGTTCCAGCCAATGACGTCCATGGCCCGGGTGTCGTTGGCGGTGATGTGCAGCGTTTCGCCGAGGCCTGCTGTAGGGTCCATCAGGCCAATGAACATATCGTCTTTCCAGTGACTGGCCTGGCGCCCATCGCCGAAGTTCACGCCGGTCGCGAATTGCGGTCCCATTGTAGTGCCGTCGAGCGAGAAGTATTTCGCGCGGTTGTCGGCAGTCCAGTCGATCACGCCCTGCGCCGAGCTGAGGGTGGAGTAGCGGAACATGTCGAGCGCAGACACGTAGACAAACTGGTTATCGTTGAACGGCCCGTTGTAAGGAGGGGAATTGCCGTCAAGGATATCGACGCCGCTGATGAAGCCCAGCGTGTGCCCGATCTCATGTGCAGCGACGCCGACGAAATCGAAGGCATTGGCGTCGGTGCCGTTGTTCGGGTTGAAGTCGAAATTGAAATTGCTGTTGAACTGGATGAAGCCATCGCAGGTGCCAATGCAGCCGGACAAGGTTTGCGGCGTGATAGCCAGGCCGAGGGCCTTCGCTTCGGCGTCGGCGATGTGCAAGGTCTTGTTGTTGGCGCCGCCGTCATTATCGAGGTAGGGCGTAGCGCTGCCTGCGCCATGGGGATTGTCAGAGGTGCGGTTGATCAGCATATTGAAGGTCGAGCCGCCCGGCAGGTGTGTCACGGCAGTGGCGTCAGCTGCGGAGGTGGCATCCGCCGCCAGTGCGTTGCGCACCGTTGAATAGCTGTAAAAGTTTTGCGCTGTTCCCGCCTGGCCGAGAATGCCGCCGCTGAGCGCGTTAAAGCCAACCGTCAAATTGATCGTCACGTTGTCGTGCAGTAAATTAGACCAGCGCGCAGCAGCGGCCTGGAAGCCTTGCTGGGCCTGGGCTGAAGTGCCGGGGACGTACTGGAAATGGAAAGTAGGGTTGGCGGATGCCGTGCCGGCGGCCAGAAGTAGGCCGGCGAGAAGGGTTTTCATGGCGGTTCTCCTTCGAGTTAAGGTGCGAGGAGGGTGGCGCAAGAATCGTGCGCAGGAGAGCGCTGCCGGGCGCTAAAGCGGTGCTGGCCAAGGCAGTGTAAAAGAGACCGACTGAAGCGCGTCGCGCAAAACAAAAAAGCCGCTGACATCAGCGGCTTCTCTGCGGAATTTTTGGTGCCCACGGAGGGACTCGAACCCCCACACCTCGCGGCACATGGACCTGAACCATGCGCGTCTACCAATTCCGCCACGTGGGCATTAGCAACAACATCTGCTATCATACTGCTTTGGTGAGTTTTGCGCCAGATGAACTTTCATTCCACGCTGCACATCGACTCGCCATTCCCGCATCGCTGCGAGAGCCAGAATTATAGAGGAAACTCTGCCGATGTCAAAGGGTCTGCGAAAGATTTTTGTGTGCGGCCCTTCCTGTTACACTACCAACCAATAATAAGATTACTGAAGAACTTTTGAACTCCACTCATACCATTCCTAGCCGCGAAGAGATTCTCGGCATCTTCCGCAGCGCCAAAGCGCCGCTCGACCTGCGCACGCTGGCGCTGTCGCTCAAAGTCAAAGCCGATTCCCAAGCCGTCCTGACGCGCCGCTTAAATGCGATGGAGCGCGACGGCCAGATCCGATCCGATACCAGCGGCTTCTACGTGTTGGCGGACCATTCCGAATTCATTGCCGGCCGCGTGTCCAGCCACCGCGACGGCTACGGCTTCCTGATTCCTGACGAGCCGGGCGAAGACCTGTTCCTGGCCGAGCGCGAAATGCAGAAGGTGCTGCACGGCGACAAGGTGCTGGGCCGCATCATCGGCTACGACCGCCGCGGACGCCCGGAAGGCACCATTGTCGAAGTGGTCCAGCGCGGCACCACCCATATCATCGGCCGCCTGCTGAAGGAAAACGGCGTATGGGTCGTGGCGCCGGAAGACAAGCGCATCAGCCAGGACATCCTGGTGCAGGGCGCCGTCGGCAAGGCCAAGGCGGGCCAGATCGTCAGCGTGGAGCTGACCGAACAGCCTGGCCGCTTCAAACAGCCATCGGGCAAGATCGTCGAAGTGCTGGGCGACATGGACGACCCGGGCATGGAAATCGAAATCGCCGTGCGCAAGTTCGGCGTGCCCCATATCTTCTCGGACGCGGCGCTGAAGCAGGCCGCCAAGCTGCCGGACGTGGTGCGTGAATCCGACTGGGGCGAGCGCGTCGACCTGCGCGACGTACCGCTGGTGACCATCGACGGCGAAGATGCGCGCGATTTTGACGATGCGGTGTATTGCGAGCCGGTGAAAGTCGGCCGCAGCAAGGCCTTCCGCCTGATCGTGGCGATTGCCGACGTATCGCATTATGTGAAGCCGAACGATGCCCTGGATGGCGATGCCATCGAGCGCAGTACCTCGGTCTACTTCCCGCGCCGCGTGATCCCGATGCTGCCGGAGAAGCTGTCCAACGGCCTGTGCTCGCTGAACCCGCGTGTCGACCGCCTGACCCTGGTGTGCGACGCCGTGATCACCGCGCAAGGTGAACTCAAGGCCTACCAGTTCTACCCGGCCGTGATCCACTCGGCGGCGCGCCTGACTTACACCGAAGTGGCCGCCATCCTCGGCAACACCAAGGGCCCGGAAGCAGCGCGCCGCGCGGAAATCGTGCCGCACCTGCAGGACCTGTACGATGTGTATCACGCGCTGCAGAAGGCGCGCCTGGAACGCGGTGCGATCGATTTCGAAACCACCGAGACCTACATTGTCTGCAACCCGGCCGGCAAGATCGAGAAGATCATCCCGCGCACCCGCAACGATGCGCACAAGCTGATCGAAGAATGCATGCTGGCGGCGAACGTGTGTGCGGCGGACCTGCTGCTGCGCCACAAGCACCCGGGCACTTACCGTATCCACGCCGGTCCGACCAAGGAAAAGCTGACCCAGGTCCGCGATTTCCTGAAGCAGCTTGGCCTGTCGCTGGGCGGCGGCGATACGCCGGTGGCCCGCGATTACGCCGACTTGATGAAGAAGATCAAGGAGCGTCCGGATGCGCAGCTGCTGCAAACCATGCTGCTGCGCTCCATGCAGCAGGCGGTGTACAGCCCTGACAATATCGGCCACTTCGGCCTGGCGTATGAGGCGTATGCCCACTTCACCAGCCCGATCCGCCGCTATCCGGACTTGCTGACCCACCGCGCCATCAAGGCGATCCTGGCGGGCAAGAAGTATGAGCCGAAGATCAGCAACATGTCGGTGCTGAACACCACGATCTCGAATGCCCAGCGGCGCCAGGCACTGAAGGACAAGCAGGAAGGCAAGGAGAAGAAAGCCAAGGGCGACCAGACCATCTGGGACGCGCTGGGCGTGCACTGCTCGGCCAACGAGCGCCGCGCCGACGAAGCTTCGCGCGACGTGGAAGCCTGGCTGAAGTGCTACTTCATGCAGGACAAGCTGGGCGAAGAGTTCAGCGGCATCATCACTGGCGTGACCAATTTCGGCATCTTCGTGCAGCTGGACCAACTGTTCGTGGAAGGCCTGGTGCACATCACCGACCTGGGCGCGGACTTCTTCGAGTACGACGATGCGCGCCACGAACTGCGCGGCGAGCGCACCGGCAAGCGTTACCAGCTGACCGGCCGTGTGAACGTGCAAGTGGTCCGTGTCGACCTCGAGTCGCGCAAGATCGACCTGCGCCTGGCTGACAGCGAAATTTCGACCCTGCCACCGCAAGGCAAGAAGGGCTCCCGCAAGGGCGGCGGGCTGGTGGGCTCGTTCGGCGATTTCGACAGCTTCGACGAAGACGAGAGCCCGGCCGTAGCGCGCAAGCGCAAGGCTGCACGCAATGCAGCGCAAGCGCCGTCGATTTCGGCGCGCGATGAAGCCCCGACCCGCGCACCGGGCCGCTCGACTTCCAAGCGTGGCCCTTCCGCTCCGGCCTACGCGCCATCGGCGCCGCCTGCCCGCAAGGCCGCCAAGCCGAAGGCGAAGGCCAAGCCGAAGCCAGCCACCGCCAAGCGCGTCACCAAGGCTGCAAAGCCTAAGAAAAAACGATAAGCACCCATCCGGCGCTTCGGCGCCGGAATTATTTTGAGAACTACGATGTCCAAGAACAAAATGATTTTCGGCTTCCACGCCGTTACCTCGCGCCTGCGCCACGAAGCCTCCAGCGTTGAAGAGATCTTCTTCGACCAGGCCCGCGACGACCGCCGCATGAAAGACCTGATCGCCCACGCGAAAGCCGCTGGCGTACGCGTGATGCCGGTGGAATCCGAACGCCTCGACAAGATCGTCGGCACCCGCCGCCACCAGGGCGTGATTGCGTTTGCTTCCCAGCTGGCGCTGGCGCGCAACCTGGATGAATTGCTGGATGCGGTGGAAGGCCCGCCGCTGCTGCTGGTGCTGGACGGCATTACCGATCCGCACAACCTGGGTGCTTGCCTGCGTGTGGCCGACGGCGCCGGTGCGCATGCGGTGATTGCGCCGAAGGATCGCTCCGTTGGCCTGAACGCCACCGCTGCCAAAGTGGCTTCCGGTGCGGCGGAGTCGGTGCCGTTCATTACGGTGACCAACCTGGCGCGTACGCTGCGTGAGCTGAAAGAGCGTGATATCTGGCTGATTGGTACTTCGGACGATGGCGACAAGACGCTGTACGAAGGCGATTACACCGGTCCGACCGCGATTGTGATGGGTTCGGAAGGCGAGGGCATGCGCCGCTTGACGCGCGAGACTTGCGATGTGCTGGTGTCGATCCCGATGTTTGGTTCGGTTGAGTCGCTGAACGTTTCGGTCGCTTCCGGCGTCTGCCTGTACGAAGCGCGCCGCCAGCGTATTGCTCGCGAAGTCTAAACCCGGTAAATCTGGGGCCGACCCAAGGGTCAGACCCGACCGGCGGCAGCCGCGGGCCCAGGGTCCGACCCTTGGGGCGTACCCAGGTTTACCGGGTTGGCAGCCAGCAAACCCCAGGCATATGCGCTATGATATTTGCCTGAACAACATCCCGCCAAAGCACCACCATGTTTGACCACCTCCGTGACGACATCCGCAGCATCATCGAGCGCGATCCTGCAGCTCGCAATGGCTGGGAGGTGCTGACCTGTTACCCGGGCCTGCAAGCCATCGTCATGCACCGCTGGGCGCATTGGTGCTGGACCCACGGCCTGAAATGGCTGGGCCGCTTCATCTCCTACCTGGCCCGCATTATTACAGGCATCGAAATTCACCCCGGCGCCACGATTGGCCGCCGTGTCTTCATCGACCACGGCTTCGGCGTCGTTATCGGCGAAACCGCGGAAGTCGGCGACGACTGCACCATCTACCAGGGCGTCACGCTAGGCGGCACCTCGCTGCATGCCGGCGCCAAGCGCCACCCCACGCTCGAACGTGGCGTGATCATCGGCGCCGGCGCCAAGATCCTGGGCGGCTTTACGGTCGGCGAATATGCCAAGGTCGGCTCCAACGCCGTAGTGCTGAAACCAGTGCCGGCGGGCGCCACCGCCGTCGGCAACCCCGCCCACCTGGTGCAGAAAGAACACGCAGCGCCGTCGCCATCCTCGCGCTTCTTCTCCGCCTACGGTGTGACAGCAAACGGCGACGACCCGCTATCCAAGGCCCTGCATAGCCTGATCACGCACGCGGTGGCGCAGGAAGAACAGATCGAACGCCTGTCAGCAGCGATGAAGGCGGCGGGCCTGGCCTGTCCGGACCTCAAGCCCTGCGACAAGCTCGATCAGACAGAACTCAACAAACTGGTCGAATAAGGAAGAACCATGGACGAGATACTGGACCCGTTTGAGATCCGCGTGCTCGCGGTACTGGCTGAAAAAGAAGGCCTGACTCCGGACAACTACCCGCTGTCGCTGAACGCGCTGACCAACGGCTGCAACCAGCTTTCCAGCCGCGAACCGGTGATGCAGCTGTCCGAAGATACCGTGGCCGACGTGCTGGCACGCCTGGCCGAACGCAAACTGGTCGGCACTGTCAGCCAGTCCGGCGCCCGCGTGGTCAAGTACGAACACCGCATGCGCATGAAGTGGACACTGGAGCAGGACAAGCTGGCGGTCCTGACCATCCTGATGCTGCGCGGCCCGCAAACGGCCGGCGAAATCCGTACCCGTACCGGCCGCCTGCATGAATTCAAGTCCGTGGCCGATGTGGAGACGGCACTGCAATTCCTGATCGACAAATATCCGCCGATCGTCGCCAAGCTGCCGCTGGCGCCCGGCTCTCGCGAACCACGTTATGGCCAGTTGCTGGCAGGCGAGGAAGCGCTGGCGCGCGAATCGACAGCGGGCGCTTATGGCGGCAGCGCAAGCGGCGCAGGTGAGGGCGGCGCCAGCCGCGCCGACCGCGTGGCGCAATTGGAGCAGGAAGTCGCTTCCCTGCGTGAAGAAGTCGCCGCCCTGGCAGCGCAAGTCGCTGAATTGCGGGCGGTAATCGAGTAGCGGTAGCTGTTGTGAGAATCCGCCATATTCGTTTAGATTGATTGTGGCGGCCCCCGGGCGTTGTTATGCTGGATGCAGAACAATATCACTTGGGGGAGTACGAATGGAATTGCTGCGCCGCTTGTCCATCCGGCACAAGCTTCTTCTCAGCATGGGCCTGTGCCTGCTGCTGTTCATTATCATCTCGTCCACGTTAAGCATCATGAAAACCAGCCAGGCTGCGCGCGAGCGCGTGCTTGGCCATGAGCTGCCGGCGCAGGTGGCCGCCATCCGGAACGACGTGCTGCGCCAGATCGCTACGCCGCTGGCGGTCTCGCAAACGCTGGCCAACAACACCTTCCTGCACGCGTGGGAAGAAGCCGGCGTGCCGGAAGAGGGCGTGGCCGCATGGTCGGCGCAGGCCAAAAACCTGAAGTCGAAGAACAATGCCGCCACGGTTTTCTGGGTTTCGCGCAGCACCGGCAAATACTTTACCGACAAGGGCTATGACCGCACACTGAACGAAAAGGCCGCGAGCGACCAGTGGTTCTACGGCTTCCTGTCCGGCAGTTCGCCCTACCAGCTGGACATCGACAAGGACGTCAGCGCCGATTCCTATATGTTGTTCATCAACACCCGCGTGCAGACGGCGGGCGGCAAGCAGGCCGTGGCCGGCCTTGGCCTGTCGGTCAATGCGCTGGCCGAGGCGGTGCGCAACTACAAACTGGGACAATCGGGCTATGTCTTCCTGGTGCGCGCCAACGGCATGGTCCTGATCCACCGCGATCCGGCCATGGTGGATGGCAAACACCAGCTGGCCGACATGAAGGGCATGACGCCGGCCCTGGCCAAGCGCTTGCTCGGCGGCGAAGCTTTTATAGCCGACAGCTTCAAGGGCGCGGATGGCGAGCAGCTGGTGGCTTCCTCCTTCATTCCCGAGCTGAACGCTTACCTCGTGGCCCAGGTACCGGAAGCCGAAGTGCTGGCCGGGATCGCGCGCGGCGCCGCCATGACTTCGCTGATTGCGGCTGTGATCGGCGGCGGCATCGGCATGCTGGCCATTTTCGTCATTGCCCGTGCGATCGCGGCGCCGGTGGCGCATGCGGCGGAACTGCTGGAAGACATCGCCAGCGGCGGCGGCGACCTGACACGCCGCATGCCGGTCGAAACACAGGATGAAATCGGCGCGCTGGCTGCAGCGTTCAACAAATTCGTTGAATCGCTCAACGTCACCATCCTGCGCGTGCGCGAAAGCAGCCGCGCCATCGGTGAAGCGACGGGCGACATCGCCAGCGGCAATATGGATTTGTCGGCCCGCACCGAAGCGCAGGCTTCCAACCTGGAGCAGACGGCTGCGGCAATGGAAGAACTCACGTCGACCGTGCATAACAACACCGCCAACGCGGAGCAAGCCAACAAGCTGGTGGCCGGAACTGCGGAATCGGCCAAGCGCGGTGGCGTTGTAGTCGGACAGGTTGTCGAGAAAATGGCGTCCATCACCGCCAGCTCGAACAAGATTTCCGACATCATCGGCGTAATCGACGGCATTGCGTTCCAGACCAATATCCTGGCGCTGAATGCCGCGGTGGAAGCGGCGCGTGCCGGCGAGCAGGGACGTGGCTTTGCCGTCGTCGCCAGCGAAGTGCGCAACCTGGCGCAGCGCAGCGCCGCAGCCGCCAAGGAAATCAAGGAGCTGATCACCGAATCGGTGCAGCAGGTGGCCGATGGCGGAAAACTCGCCGATTCTGCCGGCATGGCAATGCAGGACATCGTCAAATCGGTGCAGAACGTCGCGGGCCTGATGCAGGAAATCGCCAGCGCAAGCCAGGAGCAGAGCCTGGGCATCGACCAGGTCAACCAGGCAGTGACCCAGATGGACGACACTACGCAGCAGAATGCCGCGCTGGTGGAAGAAGCCGCAGCCGCTGCACAATCGCTCAGTGAGCAGGCTGCGCGCCTGGAACAAGTAGTGGGACTGTTCAAACTAAAGGAGAAAGCATGACCCGAGCCGCATTTGCCGTAGCCGCATTGTCGCTGGCCGCCGTACAACCTGCCTTTGCGCTGGACTGGATGGATAACTCTGTCAGTTACCGCTATGGCACCAGGTTTGCTGAACCATACAACCCGGAAGACATCCACAAGAATATCTTCAATTTCACGCATGCCAGCGGCTACGCTTACGGCAGCAATTACCTGAACATCGACGTGCTGAAGTCCGACAGCACGGATGACCGGGCGACCGAGACCTATTTGCTATACCGCCACACACTCGATATCGGCAAGATCAGCGGCAGGGAGTTCAAGGGCGCCGGCATGCGTGGCCTGGGCTTCACACTGGGCTTCGACTGGAACCACAAGAACGACAAGGGCTACGCCTCGCGCAAGCAGATGCTGGTGGCGGGACCAACCTTGATGGTGGACGTGCCGGGCTTCCTGAATATCAGCTTGCTGGCGCTATGGGAGAGCAATAAACCGATCGGTGTCGATTCGCGCTACAACTACGACACGCACGCGATGCTGAATGCCGCCTGGGGCATCCCGCTGGGCAGCGGCTGGTCATTCGAAGGGTATATGAACTACATCGGCAGCAAGGGCCGCAACGAGTTTGGCGGGCCTACCGGGCCGGAGACCAATATCGACATGCAGGTGATGTACGACTTCAGCGCGGCCGTTGGACTGAAGCCGGGCAAGGTCAAAGCCGGCTTCGAATACCAATACTGGCGCAACAAGTTCGGCAATCCTTCCGACGTGCCAGGCAGCCTGGCGAAAACGCCGATGGTCCGCGCTGAGTACCACTTCTAAGCGCCGCGCCGATTAATCCTTGGGCTTGCCCTGGCTGTCGCTGATACGGAATTTCTTGCGGCGGTCTCCCATCAGGTAGCGCAAGTCGGTGATTGTCAGTTCGGAGACTTCGTGCATGCGAATGAGGAGGGCGGCGCCCACCGGCAGGCGGCGATGGCGGATCTTGCTGATCACCGGCGGCGCCACTTCGAGCGCGCGGGCCAGGGCCGCATCGTTCTTCAGCCTGAGATGTTCGATGAGTGCATCGAGTAAGCGGTTCGGGTCGTAAACCCGTTCGGATGTCGATACTGCGCTTGCTTCTGAATCGGCCATGATGTTCCTTTTCCTTCCACAACTTTGCGAATACTTGGCATATATTACCTTAAAGTAAATTAAATTGCATTAAAATAACGACCAATGGAAGGAACGCGCCGATTACCAGCTGTAATCGGCGCGGATGCAAGGCGGTTTGTTATTGCTGCGGCTGCTGCTGTTGCGATTGCTGCTGTTCGTGCTTGGCAATTTCGTTACCGACGTAGCCGCCACCGATAGCACCGGCAATGGTGGCCAGCTTACGGCCGTTACCATGGCCGACCTGGTTGCCAAGCAAGCCACCGACCACTGCGCCGATGCCGATGCCTACCGCACTATTTTGCGCAGGTGCCGGGGCAGGCGCCGGTGCCGGAGCGGCAGCAGCGACTTGCGGCGAAACCGAGGTTTGCGCTTGCTGTGGCGCTGCTTGCGCCACAGGCGAGTAGGTATGATGCGTCACGGTCTTATGCTCCACTACGCGGCGTACTTCTGGTTCACGCACCGGTTCCGCCGCTGGCGCAGGCGCAGTCACGGCAGCTACCGGGGCTGCTGCTGCGGCAGGCATCGTGTTGGCATTGGAGTTCGGCAGAAGGCCTGCAATCGATGCGGCTCCAACCAGGCTCACAAGCGCTACCGAAGCGGCGGCGGCAATCATCATTGGATGAATTTTGGTACGTGCGGTGCTTTCCATGTTCTTTTCTCCTGAATTCGCCATCATCGGCGCTTGCTCGTTAAACGGCTTGGCAGGAAAGGACGGTGACGCCAAAATTGTTTCGGCGGTAAGCAATTGTTACCAGCCGCCGCACCGTGCTATAGTCCGCATGTCGGAAAAGGCAGACTTGGTTTGGTAAGCCCAAGTCCCTTCGGTAACGAAGGCTCTGGTCTTTGGCCCTTGCATCAGATCCCCACGACGAATTGTTTGACGCCGCATGGCGTCCAATTGTTCGTCCGTGTGCATCCTGAACCTGGGAACGCTCCGGTCGAACATCGACTAAGGAGCTAGATATGCCTGCACCACACACCATTTCCCATGACGTCCTGATCGCCGGCGCCGGCCCGGTTGGTCTATTTCTCGCCTGCGAACTGCGCCTTGCCGGCTGCTCGGTGCTGGTACTGGAGCATATGCGCGAACCGCATGCACTGCTGAAGGCACTCCCGTTTGGACTGCGGGGCCTTACCGTGCCGACAATCGAAAGCTTCGACCGCCGCGATCTGCTGGGCGCCCTCGAAGAGCGTATCGCCAGTCGAAGCGTCTCCGCCGCGGCGCATTGGATGCAGCAAGCGCGGCGTCCCGCAGGCCATTTCGCCGGCATTCAATTCTTTCACGATCAGATAGACAGCGAGCAGTGGCCGTATCGCTTGCCTGGCCCGGTCAGTCATTTCGCCGCGGACATGGCCAGTATTGAAGCAGTGCTCGCGAGCCGCGCAGGCAGCTTGGGCGTAGAGATTAGGCGCGGCTGCGGCGTTGAAGAATTCGAGCAATCGACAAACGGCGTTACGGTGTTCGCGGGAGGCGAAGCATTCCAGGCGCAATGGCTCGTTGGCTGCGACGGCGGAAGGAGCATCGTGCGCAAGGCTGCGGGAATCGCTTTTGCCGGTACCGATCCGGATTTCACAGGCTATTCAGTCCAGGTCAAGCTGGCAGGCCCGGAGATGCCCAAGCCCGGCCGCCATTACACCGCGACGGGGATGTACACATTTGCAGCCCCAGGCACCATCGGCATGGTCGATTTTGACGGTGGCGCTTTCCACCGCGGCGATCCGATCACGCGCGAACATATCGAGGCAGTTCTGCGCAAGGTTTCCGGCGCCGATGTCCGCGTGACGGACTTGGAGCTCGCCACCACCTGGACCGATCGCGCCTTCCAGGCAACGGAATACAGGAGGGGCCGAGTGCTGCTGGCCGGCGACGCTGCCCACATCCATTCGCCGCTGGGTGGGCAAGGCCTGAACCTCGGACTTGGCGATGCAATGAACCTTGGCTGGAAACTCGCTGCGACAATACGCGGAAACGCGCCCGCCGGTCTGCTGGACACCTATGCCCGCGAGCGACAGCCGGAGGCCGCGCGAATTCTCGACTGGTCACGCGCGCAGGTGGCATTGATGCGCCCAAGCCCCAGTTCACGGGCACTGGAAGCCATCATGCGCGACCTTATCGACACGCGTGACGGCGCTACCTATTTCGCGAAGCGTGTATGGGGTGTCGGACTTCGCTATGACCTCGGTCATGCACATCCGCTTGTTGGCCGCAGTGCGCCGAACTTCGAGTTCGACGACGGGACGAGCTTGAACCAGCATCTTCGAACAGGGCTTGGAATTTTGCTCGACTTCGATGGATGCGATGCCTTACGGTCACTTGCTCGCCGCTGGGATGGCCGCATCCAATATGTCGCAAGCGATGCGAAGGATCGATTGGGAGTGACCGCGCTGTTGATACGGCCTGACGGGATTGTTGCTTGGGCGAGCGGCGTTAATGGCGACGAGATTAATGCTGCCAGTAGTTTATCCAAATGGTTTGGAAATCCCTTAAGGAACCAGGATGTGATGCTTCGGTGATAAGGAGCTATGTCCGGCTGGTAGTTCCTCGGCATGCTATATTGGCAATTTGTGCCTGCGAGAGATCGATCCTGGTTTCAGCCGCCGCATCCATTTTCGCCGACGTCATTGTCCCTTTAGTTTCGATCGCTTTGGAAATGTGGCGAGCCTGACAGTCGTCGTTGGCTCCATCTGGCTCTCGTCCCACATAGAGTCTCGGACCAAGTTGGGGTAGCAAATAATGAGTGTTTTGAAATGGACAGTCGGAATCTTGTGCTGCGCCCTTATCCTTGTGGGCGCGTCGCTCTTCATGATGGCGGACCCTTATTACCTTAGCGCGCCAACAGATGCCTCATTGATTGAGCGTCTCCATAAGAACAAGGCGAGCTTCGATTTGCTGCATCAGATGATGGTCGATGATGCAATGTCCTACGTCAGTTCGACGAAGTTGGGCAAGCCCGTGAGCGATAGGCGGCGAAAAGAATATGTCCGACTGCTTGAGGCGATTGGCAACCCAATACTCCGTTCAGATGGGAACATGACGAAATACAGTTACGCGGGAGGTGGCCTATCGGCGATTGGTCCGGGGTGGCAGAAAGCGATTCAATTTAATTGCGAACAGAACTTACCGACTTTGGCGAGCCTCGATAATGCCGGCGAACTGAACGCCGGCGAACTCAATCAACGCACGGTCGACGATGACTGGTGCTTGATCTTTGAGAAATTCGATTAGGTTTCCTACGAAGGCTGGGGCGGTGACGGCCTGATCCCGGTCGCCGCGATGGCGGGTTTCCGTTATGATGCGCGGATGAGCAAACTTACGCCATCCCCAGCTGCCGGTCTGGACCCGAATGCTTCGGTGCGGGTCTTGCGGCAATTTCGAATGATCTTCAACGCCGTCCGAGGACATTTCCGCCAGATCGAACGCGAGTCCGGCATTGGCGGCGCACAGTTGTGGGCCCTCAGCGAGATCGCCGCCAACGAGGCGATGGGTGTTACGGATTTGTCGAACGCGCTCGATATCCATCAGTCTACGGCAAGCAACCTGGTGCGGATCCTGTCCGATCGCCAGCTGATTGAGGTCGACAAGCGCACTGATGACCGGCGTGCCACGCAGCTCAGTCTGACCGAGCAAGGCAGGGCGCTGCTGGCAACGGCGCCCGCGCCCTTCAAAGGAGTATTGCCGGCAGCACTTGAGCGAATGGATCCTGATCTACTCAGCCGGCTCGAGCGGGACCTGGCGACAGTCATTGAAGCGCTGGGCGCCGATGCGCGCGGCGCCAAGACTCCACTCGCCGAGTTGTGACGTAAGGCTCCGGCCAGTTTCAGTGTGGCTGGCCCGTACCCGGCTCGGTGTCGCCAGTCGATGAGGTTGGGCGGACGGTATCCAACTGTTGCTGCGCCAGGGCCCCATACAGCGGTGGACTCAGGACGCGGGAAATCGTTCCGGCGATTACGGCGCATGCCATCAGGCTAAGCACCATCGCATGACCGTCGACCATCTCCATCACGATAATGAACGAGGTCAGTGGCGCCTGCGTTACCGCCGCGAGGAACCCCACCATGCCTAAAGCGATCAGGGCAGGAACGAAGGGATAGTGGGTAAGGGCCGCGATATTGTCGCCCAGGCCAGCGCCAATTGCGAGCGATGGCGCGAATATGCCGCCGGGAATACCGGACCAGACGGTCAGCCAGGTGGCGATAAATTTGAAAAAGGCGAAGCTTTGGGACGACGCTGCGCCGCCATCGAGCAGCATCAAGGTTGAATTGTTGCTGCTTCCGAATACCGTGCCATGGGTGACGATACCGACTACGGCGACGCCAGCGCCGCAAAGTGCCGCAAATCGCACCGGATAGCGGCGGCGCATGCGGCCGGCAAAATCAATCGGTTTATTGGCGAGGGACGCGAGCAGGAGCCGGGCAAACAATCCGCCGACTGCGCCCGAAACAAGCGTCACCAGCAAGCCAGGCCATAGCAGGGCGGCGCCAATCGGGCCAGGATGGATGACACCAAAGTGGGTCGAATTGCCATTGATGGAAACGGCAATCAGGCCCGCGAGAACGATGCCTGCAACAATCACCCCGCTGTTGCGCTGCTCTGGCGACCTGGCCAGTTCTTCAATTGCAAACATCACGCCGGCCAAGGGCGTGTTGAAGGCAGCGGCGATACCTGCGGAGCCGCCGGCAATGAGCAGGCCCCGGGAATTGATTGCCGCATGGGCGGGCAGGATACGGCGCGCGGCAAGCATCACCCCGGCTGCAATTTGTACCGATGGACCCTCGCGCCCCAGTGACAAGCCGCCCAGCAGGCCGGCCGCTGTCAACACAGCTTTGTACAGGCTGAGCCGAATCGAGACGAAACGGCTACGTTCGCCGACCGGCATCGCTGGATCCAGCGATGCCATGACATTCGGGATGCCGGAGCCGGCAGTCCCCGGAGCAAAGCGCCGGACGCACCACACGATGACCGCGCAGGCCAGTGGCATCCACAGTAAAGTCAGCCACCAATGCGGTGCAATCCAGCGAGCGAACACGTCAAACGCGCTCTCGGCCAATTGGGTGAAGCCGACGACAATCAGTCCAGCAGCAGCGGATGCCGCGATGACCACCGCCCGCGAGCGCCATGTCGACAGGGAGGCAAACTCGCGCTTGAAGGCCTGGTGCATGTCATGGCGCTGGTATTTCATTGGAAGGTGCAGGAGAACGGGACAAGCGTCTATTATAGAGATATATTTGTCCAAATGTAGTTGCTTCATTGCATCAAAAGAAAACGCCCTGCCTGCCACGCGGCAGGACAGGGCGCCTGAAGGATGGGTCAGAACTTGTACTGCAGGTTGGCGAAGAAGGAGCGGCCACGCGGATCACCGTAGGTTGGATCCCAGGTCACTTCGAAATAGCGTGACTGGTTGGTGAATGGCGGCGGCGTATCGAACATATTGATCACGCCAGCGCGCAGCTTGAGGTTCTTGTTGAATGAATAGCTGCCCGTCAGATCCCACAGCGAATAGAACTTCACGTCGCGGTCGTTCCAGCCCGGATCAGCCAGGCCCGGAATATTCTGGTCGCGATAGCCGGAGAAGAAGGTGTTGCCCAGGCTCAGGTTGACGGGCCCATAGGTCCAGTCAATATTGAGCTTGTGGCGCCAGCGCTGCACGGCTTTGTCATCACGGAATACGCCCAGGCCGTTCGTCAACGGCGAGTTCGGATCGGACTGGAACTTGTACTCGGTGATCAGCGTGCCATCGAGGCTCGCGCTGAAGCGGCCGATAGAAGTGGCATCCCCATGCCAGTTCAGTGCAATATCAAAACCGGAGGTGTTGAGCTTGCCGCGGTTCTCTTTCTTGAACTGAAGGAAGGATACGGCGCCATCTTCGTCACGCACCACGATGTTCGGATCGTTGTAGTAGACCGGGTTGTCGAACACGGTTTGCTCGCCGATCTCCGAGATGATGTCGGTCTTGCGAATGATCCAGTAGTCGATGCTGGCGTTCCAGTTGTTGTTAGGCTGCAGCACCACACCGGCCGAAAACTGCTTGGATTTTTCCGGTTTCAGCTGTGGGTTGCCGTAGCGGTCCACGTCGAACTGGGCGACCTCGCCCGATATCGGGTCTTTCACAAAGCTGGCCGTGGTATCGGAACGTACAGGCAGGAACATTTCGGCAATCGACGGTGCGCGGAAGCCGGTGCCATAGGAAACACGGCCCAATACTTCCTTGCTCGGCCGGTAGCTGACGGCGATTTTCGGATTGACGGTGTTCAGTGCCCCCGTCGTGATGTTGGTCAGTGGATCATGCACGCCCTTATAGCGGTCGTAACGGACAGCGAACTGGCCTTCCCACTCCTTGCTGAATGGCGCATTGATCTCTGTGAAAATGCCGGCGATGTCGCGTGAATTGGACGAGTCAGCCAGCAATTCGTCCGAGCTGGAGCGGTCACCCTGCACGTCGTTTCCGCGCAGTGCTTCGGTGGAGGTGAACGAGGTCTTTTCGCGCCGCAGTTCGGCGCCTACCGCCAGCATGGCATCGCCACCGCCCAATGCCATCAGCGGACGGGTCACCTTGCCATCAAAGCTGTCGCTTGTGCCTTTCGAAATGCGCGCTGCGTCATGGATTTTGATCGAGTCCATGAACTTACGGCCAGAGTCGTCCGTGGCGGGGACAAATGGGTTGTACTTGCCAGCGGCAATGCCAGCCAGCATCTTGCTGCGTGAAACCCAGCCGTCAATATCGAGGTCGGTGGCCTTGTTTTCACTGTGGTTGTAAGCGGTATCGTAATCCCAGTCGCCGAATTTGCCAGTCGCGCCGAGCACGAAGCGCTGCGCTTTACTGGTCACTTCCGAAGTGCGGCGGCCGGCGTCCGACAGGCGGAAGCGGAAGTTGACCGGGGTGGTGATGCCGGTCTTGGCTTGCAGGTCGGCTGGCAGGTAAATGCCGTAGGTGGTGCCGTTGATGCTGCTGGAGACGGCGGGCGAGGCGGCGTAGCTGGTCACCGCCCTGCTCAGCAGGACTTCGGCAAACAGCTGGTGGTCGTCGCTCACCTGGAAGGTGGCACGGCCGATAAAACTCTGTTTCTTGGAATCCGGATAGACCTCCGAATCGCCCATGTAGTTGAAGGAGCAGCCTTCGGTGCCCCCGGGGCCGAGCGGACGCACAACGTTCGGGGTGCCGTCCTTGCAGGAGTCCCTGCCGAAGTTGACGCGGGTGTCGGTCCAAGTGCCGCCCGGGCCTGACCCTTTCAGGTAGCCGGAGCTGTTCAGGGTCGCCAACTGGTCGTCAGTCAGGTCGACGTTGCCGGGGAAAGAGTAACTGGACAGCTGTGGCGACAGGCGGTCGGGCAGGCTGTATTCCTGCATGAATTTGCGTTGCGAGCTGGCCAGGCGGTCCGTCTTTTGCACGTCCAGCGCACCGAACACGTTGAAGCGGTCAGTGCTCAGGTCACCAAAGCCGCCAGACAGCGTGGCCGATCGTTTGCCACCGCCGCCTTCGTCCGTACGGAGCGCGTACACGCTGGCATCGCCACCCTGGTAATCCTTGCGGGTGATGAAGTTGATCACGCCGCCCATGGCATCGGTACCGTAAATGGCCGATGCACCGTCCTTGAGAATTTCCACGCGCTGGATGGCGCCGGCCGGGATATTGTTCAGGTCGACGCCGGAATTGTCGCCAGGGCTGGCAAAGTTGGCCAAGCGGCGGCCGTTCAACAGCACCAGCGTGCTCGAAACACCCAGGCCGCGCAGGTTGGCGCCGTTGAAGCCGCGCTGGCCGCCCATCACATCGCTGGTGCTGGCGCCATCGGTAAGGCCACCTACATTGGAGGAAATCTTTTGCAGCAGCTCGGAAGCCGTGGTCACGCCGGTCTTCTCGATATCTTCCCGCTTGATGACTTCGACTGGCAATGCTGTCTCGCCCTCGATGCGCTTGATGCTGGAGCCGGTGATTTCCACGCGCGGCATGGTTTGCGCGTAAGCGTCCAGGCTCATGCTGCCAAGCGCGAGTAATACAGCGTGGGTGCAGCGGGTGCGGCGGAATGCCGATGCCTTGTGCGTGCCAGGTATTTTCATGCGATCAGTCCTCTCAAGTGGATATTCATACGCAAGCAAGGTGCTTGTGTTGAATATGAAGCAATTGCAGTGTAAGTAACGTTGCACTGCTTGCGTGCGCTGACACCGGCGAGGGTCGCTCTGTGAAAAAGCCGTGTCGCATTGCTGCAAAGAAGGAAGCCATTACTTGTTGCGGACTTTCCACAGCGCGACATGCAATTGCCAATGTGCGCAAACAAGCGCACATGTCTGGCTATAGTCGCCAGTTCAATGGCAACATACCCAGCAATTCCATCGTGAAGGAGCTTGCTTCGTGAAAGTCGTTTCGATACTGCTGCTATGCGTGGCGCAACTGAGCGCGGCTGCGGAGCCTTCGCCGTCGCTGGCTTTCCAGCCCGTCGCTGGAACGGTGATACCGATGGGCGGCGCCGTGCGCAACGACAATGAAGCGGTACGCCAGCGCCTGGTGCAACTGGCCGGTGGTTCTGCGGCACGCTTTGTCGTGATTCCCAGCGCATCGGATCGTCCCGAAAAGTCGGGCGCGGACGCTGTCGAGCAATTGCGGCGCCGGGGGGCGCAAGCGGAATTGCTGAAGATCGCGCCGCGCTGGGCCGGTGAGACGCTGGAGTCGGCACGCCGGGCCGCAGCCGACCCTGCCAACATCGCCAAGATCCGCAACGCCACCGCCGTCTTCTTCACCGGCGGCGCGCAGGAGCGCACGGCCGACGTTCTGAATCCGGATGGTGTAGCGTCGCCCGTGCTGCAAGCTGTGCGCGAGCTGCAGGCACGCGGTGGCGTGATTGCTGGCAGTAGTGCCGGCGCCGCCATCATGAGCAGCACGATGTTCCGCGATGCGATGAATTCCGTGCAGGTGATGAAGGGCGTTATGCGCGACGGCAAAGAGATCGACCGGGGGCTGGGCTTTGTCGGTGACCAGCTGTTCATCGACCAGCATTTCCTCAAGCGGGGCAGGGTGGGGCGTATGCTGGCGCTGATGCTGGCCAAAGGCTACAAGGTGGGCCTCGGGGTGGACGAAAATACCGCGGCCATCATTCACGGCAGCGAAATTGAAATCGTCGGCGGCAGCGGCGCGCTCCTGCTGGATTTGCGCCAGGCGACGCAGGAAGCGGGGCCTGTGAACGTGCGCAATGTGCGGATTTCTTATCTCGATAATGGTGACCGCTATGACCTGTCCAAACTGCAGGGGCAGGTGCTGGCCGCCAAGCAGGCCAGGGGCGAGATCAAATTCCGCCAGCCGGGCTTTGAGTCGGAGCTGGAATTTGTCCGTCCCGCCTTTACCGATATCCTCGGCGAAAACACCATCCTGCGCGCATTGACGCAATTGGTGGACGGCCCGCGCGACCATATTCGCGGCATTGCTTTCGACCTTGAGAATTTACCCGATGCGCCAGTGGCCGATCCCGCACCGGAGCTGGGCTTCGAGTTCATGCTGCGGCGCGATGACCGCACGCATGGCTGGGATAACGAGGGACTGGACAACAATGATTACTCGATCTTCGATGCGCGGCTCGATGTGCGTCCCGTGCGCATGAAAGCACCTTTCTATCAGGCGTGGTAAGCATGGAGCAGATCAACATCACGCTGCCTTCTCCCGCCGCTGGCACTACCCGCAGCCTGAGCTATCTGCGATTTGGACGTCCCGGTCAAGGCCCCAAGGCCTATATCCAGGCATCGCTGCACGCGGATGAATTGCCTGGCATGCTTGTCGCCCACCACTTGCGGGCATTGCTCGCCGATCTGGAGCATCAGCGAAAAATGTTGGGCGAAGTAATCCTGGTGCCGGCAGCAAATCCGGTCGGACTCGCGCAAACGCTGCTGGGAACCAGCCAGGGCCGCTTCGATTTGCGCACCGGGCAGAATTTCAACCGCATGTTCCACGATTTGTCGAACGACGTTTGGCAACGCGTACAGCCCGAACTGGGCCAGGATGCGCAAGCGAACCAGCTGCTGATTCGCGCCGCCATCAGCGCCAGCCTGTCCGGTAGCCAGCGCGATCAGGCAGCCAGCGATGAACTGTCGGCCCAGCGCCTGGCTCTCATGCGTTTGGCTGCCGATGCGGACGTGGTGCTGGACCTGCATTGCGACTGCGAATCGCTGCTGCACATCTACACGGGGACACCGATCTGGGAGCGGGTGGCACCGCTTGCAGGCTTGCTCGGCGCCCATGTCGCCTTGCTCGAGACGGAATCCGGCGATGATCCTTTTGATGAAGCCTGTTCTCGCATCTGGTGGGATATTGCGGCGCTGGCCGATGGCGCGTACCCGATCCCGCTGGCTTGCCTGGCCGTCACCATCGAGTTGCGCGGCTATAGTGATGTCAACCACGCCACGGCGGCCCATGATGCAGCCGCGATACTGGATTACCTGCGCTTGCAGGGCATTGTGGCCGGCCCCCTGTCGCAGCAAGTGCCCCCAGCTTGCGAGCCGACACCGCTAGCCGGCTGCATGCCGGTGGCCGCGCCGTCGGCAGGGCTGGTGGTTTATCTGCGCGAACTGGGAGAGAGCGTCCGTGCGGGTGATCCTTTGATTGACCTGATCGATCCGGTCAGCGGCAGCGTCCAGCAGTTATTGGCCCCGGTTGACGGCTGCTGCTTCTCCCGCGAAAACCGGCGCTACGTCGCGCCCGGCACGCGCTTGAGTAAAGTGGCCGGCAAGCATGCGTTGAGGAGTGGTTCGCTTCTATGGGCTTGAGTCTCTATCCCGTCTCACTGGTTTTGCTGCCAGGCTTTTCGCTGTTCACGCTGGGGGCTGTGCGTGCTGCGCTCACCGTTGCCAATGAAGTAGAGGGGGAGGCCTTATATCAGCTGCGTCAATATAGTCTTGAAGGAGAAGCGGCCTTGTCCCAATGTGGCCTGGCGCTGACGGCAGAACCACTGGCGAACTTGAATCCCGGGCAGCCCGGCCTGCTGCTGCTGATCGCGGACGAGCGTCCGAGCGAAGACGCCAGCCGCCAGCTCGGGCAGCACTTGCGCCGCCTGGGGCAAGACGGTGACTGGGTACTGGGCGCCTGTGGCACGGGCGCACAAGTGCTGGCGCAACACGGACTGCTTGATGGCTACCGGGCTGCGATCGACTGGCAACTCCAGGCGGAGGCCGCAGAGCGGTATCCCGGTACTGTGTTCTCGCCAGGGCTCTATGAGCTTGACCGCAATCGAATCAGTGCCGGTGCAGGCGCCGCGGTGACAGATTTGCTCCTGCACTGGTTGGGCAAGCGTCACGGCAGCATGTTTGCCGCCGAAGTGGCGGTCGCATTGGGCGTGGAAAGGCTGCGCGGTGGCGACGAACGCCAGCCCGTGCCCGCATCGACGCAGCCGGCGGTGGGCTCCGTACGGCTGAAGGATGCGCTGGAACTGATGGCGGCCAACCTGGCCGAACCGCTGCCGGCGGAAGATATTGCGCAACTGGTTGGTGTGTCGCGCCGCCAGCTCGAGCGGCTGTTCCGCCAGCACCTGGATACCTTCCCGTCTCGCTACTACCTGGAATTGCGGCTCAAGCACGCGCGCCGCCAACTGAAACAGACCACGCTCTCGATCCAGCAGGTGGGGCTTGCCTGCGGGTTTACTTCGGGCTCGCATTTTTCCACCACCTACCGTAATTATTTCGGCTGCACTCCACGCGAGGAGCGCGCCCGGAATACCATGCCCTTAGTCGAGTCTTATAACGCCGGAGAGGACTTGGAATGAATCACCTGGACTACCTGTTGCGTCCGGCAACCCTGGACGATCTCGACGTCATCGAAAAATTTTCCAGGGCTGCGACATTCAGCATCCGAACGTTGAAACCCGATCGCGCGCGGCTGGCGGCGCGCCTCGAACGCTCGCACAAAGCCTTTGCCGGTAGCGAGCCGCTGAACGGGGACGAAATCTACCATTTTGTGCTGGAGGATTTGCAGGCCGGACGGGTGGTGGGCACCAGCGGCATCGTGGCGAGCGCGGCATCGAACGGCCGCTTCTACTGCTATCACAACGAATTCCTGGTGCACGACAGCGAGGAACTGGGCATCACCAACCGCGAACACACCTTGCGATTGTGTGAAGATTTGTCCGACCATACCTTGCTCAGTTCGTTCTACATCGAGCCCGAATATAGTGGGACGCTGGCGCCGCAGCTGCTTTCGCGCGGCCGGCTGCTGTTCATCCGCAACTACCCGCAGCTGTTCGCGGAACGGATAGGCGCGGAGAATCCCGGCCTGTGTGATGATGAGGGACATAGTCCGGTGTGGGACGCGCTGGGACATCGCTTCTTCAAAATGCCATTCCCGGAGGCGGAGCAGCGTACCGGCGGGCGTTCCAAAGCTTATATCGCCGAGCTGATGCCGCGTATGCCTGTGTATGTGTCGCTACTGTCCAAGGAGGCCCAATGGGCCATGGGGCAGTTGCATCCGGATGCCGAACTGCCGTTTGGCATATTGGTGGCGGAAGGGTTCGATGTGGATTCCTACGTCGACATCTTCGATGGCGGACCTATCGCGGAGGCGCGTGTCGCCATGCTGCGCTCTGTGGTGTCGGCGCTCAATGTGGAACTGCGTGGCGGTGCCGATGGAGAGGGCGAGCCATGTCTGGTGGCGAATATGGAACGTGCAGGTTTCCGTGCGACGCTGACGCGAGGCGAATTCGCCGAAGATACATTGAGGGTGATGCGGCCTGCGATTCTGCGACTCGGGCTGACGGATGGTGCGCCAGCTAGCGCTGTGCGGATGGGGGCATACGACATGATAAGATGAGAAACTTTTGTTAAATCACGCTGTATCAATGAAAACAATCGTCTTTTGCACCAGTTTTATAAGAGACAGCAAGGCGTGGGAATCCCGATATCAACGCTGGCTTGATTTTTACCGGGATGTGCCGCTTGAGGCATTCAAGAAAATCATGATCGACGACGGCTCGCCATATCTGCCGCCCGCGAGTGTCATCAAGACGGTTTCCAATACGGCCCCTCTGGCGTCGGAAGACGATGAAAACCTGATCATCCGGTTCGACAATAATCTGGGCCGCCAGAACATCAAGGACTATCCGGGGTGGTGGCGCAGCTTCATGCATTCGCTGGCCGTCGCCAAGGAGCTGGGCGCGGACAAGATCGTTCACATCGAGTCGGACGCATTCCTGTTAAGTCAGCGCCTGGTCGATTTTATCAATCAGACGCAGAACGGATGGCACGTCCTGTGGACGGAGCATAACAATTTCGCCGAAACGGCGATCCAGGTGATCTGCCGCGATCAGTTCGAGGCCTTCCAGAAGTTCAAGGACGCCAATCCGTCGCTGCACTTCCCCGATCTCGCTGAGAACCTGCTGCCGTTCACCGAGGTGCATCGCGAGTTCATCGGCGACCGCTACAGCGAGCTGAAGCGGAACCGATGGATATTCAAGTCGAAGAAATTCAACTTCCTGCCGATGTTTCAGTGGGATTTCTTTGTCGAGCCAATTCCGGGAAACGCCGACTTTGTCACCCAGGGCGTACCGCGCCAGCGCCTCGCATTCAGGGCAAGTTCACCTGTTGCATGATTTTCAACTGAGACAATTTGTCTCAATGTCTGGAAATCGCTTTCAGGTAGTATGCGATTGAGAGCGCAGCACAAATGTGCTACTCACGATTGATCGCATCAAGTAACAGCCTGGAAATATACAAAATGGATTGGATCCCTGTCGTCTTCGCCACCTTCAAGATTCTCGTGCTCGGCACGGGCATGTTCTTCGCCATCAAGTGGCACTACGATCAAGGGAAGAAGGAGAAGGGCGTGGAGCCGCGTGAAGTCCTGCGCGCGAGCGGCAAGGTGGCCGCTGTCTTTTCGCTTTCACTCCTGGGCTTGGGATTCGTTACCTTCGAGGTATGCCGGACGCTCGGATTGGACCTGAACTTCCTCTGAAGGTAAGGGGCAAGCGGCCATATCCGGTAGCTCGCTTCGGCAGCTCGATCCTTGAGAGTTGCGCTTTATTCTTCACGCCAGCGGCATATGGCTGGGACTCCGAGTCAAATTTCAGACCAATTGCCACCCCGCGACAATGCCAGGAGATTTCGGACTGGAGGAGTTCGGCCAAAAGTAACCAGTAACAATTGGTGAGATTTTTGTAAGTCTGGCAGCGTATCATTCCCCTCTGCAACAACAATCATCAGCACCTAGGGAATCATATGAGCTCGCTAAGCATCTGGCACTGGCTAATCATTCTTTTCGTTTTTTCTACCTACATCGTTCCCGTGTGGCGGATTATTAGTAAGGCTGGATACTCTGGTGCATGGAGTCTAATCACCTTTATTCCGGTCCTGAACTTCATCATGCTGTGGGTTTTTGCCTTCAGCCGCTGGCCGAACGAACCCAAATGAAGGCCGAAGCGGTCACAGGAGCGAAAGCATGAATATTAAAGTGGTGGCGGCCATGTCCGCGATCGTCGTTGCAAATAATTCGTATGCCCTAAGCCAATGTCCAACCGATGTCGAACATTGTGGGACGAATCCATTCGCTGCGTTGGTTGTCGGCTTTTCACAAATATGTTCCGAAAGGCAGCCCGTGAACGCGGAATTGTATGAGGCTGCCGTTACAGCGTATTTTACGAGGCATACGAGTGAATATGAACAGTTAAGCCGAGCCCCTGAATTCCCCCAAAGGCTCGAAGAAGTCAGAAAAGTCGCAGCAATGATGTCACGGGCCGAACTTGATAACGAGTGTGCAACGCTTCTGTCGAAAGGCAAGAACAACACGCCACCGGACGCAATAAAGAAATGAGCTACCGAGTCCGGCCAATTGCGGACCGTCACAGGAATATTTTAGAGGAGAGTGCGATGCTTGAAAGGCTAAGATGGTCTGCGCAATCAATCGCCCAGCCTTCAGCGGTTCAAATTGCACTTTTCCCAGAATTCGTCG
>NZ_WNKX01000019.1 GCF_009720745.1 Massilia eburnea | reverse complement strand
CTAGCAATGCCACGTCGATCACTCCGATCTCCTGCCGATAAGACAGGTGGGATTGTGCTACCAACGTGGGTCAGATTCAGATGCAAATTTGTGGGGATGGTGGGTCAGTTTTCGGTGCAATTCAACAATCAGGACCACGTCGATGAAGTTCCACGCGTTGAATCCTGCTGCCTTTGCGCCATTGAGCGCGGCAAGTGTGAACAGGAACGTTACGACGCCCGAAATGATGCCGGCCACCCACGCGCCTTTGATCTTTTTCAGGACTTCATCTGGCACCTCGGGAACGCTATGTTCGAGTGCGACGTCTGCTGCTGGAGGCGTGTAGGGGTTCATTTGTACTCCGCAAGATAAGTTGTCAAAACTCATCAATCATATCTTGCGGAACGCCCTCTAAAACTCTCCAAAACTAACGCTCACTCACGCTTACCGCGCAGTGAGCGGGTGGCGATTGCGAAGAACAGAACCCATGAGGCCAGGGAACTGACGATCCTGATGGTTGGCGACATCCCACCCAATAGATATACAACGGCCAGGCTCCAGGCAGCCATCGCGCCGTAAAAAGCGGCAAGCAGCCAGTGGAATTTGCGCCATGCAGCGGCAGGCAGCGCAATCCTGCATCATAGCTTGCAAAACGCCAGTCAATCCTCCCGAATAGTCACGAGCCTTGCCGACAAATCGTCCACCAGGCGTTTGCGGCTGCTCATTGGGAATTCAACGGGAGAAAATGGCATCGCACTTTGCGCGAACGCTTCAATCAGTTCGAGCATGGCTGGCACTTCGTCGGGCGCGAAGTCGGTGCGGGCTCCGTTGGCGCTGAGCGCGGTGAGTTTTTCCTGCAGCACTTCCTTCCGCGCGATGTCCTGTTCGGACACCGGATTGGCTACGCACAGCCCGAACGTGCCCTGCAGGAAGTGGGTCCAGACGGAATCCAGGCGCCTGCGCATGCCCTCTTCCATTACCGCGCCATCGTCGGCGAAGCTGTCTGCCATGCGCCAGGTCGATTCGTTCGCAGCAGCCAGGGCAGCCTGGAAGTTCAGTTCAAACTGCTGCTTCAGCACTTCGTAGGCGCGCTCGCGTCCAACCTCGGCGATGACTGCCTGCGCCCGTTTCACCCACGCTGCCGTGGCTGGATGAAAGTACTCGCCGTCTTGCGCGTAGCCAGCCGGCATATCACCAAACACATAAGACTTCAGCCGCGAGGTCTCCGTCACAACATACGAAGGTCCAGGGATCAGCCGGTCATACACCAGGTTACGAAAAGCCTCTTCGGAAAGCTGGCATGACGCAGCCATCTCGCCCGATTTCAGAAAATGTTTGGAGAGATAGGCATCGAGGTCGGACATTTCGCAATTCCAAGAGTTAAATGAACCACTATTTTATACTGTATTTTTATACAGCATAATCCATAAAAAAAACCGCCGGGCTTGCGCACCGGCGGCTTCTGGCTTTACATGCCTAAGCGCGGCAACTTAGGATTTCAGGTGGAACTGGATCGCAGCTTCCATCGCCTGATGCAATGGAATCTTTTCGCCAGGTTGCGCTGGCTTGATCGGCGATACCGTGCGGGTAAAGCGGCGCTGACCATCCGCTTCGGACTCGATGTAAATCACGAACGCGGAAGTGCCCTGCTTCAGTTCCAATTCCGTGTAGAACGCGCGCTGGTATTCCTTGTCGCCGGACAGCGCATTGAATGCCTCTTCATTGACCATGGTGTGAACAACATCGCCTTCACGCACAACATTATTGCTCATGATCGCGGCGCCAATCAGGCCACCAAAGCCGGCGCCCAGCGCTACCTTGCGCAGTTCACTACGGTTATTCAGGTAGACGGCAAAGTGATACAGCTTGGTCTGCGGTACGGAGGTGGATGCGAATTTCTCTTGCAGGCGATGGGAGAACAGGCGAGCACCAGTGGGATCCGTGATCTCCTGGGCCAGGCGTGCGTAGCCATACTGGTCGCTGGTGATCATCAGGCTGAAAATCTCGCGCGTGCCTTCAGCCGCCGGACGCAGGTCTTCAACTGGCGCTTTCGCCGATACGGCCAGGTTTTCGACTGGTAATCTGGTTGTGGTAGTGGCGCAGCCGGCGAGGATAAAGGAAGCAAGAAGTGCGAACACGTAACGCATGAACTCAAGGTCTCCATTGGTGAGGGGCGCAATATTGGCCGAGCAGCATCATGCGCTCAATCCAGGCGTTTGAATCTCTCGAATCTTCACAAGCTATCAAAATACAACGCAATAAAAAAGCCGCCGGGCTTTCGCACCGGCGGCTTCGTGTTTCAGCTTGGCTGATTACTGTGCAGCGGCAGCAGCTTCTTCAGCGGCAGCTTTCATCGACAGCTTCAGGCGGCCGCGCTCGTCGGTCTCCAGGACCTTCACGCGCACTTGCTGGCCTTCTTTCAGGTAGTCGGCAACGGCGTTCACACGCTCGTTGGCGATCTGGGAGATGTGCAGCAGGCCGTCCTTGCCAGGCATGACCTGGACGATGGCGCCGAAGTCCAACAGCTTCAGCACGGTGCCGTCGTAGGTCTTGCCCACTTCCACGGAAGCGGTCAGTTCTTCGATACGGCGCTTGGCTTCCTGGCCGGCAGCTGCGTCGACGGAAGCGATGGTGACGATGCCGTCATCGCTGATGTCGATCTGGGTGCCGGTTTCTTCGGTCAGCGCGCGGATCACGGCGCCGCCTTTGCCGATCACATCACGGATCTTCTCTGGGTTGATCTTGATGGTGATCAGGCGTGGTGCGAAGTCCGACAGCTCGGTCTTCACGTGCGGCATGGCTTTCTGCATTTCGCCCAGGATGTGCTGGCGGCCTTCTTTAGCCTGTGCCAGTGCAACCTGCATGATTTCCTTGGTGATGCCCTGGATCTTGATGTCCATCTGCAGCGCGGTAATGCCGTTGGCGGTACCAGCTACCTTGAAGTCCATATCGCCCAGGTGGTCTTCGTCGCCCAGGATGTCGGACAGCACGGCGAAGCGGCCACCTTCCTTGATCAGGCCCATGGCGATACCGGCCACGTGTGCTTTCATCGGCACGCCGGCGTCCATCAGTGCCAGGCAGCCGCCGCAGACGGAAGCCATCGACGAGGAACCGTTCGATTCAGTGATTTCCGACACCAGGCGCACGGAATAGGAGAACTCTTCCTGCGACGGCAGTGCGGCAACCAGTGCACGCTTGGCCAGGCGGCCGTGGCCGATTTCGCGGCGCTTAGGCGTGCCAACACGGCCGGTTTCGCCGGTGGCGAACGGAGGCATGTTGTAGTGCAGCATGAAGTCGTCGGTGTACTCGCCCATCAGCGCGTCGATCTTCTGCGAATCGCGGGCGGTGCCCAGGGTCGCTACGACCAGTGCCTGGGTTTCGCCGCGGGTGAACAGTGCGGAACCGTGGGTGCGTGGCAGCACGGAGGTGCGGATCGAGATCGGACGCACGGTCTTGGTGTCGCGGCCGTCGATACGTGGCTCGCCTTGCAGGATCTGGGAACGAACAACTTTCGCTTCCATTTCGAACAGAATGTTGCCAACTTCGACCGAATCAGGAGCGTCCACGCCGCTGGCGGCTGCGTCGGCAGCCAGGTCGGCCAGCACTTCGGTCGACATTGCACGCAGCTTGTCGGTGCGGGCTTGCTTGTCCTTGGTCTGGTAAGCGGCGTTGATCTTCGCTTCTGCGAACTGGGCCACCTTGGCGATCAGGGCTTCGTTCTTGGCAGGTGGAGTCCACTGCTGCTCTGGCTTGCCGCCGTCGCGCACCAGTTCATGGATCGCGTCGATAACGGCCTTCATTTGTTCGTGGCCGTAGACCACGGCGCCAAGCATGACTTCTTCGGACAGCTGCTGCGCTTCGGATTCCACCATCAGCACGGCGGATTCGGTACCGGCAACCACCAGGTCCATCTGCGAGTCTTTCAGCTGGGTGGCGGTTGGGTTCAGGATGTACTGGCCGTTCTTGTAGCCGACGCGCGCTGCGCCGATTGGGCCGTTGAATGGCACGCCAGCCACGCACAGGGCGGCGGAGGCGCCGATCATCGATGCGATGTCCGGATCGATCTCAGGATTCACGGACAGCACGTGCACGATCACCTGGACTTCGTTCATGTAGCCCTCTGGGAACAGAGGACGGATCGGACGGTCGATCAGGCGGGAAGTCAGGGTTTCTTTTTCAGAAGGACGGCCTTCGCGCTTGAAGAAGCCACCAGGGATTTTGCCCGCTGCGTAGGTCTTTTCGAGGTAGTCGACGGTCAGTGGGAAGAAGTCCTGGCCTGGTTTTGCGTCTTTACGCGCCACCACGGTTGCCAGTACGACGGTGTCATCCATCGATACCATTACCGCGCCGGATGCCTGGCGAGCGATTTCGCCGGTTTCCAGCGTCACGGTGTGTTGGCCGTACTGGAAGGTCTTCGTTACTTTGTTAAACATGGGTTTATCCCTCTTTCTCTTTAGCCGACAGATTTTCAGGAGCTGTCGTAGCACCTCACCACGGACGGCCAGTGGCCGCCTTACTACTTTACTGCTTTACTGCAATAAAACTAACGGTCTAAAAAACCAAAATGCCTGCGGCAGCGAACTGGCGCAGGCATTTCTCGTTTAAACCTGGATACGCAAGAATTACTTACGCAGGCCGAGTTTAGCGATCAGGTCGCGGTAACGGTTTGCGTCTTTGTTCTTCAGGTAGGACAGCAGGGACTTACGACGGTTAACCATCTTGATCAGGCCACGACGGGAGTGGTGATCTTTGGTGTGCTCTTTGAAGTGGGTGTTCAGTTCGTTGATGCGTGCGGTCAGCAGAGCAACTTGCACTTCTGGGGAGCCGGTGTCGTTTTGGCCACGAGCGTTGTCGGCGATGATGGCCGACTTGTTGATGTTTTCAACGGTCATTTTCTTACCTTTCACATGCGATGAACTGAGTCTTGCAACCCTGAACATCGTGAATTACGTTAATTAAAAATCCAGCCGGAAGGCCAGACACGGGAGTATAAACGGAATACGGGGCAAAAGCTACTTTAAAAAAGGGGACGTACCCCTTTTTGGTCGTTTTGGCGGCGCTATTGCGTTGCCTCAATGGCAAATAGTCACAGCGAGCCATACTGGCAGCATGCCACGCCGCGCCCGCATTGTGATTCCCCGCGTTCCAGTCCACTTGATTCAGCGTGGGCACAATCGGCGCGCCTGCTTCCTTGAGGAAGAGGATTTCGAATACTACTTGCACTGGCTTGAATTTTTTGCAACAAAATTCGGATGTGAGGTTCATGCTTACGTGCTCATGCATAACCATGTGCACATTGCCGCCACACCACATGAACGGGATGCGTTGGCGCATCTGATGAAAAGCCTGAACCAGCGCTTCGTAGCGCATATTAACAAATGCCACGAACGGACTGGCACGCTATGGGAGGGGCGGTTCAAGTCCTGCCTCATACTTGACCCGGACTATTTTCTCACCTGCATGCGCTATATCGAACTCAATCCGGTACGGGCTGGAATTGTCGAGCATCCCCGCGAATATAGATGGTCGAGCTACCGGGCGAATGCGGAAGGAAGCGAGAACTCCTGCATCGCCCAGCATGTACATTACCTATCCCTGGGATCAAATGACGCTGAACGCCGCGCTGCCTATCGCGAACTCGTAGCAGGAGCATCCAACGAAATCGCCACCAATTTGATTCGGTGCGCGACAAACTCCAATCACATCATTGGAGATCCAAGCTCCGAGTTGGAGCTTGGCGCGGCATTGGCCGGCCGCCTTCCGCCTGGGCAACGAGGCCGGCCGAAAAAGGGAACTACCTAAATGTGTTACGTCCCCTTTTTCAGCAAAAAGCGTTACGTCCCCTTTTTCAATCCTTGATCTCGAGGGCGCGGTTGAGGCTGAGGGCGGCGAGCGAGCCGGCGGCGCCGGACAGCAGGTAGAGGCTGACATAGGCCAGGCCGAAATGGGCCGACAGGCCAAGCGCGACCAGCGGTGCAAAGGCGGCGCCGACCAGCCAGGCCAAGTCCGATGTCAGTGCAGCGCCGCTGTAGCGGAAGCGGGACTCGAAATTGGCAGTCACGGCGCCGGCAGCCTGGCCGTAAGACAGACCCAGCAGCGCAAAGCCGATGATGATGAACACGGTCTGACCGACGTCGCCGCCCTGCATCAGCAAGGGCACGAAGCCGCTGAACACGCCGATCATCACTGCCAGCGAGCCCAGGGTCTTGCGGCGGCCGATGCGGTCGGCAATCCAGCCGGAAGCGACGATGCAGCCCGCCGCCAGGAAGGCGCCCACAATCTGGATCACCAGGAATTCACTGACCGAGCGCTCCGAATACAGCGTAATCCACGACAGCGGGAACACGGTCACCAGGTGGAACAGTGCGTAGCTGGCCAGCGCTGCCAGCGCGCCGATCACCACATTGCGGCCTTGGGACTTGAACAGCTCGCCAACGTCGGTAGGCTGCAGCTCGCGCTCTTCCAGCAGGCGGGCATATTCATTGGTGGACACCAGGCGCAGGCGCGCAAACAGCGCCACCACGTTGATCGCAAACGCGACGTAGAACGGATAGCGCCAGCCCCAGTCAAGGAAGTCTTCCGAAGCGAGGCTGGACAGCAGGATGGAGAACAGCCCCGCCGCGATGATGAAACCGGTCGGCGCACCGAGCTGGCCCAGCATCGCATACCAGCCGCGCTTTTCCTTCGGTGCATTCAGGGCCAGCAGCGACGGCAAGCCATCCCAGGAGCCGCCCAGCGCAATGCCCTGCCCGAAGCGCAGCATGGCCAGCATGGCCAGCGCACCGAGGCCGCCCTGCGCATACGTTGGCAGGAATGCCATGCCGGCCGTCGAAGCGCCCAGCATGAACAGCGCCAGCGTCAATTTGGTCTCGCGCCCGAACCGTGACTGGATCGCCATGAACGTGGCCGTACCCAATGGCCTTGCCAAAAACGCAAAGGAGAAAATCACAAAGGAGTACAGCATCCCGTCCAGCTTGGATGCGAAGGGGAAGAACACGCTCGGGAACACCAGCACGGAGGCAATGGCATAGGTGAAAAAGTCGAAATACTCGGATGCCCTGCCAATGACGACACCCACGGCGATTTCACCGGGAGCAATGCGTTCATGGGAGGAATCAGTAGGCCGCATCGGAATACCGTGGGCGTCTGCGGTCAGGCTTTGCATGGTACTTGTCTCCTATTACACGCCGAGCGAGAGATATCACCGGCGCTTATTACTGTTATCTAGCCTGCTGGTAGGACAATATGTCCAATCGCGCCTCTTGTCCAGTTTCTTTACAGTATCAAGAAACTTGATCCAGAACATTGATTTTTGCGCATGCCTATCATACTGCTTCTCCTTTTGGCCGTCTGCCTTAGCGGCTGTAATACCATCGTGATGAACCCTGCCGGCGATGTAGCTTCGCAACAGGCGCACCTGGTAACCATCTCAACCCTGCTGATGTTGCTGATCATCGTACCGGTGATCGCGCTGACGGTGCTGTTCGCCTGGCGTTATCGCAAAGGCAACACCCAGGCCAAGTACACCCCGGATTGGGACCACTCGACCCAGCTCGAGCTGGTGATCTGGGGCGCTCCGCTGATGATCATCATCGTGCTCGGCCTGCTGACCTGGATCAGCACTCACCTGCTGGACCCGTACCGTCCGCTCAGCCGCATCGATGAAAAGCGTCCGCTGGCCGCCAACCACAAGCCGCTGGAAGTGCAAGTGGTGGCGCTGGACTGGAAATGGCTGTTCATCTATCCGGAACAGGGCATCGCCACCGTCAACGAACTGGTGACCCCGGTCGACACCCCGATTCGCTTCAAGATCACCGCGTCCACCGTGATGAACTCGTTCTATATCCCTGCACTGGCCGGCCAGATCTACGCGATGCCGGGCATGGACACTACCCTGAACGCAGTGCTGAACAAGCCAGGTACCTATGACGGTTTCTCCGCCAACTACAGCGGCGCGGGCTTCTCGCATATGCGCTTCAAGTACCACGGCATGTCGAGCGCGGACTTCGACGCCTGGGTCGCCAAGACCAAGGCCGAAACCGGCAGCCTGACCCGCAACGAATACCTGGCCCTCGAAAAGCCAAGCGAGCGCGAACCGGTTCGCCACTACGGCACCGTGACCGACGAGCTGTACTCCGCGATCATCAACCGCTGCGTCGCCGAAGGCTCCGTCTGCGCCAACCAGACCATGGCTGCCGATGCCGCCCGCGTGAAGGCCGACATCGCCAAGAAGGAAATGGAAGCACGCCTTTGCACGCCTAGCGAAAAGCTGGCCCTCGAATCTACTGCCCGCAAGAACTGAATATGGAAAACCAAACCAACCTGCACCCGCTGCTGGGCCGGCTGAGCTGGGAAGCAATCCCTTACCATGAGCCGATCCTGGTGGCCACCTTCGCCATGGTGGTCCTGGGCGGCCTGGCCGTCATGGGCGCCATGACCAAATACCGCCTGTGGGGCCCGCTGTGGCGCGACTGGATCACCAGCATCGACCACAAGAAGATCGGCATCATGTACATGGTGCTGGGCCTCGTGATGCTGCTGCGCGGCTTTGCCGACGCGCTGATGATGCGCATGCAACAGGCGATCGCTTTCGGCGATGCTACCGGCTACCTGCCGCCGCACCACTACGACCAGATCTTCACCGCCCACGGCGTGATCATGATCTTCTTCGTGGCGATGCCTTTCGTGACCGGCCTGATGAACTACGTGGTGCCGCTGCAGATCGGCGCGCGCGACGTGGCTTTCCCGTTCCTGAACAACTTCTCCTTCTGGATGACCGCATTCGGCGGCGGCCTGACCATGGTCTCGCTGTTCGTGGGTGAATACGCGCGTACCGGCTGGCTGGCCTACCCTCCCCTGTCGGGCATCCTGGCGTCGCCTGATGTCGGCGTGGACTACTACATCTGGTCATTGCAGGTGGCGGGTGTCGGGACGCTGCTATCAGGGGTCAACCTGATCGCGACCATCGTCAAGATGCGCGCGCCAGGCATGAAGCTGATGAAGATGCCGGTCTTCACCTGGACCTCGCTGTGCACCAACGTGCTGATCGTCGTCACCTTCCCGGTGCTGACCGCCGTGCTGGCCATGCTGTCCCTGGACCGTACCTTCGGCACCCACTTCTTCACCAATGACCTCGGCGGCAACTCCATGCTGTACGTGAACCTGATCTGGATCTGGGGCCACCCTGAGGTCTACATCCTGGTTCTGCCGGTGTTCGGCGTGTTCTCCGAGATCGTGTCCACCTTCTCCGGCAAGCGCCTGTTCGGCTACACCTCGATGGTGTACGCCACCGTGGTGATCACCATCCTGTCCTACCTGGTATGGCTGCACCACTTCTTCACCATGGGCTCCGGCGCCAGCGTGAACTCCTTCTTCGGCATCACCACGATGATCATCTCGATCCCGACTGGCGCCAAGATCTTCAACTGGCTGTTCACCATGTACCGCGGCCGCATCCGCTTTGAACTGCCGATGATGTGGACCATCGCCTTCATGATCACCTTCGTTATCGGTGGCATGACCGGCGTGCTGCTGGCCGTTCCGCCTGCGGACTTCGTGCTGCACAACTCCCTGTTCCTGATCGCCCACTTCCACAACGTGATCATCGGCGGCGTGGTGTTCGGCGTGTTCGCTGCGATTAACTACTGGTTCCCGAAAGCCTTCGGCTACAAGCTGGACGTGTTCTGGGGCAAAGTCTCCTTCTGGTGCTGGGTGGTCGGCTTCTACCTCGCCTTCATGCCGCTGTACGTGCTGGGCCTGATGGGCGTGACCCGCCGCATGAGCCACTTCGAAGACCCTACCCTGCAGATCTGGTTCCAGATCGCGGCCGCCGGCGCTGTGCTGATCGCTGGCGGTATCGGTGCCATGCTGGTGCAGTTCTACGTCTCCTACCGCCGCCGCAACGCACTGCGCGACGTGACCGGCGACCCGTGGGATGGCCGTACCCTGGAGTGGTCGACTTCTTCGCCACCGCCTGACTACAACTTCGCGTTCACCCCGCGTGTGTACGACAACGACACCTGGACTGACATGAAGCGCCGTAACTACCTACGTCCTGTGGATGGCTTCATCCCTATCCACATGCCGAAGAACACCGCTGCCGGTTTCGTCATCGCCGGCCTGAGCGCCGCCACCGGCTTCGCCCTGGTCTGGAATATGTGGATCCTGGCCGCCCTCGGCCTGGCAGCGACTGTCGCCGCCGCGATCATCCACACCTTCAACTACAAGCGCGATTACTACATCCCGGCAGAGGAAGTCATTGTGACCGAAGCCGAGCGCACCCGCATCCTGGAGGCAGCCAATGTCTGATCTCGTACTTGACCACGCAGCTCACGGTGCTGCGAAAGAGGACATGCTGTTCCATGTCCGCGACCACCATCCGGAAAACGGCACCCTGCTCGGCTTCTGGCTCTACCTGATGAGCGACTGCCTCATCTTCGCCGTGCTGTTCATCGCGTACGCGGTGCTGGGCCGCCACTACGCCGGCGGTCCGTCCGGCGCCGAGCTGTTCGACCTGCCGACCGTGGCGCTGAATACCGCCTTCCTGCTGCTGTCGTCGATCACCTACGGCTTCGCCATGATCGCTTCGCAGCGCAAGAAGCTGGGCACCACCCTGCTCTGGCTGGGTGTCACCGGCCTGTTCGGCCTGGCCTTCCTGGGCCTGGAACTGACCGAATTCGCGCACCTGATCCATGAAGGCGCCGGCCCGCAGCGCAGCGCTTTCCTGACCTCGTTCTTCGCGCTGGTCGGCACCCACGGCCTGCACGTGACCTTTGGCGCGATCTGGCTGGTCACCTTGATGTTCCAGCTGAACCGCCACGGCCTGACCGAAGCCAATACCCGCCGCCTGATGTGCCTCTCGATGTTCTGGCACTTCCTGGACGTGATCTGGATCGGCGTCTTCACCTTTGTCTACCTGATGGGAGTCCTGCCATGAGCGCACACCACGAACACGGCCACGGCGCGCACGACGGCGGCCATGACCACGGCAGCATGAAAACCTATGCCATCGGCTTCATCCTGTCGGTGATCCTGACGGCGATCCCGTTCTGGCTCGTGATGGGCCACGTGATCAAGGATTCGAGCACTACCGCCTTTGTGGTCCTCGGCTTCGCAGCAGTGCAGATCGTGGTTCACATGGTCTACTTCCTGCATATGAACTCCCGCTCCGAAGGCGGCTGGACCATGCTGGCCCTGATCTTCACCATCATGCTGGTGACCATCGTCCTGGTCGGCTCCATCTGGGTCATGTTCCACCTTGACCACAACATGATGCCGGGCATGGCTCCTGCCGCCCCTGGCGCCGCCGTGCAGCAAATGCACGACATGTCGTAACCATGGCGCGCCCCGCAAGCTCGCGGGCGCGCCTGTTCTGGGCCGCCGGGATCGCGTTAGCCTCTTTAGCTTTCCTGGCGCTCGGCACCTGGCAGCTGTACCGCATGCAATGGAAGCATGCACTGATCGAGCGCGTGAACCAGCGCGTCCACGCGGCGCCAGCGCCGGCCCCCGTGCGGGGCAAATGGCCGTTCATCTCGGCCGACAGTTCCGAATACCTGCATATCGAGGCCAGCGGCACCCTGCTGCTGGACCGCAGCACCCTGGTGCAAGCCTCCACCGCCCATGGCCTGGGTTTCTGGGTCATGACGCCCCTGCAGACCGCTTCCGGCGACATCATCCTGGTCAACTGCGGCTTCGTGCCGGACCGCAAGGCTGGCGAAGCCGCCGCCGCCCGTCCGGCCGTGGTGACGGGCCTTCTGCGCATGAGCGAGCCGGTCGGCCGCGTCCTGCGCAAGAATGATCCGGGCAACGAGCGCTGGTACTCGCGCGACGTGCAGGCCATTGCCACTGCACGTGGCCTGGGCCAGGTGGCGCCCTACTTCATCGATGCCGACGCCAGCCCGGCGCCGGAGGCCGGACAGCCAATCGGCGGCCTGACCGTGATCGCTTTCAACGATAATCACCTTGTCTATGCATTGACTTGGTATGCTCTTGCGTTGATGATCATTGGATTCTCATGGCAAATCAAACGGAACAAACGCCGGACTGGGGTGGAATGAGGTCGCTGACCATTGCGACTGGCGCCAGCGAGACTGCCGGCCACAAAAACATGCTGTACCTGATCCGGCTGCGCTGGATCGCGGTGCTGGGCCAAATTACGACCATTGCCGGCGTCACGCTCGGCATGGGCCTGCACCTGCCCCTTCCCCAGATGCTCAGCGTCCTGGCCTGCCTGATCGCCTTCAACATCGGCAGCCACCTGCGCTGGCATGAGAATCCCATCGTCACCAATAATGAGATGTTCCTGGCGCTGCTGGTCGATGTGGCCAGCCTGACCGCGCAGCTGCATTTCAGCGGCGGCACCACCAACCCTTTCGCCTTCCTCTACCTGCTGCAGGTGATCCTGTCGGCCGTGCTGCTGGACGCCTGGGCCGCCTGGACCACCGTCGCCATTACCGCTGCCTGCCTGGGCGGCTTGGCCCTGTTTTCCTTGCCCCTGCCCCAGTTGCTGGAAAACGCAGGCGACTTCGCCCACCTGTATGTCGAGGGCATGCTGATCTGCTTCCTGCTGAATGCCGGCCTGCTGGTAATCCTGATCAAGCGCATTACCGGCAACCTGCGCGAGCGCGACGCCCGCCTGGCCGACTTGCGCCAGCGTGCGGCGGAGGAAGAGCACATCGTGCGCATGGGTCTCCTGGCATCCGGCGCGGCGCATGAACTGGGTACGCCAATGGCCACCATGTCGGTCCTGCTGGGCGACTGGCTGCGCATGCCGGAATTTACCCAAGACCCGTCGCTGCGGGAAGAAATCCTGGAAATGCAAACCCAGCTCAAACGCTGCAAGACCATCGTCACCGGCATCCTGTTGTCGGCGGGCGAACTGCGCGGCGAATCGTCTGCCAAGACCACCCTGCGCGCCTTCCTCGTCGAACTGCTGGACGAATGGCGCACCAACCGCCAGGTGATCTCTTTCGAATACGACGACCAGCTGGCTCACGATATTCCGGTAGTCTTTGAGTCTGCGCTGAAGCAGACCATTTTCAACCTGCTCGATAACGCGCTGGAAGCGTCTCCGCAATGGGTCGCCCTGACAGTGTCGACCGAAGGCGATGTACTGAAACTGGCGGTGAGCGACCGCGGCCCGGGCTTTGCGCCCGCCATGCTGGAGCAGTTCGGCAAGCCATACCAGTCGAGCAAAGGCCGCCCCGGCAGCGGCCTCGGGCTGTTCCTGGTGGTGAACGTGGCGCGCACCCTGGGCGGTACGGTCGAAGCCCGCAACCTGGAGCGCGGCGCGGTAGTCGAACTGCGCTTGCCGCTGACCGCTATCGCCCTCGAATGGGAGCCCAAGAATGAGCACTGAACGCCTGCTCCTGATCGTTGAAGACGACCCGGCCTTCGCGCGCACCCTGTCCCGCTCCTTCGAGCGCCGCGGCTACAGCGTGCTGCGCGCTGCGAACCCGGAAGAAGTCAATGCCTTGCTGAAGGAGCACACGCCGACCCATGCCGTGGTCGACCTCAAACTGGAAGGCAATACCTCCGGCTTGACTTGCGTGCAGGCTTTGAATACCCACTCGCCCGACATGCTGATCGTGGTGCTCACAGGCTTCGCCAGCATCAACACCGCAGTTGAAGCCATCAAGCTGGGCGCCTGCCAGTACCTCGCCAAGCCTTCCAATACCGACGATATCGAAGCCGCTTTCTCGCATGTAGCCGGCGTAGCGGACGTCGAACTGACCAACCGCTCGACCTCCGTCAAGACGCTCGAGTGGGAGCACATCCACAAAGTGCTGGCAGAAACCGACTTCAACATCTCGGAAGCCGCCCGCCGCCTGGGCATGCATCGCCGCACGCTGGCGCGCAAGCTGGAAAAGCAGCGCGTCAAATAATCCATGGGACTCCGCCAGGCATTGCGCTCCTTCTTCATCGGCATCGACCGGAAAGATGGGCCAATCGCGCCAGTCACGCGGGTCCACATATTGCGGCAGGAAGGGCCCCGTCATTACCTGAAGGCGATGCCGACAGCGCACGCAACGGAAAAGCGCCCGCTGGTAGTGGTCCTTCATGGCAGCGGCGCCTCCGCCGAACAGGTCCTGGGCCTTGCTTTCCCTTTCTCGCCGCTGTCCGTCTGGCTGGAAATCGCAGAGCGCGAGCAAGTGATCGTCGTCGCACCTGACGGCAGCAAAGGGCGCGGACAGCGCGCATGGAACGACGGCTTCGCCGGCATAGCGGGCAACCCGAAATGCGACGACGTGGGCTTCATCGGCGCGGTGATCGATCGCGCCATTGCGGAAGACGGTGCGGACCCCGAACGTGTCTACGTGATCGGCGTATCCAAGGGCGGCATGATGGCCTATCGCCTGGCCGCGGAGCTTGCGCCCCGGTTGGCGGCGTTTTCAGCGGTGCTGGCGGCCATGCCGCAGCGTGCCGACTACAGCCCGTCCGAGCAGCCGCTGTCTGCACTGATCGTTGCCGGCACTGCCGACCCGTTCATCCCCTACCAAGGCGGCAAGTCGTTCATCACGCTTGGATTCCTGGCGCCGGCACTCGGCATTGAAGCGACTGCCGCACACTGGCGCAAGCTGGCGGGCCTGGAAGGAGAGCCCGTCCTCGACCGCGCGGGCAGCGCCGTACGGCAGGCCTGGGGAACACATACCGGATCGCTGCAGGTTGTCCTGTTGAAGATCATTGGCGGCGGACACGCAGAGCCCAGCCGAAAGAAGCGCTATCCCGGCCTGTTCAGCCGCTTCCCGGGGCGCCAGTGCGCCGACGTGGAGATCGCCGAAGAAGCCTGGGCCTTTTTCAAAGACAAACGACGTTCAAAAAGCCATTTCGTGAGCAATCCGCTCGCCGAGCCGCTGTAACAGCAAATGGATGTGATAGCCGTCCACAAAGCCGTGGTGGGCCTGGATGCTGAATGGAACGGTCATCGTATCGCCATCAAGCTCGCTGTAACGTCCCCAGGCAATCAGCGGCACGTCCGCAGTCCTGTATTCGTAAATCGGGTGCTCGATCGCCCGCAAGTCGAGCCATGGCATGCAGGTGGTATAGATATTGTTCTTAAGCTCCCGCAGCGGCAGGTCGCGGCCCGTATTGATGAACTCCCGCGTGGCGCGGGCCTCGACGCCCGCCGCCAGGCTGCGTGAAATGAATTCCGCGCGGTCCTCCGAAATGTCGAATTTGGCGTAATTCAGGTTGTTATCCAGGTTGATGACCGTATAGCCACCGTAGAAGCGGTCAATCTTAATCACCGCCCCTTCAAATTCCCGGTACAGGAAATTGTCGATGTCCTTCACGCTCATGTAGAGGCAGTACAGCAGGAAGTGGAACGGCTGCAACTGCCGCGCCTTGCAATAGTGCCGGAACTCCGGCAGCCGCGCGACGACGCTCAGGTTCAGCAAGGGGTTCTGGTATTTGCTGAAGGTCTCGTAACGGTCGCGGCGAAACTCGAATTTATCCATATTCAAACCTGTGGATTGAGCTTCTCGATTTTCGAGTGCAGCTTGTTGAGGCCAGCGAGGTAGGCTTTGGCCGAGGCGACGACAATGTCCGGATCGGCGCCGACGCCGTTGACGATGCGGCCGGAATGGGCCAGGCGCATCGTTACCTCGCCTTGCGATTGCGTGCCCGGGCTAATGCCGTTGATGGAGAACAGCACCAGTTCAGCGCCGCTCTGTGCCTTGCTTTCGATGGCGTTGACCATGGCGTCCACCGGGCCGTCGCCGGTGGCAACTGCGCTGTGCTCTACGCCGTCGATGGAAAACACGACAGTAGCGAACGGCAGCTCGCCCGTTTCCGAGCGCTGCGCCAGCGAGACGAGACGGTAATGTTCTCCGCCAGCCGCAGCTTCTTCACCGCTCACCAGCGCCATGATGTCTTCGTCAAAGATTTCAGCCTTGCGGTCGGCCAGTTCCTTGAAGCGCGTGAAGGCAGCGTTGATCTCCGCCTCCGAGTCGAGTTCAATGCCCAGCTCCTGCAAGCGCTGCTTGAAGGCGTTGCGGCCGGACAGCTTGCCCAGCACGATCTTGTTGGCGGTCCAGCCCACGTCCTCAGCACGCATGATTTCGTAGGTTTCGCGCGCCTTCAGGATGCCGTCCTGGTGAATGCCGGAGGCGTGGGCAAAAGCATTGGCGCCCACCACCGCCTTGTTCGGCTGCACGGCAAAGCCGGTGATCTGCGACACCATTTTCGATGCAGGCACAATTTGCGTCGTATCGATCCCGCATTCCAGGTTGAAGTAACCGCCGCGCGTGCGCAGCGCCATCACCACCTCTTCCAGCGCCGTATTGCCGGCCCGCTCGCCCAGGCCATTGATGGTGCACTCCACCTGCCGCGCACCACCGATCATCACGCCGGCCAGGGAATTGGCCACGGCCAGGCCAAGGTCGTTATGGCAGTGCACCGACCACACGGCCTTGTCGGAGTTGGGAATGCGCTCGCGCAGGCGGCGGATCGTTTCGCCATACAGCTCCGGCACCGCATAGCCTACCGTGTCCGGGAAGTTGATGGTGGTGGCGCCTTCGGCGATCACGTTTTCCAGCACGCGGCACAGGAAATCCTCTTCCGATCGGCTGCCGTCTTCCGGGCTGAACTCAATATCGTCGGTGAAATTGCGGGCAAAGCGGATTGCCAGTTTCGCCTGCTCCAGCACCTGCTCCGGCGACATGCGCAGCTTCACCTGCATGTGCAGCGGCGAGGTGGCGATGAAAGTGTGGATGCGTTTGCGGGCGGCCGGCTCCAGCGCCTCGGCGGCGCGCGACAGGTCGCGGTCGTTGGCGCGGGCCAATGAGCAGACGACCGGCTCGCGTACGGCGGTTGCAATGGCGCGGATGGCTTCAAAGTCGCCCTGGGAGGCAGCGGCGAAACCCGCTTCGATCACATCGACACGCAGCTTTTCCAGCTGCCTGGCGATGCGCACCTTTTCTTCCCGGGTCATGGAAGCGCCCGGCGATTGCTCGCCGTCGCGCAGTGTGGTGTCGAAGATGATGAGGCGGTTATTCATGGAATTGCTCCTTCTGAACTGCCGCCCCTGCGGCGTTATGCCTTGTCTTCAGGCGTCGTTTTTTCGATCAGCTTGACCGGGTTACCCTTCACCAGGCGGGTCAGGTAAATCACATAGCCTGACAGGCCGTAGGCCACAAACAGCACGAACAGCACCTTCGGCGGGTCAATCGAGATCAGGGCGAAGAACATCGCGATCAGGAATACCGCCAGGAACGGCACCGACTTGCGGAAGTTGATGTCCTTGAAGCTGTAGAAGGGTACGTTGGAGACCATGCTCAGGCCAGCAAACACCGCCAGCACCCACGCTTCCCACGGATACAGCACGCCATCCACATCCAGGTCCGTCAGCAGCATGACGAAGCCGGCGATCAGGGAAGCGGCGGCCGGCGAAGGCAGACCCTGGAAGTAGCGCTTGTCCACCACCTCGATGTTGGTGTTGAAGCGGGCCAGTCGCAAGGCGGCGCCGGCGCAGTAAACGAAGGCCGCGATCCAGCCCAGCTTACCCAGGCCGCGCAGTGCGAATTCGTAAATCACCAGGGCTGGTGCGGCGCCGAAGGAGACCATGTCCGACAGGGAGTCGTACTGGGCGCCGAATTCGCTCTGGGTATTGGTCAGGCGGGCGACGCGGCCATCCAGGCCGTCCAGCAGCATGGCGACGAAAATCGCCCAGGCGGCGTGCTCGAAACGCTGGTTCATGGCCATGACAATGGCGAAGAAGCCACAGAACAGCGCCCCGGTGGTAAAGGCGTTTGGCAGAAGGTAAATGCCGCGCGAGCGTGGACGGTCGCCTGCCTCGCCCTTGCGGCGGGCAAAGCGGCTGAACAGGGATTGTTTGCCGGCGGCGTTTTTAGGACGGCGTCGAGGGAATTTGGCCATACTATTCCATTTTTATTTAGTGTGGCCCCTATTATAGAGGACACTACTTGGGGCGGGGCGGGTTCAGGCCTTCGTCGCCCATATGCAGCTGGCCGGAGCGAATCCGGCCGATTGCGGCGGCGACGGCACGGCCGACGTTGCGCACCTCTTCCTGGAATGCGGCAGCACCGTCCAGCTTTTCATGGCTTTCGGCATACGACTCGTAATAGCCGACAAAGCGGTCCAGCAAGGCTTGCGTGCCGGCAGGGATCAAGCCCATCCAGCTCAGCCAGTCCGACAGGTTGCGGCGCAGGCTCTCGGCGCCGGCCACGTCGCCATGCACCACCAGCCCATAGGCGCGGCCCGCCAGGTGTTTCGGGTAAGGCCAGCCCGCCAGCTCCAGCGCCTTGGCTTCCTCCGCCTTCTTGCCATGGGTGGAAGTCGGGTCGGGATTGCCACCGTCCGCGCACACCAGCCGGTCGATCATCAGTTTCAGGGGCGACGGCGCCTGGTACCAGTACACGGGTGTGACGATGATGATGCCATGCGCCGACACCCATTCTTCGTAAATTTCCGCCATCCAGTCATTGGTCTGGCGCATGGCATAGTTGGGATAGCAGCTGCAGGGCCAGTGGCAGAGCGGCATGGCCGTTGAGACGCAGCCCTTGCAGGGGTGGATGTGCAGGTCGTAGCCGGAGATCAGGTGGCTCAGGTCGAGGATATGCACGTCCAGTCCCTCCGCCTGCAGGGTCTCCTTCAGCCATTGCACCATGCGCCAGGATTTTGACATCTCGCCGGGACACGAGCCGTCGTTGCGGGCGGCGCCGTTGATCAGCAAGATGCGGGAAGGCGTGGCAGGATCTTTCTGGACTTTTTCGGCTTGCCGCAGCCGGTCGCGGGTCGCGCGCCATTCGTCGGACAGTTCGTAGGTGGGATCGGCGTGACCCGGTCCAGCGGGATGCGTGCGCGGCGCCTTGCGCCCCGCGTCGTAGTTTTCCCATGCGACCTGCTCCACCTGGTCGAGCGCAGCGCGCACCTTGCCGAATGCCGGGTCTTCAAACGAACAGTGGAATTGCAGGCGGAATTGGTCCCTGTCCAGCGCGGCGGGCGCCTGGCCCTTGCGGATCTGTGTCATGGCAGCCTCCTATGGCCGCAGCATGCGCCAGGGACCGCGACGGTACCGTACGCCACCGCACAATGGCGTACGGTTCAGGCCAGGCTTACTTGAACTTGACCTTGCCCACCACGCGCATTTCCAGCGTGGTTTCGCCAGGTTCGAAGCTTGGCTCGGCTACCGACTGGTCCATCTCAGCCTTGGCGGCGAAACGGGCCATCATCGGCGCTGGTGCGCCTGCCGGGCCGCCGGCATAATTGCCGGAGCCTTCGTAGTCGATGGTGTCCAGTACGGCGTCAGTTACCGGGCGGCCCATGGCCGAGGCGATGGAGGCAATGCGCTCGTTCAGGTTCTTGTAGGTGGCGGCGATACGCGCATCATCCAGCTTCCTGGTTGCGGCTGGGCTCAGGCCAAAGGTCAGGCCATTCAGGGTCAACACCTTCTGCGCAGCGGCCACGGTCTTCGGCAAGGTACCAAGGTTGGTGGTGGTCAGCTGCACATACTGGCCCACGCGCCATGCAGTCGGCACACGCGGCTTGGCGCTGACGCCGTTTGGCATCGGGCGGTCTTCGGGATACACCGGATAGGTGTAGTAGCCCTGGGTTTTCAGCTTGGCCTGCGGGTCTTCCTTCTTCAGGATCTCCAGGCCCTGCTTGATTTTCTGGTTCACGCGCGAGGCGGCAGCCGCCTTGTCCTTATCCTGCTCTTCGATCGCCAGCATGGCCACTGCCTGGTCGTTCGCAGCAGTGACTTCACCAAAGGCAGGCACCACGACGGTGGCGCCGTTAGTCGGGACGGATTGTGCGATGGCTGCCTGGGTGCCCAGCACCAGCGCGGCAGCAGCTACAGCTTTCAGGACGGTCATTGTTATTCTCCTAGATGACGATGGACGCACTTTAACTGAATTCACACCAAAAAATTGTCGCAGTTCGTGAGCGTTTGTAACTTATCTCCTACTTGAAGCGCACCTTTGCGGTTGCGCGCAGCTCCAGCCTGGTCTCACCTGGCTGCAAGCTGGGCTCCTCGACCTCGCCAAGGTCCGCGCGGCTGATCCTGCTGCCGGTAACCTGAACCCTTTGCACATCCGCATTGCTGAAGTCCAGCGATTCGAGCTTTGCATCGCCGACCGGGCGCCGCATCGCGCCCGCAATGAAGCCCACTTGCTCCTCCAGGCTGCGATACGCAGCTTCTACCCGGCGTTGCTCCAGCTTCGCCTTGGTCTCTTCGCTCAAGCCAAAGGCGACATCCTTGAGCACCAGGATCTTTTGGGCCTCGGCGACGGTCACCGGCAACGAGGCAAAGTCATTGGTCACCAGCCTCACTTGCTGGCTGACGCGCCAACCGATTTGCTGGGCCTCGCGCTTCTGGACTCGGGCAGCTGCTTCGTCATAGATCGCATAGGTCCGATAGCTGTCCAGCGCGAGGCGGGCATTAGGGTTAGCCTTCTTCAAGGCAGCAATACCTTGCTTAAGGCGCAGGTTGACGCTGGATGCCAGCGCAGCTTTCTCCTTGCCCTGCTCCTCGTAGCCAAACACGAGATGTGCTTCGTCATTGGGCGCTGTGACCGTTCCGATTGCCGTCACCGTGACGAGCGAATTATCGGTGGGCAGCGTGTCTGCCATCGCCAACTGTGCAGAGCCGAACATTGCCAACAGGACCAGTTGCTTGAGCATGCAAATTCCTTCCGGAGGAGTCATCGAAGCTCGAATGTAACTGAAACTGATACAAAAGTGTCATCTGCCCGACATGCGGCTGTGGCATGATCACACGTCGTCCACTCCATTAAAACCAAAGGAAAATGGCAAAGTACCTGATTCCCGCACTGGCCCTGGCGGCCACGTTCGGCGCCCACGCAGCGCCGGCCAAACAGCCTGCACAAGCAAAACTGATCCTCGTAATGGCCGTTGACGGCCTGCCGCAGGAACAGGTAACCCGCTACGCCAGCCAGTTCGGCCAGGGCGGCTTCCGCCGTCTGCTGGAACAAGGCGCGTGGTTCAGCAATGCGCACCAGGCGCACGGCATCACCGTCACGGCCGTTGGCCATGCCGCCATCCTGAGCGGAGCCTATCCTTACCAGCACGGCATCATCGGCAATAACTGGGTGAACCCCGCGGGCGGCAGCATGTACTGCACCGAAGACCAGAACTACAAATACATCGGCAACGAAAAGACCGACCCGCACGACGGCACCGCGCCAACCAACCTGCGCGTCGACACGCTGGGCGACCAGCTGCGCTATGCGACCGGCCAGCAGTCCAAGGTGATTACCGTCTCCGGCAAAGACCGCGGAGCGATTCTCCTTGGCGGCAAAACCGGCACCGCCTATATGTACATGGAGGAAAGCGGCAATTTCGCGTCGTCCACCTTCTACATGAAGGAACATCCGCAATGGGTGCAGAAATACCAGGCCGGCAAGCCGCAAGAGCGTTACTACGGAGTGAAGTGGAAGCCTCTGCTGCCTGATGCTGCCTATGCCGGCGATTACGGCGATGCCCCGAACGTGCAACTGTCCAGCGAATCCGGCACGACCGACGCTGCCTACTACAAACGCCTGAAGGCCTCGCCCTTCCTGGACGAACTGACTGCGGAATTCGCGGAGGCAGCGATCGACGGCGAAAACCTAGGGAAGAACCCAGCCGGAGTGCCTGACCTGCTGGGCGTGAGTTTCTCCGCGCACGACCTGGCGAACCACGAATACGGCCCAGAGAGCAAATATTCGCACGACCACCTGATGCGCCTGGACCGCATCCTGTCGAACTTCTTCTCCTACGTCGACAAGCGCATCGGCATGGACAATGTGCTGGTGGTGCTGACCGCCGACCATGGCTTTCCGAACACACCGGAGTTTTCCAGCGAAGTGCAGAAGACTGGCGCACAGCGCGTGGACGGCAAGAAGATGCTCGACGACCTGAACGCCCACTTGTCTTCGAAATTCGGCCTGGCCAAAGGCGTGATGGCGTACTCACTGCCGAACCTGTACCTGGATTACGCCCAGATCGAAGCCAAAGGCCTGAAACGAGAGGATGTCGAAAATGCGGCCGCACGCTTCCTGATGTCCCAGCCGGGCATGGCGGACGTCTACACCCGCACGCAAATGGAAAGTGGCGCCGTTGGCGGAACGCGCATCGCCACCCTGATGCGCCGCGCGTGGAATCGCCAGCTCTCCGGCGACTTGATGGTCGTGCTGAAACCGCACTGGATCTTCGGATTCGGCAGCGGCAAAGGCACGACGCACGGCGCACCGTACGCCTATGACACCAATGTACCGCTGATCGTGATGGGCAAGCCATGGATCAAGCCAGGCCACTACGGCCAATATGCCGAAGTGGTGGACATCGCCCCCACCCTCGCCTACCTGCTGAACGTACGCCCACCTGCCGGCGCCGAAGGCCGCGTCCTCACCGAAGCGCTGAAATAACAGTCCAGCCCGTGTCCCACCATGGGGTCACACCCGAAATGGGACACGAACGCGGCTATTACGCAGATGAGTTCGTGTCCCGATTCGGGTGTGACCCCAGGGTGGGACACGGGCTCTGCAGTTGCGGTAAAAAAAAACGGCCCCGAGGGGCCGTTGAACTTTACTTCTAGGGACAAATCAGTTCTTGGACTGGTCGACCAGCTTGTTCTTGGCGATCCATGGCATCATGGCGCGCAGCTTGGCGCCGACTTCTTCGATCTGGTGCTCGGAGGTCAGGCGGCGGCGGGAGATCAGGGTCGGTGCGCCGGCCTTGTTCTCGAGGATGAAGGACTTGGCGTATTCGCCGGTCTGGATGTCCTTCAGGCACTGGCGCATGGCGTCCTTGGTGGCGGAGGTCACCACTTTCGGGCCGGTCACGTATTCGCCGTACTCCGCGTTGTTGGAGATCGAGTAGTTCATGTTGGCGATGCCGCCTTCGTAGATCAGGTCAACGATCAGCTTCAGCTCGTGCAGGCATTCGAAGTAAGCCATTTCCGGCGCGTAGCCGGCTTCCACCAGGGTTTCGAAACCGGCTTTGATCAGTTCCACCGTACCGCCGCACAGGACTGCTTGTTCGCCGAACAGGTCGGTCTCGGTCTCTTCGCGGAAGTTGGTTTCGATGATGCCGGCTTTGCCGCCGCCGTTGGCCGATGCGTACGACAGGGCGATGTCGCGGGCGGAGCCGGATTTGTCCTGGTACACGGCGATCAGGTGAGGCACGCCGCCACCCTGGCGGTAGGTGCCGCGCACGGTGTGGCCTGGAGCCTTAGGAGCGATCATGATCACGTCCAGGTCGGCGCGCGGCACGACTTGGCCGTAGTGCACATTGAAGCCGTGGGCGAAGGCCAGCACTGCGCCTTGCTTGATGTTCGGTTCGACGTTTTCCTTGTACACCTGGGCGATGTTCTCGTCCGGCAGCAGGATCATCACGACGTCGGCGTTCTTCACCGCTTCGTTCACTTCCGCCACTTTCAGGCCGGCCGCTTCGACTTTGTTCCAGGACGCGCCGCCCTTGCGCAGGCCGACGGTCACGTTCACGCCGGATTCGGTCAGGTTTTGCGCGTGCGCGTGACCTTGCGAGCCGTAGCCGATGATGGCAACGTTCTTGCCTTTGATGAGGGAGAGGTCAGCGTCTTTGTCGTAGAAAACTTTCATGGTCATTCCTTGGGTGTGAATTCGGTTGAATCTAGATTCGATTATTTATACTTTGAGGATGCGTTCGCCGCGGCCAATGCCGGAGCCGCCAGTACGGACAGTCTCCAGGATCGAGGCGCGGTCGATCGCGTCAATGAAGGCGTCCAGCTTGCTCTTGGCGCCCGTCAGCTCAATGGTGTAGGTCTTTTCGGTGACGTCGATGATGCGGCCGCGGAAGATGTCGGCGGTACGCTTCATCTCTTCGCGCTCCTTGCCGACAGCGCGCACCTTGATCAGCATCAGCTCGCGCTCGATGTGCTGGCCTTCGGTCAGGTCCACCACCTTCACCACTTCGATCAGGCGGTTCAGGTGCTTGGTGATCTGTTCGATGATGTCATCGGAACCAGTGGTCACGATGGTCATACGCGACAGGGTCGCATCTTCGGTCGGCGCAACGGTCAGCGTTTCGATGTTGTAGCCGCGGGCGGAGAACAGGCCCACCACGCGGGACAGCGCACCCGCTTCGTTTTCGAGCAGTACAGAAATAATATGGCGCATGATTACAGGTCCTCCGAGCCAAGCAGCATTTCGGAGAGGCCTTTACCAGCCTTCACCATCGGCCACACGTTTTCACTCTGGTCGGTAATGAAGTTCATGAAGACCAGGCGGTCTTTCATGGCGAACGCATCGCGCAGAGCGCCGTCGACGTCGCCCGGTTTCTCGATGCGCATGCCGACGTGGCCATAGGCCTCGGCCAGCTTTTCGAAGTCCGGCAGCGAATCCATATAGGACTCGGAATAGCGCGAACCGTAGTCGATCTGCTGCCACTGGCGAACCATGCCCAGGAAGCGGTTGTTCAACAGGATGATCTTCGGCGTCAGGTGGTACTGCTTGCAGGTCGCCAGTTCCTGGATGTTCATCTGGATCGAGCCCTCGCCGGTGATACAGGCGACGGTGGCATCCGGATTGGCCATCTGCACGCCCATGGCGTACGGCAGGCCGACACCCATGGTGCCCAGGCCGCCGGAATTGATCCAGCGGCGTGGCTTGTCGAACTTGTAGTACTGCGCAGCCCACATCTGGTGCTGGCCCACGTCGGACGTGATGTAGGCGTCGCCCTTGGTGATGTCGAACAGCGATTCCACCACTTGCTGCGGCTTGATCACCAGGTCGTTGGTGGCATACGCCAGGCACTTGCGGTCGCGCCATTCGTTGATCTGCTTCCACCAGGCCTGCAGTGCGGGCTTGTTCGGTTTCGCTTCGGAAGCATCCAGCTGCGACAGCAGTTCAACCAGCACGTCCTTCACATTGCCGACGATAGGGATGTCCACCTTCACGCGCTTCGAGATCGACGAAGGGTCGATGTCGATGTGGATGATCTTGCGCGGGCTCTGGCTGAAGTGCTTGGGATTGCCGATCACGCGGTCGTCGAAGCGGGCGCCGATCGCAATCAGCACGTCGCAGTTCTGCATGGCGAGGTTGGCTTCATAGGTGCCGTGCATGCCGGGCATGCCGACGAAGCATGGATCGGAAGCGCGCGAACCGCCAAGGCCCATCAGGGTATTGGTGACCGGGAAGCCGAGCTTCTCTACCAGTTTGTTCAGTTCATTCGATGCATGCGCCAGGATCACGCCGCCGCCGGTGTAGATCATTGGGCGCTCGGCGCCCAGCAGCAACTGCAGCGCTTTGCGGATCTGGCCGGCGTGGCCTTTGTCTACCGGGCGGTAGGAACGCATCTCGACATCCTTCGGATACGAGTATACGTGCTTGTGCATCGAAATATCTTTTGGAATATCGACCAGCACTGGGCCTGGACGGCCGGTACGGGCGATAAAGAAAGCCTTCTTGATGGTTTCCGCCAGGTCTTTCACATCCTTGACCAGGAAGTTGTGCTTGACCACCGGGCGGGTGATGCCGACGGTGTCGCATTCCTGGAAGGCGTCCTGGCCAATGGCGTGGCTCGGCACCTGGCCGGAAATCACCACCATCGGAACGGAGTCCATGTATGCGGTGGACAGGCCGGTCACCGCATTGGTGACGCCCGGTCCGGAAGTGACCAGCGCCACGCCCACTTTGTTCGAGCTGCGCGAATACGCATCGGCGGCATGGATAGCGGCCTGCTCATGGCGAACGAGGATGTGCTGGAATTTGTCCTGCTTGAAGATGGCGTCGTAGATATAGAGGACGGCGCCGCCGGGGTAACCGAAAACGTGTTCTACGCCTTCCTCAGCGAGGCAGCGGACAACGATTTCAGCGCCCGTGATGGGAGCTTCGGTATTCATGAAACATTCCTTTCAAGGTCCATAGGAGATTGATCGGATGCTCTTGCCTAGCGAAGTGGGCGATACCGTGCACGACTCTCAGCTTCCCTTCTTTCTGCGGTCACACTGACCCTTCCCCCATGCGTAGCTGGAGTACAAGCCGGTGCTAAACGCAACTCGTTTGGCCGGAGTTTTGCAGCGGTTTCTAGCCTACCTCTCGCGCTTGTGGCACGGGTTAGAGCAAACTGCTGACAATAGAAAGCTGGTCTTTCGAAACGGCTTTGTGTGCCTGTCCCGAAGAACCGGGGAGCTTTGTGGTGTGCAAAGCGTCCTTAACGTTACCGCGCTGCACAATTTTGGTCAAGCACAATCTGCATTTTTTGTTAAAATGCCGGATTGTTCAGACTACCAAAATAGTGCAGCCCTTTTTCCCGACGCATGGCCACAGATAAAGAATTATCGGATTTCCTCGAAAGCGTCGAGCGCCGCGCCTTTAAACAAGCGGTCTATGCTGTCCGAAAGGACGAGTCCGCCCTGGACATTGTGCAGGATGCAATGATCAAGCTCGCCGAGAAATACGGCGACAAGCCAGCTGCCGAATTGCCGATGCTGTTCCAGCGCATCTTGCAGACGACGATACTTGATTATTTCCGCCGAGAAAAAGTTCGTAACACCTGGGTCAGTCTGTTTTCCGGTCTTGGCCCGGGCCAGGAAGAGCACGAAGACTTTGACATTCTGGAATCCTACGAGGCTGAAGAGGGTTCCCAGGCAGCGGAATCGAGTGCCGATCAGGTCGAACGGGCACAAATCTTGCAGATTATTGAAGAAGAAGTGCAAAAACTGCCCGCGCGTCAACGGGAAGCGTTCCTCATGCGTTACTGGCAGGACATGGACGTAGCAGAAACCGCCGAAGCGATGGGATGTTCCGAAGGGAGCGTTAAAACGCATTGCTCACGAGCAACACACACTCTCGCTGAATCGCTCAAAGCCAAGGGAATTAAGTTATGAACACCGAAGATACCAACTTTGCATACAGCGTGCGGCGCGCGCTCAATGAAAAGCTAGACGATCTGCCAGCCTCGACCACTGACCGCCTGGCAGCTGCCCGCATGGCAGCGATGAAACGCAAGAAGGCCGATGCTCCGGCCCGCGTGCGCGTCACCCGTACCGCACCAGCCCTGGCTGGCGGCGCGTCGGGCTTCTTCGCCAACCAGTTTGCCTGGTTCAACCGCGTCAGCGTGGCCCTGCCGCTGCTGCTGCTGCTGGGCGGCATGATTGGCGTGTACCAATACGAACAACAGCAAGCCGTGCAGGAATTGGCGGAACTGGACGCCGCTGTGCTGTCCGATGAACTGCCGCTGTCCGCTTACCTTGACCAAGGCTTTGGCGCCTATCTCGAGACTCGCGAGCAATAAAGTATGGCGAGTGTGAGTGGTGGCAAGAAATGGGTTGCTGGCTTAATTGCGCTGCTGAGTGCGGGGACTGCTGCCGTCGTCTGGCTGGCGAGCCGCCCTGCCGCGCCGCCCGCGCCGGCCCCGTCGGCCTCCGCTACCGTTGCCGCTGCCGCCCAGCCGGTCGGTGAAAAGCCGCACTGGTCTGATTTGAACCCTTCCCAGCAGCAAGCCCTGGCGCCGCTCGAGTCCACTTGGGAAGAACTGGGTCCGGTGCGCAAGCAAAAATGGATTTCCATCGGCAACCGACTGGCCAGGATGAACCCGGAAGACAAGGCGCGCGTGCAGGAACGCATGCGCGAGTGGGTCAACCTGAGCCCGGCCGAACGCAAGGCCGTGCGCGAAAACTTTGCCCGCGCCCAGAAGAAAGCCACCCCGCCGGGCCAGCGTGCCGCCGAGTGGGAGCAATACCAGAACCTGCCGGAAGAAGCCAAGCGCGCCCTGGCGGAAGCTGCCGCCGCCAAGAAAAACCAGGTCGTCAAGACGCCTAGCCCGTCCCAGGCCGCCGTAAAAACCCCGGCCCCGGTCAAGGCGCAAGGCATCGGCCTGGTGCCTGCCCCCGGCACCGTTCCGCCAGGCACCGTGCCGCCAGCGCCGATCGGCTTGCCGCAAGGATCGCCGGCCGTCGTTCCACCAGGCAGCGCGCAAACCGTGGGCGCCGCCCCGAGCACGGCAACCGCCGGCGCACCGGCCGCCGCTGGCGCAGCCACAGCCGGTGCAGCGTCCACGCCAGCCCCTGCGGCAGCGCCCGCCACCGACGCCGCTGCGACCGCGCCCGCAACCGCTCCAACCGCTCCAACCGCTGCGCCAAGCGCGCCACCAGCCACCCCGAATGCAAGCAAATAACGCTGTTCCGACCGTCAGGCGCCGCCTGATCTCGATGGTTTATGAAATCCTGCTGGCTTTCGCGGCACTCTTCCTGCCTTTCCTGGTGTTCGAAATCGCGACCAAGGCCAGCCATACTGCCCAGGTAGAACACTTGCGCCAGGCATTGGCCTTCATGATCCTCGGCATTTACTTCATCCACCAGTGGACGCGCAAGGGCCAGACCCTGGCCATGCAAACCTGGCGCATCAAAGTGGTGCAGCCGGGCCTGGAACGCTTGCCAATGCGCACCGCTTTGATACGCTACCTGCTGTCCTGGCTGTGGATCCTGCCGGGCATCGTCGTGGCTTACGCCGCTGATCTGAGCAGCAAGCACAAGCTGTACGCCATGCTCGTCAGCATCCTGCTTTGGTCTTTGACCGCCTTCCTCGACAAGGATCGCCAGTTCCTGCACGACCGCCTGGCCGGTACGCGCCTGGTGCAGTTGCCGAAACCGGAGAAAAAAGGCAACAAAGCCGCCTAAGGTCTCGCTATACTGGTCTTGGACAAGGGAGGCAACCATGGACAAGGACAGCAGCTTTACCGGCTCGATTCCCGAAACCTATGAGCGCGCCATGGTGCCGCTCCTCTTCACGCCCTACGCCATCGACATGGCGCGCCGCGCGGCGCAGCGCAAGCCGGCCCGCATCCTGGAAATTGCCGCCGGCACCGGCGCGGTAACCCGGCAACTGCTGCAAGACATCCCCGCCGCACAAATCGTCGCCACCGACCTCAATCCCGCCATGCTGGACCAGGCGCGCAAGGCAGTCGATTCGCCGCGCGTCGAGTGGCGCCAGGCCGACGGCCAGGACCTGCCCTTCCCCGACGCCAGTTTCGACGCGGTGCTCTGCCAATTCGGCATCATGTTCTTCCCCGATAAGGCGAAAGGCTTCAGCGAAGCGCGCCGCGTACTCAAGCCGGGCGGACTGTATTGCTTCAACGTGTGGGACGGCATCAGCCATAACGATTTTTCGGCCACCATCAACCATGCGCTGGCCAAGGTATTCCCGGACGACCCGCCGCGCTTCCTGGCGCGCGTGCCTTACGGCTGGCATGACGTGGATGTGATCATGCAAGAACTGGCGCGCGGCGGCTGGACCAGGGGCATCACGCATGAAGTAGTGACAGCAACCAGCCGGGCCGATTCCGCGCTGTCGACGGCGATGGCCTTATGCCAGGGTTCGCCGCTGCGCGCGGACATTGAAGCGCGCGACCCAGCGCGCCTGCAAGAGGCCACCGACGTGGTCATCGCCGCCCTCACCGAGAAATATGGCAGCGGCGCCATTGAAGGCAAGATGCAGGCGATTGTGTTTACTTGCGAGGCGTGAATTCGTAGACGCGCGCACCCTCGCCGACATCGTCGTCGTCACCCAGCGCCAGTTCGCCGCGTTCGAATGCAGCAAGGATTTCCAGCGCCTGCGCCAGTTCATCGGCCGGCACCATCACGCGCGCCCCGCCAATCAGCGCCGCCTGAAAGAAGGCAGCCTGCATCTGGTCATCCATGACGGTGGCAGCCAGTCCCGCCGCACGCAGGCAGCCGCACAGGATGAAAGCGTCCGCCGGAATCAGGCAGCGGCGAACGATGCAAAAGTCGTTATCCATGCGCCCATCATAGCAAGCCTTCGTCGTCGATGGCAGCCCCACCGGGTTCCGGCGTCCATCCGATAATATCGCCGGGCTGGCATTGCAGCTTTTCGCAGATCTTTTCCAGCGTCCCGAAGCGGATGCCCTTCACCTTGCCGGATTTGAGCAGGCTGAGATTCTGCTCCGTGATACCGACATAGGCCGCCAGCTCGCGCGACTTGACTTTGCGCTTGGCCAGCATGACGTCGAGATGGATCACGATCGCCATCAGATGAAGCCCTCGTTTTCCTCGGCCAAGCGCCGGCCCTCATGCATCAAGCCCGCAATGACAAAGAACAGCAGGCAGACCAGCATGGCCAGCAGCTCTTCCGACGAGACGCCGATATTGACGCGGCCATCGATCCCGAAGAAAGCCCGCCAGGCCAGGCCGCGCAGCAGCGTATCGAGCACCGACCAGGCCATGGCGCCCAGCGCCGCGCCGGCAAACGCACGTAAATGGCCGATGGTTGCCGCGGCAAAAAGCGCGCCTTGCTGCAGCGCGCGCAGCAAGGCATCCAGGCGCCAGGCCGCATATGCCGTCAGGAGAACGACCGGCGCATTGACCAGCATGCCGGCCGCCAGCCGACCCGGCGCCAACGCGGCGACTGCGTCAGCCGCCAGCCACTTTGGCGTCACCACCATCTGTACCCCAGCCAGCACCACGCCATGCGGCACCAGCCACGCCATCACGAAGTACGCGGCCTGCACCAGGACAAAGGCCAGCAGCGCCAGCCGAAACACCGGAATCCATTTCATTATTGTTTTACGATAAGTTTTTAATGTAATATAGTTATCATATCATTAAAAAGGAGCTATCCATGCGTCAATTCGCCCTGTTGTTGCTACTGGCCCTTGCCGGCTGCAAGACCGTCGACATCAAGGAATCCATGATCATCCGGCCGGACGCACTGACCCAGGCCAGGCCCTTGCCGCAGCAGGCATTCGAAAATGGCACGGCGCTGGAAGTAGCGCGGCCCGATGGCGCAGTCCTGCACGGAGTATTGGTTACACGCAATGGCGCCGAACGCACCCTGCTCTACTTCGGCGGCAACGCCTTTCACCTCGACGAAAGCGGAAGGCACGTCGTGGCCGCGCTGGAAGGCTGCAAGGCAAATGTCGCGATCTTCGATTACCGAGGTTATGGGCGCAGCAGCGGCATGCCGACAGTGGCGAACATGAAGGGAGACGGCGTGGCGATTTACGATGTGCTGGCTGCGCGCTACCCTGGCAACGTCATCGTGCACGGTCAATCGCTTGGCAGCTTTGTCGCCGCCGGCGTGGCGCAGGAACGGCCGGTCCGAGGCCTGGTGCTCGAAACCACAGCCACCAACGCGCTGGATTGGGCCAACAACTCGCTGCCCTGGTATTTCAAGCCCTTCATCAACTTCAAGGTCGACGATGCGCTGGCGGCAATCGACAATGTACAGGTTGCAGGCAGCATCAAGGCGCCACTGCTTGTGCTGGCAGGCGGAGAAGACAAGACCACACCCGCGGCGATGTCTCAACGTGTCTTCGAAGCCTCCCCGGCCGAACATAAACGGATTGTGATCCTGCCGGGCGCCGGCCACAACAGCGTATTGTCGAACCCTTCAACCACCGCCGCACTCTGCCCATTCATCGAAGGCTGATCAACGCACCGCCACGCTACGCTACGCTAGCGCCCGTGTCCCACCATGGGGTCACACCCGTTTCGGGACACGGGCTCAGCCCTATACCGATGAGCCCGTGTCTCGTTTCGGGTGTGACCCCATGGTGGGACACGGGCTGTGCAGTGGGATCAGAAGCGTTCGTAGCCTTGCAGGTAGCGCCATTCGCCTGGCTGCAGGCCGGACATGGAGATGCGGCCGATGCGCTGGCGCTTGATGGCGGTCGCTTTCAGGCCGACGTCGGCGCATAGTTTGGCGACCAGCGCGGGCTTGGGGGGCTTGACCGCGAAACGCAGGCGGTGTTCGTTTTGCCAGCTGACTTTTCCGGCGCCCTGGTTCAATAGCGTGAGGCCGTTGTCGGCAATCTCGCCTTCGACGTCGACGATCAATTCCTGCTCGACGCTCGCGCCCTCGTCCACCAGTTTGCGCGCAATGCGGAAGTCTTGTGTGAAGACGAACAGGCCGCTGGCTTGTTTATCCAGCGCGAGGCACGAAGTCAGGTTGCGCACGTGGCGCTTGAGGAAGCGTACACGCTGGGCGTCCTTGCTGCGCGCTTCCGGCAGCAAGCAAGACAGCGGATCCGCGCCTGCGGGCTTATTCAAGAGGATGGTAACTGGCGCGATGTCGAGCAGGGTTGCATCCGGCGACAGCGTCACGTGCTGGCCGGGGGCGACACGCGCTCCTGGTTCTTCGACGATTTCGCCGTCGACCAGGACGTAGGCGCCTTCAATGTAGTTTTCCGCTTCGCGGCGCGAGCATGGAACCATGTCCGCCACGCGCTTGGCGAGACGGATGGTGTTGTCTTCGTTGTTCATTATTGCTTGAAGTAGTGGGCGATGACGGCGGCGACGTGTTCCAGATCGGCGCGCGATACGTCCAGGTGGGTCACGAGGCGCAATGTCGGCGCCATCGAAACTCGGATGCGTTCTGCTGCCAGCGCGGCATTCAGCCCTTCGCAGGCTTCGCGCGGCATGGTGACGAACACGATGTTCGTTTGCGGCACGCTGACTTGCAGCACGCCGATCTTCGCCAGTTCTGCCGCCAGCCATGCTGCGTTGGCGTGGTCCTCAGCGAGACGTTGGACGTTGTTCTGCAGGGCGTACAGGCCTGCGGCTGCAATCACGCCGGCCTGGCGCATGCCGCCGCCCAGCATCTTGCGCCAGCGTTTTCCCTGCTCGATCAGCTCTTTGCTGCCGCACAGGACCGAGCCGACAGGGGCGCCAAGGCCTTTGCTGAGGCAGACGGAGACGCTGTCGAAGCCATTCACTGCATCCTTCAGCGCAATGCCCTGTTTGACGGCGGCGTTGCAGATGCGGGCGCCATCGAGGTGAGTCGCCAGGGCGCGCGCGTGCGCTAGAGCCGTCGCTTGCTGCACGTACTGCTGCGGCAGGACTTTGCCGCCGATGGTGTTTTCCAGCGCGAGCAGTTTGGTGCGGGCGAAGTGAAAATCGTGCGGCTTGATGGCGGCTTCGATGTCTTGCAGGGCGATGCTGCCGTCGGGCTGGTTCGCGATCGGCTGCGGCTGGATGCTGCCGAGGACCGCTGCCCCGCCGCCTTCGTATTTGTAGGTGTGGGCGTCCTGGCCGACCAGGTATTCGTCTCCCCTGCCGCAGTGGGCCAGCAGGGCGATCAGGTTGGTTTGCGTGCCGCTTGGCGCGAACAGGGCGGCTTCGTAGCCGAAGAGTTCTGCGGCGTAGGCTTGCAGGGCGTTGACGGTGGGGTCGTCGCCGTAGACGTCGTCGCCCACCTGCGCTGCGAACATGGCTTCGCGCATCGCGGCGCTGGGCTGGGTGACGGTGTCGCTGCGCAGGTCAATCCAGCGTTCGCCGTCCGCGGCAAGCGGACTTGCGGCGGCGCCGGCCGGATAGCCGGTGCTCACGGCGCCACCTCGGCGTCGGCTGGCGTCGTCGCGGGAGCGCCGGTGTAGAAGCGCTCGCCCATTTCATCGAGGCCAATGGTGGACAGGACTTCCTTCAGCCGCTCGGCGGGCTTGCGGCGAGGAAGGTTCTTATACGTCGCGACGATCAGCTCATTCTTCATCGAGTGCTCCCAGCCCACGAGTTCCGTGACGGTGACCTGGTAGCCGTGCGATTCCAGCTGGAGGCAGCGCAGGACGTTGGTGATCTGGCTGCCGAACTCGCGGGTATGGATCGGGTGGCGCCACAACTCGGTCAGTACGTTCTTGCCCAGCGATGAGCCTTTGTTCTTGCGCAGCACGGAGGCGACTTCGGCTTGGCAGCAAGGCACCAGAACGATGTGCTTGGCCTTCTTCTTCAGCGCGAAGTCGATGGCGTCGTCGGTGGCGGTATTGCAGGCGTGCAGTGCGGTGACGATGTCGATCTGCTCCGGCAATTTGTCGGAGGTGGTCGATTCGGCCACCGACAGCGGCAGGAAGCTCATGCCGGGGAAATCGAATTTGCGCGCCAGGTCTTCGGAGCGCGCAACCAGCTCTTCGCGGGTTTCGATGCCGTAGATGTGCGAGTCGTCCCCCAGCGCCTTGAAGAACAAGTCGTAAATGATGAAACCGAGGTAGGACTTCCCTGCCCCGTGGTCGACCAGCGATACCGAGCCCTTGGCCGAACGGACGTCGTTCAGCAGCGGTTCGATGAACTGGTAAAGGTGGTAGACCTGTTTCAGCTTGCGGCGGCTGTCCTGATTCAGCTTGCCGTCGCGGGTGAGGATATGCAGCTCCTGCAGCAGCGCGACCGACTGGCCGGGCTTGACTTCGGGGATGTCGGTGACGGTGGCCGGCAGAGGTGCCGGCTGGGCCTTATTGCGCTTCATCGATCCACGCCTGCTGGATCGCTTCCAGCACTTTTTCGCCGCCGCGCTTATGGTCGTCGTCGAAGTCTTCCAGGTCGACGATCCAGTTGTGCAGGTCGACAAAGCGCACGTTGGTCGGGTCGACGTCCGGGAACTTGTCGTACAGGGCTTCGGCAATCGCCGTGACATCACTCCATTTCAGCATGGTGCACCTCGGCTCAGTGGCCGCCTTCGCTGGCGTGGTTGATCGTGTACTTCGGAATTTCGATGACCAGGTCTTCGTCCGCCACGATGGACTGGCAGGACAGGCGCGAGCAGGCTTCCAGGCCCCAGGCTTTGTCCAGCAGGTCTTCTTCAGTGTCGGTCGCTTCGTTGAGCGAATCGAAGCCTTCACGTACCAGCACGTGGCAAGTGGTGCAGGCGCAGGATTTCTCGCAGGCGTGTTCGATGTGGATGTCGTTCTCCAGCAGGACGTCGCAAACGGACTTCCCTGCTTCGGTTTCGATCACGGCGCCTTCGGGGCACAGCTTGGCATGCGGCAGGATGACGATTTGTGGCACTTCTATTCCTCAGTCGATTAAACAACCTGGTCCAGCGTCTTGCCGGCCAGTGCGCTGCGCACGCTGCGGTCCATGCGGCGCGATGCGAATTCTTCGGTGCCCTGGGCCAGGGCTTCGTAAGCGGCTTTTACCGCGTAGTGGTCGGCTTCACCGCTGCCGGATTTCACCAGCACGTCCATGGTGGCGGCCATCAGTGCGTTGATGGCCGCGCGCTCTTCGTCGTTCAGCAACGCGCCGTCTTCGTCCAGTGCCGACTGGGTCGCCAGCATGATGCGCTCGGCTTCCACTTGCTCTTCGCGCAGGGCGCGGGCTTTCATGTCGGCTTCCGCTTCGGTATGCGATTCGGACAGCATGCGCGCCACGTCGTCGTCGCCAAGGCCATATGACGGCTTGACGGTGATCGATGCTTCGACGTTGGAGCGCAGTTCGCGTGCCGAGACGGACAGCAGGCCATCGGCATCCACCTGGTAGGTGATGCGGATGCGTGCGGCGCCAGCGGCCATCGGCGGGATGCCACGCAGCTCGAAGCACGCCAGCGAGCGGCAGTCGCTCACCAGTTCGCGCTCGCCCTGCAGCACGTGCACCGCCAGCGCGGTCTGGCCATCCTTGAAGGTAGTGAATTCCTGCGCGCGGGCGCACGGGATGGTCGAATTGCGCGGGATGATCTTCTCGACCAGGCCGCCCATCGTTTCAATGCCCAGCGACAGCGGGATCACGTCCAGCAGGAGCCAGTCATCGCCCGCGGCGCGGTTACCCGCCAGCAGGTTGGCCTGGATGGCGGCGCCCAGCGCAACCACCTTATCGGGGTCGATGTTGGCGTGGGGGATGGTGTGGAAGTATTCGCCCACCGCGCGCTGTACGTGCGGCATGCGGGTGGCGCCGCCCACCATGACCACGCCGTCGATATCGTCGGCGTCGATGTTGGCGTCGCGCAGGGCCTTCTTCACGGCGTTCATGGTCTTGGCGACCAGGTGCTTGGTGATGTCGGCGAAAATTTCAGGGGTGACACGCTGGTGGACTTCTTCGCCCGAGCGCAGCACGGCGTCGATCGTCACTTCCGGCTTGGTCGACAGCAGTTCTTTCGCTTCGCGCGCCTTGACCATGAGCGTCGCCGTGTCTTCATCGGACAGCGGGGCCAGTTTTTCCTGCTCGTGCACCCAGCAGAACAGGCGGTGGTCGAAATCGTCTCCGCCCAGCGCGGAGTCGCCGCCGGTGGCCAGCACTTCAAACACGCCTTTGGACAGCTTGAGGATCGAGATATCAAAGGTGCCGCCGCCCAGGTCGTAGACGGCGAAGATGCCTTCGGAGGCGTTATCCAGGCCGTAGGCGATTGCCGCAGCAGTCGGCTCGGACAGCAGGCGCAGCACGTTGATGCCGGCCAGTTGCGCGGCGTCCTTGGTCGCCTGGCGCTGCGCCTCGTCGAAGTAGGCAGGCACGGTGATCACGGCGCCGACCAGGTCGTCGCCCAGGGAGTCTTCCGCGCGCTGGCGCAGGGTCGCCAGGATTTGCGCCGACACTTCAACCGGCGATTTCACGCCGGCCACGGTCTTCAGTTGCACCATGCCGGGTGCATCGACGAAATCGTAAGGCAGGTTCTCGGCGTAGGCGATGTCCTTCAGGCCGCGGCCCATGAAACGCTTGACCGACACGATGGTGTTCTTCGGGTCGGTGGTCTGGTGGGCCTGGGCTTTGTAGCCGATGTTGGCATGGCCGTTTGGCAGGTATCGCACCACGGAAGGCAGCAGCGGGTGGCCATCTTCGTCGTTCAGCACTTCTGGAATGCTGCTGCGGACGGTCGCTACCAGCGAATTGGTGGTGCCGAGGTCGATGCCCACCGCCAGACGATGCTGGTGCGGGGCGGTCGACATGCCCGGTTCGGAAATCTGCAAAAGAGCCATGGTGAAACCTATTCTTTTTTTACGCCTCGATGGCGTCGTAAGCGAAGCGCACTTCTTCGCCAAACTTTTCGATGAACATCAGCGCGCGCACACCTTGCGCGACGGCGTGAAAATCACCGGAATTGCAATGCTGTTCGATCTCCGCCAGCTGGGCTTTGCGCGCGGCGCGCAACTGGCCGTCCAGCTTGTCGAGTAAATCGCCATCCTTGCCGGCGCGGGCTTCGGACAGCTCCTCGCGCCACTCCATCTGCTGCATCAGGAATTCCATCGGCATGGCCGTGTTGGACTCCATCTTCAAATCGACGCCATTCAGCTCGCACAGGTACTGCGCGCGCTTCTGCGGATTCTTCAGGGTCTGGTAAGCCTCGTTGGAGCGGGTCGACCATTGCATGGCGACGCGCTTTTCAGCGTCGGTGGCATTGACGAATTTGTCCGGATGGACGCGGCTCTGGACTTCGCGGTAGGCGGCGTCCAGGGCCGCCGCGTCTACGGCGAACTGCTGGGGGAGCTGGAAAAGTTCGAAGTGGTTCTGCACGATGTTAAATGCGGAAGCTTTCGCCGCAGCCGCATGCATCCTTCTCGTTCGGGTTATTGAACTTGAAGCCTTCGTTCAGGCCTTCGCGAGCGAAGTCCAGCTCAGTGCCGTCAATGTACGGCAGGCTTTTCGGATCAACGAAGACCTTCACGCCATGCGACTCGAAGACGGAATCTTCCGGAGTCGATTCGTCCACGTATTCCAGCTTGTAGGCCAGACCGGAGCAGCCGGTCGTGCGTACGCCAAAGCGCAGGCCAATGCCCTTGCCGCGACGCTCGATGTAGCGGTTGATATGCTTGGCTGCTTTTTCGGTCAGGGTGATTGCCATACTTCCTCCGTACGCTGATTAGGCGCCGTGTTTTGCCTTGTAGTCGTTCACGGCTGCCTTGATGGCGTCTTCCGCCAGGATGGAGCAGTGGATCTTCACCGGCGGCAGTGCAAGTTCTTCCGCGATCTGGGTGTTCTTGATGGCCAGCGCTTCATCCAGCGACTTGCCCTTCACCCATTCGGTCACCAGCGAGCTGGAGGCGATTGCCGAACCGCAGCCGTAGGTCTTGAATTTCGCGTCTTCGATCTTGCCGTCCGCGCCGACCTTGATCTGCAGCTTCATCACGTCGCCGCATGCAGGTGCGCCGACCATGCCGGTACCGACGGTCTCGTCGCCCTTTTCAAAGGAACCGACGTTGCGCGGGTTTTCGTAGTGGTCGAGGACTTTTTCCGAGTATGCCATGTTGATGCTCCCTTAAATTCTGTAAATTAGTGCGCTGCCCACTGGATGGTGGAGAGGTCCACGCCATCCTTGTACATTTCCCACAATGGGGACAGTTCGCGCAGCTTGCCCACTTTGCCTTTCAGCAGTTCGATCGCGAAATCGACGTCCTGTTCCGTGGTGAAGCGGCCGATGGTGAAACGGATCGAGCTGTGCGCCAGTTCGTCGCTGCGGCCGAGGGCGCGCAGCACGTAGGATGGCTCCAGCGAAGCCGAGGTGCAGGCGGAACCGGACGACACGGCCAGGTCTTTCACGGCCATGATCAGGGACTCGCCTTCGACGAAGTTGAAACTCACGTTCAGGTTGTGCGGCACGCGGTGGTCCATGTCGCCGTTGACGTAGGTTTCTTCGATTTCCTGCAGGCCCTTGGCCAGGCGGTCGCGCAGTGCGCGGATACGCTCGATCTCGGAATCCATTTCCACTTTCGCCAGGCGGAAGGCTTCGCCCATGCCGACGATCTGGTGCGTTGGCAGGGTACCCGAGCGCAGGCCGCGCTCATGGCCGCCGCCGTGCATCTGCGCTTCGATACGCACGCGCGGCTTGCGGCAGACGTACAGGGCGCCAACGCCTTTCGGGCCGTAGGTCTTGTGCGCGGTGAAGGTCATCAGGTCGATCTTCAGGTCCTGCACGTCGATCGGCAGCTTGCCGGTCGCCTGTGCGGCGTCGCAGTGGAAGATGATGCCTTTCTTGCGGCAGAAGGCGGCGATGTCCTTGATCGGCTGGACCACGCCGATTTCGTTATTCACCAGCATGACCGAGATCAGGATGGTGTCCGGACGCACGGCCGCTTCCAGTTGTTCGATGGTGATCAAGCCGTTGTCCTGGGTGTCCAGGTAGGTGGCGTCGAAGCCCTGGCGCTCCAGTTCACGCACGGTGTCCAGCACGGATTTGTGCTCGGTTTTCACGGTGATGATGTGCTTGCCCTTGGACTTGTAGAAGTTGGCCGCGCCTTTCAGGGCGAGGTTGTTCGATTCGGTGGCGCCGGAGGTCCAGATGATTTCGCGCGGGTCGGCATTGACCAGGGCGGCCACGTGGCCGCGCGCTTCTTCCACCGCAGCTTCCGCGGTCCAGCCGTACATGTGGCTGCGGGAGGCCGGGTTGCCGAATTGTTCGCGCAGGTAAGGGATCATCTTGTCCGCAACGCGTGGATCGATCGGCGTGGTGGCCGAGTAGTCCATGTAGATCGGGAAGTGCGGCGCGGTCTTGAATTCTACCGGTGCTACCTGGGCGACGTTCTTTTCGGGGGCGTTCATCTAATTACTCCAAATCGGTTAACCGAGGGCTGCTTGGTTGCTGTTGCGGTGCACATGCACTGGCTGCTCTGCCGCGGCCTTGGCTTTTTGCTGGTCCACCAGGTCCTGCAGCGATACGGAATCCAGGTAGTCGACCATCTTTTCATTCAGGGTGGCCCACAGTTCGTGGGTCATGCAGCGGGCGCCGTTGGCGTGGTCGGCGCCGTGGCAGTTTTCCTTGCCGCCGCACTGGGTTGCATCGAGCGGTTCATCGACAGCGATAATGATGTCGGCGACGGTCACCTTGTCTGCCTTGCGGGCCAGGCTGTAGCCGCCGCCAGGGCCGCGGATCGATTCCACGATTTCGTGGCGGCGCAGCTTGCCGAACAGTTGTTCGAGATAAGACAGGGAGATCGACTGGCGCTGGCTGATCCCGGACAGCGTGACGGGACCCTTGCCCTGGCGCATAGCCAGGTCAATCATCGCAGTCACTGCAAAACGGCCTTTGGTAGTCAGACGCATCACAACCTCGGTTCAACTCAGTTAAAATATCGTTCTGTTCTCGCAAATCATTTCCTGATTACTTGAACGATTTAGTCAAGTATAACAGACTTGCGCAGACCTTGCCGGACGCGCCTCAGAACGCCCGAGGAAAGCTGCGCTCCAGTTTTACCTCTTCAGTAATTCCATCGGGCCGAACAGGGCCTGCATTTCCTTATTGGCAATGAACGACAGGTTGTACGGGTGTTCCGCCGCGATTTGCGGCAGGGCTTGCACGCTCGGGAGCTTGTTGAGCTGCTCGGCAATCTTTCCCCAGAGAATCAGTTTTGGCTGCTTTGCCGCCAGTGCCTGCATCACCGTCTCGAAAAATGGCAGCCAGGCCTTGGCATCCTTGGCCGGAGCGACGTGGGGGCGGAACACCAGGGAAGCGTTGAGCAGCAGGAAACCGTGGCTGTGCAGGCGCTCCTGCATTTCGGCCAGGGTCTGGATGGCGGCGCCGGCCTTGGCGCGGGTGGAGCAGGCTGCCAGCGCTTCGCCGGCGGTATTGGACTCGTCCAGTTGACCGTCGGCGACCAGCAGCATTTTCATGAAGTTGCGCAGTGAAGTGGCCTTATTGACGGGCTTGGACAGGCCGCCGCCCTCTTCTTCCGACCACAGGCCCTGCACGGCGCCGTCCATGAAGCAGACACCGGTGGCGCTTTCGGCGCGCGGGTACGGCCCCTCGCCCACCAGCACATAACGCACCTGGTCCAGCGGCTGCTGGAAGGCGGCGAACAGGCGCAATTCGGTCGGCAGGTAATTGTCGGCCGCCAGCTCGGGCAGGTAAGACGGGTTGGCTGCCGCTATCGCCTGCAGCCCGCGCTCCAGGATCGGACGCCACGATGGGTGGGCACGCTCGAGCGCTTGCAGGATGGGGCTGGGGATCGTCATGGCGGCTGTCGGCGATGGGCAAAGGCGAGATTGTATCGCCGCCAGCCACCCAGGTCTACGGCTTGGGCTTTTCGGCCCCGTAGACTTTGCTCAGGTAATCCACCATGGCCGGGATGTCGTCGTCCGAGAACTGGGCGCCGAACGGTTTTTTCATCTTCTTCACCGTGGCTTCCCAGTAGCTGCGCGGGGAAGATGGCGGCTGCATTTGCGCGTAATGCGCCGAGTGGCACAGCAGGCAGTTGTTCAGCACCAGCTGGTAACCGGGCAGCGGACTTTGCTTGTAGGCCGCCGTTTCATCCGGCAGCTTGATCTCGGTGGCGCTGGCCGCGCCGGCCAGCAGCAGAAGCAGGGTGGCAAAGGTCTTCATCGGTTATCCCCTCAAGCCGCCGTTACGCGGGTGGTTTCCACGACATTGCGCATGTAGCCGGCGGCATTCCAGAGCGCCGTTGAGGGCTGGCTTTGCCCGATGCGGTTCACGGCACGCACCATCAGCGTGTGCTCGCCCTTGCCCGGCTTGAACGAAGCGCTCCATTCGCGGAAGGAGTACTTGCCCAGGTCCTTGCCCAGCGTGGCGGACTGCCAGCTCTTGCCGCCGTCGGAGGAGAAGGCGACTTCGGTAATGCCGTAGCCGCCGTCGAAGGCGATGCCTTTCACCACCACCGCCTGGCCGGCCTTGAGGCGCGCGCCATCCTGGTGGCTGGTGATGAAGGAGCGCACGTTGAAGCGGCCGATCGGCACCGTCTTGGCAGGCGCCGTGCCTGGCGCCACGCAGGCGCAGGCATTGTCGGCGATGCGGTAGGCGGAAGCTACCCAGAAACCGTCGAAAGGCTTGTCCAGCACCGTGATGTCGGACAGGTGCTTGACCCAGTAAGTGCCATAGTAGCCCGGCACCACAAGGCGCAAGGGGTAGCCGTTCAGCATCGGCAGGTCCTCGCCGTTCATCTGCCAGGCCAGCATCACCTCCCCGTCCAGCGCATGGTCGATATTGAGCGACTTGACGAAGTCGGGACCGTCGCCGGCGGGCGGGGTATCTAGGCCGTTGAAGGACACCTGCACCGCGCCTGTTTTGACGCCCGCCCGTTCCAGCACTTTCTTCAGCGGCACGCCGGTCCAGCGCGCATTGCCCATGGCGCCGTTGGAGAGCTGGCCGCCATTGGCGCGCGGCGCAAAGTGGCCGCGGCTATTGCCCGAGCATTGATTGACCGCCACGATTTCCACCGCTTCGGCGAGCTGCTTGAGCTCCGCCAGCGACAATTCCAGCGGCGTATTGACGTGGCCGCCGATCTTCAGGCGGTAGCTTTGCGGATCGATCTCGGTCGGGATGGCGCTCCAGTGGTAGCGCACGAAGAAGGCGTCGTTTGGGGTCAGCACACCTTCGCTGAAGACGCTGAACGGGGTTTCCAGCTGCGGCGGGCGGCTGGTCAGCACGATCATCGGCCGTTTCTGCGGGAAAGCCGCCAGTTCGCGCTCGCCGTTTTCAAAAGGCAGGGTCACATTACGCGGCGCCGCCAGCGCAGTCAGCGCCGGGCTGCCCAGCGCCGTCGCCACGCCGGCCACGCCAGCCCGCTTCAGGAACTCACGTCTTGGAATGCTGCTTTTCATGCTTGCCTCCCGGTAGGTGATTCGTGCCGAGATGCAAATTTAACATGCTATTCCGCCGAGGAATTGAAATTCTTCAACCTGCTGCGGGCGGTGCGCAGCTGGCGATACATGAACGCCACGAGCAGCACGCCCAATACCGCCAGTGCCGCCGCCACCGACCAGGCCCGCCGCAATTTCTCCTGGTTGCGCAAATCCTTCGCCTCTTCATCCTTCTGGCGCAGCAGTTCCTCGTCTTCGCGGTTTTTCTTCGTTACCTGGGCCTGGGCCGTGCCGGCGTCCAGCGATTTGCGGGTGGCGCTGGCATAGACTTGCAGCGCCAGCTCTTTCAGGCCGACATAGTCCAGCGCCCTGGCGTATTCCGAGAGCGCTTCCGCGTCGATGATTTCAATATTGACCGCTTCGATGGCTTCGCGCCCGGCGTCGGTCTGGCCCAGGTAGATCAGGGCAATCCCCTCGTTGAATTGCGAAAGCTCCGCGATTTCGGAATTACCGGCAGCCAGCGCGCCCCTCTTCGACTCGCGGCTCATGACCAAGGCTTGCTTGTAGTCCTGGCTTTTCAGGCTCATGTCGGCGAGGGTGACCTGCATTTCCGGCACTTCTTCAAGCATATGATGCTTTTGCAGCCAGGCCACCACGTCGCCCAGGGCTTCCTTGGCGCGCGCAAGCTGGCCGGCGTCTTCCGCAATCTGCCATTCCGCATAACGGGCGCGGATCGCCGGGCCTTCGAGCGGAATCGATGCCGCTTTGGCCTTCAAGACGTCAATCGCCTTGAGCGCCTCCTGGCTGCCGCCGGCCAGGCCATTCAGGGCATAAGCCCTGGCGCGCAAGGCCATGAACTGGGTCACCGCCTGGCCCGACTTGTCCGCCAGCGCCACGGCATGGTCGATATATTCAAGCCCCTTGCGGCCATTGCCCTGGCGGATCTCATTCTGGCCTGCCGTGGTAATGATGCGCGCCTGCAGCGCCGTATCGCCGGTCTGATCGGCCAACTGGCGCGCCTGCTCCACGTATTTGGCCGCAGTTTCCTGCTCGCCCAGCGTGGAATAGACGTAGGAACGGTCCAGCAGGCTATTGGCGACAATGGCGTCGTCATCGAGCTGGTGTCCAATCAGCTCTTCGGCTTCCGCCGCCTGCAGCGCGCTGGCGCGCTCGGACCTGAAGACGACGTTGCTGAGCAGGGAATAATAGCTTGCCTGGTCGCGCTGCGACCATTGCCCCAGCTGCGGTTTCAGTTTGCGCAACTCAGCCAGGGTGTTGTTTCTGGCCAGGTAAGAAAACTCGCGTAATTGCGCAAGCCGGGCGCGCGGGGTCGGTGCATCCTGTCCCATGGCCGGCGGCTGGATGAGCCCGGTGGCAAGGATGGACACGCCAAACAAGCGCACAAATTTGCGGAACATTACGGCTTTCGATTTAACAGAAGGTAATATATTTTACTGCTCTGCAAACAGATCGTGTGCATTCAGGATGGCGAAGGCGATTTCCGGGTGGCGGTCCAGGCACTTGCGAATGGCCGCCGGCACCGATTGCCGTGTCTTGCGGCACAGGCCGGGCCGCTCGCCCAGCACGATCTGGAAACCGCGCACCGTGCGCACTTCATTCGGGCCAGGCGCGATGCTGACCGAAACACCCAACTGCTCTTCCAGCCGCTGGCCGATGCGCATCAGCTCGGCATAAGTGGAAATCGCTTCGATGCGCTCGAGCAGGCGCTTTTCCTCCTCCTTGGTCAGGCGCAGGATGCGCAAGTCCGCCTGCGGGTCCTCCAGCAGCGACTCGCGCTTGCAGTCGCAGGCGCCCGGCGGGCATTCCTTGCGGATGGGGAAAGGCGGCATCGTCATCGCCCCAGTATCCGTTGCTTGCATCGTGCTGTCAAACCCGGCTGCGCTGGGACTTGTGTGCGCCGCACAGTTTTCGTACAGTGCTAAATTGCTAAAAATTTCATACTAGAGCTACGTGTGACTATCAAACAGGAAGGCTTGAATTTCCTCGCTTCCCCTGGCGCGCTGGGACGGCAGATCGCAGAATTCGACTGGTCCGCCACACCGCTTGGGCGCCTCGACGCATGGCCGCAAAGCTTGCGCACCACCGTCAACCTGATGCTCAACTCCAGCCACCCGATCTGGATCGGCTGGGGCCCGCAGGCCACTTTCCTCTACAACGATGCCTATATCGACGTATTGGGTGCGGCCAAACACCCGTGGGCGCTGGGCCGCCCGGCGCAGGAAGTGTGGGCCGAGATCTGGCATTATTGCGGCCCGCTGGCCGACAAGGTATTCCAGCGCGCCGAGCCGTCCTACGTGGACGCGGTGCAGCTGTTCATGAACCGCGGCGACTGGGTGGAGGAAGTCTGGTATTCCTTCTCCTACAGCCCGATCTTCAACGAAGCAGGAGATGTGGGTGGCCTGTTCTGCCCTTCCACCGATACCACCGCCACCCGCCTCAATGCGCGCCGGCTGGCCGCGCTGTCGGCGCTGTCGGCCAGCGCACTGCGCGAGCAGGACGTGGCCAGTGCCTGCGCCACGGCCATGCATACCATCGCTGACAACCCGGCCGATATCCCGTTCGCCCTGCTGTTCAAGCGCGCCGGCGACACTGTGCGCCTGCAGCAGACGGCGCATGTGGAAGATAGCGCCTGCGACCAGGCGCACTGGCCGGTGGGCCAGGTCCTTACCAGCGGGCAGCCGGTGGCGATCGCCACTGCAGGCATTCCCGGGCTGCCGCTTGGCCTGGCCGGGCAACCGGTGCGCGTCGCATTGGCCCTGCCGGTGACGGACGGCGTGCTGGTGCTGGGCATCAGCCCGGCGCGGCCGCTCGATGCCGAGTACCGCACCTTCTGCGAACTGGTGGCAGGCCAGATGTCGGCCGCAATCCAGAATGCCAGCGCGGCCGCCGAGCAGCGCCAGCGCGCTGAAGCGCTGGCGGAACTCGATCGCGCCAAGACCGCCTTCTTCAGCAATGTGAGCCACGAATTCCGCACGCCGTTGACGCTGATGCTGGGCCCGATCGAAGAAGCGCTGGACGACAGCAGCAACCGCCTGCCCGCCATTCATCACGAGCGCATGCGCCTGGCGCAGCGCAATGCACTGCGGCTGCAAAAGCTGGTCAACACCTTGCTCGACTTTTCACGCGTGCAGGCGGGCCGCATGCACGCCAGCTATGCCAGGGTTGACCTGGGCGCCCTGACGCGCGACCTGGCCAGCGGTTTCCGTTCCGTGGTCGAAAGCGCGGGACTGACCCTGACCGTCGATTGCAGCGAGCTCACGGCCAGCGCCTGGGTCGATATCGGCTTGTTTGAAAAGATCGTGTTGAACCTGCTCTCCAACGCCTTCAAGTTCACTTTCGACGGCGGCATCACAGTCAAGCTGCGCCAGGAAGGCCACCTGGCGCTGCTGTCGGTGTGCGACACCGGCGTCGGCATTTCGGAAGACCAGCAGCAGCGCATATTCGAGCGTTTCCGCCGCGTTGAAGGCAGCCGCTCGCGCACGCACGAAGGCTCGGGCATTGGCCTGGCGCTGGTGCGCGACCTGGTGGAGCTGCTGCATGGGCATATCGAATTGGACAGCACGCTGGGCGCGGGCAGCACCTTCACGATCACCCTTCCCCTGGGCCACGCCCACCTGCGCGAGGAGCAGCTGGTCATGGCGCCAATCGGCGGCAACGAAGGCGTGCGCGAAGCGTTCCTGCTGGAGGCGCAGCGCTGGCTGCCGGAAGAAGACAGCGAAGAACCCTTCCTCGACCTGGCCGACGATGACAGCGTGCTGACCCTGGGCGCGCAAGTGCTGGTGGTGGACGACAACGCCGACATGCGCGACTACCTGGCGCGCCTGCTGCGCCAGCGCTGGCACGTCAGCACCGCCGCCAATGGGCGTGAAGCACTGCATGCCATGGCCGGCGCCGTGCCGGACCTGGTGGTGTCGGACGTGATGATGCCGGAGCTCGACGGTTTCGGCCTGATCGCCGCCATGCGCGCCGACGCAGAGCTGCACGACGTGCCGGTGCTGCTGCTGTCGGCGCGCGCCGGCGAGGAAGCGCGTATCGAAGGCGTCAACGCCGGCGCCGACGACTACCTGGTCAAGCCCTTTTCCGCCCGCGAACTGCTGACACGGGTCGACTCGCAGCTGATGCGTTCGCGCATCCGCCAGGCCGAACGGGCCCACATGGCCCGCATGGCCAACACCTTCCAGCAGGCCCCTGCCGCCATTGCCATCGTGCGGGGGCCGGACCTGGGTTTCGAGCTGGCCAACGACCGCTTTGTGGAGCTGAGCTGGCAGCGCGAATTGATTGGCCTGCCGATGCGGCGCGCCTTCCCCGAACTGGAAGGCCAGGGCATGGTGGAAGAACTGGAACAGGCTCTGGCCAGCGGCCAGCCGGTGATCGGCAAGGCGCGGCGCGTGATGCTGAAGCGCGACGGCGGCCTGCAGGAGTGTTATTTCGATTACGTGCACCAGCCTGTGCGCAATGGACGCGGTGAAGTGGACCGCGTCGCGATTGTGGCATTCGAGGTGACGGAGCTGGTACGCGCGCGGCGCGACGCGGAGCTTGCCAACCGGACCAAGGACGACTTCCTGGCCATGGTCGGCCATGAGCTGCGCAATCCGCTCTCGCCGATTCTGATCGCACTGGAACTGATGCGGCTCAAAGGCTTGGGCGGATTGGCGCGCGAACATGCCGCCATCGAGCGCCAGGCGCATCACCTGGTGCGCCTGGTGGACGATCTGCTGGACGTGGCGCGTATCGCGCAGGGCAAGATTGCCCTGCGGCTGGAACGGATCGAGCTGTCCAAGCTGCTGGCGCAGGCGCTGGAGACCGTCAGCGGCCTGCTGGAAGAGCGCCAGCAGCGCCTTGAAGTGGACGTGGCGGTGGAGGGATTGGCGATCAACGCCGATCCTATGCGCTTTGCCCAAGTGCTGGTCAACCTGCTGACCAACGCGGCCAAGTATTCCAACCTGGGCGGGCATATCCTGGTGCGCGCGAGTACGTCCAAGGGGCGCGTGGTGCTCAGGGTGCGCGATACGGGGATCGGCATTGGCGCCGACATGCTGCCGCATTTGTTCGACAAGTTTGTGCAAGCGCCGCAGTCGCTCGATCGTTCGCGCGGCGGGCTCGGGCTGGGGCTGTCGATTGCGCGCAGCCTGGTGCAGCTGCATGGCGGGGAGATTGAGGCGCACAGCGCTGGTCCCGGCGCTGGCAGTGAATTCATTATCCGCTTGCCGCTGGCGGGCGAGGCGGATATGGCACCTTCAGCGGGCGCAGCACCGGGTCAACTGGCTGCCGTAACGCCGCGCCGTGTGCTGCTGGTGGACGATAACCAGGACGTGTTGCAGGGCCTGCGCGCGCTGCTGGAAGTGGGCGGGCATGAGGTGCAGGCGGTGGGCGATCCTGCCAGCGCGCTGCGCGCCAGCGTGAACTTTGTGCCCGACCTGGCGATCCTGGATATCGGCCTGCCGGGAATGGACGGGTATGAGCTGGCGACCGAGTTGCGGCGCCAACCGGGGTTTGGGAAAACGCGGCTGGTGGCCTTGTCGGGATATGGACAGCCCGCGGACCAGGCACGATCGCGGGAGGCGGGGTTCGCGGCGCATCTGGTGAAGCCGATTACGCCGGCGCAGCTTTATTCTTTGCTGATCGACTAAAACCCGGTGGACCCGGGTCAGACCCTGGCAGCGCGTCGTGCAGTGGATGGGCCGGACCCTTGGGTCTGACCCTGGTTTACCGGGTTTATTCAGTATCCGGCTGCGCAGACGGATGCGCCGCCTTGAACGCCGGCAGATCCGCGCAATTGGCAGCAATCCTCGCCACATTCGGATACGGCGCCAGGTCGATGTCGAAACGCTGCGCGTTATACACCTGCGGCACCAGACAGCAATCCGCGATAGTCGGCGTATCGCCATAGCAGAAACGCCCAGAGTCACCATCCCGCTCCAGGTGCGCCTCCAGCGCCCGCATGCCCTCGCCCATCCAATGGAAATACCAATCCATCTTCTGTTCCTCGCTCAGCCCCATTGGGCCTTTGAGGTGCTTAAGCACCCGCAAATTCATCAGCGGATGGGTATCGCAAGCAATGGTCTGCGCCAACGCACGCACGCGAGCCCGCCCCACAGCATCCTGCGGCAGCAGCGGCGCCATCGGATGCACCTCTTCCAGGTATTCGATGATGGCCAGCGACTGGGTCAGCACAATGCCGTTATCCACTAGCGCCGGCACCAGTCCCGCCGGATTCACTTCCCGATAGGCCGGCGCCCGCTGCTCGCCGCCGTCGCGCAGCAAGTGCACCGGCACCGCATCGTAAGCCAGCCCCTTGAGGTGCAGCGCAATGCGGACGCGATATGCGGCCGAACTGCGAAAGTAAGTGTAAAGCTTCATGCACGTTCCCCATAATTGCGCACCGTCTGGTCGATGGCGCCGAAGATGGACTTGCCTGCCGCGTCGTGCATCTCGATGCGCACAGTGTCGCCGAATTGCAGGAAGCCGGTCTGCGGCTTGCCGCTCTCGATCGTTTCATACATGCGCACCTCAGCCAGGCAGCAGTAGCCTACGCCGCCGTTGGCGATGCTGGAGCCATGCAGGCTGCCCTGTTTGTTCGACACCGTGCCGGAGCCGATGATGCTGCCTGCGCACAGTTCGCGCGTCTTGGCGGCATGCGCCACCAGTTGGGCAAAGTTGAAGGTCATGTCTTCGCCGGCGTTCGGCTTGCCGAAAGGCTGGCGGTTGATCTGCACCAGAAGCGGCAAGCGCAGCTTGTTGTCTTCCCAGGACTTGCCCAGTTCTTCCGGCGTCACCGCGACCGGCGAGAAAGCGCTGGCTGGCTTGGAGTTGAAGAAGCCGAAGCCCTTCGCCAGCTCGTTCGGGATCAGGTTGCGCAGCGAGACATCGTTGACCAGCATGACCAGGCGGATCGCCTTGGCCGCTTCTTCATCGCTGGCGCCCATTTTCACATCGCCGGTGATCACGGCGACTTCCGCTTCCAGGTCGATGCCCCAGGCTTCGTCCAGCGCGAAGATAGCGTCGCGCGGGCCGACAAAGCTGTCCGAGCCGCCCTGGTACATCAGCGGGTCGGTGTAGAACGATGCCGGCACTTCGGCGTTGCGCGCCTTGCGCACCAGTTCCACGTGGTTGATGTAGGCGGAACCGTCGGCCCACTGGTAGGCGCGCGGCAGCGGCGAATGGCACATGCTTTCGTCGAAAGGCTTGGCGCCGGATGCGCTGTCCTGGTTCAGCAGGGCGTAGATCTGTTTCAGCTGCGGTGCGGCCGTATCCCAGTTGTCCAGCGCGTCCTGCATGGTGGCGGCGATGTTCGGGACCGGCTGGCAGGATTTCAGGTCGCGGCTGACTACGACCAGGCGGCCGTCACGGCTGCCGTCTTTCAGGGAGGCTAATTTCATGTGATTCCTTCGCTTTGAAGCTTATTCTTGTGGCGCGTGCATCCAGGCTGCGTGCTTTGGCGCTTTTTTAGTTTTAGACCATTCTTCCAGCATTTCCCACTTCACCTCGTCCAGCTTTTTCATCATTTCCGGCGTGCCGGTGTTGGCCGCCAGTTCCAGGCGGTGGCCGTTCGGGTCGAAGAAGTAGATCGACTTGAAGATGGTGTGGTTGACGGGACCCAGCACGTCGATGCCGGCGGCGACCAGGCGTTCTTTCGCGGCCAGCAGCTCGTCCATCGACGCCACTTCCAGCGCCAGGTGCTGCACCCAGGCCGGGGTGTTTTCGTCGCGGCCCATCTCCTTCTGGGTTGGCAGTTCGAAGAAGGCCAGGATGTTGCCCTGGCCGGCGTCCAGGAAGACGTGCATGTACGGGTCCGGCGCCTTGGTCGACGGCACTTCATCCTCCGCGATCGCCAGCACGAAGTTCATGTTCAGGTGCTTGACGTACCACTCGACGGTTTCCTTGGCATCCTTGCAGCGGTAGGCAACGTGGTGGATTTGCTTGATTTTCATGGCGGGCTCCTTTGTATCCCGCCATTAAACTCTTGTTTCAGCTATCATACAAACGATATTTTCACGTCCATTTATTAGTTTTCCTGATGAGTCCAACCGTCCGCCAGATGCGCGCCCTGGTCGCCGTCGCCCGTACCGGCAGCTTTACTTCCGCCGCCGACCTGCTGCATGTCACCCAGTCCGCCCTGTCGGGGCAGATCAAGGAGCTCGAGCAGCTGCTGGGGGTGAAGGTGGTCGAGCGTAATACGCGGCGCGTGCAGCTGTCAGAAGTGGGACGCGAGCTTTATCCGCTGTTCGACAAGATGCTGCAGGACCTGGACGGGGCGATGGCCGATATCGCCAGCCGCAAGGCTTTGAAAAAAGGTATCGTGCGCGTCGCCGCGCCGCAGATGATGGCGTGCACCCTGCTGCCGCAGGTGATCGGCGCCTTCCGCGCTTCCTATCCCGACGTCCAGGTGCAGCTGGTGGACTGCCCGGTCGATAACGTGGCGGCGCGGGTGGTGAGCGGAGAAGTCGATGTGGGCATTGGGCCGGAACGCGATGTAACGGCCGAAGTGGATGCGCAACTTCTGTTCGAAATGCCCTTCGTTGTGGTCTTCCCTGCTGGGCACGCGCTGGCTGTGCGCGGCACGGTCGCCTGGGCGGAAGTCAATCAGCATCCCTTCATCGCCTTGCAAGGCCAGTTCACCGAGCGCCTGCTGCGCGACATGACCACGCTGGCGCCCTACAACGAGGTGACCTTCATGACGACCGCGCTGGCCATGGTGGCAGCGGGCCTGGGCATTACCGCCTGCCTGCCGTATGCGGAGCCGATGGTGCGGCTGTACGGGCTGGAAATGCGCCCGCTGGTCGAACCTGAGCTGAAGCGCAAATTCTTCATTTACACCAAAACCTCGCGCACGCCCTCGCCTGCTGCCGAGCGCTTCATCAGCGTGCTGGCCGAGTATTCCCTATAATTCGGGCATGTCGCACAATACGATTGAAGCCAACCAGGCAATGGACAAGTTCGATGGCCACCACCAGGTGTGGCTGTTCGGTTACGGCTCGCTGATCTACAAAGCGGACTTCCCCTTCATCGAGCGCCGCCCGGCCCACATCTTCGGCTGGACGCGCCGCTTCTGGCAAGGCTCGCACGACCACCGCGGCACGCCCGATGCGCCTGGCCGCGTCGCCACCCTGATCCCATCGGAAGGGGCCATCTGCCACGGCATGGCCTACCTTGTCACCCCCGAAGAATTCGCCCACCTCGATCACCGCGAAAAGAACGGCTACCTGCGCGTGGCGATCGATATCCATTTCGAAGCGGGCGGTGTGGAAGAAGGCCTGATCTACATCGCCGCCGCCGACAATGCCGCCTGGCTGGGCGACGCGCCGGTGGAAGAAATCGCGCGCCACATCGCCTCAGCCGCCGGGCCAAGCGGCCCCAACATCGAATACTTGCTGCGGCTGGCTGCCGCATTGCGTGAGTTGGGCCATCATGACGAACACGTTCACGCGATTGAAGCCCAGCTTGCGCGGCTGCAAAAGTAACCTTTAAACGTTGTATTTCCCAAGGCAGCTGCGGACAAGTGTCTGAAGCACTTTCAAATTACCGCGAAACGCTGAAATCTTGGTTGGGACTTCGCCCTTGGGATAGCGGCGAACTGAGGCAATCTCCATACAGCGATACTTCAATTGAGGCACACGATGCGACAGGTATGCGAGTAGTTCGTATTCCTGAAAGACGTTGCGGAAGATGCCAATCAACGGGTCCAGCAACATCTTACGGCTGTATGCACGGAAGCCTTGCGTGGTGTCAGTCCATTTGAAACCCGAACTCAATGACAAGGCCGGCGCATGAATAAAGCGGATCGCGAAATCCCTGGATTTAGGGGTATTCTCCGCAATGCCGCCAGAAATGAAGCGGGACGCCTGCACAAAGTCGACGCCGTCTTTTAGAGCGCCAATGAATTGGGGAATGGCGTCTGGATCATCCTTGTCGTTTCCATCAATCGTGACGATGCCTGCATATCCCTGGTCAAGTGCGAACGCATAGGCGCAACGTAATTGGGCACTCAATTTGCCCGGCCCTTTCTTGACGACCAGCCCATTCACGTCCAACTGCTTGAGCGACTCGAGGTCCATCGAGCCATCCGTGCTGCCACCATCGACAATGATGATGTCGGCAATTGCGGCAATCTGGCAGAACTGCATCCGCTTTAACAGATTTCGGATGCGGCCGCCTTCGTTGATCACAGGGATCACCACGCAATATGCGTGCTTCTTACCCTGCCAGAGTGGCACATCCATTGCCGGTACTTCCCACGTGTCGCGGCCTGGCGGTCTAATGTTAGCTGGGGTATTCATCTGATTCATGCCACGCGCGACGTAATGAGTGTTACGCCGGAAATCACAAGAAGGATGCCGGCGACCGTGGTCCAGTGGAAGGGTTCACGGAAAAGAAAAATAGAGAACAGTGCTACCGTAGCAACCGCCCCGGAAGTCAATATCGGGTGCGCCACATTCAAAGGCAGCCGCGCAAGAGCTGCCGCATACAGCAGGAACGCTGCACCATAAAGCCCAAGCCCCAGCCAGAATGGCCAGTTGCTGAACGCGGCGATTGGATCGGCCAGCGATGGAAATTTGCGAGGTGGCATCATCGCAATTTTGACCAGCACGCTGGCAGAGGCATTGGCAAAGATGCCGGTTAACAGAATTATCCACTTCATACGCTGGTACCCGCTACTGGGCGATAGAAATTGCTGACGCGGGAGAGCGCGCGCTCGATGGAGGCAAGATGAGGTTCGTCTTTAGTCGCCACCATTTCAATAGATGCCACATGGCCCGGAATGAAACTGGCCAGCGCTTCATACAGGCGGCCGTGGTCGGTATCGAGGTCGCCGACAGGAATCAGGTTTGGCTCGCTGACGTGCACATGGCCGATCAATTGCGCGCAACTCTCGAGCACGGCTACCGCCGATTCGCCATTGATGGTCAGCGCACCAGTATCAAGCTGCATCCGGATTGCCGGATGCGCAACGCGCAAGACCACTTGCGCGGTTTCCGCGCTAGAGGTCATGAAGTTGGCGCCATAGCAGGCCGGATTCGGCTCGAGGCAAATTATTACGCCCTGTTCAAGGGCAATGTCGCCGAGCAGACGGAAGAAAGTCACTGCTTCCGCCAATGCCTGTTCATCACTCAACCCGGTGCGATCGCGATTTTTCGGAGAGCCAAAGACCAGGCGCGTAGCGCCCAATCCCGAAGCAATACGGCATACTGCCGCCAAATGTGCGAGCAAGGCATCCTGAACGTCTGTTGGTCCAAAAACATTAAGGCCGACGGTGCCGAACAGGAGCGACTGCATCCCGGTGATTTCAATGCCTCTTTCGGCCCACCATTGTTTGACGGCCTGGATGTCGGCAGCGCCTGCCTTGGCAGGCTCGGGGAAATACTTTCCGGGCGCGATGTCGATGGCGTCAACACTGAATTTCTTCAACAGCGTTGCCACCTCTTCGTCTTCGGCGACGTCCCATGCGATATTGGAAATAGCAAGCCTCATGCGGCACCTCCGGCTCCGAGAGGCTCGGACTGGGCATATGCCCTGATCGCCAGGATCGTCTCGTGCGCACTGTATTGGTGGCGTCCGCTTGCGCCAAATTGGCCGGCATAGCGTGTCTGCATGTCGTAACGCGCTGGCGTGTTAGGCAACTCTTGGGTGAAGGAGCGCCCGAAACCCTGCAGTGAAACCTCCGACACGCTGACGGGTTCAGAAGTCAGGTGTACCAGCTTCAGCCCTTTTTGCAGCGCGATCTGGATATCGAACCAAAGATTCACCATCGGGTAGAACTGGAATACGCTGCGGCTCTCGATCGCACTCAGGTTATTGTTGTTCAGGAAATCAAAGATGACGTTTTTGCGCAGGCCGGGCCCGACGAGGCCGGGCAGGCGAATAATTAAGTGCTTGGGGAAATGTTCTTCAACGAACTTCTCAAGCAGGCGGCGGTGAAGCCCATAAGGGTGCAGCCCAACTTCATCGACGGGCGTATCTTCGTCGACACCCTGCGGATTCTTGAACACATCAACTGTGCTGATCAGTACAAACGTATTGCAGGTAATGGTCTTCAGGTGGCTGATCAGCCCTTCAATCTTGGCCTTGTCTTCGGCCGGGTTGCCATTCGCAATCCATTTCTGCGCAGGTGCGCCTGCGCAGGTAACGACATCGAATTCCCTGTTATCGATTTCGTGGATATTGGTCGACCGGTACAAGGCATCGAAGGACGCTTGCTTTAGCAGCGTGGCTCCGACGAAACCGGAAAAACCAATCAATGCGTTCTGATTCATTTATCGCTCCGGAACGTTCTCAAATTTTTCAATGTCGAGTTTTTCGAGGACGTCGTAAATATTATCGATCTTTCCGCCCAGTACCGAGTAGCAGCCAGGCAGCTCAGCGTGGTGTTCGAAAAGGATTGGGCGGCCGTCATCGCCTTCATTTTTTTGCAAGATCGTTTTGACCTCAAACAGCGAATCGGCATGCTTGGCGTCACGTACCGCCGGCATATAGCGGCTGACATCCCTCAGCATACGTTCAACGCGCGAGTCGCGTTCGTATTCCCGAAGCTTCTGGTAAGGGTCATTTCCGACTTCGTCCTGCCAGCTGAAATGTGGCGTATAGCGCACATGAGAAAGCGTATGCAGGCCGCGGGCAGGAAAAGGCATCATCGAGAAGAAGGGCCCATCCATCACGGTTACACCGAGCCCGGCCAATGCCTGCGGAGCTGTGACCAAAGCCATTTCGGTGATTTCATGTTTTAAGCGAGTCTTCGTTCCAGGGAAATCCCCGGACAGTTGGTTCAGCCCGCTGTAAGTGCAGTTAAAGAGGTAGCGGCATTGCAAGGAACCGGAATTGCCGTTCCTGTCGCGTGTCGTCACTTGCAACCCCCGTCCGGTGTCGCGCGATAACGACATTGCGCTTGTCGATAGCCGTACTTCAACTCCGGATTCCTGGAGCTCCTTCATTGCCCAGGCTGCAAGGCGCGTGGAATCGAATGCATACTCTTCAACCAGAAAGACCGCTTCGATCAAGCGCGGTTCAAAAAGCTTTTTCAGTCCGGCTTCGGCCGGTTCAATCCTTGCGCCGATCTCGTGGCAAAAACGCTCGAACTGCTTGGCGGTGACCTTGGTGTTACGCCTTGCAATCGCATAGAGCTTGATGAAGTCCTGTGTGACGGCTTCGGGCCAGTCACGCACAAACCTGGGGAAATTCACCCGGCTACGAAACGCCGTGGTGAAGCTGCGCGGGTAGTGATACCCATTGTGGACGCGGGCTTGATTATTGTAAGAGGCCCGGCACAGCAGCTTAGGCTCGCGCTCCAGCAAGATTACGCGACCGAGTCCTCTCTCTTTGGCAAGGTAGATCGCAATGGCCGCGCCATAAAACCCACCACCAATGATGACCGCATCAGCTTGTATTGAACTCACAGTCAGGCACCTACACGTTCAGCCTGATGCGCGGTGCCCGGGGTGTGGGCATCCACAGTTTCGATGTTCAGTTTTTCCTTGCGGGTCACTCGGGCACTGGTGAACTCTTGCGCTACATGATAAAGCGGGCCTTCGTTCGACAAGGTCGCCATATTGAGAATGTACTCGCCCAATACCAATAGCACGAGCGAAATGAGGAAGAACATACCTGACTGTTGCAGCGACAAGCTGATCCAGCCTGGCGCTACGTCTGTCTTGAAGATGCCGATTGTCACGACATAAACCGAATAGACCAGATTGGCTATCGCACCAAAGAGCGACAAACTCGTTACGAGGCGCATTGGCGCCTGGGTTGTCGATACAAGCAGGCGTATGCCGTGATCGACGCTATCACCAAGCTTCTTTACGCTTCCTACGATCGGGGGGGCGCTATATTCCATATTCACGCGCGCGAACCCGCCTGTTGCCGGCAAGTGCCGGTAGGTCACAGAAGGCTGCGGATGTTGGAGAATGAAGTTAATAACCCGCCGGCTAAGGAGCCTGTAGCTCGGGGCTTCCTTGGCAAGATGAATGCCATTGAAGCTTTTGTACAAGCGGTGGAAAGCACTGTTGGCTATGCGGTAAGGAATGCTCTGCCGAGGCCTTTGACTATTATGAGCAAACACAACGTCCGAACCGTTGACGGCTTTCTCCAGCATTTGAGGCAAGAACGCGATGTCATCGCTCAACGGATCAATGACCGTAACGAAATCGCCAAGCGCGTTCTCTAAACCAACCCACGCCGCAGTATCACTGCCAACTTCCTTGGTCAGCGCGTACACCTGAAGATTGGGTAAGCCTTGTTGGCCAGTTAGCGTCTTGAGTACGCTGACGCTCGCATCTTCGGAAGCATTGTCGACGACGATCAGCTCATAGTCGCTAGCGTACGAAGCCAGTTGCTCACAGGCGGGCCTGAGAATATCCTCCAATTGCGCGCTTTGGTTGCGAACGACAAATACAACCGAGAGAAAGACAGGATAGAAAGCCATGCTTGTGATTTCCCAAAAGTGAGCCCCGCTCACGCCAGACTTTGATTTTTTAAACCACTGATTATAAGCTGCAAAGCGCGACGCGCCCCCCTCTTTCTGTGCCAACGGGTAGTTTACAATGAGTGATTTCGTGACTCGGAATCCTGCATGCGCCCTGCTGTTTCAACCACGTCGTCGCGTCCTATCTATTGGATTGTAGTCCTGGGACTTCTAGTCAGCAGTATGACCTTCTTTCCGGGCTGGATGAGTAATGACTCCATCATGCAGTACCGGGAGGCGCGAGCCGGAGAATTCAACACTTGGCATCCCGTATTGATGGCCTGGTGGTGGAGGCAGTTGGACCATCTTTATCAAGGTCCGGCGCCTTTCCTGATTCAGAATCTCTTGCTGTATTGGGGTGCCTGGGGAGTATTAGCGAACGCGATTCGACGCGATGTCGGCCAATACGCTTACCTGCTACCCCTATTAGGCTTTTGGCCAGGTTTTTTTTTCGTGCTTGGCGAGATCTGGAAAGATGTTGCGTTCGCATGCAGTTTATTCATGGGATGGGCGATCGTTATCAACGCTTATTGCTGGCGTCGAAAAACATCACGCCTGGAGCAATGTGCCTTAGTAGTCTTGTTAAGCTTTGCAGTTGGCGTCAAGACCAATGGAATCGTTGCCATTCCTTTTCTTGCCCTGTTTTGGCTATTTAACGAGCAGCGCCGGCTTGGCGCTCGCTCTGCATTGCTGGCTTCACTGATTTCGGTCGCAACTTTCTTGATTCCTTATGGAATCACGAGCCTTCTTCCGGTAAAAAACGATAATCCAATTCAGTATACGCAAGTCTATGACCTTTTTGCGATTTCAGTCAAAACAGGTGATAACCGGCTTCCAAAATATATTAACGATCGTGTGCAACTGCCTTTGAGCGAATTGCAAAAAAGATATGCCGTTGGCAAAAATGATAATCTATTCTATGGCATAACCAAGGATCTAATTGGCCTGAGAGCCCCTTCTTCAAGCGATGCCTTGGATTTACGGAAATCGTGGCTCGCAGCCATTAACAGCAATCCAAGCGATTACCTTATGCATAGGTGGGATAACTTTCTCTCACTATTGAGAATTGGGCAATCCTCAGCGGCCTATGTCGCAACTCCTTCAGTGGTAGCGAACGAGTTCGGAATCAAATTTGAAACCAATATAATTTCCGAATGGCTAGCCACGGAGCCCGAAACACATCCGTGGATCTTTTACCCATGGCTGTATTTGCTATTGGCGCTGATCTCAACCTTAGTGCTTTTAATTAGAAAAAAATATAGGGCCCCAGCCCTATTAATGACCGCATCCTCACTGGTCTTTGTGGTGCCGCATTTTTTTATAACCCCGGCGTCTGATTATCGTTATTTGTATTATTCATACTTTTGTTCCGTAATGATTATCGTCTTCGCTATCTCATCATTCAGGACCGTCCCTGATCAAGAAGAATGAATATCGAATAACGAGCGCCGCCGGCAGGTGTCCGGCGCTGAAGCTGGCTCAGCCGCCTTACCATTCAAAACAAATCCAACTGTCCGGCCTTGGCTGCGGCGCGCGCGCGGGCGCCGGAGGGCGGGATGTAGTCGGGACGCTTGAATTGAGTGCAGTCGAGGGAGCGGAACTTGCTATGGCGGCCGTGGAAGCCGAAGCGGGTGATGCCTTTTTCGATGCGCTGCTGGATCAGGTCGGCCCACACGCCCTCACCGCGCATGCGCGAACCGAACTCGGCCTCGTAATCTTTGCCGCCGCGCATATCGCGCACACGGTTCATCACGCGCGCGGCGCGGTCGGGGAAATGGGCTTCCAGCCATTCCTTGAACAAGGGGCTGACCTCCCACGGCAGGCGCAGCACGACATAGGTCGCCATGATCGCTCCGGCATCGCGCGCGGCGGACATGATCTTTTCGATATCGGGCTCGGTCACGAAGGGAATGATCGGCGCGATACTGACACCAACCGGAATGCCGGCCTTGGCCAGCGTTTCGATGGTACGCAGGCGGCGTGACGGCGCGGCGGCGCGCGGTTCCAGCGTGCGGGAGATTTTGCTGTCCAGCGTGGTGATGGTGACCGAGGCAGCCGCCAGGTTACGCTCCGCCATCGGCGCGAGGATATCGATATCGCGCTCGATCAGCGACGATTTGGTGATCAGGCCAACCGGGTGATTGCATTCGGACAGCACTTGCAGCACGCGCCGCGTGAGCTGGTATTCGCGTTCGCAGGGCTGGTAGGCGTCGGTATTCACGCCCAGCGCCAGCGATTCGACCAGGTAGCCGGGCTTGGACAACTCGGCGCGCAGCAATTCCGCCGCATTCACCTTGGCAAACAGCCTGGTCTCGAAATCAAGCCCCGGCGACAGGCCCAGGTAACTATGCGACGGGCGCGCAAAACAATAAATACAGCCATGCTCGCAGCCGCGGTAGGGATTCAAGGAGACGTTGAACGGAATATCGGGCGACTGGTTGTGCGTGAGGATGGTCTTGGCCATTTCTTCAGTGACGATGGTGCGCGGAGGGAGCTTTTCTGCATCGGCATCGTCCGGATCGGGCGCCCAGCCGTCATCGAACGCCTCGCGCGCCTGCAACTCATACCTTCCTTGCATATTTGATACCGCACCGCGCCCTTTTTGCGCCTTGCGCGATTGCGGCGGCAGCATCACCTGCCCCTCTAGTTCATCGTCTTGCATCGGTGCCTCAACGGCAAAGTACTGGATATATATACAGCATTCTAAACCGCCCGCGCCGCGCTTGCAAGCCAAGCTGGTATCATGCGCACTTCTCCGGGATATCCCCCGACATTCTAAGAGCAAGAACATGAGCAAATCTTCCAATCTGCCCTCCTTTGGGAGCAGGATTTCCCTCGCCATTGGCGCCTTTTTCAAAACCCTGGGTGACGCCGAATTCGCCGCGCGCGTGCGTGACGACGCCATCGGTCCGGTCGCCGCAGCGGCCACCGCCCCAACTCCTGCCCCGGCGCCGGCCGCCGCGCCGCTGCGCGAAGCCACGCCTGACGCAGCCCTGCAATTGCTGTCGCTGTTCCAGCGCGAAGCGCGCCTGATCGACTTCACCCAGGAAAACCTGTCCGCCTATTCCGACGCCGACATCGGCGCCGCGGCACGCGTGGTGCACGAAGGCTGCGCCAAAGTGCTGCGCGAGCACTTCACCATCGAAGGCATCCGCAGCGAAGCGGAAGGCAGCCGCGTGACGCTGCCGGAAGGCTTCGATGCCGCCGCCGTGCGCCTGACCGGCAACGTGGTCGGCAAGGCGCCGTTTACCGGCACCCTGAGCCACCGCGGCTGGCGCGCCGCCAGCGTACGTTTGCCGAAACTGGCCGAAGCGCATGACGCCAAAGTGCTGGCTCCGGCCGAGGTGGAACTGTGAGCGATCCGCGTTACGCCATCGGCATCGACCTTGGCACCACCCACAGCGCGCTGTCCTATGTAGAACTGGCCGGCAGCGACGGCGAGAAGACCGCGCACGGCGTGCTGGGCGTGCCACAGCTGACCGCACCGGGCACGGTGGAGGAATTGCCGCTGCTGCCAAGCTTCCTCTACCTGCCGCACCCGGACGAACTGGCTGCCGGCGAACTGGCCTTGCCTTGGGCCGCCGACGGGCAGCCCGCAGTGACGGGCGAAATGGCCCGCAGCCGCGGCGCCACCACGCCGATCCGCCTGGTATCGAGCGCCAAGAGCTGGCTATGCCACCCGGGCGTCGACCGCCGCGCCGCCATCCTGCCGCACGATGCGCCGGAAGAAGTATCGCGCGTCTCGCCGCTGGAGGCGTCTACCCGCTACCTGAAGCACTTGCGCGCCGCATGGGACAACGCCCATCCGGAAGCGCCGTTTGCGCAGCAGGCGGTGACCGTCACCATTCCCGCCTCCTTCGACCCGGCAGCGCGTGAGCTCACCGCAGAAGCCGCACGCGCAGCCGGCTATGACGCCATGACCCTGCTGGAAGAGCCGCAGGCAGCCCTGTACAGCTGGATCCAGAACAGCGACGGCCGCTGGCGCAAGGAAGTCAAGCCGGGCGACATCATCCTGGTGGTGGACGTCGGCGGGGGCACCAGCGACTTTTCGCTGATCGCCATCCTCGAGCGCGAGGGCAAGCTGGAACCGCACCGCGTGGCGGTGGGCGACCATATCCTGCTGGGCGGCGACAATATGGACCTGGCGCTGGCCCACCTGGTGGCGCGCAAGCTGGCCGCCAACGGCACCCAGCTCGATGCCTGGCAAATGCGCGCCTTGACCTACGGCTGCCGCAGCGCCAAGGAAAACCTGCTGGCCGACGCGCAGGCCGAAACCTGGCCCATCGTGGTGCCGAGCCGCGGATCGAAGTTGATCGGCGGTTCGATCCGCACCGAACTGACGCGCGCCGAAGTCACGGCCTTCATCACCGACGGCTTCTTCCCGAAAGTGGAAGCGTCCGCGCACCCGGCCGTGCGCACGCGCGCTGGCTTGACCCAGCTTGGCCTGCCTTATGCGCAGGATGCGGCCATCACCAAGCACCTCGCTGCCTTCCTGGCGCGCCAGGTTGGCGCAACCCGCGAGCTGGAAGGATTCTCCGTCAACGCGGCCCATACCTTCCTGCACCCAAGCGCGGTGCTGTTCAACGGCGGCGTGTTCAAGTCCGACCTGTTGGCCAAGCGCGTGATGGAAACCATCAACGACTGGCTGGCCATGGAAGGCGCAGATCAGGCCCGCATGCTGGGCGGCGCGGACCTGGACCTGGCCGTCGCACGCGGCGCGGCCTATTACAGCTACGTGCGGCGCGGCGCCGGCGTGCGCATTCGCGGCGGCACAGCGCGTTCCTACTACGTGGCGGTCGAATCGTCGATGCCGGCCATTCCGGGCATGGAGCCGCCGATCCAGGCGCTGTGCGTGGCGCCGTTCGGCATGGAAGAAGGCAGCGAGCTGGAATTACCGGGCCAGGAATTCGGCCTGGTGGTGGGTGAGCCTGTGCACTTCCGCTTCTTCGGTTCTTCCGTGCGGCGCCAGGACCAGATTGGCGCCGTGCTCGATTTCTGGGGCCCGGAAGAACTGGTTGAACTGAACGAAATCCAGGCCACACTGTCGCCGGAAGGCCGTACCGCCGGCGAGGTGGTGCAGGTGCGCCTGCACGCTTACGCCAGCGAAGCGGGCACGCTGGACTTGCTGGCGGTGGCGCAGGACGGCCAGCGCTGGAAAGTTGAATTCGACGTGCGCGGAGGCGGCGAAGGCCAATGACGCAGTACCTGGTCAGCATCGACCTGGGCACCACCAATTCGGTGCTCGCTTACGCCGCAGCCGGCGGCAAGGTGCAGCTGTTCGAAGCCGAGCAGCTCACCGCCCCTGGCGAAGTTGGCAGCGCCGCCTTGCTGCCCTCTTCCCGCTATCATCCCGCCGCCGGGGAATTCGCGGCGGGCGAGTTGCAACTGCCCTGGCCGGAACCTTCCGTCGCCGACGCGCCTTCGGGCGCCGTCATCGGCCGGCTGGCGCGCAAGCTGGGCGGCCAGGTGCCGGGCCGGCTGGTCGCCAGCGCCAAGAGCTGGCTGTCGCACACGGGCGTCGACCGCATGGCGCCGATCCTGCCTTGGGGCGCTGCGGACGAGGTGGCGCGCATATCGCCGGTCGCCGCCAGCGCGAGCTACCTGGCGCATTTGCGCGCGGCCTGGAACACACGCTTTCCCACCGCGCCGCTTGAAGATCAGCAAATCGTACTGACCATTCCGGCGTCCTTCGACGAGGGCGCACGCGCCCTCACGCTGGAAGCAGCGCGCATGGCGGGCCTGTCTTCCTTGCGCCTGCTGGAAGAGCCGCAGGCGGCACTGTACGACTGGCTGTACCGCCACCGCGACTCCCTGGCGCAAGAACTAGCCGGGGTGCGGCTCGTACTCGTGGCCGACGTCGGCGGCGGCACGACCGACTTCACGCTGGTCAAGGTCGAAATGATGGACGGCTTGCCGCAGCTGACACGTATCGGCGTCGGCAACCACCTGATCCTCGGTGGCGACAATATGGACCTGGCGCTGGCGCACCTGGCCGAACAGCGCCTGGCAAGCAGCGCTGCCGCAGGCGCCAGCGCGCCTGATGCTCCGGCGCCACAACGCTTGTCGGCGGCGCGCCTGGCCCAGTTGACGGAACGCTGCCGGGCGGCGAAAGAAGCATTGCTGGCGCAAGACGCGCCGGAACAAGTCAGCGTCACCTTGCTCGGCGCCGGCTCGAAGCTGGTTGGCGCAAGCCGCTCAGTCGTATTGCATCGCCAGGATGCCGAACGCATCGTCCTGGACGGCTTCTTCCCCGTCAACGAAGCGCAGCAGCCGGCCCAATCCAGACGCGGAGGCATCGTCGAATTCGGCCTGCCCTACGCCAGCGACCCGGCCATCACGCGCCACCTGGCGAGCTTCCTGCGCCAGCATGCCGCCGCCGCGCGCGCAGCGCTTGGCCAACCCGATGACGGCAAACTGCCCATCCCCGACACCTTGCTGCTGAACGGTGGCGTGTTCCGCGCCGCCCAACTCGCCGAACGCCTGGCTGCAACCCTGGCCGCATGGCGCGGGCAACCGCTGCGCGTACTGCACAACGATAACCCCGACGTTGCCGTCGCGCGCGGCGGCGTCGCCTATGCGCTAGGCAGGCAAGGCATGGCTCCCACCATCGCCGGCGGTTCGCCGCGCAGCTACTGGCTGCTGCTCGATAACGCCCGCGCCCCCGGTGTAACGCGCCGAGCCGTCTGCCTGCTGCCGCGCGCTACCGCCAGCGGCCATGAAGTGCGCCTGAGCGAACGCAGTTTCGCGCTGCGCCTGGGCCGCCCAGTGCGCTTCCATATCGCCACCACGCTGGCCGACGCCACGCCGCCGCAAGCCGGTGAAGTGGCCGACCTCTCGCCGGACGACCTCACCGCGCTGCCTGCCATCGCCACCGTCCTGCGCGACAGCGACGACGCCAACGCGCGCAGGGAAATCACCGTGCAGCTGGCGGCGTCGCTGACCGAAGTCGGTACGCTGGAAGTGCATTGCGAAGGCAACGGCCAGCGCTGGCAACTGGAATTCCAGCTGCGCGAACATGGCGCGGACCATGCTGCCGATAGCGATCCCCTCGAAGGCGACGCCGAAGGCCCGCTGCCGGCGCACTTGCCCGACGCGCTGGACAAAATCGACCGCATCTTCGGCAGCCGCGCGCAGCAAGTGGAGGTCAAGGAAGTGCGCCAGCTGCGCGGCCAGCTCGAACACCTGCTGGGCAGCCGCGAACGCTGGACCACGCCACTGCTGCGCCGCCTGTTCGACGCACTGATGGAGCGCGCCAAAGGCCGCCGCCGCTCTCCCGAACACGAACGCACCTGGCTCAACCTGGCCGGCTACTGCCTGCGTCCGGGCTTTGGCCACACGCTGGACGAATGGCGCATCGAACAGCTTTGGGCGCTGTTTGAGAACGGCGTCCAGCACCACAAGGACAACCAGGTTTGCGTGGAATGGTGGACACTCTGGCGCCGCGTTTCCGGCGGCCTGCCGCCTGCCGCGCAACTGCGCCTGCTGGATGATTTCGCCTTCAACCTGCAGGCCGATGCCAGCGAGCGCGGACGGCGACCCGTCACCCTGGTCAACGGCAGCGAGGAAGACATGTTGCGCCTGGGGGCATCGCTGGAGCGCATACCATCCGCCTACAAAGCCGAAATCGGCAACTGGATGGTAGGCGAACTGCCTGAGGCAAAAGACCTCGCCAGGCAAACGCGCTACCTGTGGGCGCTGGGCCGCGTCGGCGCACGCCGTCCGTTCCACGGCAGCGCGCACGACGTAGCGCCCGTCGAAACAGTGGAACAATGGCTGCAGGCCGTGCTGCTGCTGGACTGGCGCAAGGTTGAGCCGGCGGGCTTCGCCGCTGCGCACCTGGCGCGCATGACCGGCGACCGTTCGCGCGACATCAGCGAAGCTCTGCGTGGGGAAATACTGCGCCGCCTCGCTGCGGCAGCTGCGCCGCCAAGCTGGCAGGCCCTGGTGCGCGAAGTCGTGCAGCTCGACCAGGCCAGCGAACAGCGCATGCTGGGCGAAGCGCTGCCGCCAGGCCTGAAGCTCCTCAGCTGATGCCGCCGCGCCCGGCGCGCGCCTGCTGCTCCTGCTGCTGCGCGACAAAGCCGTCGAAGGCTGAGATCACGCGGTCATAGCGGTGCACATCCCCTTCCAGCTGCGCCAACGCATAGCAGGTCGCCTCCAGCGTCGAGAGCTGGTCGGGCGCATGCGCCTTGCGGATCAGGTAATGCGATGGCGGCGTGTCGCGCAAGGGGAGCCGCGGTAAAGCCTGGAGTGCAGGATTCAGGTACAGCATCTTGCGGCTTTTGCGCCAGGTGGCGTCCAGCACCACCAGTTGCACCCGCTCCGGCGCCAGCGCGGCGCTGCAGGGCGGAGGCGGCGCGATGCCCAGCGAGCGGACGCCGGGGGTGTCCGGGTAGAGCAGCACGGGCTGGCGGCCGCCTTCACCGAGCATGGTGCGCAGCGCCGTTGCATCGAACTGCTCCCCGACTTCGATTCGGCTGCCCGGCAGGCATAGCTGCAGCAGGCGCGCGCTGCCCTTGGCGTTCAATACTTCCATTGGGTGCTGCAGGATCAGGACCTTGGCCGCACCGGCAACCGGCGCCGCCCAATGGCAGATGCAGGTGGCGGCAGGACGCAAGCAGGTGGCGCACATCGGTCGCCGCGGCATGGTGTTCATGCCGCGGATCATACACTAGCCCGGTGGGGCCGCTCCCAGCAGCTCGTCCAGCTGGGCGATCTGCGCAGGGTCCTTGACCACCGTCCGCAGCCATTCATGCAGCGGCAGCTCGCCCCATTTCGCAGCCTTGTCGGCCAGGTAGCTATCCGTCAGCGCTTTCTGCACCTGCTCCGGGCTGCCTTCCAGCGTCAGGTCGGTGCGCTCCGCCGTCTTCAGCACCCAGTCGCTCGATTGCAGTGCGCTGTTGGCGGCCTCACGGATCGCGGTGCGTACATAACCCTCCCAAGCCTCGCGCGTGAAGGCGCCGGCGACCGCCCGGCTGCCTTGCACCAGTTCGCGGTCCTGCTCGCCGACGATGCGCGCCACGGTCACCGCCGGGTAACGCGTATTGGCGCGGGACTTGATCTCGGCGTAGACACGCTCGCGCGCCGTCATGCCGCGCACCACTTGCCGCAACTGCTCGCGCGCCGCATCGACCAAGGCCCGCCGGGTCTCGATACGCGGCCACGCCGGATCGTTCATTTGCGCCAGGTAGAACGCCAGCAGGCCTTCTGCACTACGCAGCAGCTGTTCGCGCGGCATGGCGCCGCGGTTGGTCTCCAGCCAGCCGCGCCAGTGGCGCGTGAGCTGGTCGCCCAAGTGGCCGGCTTCGGCGTGGGCTTTGTCGGCCAGCATCAGGTAAGCCTTCAGGGCGTTGTAGGAGTCTTCAACGTTGCCTGCCTCATGCCGGCCCAGCGCATGCAACTGGCTTTCCAGGCTGGCCGCTACGGGTTTGAGCAGGATCTCCATCATGCCTTTGAAGTACTCGACGCGCAGTTTTCGCTGCAGGGATTGGCCCTGGTACAGGCCCATCCCCAGCAGCCAGGGTGAGTCGCTTTCCAGCTTGTCCAGCTGCGCGATCCGGTCCTGCAGCACTTGCAGCGCCTCCAGGCGCGATTGCAGGTACGGACGCTGGGCCTGCAGCTTGACGGCCTTATCCAGGTCCGCCGCGGCATTGGCGACCAGTTGGGCATTGCCCGAATAGGACCAGGTCCAGGCGCCCAGCGCAGCGCCGAGCAGCACGATTGCGCCGGCAAAGGCGCCGGTGCGCAGAAAGCGCTGCCTGCGGGTCGCGAACTGCGAAACCAGGTCCTTGTCGGCGAAGATCACTTCACGGAAAAGCCGCGGCAGGAAATATCCTCCCTGCACCCGCGGGCACGCCGCAGATTCCGGCGGGTGCGCCAGTCCGAACCGCTGCGCCACCCGCTGCGATTGCGCGCACAGCGGCTGCCCTTCCTGCAGCGCGCTGGTGAAGTAATAGCCCCGGAATACGGGGCGGAACTGGAAAGGATTGTCCTCGAACAGCGTGGCCAGGAATGCCTTCAGTGGTGCCCGTATTGCCGCGAATTCAAGCGGAAAGGTGTGCACGCCCGCCGGAACCTGCTCGCGCCGCCGCTGCGTCATGGTGGCGACGGCCATTTCACGCAGGCCATCGCACAACTCGTCGAAACTCTGTTCGAAGAAGGCCAGCATGTCGCGGCAGCCGGCTTTCTGCCTGAAGGGCATGGTGGCGCCCCAGGGCCGCTCACGTTCCGCCGCCTCCGCATCGCCGAAGAAGTCGGCGAAGCCTGCGACCAGGTCGGCCTTGGTGAACATGACGTACACCGGCGCGAATATCTCCAGCCGTTCAATCAGGTCCTGCACGCGCTGGCGCAGGCTGCGCGCCAGCTGCAGCAAGGCTTCCGGATCGTCGCCGCGCAATTCGGCGATACTGACCGCGATGATGATGCCGTTGACCGGCGCGCGCGGCCGGTGTTTCTTCAGCAGGCCGAGAAATCCATGCCACTCGTCGCGGTCCACCGCCTGCACCGCGTAGCGGCCGGCGGTATCGAGCAGGATGCCTTCCGCGGTGAAGAACCAGTCACATTGACGGGTACCGCCCACTCCCTGGATTGCCCGCGCGTCGGCAAACGGGAATCGCAGGCCGGACTGGGTGATGGCGCTGCTCTTGCCCGCTGCCGGGTTGCCGATCACCATATACCAGGGCAGCTCATACAGTGCACGCGCGCCTGTGGTCCGGCCGATGCGCGAGTTGCGGATGGTGCCGACTGCCTCCAGCAGCGCGCTGCGCACGGCATCCAGGTCGGCCTGGGCGCGCGTTTCGGCAGGCGCCGCCGGCTCGCGTTCCCGCCGGTACGCCAGGTAGCGCCGCGTCCCCCAGGCCGCGAGCGCCAGCAGCGCGATTGCAGCGAGGGCGAGCAAAGCCCATACCAGCGCCAGCTGCAGGAATTCCGCGCCCAGGAATAGCAGTCCTGCCAGCAGGACGAAGGCCAGCGCATTCATGACGCGCCAATCGGTCAGCAGGTACCAGATTCGTTGCCACATGATGGACTGAATGAGTGAGGCAGGTTGGCCGATGTTGCCACCAAGCGCTGCGGCGGTCCTTGAGCCGCCTCAAGCCCTGGCTTCGCGCGTGCGCAATTCGGTGTGCCCAAGATCCATCATGGCCCAGCGGCCGCCCCACACCATGCCGGCAGCTTCCGCCGCTTCCCCGTATAGCTGGTAGCCGCGCATGGCCCAGGAATCGCGCTCGCTGATCACCAGCCGGCCCTCGCGCACAAAGGCGCAGTCAGCAGCCAGCCCATACTGGTGGAAGCTTTGGAAAGCGCGTGCGTTGCTGACATGGCTGCCAGCTGCCGCCAGGCGCTCCTGCCGTTCGGGGCTGCGGTATCCCTCCAGCAGCGCCATTTCATAGCCGTGGCGTTCACGCATCACATTGAACACGGCCAGCAGGCGCTGGGCGAAGTCCTTGTCCAGCCTTTGCCAATCGCGGTCGGCTTGCCACAGCATGGGACGCTGCAGCTCCACCTCGGCTGCGAAAAATGCCAGTGGCGGCAAGGGAGGCGGCGGAACCAGCTGCTCGCCCTGCAATAAGGCCGCGATCTGCGGATCCGCAGGACGAACGCTGTCGTCGAACGCAGGCAGCACCTGGCGCGGCCGCAGCAAGCGCACCAGCAGCGGCGGCGTGGCTGACAAGAGCACCGTTCCAGCGCCAAGCAGGAACAGGCGGCGCTGGCGCGGACTTGGCGCCCGCCTGGGAGGAAACAGCAACAGCCACCCGCAGGCAACGGCTGCGATGAAGATGCTTGGCACGATAAGTAACAACATGGTGCGTTCCATCAATACCAATGCGCATGGGCTGCGCGACACTTGCATCCTATGCCGGCCTGCAGCCGGACGGTTCGAGCGAAATCAAGCTTTGGGAGGACTTATGCAGCCCGACTTGTTTGCAGGTCATGCGCAGCGGGACAACAGCCACAGGATCCTGGCACGGCTGGCCAATGGCGGGCATGCGCCGGCTGTGGCGCGGCGTTCGAAAACCTGGACTAGCGGACAGCGGGCGCGCCTGGCTGCTGTTGCAGCGCTATTGGCCGTTATCGCTGCCGCCTGGGTGGGGCTGCAGGATGTGGGAACGCCGCCGCCATCATTGCCGGAGGTAGTGGCGTCGCATGCCGCCCCGGCCGCAATGACGCCGGAACGCCTGACGCCCGCCTATCCTTCACCGCCGCAGGCAGCAACCATTGTCAACGAGCCAGCGCACGCCGCGCCGGCAGTATCCCTGCCGCCCGCAGTTGCCACGGCAGCGAAGCCCGAGCTGCGCGTTGCCCATCCACGGGCGCAAAGACCGGCGCTCCCGGTGCGCACGCAGCGCGGGGAGCAGCCGGCGGAAAGCGATGAAGACGTCACCCTGCTCACGGCAATGCTCAAGCACGCAAATGGGCAAAAGCCAGCGCCTACGCCGCCAGGGGACTGATGAAGGCCGCCATGGCTTGCAGCGCGGCCCCCGGCTGCTCCAGGTGCGGGCTATGGCCGCATTCCGGCAGCAGCAACTGGCGTGCGCCGGGCGTGCCGCGCTCGATGGCATCGAGCTGGGCGCCTGAGCCGTAATGGTCGCCGCTGCCTTGCATTGCCAGCAGCGGACAGTCGATCGCCGGCAGGAGATATTCAATATTCCAATGGCGGAACCATGGCGCCAGCCAGGTATCGGCCCAGGACGAAAACACGGTTTCGGCCTTGTCGCCGTGATAGCGCGCCATCGCCCGCATGATGCTGCGGCGCTGCGTAGCTAGGATGGTGTGGATGCCATCGATCGTAATCTCTTCCACGAAGACGTGGGCGGCGGCGCTGATGACGCCGCGCAAACCCGGCGGCCGCGCCGCAGCATAGATCAGCGCAATGCTGCCCCCATCCGAATGCCCCACCACGACATGCTCGCGGCCAGGGGCCAGACGCTCCATCACGGCTGGCAGCTCCACCAATGCCGACTGGTGCAGGTAATGGATGTTGCGCGGCGACGGCTGCGGCGACGACATGCCGTAGCCCTGGCGCTCATACACCAGCCCTGCGCAGCCGGTTGACGCGCACAGCTGCTGGGGGAACTCCCTCCACATGGCGATGCACCCCAGCCCCTCATGCAGGAACACCAGCAGCGGCTTGCTTGAATCGCCTTCGATCAGCGCATAATTCAGTTGCGCCGTACCCAGTTCCAGCATTGGCATGTACAGCTCCTAGTGCAGTGCGAAATCGACGCGGCCCGCGGCACCCGGCTTCGGCGCGATCAGGAACACGCGCTCAGGCGGTACCTGACCTTGCCCCGTCAGCCAGTCTTTGGCAGCCTGCGCGCGGCGATTGCCGAGGGAGATGAAGTCGTCCTGTTCGAACTTGATATTCGCCAGCATCAGCTTTTCCATTTCCTCTGTCGGCAGGGACTTGGTGAAGCCAAGGGCATTGCGCGGCTTGTTGAAAGTCTCGTCCTTGTAAGCGCGTGCCAGCAAGCCGGCATATTCTTCTTTGGAGACCGTTACACCGCCCTCGGGCAGCGCACCGCCGCGCGCCTGCACATCACGCGTCTTGATCTGGCGCAGTTTGCGATCGAGCGCCGCACGCTTGAGTGCATCCAGTTCCGCCGTCTCGTCGAAGCGGCCGGTAATGTCCAGCTTCAGGCCCGGACGTTCGGTCAGCGCCTTGGCCAGCGATTTCAGTTTCCCTTCCGACGCCGGCAGCAGCGCGGCGCGGCCCGGATCGAATTCCAGCATCGACAGCTCTTCGCCGCCGCCGAACATCGAACCGATCAGCGCAAACGGCGAGGTAACAGTCTTCATGATCGCATTGCCGATCACCTTGAGGATGATGCCGCCCAGCGAGAATTGCGGGTCGTCCAGCGAGCCGCCAATCGGGACGTTGATGTCGATCACGCCATTGCGGTCGCTTAGCAGGGCCACGGCCAAGTTTACCGGCAGCTTGGTCGCCTCAGGATTGGTGCTTTCCTTGCCGAAGGTGAGCTGGTCCAGTATCAGGCGATTTTCGGCCTTGAGCTGGCGGTTATCCAGCTGGTAGGCCACTTCGAAAGTCATCTTGCCCTTCTCGATGCCGTAGCCAACGTACTTGTCGGCGTAGGCCGAGAGCTGCGACAGTTCCATGCCGCGCACTTCGGCGCGCAGGTCGAGCGACAGCTCCTGCTTCAACGGATGCACCTGGCCGGCAATCAGCAGCGGTGCACCGCTGACATTGCCGCGCAAATCCACCTTGGCGTTGTGCGACGGGTCGGAGGACAGGCCACTGACCGTACCTCCCAGCTCCTTCAGGTTGGCAGTGTAGTTAGGCTTGATGAAGTTGTCGGTGAAGCGCACACGCCCACCCGAGAGCAGCACCTTGCCGATGCGGATCGGCGGCAGCGGCTCCGCAGGCTTCGCCGGCTTGGCCGTTGCGGCAGTACCGGCAGCGGCGGGTGCATTGGCCGAAGGCGCAGCCTGCGCCACCTCCTTCGTCCTGGCCTTGGCATCCTTGACGGCCTGGGCACGCGCGCCGGCTTCGGTCAGGCTCTTGCCCTCCTCGCCTTCCTTACGCATAACGTCCTGTACATTCAAGCGGCCATTCGGGTCGATGATGACGCGCGCAAAGAAGTCGTCCAGCGCGACGCGGTCGATGTCCAGTGTAAACGGCTTGAAATTCACGTCCATGCCGCTGAAGGCCAGCGATTTCCAGCTCAGGAAATCATTGGAACTGGTCTTGTCGACGGTCGACAGGCGGTTCACGCTGACATCGCCCTTGAAGCCGCCGGCCACCGCGCCATCCTTGCCGGTATCGAGGTGCAGGCGCGCCTTGCTGGTCACAGCGGCCTGCAGCAGGCGCAGGTTCACGTAGTCGGTGACATAGGGCTGCAGCGGCAGCAGGTCGAAGTTCTTCAGGTCCAGCGCCAAGTCGGCTTTCAGCGGCGAAGGCGCCAACTGGCCCTTTACCTCCAGCTCGCCCTTGTTGATGGCAGTCTTCAGCGCTACTTCGGCGCTTGCACCTGGGGCGTTGGAATAGCCCTCCACGGTCAATGCCAGCGGCGAGAGTTTGAAAACTGTCGGCTCGTTGTGGAGGTCCTCGCGCAATTTCGCCGACCAGTCGCTGATATCGAGTTTGCCGATCTTGATTTGCATTGCTTCGTCGCCGGAGGGCTTGGCAGGCGCTTTCGCCGCAGCAGGTGCGGCGGCTTGCTTGCCCTGGTGGACGTCGATGTCCGCGCTGCTGGAAACAAGCGAGGCGATATCCAGCGTGTGCTTGGCGCCATCAAAGGCAATGTCCTGCACCGACAGGCCGAATTTGGCCAGTTCGGCACGCAGGTTGCCTTGCGGGGTGTCGTCGGCATAGCGCAGGCCTGCACCGTTGACGGTCAGTTCCTTCACCAGAACGGTCGGGCCGGTGGCGGCGGCCTTGGCTGCCGAAGCCGTTGGAGCCGCAGGCGCCGCCTCGGGCGCGGCTGCAGGCGCCAGCTGCGCCAGATTCAGCTTGCCGTCCTTGCTGCGCTTGATGTCCATGTCCAGGCCATCGATGCCGACTTGTGCGATTTCGAAGCGCTGCGCCAGCAAATCGAGCTTGCCCAGCTTGACCTTCAGTGCATCGAGCCTGGCGACCTGGGTGCCGTCCAGCTGCTGCAATTGAACGCCCGTCAGGCTGGCTTCACCGCCCAGGACCATGGTTGCCGGTTTGTCTTTCGGCTGCACCACGGTCAGTTTGAGTTTGGTATCCAGGTGCGCCGACGGCAGCTTGAAGCCTGGCTTGAACGGCAGGTAGCCCAGGTAGGTGGTCATGTCGACCTTGTCCAGCTCCAGGTCCAGCGCATAATCCTTTGGTTCAGCGAACGGACGCGCCTTGCCTTTCAGCGAGAGCGGAGCCCCATTGATATTGGCGCTGAACAGCGGCTCCACGAAAATCGTCACGTCCGCCGGCAGCGAGGAGACAAACGGCAGGCCCAGTTTCAGGTCCTGCACCTTGTGCGTCACGCCGGCCGGCTTGTCCTCGAAGGACAAGCTGCCCTGCTCCAGCTGGATGTTGTTGACCGAGAAGCGCGCAGGTTCCGGCGACGGCGGCTGGCTTGCGATCAGCTGCAGGATATCGTCAATGTTGTAGCGGTTGTCCGCATGGCGCGCCAGGTGCACATACGGCTTGGTCAGGCGCACTTCCTGCACTACCGGCGCCAGGTGCGAGACGGACTGCCAGGACAGGTCGACGCCCAGCCGGTCAAAGCTGGCAAAGACGGTCGCGCCGTCCGTCTCCATCATTTTCAGGCCCTGCACCGACGCTGCCAGCGTGAACGGGTTGAAAGAGACGTCCTCAATCGTCAGCTGGCGATGCAGTATTTCCGATGCCTGTTTGGCTGCCTGCGATTTGACGATCGCCGGCACGGCGAAAAAGCCGATGCCAGTGTAGGCAAGCAGCAGCCCGGCCAGAGTGCTGGGTACAAGGTATTTCAGTGGTGGGATTTTCATAATGCGTTATTGTAATCGCACACGCCTTGGGGGAAGATTTGAGCGAGCCATGTTTTTTGTGCATCACTGAAGTGCACATCAGGCCCGTAGGTACCGTCGGCGAAGGCCGTCGCCAGGGGTTTCAACCTGCATTTGAACGTATCGCCCCGGATCGATTCACCCGCTACCATGCGCGGGCTGCTGTGGATCGGGAAAGCCTGGGTGCAGGCACCTGGCTTGCCGCCGTCGAGCACGCCGCTCCACACTCCCTGCCCGGCGCCGATCACGTCTCCGGCACTATCCACACAGCGGTCGACAAATTCTGCCGGCGCACTGCCGGTGGAAAGGTATTGGTCCAGCACCGCGAGCGCTTTCATCACCTGCCCCGGCAAATCGGTGTCCGGCTTGGCAAACCAGATCACCTGCCGCTTTGCCTCGCCCGGATTGGCCGCCAGCAGGCGCGCACGCACCGAGAACGATTGCCGCGCATTGTGCATGTCCAGGTCCGCCTCGCGGTAGGGACGCAAGTCGATCATGGGGATGCCGAGCACCTTGCCGGTGAAGACGTGGCCGGAATCCCAGGCCGCACGGATGGCGCGCTGCTCGCCCTCGCGCCGCTGCGCCGGCGTGCCGGCCGGGTCGCGGCAAGTGGCGCTGCGGTGCATATTGGCTGCGTCGAACGGGTCGCTTTCCGGCTTGTACTGCACGAAATCGCGCTGCTCCTTCCAGCTGCCGGCGCAGGAGTTCAAGCGCAGGAATTCGTCGGCGCCGATTTTCCCTGCCACCAGCGCCTGCAACCCATACTGCACGCCGACATTGTCAATGGGGATCGGTGCGAATCCATCCGCATCGGTGCCGTAATACTCTTCCAGGTCGTTCCAGTGCGTCCACTTCACCTTTGCAAAGGCTTCCGGCGCATAGCCATAGAATGCGATCGCCTTGTCGAAAGCGGGACTGCGGTAATAAGGGTTCAGCGCCGTCGGCATGGCAAAGCGCCAGCCACTGATACACTCCGTCGAACCGGGCCTGCCGGTGAAGGGGTTTTTCGCGGTGTCGCTGGCGTTCATGCCCTCCACCAGTGCCTGCCGGCTCCAGGTAGCCCAAGGCGAAGCCGGATCGCGCGCCACTTCTTCAAGGAAGTATTGTCCCAGCAAGGGGCAATCGGAAATCGGAATCGCCTGCGTCACCATATCCGGATAGGACTGGATCGGGATGCCTGCGTCGAACAGGCCGGGACGGTTCTGGGCAAACATATACTGCTGCACCGCACCGCCGGAGCCGCCAATACCTATCGTATAAACCGGCTTGCCGTAATGCTCGGCGACGTAAGCCTTGGTCTGCGCCGCAGTTTCCTCGGCCAGCCGCATATTGTAGTGAACCCCGCTCTCATTGCCGGAGGAGTTGACGATCGCATAACCCTCTGCCAGCAATTTGGGCATGAGCTTCTTTTCCGACCCGTTCAGCGCATCGTTGAACCACATGGCCTGGCCTTGCTGGTGGCCGATGCCGACGCCGCCACGCATCCAGTAAATCACCTTATGGTTCCATGGCGCCTGCTCCGGCATGGCGATGGTGTAGATGAAGCGGTTGATGGTGCCCGCTTCCACCCGTACCGTGGTCGATTCCATACCGGACGGCGGCGCTTTGTCGAAAGGCTTGAAGCCCGCGCCGTCGAAGTAGAAGCGCTGGAAATGAGGCTTGATCGCGCACTGGCTGCTGTAGCCGGCCACCTTGCCGGCATCGTCTCGCACCGGGTGGCCGATGCCCCGGTCGCTATCGGCGAGCGGCTGGCCGAGGCCCGATTCCACCGTACGGCAGATGAAGGGTTGCTGCTGGTGTTGTTGCGGGGTGCTGCAACCTGCCAGGCTGGCGGCAGCTAGAACGGCCATTATCCAAGCTTTCATGGCGCCTCCTCCTTCCCCAACAGTGTAACTGAACTAGTGCTTGCCGGCCGACTCCTGCGGCCGATACCACAACTCGCTGCGCGCCAGCGGCGTCTCCGGCGGCAGGCTGGGATTGGGGATGCGGAACAGGCGGCGCTGGGCCAGGCCGGAACGCTTGATCAGCGGTCCTTTATACGTCATGAACAGGGCCTGCAGCGAGCCATCCTGCACCATGGCTTCCAGCCCGGCCTCCAGGCGGCGCGCCAGCACTTCGCCCTCCGCGTCACGGCGCGTGAAGAAATAGCGCGCCAGCGGGTAGTACAGAGCGAGGCTCGGTTCCACTTCGAAGCCAACCTGCTCGTGCCGCTCATCGTATTCGCGCAAGGCTTCATCCACAGAACGCGACAGCGCATCGAAGCGCTTTACGGTCAACATCGAAAACAGGCCGTCGTAGTTATTGCCCTCCACGACTTTGAATCCAGCAGCCTGCAGGATGCCGACGTCGACCCAGCCCTTGCCTTGCCCAATGCGGAAACGCCGCAGCTGGTCCAGCGTGTCGACGCCCGCGAACCGCGGCAGGTCTTCATTGCGCACCAGGAGCAGGCGGTAACCGATCAAACCGCGATCCACCGGAATGCGCACTGGCCGGAATTGCTGTTCCAGCTGCACCGAGGTGGCGCGCACGAACAGATTGATGGGACCGGGCCCCGCCGCTTCCGCCGTCACCCGCGCCGGCGACATGTACTGGGCGGCCTGGTGCAGTTCGTAAGGTCCGAAACTGGCACGCGTCTTTTCCAGCGCCATGCGCAGCACTTCCCAGTCATACAGGTAGCGGCTGTCATGCTCGGATTCAGGGCGCGGATAAATGATCTGCTGCGGCGCGGTTGCCGCGCTGGCGGCGACCGGCCCGACGGCCAGCATGATCGTAACTAGCAAACTAAAAATCATGCCGCAATCCTATCAGGAATGCAGCCGGATGCCGACCCATCGTTCCAGCCGCCCCGGCCTTTCCGGTATTGCCAAAGTCATAGCCGGACTGCGCCCCGTTATGCAGTTGTTCGACCTGCGCCCAAAGGTCGGTACGGGCCGACAGCCCGTAGTGGTAAGCCATCGAGGCCAGGTAGGCACGCGCACCTTCTCCAACGAAGATCCCCGAGAAAGCCGGGGTCTGCATGCCGCGCCCGGCGCCGGCGCGATACAGCGCCAGCTCCACGATGTGCGGGCCGGCCAGGTAGCGGCCCAGGATCCCCGCCGCCTCCTGCCGCAGGCTGACCCGGCCCGGGTTCGCGTATCGCAGGTGCTGCACATAGCCGGCAACGTAATAATGCGGGTTGAAGCGGTAGGACACCGTCAGCAGCAGGGCATGGTCGTCCAGCCCCGCCCCGCGCAGGTTGCGGTGTGCCTGGTAGGCGAGACCCCCGTTCCAGCCCTTCGCCGTGTACTGCAGTTTGCTCGACCAGACCCGCGCACTGCAGCCCGATTCGCCCAGCGCCATATGGGTGGAGACCTGCCAGCCTTTGAGCGACGGCGAATCGTAACGCAGCGAATTGGCCAGCCGTCCGTCAAATGAGAAGTTGTTGTTGTCGTCCGTGCCCGGCACCGTGCCGTCGCAAGGCTTGCTCCCCGCGCCCAGCAGGTTGCTGTAGCCGTTTGCCCAGAAGCCGTTGATATTGTCGTTGGAAAGATTGTTGAAGTAACCCGGGCCGGCAATGCCATGGAAGTCGTCGAATGGCGCCAGCATGTAACCGACCCTCAACTGCCCCCAGCCACCGGCCAGTCCAACGCTGGTCTCGCGGTTACCCAGGCTGCCGCCGCCCGTGTCGGCGCCGATGCCGGTTTCGATCACGTAGGTGGCAGCCAAATCGCCCGTCAGCGCTTCTCGGCCCTTGATCCCGAGCCTGCTCGACAAGCTGTTTTCGCTGACGCTGTGTCCGTACCCCGGCGCGTATCCTGCATGCCCGGCCAGCACAAGATTGATGCGGCCATACACCACCGTTCCGCCCTGCGCCCAGGCGCTGGCAGCAGCCAATCCAAGCAGGACTCCGCAAAGCACGCCGCGCATGATGTCATTCCGTAAAGTTTGGGGGAACGCCCAAGTGCAAGCATAATAGATACCTTTAACGAGGTATGTATGCAAATGCCAAATTTTACGGAAAAATTTTCAGATAACCTGTCCCGGCTTCCCGCCGTCGATACCGTTGCAGCAATCGAACTGAAGGACAAGTCGGGCGCCCAAGCCGGCAAGCTCGAAAACAAGCCAGGCCAGGCGGGCTCGGTGCGCGTCTATCATTGGCTCGCCCAAACCTTTGGCGCAATCACCCCGGAAGCTGCGCAACTTGGCCTGGAAATCTACGCGGAACACACGCAGGACGCCATCGCCAACCCTGGCAAGCATCCCAACATCGACCGCCTGTTTGCCATCAAGACGGCGGAACAAACGCTGCAAGTGAACGTACGGAGCTGACGCGGCTTCGCAAGCCACGCCGCCGGGTATGGTTTGGCTCACTTTCCCGCAAGCGCCGGATCATTCCGGCCCAGCCGGGCCTTTAGCAGAACAGCCCATTCCTGCTTCGCGGACGCCAGCCAGGCGGGAAGCCCTCCAAGCCGCCGTTCAAGCAGCGCTTCATAGAGCGATTCAGGCGCAACGTGGCGGCCCATGCTTTCGACCCGCCCAATATTCGCCATGTTCGCTCCGGAGTACGGCCCGACATATCCGACCAGTACCGGATTAACGGCAGTGTAGGGGCCGTACTGCTTCGCGTCCGAATCAGGCAGATCCCAAAAATCCAGGGTACGGCTCACGCCGGCAGCAAGCTTGCCGGTCTGGTGGAAGTTCCAGATCACCAAGCCCCCCAGATGGTTCGGCAAATCGGCATAGTTGCCGCCCTGCCCCCACATGCCGCGGCTCTCAATCGCATCAAACAGGGTGTTGCGCACGAAGTTGGCATGAGAATCGATGCCGCGTGAGCCAGGCGCCACGTCGCGCCAGAATACCGAACCAGTAGACTGGTGCGAGGCGCCGACGCCGTGCCATTGGCCCTCCTCCGTGGTGTCGATGTTCAGTCCAATCAGGCTGTAGGTGGAAAAGGTAGCGGCAAAACTGAGATGGCCGCGATTGCCGGCGATTGTGTTCAGCATGATCGTGTTGGCCGCTCCGGCATGGATTACCGCCGGCTGCGTCACGTTCTCGAACTGGTTGCGGAGCACCCAGGAGTGAACCGTCTGATCCAGCTCGACGCCGCAGAAACCTGAGTCGTGATACGCATTCTTATGATGGACGAAAGGCTCATGAAAGCTGCCCTCGAGCCGGATGCCTTCGAAGCCGACATTGCGCAGCACCGCCGCCTTGCGCACAGTCCACGGAAGGCGGCGACCGATGGCCGTCGTCAAAGGCGCCTTGAGCAGCAGGACTGCGCCGTCGACGCTTGCGACTTCGTGCGTTTCCAGCACTTTGACGCCTTGGGTGTTAACCTTGCTCCAGATCCGGCGCGTGGACCTGCCTTCGAGATAGCCGGCGTTCGCGGCTGTGCTCTGCATTTCGATACGCACGACATCGCCCGGTTGCAGACCGGCGGGGGACGACAGCACGAGGCGAGTATCGCCCACACGCGCCGATGCGGCCACGCTCCACGCCGGACCCGCCTGAGCTTTACCCGGCGTAAAAGTCACCAGGGCCGGTGCGGCCCACAACTGGTTCGGATCGGCCGGTGCCAGGGCATTCACCATCTTGAAATGCGTCTGCCCCTGCCTGGCGCCGCGCAGCACTACATTGCTTGCGGAGACGATCAGGCGTTTGGGCGTCTGCCCGCTATTGAGCAAATAGGTGCCAGGATCGAACTGCACGATGCCGCCACCGGCCGCGCCGGCAGCATCGATGGCACGCTGGATCGCATCGGTATCATCTACCGCGTCACCGGGAACCGCACCATAGTCGGCCACCTTGAAGATCGTCGTTCTTACCGCCGCTATTCCCTGCTCACCGTAATGGACCCCGGCCCACGAAAAATCGATAAAGGGCCGCTGCGCGGCATCTCCGCGCTGAAAGTCCTGCCAGGTCGGGCTGGCGTCATCGGCCCACGCAAGTGGGGCACAAGCGACGAGCAGGAGCATGTGAAGCGGGTTTTTCATGGTCGGCAAGCCAAGTATTGCAAGAACGGTTAACGTTATCACACATGGGTCGGCCTGAAAAGCAAAAAATCCAACTGCCGGGGCAAGATGCGCAATCCTATTGCCCGACGCAGATGATCTTGGTCGCGTACTCGTGCGCAGCCGACTTCTTCTTCGCTGCCCATGCCATTGCTTCCTGCGCCTCTGCGACCGTCATCACCGTCGCCTTATCCTTGTTCTTGATAAAGGAGACGCCTTCGAACAAGCCCTCTTTACTGCGCATGACCCTGGCGAAGACTGGCGGCTTGCTTGGTTCGCTGATTTTGTTCTGCTGGACCAGATAGCGCTGATCGTTGTTTTCCATAAATGACTCCTGAAATGCAAAAAGCCCAACCTGGGAAGGCTGGGCTTTTTTTAAATTCTGGCTCCCCGACCTGGACTCGAACCAGGGACCTGCGGATTAACAGTCCGTCGCTCTACCGACTGAGCTATCAGGGAAAAGAGGCCGCATTATATCGGCCATTTTCAGGGCTGGCAAGTACCAGCCCTGAAAAGTTTAGAACGAACCTTTGAACTGTACGCCCACCTGGCGTGGCTCGTTGACGAAGCCGGTCAGGTTGTTGAAGTCGATGCCGCCGGTGATGCGGCGCTGGTCGGTGATGTTGCGGGCGAATGCCGCCACTTCGTACTTGCCGCCGTCCCAGTTGTAGCCCACGCGCAGGCCGCCTTCGGTCATTGCCTTGCCGGTGAATTCGGTCGACTCGTACAGGAAGAAGTTGACCTTCGAACGGTAGGACCAGTCGGTCACCACGAACAGGTTGCCTTCGGCCAGCGGGTAGTTGTAGCGGGCGTTCAGGTTGAGGATCCACTTCGGTGCCTGCGGCAGCGGGTTGCCGTCGATCAGGGCGCGGCCAGAGGCATTGACCGGGCTGGTCACGGTGCAGCTGCGGCAGACGTTCATGGACAGCGACGGATCGCGGATCTCGGTGAAGTTGTACGATGCGCTGGCGCCGACCTTGAAGTCGTTGGTCACGAAGCCTTCGATTTCGGCTTCGATACCGCGGCCCTTGGTCTTGGCGGCGTTAATCAGCTTGGTAACGTTGGAATTGCCGCCGACCACGGTCAGCTGCTGGTTCTTCACGTCGTAGTCGTACACGCTCAGGGCGGCGCGGGCGCGGCGGTTCCACAGGTCGGCTTTCACGCCGGCTTCGATGGAGGTGACGGTTTCTGCGTCGGCCACGGTGATCGGCACCGAGCTCGATGCGGCGGCGATCGACGGGGCGCGGAAGCCGGTGGCGTAGCGGGCGTACACGCTGACGTCCTTGTCCAGCTTATAGGTGCCGCTCAGGTCCCAGTTGACCTTGTCCTTCGATTCGGAGACCGACTGCGGTCCAACCAGCACAACGTTGGTCGCTTCCAGGGTCGTGAAGTCCTTCTTGTCCTTGGTGTAGCGCAGGCCGCCGCGCACGGTGAACGCGTCGTTCACGGCATAGTTCACGGAGCCGAACAGCGCCCAGGCTTCGTTTTTCTGCTGCGACTGTACGCGCGAAGTGCGGTCGCCGGCAACGTTGAAGTTGTCCTGGCCGGCTTCCGCCTTCTCGTCGAAGTAGTACACGCCGGCTTGCCAGTTCATCGGGCCCGCGTACTTGGATTCAACGCGGAACTCTTGCGAGTACTGCTTGATGCCGGGGACGAAGGATTCGGTTTCAACCTGGAACGGCACGGCTGGCGCATCGCCTGGATTGCCGCCGTCGATATCGCCGCGCGAGGTGTACTTGGCCACGGTCTCGTAACCGGTGATCGAATACAGCTTGTGCGCGCCCAGGTCCCAGCTCAGGCGCATATTGGCGCCACGGGTCTTCAGCTGCTGGCCTTCCTGGCCGTTGATGGCGATCTTCTCAGGGTCGAAGCCGTCGACGAAGTCATTGGTGCCCTTCTTGATGATGTTTGCACGGAACAGGCGCGAGCTGCCGGTAGTGGTGCGCTGGTGCACGTTGAACAGGGCGTTGAAAGTGCCGCTTGGCTGGTACAGCACCTGTACGCGCTCGGCGTGCTCGTTGTAGCCTTCCAGCGCGTCTTTCTGGCCGGTGTAGGTGTTGTCGACATAGTCGTCGCGGTGCTGGCGCAGGGTCGATGCGCGCAGGGCCCACTCTTTCGACAGCGGCACGTTGGCGGCCGCCTCCACGTTCACGGTGTTATGGGTTGCGTAGGAAACGTTGTAGAAGCCTTCCACGCCGCGCAGGTTAGGCTTGGCCGATTCGAACTTGACCACGCCGGCCGGGGTGTTGCGGCCGAACAGGGTGCCTTGCGGGCCGCGCAGCACTTCCACGTTCGCCAGGTCGTACATCGGGTAACCCTTGAGGATAGGGTTCTCCTGCACCACGTCGTCGTAAATCAGGGAGACAGGCTGCGACGCGAACACGGTGAAGTCGGTGTTGCCGTAGCCGCGGATGTAGAAGCGCGGGAAGACACGGCCGGTCGACGATTCGATGTTCAGCGAAGGGGTCTTGCCCGCGAGGACGCGGATGTCCTGGCCGGCGGACAGCAGGATGTCCAGCTTCTCGTTGTTGATCATGGAAACGGATACCGGCACTTCGCGGATATTTTCAGCGCGGCGCTGTGCGGTAACGGTAACAACTTCCAGCTGGCCGGCTGGAGCCTGGGCTGCTTCCTGCGCCAGGGCGGACATCTGCACGGTGGCGAGCGCCACGGCCAGGTGCATCTTGGACAACTTCAACATGGTTTTCCTTGTGGGTGGATGTGTTGTAAGTCCCCTATTCTCCCCACAGGCTGCGGTCTATCGCCGCAAAATAGCGCGCATTATATACCCACTATAACTTTCAGACACTATTCCTTGACTGTCAATGTGCTACCGCTAGCGCCGGCATAGAACACCACCAGCTTGACCGGGCCCTTGCCCACATTGCGCCCGTTATGCAGGGTATTGACCACTTCGGCCAGCGCCTGGCCCGCCGCCATGTGCTTGACCGAGCCGTCTTTCAGGCTCACCTCGAGCTCCCCTTCCAGGATGTAGCCGAACGATGCCACCGGGTGCAAGTGCCAGCCCGTTTCGCCGCCGGGCGCGATTTCGATCAGCAAGGCGGTGACTTCGGCCTGCCCGGCGGGATAGGCCAGCGCCGCGCCGTTCCAGCTGGAAGTCGTCTGCATCAGCTTGCTGACCTTGACGGAAGCGGACTGGTCCAGCGCAAAAGCAGGCTGGGCGGCGAAGATGGCGAACGCGGCTGCGACACTGGCGAAGGTTTTCATGGATGTCCCCGGTGAGTAAATGCCACATCATAGATGCAGGTCAAAGCCTGATCAATCAGCCCTCCTAGACTGGCCTGATCCCCGCTGCAAAGGGGATTCCCGAACCCGCTAGGAGACATCATGAAAAACTTTCCGCAAGAAATGAGCCATGCCTCGGGCGCCACGCTGGCGCTCGATAACACCCGCATCCTGATCTCCCTCAAGCAGCCCAAGGAGCGCAGCGCCGTCGAACAGTTCCTGCACGCCATGGAGCTGTTCCTGGAAGACGAAGCGGATGAAGGCATGGTGCCCGGCGAAAGGGTGAACCACACCAGGACCCGCTACTTCGTGCAGTCGCGCCGCCCGCTGGACGATGGCATGCTGGCGAAAATCGAAGAAGCCGGCGCCCAGCTTGGGCTGGACTGGATCGGCCCCGTGTACAACCAGGCCGGCCAACGCGGACGCCGCGGGCTGATGGCGCCCCTGCCCCATGTGGCCCTGATCAAGCTGCGCCAGCGCGACGCCGGCTTCAAGCTGCCGGAAGGCCTGGGGGCCAAAGGCGCAGCCGAACCTGCAATCCAGGAAATCGCCGAGAAATCGCGCTACCTGAATGGACACCACTATCTCCAGATCAGCAACGTCAAGGAGATCAACGCCTACCAGCTGCGCGACCGGCTGGGCCAGATGACGAATACGCCCATTGCCGATTTCCAGTTCGAGACCATGCCGCTGCTCACGCCCACCTCGGTCTCACCCAACGACGCCCTGTTCCCGCAGCAATGGGACATGACGCGTATTGAAGCGGGCGGCCCCGGCACCACCGGCTGGGACATCACCACCGGCGCCGCCACCACCGTGATCTGCGTGCTCGACGAGGGCTGCGACCTGAATCACCCCGACCTGCGCTTTGCCGCGCCCGGCATCAACCTCGGCACCATGAGCGGCGATGGCTCGCCCACCGGCAACCATGGCACCGCGTGCGCCGGCATCGTGGCCGCCACGTATAACAATGGCACCGGCGTTACCGGGGTCGCCGGCGATGCACGCATCCTGCCGGTGGCCTTCGACGCCTGGACCGACGTGGAGGTGGCGAACGGCATCAACTATGCCTCCGCCCACGGCGCCAGCATCATCAGCATGAGCTTCGGCTTCAACGGCTGGAGCCACGCCATTATCGACCCTGCGATCCAGGCGGCCTTCAACAATGACCTGGTGATGTGCGTCGCCACGCACAACTACAATGGTCCCATCACCTACCCGGCCACCAACCCGCTGGTGATCGCCGTCGGCGCTTCAGATGAAATCGACAACCGCAAGACGCCAATGAGCCCGGACGGAGAACCCTGGGGCTCCAACTTCGGCCCGCAGATCTCGGTGGTGTCGCCCGGCGTGCACATTCCCACCACCGACATCCACGGCGCCGGCGGCTACAACGCCGGCGACTACGACCTGGTCTTCAACGGCACCTCTTCCGCCACGCCGCACGTCGCGGGCCTGGCAGCGCTGATCCGCAGCGTCTATCCCACGCTGGACAATGTGCAGGTGCGCGCCCACATCGAGCGCACCGCGCAAAAGGTCGGCGCGGTGGCCTATGCCGAAACCGCCGGCAAGTCCAACGGCAGCTGGAACCAGGAGATGGGCTACGGCCGCATCAACGTCTTCCGCGCCCTTGACGAAGCCGACGTGATGATCAAGGATGCGCCGGCCGACAGCGGCGCAGAACCCTTCACCGGGGGGAATTTCTGGGACTTCTCCGACATCGTCGTGCGCATCAACGACGACAATGTCTTTGTGCCCAGCGACCCGCTGAAGTCGAAGAACGTCGAGCGCGGCCAGGCCAACTACATCTATGTGCGTGTCACCAACAAGGGCGCACGCACGGCCCGCAACGTTACGGTCAGCACGCGCATCACGCCTTTCGTCGGCCTGCAGTTCGTCTATCCGCCCGACTGGACCCACGTCGACGCCATGCACGTCAGCCCGACCGGCATCACCACCAGCTTTGCCAGCGTGCCGGCTGGAGGCACCGTGATGGCGAAGTTCCGCATTGAAGCCAGCCAGACGGAAACCCTGTACGGCTGGGAAGCCAGCCATCCATGGCACCCCTGCCTGCTGGCCGTGGTCAAGTCGGATAACGACTATGCCTTCGCCAACGCGCCGTTGACGGGCAGCCCGATCAGCGCACGCCTCAACAACCTGGCCCAGCGCAACCTGTCGGTGATCGACGTCCTGGGCGGCGCCCACGCCACCTTCCCCTTCGTGATGGGTAGCCGCTTCAATCGCGAAACGCGCATGTCGCTGGTGATCGACCGCAGCCACCTGCCGGCCGGCATGCCGCTCACCCTCTCCCTGGATGAAGACGGCGCCGCCTTCCCAGCCATCGACTTCGCCAACCAGGCCGACCCGATGCCCACGCCCACCCAGGGCCAGGACGATATGAAAAAGGACTGCGGCCTGGTCTTCCTGCAGGACACCAAGGTCATGACCCGCTTCGGCTGCTGCTGCGGGATCCTGACGCTGAGCAAGGGCTCGCGCTTCGACTGCCTGCCGACGCACACCCTGGGCAATGTCACGGTGGAAGGCGGCGACGTGGTGCTGCGCGACGGAAAACGCTATGTCGAGATCACGCAGCCGGTGGCCAGGATCAACATGGAGAAGGATGCTGCCATGCTGTACCCACTGGGCCTGCAGACCGGCATTCCGGCTGGCGCCGAAGCAGGCGCGCAGTACGCCATCAACGTCGCCCAGCTGGATGCGCAGGGCACCCCGGTAGGCGGCGCTTCCATGGTCTACCATGTAAGTTAGCGCCCCAGGCGGCGCCTGCGCCCTGTTTCGCGCCGCCGCCAGCCGGTTTCGTCGCATCGCAGTGGCGCCTCGTGCGCCCGCTCCGTAGTCTCGCAGCATCAACAACGACTACGGAGCACACCATGAAGCACACCTTCCTCGCACTGGCCATTTCCCTTGCCTGCGGCAGCGCACTGGCCGCAGCGGCCGCCGACAATACGGCCTTCATCGCGGCACGCCAGCAATTCGCCGCCGCTTCGGGCGGCGACGCCTCCGCCCGCGATGCCGCCATCGAAGCCTTTGAGAAGCTCAGTGCCGGCCAGCCGGGCAACCCGGTGTACCTGGCCTACCAGGGCGCCGGCATCGCCATGCGCGGCCGTGATGCGATGATGCCTTGGGACAAAATGAAATACGCGGAAAAAGGCGCAGACATGGTGCAGAAAGCCGTCACCCTGCTGGCGCCCGAGCACGACAGCTTGCTGGTGGACGGCGCCCCGGCCAGCATCCTCACCCGCATGGTTGCGGCCAATACCCTGCTCGCCTTGCCCGACTTCATGCACCGACGCGCCGATGGCAAGCGCGCCCTGCAAGGCGCTTTGGAATCGCAAGTACTGGCCCAGGCGCCAGCGCCCCTGCGCGCCAGCGTGTTCGCCGCAGCAGCCCGCGTCGCATCTGAGGAAAAGCGCAACGCCGACGAAATCGGCTACTTGCGCCAAGCGGTCGCCACCCAGGCCGGCACGCCGCAAGTGGCCAAGGCCGCCGCCCGCCTGAAGGAGCTGGGCCAATGAACGCCGGCGAACCGCTGCTGTCCCTGCACGGCGCCAGCAAGTCCTACACATTGGGCGGCAATACGATCCGCGCCCTGCATTCGGTCGACCTGGCCCTGGCGCGCGGCGAGATTGCCGCCGTCACAGGGCCTTCGGGCAGCGGCAAGAGCACCCTGCTCAACCTGTGCGGCCTGCTGGACAAGCCTGACGGCGGCGAGCTGCTGTTCGACGGCGAGCCGCTACCGGCCGAGCACGAGGCACGCCGCACGCGCTTGCGGCGCCAGGCCATCGGCTTCGTATTCCAGGGTTTCAACCTGGTGCCGGTGATGACGGCGCACGACAACATCGATTATCCGCTTTACCTGCTTGGCGTAAGCGCCGCCGAACGCCGCCAGCGCGTGCTGCAAGCGCTGGAGCGCGTGGGCCTTGCGGGCTTGGGCGGGCACAAGCCGGACCAGCTCTCCGGCGGCCAGCGCCAGCGCGTCGCCATCGCGCGCGCCATCGTCAAGCGCCCACGCCTGGTCATCGCCGACGAACCGACCGCCAACCTCGACGCGCAGACCGCCTCGCAGATCGTCGGCCTGATGCGCGCCCTGGCCCACCACGACGGCACCACTTTCCTGGTCGCCACCCATGACGACCGCATGCTGCCGCATTGCGACCGCGCACTGCTGCTGGACGACGGCGTGCTGAAAGGAACATTCCATGCGCATTGACTTCAAATGGTTCGCGCTGGCCTGCCGCAACGCCATGCGCAACCGCCGCCGTTCGCTGGTCACGTTGGCCATCGCGGCAACCGGCACCGCGGCGGCCCTGCTGGGCGGCGGATTTGCCCTGTACACCTACCAGGCGCTGGCGCAGGCCAGTGCGCGCGATACCGGCCACCTGGTGCTGGCCGCGCCGGGCCAGTTCGACGGCAACGACAATATGCCGCTGGAACATGGCCTGGCCGGCCGCGAGCAGCTGACGCGCGAACTGCTGGCCAACCCGCGCGTGACGCGCGTGCTGCCACGGCTGCAGTTCTCGGGCTTGATCAGCAACGGCGACAAGAGCGAGATTTTCCTCGGCACCGGAGTCGATGCGCGCCAGGAGTTCCTGGTCAAGGGCCCCTTCATGACAGTGGAAGAAGGCACGCTGCTCGATGCCGAAGGCCGCAGCAGCGCGCCGTCCGGCTCTGGCATCGTGCTTGGCAAAGGACTGGCGCACATCCTCAACGTGCACCCTGGCAGCTCGCTCACGCTGATGTCCACCACCACCAGCGGCAGCCTTAACGCAATCGACGTCACGGTAACGGGCGTCGTCAGCAGCGGCATCGCCGACATCGACAAGCGGCTCGCCATGGTCGAACTTTCGACCGCGCAGCAGTTGCTGGCATCCGATAAAGTCAGCTACCTGAGCGTCTACCTCGACGAACTTGAGGACAGCGACGCCATGGCCGCCATGTTCAAAACCCAATACGCGGGCAAACTGGAAGTTCGCACCTGGCTCGAACAGGCGCTCTTTTACCAGAGCGTGAAGGGTCTGTACAACCGCATCTTCGGCTTCCTCGGCGTGATCGTGCTGGTGATCGTACTGTTCGCCATCAGCAATACCTTGTCGATGGCAGTGCTGGAACGCACCCGCGAAATCGGCACCTTGCGCGCTATGGGCACCACGCAGGGCGAAATCATTCGCCTGTTCACACTGGAAGGGCTCGTGCTGGGCGGCGGAGGCGCGCTGCTTGGCATGGCGCTGGCCGGCGGCATCGCACTGGCCTTGCTGGTGCTGGGCATCCAGATGCCGCCACCGCCCGGGCGCACCGGCGGCTACCCGCTGGTCGTTGAAGTCTCGCCAGCCATGTATGCCGCCGCCGCGCTCGCAGTCACGCTTCTCGCAGCCCTGGCTTCGCTGCTCGTCAGCCGCAAGGCAGCCAATCAACCCGTTGTGGAGGCTCTCGCCCATGTTTAAAACCCTGATCGCCGCCGCACTTGCGGTGGCCTGCGGCAGCGCCGCGGCCGACGATGTAGATGCCATCCTGCGCAAGGCCGATTCCTACCGCATGCCCCATGCGTCTGCCCAAATGGACTCGCTGGTGCAGACCTTCAAGGACGGCAAGCTGGATAAGGAAAAGCGCTACCAGGTGCTGGTGCGGGCAGGCGGCAAGTCGCTGATATTGTTCCGCTCTCCCGGCGAAGCGGGACAGAAAGTGCTGATGTCCGGCGACGACTTCTGGATGCTGCTGCCTGGCAGTGCGCGCCCGATCCGCATCACGCCATTGCAAAAGCTGCTGGGCGATGCGTCCACCGGCGATATTGCCACCTTGACCTGGTCCGGCGACTACCACGGCAACGTGGTCCGCGAAGTCGACGTCGATGGCGTGCATTGCCTCGAGCTGGAACTGGCCGCCACGCGCAAGACCTTGAGCTACCAGCGCGTGGTGCTGCAGGTCGCCAAAGCGGACTATCGCCCGCTGCACGCAGACTTGTACGCCACCTCCAACAAGCGGCTCAAGCAAGCGCATTACAGCCAGGACCGCATGGTGCTGGTCGACGAAATCGCAAACGGCCGCGAAACCGTGATCACAACATCCGGCAGCAGGGCGCGCCAGTTCGGCGATGAGTTGTTCAATCCAATGTACCTGGTCCGCTCCGATGCCGCGCCCTGATCCGCACCGCGCGGTGCTGGCGCTCACGCTGTCGTTGGCAGCGGGCACGCCGGCCGCGGCACGTGCTGCCGAAGTGATCGCCAATGTGCGCGGCCAATTCGGAACCCAAGCGCTGCAAGCGGGCGAACTCCGTTTGCAGGATGCGCCGCTACGCAGCGTGCTGACTGCAACGCATGTTGATGGTAGTGAGGTCCGCCTCCGTTTGAACGAACTGACCTACGACCGGGCGCTGGCGGGCGGCTTCTTCAGCGCAGGAAAAAAAGTCATGAGCTGGGACGTTGGCTACGCCTTCCGCCCGCTGGACGTGGTGCAGCGCGAAGACCGGCGCGCCGTCAATCCCCTGGCGCTGGAAGGCGTTCCCATGCTGGCCTGGGAACATTTCGCTGCCGACAGCGCCACCACCGTCGTCTGGGCCAACCCGGGCCGCGGCGAGGCGGCCAGCGCGATTGCGCAGAAAGACGACGAAGCCATCGCGATCCGCCAATACATCCAGCGCGGTTCGCGTGACGAATATGCCGTGCTGCGCCTCTCCAGGCGCAATGGCATCGAAGCCGGCGCCTCCTTTTCGCAAGTGGCCAGCGACGGCATCGAATTGCACGCTTCACTGCTATGGCAACAGCGCCCCGCTCGCGGCGGCAAGGCGCTGGCCGGCTTCACCTGGACCACGGAAAGCAAGTTCTCGGTGCTGGGCGAAGCCTGGACCGATCGCAGCGCCATGCCTGGCCAGCAGCACAACCGCCTGCTGCGCGCCTCGCAGTACTTTGATGATGTTGAAGTTTCCGCCGACGTGCTATGGCAGCCCCATGATGGCTACATGCCCGGCAGCCGCATCGCCACATTCTCCGCAAGCTGGAAAGCCAGCCCTTGGCTGCTGTCGGCGAGCTACCGCCATTTCGAAGGCACGGCAGGCCGCTATGCCAAGGACCTGGCCCTGGCCAGCATCCAGCGCGGCTTTTGAGTCACATCTGCCGGAACAGGTGCGCGTACAGCGGGGAAACGCGCAGCTTCTCAGGGCGCCCGCGCAAGGCCAGCGACATCTTGCTGCCCTCCTCCCGCACAGCGCTCAGCACGCAGGAAGAATTGACGATGGTGCCGCGATGCACTTGCCAGAATACCTGATCATCCAGCTGCGGCAACAGTTCCTTGAGGCTCATGCGGATCAGTACCTCGCTATCGGCAGTCACCACATTCACATACTTGTCCGCCGCCTCAAAGTAGACCACATCCGACACCGGCACCATGCGCACCTGGTTGCCCACCGCCGCGCGGATCACGCCCAGGCGCTGCGCCGCCATCGGCACGCCCAGCGCCCGCAATTGCGCCGCCAGCACCTCCAGTCCGCCGGCCGGTTTGTCCTGCAAGCGCTGGCGCAAGCGCGCCACGGTGCGCGCCAGACGGTCGTCGCTGACAGGCTTCAGCACATAGTCGGCTGCCTCCCGCTCGAACGCCTGCACCGCAAATTCATCGTAGGCCGTCACAAATACCGTTTGCGGGAAAGGCGCCGGCCCAGTCCAGGCATCGGCCAATTCTTCCGCCACTTCCAGCCCGGACTTGCCGGGCATCTTGATATCGAGGAAGAGCACTTGCGGCTGCAAGGCCGCAGCCTGCGCCAGCGCTTCGATACCGTTGGCACAGGAGGCCACGATAGACAGTTCCGGCCACTGGCGCTGCAGCGCTGCCGCCAGTGTCGCAGCCAGGATTGGTTCGTCTTCAGCAATCAGTGCAGTAATCATGACAGGAGAATTCGTGCAATTGCGCCCTGCGGCGCAGCTTCAAGAGAAAGGGAAGCGCGCCCGCCGTACAAGGCTTGCAGGCGCTCGCGCACATTGGCCAGCCCCAGTCCGGTGCCAGGCTTTCCCGGTCCAGCATCGAGGCCGCGCCCGGTATCGGAGACCAGCAATTCGAAGCCATTGCCGGCAGCGCGCGCAGTCACCTGGATATGGCCGCCGGCCACGTTCGGCTCGACGCCATGGGCAATCGCATTCTCAACCAGCGGCTGCAAGAGCATGGGCGGCAGTTCGGTGCCGCGCAAAGCATCCGGCAGATCCAGCGCAAAGCTAAGCCGCGCGCCCATGCGCACCGACATCAGCCCGAGGTATGCCTCCAGCAGCGCAAATTCCTGCGCCAGCGTAGTGCGCTCGGCACGCGCCGCGCTCAGGGTCGCCCGCAGGTAGGTAATCAACTGGTCCAGCATGGTTTGCGCGCGCGCCGGATCGATGGCGATCAGACCCTGCAAATTGGCCAGGGTGTTGAACAGCATATGCGGCTCGATCTGCGCCTGCAGCCGTTGCAACTGCGCTTGCAGCGCCTGGCGCTCGACCGCCTCGGCCCGCGCCTTCTCCATGGCCGCTTCGGCGCGCGCCTGCGACAGCCTGTCGCGGCTGGAAAAGAACAGCGTCACGGCGCCTGTCGCGAATACGGTGAACACGATGGAGCTGAAGCCGCTCTGCCCTCGCAAGTGGCGTCGCATGTCGATCTCGGTCCCCATCAGCATTGACGCCAGTTGTGTGCCGATGAAGAGACCGCCAATCACTGCCATGGCAAGCACCGGCAGGAAATACAGCCACCTGACTTTTTGCTGCCCCCAGAGAAGGAAGCGCGCGATGTCGACCAGCAGCCAGGTAGTGAGGCCGATGCACATGGACGCCAGCAAATTCGGCCCGAAAAAGCGCCCTACGCCGAACACATAGGTCACCAGGACCGCGCACAGGAAATTGAACGCCACGACATACATGCCATCAACGGCAAGGCGTCGGAAAGGAAACGATGAGTGAGAAGGGATTGTCTGCATGGCAAGCATTTTCGCCCTACGGGCGCCTGCCATGCAACCATTTTGCGACGAAACCGCGCCTGGAAGGCGCGAATCCGCGTCAGGCCAAGGCTTCCTTGGCCGCTTCTTCCGGCGTCAAGCCGTCATAGAACAAGTCCGTGAACCATTCGATCTGCTCTTCGATGTGGTCCTGCGCTTCTTCAACCGTGGCGCCTCCCTTGACCAGGAAGCCTTCCACCTCGATACACCACTGGATCAGTTCCAGGGTTTCCGGATCGAGTTCTTCTTTCTTTTTTGCCATGACATCCTCCTACGCAAAAGCGGCAAAAGCATACCCCTGCGCGGTGCCATCCGTCCAGTGCTTCAATTATGCGGCGCGGCCAGCCTGCGCACAATAGCGTCGCGCAAGGCGAACAGGTGCCGGTTACCGTCGAATTCCGCGTTCGGGCTATTCCCGGTGTGGACAATTACAACCCGCGCGACAGGATCGACAAAGATATTCTGGCCGTTGACTCCCCAGAAAAAGGAACGGCCCCGGCAGCCTGAGGGATCCATACCTGCAGTCCATAGTATGGCGGCTTGCCGGGCTGCGGTTTGTCGCGGCGCAGTTCAGTCATTTTGCCGATCCACTCGGCGGGCACCACTTCCTTGCCGTCGATGCGGCCCTGGTTCATCACCAGGTATCCCAGGCGCGCATAATCGTGCAGCGTCGCCACAAACTGCCCTTGCACGCCCTCTTCCCCATGATTGTTCTTGATCCAGTGCCCTTGGGCTTCCGCACCCATGGGAATCCACAGCTTCTCTTCGAGATAGGCTGTCAGCGGCATTCTGTTCAAGCGCTGCGAAAGCGCCAGCCCGAGCACGGCAGTTTGCGCGCCGTTGTACTTGAACACGGTACCTGGCGCGGCGGCCTTTTCCTTCTTCGCGCTCAGGTAATCGCGCATGCTTTGCCGAGGATTGATGATCGGGTTCACCGCCCGATTATCGGAATCCGCGCCAGGCTCAAAAGAATTAAACAAGGCAGCGCCCGAAGACATGCGCAACAAGTCTTCGATCGTGTCATCGGCAAATGCGCTGTCCTTGAAATCGGGCAGCACCGACGAGATGCGTTCGTCCAGTGAAAGCTTGCCTTCCTTGAGCGCGATTCCCATCAGTAGGCCAAGCACGGTCTTTGACATCGACGCCGAAAGCAGTCCGTCATTCGGCTTACGCCCCTGTAAATAGCGCTCAAAGACGATCTGGTCGTCTTTCAGGACGAGAAACCCCGTCGTGCAGAATTTGCCCAGGTATTGTTCCAGCGTATAGGTATTGGGGTCGTCGCGCAGCTTGTAGCTTACGTCGCCCAGCGCCGGTCCCTGCTTCAGCGGGAATGGCGTAGGGGCCGGCCTGGCGGTGTTGTGCGCATATTTGTTTTGTGGATTGAGGAATACATCGCTGCAATCGCTAGCCGCGAAAGCCTGGAAATGAATGAACAGGCCCGCAGCAAGGGCTAGGAAACGCAGCTTCATTTGCTGGCGTAGGCGGTCAGCTCCCACATGTCGCGATTGGCGACGCGCCCGTTGCGGTCCGTATCCTGGTATTCCAGCTTGACGTAATTCTTGACGGCGGGCGCATACCAGACCGTCTCGGTCGATTTGGCGGAGCCGCGATTCCTGGCAATTTCGTCGTTCTGGTAATAGGCCGTGATCTCAATCTTCATCGCGTCGAACTCACCGGCCTGCACCTTGATTTTCTCCCAGCCCAGCGCCTTCCCTTCGATCTGGTAGCGGAAGTGCTTGCCCGTCGTGGGATTATCGGCGGTGGCTTCGCTGCTCCACGTCTTACCCGCTTCGAGCGGGAATGCGTAGCGGGTGAATGCCGGCGCAAAGTGCTTCGAACCGCGATCGAACGGATTCATTTCGCGGCTGAAGCGCTGGTGTGAGAACACTTCGCCTGTGTCGACGCGCTTGTAGTCTGCCTCGATGCCGCTGTCGTTGATTGCTGTGACTTCCACCTGCCTCAAGCTGCCCGGCTCGTTTTTCCAGACATCGGTGTATTGGAAAGTCCAGCTGTCCCCAACCACCACGACTGGGGCCGCGATCGGCGCATGCTGGTCCGCTGCCGAAGCAAGGACAGAACCGATCAGGCCAAGGGCAAACATGGAATATTTCAAGGCACACTGCATGTTCCCACTCCTTGTTTAACGGATGCCAACGAAGGCGGACGAATTGACGCGGGCCTGATCGAGCAGGGTCATCGCAAGCTGCTGCTGCCCATTGGGCAAGGCGTAGCTGATCGCGATCCCGCTCAGCGATTGTCCAGCCAGGATGCAGGGCGAGGCGCCGTAGGTCAGCGCCACGTCCAGCACGTTTTTGCCGGAGCTGCGCGGTTTGACCGTGCCGCTGAACGCACAGCCGCTGGACGTGGCCGTGAATGTGCCGGAAGCCGCGATATTCATCGTTACCGGATAGCCGCGCAGCGACGTCATGTTCCAGGTGCCGGAGACCGCCGCCAGGCTGGCTGGCGAACTGTAATTGTAAATGGCCGCGCCAAGACCGGTTCCGGTTAAGGTAACGCTTGTGCTGCCCTCGCTCAGCGTCCCGTTAAAGCTGCTTCCCGCCGTATAGGTAGCGCTAAGCGAGCCAGACTGCAATACCGGATTGGAGGCCGACGCATCCTTCACGTCCGATGCCGAATAACTGCCGTTACTGGAGCTGCCATTGCCCTGCAAGAAACCGGAGACGCCGAAAATGCCGTTGCTGGTGCTGCCGTAAAGCGCATAGAGCTGGCCGTTTTCCAGGACCAGTGTGTAATGCTGACGACCATCGGACAAGGTTCCGTAGTACGCGCCTTCTGCCGGCGGCATTTGCGCGGCCGCCGTCGTGCTGCTCCCACTTCCACCGCCTCCTCCGCCGCAGCCTTGAAGCGCCAACGTTAAAACGGCAAACACTGCTACAACTGCATTATCCCGCTGCATTTTCTCCCTTTCAATCTTGTCAGGAATTCCACTCGCCGCAGATTAGCATTTTGGAAATCAAAAATCTTGCGGGAATCCCGTACTGAAAGGGCAAATGCAAAAAGCCCCACCGCGCTTAGCGCAGGTGGGGCTTTTCAAAGGCTTTCAGCGCTCGAATTATGCGCGGCGGCGGAAGCGTGCCAGCGCCAGCAGGCCCAGGCCGAACAGTGCCATCGAAGCAGGTTCTGGTACCTGAACGTCAGCAGCAACGGCGCCGACGTTATTCCATGCGTCCGAATCCCAGTAGAACAGGTTCAGTTTGCCGCTCTTGTTGGCGTAGCCGTCAAAGCTGGTGCCAACAATAAAGAAATTGCCCGCGTCCGCAGTACCGGTGCCGATCTGGCCCACCAGCTCACCAATGTTCGCAGTAAAGCCGCTGCCATCAGGATTCTGCACGCCCATGCCCCAGCCAGCGGCTCCGTTGGCGTTGGTGTCATAGCCAGCAGCGCCGAAGCTGAAGTTCCAGGTCAGGGTCGGGTCGACCGAGATCGACAGATGCTGGCCGGCTTGCAGGGTAATGCCGGTGTCCAGCGCCTCACCGTCGGAAATGCTGTTGACCTTCGCATCAACCGTGAACACGGCTGCGTTAGCCAAACCAGCGAATGCAAATGCTGCAGCGAAACCAATAGTGCGAATTACGTTTTGAACTTTCATCAAGTTTTACCTAGTTATAATTTTGGAACGTAGCATACTGCAAGTTTCGTGCCAATTTCCCAACATTATAAAAAGATGAACCAGATCAATAGCTTATCCAAAGAGATATAAACGTTGCTCGTGCGACTGTAAAGTTTTTCGACACCAAAACTGCCTGAAGCTGATCGCGGCCGCCGTAATCAGTGCCCCGGCGAGAACATCGGCGATGTAATGGCCGCCGACCACCGGCGTGGAAAGCAGCAGCAGAATATTGGTCGGGATAATAACAATTACCAAGGGCGTTTTGCGTACCGCCCAGCAAAGCAAGATCGCCATGACGGTATGAACCGAGGGCATCGATACCAGCCCCTGCATCGACTCCAGGTCGATATTGGTCAGCGCGCCCGATCTTAGCAACTCGAAGTGAGACCAGCCGGAAGCATCCACATGAACTGTTGAGGCATAAAATTTCGGCGCACCTGCCGCGGGAACAAATATCGACAACAGCACGGAAATCGCGAGCAGAGAAGCGGTCAATCCCAGAAATTCCTGGATCCTCGGCCTGCGCTTTGTCAAGCAGAGATAAAGGACGACCAGCCACGATTGCACCGTCAGGCTTCCGTACGCCAAAACAAGCAAGCGATCGAAAGCCGGATGAGCGGTAGACCATCGATAATAGTCCGCCCAATCAAACGCCAGAATGTGATCCAGGTCCGCAAGCGTTTGATCGATCAGCGGAAAGTTCGCCGAGATAGCCAAATAACTGAAGATGGCAGCCGCCCGCGCGATTATCAGAGAAAACGTCACTGATTCGCAGAGATTGAAAAGCAGTTCGTCATCCCTGTAGCGCTTGAACGCAAGTGGCGCTGAAGCGACAGTCGCAAGCAGTGCGGTGCCGACCAGGCTCTCCGGCCGCAGAGTCCACCCTTTGGCAAGCATCCACATGGTATCGAGGCACACCATCGCAAGAAGAACTGACCACTTGAAGTCCAGCTTTCTTAGTGCTCCGGCATATCTGATCATTGGAGATCCCCGATATCAAGTTCGCGTCGCTACCTCATGCGTGGGATCACGATATCACATGTCGGAAAGAAAAAAGCCCAACCTTTCAAGGCTGGGCTTCTTGTATTCTGGCTCCCCGACCTGGACTCGAACCAGGGACCTGCGGATTAACAGTCCGTCGCTCTACCGACTGAGCTATCAGGGAAAAGAGGCAATATTATAACTGCCGGTCAGCTGTTTGCAAAGCCTATTTTAGATCACATGCCAAGGGACTTCAAAAGTTCGTCAGCGTCGTCGGACGAGATCGCGGCAGCTGGCGCCGCATCCTGCTTGGCGGCCTGCTCGCGCTCCAGCAGCGTATCGGGATCCTCGACCTCGCTCTTCTCGAAATCATGCAACTTAATAAACTCGGTCCGATCAATCGCCAGCTCGAGGTAGAAGATGTTGTTACGCTCGGTGAAGAAGGACACGCGGCGCATCTCAGGACGGTCCAGCGGCGTGTCTACGCTCAGCGTTACCTGCTTGTTCAGCACCAGCATCTTTGGCTGATTCTGGGTGATGTTGGTCTGCAGCTCGCTGCGCACCTTGCCGGTGAAGTCGCCGACGATCTGGTTCATCAGCTCGCCCATGATGTTCGCCACCTCGTCCGAAGTGAAGGAGCTGGCCAGCTCCGACTTCGGCATGCCCATGCTGAGCATATAACGTTCATAGATCTCCATCGCCGCCTCGGCCGAGAAGTTCAGCACCACCAAGCCGGTAAAGCCGCCGTCGAACAGCACGAAGCAGCCGATATCGGGCTTCAGCCCCACCTTGGTGATGCGCTGGACCATGGCCGAGTAGGTAATCCGGCTTTGCGACGCCACGTTCAACACGCGGGTAACGGACGAGCAAAGAGTCGTCAGCAGGTCTTCGGTGCCGTACACCACCCGCTCTTCTTTTGTAATCATTCTGAAAATGCTCCGGATTGGATCTTATGGATATCTTGAAGAATAACTGATTCCACTGCAAAAGCAAAAATGCTTATGTTCATTCTGCTAATATTCTTCGGCATCCCCGCAATGGTGCCGGGAAGCACAAGCACGAAAAAGGACCATCAAATGCTCACATGCTTTGCCAAGCCTGCCTCTGCGCTGGCCTTGCTGCTCGCGGCCGTCCATGCTTTTGCGGCCGAACCCGAACTGTTGCGTGATCGCACAGAATCCAACCGCCCCACCCTGCTGCTGATCGGCACACCACACTTCGCCAACCATTTCCGCGACGTGAGCAACACCAAAGTACCGGAAGTCCTGTCGCGGCAGCGCCAGGCAGAAATCGAACAGGTGGCTACGGTCTTGCTGGCCTTCCGCCCTACCAAGGTCGCGGTGGAAGTCTCGCGCGACAAGCAAGACAAACTGAGCGCCAACTACCACGCCTACCTGACCGGGAATTACACCCTGACCAGCGAAGAAGCCGACCAACTGGGCATGCGCATCGCTGCCGCAGCCAAGCTGCCCGATATCTACGCCATCGACTGGAACAAGATGCCGCCGGGCCGCATTGAAGATTTCGATTACGAGACCTGGGCCAAACAGAACGGACGGGGCCCGCTGCTCGAGCGCATCCGCGATTCCGCCCGCTCGCTGGCCGATGGCCAGCGCCTGTTGAAAACAAGCGTCGGCGATTGGCTGGCCGAATATAACTCGCCGCAGGCGCTGGCGGACAGCCACCGCCGCTATTTCGATTTTGCCATGCTGAGCGAAGGCGACAATTTCCCCGGACCAAATTGGGTCGCCAACTGGTACGGCCGCAACCTGAAGATCTTCTCCAAGCTGGTGACGCTCGCCGACAAGCCTGGCGATCGCGTACTGGTGATTTACGGGGCAGGCCATATTCCGACCCTGCGCGAGTTCGCGCAGCAGTCAGGCGCCTTCAACGTCGCCGATCCAATGCCGCTGCTCGAACAGGCGCGCAAGGTTGCCCAATGAAGTTCGCTTGCCTCGTCCTCGCACTGGTACTCGCGCTGCCGGTCAAGGCCGACCACATCGCCGACATCGACCGCATTGCCAAGCAATACCACGCGCTGGGCCAGCTTGATGGCTCAGTACTCGTCGCCGACCATGGCAAGGTGATTTACCACCGCGCCTTCGGCCTTGCCAATCGCGAGTGGCAAATTCCTAACACGACCGATACGGCATTTCGCGTCGCGTCCTTGACCAAGCAATTTACTGCCACGCTGGTCATGCAGCTGGCCGAGCAAGGCAAGCTGCGGCTGGATGACCCGATCGGCAAATACGTGCCGGAATTGAACCGGGAGATTGGGCAGCGCGTCACCCTGCACCAACTGCTTAACCACACTTCCGGCATCGTGGACTACGCGAACTTCCCGGGTTTCTGGGCCAACCGGCTTGGCGAAAAAGTACCGAAGGCCGACTTCATCGCCATCATGAACCGCCCTTTGGAATTCGAACCGGGCAGCCAGGCCCATTACAGCAGCTCCAACTACACATTGCTCGGCTGGGTGATCGAAAAGCAGACCGGCAAGACTTTCAGTGAAGCACTGGACAGCATGGTCCTGCGCCCCCTCGGCATGCAGCGCACAGCATATGACGCGCCGGACCGCATTATTGCGCGCAGGGCTTTTGGCTATGTGCGTGCGCTGGGCGAATATCGTCCCGCCGATCCGCTCTGGATTCCCAACATCGGCGCCGGAGGCGGCGTGGCAAGCACCACGGGCGACTTCTTCAAGCTCGATCGCGCCCTGGCCGGAGACAAGCTGCTCAAACCCGAATCGAAACGCAAGATGTTCACTCCTTACATCAAGGACGACGTGTGGGGAGACCTTGGCTACGGCTACGGCTGGATGATCGGAACGCGTACCATCGCCGGCAAACGGCGCCTGGTGCATGAACACGGCGGCAACGGCAATGGCTTCCGTACGCTGGTCACGCGCTATCCGGAAGAAGGCAAGCTGGTGGTGATCTTCCTCAACGAAGGCAATGGCAACAAGGGCCCGGAGATTTACCGTATGCGCAGCGATTTCACTGATGCGATGTATGGCATGCCTGTCGCTCCGCCCAAGCCGGCATTACAAGACCTGCTGGCCGATGAAGTCCGCCGCGTGGGCGACGACAATGCGCTCGCGCGTTTCGATGCCCTGATGGACCGCAGTGGCAGGCCCGAAAACGGTGATGGACTGAATCGGCTGGCCTATCAATACGCGGAAGCGGGCCGAGGAGCAACCGGCATCGCTATCCTCAAACGCGCCATCGCCGTCTTTCCCCAAGACGGCAACCTGTACGACTCACTAGGCGAGCTGTACCTGATGGCGGGCGACAACGCCAGTTCCGCCTCAGCCTACCGGCGCGCGATTGAACTCGAACCAAGCAATACCAACGCTAAGGAAATGCTGAAGAAAGCCACTCAAATGTGACGATAGCGGCCGCGCCGGTCCGGGCCGCTTATCAACTCTTCGGCGTGAAGCTATAAAGCACCCGCGAATCCGCTGCGCGATAGACGACGATTCTCTGAACCTTGGTTGGTCTCACAATAACCATCCAGGTATCCGTCATACTGCCCTTTAAAAACGCATCATTCTTCCGGGTAGATTCACAATAGCGGCATTTGCGGGTCACCAGGAAATCGTCCGAATAAATGCCCACAATTAGCTCATTCTCAAGAGTCTTGGCCTCGTCCCTGGATACTTTGATTGTCTGGTTCCAGACATAGCTGCCCGCGTAAAAATAGTCCTCACTTTCGTCACGCCTGATGTCGCGGCTGGTAATCGCATTCGATAAACGAATTGGGGACAATTCGGAATGTTTCTCCCGCAAAGGCACTCCGCCAACCAGCGCAAGACATGCAGAGATCTTGTACTCGCCCGCAGCATGATCGTATGAGGTCTGGCAGTTGTAGTTGCTCTTGGCATTCAACGGCGCTACAGCAAGGAAGCCCTTTTTGATCTTGTCGACCCGCGCTTTATACTCGTCATCCGTTTCAAACTTGTCGCGAACTGTCGAACGCTCAGGCTTTGGTTTGAGAAGGTCTTCAATTGGCGTCGGCACCAGCCCTACCAGATCAAAGACTCTTGGACCTTCACCAGGAAGCCAGTTTTGCTCTTCCCCCATCGCTCCAGACAACCCAGCCATTCTTGTCACCGCATCGTTCGGAAACTTGAATCCGACGCAGGTATCGGTCCAGGTCTGGTAATCGGCGCATTTTTCCGGAGTTTTCGCAGCCAACTCAAAGTATTTGTAGGCAGCCACCGGATACCCCAATCCTTCCGCCGCTGCTCCCAAGTAGAAATAGTATGTATTGATCACGAAGCGCTTGGAGACAACGCTATTCACCAGCTCTTCCCATTTCTTCTCTTCGTACATGCGCTTTAGGTCGTCCGCTCCCGTGTAACCCTTTCCGAATACGCTGTATTCCAGCTTCAGGCTCCCTGATTTAAATTCGTCGCTGAGAGCTGAAGGGGTTTCCGCCCTTGCCTGGGTGGCCGTGATCCATGCAACCGCACCGATCAGAACCGCAACGGTTTTAAAAGAAATGTTCGACTTCATTTTCATATTTAAAAAGATGGATGTTATTAAATGAAGATTAACATTGTCCTTATGCAAAAAGCAAATCATAGGATGGAGGCCCAAAAGTACCAGGAGCCAGTACCACAGGAGCCAGTACCAGGAGCCAGTACCAGGTCTGTCATTTGGACCTGCAATCCAACTCTTTGATAAATATCAATACGAGAAATTGGGCGAATCCTGACCTTGAGATTCATCAAATGCGAGCGCTAGGTGTCCGAATGACAGACCTGGAACCGAATCAGGAACCGAATCAGAATGACAGACCTGGAACCGAATCAGGAACCGAATCATGGAACCGAATCAGATGTGCGACATCCTGTTCCCCTGAATTGAACATAGCAATTCGGCAATATGATAAATCGAATCACCTTGAAAGACGCGGCGCGCTACCTATACTTGATTGGTTCGCCAGTTGACGAATGAACAATAGCTTCAATAAGGGGACTCACACATGACTACTTCCTTAATGCCGCGTCGCGCCGCCTGGATGATCTGCGCCGCCGTCGCCGCAACTGCCTTACCCGCCTTCGCCGACGACAACCATGACAGTGGAAGTGAAAGCCGCATCCGCCGCGGCTACGAAATCGTGCCGAAAGGCGTCAAGCTGGACATGATGGGGAAAAACCGGGCCATGGTTGGCCTGGGCAGCTACATCGTCAATTCCAGCGGCTGCATCGACTGCCACAGCCACCCCAGCTACGCGCCGGGCGGCGATCCATTTAAAGGACAGCCCGAGATGATCAATACCGCCCAATACCTGTCCGGCGGCCGCATGTTCGGCCCGTTCATCAAGGCGCCCAACCTGACACCGGACAATGCCGGCAAGCCAGCCGGCCTGACGCTCGCCCAGTTCATCCAGACCCTGCGCACCGGCCACAATCCGAATGACCCGCCGGGCGAGATCCTGCAGGTCATGCCCTGGCCCGCCTTCAGCAAGAAGACCAACGAGGAGCTGACCGCGATCTACGAATACCTGCGCGCGATTCCGCCCCTGCCTGACAATCCGAACCCGGGGCCTTGATTTCAGCTTGCCAAAGCTTTGACGTAGTAGCCCGCGCAAAGAATCAGGACTAGCGACGGCAATGCACTGAGTGTTTTGACCAGGTAGCGAACACCTAGCGTCATACTGTCCATGGCCGCCGGATTTGCGTGGGCATATTGCCAATGCGTGACGGGCGCACGGTCTGAACGCGCCAGCAAGGCACTGCTGCCAAAGAATACGATAATGAGGCCAAGCGTCTGCGTTTTCCAGGTGTTATTAAACCCGGCAAACAAAACCCACAGCACGAAGGATATCCACACCAATTGCCCCGTCAGGTACCAGTTCAGGGGGCGATGCGTTTCCGGTGAGCGCCAGCAAAGAAAAGCCAGGACGCCCCATATTGCGAGCAGGATGCTGATTTGCACAAGTTGCGATCTCTGCTGCGCCTGGCGCGCTTTATCCGACTCGGCCTGGATTTGTTCGTGGGTTGTCCGCGCAGATGGCCGGGCCGCCGCAGCAGGGGCATCGTCAAGGTACAGCGTAATGCCTACTTCGTTGTATGCCTTCTTCAAGTTGGCTGCGTGCTCGCGCACTTCGTCAGGCTCCACCTGTGGCTTCAGCCAGCGCAAGTGGTCGACAAGGCGATACTTGACGTCTCCCTCGCCACGCTCTTTCTTATGCGTGAACTCAAACGCTGCGTCCTTAATCTCGACGGCTTCAGGTTTGAGGCCCCACTTGCCAGACAGCTTTACTTCAGTAATCTCTTCGATCTCCCTGGGGTAGTTGGTAGCCAACGGTGCAGTGCGGTTCAAGAAGTCTGGCGCGTTCAGCTCAGAACGAATTTCAGAGGAGCGAATATAAGCCTCTCGCCGATTGTCCTGGGTCCTGCGCTTCCAGAAGTCCGGAATCTCATACGATTCCACCGTCGTGAACAGGTTGTGCTTGACGTCGTCGACATGACGCAACGGCGCCGCAGACTTGATCTCGGGATATCGCCTTGCATAGTAATTTAGAAATTGCGACTGCAAATCCGCCACACCTTTCCGCGCAATCTGGTCACGCAGCGAATCAGCGGCGGCTCCCTGCGACACCGTCGTAATCGTGTAGCGCATTGGCTGTTCAGGGCCGCCCGTGCCGTCGAAAACAGCATGTACCTGCTTACGGCTGCGCCCCTCCTTGCCCGCCATCTTGACCAGCCCCGCCTCCCCCTCGTCCAGCACAAGGGCCAGGCCGAAATCGGATTGCACCAGGTGTTCAAGGTCGCCGCCTTGCGGTGACATGGTTGGGTCCAGCCAGTAATGGCGGCCATTCAGCGTCGCACGGACAACGACATGGTTAAAGACCTGCGGCGCTGGCAGGACATCGGCAATGGCTTCGCGGCGCTCCGTATTGACCAGGGCCGGCGCGGCCTTCACATTCAGCTCACGCAGCATCGCCACCACCAGCAATGCCTTGTCCTTGCAGTCGCCAAAACGGCGCTGGAAAACGGTCGACGGCGCAGTCGGTGCATGGGAACCGGTGCCCACCTCCACACCCAGGTAACGGATATCGGACTGCGCCAGTTGCAGCACAGCACGCACCCGCGCTTCAGGGGTCGCTGCAGTACGGCGGATACCTTCAATTGCCGCATTAAGTGCCGGGTCCACTTGGCCATTCAAGCGATAAAGCGGCAATCCCCAATCGACCACGGACCTCCAGTCAGCAAATTCACTCCAGCGCACGCGTGCATATGGGTTGTAATTGGCTGGCGCATCGCCATCGACCTTTAGTGCCGGCACATCCTGTTGCGACCAGCGATAGTCGCGGTAGCCGTCGAACTCGCGAACACGCGGCTGCAAGGTACTGTTCATCAATTGCGTGGCAACCGTGCGGCCAATCGGAACCATCAAGCGGACCGACGCCTGTCCTACAGGCACCGACCATTGGAGTTCCGCGCCACCTGCAATGCGGTTGCCGAACACAGGATTGACGCCGCGGCGGCTGTACGCGTATTCGACAACATCGCCCACGCGCAAATCGTCAAGCACCACGCTTACGGTTTTGCTGCCGTCGTAAATGCGATATTCGAGCTCGGTTTCCCGCTGCAACACCGATATTTTTGCGCTGGCCAACTTATCGATCACCTTCCCACCGCGAATGATACGGATAGCATGAATCGTCAGCTGCTCATAGCTCGGATCGAAAACAAAGGAAATGTCGGCAACAGAACGGACGCCTTCAGCATCCAGGGCCTTGTTCGCAAAGTGGTAATAGTTCACCCTGCCGTTTTTTTCGATGCGAGATTGCACATCGCTCAGGATGTTCCACTCCCCGCTCGATTGCCCGCCCGGGGCTTTGCGCGCCGTATCGACAGCGATCGGCTCGACCCAAGCCGGTGCCGGGCCAGTTCGATACTCGGCCGCGTTGGCAAAGATCGTTGAAACCAACAACAAAATCAGCAAAAACAGCGACCGACGCATACCGGCTTTCATAATAAAAAGGCCGCAATGACGCGGCCAGATTTTAATTCATGGGCAGTATAGCCGGTTTTATGTCAAAAATGGTAACAGACGATACTCGAGGCCAATAGCGTGAGCTTCGGCTTTAGCAGAAATGCAAAAAGCCCAACCTGTGAAGGCTGGGCTTTTCTGTATTCTGGCTCCCCGACCTGGACTCGAACCAGGGACCTGCGGATTAACAGTCCGTCGCTCTACCGACTGAGCTATCAGGGATCACTCTCTGACCGCGTTGCGATCAGAGAGCAGCATATTAAAGTACCTTGGCGATGGCGTCAACTACCGTATCGATATTCTTCGAATTCAGCGCTGCCACGCAGATGCGGCCGGTATCCACGGCGTAGATCGACTGTTCGCGCAGCTTGGCCACCTGCTCCTTGCTCAGGCCGGAGTAGGAGAACATGCCAACCTGCTCACGCACGAAGTCGAAATCATGGCCTGGGGCCTTGGCTTTCAGCTTCTGCACGAAGGCTTCGCGCATTTCCTTGATACGTACGCGCATGCCGGCCAGTTCGTCTTCCCACATCTGGCGCAATTCCGGGGTTGCCAGGGCGGTTGCCACCACCTTGCCGCCGTGGACAGGTGGGTTGGAGTAGTTGGTACGCACCACGCGCTTCAGCTGCGACAGCAGGCGGGAAGCTTCTTCGGCGGAGGCAGCCACCACGCTCAGGGCGCCGACGCGCTCGCCGTACAGCGAGAAGGACTTGGAGAAGGAGTTCGACACCAGCAGCGCCACGCCGGTCGCGGCGAAGCGGCGTACCACGGCGCCATCTTCCGCGATGCCGGCGCCAAAGCCCTGGTAAGCCATGTCCAGGAACGGCACCAGGCCGCCGGCGACAACAGCGGCGATCACTTCATCCCACTGGGATTGGGTCAGGTCGGCGCCGGTCGGGTTGTGGCAGCAGGCGTGCAGCACGACGATGGCGCCACGCGGCATGGCCTTCAGGGCGGCCAGCATGGCGGCGAAGTTCACGCCATGGGTGGTCTCGTCGTAGTAGGCGTAGTTGTTGACTTTGAAGCCGGCGCTTTCGAACAGGGCGCGGTGGTTTTCCCAGCTCGGGTTGCTGATGTAAACCTCGGAATCCGGGGAGAAGCGCTTCAGGAAGTCGGCGCCGAGTTTCAGCGCGCCGGTGCCGCCCAGTGCCTGCACGGTCACCGCACGTTTCTCTTGAATTACGGCGCTGTCGGCACCAAATACCAGCTCTTGCACAGCCTTGTCGTAAGCTGCCAGGCCTTCGATCGGCAGGTAGGTACGCGGGGCGTGCTGCTCAATCAGGATTGCTTCCGCCTTTTCCACGCACTTCAGCAGCGGCACTTTGCCATTGTCGTCATAATAGACGCCTACGCCCAGGTTAATTTTCGCTGGGTTAGTGTCTGCATTAAAGGCTTCGGTGATGCCGAGGATTGGGTCGCGCGGGGCCATCTCGATGGCGCTGAAAACAGAAGAGGTCGTCATGATTAATTTGGTAACGTTTTGGGGCGGGGCGATGCTGGAACAAGCCGGCTCCCGAACAAAATCCGGTCAGGGCCGCCGACAATCGCATATTCTATCAAAGGTCTGCATTAATGTCTGATTCCCAAAATACCAGTACTCCGGCAGCGGAAGTTATCACCTTCCCGGATTCGCCGTATCGCCTGCACCAGCCCTTCCCTCCCGCCGGCGACCAGCCGACCGCGATTGACGCGCTGTGCGAGGGCATCGAGGACGGTTTGTCGTTCCAGACCCTGCTCGGCGTGACGGGTTCGGGCAAGACCTACACCATGGCCAATGTGATCGCCCGCATGGGCCGCCCTGCCATCGTGTTCGCACCGAACAAGACTCTGGCGGCGCAGCTGTATTCCGAATTCCGTGAGTTCTTCCCGGAGAACGCGGTGGAATACTTTGTGTCGTATTACGATTACTACCAGCCGGAAGCCTACGTGCCGCAGCGCGACCTGTTCATTGAAAAGGACTCGTCCATCAATGAGCACATCGAGCAGATGCGCCTGTCCTGTACCAAGTCGCTGATGGAACGGCGCGACGTGGTGATCGTGGCCACCGTGTCGGCCATCTACGGTATCGGTAACCCGAATGAATACCACCAGATGATCCTGACGCTGCGCGCCAAGGACCGTGTGGCGCAGCGCGACATCATCGCGCGCCTGATCCAGATGCAGTACACGCGCAATGAGATGGACTTCGGCCGCGGTACCTTCCGCGTGCGCGGCGACACCATCGATATCTTCCCGGCCGAACACGCCGACCTGGCGGTGCGCCTGGAGCTGTTTGACGACGAACTGGAGTCGATCCAGCTGTTCGATCCGCTGACCGGCAAGGTCAAACAGAAGATCCCGCGCTTCACCGTCTATCCTGGCTCGCACTATGTGACGCCGCGCGCCACCGTGCTGCGCGCCATTGAGACCATCAAGGAAGAATTGCGCGACCGTCTGGAGTTCTTCCGCAAGGAGAACAAGCTGGTGGAAGAACAGCGCCTGGAGCAGCGTACGCGCTTCGACCTGGAAATGATGTCGGAAGTGGGCTTCACCAAGGGCATCGAGAACTACTCGCGTCACCTGTCCGGCGCCAAGCCAGGGGAACCGCCGCCAACCCTGGTCGATTACCTGCCGCGCGATGCGCTGATGTTCCTCGACGAATCGCACGTGCTGATCGGCCAGTTGTCGGCCATGTATAACGGCGACCGTTCGCGCAAGACCAACCTGGTGGATTACGGTTTCCGCCTGCCGTCCGCGCTGGATAACCGGCCGCTCAAATTCGAAGAATTCGAGTCCAAGATGCGGCAGACGGTCTTCGTTTCCGCTACGCCGGCCGAATACGAGAAGAAAAACGCGGGGGCAGTGGTTGAACAGGTGGTGCGTCCGACCGGCCTGGTTGACCCGCAGGTGATTGTGCGCCCTGCCCGCACCCAGGTCGACGACCTGCTGGGCGAGATCAACGACCGCATCGAAAAGAACGAGCGCGTGCTGGTCACCACGCTGACCAAGCGCATGGCGGAGCAGTTGACCGAGTACCTGGGCGACCACGGCATCAAGGTGCGCTACCTGCACAGCGATGTGGATACGGTGGAGCGCGTGGAAATCCTGCGCGACCTGCGCATTGGCACTTTTGACGTGCTGGTAGGGATCAACCTGCTGCGCGAGGGCCTGGACTTGCCGGAGGTGTCGCTGGTGGCGATTCTCGACGCTGACAAGGAAGGCTTCCTGCGTTCTGAGCGCTCACTGATCCAGACCATCGGCCGCGCGGCGCGTAATTTGAATGGCGTCGCCCTGCTCTATGCGGACAATATTACCGATTCGATGAAGCGCGCGATCGACGAGACCGAGCGGCGCCGGGCCAAGCAGATTGCCTATAACGAGAAAATGGGCATTGTGCCGCGCGGCGTGAAGAAGATCATCAAGGACATGATCGATGGCGTCTACAGCGCGGCGGCTCGCGAGCAGCTTGAGGTGGCTGAGGAAGCGGCCAAGTATGAGGCGATGAGCGAGAAGCAGATCAGCAAGGAGATCAAGCGGCTGGAGAAACTTATGCTTGATCATGCGAAGAACCTGGAGTTTGAGAAGGCTGCGCAGGTGCGGGATCAGCTGCACCATCTCAAGGAGCAATTGTTTGGTGCGCCGGGGGCGGATGCTCTTCAAAACCGGTAAACCTGGGTCAGACCCAAGGGTCTGACCCTGTCTGCTCTACCGCTGCGGGTTTCGGTTGTGCGTTTTTGATCTTTTTCGAAAGTCAAAGGCCTCGAACCCAGACCTGTGGCCGTGAAACCGTTGGGGGTCTGACCCTTGGGTCAGACCCAGATTTACCGGTTTTAAGAAGGCTGCTTCACAATCCGCAGATAAGGCTTCGGCGCCTTCCAGCCATTCGGATAGATCGACTTGGCTTCCTCATCGCTGACGGAGCCCGCGATGATCACATCCTCGCCATCCTTCCAATTCACCGGCGTCGCAACGCGGTGCTTGGCCGTCAGCTGCATCGAGTCCAGCACGCGCAGGATTTCGTCAAAATTACGCCCAGTCGTCATCGGATAAGTCAGCATCAGCTTGATCTTCTTGTCCGGGCCAATGATGAACACCGAACGCACGGTGGCATTGGTGGCAGCCGTGCGGCCATCCGACGTACCTGGCTCTTCAGCCGGCAGCATGTTGTACAGCTTCGCAACATGCAGATCGGTATCGCCAATCATCGGGTAATTCACCTTGGCACCCTGTGTTTCCTCGATGTCAGCGGCCCATTTGCTGTGGTTCTCGACGGGGTCGATCGACAGGCCAATGATCTTGGTATTACGCTTGGTGAATTCAGGCTCGATCTTGGCCATATAGCCCAGCTCAGTGGTGCAAACAGGGGTGAAGTCCTTCGGGTGCGAAAACAGGACGGCCCATTGGTCGCCAATCCACTCATGGAAATCAATCGGACCCTTGGTGGTCTGTGCTTTGAAATTTGGCGCGGTATCGTTGATGCGCAGGGACATGGCAGCTCCTTTAATGATTGGCTTGGCGGGATCAATATCGTGCCACGCCGTCATTATCAAAGCAATACGTTTTCAACTCAGCAGGTCGCCAATTAAACCAATCACTTCTGCCCCGGCCGATACGCCTTCGATAACGTCGAGGACTTTGCTGCGTTCAGGCTGCACAGGCGGCAGCAGCCGCAGGTGCGCCAGCTCGGCCTCCTTGCGGGCATGTTCCGCGTCGCGCTGTGCACAGCGGAACCTGGGCCCGATCTCCTTCATCCTGCTGCAGCGTCGCGTACCAGCACCGCGCCCACCAGATCGCCTTGCGTCACCAGCGAAGAGCGGCCCTGCGCATCGAGCGCAAACATGCCGCGCCCGTTGCTATAGACGATGGTGCCGTTCGGCGTCATGTCGAAGGAACTCACATTGCTGGCCACCACGCTCTCGCCGCCATTGCGCGTGCGCCGCACCAGCTGCCACGATGACGGTACCAGCGAAGGAATGCCGCCAATGCTGGCCTCCCTGCGCAGGGCGCGTTCGGCATCGATACGCTTGCCCTGCAACATGATGTTCTTCATGTCCGCCTGCATCGGCGTGCCGCCAGCGCCCGTCAGCGGCTTACGCGAGTACATCAGCGAGAAGAAATTCAGGTAGTGGAACACCGCGCGCAGCAAGCGGAATGGGAAGAAGATCGTATCCAGCACCACGTTGCCGGCGTTGTACTGCGGCGGCTCGTAAGGACGGCGGATGAAGAACAGCGCCCCATCGGCCGCCACGCGCGGCGAAAGGAAGTCGTAACGCGGGTCTTCCAGCACCGGCGTCACGCGGCCGGTCGTCGTATTCAACTCCTGCAAAGTGACGTGGCCCACGCCTGCCCAGCCACCCTGCTGGTTGCGTGCAATACCGGCCGACTGGTAGATCACGACGCCATCGTCCCCCGGCACGGCGGTCGGTGCGGAATCGATCGTGTCGCCGCCGGTCAGCTCGCGCAAGCCGTCGCCTGAAACGCTCATCGACGCGATATGGCTGGCGCCACCGCGCGACTGCATGGTGCAGTAGATCATCTGGCCGGACGGCGACAGGTTCATGTCCTGCAGTTGCAGTTGCTGGCGGTGCAGCAGGCGTTCTTCATGGCCGCTGGCGAGATCGTAAGAGAACAGCCCGCCCATCCCGTGGTCGGCCTGGAAGTACAGCAGTTTGCCTTCACTGGTGAAGCGTGCCGAAGAAATCAGGATCGGATCGGTGTCGCGCTCAAAGTCGCGGTAATTGCCGTGCGCAGCAACGCCGAAGGCGGTGTCCTTTTTCCACGCATTCTTTTCCCGGCTGCGCTCAGCGCGGTCCATTGCCTGCTGCGCATAGGGGCTGGTGATTTCCTGCACCGCACCGTAGCCGCCCTGCACGAACAATTTGCCGTTGGAGACCCAGCCAATCTGCACCGGCGGCGCATTCCCGCCCATAGCCTGCGCCGGCGCAGGCCCTTGCGAGCCGGCCGGCTGCACATACTGGTTGGTCGATTTGTAGAACAGCACAACCAGGAGAACAACGATTCCCAACACAATCAGGACATGCATGGATCACCTTCGTTCAGGCGCCGCGTGCGCGGCAAATGGTGTCGATTATAGGACTATTGCTAGCTAGAAAAAGTCACGGAAAATCACCTTCAACGCCAGCCAGCCGCTTTACAGGGTTTTGACGAATTCGCGGATGCCGCCCAGCAGCATTTCGATCGACATCGCGGCCAGGATCAGGCCCATCAACCGTTCGAAGGCCGTCATCACTTGCGTGCCAAGTACTTTCTGCAGCCGCTCGGCGCCGAGGAATACGGCCAGCCATACCACCACGACGGCAGCCAGCGCTGCCACGTGCACCATCACCTCGCCTGCGCTCTCGCGCGAAAACAGCAGCACGGTCGCCAGTGCTGAGGGACCGGCCAGCGCGGGAATGGCCAGCGGCACAATGAAGGGCTCACCTCCTTCCGTGCGCCCCAGGACCCCATCGGGATGCGGGAACACCATGCGGATTGCGATCAGCAGCAGGATCACGCTGCCCGCGATGCGCAGCGAAACTTCCGACAGGCTCAGGGCCTTGAGGAAGTGGCTGCCAAAGAACATGAAGACAAGCAGCACGACAAAAGCGATCAGGCATTCGCGCACCACGATTTTCGGGCGCCGCTTGGGTGGCACTGTCGCGAGCGCCGAAGCAAAAATGGGAACGTTGCCGAACGGGTCGGTCACCAGCATCAGGAGGATGAAGGTCTGGAAGAAGTCTTGGGTCATGACCGCGAGTTTACACCACCGGCATGCGCTGGCGAAGCCGCCGCCGTGTGTCCCCTGCCCAGCTTGCGGTCGCAGTCCTCGACGCTGGCCACATCAGGCCAAAGCTCCGGCATCACATGCTCGCCCATTTCCTGGCGCAGCTTGAGGTAGGTTTCGCGGTCGTTGGCGCGGCAGGCGAAGGAAGCAAACTTGTTGCGGCTGCGCTGGTCTTGCGGGTGCCGCTGCAGCAAGTCCTCAAAGCCGGTCTTCACCATGCGCCATTCCGGCAGCCCGCGCTGCTCGCGAAATTGGATCGCTTCGCTGCCATTGCCATCTTCGCGCCAGTACAGGCGCGCATACATGCCGTTGCCTTCCACCGATCTGGTGAAGAAGGCAGCGCGGCGCGCAAACTGGTCGAACTGGACTGCACTGCCGCCCCAGCGCGGACTATAGGCGCGCGACATGGCATAGTGGATCTGCAGGTCGGTCGGGAAAGCCTGCACTGCGTCCAGGTAGGCGCTGGCGGCTCTGCGGCGCGAACCGGCTCCCTCCAGCTGCAGGCTGATGTTCAGGCTATACCAAAGCGGACAGGTATTGGCTTGCGCCTTCACTTGCTGCAGGCGCGCCATTCCGTGTCCCAGCTGCGCCTGGTAGAAGGCCATGGCTTCCTTCTGCAGGTGGCCAACCGCGCCCAGTCGCAGCTGAGAAGCATAAGCGCGCCAATAGATCGCTTCGACCAGCGCGCCCGCCAGCGAGTCGGGTTTCTCCTGGCGCCATTGCTCAAGGGCTGCCTGGTCGGCCTCCCAGGTTTGGGCGCTGCGGAAATGGCTGTCGAACTGTGACTCGAAGCTTGCCGGATCGGCGCTGCAGGATTCACGCAGGCTGCGCTCGATGGCGTCGAATCGGCGCTCGGTCCATTGCTTCTGCAGCGCGCCAGCCTTTGCGGCAGGCGCACTGCCCCCTGCCGGTTCTACCGGGGCAATGGTGAGCAGCAAAGACAACAACATGGATGGAAACATCACAATCCCGGCAACATGCAAAATGATGCCAAGAATTGTATAGTCATTTCTTTTCAGAAATGTCGCAAATATCCACGAATTGCTATTTATTTAGCAGTTTGTGGCGGATTCTGTACACTCGCTTCTTTGCCTTATTTTGAAAGAAGATGATGAAGCGACTGTTTTCCTCCTGCCTTCTCGGCCTTAGCCTGACCCTGTCCTTGGCCGGCTGCAACCGCAGCCGGGGGCCGGCCCAGACTGAAGCCGCCGCCATTCCCCTGCAAAAGATCGATACCGTTACCGGCAGCGGCAAGGAAGCCGTCGCGGGCGCGAACGTGGTGGTCAACTACACTGGCTGGATTTACGAACCGAATTCGCCGCAGCAGCACGGCGCGCAATTCGACTCCTCCATCGGCCGCAGCCCGTTCACCTTCCCGCTCGGCGCGGGCCAGGTGATCCCGGGCTGGGATGAAGGCGTGAAGGGTATGAAGGTGGGCGGCAAGCGCACCCTGATCGTGCCGGCGGCCATGGGCTATGGCAGCAATGGCATCGGACCGATCCCGCCGAATTCGAACCTGATCTTCGACGTCGAGCTACTGGAAGTGCGCTAAAAAAAAACGGAAGGCCAGGTGCCTTCCGTTCTTGTTTGAAGCCAGGCGGTTACGCGCCGGCTTCGCCCTTCTTGATCCAGGCCGCCAGCTGGTGCGGGCGCAGGCCGTCGTAGTCCTCGAACGGCTGGTGGATCCATGGGTTGTGCGGCAGTTCTTCCATCTGGTAGTCCGGCTTGAAGGCGGAGCAGCCCTTGGTCCAGATCACGGCCGATTTCACCTCGGTCACGCCTTCGAAGTTGTCCTTCAGGTGCTTCATCACCTTGGTCAGGGTCACGCCGGAATCGGCCAGGTCGTCGACCAGCAGGATCTTGCCCGACAGCGGGCCCTTGGTCATGGTCATGTACTTGGCGATGTCCAGGTCGCCGCGCACGGTGCCCGCTTCTTCACGATAGGAGCTGGTCGACAGGATCGCCAGAGGCACGTCGAAGATGCGCGAGAACACGTCGCCAGGACGCACGCCGCCGCGTGCCAGGCACAACACCATGTCGAACTTCCAGCCCGATTCATGGACTTTCAGCGCCAGGCGCTCGATCAGGCGGTGGTATTCGTCCCAGGAGACCCACAGGTGCTTTTGGTCGGATTGCGGAGTGCTCATTCTTGCTTTTCCTTCTCTCTGAAATTGGAAAGGCGGGTCATTGACCCGCCCTACTGTCTGATACTGGCGGGTCCTAGTGGCCCGCCTTGCAATGCTTTACTCGAATGGATGACGCAGGACGATGGTCTCTTCGCGGTCAGGACCGGTGGAAACCATATCGACCGGCACGCCGACCAGTTCTTCGATGCGCTTGATGTATGCACGTGCGGTTGCCGGCAGCGCGTCCATCGACTTGGCGCCGACGGTGCTCTCGGTCCAGCCTGGCATTTCTTCGTAGATCGGCTGGCACAGTGCAGCGTCTTCGGCGCCGACCGGGAAGATGTCGGAATGCTTGCCGTTGATGGTGTAGCCGGTGCAGATCTTCAGGGTTTCCAGGCCGTCCAGAACATCCAGCTTGGTCAGGCACATGCCCGACACGCCGTTGATCTGCACGGAGCGGCGCAGCAGTGCAGCGTCGAACCAGCCGCAACGACGGGCACGGCCGGTCACGGTGCCGAACTCGTGACCCACGGACGACAGGTGATGGCCAACGCCGGCATCGGTCGGCAGTTCGGATGGGAACGGGCCGGAACCGACGCGGGTGGTGTAGGCCTTGGTGATGCCCAGGATGTAGTGCAGCATGCCAGGACCAACGCCGGCGCCGGCAGCGGCGTTACCCGCCACGCAGTTCGACGAGGTGACGAACGGATAGGTGCCGTGGTCGACGTCCAGCAGCGAGCCCTGCGCGCCTTCGAACAGCAGCGAGCCGCCGGCCTTGTGGGTCGCGTACAGGGCGGACGACACGTCGGTCACCATTGGGCGCAGGCGCGGCACGTAGGCCAACGCGTCGTCCAGGGTCTTCTGGTAATCGATCTTCGGTGCTTTGAGGTAGTTTTCCAGGACGTAGTTGTGATAGTCCAGGTTTTCTTTCAGCTTCTCTGCAAAGCGCTCTGCGTTCAGCAGGTCGGCCACGCGGATGGCGCGGCGTGCGACTTTGTCTTCGTAGGCAGGGCCGATGCCTTTGCCGGTGGTGCCGATCTTGGCGGCGCCGCGGGCGGCTTCACGCGCTGCATCCAGAGCGGTGTGGTAAGGCAGGATAACCGGGCAAGCCTCGGAAATCTTCAGGCGGGAAGACACTTCCACGCCGGCCGCTTCCAGCTTGTCGATTTCGCGCAGCACGTCAGGCACGGACAGCACAACGCCGTTACCGATGTAGCAGGCGACGCCTGGGCGCATGATGCCCGAAGGGATCAGCTGCAGGGCGGTCTTCACGCCGCCGATCACGAGGGTGTGGCCCGCATTGTGGCCGCCCTGGAAGCGCACCACGCCCTGGGCGTGTTCGGTCAGCCAGTCGACGATCTTGCCCTTGCCTTCATCGCCCCACTGGGTACCGATAACAACGACGTTCTTTGCAGTTTTGTTTGACATCACAATTAACCTAAGTTTTTGAGAATCCAGTTACTACCACTTTCGTCGAGCACCAGCGCGCGGTCGCACTCGAACTCGTCCTGTTCATCGTTATGACCCGGCAGCGACTGGATCACAACTTCGCCGGACTTGCGCAGTTCGGCGATCTTTTCTTTCAGTTCCGGCGCATTGCCCCACGGTGCGCGGATCGAATGCTTGCGCTCCGCGGTCGGCAGCAGGCGTGCCAGCTCGCGCAGGTCGAGCGAGAAGCCGGTTGCCGGACGCGCGCGGCCGAATGCCTCGCCGACGTGGTCGTAGCGGCCGCCGCGTGCCACCGCGTTCGGCAGGCCCGGCACGTACAGCGCGAACATGGCGCCGCTCTCGTACTGGTAGCCGCGCAGGTCGGCCAGGTCGATCGCGATGTCGGCGCGGCCGATGGCCGATGCCGCCAGCGCGGCCAGTTCGGCCAGCGCATGGGTGATGCCCGGCAGTGCAGGCAGCACTTCGCGTGCGCGCTTCAGCACTTCGACATCGCCGTACAGGTTCGGCAGCGCCTCCAGCGCGGCGCGCGTGGCTTGGCTGTACTTGGCGCACTGCTGCTGCAGGCCTGGCACATCCTTGCCGCGCAGGAGCGCGACGATGGCTTCGTAATCCTTTTTCGCGACCGGGTCCTGCTCCAGGATCGCGTGCAGCACGCCGACGTGGGTCAGGTCCAGGCGCACGTCGCTGAAGCCGGCCAGGGCCAGGGAGCCGAGCGCCAGTTCCTGGATTTCGGCGTCCGCTTCCAGGCCGGCGTGGCCGTAGATCTCGGCGCCGATCTGGAACGGTTCGCGCGTGGAATGCAGGCCGGATGGGCGGGTATGCAGCACGGAGCCGGCATAGCACAGGCGCGTCACGGTGGCGCGGTTCAGCAGGTGGGCGTCGATGCGCGCCACTTGCGTCGTCATGTCGGCGCGCAGGCCCAGCATGCGGCCGGAAATCTGGTCCACCAGCTTGAAGGTGCGCAGGTCGGTATCGGCGCCGGCGCCGGTCATCAGGGACTCGACGTACTCCATCAGCGGCGGCATGACCAGTTCGTAGCCGTACAGCCGGAAGTTATCCAGCATCAGACGGCGCAGCTCCTCGATCTTGCGTGCTTCGGAAGGCAAGACGTCGGCAATATATTCAGGCAAAAGCCAATTCGGCATGGTTGGTGCTATTGAATTAAAAACAATGCAGGCGCGACTGCGCCACCCGGAAAAGCGGGGGGCCAAACCGCGTATTTTACGCGAAAATGTCGCAGTGCGGGAAAATTGTAAACCGGTAAACCAGGGTCTGACCCAAGGGTCAGACCCGCTTGCGCGGCCGCTGCGGGCCAGGGGCACGTACTTGGGTCAGACCCTTGGGCCTGACCCAGGTTTGCCGGTTTTACTTGCCCGTACCCGCGCTCTTGAAGTACTTGAAGAAGTCCGACTGCGGATCAACCAGCATCACGTCAGCCTTCGTCTTGAAGGAAGCACGATAAGCTTCCAGGGACCGGTAGAACTTGTAGAACTCCGGATTGCGTCCAAACGCTTCGGCGTAAATCTGGGATGCCTGGGCATCGCCCTGGCCCTTGATCTTTTCCGCCTCGCGATAAGCCTCGGCCAGGATCACGGTACGCTGCTTGTCGGCGTCGGCGCGGATCTGCTCCGAATCGGCGAAACCAGTGGAACGCGCCTCGTTGGCCACTTTGGTACGTTCAGCCTTCATGCGCTCATACACGGAGCTCAGGTTCTGGTCCACGTAGTCAACACGCTTCAAGCGCACGTCGACGATGTCCACGCCGATTTGCTTGGCTTCGGCCATCACCTTGTTGCGGATCAGTTCCATCACCTTGCCGCGCTGGCCCGAAATGACCTCCAGCACGGTGCGCTTGGTGATCTCGTCGTTCAGGGCAGCCTTGACGATCTGCTGCATGCGGTCGCCGCCACGCTTTTCATCGCCGCCGAAGGAGATGTAATACAGCCGTGGGTCGCTCACGCGCCATTTGACGAAGGCATCCACCAGGATGTTCTTCTTCTCGGCGGTGATGAAGCGGTCGGCCTCTTTCGGATCCAGGGTCTGGATGCGCTTGTCCACGTAAATCACGTTCTGGAATGGCGGCGGCAGCTTGAAGTGCAGGCCAGGCTCGGAAATCACCTGCTTCACTTCGCCCAGCGCGAACACGATGGCGTATTTACGCTGGTCCACCACGAACACGGTGGACGACAGCAGCATCAGGGCGATAAAGCCCGTAATCAGGATAGTTGCAATGCGATTCATTAACGGCCCTCCCGGTCACGGGACGATTCGCGCGAACGGCTATCACGGCGGCTCGCCTCAGGTGTCGGTTCCGGCGGCAGCAGCACGGCGGCTGGCGGCGGTGCTGTGACGCTGTTGGCGCGCGCTTCGGTGGCGGCCACTTGTGCGATCAGCTTATCCAGCGGCAGGTACAGCAGGTTGCTGCCAGCCTTGGAATCGACCATCACCTTGCTGGTGTTGGAGAAGATCTGCTGCATGGTGTCCAGGTACATGCGGTCGCGCGTCACGGCCGGCGCCTTCTGGTACTCGGCCAGCACGGACTTGAAGCGGTCGGCATTACCGGTCGCGTTCTGCACAGTCATGGCGCGGTACGCCTCGGCTTCCTGCAGCAGGCGCGACGCAGCGCCGCGCGCTTTCGGCACGACTTCGTTGGCGTAAGCCTGGCCCTCATTCTTCTGGCGCTCGCGGTCCTGCCCCGCCTTCACGGCGTCGTCGAACGCAGCCTGCACCTGCTCCGGCGGCTGCACGCCTTGCAGGGTCACATTGGTGACCAGCACGCCCGAGTCGTAGCGGTCCAGGATCACCTGCATCAGTTGCTGGGTATCGGTGGCGACCTTGCCCAGGCCTTCGTACAGCACGAAGTCCATCTTGCTGCGGCCGACCACTTCGCGAATCGCCGTCTCGGCCACCTGCTGCACGGTGCCTTCGGCATCGCGGTTGGAATACAGCCATTTCACGGCGTCGTTCAGCTTGTACTGCACGGCGAACTGGATATCGACGATGTTCTCGTCTTCCGTCAGCATCAGCGCCTCGGAAGCCATCTTGGTCTTGGCGCTGCCGCGGTAGCCGATCTCCACCGAGCGTACCGAGGACATATTGACGATCTCATTGCCCTGGATCGGGTAAGGCCAGCGCCAGTTGAAACCGGCCGGGGTGACGTGGCTGAAACGGCCGAAGGTGGTCACGACGCCGGTCTGGCCTTCCTGCACGATGAATGCGCCCGATGCGAGCCACACCAGCACCGCCACCGCAGCCACTGCGCCAAAGGTGAAGCCGGCGCCCTTCATGTCGCCGCCGCTGCCGCCATTGCCGCCGCCGCCCGAATTGCTGCCGCGGTTTTTGCCGCCGCCGAACAGGCCATTCAGGCGCTGGTTAAAGTCGCGCCACAATTGATCGAGGTCCGGCGGACCTTCGCCGGGCTTTTTGCCTTCCTGGGCAAGGTAGTTGCCGAGTCTTTTCTTGAGAGAGGAAAAAGGCATATTTTTCTTTTAGTGAGATCCTACTTGGGTAAAGGTGAGAATACTGTCCGGCGCCACTTCCTCTTTTGGGTTCGCTAGCGCTTCCTGCTCATCCCGTGCTGCCTCACAGATCGCCTCGCGCAGCAGGTCCAGGCCGGCCCCGGTGCGTGCGCTGATGAATACGCGGGAAATCTTATCATACTCATTACGTTCCACCGCCGGCTCCAGGCCCGCCGCATCGATCTTGTTCCACACCAGGATTTGCGGAATATGGTCGGCGCCGATCTCGCGCAAGACCAGGTTGACCTGCTCGATCTGCTCCATGCGGCTGGGCGAAGCGCCGTCCACCACGTGCAGCAGCAAGTCGGCGTGGATCGTCTCTTCCAGCGTGGCGCGGAAAGCGGCCACCAGCTGGTGCGGCAGTTCGCGCACGAAGCCGACCGTGTCCGACAGCACCACGTTGCCGATTTCCTCGCCCATGTAGACGCGGCGCGAAGTGGTGTCCAGCGTGGCGAACAGCTGGTCCGCCACGTAGACGCCGGCCTTGGTCAGCGTGTTGAACAGGGTCGATTTGCCGGCGTTGGTATAGCCGACCAGGGAAACGGAGAAAGTATGATTGCGGCCGCGCGCACGGCGCTGGGTCTCATGCTGCTTGCGCAGCTTGGCCAGTTTGGCGCGCAGCATCTTGACGCGTTCGCCGAGCAGTCGGCGGTCGGTCTCGAGCTGGGTTTCACCAGGGCCGCGCAGGCCGATACCGCCCTTCTGGCGTTCCAGGTGGGTCCAGCCGCGCACCAGGCGGGTCGCCAGGTGCTGCAACTGGGCCAATTCGACCTGCACCTTGCCCTCGTGGCTTTGCGCACGCTGGGCAAAGATGTCGAGGATCAGGCTGGTGCGGTCGAGCACCCGGACTTGAAGGCGTTTTTCCAGATTGCGCTGCTGGGCTGGCGACAGCGCATGATTGAAGATGACGATTTCGAGCTTGTGGTCCTGCACCGCATGGCCGATTTCATCGGCCTTGCCGCTGCCGACGAAATACGCGGCATCCGGCGCAGACCGCTTACCGGTGATGGTGGTGACCGGATCTGCGCCCGCGGAACGGGCCAGCAGCATCAACTCCTCGATACTGGCAGCAAAGTCGCCCTGACCGAAATCTACCCCGACTAAAGCTGCACGCATACCAGGTGGTTTACTCCGCTGCCTCGGAGGAGTTATCCATGTTCAGGTTCACGGCGCGGGCAGGCACCACGGTGGAAATGGCGTGCTTGTACACCATCTGGGTCACGGTGTTACGCAGCAGGACCACGTATTGGTCGAAAGACTCGATATGGCCTTGCAGCTTGATGCCGTTGACCAGGTAGATCGAGACTGGAACGTGCTCTTTGCGCAGCGCGTTCAGGAATGGGTCTTGTAACAATTGCCCTTTATTGCTCATAACAGCTCCGTTTTATGTTGTTGTGTACGAATTGGAGACGCTGCGCCTGTATTTCAAGTGCTGGGGATGCTGCTCCAAGGACACTGTACCTTGTTTTCTCGAATCTTGCAGAAACTTAAAAGGGGACGTACCCCTTTTTAAGCTTCTCTTAAAAGGGGTACGTCCCCTTTTAAGTTTCTACTTGCCCTCACGCTTATCGAATGGGTTCTTGCCGTTGCGCAACTCAATGCGCAGCGGGGTGCCGACCAGCTTGAAGCTATCGCGGAAATGCTTCTCCAGATAGCGCTTGTATGGCTCGGACACCGCATCCAGCGAATTGCCGTGGATGACGATGATCGGCGGGTTCTGGCCGCCCTGGTGCGCATAGCGCATCTTCGGACGCACGCCAGCCTTGCGCTTCGGTTCCTGCTTTTCGATCGCTTCCTGCAAGGCGCGGGTCAGCTTCGGGGTTGGCAGGTCGGCCGTGGCGGCGGCATAGGCGCCGTTCACGGATTTCATCAGCGGGCCGATGCCGGTGCCGCGCAGGGCCGAGATGAAATGGGTATTGGCGAAGGACAGGAAGTCCAGCTTGCGGTCCATGTCCATCTTCACCTGGTCGCGGTCGTCCGACTGCAGGCCGTCCCACTTGTTGACCGCCACCACCAGGGCGCGGCCCGACTCCAGGATGAAGCCGGCGATGTGGGCATCCTGCTCGGAGATATCCTGCTGCGCATCGAGCATCAGGATCACCACGTTCGCTTCCGAAATCGACTGCAGGGTCTTCACCACCGAGAACTTCTCGATCGCTTCGAACACCTTGCCGCGGCGGCGGATACCGGCCGTGTCGATCAGGGTGTACTGCTTGCCATCGCGCTCGAACGGGATCTCGATCGAATCGCGGGTGGTGCCCGGCATGTCGAAGGCGATCACGCGTTCTTCGCCCACCAGGGTATTGATCAGGGTGGATTTACCGACGTTGGGGCGGCCCACCAGGGCGATCTTGATGCCGCGTTCCTGCGGCAGCAGTTCTTCCTCGTCGGCCGGACGCGAGGCGAAAGCCTTGTCCAGCGCCTCGGCCACCAGGTCGTGCACACCGTCGCCGTGGGCGCCGGAAATCGCGTACGGGTCGCCCAGGCCCAGCTCATAGAAGTCCGACACGGCGGCGGTATAGCGCATGCCTTCGGCCTTGTTCACTACGAGCAGCACCGGACGGCCGGATTTGCGCAGGAAATCGGTAATCGTCTTGTCGTGCGGGGTCATGCCCTGGCGGCCATCCACCAGGAACACCACCACGTCCGCTTCCGCCACGGCCTGCTTGGTCTGCAGGGCCATCTGGAACATGATGCCTTCCTTGGCGACCGGCTCGAAACCGCCGGTATCGATGACCAGGAATGGGCGATTGCCCACGCGGCCCTCGCCATAGTGACGATCGCGCGTCAGGCCAGGGAGGTCCGCCACCAGCGCATCGCGCGAGCGGGTCAGTCGATTGAAAAGGGTCGATTTCCCGACGTTCGGGCGACCCACAAGTGCAATTACCGGCTTCATATTGTTTTTATTCGACCGCGATAGCGGCCACAGTCCCATTCTGGGTTTGGAAAATCACATTCGGACCGGAGAGCAGCGGCGCCGACTTGATGGCGCTGCCGTCCGTCGCGATCCGGCCTAACATCGTGCCATCTTCCCGCGACAGGAAGTGCACATAGCCTTCAAGGTCGCCCACGGCCACAAAGCGGCCATAGGAAACCGGAGCCGACAAGCGGCGGTAAGCCAGCTTCTCGTTCTTCCACACGGAAGCGCCGTTTTCACGGTTGAACGCCTGCACGGCGCCCTTCTCGTCCGATACGAAGACGAAGCGCTGGTCCACGCCCAGGCCAACATCCGACGACGCCGGCTTGGTCCAGCGCGCCACGCCGGTGTTCAGGTCCAGGCAGCCGACCTTGCCCTGGTAGCTCACCGCGCACAGGTCCTGGTCGAAGACGGAAGGCGTGCCGCTGATATCGGACACGCGTTCCAGTTCGGTGGCGCCGCGCGGCTCGGACAGCGGCACTTCAAAGCGCGGCACGCCGTTCGACAGCGCCATCGCCAGGATGCGGCCCGCAGGCTGCGCCGCGTACACATTGCTGTTGGCGATCACCAGGCCCGGCATATTGCGCAGGGTCAGCGGCGGCACGCCGCGCTGGATGAACCAGCGCTTCTTGCCATCCGCCGCATCATAGGCGGTAACCTTGTTGTCCACGGTGCGCACGATCACGACGTCCGGGCCAACTGCCGGTGCGGACAGGATTTCGCTCGACGCCTGGATCTTCCACAAGGCCTTGCCGCTGCCGTCGAAGGCCAGCAATTCGCCCTTCGCGGTACCTACGGCGACCAGCTTGGCGTCCGGGCTGACGCCGACGCCGGCGCTCAGGTCGGTGCCGGCCTTGCTGCGCCATTGCACCTTGCCGCTGGCGGCGTCCAGGCGCTCGATATTGCCGTCGGTATCGGCCACGAACACGCTGTTGTCGGCCAGCGCCGGGGTGAAGACATTGGCGCCGGCCTTGCCGGTGCTGTGTTTCCACACGATGCGGGCTGGCACGCCAGGCTTCAGTTCTTCCAGCTTGGCCGGCGCGAACTTTTCTTCTTTGGCGAACGGATTCAGCTTGCTCATGGTGCTGCAGCCGGAAGCCAGCGCCAGTACGCCCAGCGCGATTACAGTACGAGTGGTCGTACGCATCTGATTAAGCCTTCACTTCCGGCACGGAGCCGCCAATGGATTCGAGCTTCAGCTGGATCAGCTGACGGCCAGGATTGTTCTTGTCGGCTGCTTCCAGCGCGGCCTTGTAGGCGGTGCGCGCTTCTTCCAGCTTGTTCTGCGCCGCCAGGATGTCGCCCTTGCGGTCTTCCACGTCGGTCTTGAACTGCGGCAGCGCGGCGCCGGCCAGCGCCTTCAGCGCTTCGTCGTAGGCTTTTTCGTCCAGCAGCACGCCGGCCAGGCGGATGGCTGCGATGTTCTTGTGTTCGTCGTTGCCGTGTGCAACCACCCATTCCAGCTGCGCCTTGGCAGACTTCAGGTCATTCGCGTCGAAGAAGGATTTCGCTGCGCTCAGGGCGGCCAGCGAAGCGTAGGCCGAGCGGCCGAACTTGTTCTCGATGTCGCCTGCCACGCGCGCCACCTTCGTGTTGTCCTTGGCGCTGATTGCGGTCTGCAGTTCGTCGAACAGCACGGAGGCTTGCGCTGCCTGGTTGCGCTGGTAGTAGTTCCAGCCATTCCAGCCCGAATAGGCGGCCAGGCCTGCGATCACCACCCAGGTGGACAGGTTGCCGTACTTGGACCACCACTCTTTGAGGGTAGCAATCTGTTCTTGTTCTTCGAGATCGTATGCCATGTTTCAGTCTGCCTGTTTCTTTAATTAATGGTGGTGGTGATGGCCATGGTCATGATCACAATCATCTCCGCATGTGATCTGGTCCACGACATAATCTACAACGCCTTCAAACGCGACGGTCTGTTGCTGGCCCTCGCCTTCTGCAGCACGCATTGCCTTGACGACGGCAGTGTTGTTGGCCACTTCGTCTTCGCCGATGATGACCGCGAAGGTTGCGCCGGAGCCGTCGGCTTTTTTCATCTGCGATTTGAAACTGCCAGGGCCGCTGGCGCCGCCGCAGTGCAGGATCACGTCCAGGCCGGCGTCGCGCAGGCGCTCGCCGATGATGAAGGCCTGCATGCGCGCCGCCTCGCCCTGGTGCACCAGGTAGACGTCGCACTGGCGCGGCGCAGCGGTGTCGCCGGCGCCTTTCATCAGTTCGATCAGGCGCTCGATGCCCATGGCGAAACCGACCGCTGGAGTTGGCTTGCCGCCGAACATTTCGATCAGCGGGTCATAACGGCCGCCGGCACACACGGTGCCCTGCGCGCCCAGTTCGTCGGTCACCCATTCGAACACGGTGCGGTTGTAGTAGTCGATGCCGCGCACCAGGCGGGTGTTGACGGTGTACTGGATCGCGTTGGCGTCCAGGATCTTCTTCACGCCCTCGAAGTGGGCCAGCGATTCCGCGCCCAGGTAGTCCAGCAGCTTCGGTGCGCTGTTGACGATGCCCTGCAGGTCCGGATTCTTGGTATCCAGGATGCGCAGCGGGTTGGTGTGCAGGCGGCGCTTGGCGTCGGCATCGAGGTGCTCTTCGTGCTGCTGCAGGTAGGCGATCAGGTCGACGCGGTGGCGTGCGCGCTCCTCGGCGTCGCCGATGGAGTTGATTTCGAGGCGGATGTTTTCCAGGCCCAGGTCATCCCACAGGCGGCGGCACATCACGATCATTTCGGCGTCCACGTCCGGGCCGGTGAAGCCCACGGCTTCGGCGCCGAACTGGTGGAACTGGCGATAGCGGCCGCGCTGCGGACGCTCGTGGCGGAACATCGGGCCCTTGTACCACAGGCGCTTCGGGCCTTCGTACACCAGGTTATGTTCCAGCACGGCGCGCACCACGCCTGCGGTGCCTTCCGGCCGCAGGGTCAGCTGGTCGCCGTTCATGGAGTCTTCGAAGGAATACATTTCCTTCTCGACGATGTCGGTCACGGCGCCGATGGCGCGCGAGAACAGGCGGGTCTCTTCCACGATCGGGGTGCGGATCTGCTGGAAGCCGTAGCTCTGCACCACGGACTGCGCAGTGTTCTCGAAGATTTCCCACAAGTGGGCGTCTGCCGGCAGGAGATCGTTCATCCCCTTGATGGCCGTGATTTTGTCTGCTTTGTTGGACATGATTCTTTAAGCTGCTTTGCTATAGTTTTTCTGTACGTAGTCGAGCACGATGGCCTGGAATTCTTCAACGATATTATCGCCGCGCAGGGTCGCTACTTTCTGGCCGTCGACGAAGACCGGAGCGGCCGGCGATTCGCCAGTGCCCGGCAGGCTGATGCCGATGTTCGCATGCTTCGATTCGCCCGGGCCGTTGACGATGCAGCCCATCACGGCCACGTTCATCGCCTCCACGCCTGGGTAGGTCTTTTTCCATTCCGGCATCTGCTCGCGCAGGTAGCTCTGGATATCGTCCGCCAGTTCCTGGAACACGGTGGACGTGGTGCGGCCGCAGCCAGGGCAGGCAATCACCATCGGGGTGAACTTGCGCAGGCCCATGGTCTGCAGGATCTCCTGGCCCACCACCACTTCCTTGGTGCGGTCGCCGCCCGGTTCCGGGGTCAGCGAAATGCGGATGGTGTCGCCGATGCCTTCCTGCAGCAGCACCGACAGCGCGGCGGTCGAAGCCACGATGCCCTTGCTGCCCATGCCCGCTTCGGTCAGGCCCAGGTGCAGCGGATAGTCGCAGCGCTTGCCCAGTTCGCGGTACACGGCGATCAGGTCCTGCACGCCGGAGACTTTGCACGACAGGATGATCTTGTCGCGGGCCAGGCCCAGCTCTTCCGCCCGCACCGCGTTCTCGATCGCCGAAGTGATCAGCGCTTCGTACATCACGGCCTGCGCGCTCCACGGATTTTCGCGGGCTGCGTTTTCGTCCATGATGCGCGCCAGCAGCGCCTGGTCCAGCGAGCCCCAGTTGACGCCGATGCGCACCGGCTTGCCGTACTTGGCCGCCACTTCGATCATCTGCGCGAACTGCGTGTCGCGCTTGGCGCCCTTGCCCACGTTGCCGGGGTTGATGCGGTACTTGGACAGCGCAGCGGCGCAATCCGGGTACTCGGTCAGCAGCGTGTGGCCGTTGTAGTGGAAGTCGCCCACCAGCGGCACGTCGACGCCCATCTTGTCCAGCTGGTCGCGGATATATGGCACGGCGGCCGCCGACTCAGGGCGGTCCACCGTCAGGCGCACCAGCTCGGAACCGGCGCGCGCCAATTCCTTGATCTGGATCGCCGTCGCCACCGCATCGGCGGTGTCGGTATTGGTCATCGACTGCACCACCACCGGCGCATCGCCGCCGACCCAGATCTTGCGCTCGCCGTGCTGCACCAGTACGCGGCGGCTGGCGCGGCGTGCCAGTGGGCCGGATGGGATCGGGTTGTTCGAAGAAGACATGCTTGGCTACTCTTATTACTTGATGTTCACGAGGGCGTACGACTTGCCCGGACCTTGCGTCAGCTCCAGCTTGCCGCCGGCCAGGCTGGCGCTTACCGCGCTAGGCTTACCGACGATCAGCACGTCATCCGCACGCACATTGAAGGTTTCCGTGCCGCCGGCACGCACCATGCGCGCGATCAGCTTTGGCTGGCCGGCACGGCGGATCTCGACCCACGAATCTTCCTTCACATTCAGCACCAGCTTGCCGCCGGCAGTGCCCACGGCAGGCGCCTGGCCGGCAACGGCGGCCGGTGCGGCAGGAGCCGGGGCCGGCACGGCAGCCGGCG
>NZ_WNKX01000018.1 GCF_009720745.1 Massilia eburnea | reverse complement strand
CTGAAGCAGATCCACCTGGATCTCAAAGAACTCGGCTATGAAGGGTCATACGACCGCGTAGCAGCCTTTGCCAGGCAGTGGAAGACGGGTCAACTGGAGTGGGTCAATTCTGCGAGCAAACGCACACCTCAGGTATTCCAGTTCAGTTACAACATCGACGAGCGGGGAGTCGTACGTCGGGTTGTAGAGCTGGAGATCAAAGTGCTCAAACTTGGGGCGATCCATATCCGAAGGTTTGACTATCTAAAAAGCTGGTGGTGGGTAACTCAAATTATGACAAAAAATAGTTGTATAATCAAAGGGTTGCGAATTGTCCCATGACGCGTTATGTGGAATGATGGCATATATTATGTAGAAAATCCTCCACAGATAAATGTAGCCCCTGTTTCTGGACGCCAAGTCAGGAGTTCGGCTGACCCCATAGTCGAGTGTGGAAAGTTGACAAAGGTGCACATAAGCATCGCGCTTCGCTAGGGTGTAGACTGGCCGGAATGCCAAAATTGTCGGCGACGGTGGGGCAACGGTGCGTATAGCAAAAAGCCATTATTAGACCAATATGGGCAGCGAGTACAAAGCCATCATCACCTTCCTTCTCGCAGGCGCTGCGCTGATTCGCTCGAACAACGGCTGGTTTGCCCTCTTTGTACAGTTCGTGCCAATAGTGGGCATGGGATTAGCAAGTGCTTCAGGAAACGGAACACTTGTTTGGCTGTTTGGCATAGCCTCATGCTCGCCGTGCCGTTGTGGCTCTTCGTAACCATCATCTTAGCTGCGGTCGCACTCCTCCAGCGCGGCAAGCGCAAATAAGCCGCTCCCTGGTGCCTCTAGATTAGTTACGCCATCCAGAAGAAAACGGCAGTCAGGCGCTTGTCCTGATGGTCGAAGCCGAAATAGCCGGTGGCGGAGTGCACCAAATTTGCTTTGTACAGCAGGATGCGGTTGAATTTATTATCCACTCGCACATCTTCCTGCCACGCTTCCGGCGGCAAGCCCTTAACCTTCAGCGCTTCGCGCAGGTTGGCGTGCGGCGGCATGCACAGGTTGCCGCCCAGCGACCCATTCGGCTGGCGCTGGCGGTAGAACGAGGTGCCGCATTCCGGATCGGGATCGGGCGTCAAATAAATCACGCTGGCGTAGCGGCAAAGCTTGGTGGAGTCGGTGTGCGGGCGTGCGCCCGAATCGGGCATGCCGACCAGCTGGAAGTAGTTGTGATTCAGCGAGCTGCCTTCCGGCGTCGCTTCCTGCCACAGGCGCTTGGCGCCGGTCATCTTCTTTACCCATGTTTCCACGTATTCCAGCTCGGCTGGTGTGAGCGCGTTCGGGGTGCGCTTGCCGGGCCAGGGTTCGTTGGCGTAGGGCGCGCCCAGTTCCCAGTAGTCCTGGTCGAAGCAGCGTTGTGCGATTTCATTGGCATTGGGCAGGAAGTCGTCCTGCACCCAGTAGTCACGGCCTAACTGGGGTTTGCGGTAAGGAAGAATGGGCAGCATGGCCGACAGAGTAGCAAGAAAACAGCGTTTTGACGCGCGTTTGGCACTGCGGCTGTGTTCAGATTGACACGCTATTGCCCGGCATTGCAATATTTGCATGCAATCTCGATCACATACTAAGGAGAATACGCAACATGAAGATGTCTACGCTTTCCCTTGCAGCGCTGGCCATGGCGGCCGCTCATGCCCAGGCCATCACTTACGGCCAGGCTGATGGCAACAAGCACCCGCAGGTCGGGGCGCTGGTGGATTACGACAGCAAGGGCACGGCCTACGCGTTTTGCACAGGCACCATGATCAGCCCAACCGTGATGCTGACCGCGGCACACTGCAATCCCGGCGTGTCAGCCGTGAAGGTGACGTTCGACAGCAAGGTGCTGAATTCGGCGGTGATGTATGTGGGCCAGTACCACGCCAATCCGGACTATCGCGCACAGCAAAACGATCCACACGATATTGCAGTGATCGTGTTCGACCAGCCCATTCCAAACGTGACGCCAGCGCAGTTGCCGACGCTGGGATTGTTCGATACCTTGAAGGGCAATGGCTTGCTGGCCACCTCGACTTACACAGCCGTGGGTTACGGCGGCCAGGAGCGCAGCTTTGACGGAAAGGGCGGCTGGACCATCGCTTACCAGGACACGCGCGAATGGTCGGTCTCGGCCTTCGGTGCACTGAACGATAGCTGGCTGCGCCTGTCGCAGAACAATGCCACCGGCAACGGCGGTACTTGCTATGGCGATTCCGGCGGGCCCAATTTCTTCGGCAGCGGCAGCGGTGAAACCAGGATGCTGGCAGGCACGACCATCACGGGAGACACGCCGTGCGTGCAGAGCAATGTGATCTACCGTTTGGACACGCCATCCGCGCGTGCCTTCCTCGCTGACTTTGTCCCGTTACCATAAGGCCAGAAATTCCAGAAAGAAAAAGGCCAATGCACCCGTTGGCCTTGTAACGTCCGGAGCGAGCCTGATTCCACGGGTCTTGTAAGATGTCGAGATGGAGTCTAACGATGCAATGGTGGAGCTCATTCCTTGCGCCGCGTTGTTGTACTCTGGCGAAGGAAAGATACTTGCCGCGAACTGGATGTTTTGCGATCTGGTGGGTTGTACGCCGGACGATCTGTTGCACCGTAGCGTAGGCGAGTTGATGGTCGGCAGCGAGCAGCAACTGGACGATGCTGTTTGGCTCGCAGAACTCATCACCTACAGCGGCGGCACCATCCGCTGCGAAATAGCGCGCAAGTGCCTCGGTAGGGGCGGGCCGCAGAAATGCCTGGCGCTTGTGCGCCGCGCGCAAGCCGATAGCGAGCTGATCCTGCACGCTATCAATGAAGGCTTCGTGCTGCTCGACAGCGACTTCCGCATCCAGCGCATCAACGATGAGGCGCTGCGTATCGACGGCCGGCCGCGTGAAGCGTTCATCGGCAAGACGCACTGGGAGGCTTGGCCGGGTTCGGAGCAGTTGCCGATCGCGGCAGCCTACCGCAAGGCGATGCGGGAGCGCAGCACCGCTACCATCGAGCAGGTGTACCACCATAACGGCCAGGATATGTGGCTTGAGATCCGCGTCTACCCGGTGGAGCAAAGCCTGGCGCTCTTTTACCGCAACATCACGCCGCGCAAGCTGGCTGAGCGCGCAATGCGCGACAGCGAAGCGAAGTTCCGCACGATTGCCGACGCCATGCCGCAGATTGTGTGGTCGGCGCTGCCGGATGGTTTCCACGACTATTTCAACCAGCGCTGGTACGACTACACCGGCGTGCCGGAAGATGTGGCGCAGGGCCATGCCTGGGAGGGCCTGTTCCATCCCGATGACGTGCCGTTGATGCAGGCGCGCTGGCAGCATAGCCTGGCTACCGGCGAGCCCTATGAGATGGAATTCCGTCTGCGCCACCGCTCCGGCGAATACCGCTGGGCGCTGGCACGCGCGCTGCCGGTGCGGAATGAAAACGGCGAGATCGTGCGCTGGATGGGCACTTCCACCGATATCCACGACAGCGTGGAAATGCGCGCCGCCTTGCTCGATGCGCAGTCGCGCCTTGAATCTGCACTGGATGCCGCCGAAATCGGCACCTGGACCTGGGAGATCCAGCAGGACCGCGTACACGCGGACAGCAACCTGGCTGCGATGTTCGGCATATCGCCCGAGGACGCGGATGGCGGTCCGATTTCCTCCTATTTCAACGTGGTGCATCCGGAAGATGTCGGCAATGTGCGTAAAGGCATTGAACAATCATTGGCTTCCGGTGTTCCTTATCACGAAAGCTTCCGCGTGAATGTGCCCGGCGACGGCGTCCGCTATATGCAAGGCAGGGGAGTCGTTGCCAGCGATGCCGAAGGCAAGCCAATGCGCATGTCCGGTGCGGTGCTCGATGTCACGCGCCAGCAGCTTGCCGACGAAGCGCTGAAATCGAGCGAGCTGACTTTTCGCACGCTGGCGGACAACATTCCCCAATTGGCCTGGATGGCGGATAGCGATGGTTCGATCTATTGGTATAACAACCGCTGGTTTGAATACACGGGCACCACCCTCGAGGAAATGCAGGGCTGGGGATGGTCGAAGGTTCACCATCCCGACCACGTCGAGCGCGTAGTGTCGTTATTCCGCAAGCGGATCGTGGAGGACCAGGAAGCATGGGAGGATACCTTCCCCTTGCGCGGCGCGGACGGCCAGTACCGCTGGTTCCTGTCGCGCGCCGTGCCGATCCGCGACGAGCACGGCAAGGTGCAGCGCTGGCTGGGCACCAATACCGACATTACCCCGCAGCGCGAGGCGGAACAGCGCAAGGACGACTTCCTGGCCTTGCTGGCGCACGAATTGCGCAATCCGCTGGCGCCGATCAGCACGGCGGCGCAATTGCTGAAAATGGGCGGACGCAATCCCGAATACATCCAGCGCTCGAGCGAGATCATCGACCGCCAGGTCAAGCACATGACGGAACTGGTCGATGACCTGATGGATGTGTCGCGCGTGACGCGCGGCCTGGTATCGATCGAAAGGAAAGAAGTAACCGTGGCCGATGTGGTCACGGACGCGGTCGAGCAATCGCGGCCCTTGATGGAGTCCCGCAACCAGCAGCTGGCGCTGGACGTGCGCGACGGCGATGCCGAAGTGCTGGGCGATCGCACCCGGCTGGTGCAAGTGCTGGCCAACCTCCTGAACAATGCGGCGAAGTACACGCAGCAGGGCGGACGTATCGAGCTTGTCGCGGAGGTACGGGATGGTCATGTCGTCATCAGGGTCGCCGACAACGGCATGGGAATGGATGCGGACTTGCTGCCGCGCGTGTTCGAACTGTTTGCGCAGGCGGAGCTGACGCCGGACCGGCGCGGCGGCGGTCTGGGACTCGGCCTGGCACTGGTGAAAAGCATCGTGGGCTTGCATGGCGGGCAGGTCACCGCCGACAGCGCCGGGCGCGGCAAAGGCAGTACGTTCACCGTCACCTTGCCTTTGCTACATCAGGAAGGGACGGGCCGGCATTTGCATATCCTGCTTGTCGACCGCGACGACGACGAGGACGCGGAACTGCCCGCTGCGCTGGAAGCGGAAGGCCATATGGTCGCTCTTTGCGGCGACGAGCCGAGCGCACTGGAGACTGCGCGCGAGCTGCATCCCGATGCTGTCCTGATCCGCACCGACATGCCGGGCGTGGAAGGCTACGCACTGGCGCGGCAACTGCGCGCCATGCATCCCGAAGAGCATGCGACCTATATCGCCCTGAGCGATTCGGACCAGTCGCATGACAAGGTTATCGCACGTGGCGCGGGATTTGACCACCAGCTGGAGCGGCCGGTGGCAATCGGGACGCTGCGCAGGGTGCTGCCTTAAGCCACCAGTCGCTCGTTATCCTTTCGTGCGTTATCCTGTACCAGGACCAGGGCGCCGGTACGCGCCGCAGCTTCGCGCAGGGCAGGGGAGTCGCCTTTGACCAGGACTTGCACCTCCAGCGCTGCGGCCTGCGCCAGCACCTGGGTCAGTTCGGCCGTTCCGGCGCCGAGCAGGCTGCCGATACGCACTGCATCCACCCGGGCATGGCCCAGTACGGACGGTAGCTGAAGCGCATTGGCCACTTTCACCGAAATGCGGAAGCCGTTACGGCGGTAGTTGTCGGCGACGTAATTCAGCATCCAGTTCTGGCGCGCGTTCACGGCGGGCAGTTGCAGCACGATTTGCCCCTGCGGCAGCCCGAGCGTGTCGAGAATGCGGCGGAATGCCATGCCGTGGTTGCTGCTCACGGCGCTGAGCAGGCGGTTGTGCACGTTCAGGTGCAATGTGTTCGCGGCCAGTGCTTCGTTACGGAAGAAATTGATCGCATGGAGTGTGCGGCATAGGCGGTCCAGCGCGACGGATTCATCATCGCTGGCTGCGCCATCGAGGTACGTCCAGACGGGAAGGGCCCGGTCCTCTTCGGCGACACCGCGCACGCGGCCGGCGAATCCGCTTATCGCGCCGCTGCCAAGTTCGCGGATCGGATGGAAGGCGCTGCCCAGCCAGCAGTTGAAAATATGGCCCTGGACTTCGCCGTCGGCGCCTTGGCGCAAGTTGCCGGTGGAGGCTTCGCCAACCGCCAGGCGCTCCAGGTAGGCGTTCAAGGCTGGGTAGCGCATTTTGGGCTCCTCTGAAACATTGGGAGCCCAGTCTACGCCGCGTCCTTCGCACATGTGAACGAAGCTTTCGGCATATCCAACTGCACAATTTGCAGGACGCTCAGGGATCGCTGGAGCTGAAGCTGGAGCTGGAAGTGTCGCAGCTGCTCGGGGAGGAAAAGCTGGCGCTGCTGTCAAAGCTCGGCGCATCACAACTTGGCGGCTGCCAGCCGCTATCCTGGGGAAAGGACTGGAAGGAGTCGGCTTCCTGCCGCGAAGTGTAGTCGGGGACCTCGGGCGCCATGAATTCCGGCATGGCTGCCGATTGGTCCCAATGTGGCGCCGGCTTGCGGACCGGCGACTTTTGCTGCAGTGAGCGGCGTTTGAACCAGGCGAACAATTTCTTCAATTGGCTTCCTCAAGAATAGGCCTGAGGCATTGTGATTGCCTATTACATAAATTGCAATACCTCATGTATGGGACAATGTCGCCCGCAATGAAGAACAATCCTCTTACCGAAATCTATCGCGATGCATCGCTGCTCGTGGTGCACAAGCCTGCCGGCCTGCTGGTGCATCGCAGCCCGATCGATCCGCACGAAACCGAATTCGCCTTGCAGTATGCGCGCGAGATGAATGGCGGCGAATATGTCTACGCCGTGCACAGGCTGGACCGGCCCACCTCCGGTTTGCTGGTATTCGCACGCGACCAGCAGGCCGCCAGCCTGCTGGGCAAGGCCTTCATGGCGGGCGAGGTGCACAAGCGCTACCTGGCCATGGTGCGCGGCTGGGCGCCGTTGGAAGGAGTGATTGACCATCCGTTGCGGGAAGAGCCGGAGGATCGGCGCTGCAAGGAGGAGGAGGCGCCGGTACGTGAGGCGCTGACGCGCTTTCGCCGGCTGGCGGCCACGGAGATCCCGGTAGCCATCGAAGGTTATGACCGCAGCCGTTACAGCCTGGTTGAACTCTTTCCGGAAACTGGGCGCCGCCACCAGCTGCGGCGCCACATGAAGCACATCAGCCATCCCATCATCGGCGATGCAAACCACGGGCGCGGGCGCCATAACCGCTACTTCGCCGAGCGTTTCGGCTTTGGGCGGCTGATGCTGGCGGCAGTCGGCATGTCGTTCAAGCACCCTGTATCAGGCGAACTGCTCGAACTCAGTGCCGCGCCGGAAGCCAGCTTCCTGCAGGTGCTGTCAATTTTCCCCGCCGATAGCGGCATTCGCGATGCCGTAGGGGACATGTCCGGTTGGGACGAACTCGCGCGCTGAATCGCAGTGTACCGGCTGGTCGTCGAAGAAGATGTCGGCGCCAAAAGCCTTGAGGAAGGCTCCTTTCGGCATGCCGCCGAGGAACAGCGCTTCGTCGATGCGGATGTTCCAGGCGCGCAGGGTGCGGATCACGCGCTCGTGGGCGGGCGCGGAGCGGGCGGTGACCAGCGCGGTGCGGATCGGCGCATCTTCCGCGCCGTGCGCCGCCTGGATCGCGTGCAGGGCCGCGAGGAAGTTCTTGAACGGGCCGCCGGGCATCGGATCGCGCGCCGCTTCGCGCTCGTTGCGGGCGAAGGCGTCGAGGCCGAGCTGCTTGTAGATGCGCTCGGAATCGTCGGAGAACAGCACCGCGTCGCCATCGAAGGCAATGCGCAGCTGGCCGATGCCGTCTTCGCGGTGCGACGGCAGGATGGTCGCCGCTGCGTGGCCCTGGGCCAGCGATTCGCGCACGTCGTCCTGGTTGGTGGAGAGGAATAGCTGCGCGCCGAAAGCTTCCACATAGCGATGCGTGCTGGCGCCGGAGCAGAAGGCGGCGCGCTTGATGTCCAGCTGGTAGTGCTCGATGGAGTTGAAGATGCGCAGGCCGGTGTCGGCGCTATTGCGCGACAGGAGCACCACTTCCACCAGCGGGACGTCGGGTTCGCCCTTGTTCAAGGCCAGCAGCTTGCGCACCAGGTTGAATGCCGGTCCCGGCTCCAGCACCACATGTTCATTTTCGCGCTGGTGGGCGCAGTAAGCAGCGACTCCCTGGGACTCGTAGACCGCATGGCTTTCGTCCAGCTGGAACAGGGCGCGCGAAGAGATGGCAACGACAAGTTTGTTCATTTGGCAGCTCGCAGGATACTGTGTATGGGTACAGTATATCACCGGCACGGCTATATCGTTTTGATCTAGGAGATTCGAAAGAACATATACATCGCATATTTCGATCTTTCGTAGAATGATTTCGAATTAGTTAATAATTGCTACCCGACCATGAAATCAACTGCGACGAAATGGAGAGTGCTGTCAACTGCAATGCTGGTCGTACTCTGCATTGCGGCGGTGCAGGCAAACGGGGTTAAGCAATCGACTATCGGCCCCGGCTGGGCCAATAATTCGGTCAACGTGACCGTGTTCCGCAAGAATTCCCTCGTTACCCACAATGACGTGCAGTTCGCCGCCTTTTATGACGCCGAGCGCTATGTCGTGCTGGCCAGGCGCCGCGTGGGCGAAAGCAATTGGACCGTGCAGCGCAGCCAGTACCAGGGCAGGGCCGATGACGCACATAACGGCATCAGCATCATGGTTGACGGCGCAGGTTACCTGCACGTGGCGTGGGACCATCACGACAATCCTCTGCGCTACACCCGCGGCACGGCGCCGGGTGCACTGACGCTTGGCGTGCGGCAGGCCATGGTGGGGCGCGACGAACAAGCGGTGAGCTATCCCGAGTTCTATCGCTTGTCGGACGGCGACCTGCTGTTCCTGTATCGCGATGGCGCATCGGGACGCGGCAACCTGGTAATGAACCGCTACCGCCGGTCCAGCGGCAAATGGGAGCGCTTGCAGGACAAGCTGATCGATGGCGAGGGACAGCGCAATGCCTATTGGCAGGCGACCGTGGACCGCCAGGGAACACTGCACCTGTCCTGGGTATGGCGCGAGTCGCCGGACGTGGCGAGCAACCATGACCTGGCTTATGCGCGTTCGCGCGACGGCGGCAAAAGCTGGGAGCATGCGGATGGAACGCCATACCGGCTGCCGATCACCGCGGCCAGCGCGGAGTATGCGCTGCACATCCCGCAGCACAGGGAATTGATCAACCAGACTTCGATGGCTGCCGACGATGCAGGCCATCCCTATATCGCCACTTACTGGCGTGATGAAGATAGCGCTATCCCCCAGTATCGCGTGGTGCATTACGCGGAACAGGGCTGGCGCGTGCTCACCCTGCCGCTGCACAAGACAGCGTTCAGCCTGTCCGGCGGCGGCACCAAACATATTCCGATGGCGCGGCCACAGTTACTGCTGTCCGGCCAGGGCGGCCTGCTGGTATTCCGCGACGAAGAGCGCGGCAGCAAGGTATCGGTCGCCGTCATCAAGGATTTCCAGCCCTTCCAATGGTCCGTGCACGACTTGAACAATTTGCCGGCCGGCGCCTGGGAGCCGACCTTCGACAGCGAGTTGTGGAAGTCGCGCGGCATCCTGAGCCTGTTCGTGCAGAACGTGGCGCAGGTGGATGGGGAAGGCATTGCACAGCGGCCAGCAGAGCCGGTGCAGGTGCTGGACTGGAGCGGGTTTTAAAGGGGAGACAACAATGAAAAAGAAAGTACTGGCGACGCTGCTTCCAGTGGCGTTGGCATCCGCTTTTGGCAATGGGGCCATGGCGCAGGAGGCCGCAGCAGCGGCGGCAGGCAACGGGGACGTTCCCGCCAACGTCGACGCGGCAAACACGGTGGTGGTGACGGGCTTCCGTTCCAGCCTGCAGAAAGCGTTGAACCTGAAAGCGCAGGCCATCGGCGTGCGCGATTCCATCGTGGCGGAGGACATTGGCAAGTTCCCGGAATCGAACGTGGCGGAATCGCTGCAGCGCGTGCCCGGCATCATCCTGAACCGGGATGAAAGCTCGGCTGAGGGCCAGCGCATCTCGATCCGCGGCCTGCCGACCGAGTATTCCGTGACCACGCTGAACGGGGCGCCGGTAAATACCACCAGCACCGGCTCCATCGGCAGTGCGGCGCGCGGCTTCAACTACGACGTGTTTGCTTCGGAACTGTTTGGCCGCGTGGACTTCTACAAGTCGCCGCTGGCCGAACTGCCCGAGGGCGGCATGGGCGGCGTGGTGGACCTGCAATCGCCGCGCCCATTCGACAATCCGAAAGGCGCGGTGCGCTATTCGGTGACGGCGGCGTACAACACGATGTCGAAAAAGACCGATCCTGCCGGTTTCGCGCTGTATTCGAACACCTGGGGCAACTGGGGCTTCCTGATCGGCGGTGCCCATTCGAAGGCGGTGAACAACCGCTCCGGCTTCGAGGCCACCGGCGGCTATAACAGCTCGGCGCGCGGCAGCAAGAATCCTCCGCTGGGCAATTTCGCCATGCAGCTCGATTACGACGATCCGCGCGCCAACCTGTCCGGCTACACCAGGGACCAGGTGGACAATGCGCTGCTGCCGCGCATCTACCGCTTCTACGGTTCGTCCAATGACCGCACGCGCGATGGGCTGGTGTCTTCGCTGCAGTACAAGGACGGCACCTTGAACGTCAGCCTGGATACCATGTACTCCAGGTTGAAGAACTCGCGCGATGAGCTGTATTACGGCATCCTGATCCGCAACAGCAAAACCACCAACCCCGCCGCGGCCCCAGGGACCGCCGGGCACAATGGCCTGGTGCCGATCGACGTGCACATCGATCCGGGCTCCAACCTGCTGACCGGCACCTTTGGCAATACGTCCTACAGCAGCGGCGTCACCTATAGCGAGGACGAGACCAGGTTCGGCTACGTCTCCCTGAACGGCAACTGGAAAGCCACCGACAAGCTGGCGCTGACGGCTCAGGTGAGTGCCAACAGCAGCAAGGCGCAAAGCTATCAGGACACCTTGTCCGGCCAGATCTTCGGCATCACTTCGACCATCGATTACGGCAGCGACCATGTGTACCCGTCGCTGTCCTCGACCAGCGATTACCTGAACCCGGCCAACTACGCCGGCTTCGGGATCGGCACCGGTTTGACGCGTGAAACCGACCGTGGACGCCAGGGCCGCCTGGTCGCCGACCTGGATTACAACCTTTGGGGCGACTGGACCGGGCACCTGAGGACTGGCCTGGTGTATGTGGATACGGAGAAGGGCGTGAACAAGCGCAACGCTACCTCCGACATGACCACCAAGCTGAATTCCCTTGGCAATGCGGGCATGCGCCAGGGCATGGTGTTCGACCTGCCGATCAGCAACCTGGACATGGGGGCGGGCTGGCCGCACAAGTTCGGCACCTTCACGCGCGACTACACCTACTCGACATTCGATCCGCTGGCCTACAACACCGAGGCTACTTTCACTCCTGCGCAAAGCTTCACTGCCACCGAGAAGGTGACCTCGGGCTTCGTGCAGTCCGACTTCAAGGGCGAAGTGCTTGGCCACGGGCTGCGCCTGAATGCCGGCGTGCGCTATTCGCGCACCGAGCTCGATATCGACAACTTCAAGAAGACAGGCAGCGGCAATACTTATCAGCCCAACCAGGAGCACGGCTCCTACAGCAACGTGCTGCCGGCCGTCAGCAGCGCCCTCGACCTGACCGACGACCTGATGTGGCGCGCTTCCTTCGGCAAGACGATTTCGCGCGCTTCGCTGTCGATCATCGCGGCGCAAACCGTGGTGCCCAATCCGTTCGACAACTCGGCCACCGCCGGCAATCCCAACCTGCGCCCGCAGCAGTCGAAGAACTTCGACACCAGCCTGGAATACTACTTCCGCAGGGGCAGCCTTCTGTCAGCGGCCTACTTCCGCAAGGTGCTGACCGATGCCACGGTGTCCAGCACGACGCAAACCACCTTTGGTGCTTTGGGCTTGCCGGATACGGCGATGGGCGCCATCTTCTACCTGCCGGACGGCCATGTGGACCCGAACATGCCGATGACGCTGCGTACCTACAGCAATGCCGGCCGCCAGGTCCTGAAGGGCTACGAGCTGTCTTACCAGCAGGACTTCGACTTCCTGCCGGCGCCGTTCAAGGGTTTTGGCGCGCTGGCCAGCTACACCCACATTGACCCATTCAACAGCCAGAGGTGGATCACCAATGCGGGCAAGGAGATCGAAGTCAACTCGGTGCCCAAGTACGCCTACAGCACCACGGCCTATTACGAGAACGGTCCATGGGCAGTGCGCTTCTCCTATAACTACAAGGGACGCAGCCTGCACAGCGACAATCCGAAGAACAACGGCGACGACCTGATTCGCTGGCGCGCCGCGCGCGGCTACCTGGATGGCAATATCAGCTACAAGATCAACGATAACCTGGAGTTGCGGCTGGACGCGCTGAACCTCTCGAACACCTTGTCGTACGACTATTTCGAGGATGCCACCGGCCAGTACGGCAGCGGCAAGAAGACGCGCATGGATTACGCCAAGTACGACGGCCGCACCATCAAGATCGGCCTGCGCGGCAAGTTGTAAGCAGTACCCGGGGCGGTTTTCTCTCTCTTCCGTCCCCGGTCCCTTCCGCCGAAGGCACGCAAGTGTCTTCGGCTTTTTTCGAATCAAGGCAGGGGAACCATGAAACTAGTTCACACCGCATTGCTGGCCCTGGCCGTGCTGGGCGGCTGCACTTCGCTGCCGCAGGCGCCGCAGCGGCAGGAAGTGGTCGCCACCATCGACCGGGTCAACACCTACTGGCAAGCCCACAATCCGCCGCAGGAGTGGGCGTTCTGGAACGTGGCGGCCTATCACACCGGGAATATGGAGGCATACCGTGTCACCGGCAACCCGGCTTACCTGCAATACTCGCTGGACTGGGCCCGGCATAACCAATGGCAGGGCGCACGGTCGACCGACAAGAGCGCGTGGAAGCTGAGCTACGGCGAGACCGACGATCACGTACTGTTCGGCGATTGGCAGATCTGCTTCCAGACCTACGCCGATCTGTACCAGCTGGACAAAGACCCGGCACGCATCGCCCGCGCCCGCGAGGTGATGGAGTACCAGATGTCGACCGCTCGCAGCGATTACTGGTGGTGGGCCGACGGCCTGTATATGGTGATGCCGGTGATGACCAGGTTGTACAAGGCCACGGGCAACCCGCAATACCTGGAGAAGCTGCACGAGTATTTCCAGTACGCGGACAGCATCATGTACGACCGGGCCGAAAAGCTGTATTACCGTGATGCGCGCTATGTCTACCCGGCGCACAAGAGCGCCAACGGACGCAAGGACTTCTGGGCGCGCGGCGATGGCTGGGTATTCGCCGGACTTGCCAGGGTGTTGCAGGATTTGCCGAAGGATGCGCCGCACCGCGGCGAATACGTGAGCAAGTTCCAGGGCATGGCGGCGGCGCTGAAAAAAGCGCAGCAGCAGGAGGGCTACTGGACGCGCAGCCTGCTCGACCCGCAGCATGCGCCGGGGCCGGAAACCAGCGGGACTGCCTTCTTCACCTATGCCTACCTGTGGGGCATGAACAACGGCTTGCTGGAGCGTGCGGAGTACGCGCCGGTGGCGCTCAAGGGCTGGGATTACCTGGTACACGTGGCGTTGCAGCCCGACGGCAAGATCGGCTACGTGCAGCCGATTGGCGACCGCGCCATACCGGGCCAGGTGGTGGACCGCAATTCGACCGCGCATTTTGGCGTTGGCGCTTTCCTGCTGGCGTCGGCTGAAATGGTGCGCTACATCGACAACAACAAATAGGGGAGAACGAATGGAGCGAAGGAATTTCATGCATGGCTTGCTGGCCGGCGGCCTGGCGGCGTCGGCGCCGGCATTTGCAGGCGGCACTGCAGCGGGCGGGGACCGCGCCTACATGGTCGGCTTGCTGCAAAAGATGGCCGAACCGGTGCTGTCGAATATGGCGAAAGGCGAATTGAAAAAGAAGTTTGCGCTCGAACTGAGCCCAAGCTGGGACGGCCGCGAGCCCGGCGTCGCCTACCTGGAATGCTTTGGCCGCCTGATCGCAGGCATCGCGCCCTGGCTGGCGCTGCCGGATGACGACAGCGCCGAAGGCCGCAGCCGCAAGCGCCTGCGCGAACAAGCGCTGCAAAGCTTCAGCAGTTCGGTCGATCCGGCATCGCCCGATTACCTGTTGTGGAAAGGGCACGGCCAGGCCCTGGTCGATTCCGCCTACTTCACCAATGCGCTGATGCGTGCGCCGAAAGCCCTGTGGGAGCCGCTCGACGCGGTCACCAAGCAGCGCATCGTCGGCGAGATCAAGGGTTTGCGCCGTATCGAGCCGCCGTATATCAACTGGATGCTGTTCGCGGCAATGAACGAAGCGTTCCTGCTGTCGATCGGCGAGGAGTACGACCCGATGCGCATGAACGTTGCCATCCGCAAGATCAACGAATGGTATGTGGGCGACGGCTGGATCAAGGATGGCGAGGCTTTCCACTTCGATTACTACAACTCCTTCGTCATGTATCCGATGCTGGTGGAGATCCTGGAAGTGCTGGCCCGGGCCAACGGACCATTCTGGAACGGCAAGCCGGCCGACCTGCTGGCGCAGGCGCAGAAGCGCATGCAGCGGTACGGCGAGCACCTGGAGCGTTTCATTTCGCCGCAAGGCAGTTTCCCGCCCATCGGCCGCTCCCTGACTTACCGCACCGCCGCCTTCCAGCCGCTGGCATTGCTGGCCTGGCGCAAGCAGTTGCCGGCAAGTTTGCCGGAAGGGCAGGTGCGTGCGGCCCTGCAGGCGGTACACAAGGCTATCTGGACCGACCCGGGCAATTTCACCAGGGACGGCTACCTGACCATCGGCTTTGTCGGCCACCAGCCGGAACTGGGGGATTGGTATTCGAATAATGGCAGCATGTATATCGCCGCTTCGAGCTTGCTGGCGCTAGGCTTGCCCGCCGACGATTCCTACTGGACGGCGCCGGCCCTGGAATGGACGCAGAAAAAAGCTTTCGCGGGACGCAAGTTCCCCAAGGATTACCACGTGAGTTATTGATCCTGGCTCGATCAGCGGCGGTAGCGTGCCTGGGCCGCCTCGCGCAAGGCGGCCAGCATGGCTTCGGCGCCGGGCGAGAGGCGGTGGCGCTTGCGGGTGACGATGCCGTACATGTCCATGCGCAGGCCCAGGTCCCACGGCAGCACGGCCAGCAGGCCGGCGTCCAGGTAAGGGCGCACGGTTTCTTCCGGCATGGCGGCGATCATGCGGCTGCCGGGCAGCAGGTTGACCACCACAGGCATGGCCAGCGTTTCCACCACTTCGGTCGGCGGCTCCAGGCCTTGCGAAAGGAACATCGACGTCAGGCGGTCGCGCAGGATGCTGCCGGCTGGAGGAAGTACCCAGGGCTCGCGCGCCAGGTCGGCCAGCTGCAGGTCTTTGCGGCCGACGAAGGGATGGTCGGCGGCGGCGATCAGGCTATGCGGCTCGTCAGTCAGCGGTTCGAAATTGAATTCGGATGCGACGTTGGAATCGAGCAGGCGGCCGATCACGAGGTCGAATTCACCGGCGCGCATGCGGTCCACCAGGATCTTGGAGGTGTCGACCGTGATCGATACCTGCACTTTGGCGGTGCGGCTTTTCAGCAGCTTGACCGCGTCGGTGACCAGTCCCGCGGAAGGCGTCAGCACGGTGCCGATCGAGACGCGGCCGGACAGGCCGGAAATCAGTTCCATCACTTCCTGGTGCGCCGCATCCATTTCCGCCAGGGCGGTGCCGGCGCGGCGTATCATCACTTCGCCGTACCAGGTCGGCACCACGCCGCGCGGCAGGCGTTCGAACAGCTGCACGTTGAGCGCGTGTTCGATCTCGCCCAGCAGCTTGGATGCCGCAGGCTGGGTGAGGTTTGCCGCCTGTGCTGCGTGGAGGATCGAGCGGTGCCGGCCCAATTCGACCAGGAGCACCAGGTGGCGCGTTTTCAGGTGGGACCGTACGAAGCGGTCCGAGCGTGGATCTGACATGCGGTCAATAATAGGGCCGCTCCCCGGGCAGCGTCAATCGGCAGCGTCGTCAAACAGGGACGGGGGAAGTCCCTGCACGCCGGCCATCTCGATGGTGTGCAAGCCGCCATCGCGGGCGCCGGCAGCCAATTGTTCCATCTTTTGTCCACCGAAAGCGGGCCGCGCGGGATGCGTGGCGGCCAATGCAATCTCCTGCAGCAGCACGCCGCCTTGTGCGAATTGCGCCAGGCGGCCGCGCCGCCCTTCCTCGCGCAATGCCGCCCACAGATTGCCGGCGGCATCGACCGTAACGCCGCCGAGGCGCGCGCCGCCAAGGCTGGCGAACCGTTTGATTCTACCGACTTCGGCACGCGCCGGGTCATACGTAGTTTCCAGTATTTCGCTGCCGTCGCCATTGGCGAAATACAGGGTGGCGCCATCGGCGCTGAAGCCGATGCCATGGGCTGCAGCGACGGTGGGCAAGGCCAGGCGGCGCAGGCCGTGGCGCTGGGAATATTGATAAAAGCTGCCGATCGGCGGCGCGCCGGGATGCAGGTTGGCGGTGCCGAGGACGAAATTGCCATGGCGGTCGGCGCAGCCGTCGCTGATCCGGGTGCGCGCTTCGGCGGGATCGACGGCGGCTACCGCAAGGGGAAGGCGGCGCGCCAGTTTCAGCGCGCCGGGCGGCGTGCGCTCGGCCAGGTACAGCCATTTGTCGAGGCCCAGCAGCAGCTTGCCGCTGCGGCAGAAAGCAAACGCGGCGAGATGCTCGGGCAGGCGGCTGGTTTCCGGCTGGCCCTTGCCGCGCCAGGCTTTCAGCGCCGGCGCGGCGGCATCGCTCCACCACCAGCAGCCGTCATGCCAGAGCAGGGCGCCGATCTGGGCGGAAGGCAGCGCTGCTTCAGGCAGGGCGCGCTGTTCCATCCTGCCTCCAGGCTGCAACGAAGGCGCGTGCGCGTTCGGCGACGGCCGCTGCGCCCAGGCCTGGCTGGTACAGTGCCGAGCCGAGGCCAAAGCCGGTGGCGCCTGCTGCGCGCCAGGTTGCCATGCTGCCCGGAGTGACGCCCCCGACCGGCAGCAGCGGCAGTGCCGGCGGCAGCACGGCCCGCATGGCGCGCATCACGGTTGGCGTCACCAGTTCGGCCGGGAAAAGCTTGAGCGCATCGGCGCCGGCGTGGACGGCGGCAAAAGCTTCGGTCGGCGTGGCGGCGCCGGGCACGCAGTACATGCCGGCTTCCTTGGCGGCGCGGATGACCGCGGTGTCCGAATGCGGCATGACGATCAGCTGGCCGCCGGCATTGCGCACATCCTGCACGGCGGCGGTGCTCAGAACGGTGCCGGCGCCGAGCACCGCGCCGGACGGCAGGCTGCGCGCCAGGCGGGCGATGGATTCCAGCGGCTGCGGAGAATTCAGCGGAACCTCGATCAGGCGGAAGCCCGCGTCATACAGGGCGGCGCCGATGCCTTCGGCCTCATGCGGCTGGATGCCGCGCAGGATGGCGACCAGCGGCAACTCTGCGAAAGCGGCATGGAAGGGGGAGGCGGGGGTATTCGTCATTTCAATCCTTGATCATGCCGGCGGCGCGCGCCAGGTGGTACAGGCCGGCCGGAGCGGTGTTATCGAGCAGCAGCGGCGGTTCGGCCTGGAAGCGCTGCAGCGCAAGGGCGTAGCGCTGGCACAGCACGTGGCTGCCGACCAGGGCCAGCGGTGCTTGCGCCAGGCCCGCCGCATCGCGCCAGGCCAGGCCGGCGCGCAATTCGTGGCCCACCAGCAGGCCGGAAAGATAGTCGGCCAGGTCGCTGGCCGGCGCGCGGCCGGTGACGCCCAGGGTGCGCGCCGCAAAAATCTGGTGGCTCATGCCGAGGTGGCCGCAATCGCGGGCGGCGTCGACGCCCGCCACAAAAGCGTGTTCGGCGAATGCGCCGCTGTCGCCCATCAGGCGGCCCAGCACGGAGTGGCTGCGCAGCACGGCGAACAGTTCGCCCGTCATATGGGTGGCGAAACGGCGCAGGCGGCCGTCATTCACTTGCGCCCATTTCGAATGGGTGCCGGGCAGGACGATGCAGGATGCTTCGCGCAGCGCGGGCTGCAGCTGCAGGGCGCCCACGATCTGGGTTTCCTCGCCGCGCATCAGGTCCGGTGGCAGGGCGCCGTCGTCGTACAGCATGCCGGGCACGATGCTGATTTCGGCGCCGGGGCTGGACAGCATGCCGGCCGCCAGCGCGGCGGCGTCGGCCGGGCAGGCGGCGTAAGGCACGTCGCGCCAGCCGTGCTGGCTGCCGATCATGCCGCAGGCGAGGATGGGCAGGCCCGGATGGGCGGCCAGCCAGTCGCCGGCGATGCCTTGCAGCGCATCGGCGAAGGCAGGCACGCCGGACAGGGTGGAAGCGCCCTGGCTGTTGCTGCGTTCCGCCAGCACTTTGCCGCCGGAGCCGAGCAGGAAGGCGCGCAGGCTGCTGCTGCCCCAATCGAGGCCGAGCAGGCTGGCGCTGTCGGCGTGGCTTACCATTCCGCGACGCTGCCGTCGGGGTGGCGCCACAGCGGGTTGGTCCAGTCGGGCGCATTGCGGCTGGCTTCAATCACGCGCTGCTCATCGACTTCCACGCCCAGGCCTGGCTTGGGCAGCGGCTTGATGTAGCCGTTTTCGATCTTGAAGTCTTCCTTGTTCAATACGTAGTCGAGCACCTCGCCGCCCTTGTTGTAGTGGATGCCGATGCTCTGTTCCTGCAGCACGGCGTTGTACGAGACGAAGTCCACGTGCAGGCAGGACGCCAGCGCGATCGGGCCAAGCGGGCAGTGCGGGGCCAGGGCCACGTCGTAGGCTTCCGCCATGCCGGCGATCTTCACGCACTCGGTGATGCCGCCGGCATGCGACAGGTCCGGCTGCACGATGTTGATGCCGCCAGCCTGGAACACGTTCTTGAATTCGAAGCGCGAGAACATGCGTTCGCCGGCCGCCAGCGGAATCGAGGTCGATTCGGCTAGGCGCGGGTAGTACTCGGCCTGCTCGGCCAGCACCGGTTCTTCCACGAACAGCGGGCGGTAAGGCTCCAGTTCGCGCAGCAGCGCCTTGGCCATCGGCGCGGAAACGCGGCCGTGGAAATCGATGCCGAATTCGATCTGGTTGCCGAAGGCGTCGCGGATTTCCGCAATGCGCTGCACGGCGGCATCGACGGCGGCGGAGCTTTCGATGATGCCGAATTCCTCGGTGCCGTTCATCTTGAAGGTGTCGAAGCCCGCTTCGCGCAGCTTCCTGATGCCGTCGATGACGTCGGCCGGACGGTCGCCGCCCACCCAGCTATAGGTTTTCATGCGGTCGCGTACCAGGCCGCCCAGCAGCTCGTACACCGGCACGCCGAGCGCCTTGCCCTTGATGTCCCACAGCGCCTGGTCGATACCGGCGATCGCGCTCATGAGGATGGCGCCGCCGCGGTAAAAGCCGCCGCGGTACATGACTTGCCACAGGTCGTTGATGCGGCGCGGATCCTGGCCAACCAGGTATTGCGAAAACTCGTGGACGGCTGTTTCCACCGTGCGTGCCTTGCCTTCGATGACCGGCTCGCCCCAACCGACGATGCCCTCGTCGGTTTCAATCTTGAGCAGCATCCAGCGCGGCGGGATGCGGTAGGTGGTCAGTTTGGTAATCTTCATTTTTGCTGTTCGTGGGTGAAGTGTTAGGGCAAGTCTACCGTGGCGAGCTAGTCCAGAAATATGAGAAATTTATAGCGTTCTATATCGATTGGGCATAGCGTCGCTTACTCCCCCGGATCCACCAGCTGCGCCCCGAGATAGGCGTTGAAGCGGCGGATGCGGCCCGTCACCTTGTCGTCGCCCTGGCGCGGCGTATAGCGGATGCCGGCCACTTCGACGGTCTTTTCCAGGTCGATCACCAGGCGGTGCGGATGGCCGGAAGCAATGGTCTTTCCGCCAACGTTGCCAAACGCCGTGTGCCAGAAGTCGCTGGCCTGGCCGTTGATGGCGTTCAGGGCCTGGCCGTCTTCGCGCCGGGCCTCTTCGCTGCTCACGTAGGCGATGGTCCAGGCGCTCTGGTCGATCGGCTTGCCTTTGGCGTCGAGCAGGGAGATTTCGGCCACGGCGGCGTATTGCTTGCCGTCGAAAGCGTCGAGCGATTCGAGGCAGAACTGCCGCCCGCTGACGGGCGTTGGGAAGCGTACGTCCTGGGTGGCGCTGCCGGGCTGGAACTGGCCGCTGTAGGCCGGCGCTACGCCGTCCAGTTTGAGTTTGGCCTTGCTCGGAGGGCGGGGCAGGTCGCGTTCGGGCTGCAGGCGGTCGAGGATTGGCGCTTGCAGCCCGCGCAATTCGGCGCGCTGCGGGCCGGTCAGGTCCAGCACCACGACTTCGTTGCGGCCGCGCTTCAGCCATGGGCCTGGCAGGTACATTGTCTGCGTCGGGCCGATGCTCCAGTAGCGTCCCAGGCAGCGGCCGTTGATCCAGACGACGCCCTGGCCCCAGGCCGACATGTCGAGGAAGGTGTCGGCGGTCTTCGCCGCATCGAAAGTGCCGCGCCAGAAGGCCGGGCCGCGCGTGCGCTGCTGCTTCCATTCAAGCGGCGGCAGCACGCCGTCCGCGTCGAAGTCGATGGCGCGGATTTCCCAGTTTTCCAGTGCGAGCGGGGCGCCGCCCTTGGGCAGGAATTGCACGGGGCCGTGCAGGCCTTTGCGGTCGTGCACTTCCGGGCCGAAATTGACGCGGGCGATGGTGTACAGCAGGATCTCCAGCGTGGCTGGCTTGTCGCGTGCCGGCAAGTCGATGCTGAAACGGCGGTGGCGGGTGTCGAAAGTCCCCGCCAACTTGCCGTCCAGGTGAACCCAGGCCAGGTCGCGCACCTTGGCGGCGGACAGCTTGCCTGCCGGCCCGGCGGGCAGGGTGACGCGGTAGGAAACCAGGCCGCGGCTGATGTCGTACTCTTCGATCGGGCGCGGCGACACGTCGCGCCGCGCTTCCTGCGGCATGCCGGAGAAGACGGAGGCGGATTCCTTGAGGGTGAAAGCGGGAATCGCCATCACCGGCTGGCGCGCAGGTGGCGGCGGCAGCGTTTCGCCAGGCTGCAGGAAGGGCTCGATGCCCTTGCGGTAAGCCTGGAATTTCTCCCCGATCCATCCGGCTTCACCGATCGGTGCATCGTAATCGTAGCTGCTGGTGTCGGGGCGGAACGGCCGGTCGCAGCCTCCCCACAGGCCGAAAGTGGTGCCGCCATGGGCCATGTAGAGGCTGAAGGAGCCGCCCAGTTTCAGCATGTGCTGGATATCCTCCACGGCCTTGGTGGCGGCGCCGCGGCGGTGCGGGTTGCCCCAGGTATCGAACCAGCCGGAATAGTATTCGCCGCACATCTGCGGCCCTTGCTGCACCGCCTGCAGGGCCTTGAAGCCCGAGTCGGGGTCGGTGCCGAAGTTCGCCACTGAGAACAGTTCGGGGATATGGGTTCTGGAGACGGCGTTGGTTGGATTGCACTGGAACAGGGGGACGTCGAACTGGGCGTCGAGCAGAGCCTGGCGCAGGCCGCGCATGTATTCCAGGTCGTCGCTGAAGAAGCCGTATTCGTTCTCGACCTGGACCATCAGGATCGGCCCGCCATGCGTGACCTGCTGCGCACCGAGCACGCGGCCGACTTCGGCCAGCCAGCGCTTGGCGGGCTTCATGAAGGCGTCGTCGCGCGTGCGCAGGAAGGCGTCGCCGCTGTTCTTTTTCAGCAGCCACCAGGGCAAGCCGCCCATCTCCCATTCGGCGCAGGCGTAAGGGCCTGGGCGCAGGATGACCCACAAGCCTTCCTGCTGCGCGAGGCGGCAGAATTCGGCCGCGTCGCGCTGGCCGGACCAGTCGTAGCGGCCTTCGCGCCATTCGTGGTAGTTCCAGAACAGGTAGGCGCAGACGGTGTTCAGGCCCATCGCCTTGATGGCTTGCAGGCGGTGCTGCCAGTATGCGCGCGGGACGCGGGCGAAGTGCATTTCGCCGCAACGTATCTTCAGCGGTTTCCCATCGAGCATGAAGTCGTCCTTGCCGATGCTGAAGCGCGCGCTGGCGGCGGCGTGCACGGTGGCGGACATAGGCAGCAGGGCCGCGCCGGTGGCCGCGGCGGCGCCGGCCAAGACGCGGCGGCGGGTAGGGTTGTGGCTCATTGCACGGTTCCTTGTGGTGCGATGGTGAACTGGTAGCTGGTTGGCTCCAGCTTGACGCGGTACTTCATGTGCGGACGGCCGACCTGGCTCCAGCCGGTGTCGCCGCCAACGCCGGTCTGCACGGCGTCCACCAGCAGGGAGCCGTCGCCGTGCGGGCGGATGTCGGAACTATGCCAGGTGCCGCGTGGGCGCGGGTACAGGTCTTCGTAGGGGAAGGCGAGGGCGTTGACCGACAGCGGCTGCGCACCGCGCAGCAGGATGCCGCTGCCGGCGCCGGACAAGGCCAGCCAGCGTACGCCGGTCTTGTTGCCGCTTTCCTGCGGCCGGATGTAGTTGTGGTACTGGTCGGCCAGCTTGCCGCTGTAGCGCCCCAGCGCGGCGCCGCTGGTGCGGTCGGCGTAGGATTCCTGGGGACCGCGGCCGTACCACTCGACCGTGTCCAGCAAGGAGTTGCTGTCGAAGCGCATGCCGATGCGCAGCGGGTCCGGCAAGTCGCCGCGCAGCGGCGTGAAGGTAGCCATGACTTGCACCACGCCTTTGCTGTCCATGCGGTAGGTGGCGTTCCAGCGCGCGGAGCCTGCGCCGAACACATATTCGACGCGCACACCGTCGGGCAGCAGGTCGATGGCGCGTACGTTGCGCTCTTCGCTGAACTTCTTCCAGATGGTATGCGTCTTGTTCAGGCCCGTGCCCATGTCGTTTTCCGTCATGGCGCGCCAGAAGTTCGGCATGCCGCCGGTCAGCAGCTGCTTGCCGCCGCTGGAGTAGGCCAGCTTGCCGCTGCTGGCGTCGACTGACAGCACCGAGCCGCTGGCACGCAGTTCGAGGCCGCCCTTGGCGCGTACCGGCGCCACCCAGCGCAAGCCGCTGCCGCCGTCGGCGGCGATTGCTGCGGGCGACTGCAGAACGAATTGGGTGAAGCCCAGCACCGTGCCGGCCGGGACGCCGGGGATGGCGCCGTCGCGGGCTTTGGCGCGCAAGGTCAGGACATACTCGTAGCGGGGATCGCGCTCGAAGGCGGGCAGGGTCAACGCCACATCCGCGGAAGATTGCGCGGCAGCGTTGACGCCGGCCAGCGCTGCGCCTGCGACCTGCTTGCCGTCGCGCGCAACCGACCAGTCGAAATCGAAGCGGGAGAGGTCGGCGAAGTCGTAGCGGTTGACCACGCGCAGCTTGCCGGAGGCCGGATCGCCTTCGAATACCACGGGCGAATATACCTTGCGCACTTCGTAGTATTCCGGATCGGGCGTGCGGTCGGCCTGCACCAGGCCGTCGCCCACTTCCGACATATCCTTGCGCGGGTTGGGGCCGTAGTCCTCGCCCTGCGCCCAAAACTCGCGGCCCTGCTTGTCCTTCAGCAGCATGCCCTGGTCGACCCAGTCCCAGATAAAGCCGCCCTGCAGCTTGCGGTGCGCGCGGATCGCTTGCCAGTAGTCTTCGAAGTTGCCGAGGCTGTTGCCCATGGCGTGCGCGTATTCGCACTGGATCATCGGCTGCTTGTAGCGCGGGTCCTGTGCGTAGTCGATCATCTTTTCGATCGGGTCGTACATCGGGGCATAAATGTCGACGTAATCGTTCGGCAGGTGCTCTTCGCCGATGGTGCCGTGGCCAAGATAGCTGACCAGGCGGTCCGGGTCCTGCTCATGCGCCCATTTGGCCGCGCGTTCGAAGTTCGGGCCGGTGCCTGCCTCGTTCCCCAGCGACCAGAAAATCACGCTCGGGTGGTTGCGGTCGCGCTGCACCATGCGGCTGACGCGGTCCAGGTGGGCGATGGCCCACTCCTTCTGGTAGCCCAGCTGGATCTTCTCGCGTTCGGCGGGGTTCTGGTCGCCCTTGCCCATGTATTCGTGCGACTCGATGTTCGCCTCGTCCATCACGTACAGGCCGTATTCGTCGGCCAGGTCGTACCAGCGTGGGTCGTTCGGATAATGCGACGTGCGGACGGCATTGATATTGGCCTGCTTCATCAGCTCCATGTCCTTGCGCATCGTTTCTTCCGAGACGACGTGGAAGGTGTGCGGGTCGTGTTCATGGCGGTTGACGCCCTTGATCATCACGCGCTTGCCGTTGACGCGGAATTCGCCGTCCTTGATTTCGACCGTGCGGAAGCCGACTTTGCTCGAGGTCGACGAGACCAGCGCACCTTTGGCGTCGTGGAATTCGAGCAGCAGGCGGTACAGGTTCGGCGTCTCGGCGGACCATTGGCGTACGCCAGGTATGGTGCCGCGCAGCGTGGTAGCCGGTTTGCCGCCGTTGACGGCGGTTTCCAGCGACAGCACGGGCTTGTCGCCGTCCAGCAGGGTGGCGGTCAGCTTGCCCTGCGCCGCGCCGGTGAATTCCGGCTGCAGCGTGAATTCGCCGTCGCGGTAGGACGCCTTGTCCAGCGTGGCGTGCACGGTGTAGTCGCGCAGGTGCACTTTCGGCTCTGCGTACACATAGACGCTGCGCTCGATGCCGGAAACGCGCCAGAAGTCCTGGTCTTCCAGGTAGGAGCCGTCGGCGAAGCGATACAGCTCGATGGCGATGATGTTGCTGCCCGGGCGCAGGAAGCGGGTCAGTTTGAATTCGGACGGCAGCTTGGAGTCTTCCGAGTAGCCCACGCGCTGGCCGTTGACCCAGATGTAATAGGCCGCGCCGGCGGCGCCGATATGCAGGAAAACGTCGCGCCCATCCCAGTTGGCCGGCAGGTCGAAGTCGCGGCGATAGGAGCCGACTTCGTTCATGCTGTGCAGGATGTAGGGCTGGTTGGGCGGGAAGGGGTAGTCGCTGTTGTTGAAGTAGGGCTGGCCGTAGCCTTGCGCCTGCATCATGCCCGGAACCTGGATGGTTTTCCAGCGGCTGACGTCAAAGGACGGTTTGTAGAATTCGACCGGACGCGATTCCGGGTTGCGGGAGTAGGCGAAGGACCAGGTGCCGTCCAGCGACAGGAAATACTGCGAAGCCGCCTTGTCGCCCTTTAGCGCCAGGTCGCGCCGTTCGAAATTGAAGAAGGTGGTTTTCATCGGTTCGCGGTTCACTTGAACCACTTCCGGTTGCTCCCATTCGGCATACCTGGTTGCGGGAGCTGCGCCGGCAGCGAGGGGAAATGCTGCGGACAATGCGCTGGCCAGGGCCAGCAAGGCTGGGAATCGCGGGGTCGTCATCGGGCATGTCTCGTAGTTATGTGTTGTGGGACGGGATCCGGCAGCACAATCCTACGGTTCACTGCAATAGCTTACCAATGGCTTATTTCGCGGTTCCTATATCGAAAATATATAGGTCGTTGCGGGGCGCCGCCGGGGGCGGCGGCGCCTTGGAATAAGAGCAGGTGTCACGGTGCGGCGGGAGGTCCCCGCGCCTGGTGCGGCAGATGGGATTCGCCATCGTACTGCGCCGCGGTGATGGCGGTCCGAGGACCTGTGAGGTCATGCGGTACGGGGATGGTGGGCTTGCTGAAGCCGGGCGCCATCGCCGGCGCGCCGCATAGCGCGCACTGGACGAAGCAGTCCGCCATCCCATGTTGATCGTCGCCGCCGTGATGCTCCGCGCAGGCGGCGTGGTCCATCATCGGCATCGCAACCTGCGCGGCGGCGGCATAGCCTTGCAGTGCTACGTACAGCAGCAATAGCAGGGTGACGAGGCGGCGGGTGGCACGTTGCGGGAACATGTGTCCATCGTAGCGATGGAGGCGCTGCGCGGCCTTGAACTCGTTCAAGGATTCGCGATCAGCGCATCTTGTCGATCACGGCGGGGGTAATGACGCCGGAATAGGCGACGCGCTGGCCTTGGCCGTCATACCAGTAGCTGCGGGGTTTCTCGCCGCGCCAGCGTGGATCGATGGCGTAGCGCAGGCGTTCCGGCGCCTGGCTGCCGAAACTCCAGGCTTCGGCCAGCAGGTCGATGCCGGACAGGCGCTTCTTCACCATCTGCGCCAGCGCGGCGTCGGAGAGCGGGTCGGTGGTGATAGTGACGATGTCGAAGCCCGGGTTGGCGGCGCGGGCTTTCGACAGCACGTCCAGGCTATGCTGGCAAAATTCGCAATCCATGGACCAGACCAGGACCACGAAAGGCTTGCCTTTGTGGCTGGAGGCGATTTGTTCGGCGCTTTGCGGCTCGAAAGCTTTCAGGGTGCTCTCGGCCCGGCCGGTATTGGCGGCCGGCGCAACGGCGATGCCTGCGTTGGCGGCATTGGCCGGCGCGGAAGCGGCCATGCCGGCGAGGATGGCGACGGCGGCCGCCACGGCGGCTGCGGCGAGGGGATGCATCATCTTCATGGTCTGTCCTCAAGTTTGCGGACGATGATTCCGTCATCGGCGGTGCGCCACAGCAGCCAGAGTTCAGCGCCGCGCCGCATCAGGTGCGGATGGTCGGAAGCGCCTTGCGTGGTGGCGATGGTGGTTTTGCTCCAGGTGGCGCCGCCGTCGGCCGACAGCTGCGCGTTGATGCCGGTCGCCGTGCCATCGAACTCTTTCCAGACAACGGCGACGTGCTGGCCGGCGGCTGCGACTTCGGCGTGCTCGGCCTGGGGGCCTCCCAGGCGCATGATTTGCCCGTTCCCCGAATAGAACACGCCGCCTTCGTCGCCGGCCGCGCTGAACCAGGCCTGGTGGCGCCGGCCCTTGCCGTCGAAGGCTAGCGAGGGGCCGTGGTGCGGGCAAGCGTCGATTTTCCAGCCGTCTTCGGTGGCGCGCGCCGGCGCGGCAGGGCGCCCGTTGGCAGGCAGCCAGGCCACGGCGTGGTCGCGCACATTCGGCACGAAAATCTGGCGCCACATGGCGGCAACCCGTCCGTCCGGCGCCACTGCGGTGGCGATGCGGCAGCATTCGCAGGTGTGGTCGGCCAGCTTGACGTCTTCGCCAAAACTGGCTCCGCCGTCGGTGGAAACGGCGTAGTAGATGGCGATGCCGCGATAGGGGCGCTGCGCAGCCTGGGCTGCGTCGTTGTCGCGCTGGTCCAGCCAGGTGAGGAAAATGCGGCCCTGCGGGTCGACCTGGATGTCGTCGAAGCGGTGGCCGATCGGCGCGCGGTCGCGCTGCACCGTGGCCGGGGCGGAGAAAGTCTCGCCGCCGTCCAGCGAGCGGGTAAAGCGGATATTGCCGGTGTGGTGTTTGGCCAACGCTTGCGTATAGCTCAGATAGAGCTGGCCCTGCGGCCCGAAGGCGATTTTCGGCCGCGCTTCGCCGTTGGCTTCCACCGCCTCCGGCTTGGGCAGGGCCTGGCGCGGCGCCGTCCAGGTGCGCCCTTCGTCGGCGCTCGATTGCAGGACGATGCCGTTGTCGCCGGTGCGCGCTACCCACAAGCGGCCCTGCTGGTCAAAGGCCCCTGAGGTGCCAAGGGTGGAGGCGGCGAGTACCGCTAAGAGAGGTAAGTTCATGTCGGGAAGAAGGCAGGATGGCTCGTTACCTGCATAATCCTGCATCTCGCCTGCCTGTTTCCATGACGCAGATCAACCGGAATGACATATCAATTTTGATATCGAACTTTGAAAAAAATTGATTAGTTAGTTCTCAGTGATTTACCTAAGATGAATTCCGGGATTCAGTAGCTTACAAAAACTATAGTCAGGAGACCTATGAAGCGCCAAGCATCCGTGCCTGGGCTGGCTGTGCCTCGCCGCCCGTTTGCACTCAAAGTATCCGTCGCCGCCCTTGCCGGGATCGGCCTGTCCAGCGCCATGCCGTCCTTCGCCCAGCAGGCCAATGAGGGCGAAGTCGCCGTCGTGCAGGTGAGCGGCGTGCGCGCTGCAGCCCAAAGCTCGCTGGACATCAAGCAGAAGGCCGACAACGTCGTCGACTCCATCGTGGCCGACGATATCGGCAAATTCCCGGACACGAACGTGGCACAGACCCTGGCCCGCGTTCCTGGCATCCAGGTGCGCCGCGATGCGGGTGAAGCAAACTCCGTCCTGATCCGCGGCCTGCCGGGCATCGCCACCATGCTGAACGGCCGCGAAATGTTCACCACCACCGGCCGCTATATCCAGCTGGCCGATATTCCGTCCGCCATGCTGCAGCGCGTTGACGTGTACAAGTCGCAAAGCCCTGAACTGGTGGAGGGCGGCATCGCCGGCGTGATCGACGTCCGCACCAACCGTCCTTTCGACTTCAAGGGCTTTACGCTGAGCGCCAACGGCGGCGTAAAAAACCAGGACAAGGCGAAGAAGACCGACCCGGAAGCCAACGGCCTGATTTCAAACCGCTGGAAAACCGAATATGGTGAAATCGGCGCGCTGTTCGGCCTTTCCTATGTACGCAACAACTTCCACGAGGAGCGCAGCTTCAACACCTTCCCGGTGCAGAAGGACTGGCTGCTGCCCAACCTGACCGGCCCTGACCTGGTTGGCCTGCAAGGCATTTACGGCGAGCGCAAACGCACCGCCGAGAACTTCGCCCTGCAATGGCGCCCGAACAAGGACACTGAGATCTACGCCGAAGGCATCTACTCCCGCTACAAGAACAAGGACGAGACGGACTTCTTCGTCGGCCTGCCATGGTGGGCGCCGGGCGACAAGATCAGCGCCACCAAGATCGCCGGCACCGACCAGATCGACGAGCTCACTTCGCACGACGCCAATACCATCCTGTCGACCCAGGCCCGTGCATCGCAGAACACCACCTGGCAGACCGCCATCGGCGCCAAGTGGAACGCCGCGCCCGGCCTGCGCCTGAGCACCGAGCTGGCGCGCACCAAGTCGAAATACGACTGGCGCAACCCGATCCTGGATGCGATGGTCACCGTGCCGGACGTCTTCGTGAAGACCAATCTCAACGGCGGCGCCTTCGTGCGCTACGGCGGCATGGACATGACCGATCCGAAGAACATCTACCTGTTCCAGCTGTTTGACCGTTACGGCAACGACAAGGGCGCATCCACCGACTGGCGCGCCGATGCCAGCTACACGCCGGCATCCGATGGCTTCTTCCAGGAATTCAGCGCCGGCGTGCGCTTCAACAAGCGCAGCGCGGAATCGATCAAGTCCGTGGAAGGCAGCATGGGTGCGCCGGATGCATTCAACCCGTCGACCCGCGTCTCCGTGGCGACCCTTCCAGGCATGACCTGCACCAACCGCGCGCTGTCGGAAGATTACGGCACCGCCTTCTGGTATACCCCGTGCGCCAGCTACCTGCTGAACAACACCAATGACGTGCGCCAGGCGGTCACCGGTTCGTCGGCAGCCAAGGCGCTTGACCAAGGCTCCTTCTTCTCCGTCAACGAGAAGAACTACGCCTTCTACGGCAAGGCGCGCGTGGGCTTCGATATCGCCAGCATTCCGGTGGACGGCGTGTTCGGAGTGCGCGTGACCAAGACCGATTCGGACCTGCTGGGCTACAGCATGGTGAACGGCGTGCCGGTGGCGACGCCGAAGAGCAGCTCCGGCACCGACACGCTGCCGAGCGCTTCGTTCAAGGCGACCCTGCGCAAGGACCTGATCGCGCGCCTGGCCTATGCGAAAACGCTGACCCGTCCTGATTTCTCGCAGCTGAACCCCGGCACCGCCTACGTGAACTCGAACGGCAACACGGTGCAGGCTTCCGCTTCCGGTGGCAATCCAGACCTGAAACCTGTCACCGGCCAGAACGTCGATGCGGCGCTGGAGTGGTACTTTGCCCCGGCGGCGATGGTCAGCGGCACCGTATTCCGCCATAACTTCGACGGCTACATCGTCGGCCGCGCCCAGCCTGAGGTCTATCAGGGCGTGAATTACCTGACCACGCGTCCGTTCAACACCGACAAGGGACACCTGCAGGGCGTCGAACTGTCCTACCAGCAGTTCTACGACAAGCTGCCCGGCTGGCTGAGCGGCATTGGCACCCAGTTGAACTACACTTATATGGAAGGCGGGGTCACGTCGTCTTCCATCGGCCCTGGCGACCTGACTTTCCCGGGCATGTCCAAGAACTCGTATAACATCGTGCTGTTGTATGAGAAGAACGGCATCTCCGGCCGCCTGGCTTATAACTGGCGCTCGAAGTTCGTGCAGGTGTATGGCGACACGTCTGCGATCAAGGGCACGGCGCCGAATCGCGACCTGATCGCTGCGCCAACCAGCAGCCTGGATGGTTCGATCAGCTACAAGTTCACCCCGAACCTGTCGCTGACCCTGACCGGCACCAATTTGCTGAACTTCAAATACGTCGACTACTGGACCGACGCGAACGTGTATCCGCGCGATACCCGCCGCTACGACCGCACTGTCGGCCTGATGCTGAACTGGAAGAACTGATTTACCATGCAAAACCAAAAGATGTCGGTGCTTGAAAAAGCGGGCTTCGGGGCAGGGGATGCGGCGCTCAACGTCGTGATTTCCTCCATGATGCTGATCATTACGTACTTCTACACCGACATCTATGGCTTGCGTACGCAAGACCTGGCGCTGTTGTTCGTGCTGGTGAAGATCGTCGGTGCGGTGGCTGACCTGACCATGGGCCAGATTACCGACCGTTTCACCAGCCGCTTCGGGCGCTACCGTCCCTACCTGCTATGGCTCGCAGTGCCTTATGGCGTGAGCATCCTTTTCGTGTTTTCCACGCCGGACTGGGGCTATGACGCCAAGCTGGTGTGGGCTTATTCCACCTACATCATCATGACGGTGATGACGGCCGGCGTGGGCATTCCCTATATTTCCCTGCCTAGCGCACTGACCAGCGATCCGAAGGAAAGCTTGTCCGCCAATGGCTACCGGCTGTTCTTTGCCAAGATCGGCGCCTTCCTGGTGACGATCGTGGTGCCGCTGCTGTCCGAGCGCTGGGGCGCAGGCAATCCCGCCCACGGCTACCAGATGGCGATGGCGGTGATGGCGGCGCTGGGCGTGGGCTTGTTCCTGTTCTGCTTCTTCACCACGACCGAGCGTGTGCACCATGTCGTGGTGCGCCAGTCGCTTTCCGAACAGCTGAAGGTGCTGATGAAGAATGACCAGTGGCTGATCCTGTGCGGCGTGTGTGTGACGGGCACTATCGGCTACGTGGTGCGCGGCTCGGTGGCGATCTATTACGCCAAGTACTACCTGGGACTGGATACCGTGCAGGTGTCGGCTTTCCTGTCCACCGGCGTGGCGGCGGCCATCCTGTCGATGGTGGCGTCAACCTGGATCACCAAGGTGTATTGCAAGGTCAAGCTGTTCCGCTGGACGCAGCTGGTTGTCGCGGGCATCAGCCTGGCGATCTACCTGCTCGTCAAGCCCGGCGACACGGTCCTGGCGTTCGCCCTGTTCTTCGCGCTGTCCTTCATCGTCGACCTGCATGCGCCGGTGTTCTGGTCGGCCATCGGCGAGACGATCGACTACGGCCAGGTCAAGACCGGCAAGCGCGTCTCCGGCTTTGCTTTCGGCGGCATCTCCGTCTGCCAGAAGGCCGGCATGGCAATCGCCGGCGGCCTGGTGGGCGTGCTCCTGACTTATTTCCACTATGTGCCGAACCAGGCGCAATCCGAAGTCGCACTGAACGGCATCGCCCTGATGCTGTCGGTGATTCCGGGCTTCTTCCACCTGCTTATGGGGCTGTTGATGTTCGCCTATCGCATCAGCGACGAATATTACGGCACCGTGAAGGAGCGCATGAAGTCCCATGGCTATGTAACCGCTTGAATATGCAAAAACTGTCTCCCCTGATCGAGCAGCGCGCCGATCCTTACATCGTCCGTCACAGCGACGGCTATTACTACTTCACCGCGTCGGTTCCGCAATACGACCGCATCGAACTGCGCCGCGCCAGCACCATCGAAGGCTTGCGCGATGCGCCGACCGTGGACGTGTGGCATAAGCCCGATACCGGTGCGTACAGTGAATTGATCTGGGCGCCAGAACTGCACTACAACCAGGGCGCGTGGTACGTCTACTTCGCCGCTGCGCCGAGCCGCGAGATCAAGTACAAGCTGTTCCAGCACCGCATGTACGCCATCCGCAACAAGAGCGCCAATCCGCTGGAAGGCGAGTGGGAGTTCATGGGCCAGGTGGATTCCGGCATCGACACTTTCTGCCTGGACGCGACCACGTTCACCCACAAGGGCAAGCTGTACTACCTGTGGGCGCAAAAGGACAATGCCATCGAAGGCAATTCCAATCTCTATATCGCGGAGATGGAAACGCCGTGGCAGATCAAGGGCAAGCCAGTGATGCTGACCAAGCCGGAATTCGATTGGGAGATCCGCGGCTTCTGGGTCAATGAGGGGCCGTCCGTCCTGCAGCGCAACGGCAAGGTGTTCATCAGCTATTCCGCCAGCGCCACCGACGAGAATTACGCGATGGGACTGTTGTGGGCAGATGCTGATGCGGACCTGCTCGACCCGGCTGCGTGGACCAAGTCGCAGCAGCCGGTGCTGCAGACCTGCTTTGAACACGGTATCTACGGGCCGGGGCACAATAGCTTCACGGTTGATGCGGACGATAACGTGCTGCTGGTGTACCATGCCCGCACTTACACGGAAATCGTCGGCGATCCGCTGTGGAATCCGGACCGCCATACTTTCGTCAAGCCGCTGCGCTGGGATGCGCAGGGAATGCCCGTCTTCGGACGTCCATCTGTTATCGAGTAAGCACAACATGATCCAAAGCGCGCCTTTCGGCCACGCACCGGACGGCACGCCGCTGTCCCTGTTCACCCTGACCAACGCCCAAGGGATGGAGGTCAGGATCACCAATTACGGCGGAACCGTCACCCATATTTTTGCGCCCGACCGCGACGGCAGGCTGGCCAACGTCACGCTGGGCTTCGACACGGCGGCCGAGTACTTCGGCCGTTCGCCTTATTTCGGCGCGCTGATCGGCCGTTGCGGCAACCGCATCGCCGGCGGCCGCTTCACGCTCGACGGCGTGCAGCACCAGCTGTGCGTCAACGACGGCGCCAACCACCTGCATGGCGGCGCCCAGGGTTTCGATAAAGTCGTATGGGGCGCCGCAGTGGAAGGCGAGGCGCTGGTGCTGCGCTACCGCAGCCCGGACGGAGAGCAGGGCTATCCCGGCAACCTGGATGTGCAGGCCCGCTACACCCTGGGCGACGACGGCGCGCTGACGGTCGCCTTCCGGGCAACGACCGACCGCGCCACGCCGGTCAACCTGACCCACCACGCTTATTTCAACCTGGCCGGCGAAGGCAGCATCAACGATCACGAAATGTGGATCGATGCGCCGCATTACACGCCGGTCGATGATGGCTTGATACCGACCGGCGAACTGGCGCCCGTGGCGGGCACACCGTTCGATTTCCGCACGCCGCGCGCCATCGGCGAAACGGTCTACGACCATAACTTCGCCCTTGCCGCCCCCTCGGCCGGGCAGGCCCCCTTGCGCTGCATGGTGCGCGTGCGCGAGCCGCGCTCCGGGCGCCAGTTGGAAGTACTCACTCACCAGCCCGGAATCCAGTTCTACAGCGGGAATTTCCTCGACGGTTCGCTGGGCTTCCCCTACCGCGGCGGCTTTTGCCTGGAACCGCAGCACTTCCCGGATTCGCCCAACCAGCCGCACTTCCCGAGCGTGATCCTGCGCCCTGGCGAGGTGTATGAAAATACGCTGGCGTTCCGCCTTTCCCGATATTGATTTCGGTATTGATACCAACAAATAAGTCATTAGAAATATATTGCTCTGCGCCGTAACATTTCCTCCATCGATAAGCGGAGGAATCCATGTCAGAGACAAAGAAAACGATAAAACTGCGCTCGGCCGAATGGTTCGGGACGCAGGACAAAAACGGCTTCATGTACCGAAGCTGGATGAAGAACCAAGGCATTCCTGACCACGAATTCCGCGGCAAGCCGATCATCGGCATCTGCAATACCTGGTCCGAACTGACCCCTTGCAATGCCCATTTCCGCCAGCTCGCGGAACATGTGAAGAAGGGCATCCTGGAAGCGGGCGGCTACCCGGTTGAATTCCCGGTCTTCTCCAACGGCGAATCCAACCTGCGCCCGACTGCCATGCTGACCCGTAACCTGGCCAGCATGGACGTGGAAGAATCCATCCGCGGCAATCCGATGGACGCGGTCGTGCTGCTGGTAGGCTGCGACAAGACCACCCCGGCGCTGCTGATGGGCGCCGCATCGGTCGACCTCCCGACCATCGTCGTTACCGGCGGCCCGATGCTGAACGGTAAATTGAACGGCAAGGACATCGGCTCCGGCACCGCCGTGTGGCAGCTGCACGAGCAGGTCAAGGCCGGCGAGATCACCATGCACCAGTTCATGTCGGCCGAGGCGGGCATGTCGCGCTCCGCCGGCACCTGCAACACCATGGGCACCGCCTCCACCATGGCCTGCATGGCCGAATCGCTGGGCACGTCGCTGCCGCACAATGCCGCCATTCCCGCTGTCGACGCGCGCCGCTACGTGCTGGCCCATATGTCCGGCATCCGCATCGTGGAGATGGTGTGGGAAGACCTGCGCCTGTCCAAAGTGCTCAAGCGCGAAAACTTTGAAAATGCGATCCGCGTCAACGCCGCCATCGGCGGTTCGACCAACGCAGTGATCCACTTGAAAGCCATCGCGGGCCGCATCGGCGTGCCGCTGGAGCTGGAAGACTGGACCAAGGTGGGCAAGGGCATGCCGACCATCGTCGATCTGATGCCTTCCGGCCGCTACCTGATGGAAGAGTTCTACTACGCAGGCGGCCTGCCGGGCGTGATCCGCCGCATGGGCGAGGCCAACCTGCTGCCTCACCCGGATGCCTTGACGGTGAACGGGAAGACCATCGGCGAAAACTGCGCCGAGGCGCCGATCTACAACGATGAAGTGATCCGCAAGATCGACAACCCGCTGATCGCCGACGGCGGCATCTGCATCCTGCGCGGCAACCTGGCGCCGCGCGGTGCGGTGCTGAAGCCTTCCGCCGCTTCGCCGCACCTGATGCAGCACCGCGGCAAGGCCGTGGTGTTCGAGAACTTCGACCACTACAAGGAACGCATCATTGATCCGGACCTCGACGTGGACGAAAACTCCATCCTGGTGATGAAGAACTGCGGCCCGAAAGGTTATCCGGGCATGGCCGAAGTTGGCAATATGGGCCTGCCGCCGAAGCTGCTGGCCAAGGGCATCAAGGACATGGTGCGCATTTCCGATGCGCGCATGAGCGGCACCGCATACGGCACCGTGGTGCTGCATGTTGCCCCGGAAGCGATGGCCGGCGGTCCGCTGGGCGCTGTGAAAGACGGCGACTGGATCGAACTCGATTGCGCCAACAACAAGCTGCAGCTGGAAATCAGCGACGAGGAAATGAAGGCCCGCCTGGCCGCACGCGCCGCGCAGCAGGAGCCGCCGAAGTCCGGCTACCAGCAACTGTATATCGACCACGTGTTGCAGGCCGACGAAGGCTGCGACTTCGACTTCCTGGTCGGCTGCCGCGGTTCCGCAGTGCCGCGCCATTCGCACTAAGGAGAACTTATGCTGCTCGTACAATTTACCAATGAAGGCGGCGCGCGCCGCGTAGCCGCCCTGGACGGCGATGTACTGCGCGTGCTGGACGGCGTCAGCACGACCTACGAACTGGCGCAGCGCGCCATCGTCCACCTCAAGGGCCTGGCCGAAATGGCGCAAGCTGCGATCGGCGCCACGACCGAAAGCTACGAAGCGGTGGCCAAGGCCGGCCGCATCCTGCCGCCGCTGGACCACGCCGACCCGGCGCATTGCTACGTGACGGGCACCGGCCTGACCCACCTGGGCAGCGCCGATGCGCGCGACGCCATGCACCGCAAGATCGGCGGCGACGTCGAGTCGCTCAGTGATTCGATGAAGATGTTCCGCCTCGGCGTGGAAGGCGGCAAGCCGGCCGAAGGCCAGCGCGGCGTGCAGCCGGAATGGTTCTACAAGGGCGACGGCTCCATCGTGGCCGCCACCGGCCAGGCATTGAGCATGCCCGAATTCTCACTCGATGGCGGCGAAGAGCCGGAGATCGCCGGCCTGTACGTGATCGGCGAAGATGGCCAGCCTTACCGCCTGGGGTACGCAATCGGCAACGAGTTTTCCGACCACGTGACCGAGCGCCAGAACTACCTCTACCTGGCGCACTCCAAGCTGCGCAACTGCGGGCTGGGGCCGGCGCTGCGCGTCGGCGAACTGCCGCAGCATATCGACGGCGTTTCGCGCATCCTCGGCAAGGACGGCGCCGTGCGCTGGCAGAAGACCTTTGTCAGCGGCGAGCAGAATATGTCGCACACCATCGCCAACCTGGAATACCACCACTTCAAGTACGGGCTGTTCTGCCGCCCGGGCGACGTGCATATCCACTTCTTCGGCACCGCCACCCTGAGCTTTGCAGACGGCATTTCCGTGCAGCCGGGTGAAACCTTTGAAGTCGAGGCGCCGGCATTTGGCCCGGCACTGCGCAATCCCCTGCGTGTGCAGGAATCCCGTTACCAGAAAGTGAACCAACTATGACCATTACCGGCGAAGCCCTTATTGGCGGCGTGTCCGTACGCGGAGAGGGCGCCGCTCAGCGCGCCTTCAATCCGGGCACCGAGCAGCAGTTCGGCGAGGAATTCAACGCGGTCAGCGTCGAGCAGGTGAACCAAGCCTGCCGCCTGGCCGGCGCGGCATTCGACACTTTCCGCTCCACCAGCGACGCCGCCCGTGCCGAACTGCTGGACGCAATCGCCCGCAATATCATGGACCTCGGCAGCGAGCTGGTCGAACGCGCCATGGCCGAAACCGGCCTGCCGCAAGCGCGCCTGGAAGGCGAGCGTGCCCGCACCTGCAACCAGCTCAAGATGTTCGCGACCTTGCTGCGCGAAGGCTCGTGGTGCGATCCGCGCATCGACGTGGCGCTGCCAACCCGCACTCCGCCGCGCTCCGACCTGCGCTTCCGCCTGATCGGCGTCGGTCCGGTCGCCGTGTTCGGTGCTTCCAATTTCCCGCTGGCGTTCTCCGTCGCAGGCGGCGATACCGCTTCCGCGCTGGCCGCTGGCTGTCCGGTAGTGGTCAAGGCGCATTCCGCCCACCCAGGGACTTCCGAGCTGGTGGCGCGCGCTGTCGTTGCGGCCGTCGCACAGTGCGGCCTGCCGGCTGGGGTGTTCGCCCTGCTGACCGGCAGCGGCAGCCATATCGGCCAGACGCTCGTCGCCCACCCGGCGATCCAGGCGGTCGGCTTCACCGGCTCGCGTAGCGGCGGCACCGCGCTGATGGCAACCGCCGCGGCACGCAAACAGCCGATTCCCGTCTACGCTGAAATGAGCAGCATCAATCCCGTATTCCTGTTGCCGGAAGCGCTGGCAGGCCGTCCTGACAGCATCGCAGCTGGATTTGCCGCATCGCTGACGCTGGGCGTGGGCCAGTTCTGCACCAATCCCGGCCTGGTGCTGGGCATCGAAGGCCCGGGGCTGGAACGCTTCTGCGCCAGCGCCGCGCAGGCGCTGGGCGGCGTAGCTCCCGGCACCATGCTGAGCGCCGGCATTGCAGGGAGCTACCAGCGCGGCGTGCAAGCGCTGGCCGGCAATGCCGCAGTCGAAACGGTCATCGCCACCATGCATAGCGGCTGCAAGGGCGGCGCGGCACTGTTCCGTACGACGGCGCAAGCCTTCCTCGCGCAACACGCGCTGTCGGACGAGGTATTCGGTCCGGCATCGCTGGTGATCGCTTGCCGCGATATCGACGAGATGATCGCCGTGGCGGAACACCTGGAAGGACAGCTGACCGCCACCCTGCAAATGGCCGACGGCGATGCCGAAGCTGCGCGCAAGCTGCTGCCGGTGCTGGAACGCAAAGCGGGCCGCATCCTGGCCAACGGCTACCCGACCGGCGTCGAAGTGACCAGTGCGATGGTGCACGGCGGGCCATTCCCGTCCACTTCGGACGGCCGCAGCACTTCGGTTGGCACGGCGGCGATTTACCGCTTCCTGCGTGCGGTCTGCTACCAGGACTTGCCGGCAACGCTGCTGCCGCCGGTCCTGCGCGACGAGAACCCGGGCAATACCTGGCGCCGCCGCGACGGCATCCTCGGCCAGCACTAAGAAAAAATAATACGGAGACAAGATGACAATAACGGCCAACTACCCGAGCCTGAAAGGCAAGCGGGTATTCGTGACCGGCGGCGGCACAGGCATCGGCGCCAGCATCGTTGAGGCCTTTGCCGGGCAGGGGGCGCGAGTCGCCTTTGTCGACATCGCAAAGGAAGCCAGTGAAGCGTTGTGCAACGCCGTCGCCGCCAGCGGCGCGGCGCAGCCGCTGTTCCGTTCCTGCGACATCACGGACATTCCCTCGCTGCAGCGCACGATGCGGGAGCTGGCGGCCGAAATCGGCGACTTCGACGTATTGGTGAACAACGCCGCCAACGACCAGCGCCACAGCATCGAGGACGTCACGCCCGAATATTGGGACCAGCGCATCGCCATCAACCAGCGCCCCCTGTTCTTCACATGCCAGGCGGTCTTGCCGGGCATGAAGGCCAAGGGTGGTGGCTCGATCATCAATATCAGCTCGATTTCATGGCACGCCAAAGGCGCGGGATACCCGGTGTATGCCACCGCCAAATCCGCATCGCATGGCCTGACACGCGGCATGGCGCGCGACCTGGGCAAGCACAATGTGCGCGTGAATACCGTCACGCCGGGCTGGGTCATGACGCAGCGCCAGGTGGACTTGTGGGTCGACCAGGCTGCGGAAGAAGAGATCGCGCGCAACCAGTGCCTGCCGGGCAAGCTTCTACCGGACCACATCGCCGCCATGTGCCTGTTCCTGGGCGCGGACGACAGCGCCATGTGCACGGCGCAGGACTTCATCGTCGACGCTGGCTGGGTCTGAGCAGGATCACGAAGCGGCTGAGAGGCGGCTTCGCAGCAGTATTCAAACAATAAACAAGGAGACTAGATGAAAAAGACAATGATCGCCCTGTCGCTGGCCTTCGCCGCGACCAGCCATGCGCAAGCCGCCACCACGGTCAAGATCGACACCGCCAAACCAGGGCCGGTGATCGACAAGGATGTTTACGGCCAGTTCGCCGAACACCTCGGATCCGGCATATACGGCGGCATGTGGGTCGGACCGCAATCGAAGATCCCCAACACGCGCGGCTGGCGCAACGACGTGATCGGCGCGCTGAAGAAGCTGCACGTGCCTTTGGTGCGGTGGCCGGGCGGCTGCTTCGCCGACGAATATCACTGGCGTGAAGGCATCGGCCCGCGCAACAAGCGCCCGGTCAAGGTCAACACCAACTGGGGCGGCGTGGAAGAAAACAATGCCGTCGGTACCCATGAATTCTTTGACCTGGTCGAGCAGATCGGCGCGGATGCCTACGTGAACGGCAACCTGGGTACCGGGTCGCCGCAGGAAATGTCGGAATGGCTGGAGTACATGACCTCCGACAGCAAGTCCTCCCTGGCTGACCTGCGCCGCAAGAATGGACGCGACAAGCCGTTCAAGGTAGCGTACTTCGCGGTTGGCAACGAGGCGTGGGGCTGCGGCGGCAATATGAAGCCGGAATATTATTCCAGCCTGTATCGCCAGACGGTCAGCTTCCTCAAGACGCCACCGGGACAGCGTCCCAAGCTTGTTGCCAGCGGCGGCAACGACAACGACGGCAGCTGGACCGAGGAGCTGAGCAAATCGGCGAAGCATATGACGGACGGCATCAGCTTCCACTACTACACAATCCCGACTGGCAAGTGGGAAGTGAAGGGGGCTGCTACCGGTTTCCCGGCCGACGAATGGTTCTCGACCCTGCAGGCCACCATGCGCATGGAAGACCATATCAGCAAGAACGCCGCGATCCTGGACAAAAACGATCCCGAGAAAAAACTGGGCTTCTATGTCGACGAATGGGGCACCTGGTATGACGTGGAGAAAGGTACCAATGCCGGCTTCCTGTACCAGCAGAACACCTTGCGCGATGCGGTGGTGGCGGCGCTGAACTTCAATATCTTTCACGCCCATGCCGACCGGGTGCGCATGACCAATATCGCGCAGATGGTCAATGTGCTGCAGGCGATGGTGCTGACCGATAAAGAGAAAATGCTGCTGACGCCAACCTATCACGCTTACGAAATGTACGTGCCGTTCCAGGGCGCGACCACGCTGCCGCTGTCGCTGGAAGGCAACCGCAATTTCAGCTCCGGCGGCAAGAGCATTCCCCAGGTGAGCGCCTCGGCAGCGCGCGGCAAGGATGGCAAGGTCTACGTCGCGCTGGTGAATACCAACCCGAACGAGGCGGAAGAGGTGAGTATTGCCGGCGTTGGCGAGGGCAAGGCTAGTGCGCGCGTGCTGACCGCAGCTGCGATGGATGCGCATAACACCTTCGCCAAGCCGGATGCGGTGAAGCCTGCACCAATCGACGTGCAGTCCAGCGGCGGCAAGCTGACCGTGAAGATGCCAGCGAAGTCGGTCGTGGTCGTGGCCGTCGGAGGCTGACGTGGATAATATTTCCGTGCAGCGCCGCACGCTGCTGCGTACCGCGGCGGCCGGCGCGGTGCTGGCAACCATTGGCGGTTGCGGCGGCGGTGGTGGCGCCGGTTCGTCCGGTGCAACCGCGCCGGCGGTAACGCCGCCGGTAACGCCACCGGTCGTTCCGCCGGTCACCACAGTGGCCTTCACCAATGTATCGGTGCATGACCCATCGGTCATCAGGTCCGCCGACACGTACTACGTGTTTGGCTCCCATCTGGCGGCGGCAAAAACCACCGACTGGATGAACTGGACCAAGATCGCCGATGGCGTCAACGCCAGCAACCCGCTGTTCAACAACGTCACCGTGGCTTTGTCGGAGGCGTTGACCTGGGCCCAGACGGATACGCTGTGGGCGCCTGATGTCGCAAAACTGGACGACGGCAAGTTCTACATGTACTACTGCGCCTGCAAGGGCGACTCCCCGCGTTCCGCGCTCGGCGTAGCCGTGGCGGACAAGGTGGATGGTCCTTACGTGAACAAGCAGCTGCTGCTGAAGTCCGGCATGTGGGGCGAAGTCAGCCCGGATGGCACCATTTACGATGCGACCAGGCATCCGAACACGGTGGACCCGAACGTTTTCCGCGACAACAGCGGCAAGCTGTGGATGGTCTACGGCTCCTACTCGGGCGGCATCTTCATCATGGAGATGGACCCGGCCACTGGCTTGCAGAAGCCGGGCCAGGGTTATGGCAAGCACCTCATGGGCGGCAACCATGCGCGCATTGAAGGCGCCTACGTCCTGTATAGCCCGGACAGCAAATACTACTATCTGTTCGTGAGCTTCGGCGGGCTCGATGCAAATGGCGGCTACAACATCCGCGTGGCGCGTTCGCTCAACCCGGACGGGCCTTACGTCGACGCATCGGGCGCCGATATGGCAAACGTGAAGGCCAACCCGGCGCTGCCTCTGTTCGACGACGCCAGTATCGCACCCTACGGCCAGAAGCTGATGGGGAACCATCAGTATGCGCTGGCTGCAGGAGAAACGGGAACGGCCCTGGGCTACGTCTCGCCGGGCCACAACTCGGCCTATTACGATGCTGCGTTAGGCAAATACTTCCTGATCTTCCACACCCGCTTCCCGGGCATGGGCGAAGTACATGAAGTGCGCGTGCACGAGATGTTCGTCAATGCCGACGGCTGGCTGGTGGTGGCCCCGTTCCGCTACGTTCCGCTGTCGAAAAATGCCACGGCGCTGCCGGCGGACGTGGCGGCGGCCGACGTTGCCGGGACCTACAAGGTCATCAACCATGGCAAGGACATTTCGGCGACGATCAAGCAATCGCAAGCCGTCACCCTGGCCGCGGGCGGCGCAGTCACCGGTGCGCTTTCGGGCACATGGACTTACCAGGGCAGCAACAAGGTAAGCATCGCGCTGTCCGATGGCACGACCTACAATGGGGTATTGTCGCGCCAGTGGAATACCAACGCCGATGCCTTCGTAGTGACCTTCACGGTGCAGTCGAATGGCGGCGTTTCGCTGTGGGGCGCGCGTACGGGAAATTAAGATGATGATCAAGTGGATATTCGGCGCCGGCATGCTGCTGGCACAGGCGGCGGCGCTCGCTGGCCAGGTGAGCGTGCACGATCCGGTGATGGCGAAGCAGGGCGATACCTATTACCTGTATTCGACGGGGCCGGGCATCACCTTCTACAGCTCGAAGGATATGGTCAACTGGCGGGCGGAAGGCCGGATATTCAGCGGCCATCCCGCCGCGGCGGCCAAGGCGGCGCCTGGATTTGACGACCACGTCTGGGCGCCCGATATCCAGCGCCACAACGGCAAGTACCTGCTGTATTACTCCGTTTCCGCGTTCGGCAAGAATACGTCGGCCATTGGCGTGACGGTGAACAAGACGCTTGATCCGCGCTCTCCTGACTACAAGTGGGAGGACCAGGGCATTGTCGTGCAGTCGGTGCCTGGCCGCGATATCTGGAATGCGATCGATTCCAATGTCGTGGAAGACGAGGAAGGAACGGGTTGGATGGCATTTGGTTCATTCTGGGGCGGCATCAAGATGGTGAAGCTGGACCAGACGTGGACCCGTCCGGCGGAGCCGCAAGTCTGGCGCACCATCGCCGCACGTGAACGGCCGGCCTTTACCAAGGACGAGAATGGCGGTCCGGCGGAGATTGAAGCGCCTTTCATCTTCCACAAGAACGGCTGGTATTACCTGTTTGCTTCCTGGGGCCTGTGCTGCCAGAAGGAGCGCAGCACTTACCACGTTGTCGTCGGACGTTCGCGCTCTGCCACAGGTCCATATCTCGACAAGGAGGGCAAGGATATGGCGCTGGGCGGCGGTTCGCTGGTAGTGCGGGGCAACGCTGCGTGGAAGGCGCTTGGCCACAACAGCGCCTACACCTTCGACGGCAAGGACGTGATGGTGCTGCACGCCTACGAAACCGCCGACAAATACCTGCAAAAGCTGAAGGTCCTGAACATGAAGTGGGATAGCGCGGGCTGGCCTGTGGTCGATCCTGCGGAGCTGGACCGCTACCAAAGCGTTCAGCAATGACGGCCGCCATGCGACCGTTGGGGGCTGGCGCGGCCGCGCGCGCAATGCGCGTGGCGGCAGCCTTTGTGCTGCTCGGCGCTGGTGCCGTTGGGAGCGCGCTCGCGCCGACAGCGGCGCTGGCGGCCGAACTCTTTCCCCTTAGCGATGTCCGTTTGCTGCCAAGTCCGTTCCTGGAGGCACAGGACACTGACCTGCGCTACCTGCTTGCCCTCGATGGCGACCGCCTGCTCGCGCCGTTCCGCCGCGAAGCCGGGCTGCCGCTGCCGAAACCGTCGTACGGCAACTGGGAGTCAAGCGGCCTGGATGGCCACATGGGCGGCCACTACCTTTCCGCCCTGTCCCTGATGTGGGCAGCTACCGGCGACAGCCTGGTGCGCGAGCGCCTCGACTATTTTGTGCGGGAGCTGAAAAAGACGCAGGGACGAGATGGCTACCTTGGCGGTATCCCTGGCGGCCGCGAGGCGTGGAGCGACATCGCCAACGGCAAACTGCATGCCGACAACTTCTCGGTCAACGGCAAATGGGTTCCCTGGTACAACCTGCACAAGATCGCCGCCGGACTACGCGACGCCTGGCGTTACGCCGGCAACGAAGACGCGCGGCAAATGCTGTTGAAGTTCGCCGGCTGGACCGTCAATATGACGGGCGCCCTGAGCGACGAACAAATGCAATCCATGCTGCGCGCCGAGCATGGCGGGATGAACGAGGTGCTGGCGGACGCCTACCAGTTGACGGGCGACCCGCGCTATATGGCGGCGGCCAAGCATTTCTCGCATCAGGCCATCCTGCAGCCGCTGGCGGCGGGCCGCGACGAACTCACCGGCCTGCACGCCAATACCCAGATTCCGAAAGTGATCGGATTTGAACGCATCGCCGAGCTGACAGGCGAGCAGCAATGGCACAACGCTGCAGCTTTCTTCTGGCGCACGGTACATGATCACCGGACCGTGGCCATCGGCGGCAACAGCGTCAAGGAGCACTTCCACGACGACAAGGACTTCTCGTCAATGAGCAGCGAGGTTGAAGGTCCGGAGACCTGCAACACCTACAATATGCTCAAGCTCACGGAGATGCTGTACCGCCGCGACCCTGATGCGGCATACGGTGACTACTACGAGCGTGCACTCTACAACCACATTCTCTCGTCGCAGCGGCCGGAAAGTGGCGGCTTTGTCTATTTCACGCCAATGCGCCCCAACCACTACCGCGTTTACTCGGGAGTCGATAAGGCCATGTGGTGCTGCGTTGGCTCCGGCATCGAAAGCCAGGCCAAGTACGGCGAGTTCATTTACGCCCACGACGGCAATGCGCTGCTGGTCAACCTGTTCATCCCATCGCGCCTTGAATGGCGGGAGAAAGGTGTCGTGCTGACCCAGTCGAGCCGCTTCCCGGACCAGGCCAGTACACGGCTCACCGTGGATGCCGGCGGCAAGTTCACGCTCAAGATCCGTTATCCCGGCTGGGTGGCGCGCGGAGCGTTGACGGTGCGCGTCAATGGCAAGCCGGTGCCGGTGCGCGCAGCACCGGGCGGGTATGTGGAACTGGCGCGCCAGTGGCGCAAGGGCGACACGGTCGACGTGCGCCTCCCGATGCGTACCACGCTTGAGCAGATGCCCGACAAGTCGAATTACTATGCCGTCCTGCACGGGCCGATTGTGCTGGCCGCGAAGACGTCGCCATTCCCAGGCGAGCAGCTGCAGTTCTTCGCCGACGATTCCCGCATGGGCCATATCGCGCAGGGACCGGTGTGCCCGCAGGAAGCGGCACCGGTATTCGTCAGCGACAGCAAGGATTTCCTCGGCAAGTTCAAGGCGGTGCCGGGTGAGCCGCTGACATTTACCGCGCCGGGGCTGGTCCAGGGGCAGGGCGCAGGAACGCTGCGCTTCATTCCGTTCTTCCGCCTGCACGACTCGCGCTACATGATCTACTGGCAGCAAACGACGTCCGCCGGCCTGGCGGACATGAAGGCAAAGGCCAAGGCCGAAGAATCGGCGCGCCTGGAGCTGGACGCCCGCACCATCGACCAGGTTGCGCCGGGCGAGCAGCAGCCCGAGTCGGATCACTTCTTCAAGGGCGAGGGGGCGGATGCAGGCCTGAATGGTACCCGGCGCTGGCGCCATGCCAGCAGTTGGTTCAGTTATGAGTTCAAAGACCGCGAGGGCCGCGCCCGCATCCTGCAACTGATGCTGGCGTCGGGCGATGCTGGCCGGGTATTCGATGTGCTGTTGAATGGCCGGCTGCTGCAGACCGTGACGATCGAACGAAAGGGCGAGGCATTCTATTCGCTCGAGCTGCCCGTGCCGGCCGATGCGGCGCGCGAAGGCAAACTGGAAGTGAAGTTCGTCGCGCACCCCGGTTCGATTGCTGGCGGCCTGTATGGCCTGCGCCTGTTGCGATAACAAAATCGATATGGTTCCTGCAAAAAAATGAATTAGATCGGCATGGCGGATTCTCCTAATATTGACTTACTACAAAATTCTGGAGACCGGCATGACTGTCACCCGCAGGACTATTCTCGGCGGCGCGTTCGCCTTAGCTGTTGCTGCATCCGGCAGCTCGTTTGCGGCCAAGCCGCTGGTGATGGGCTTTTCGCAGGTTGGCGCGGAAAGCGAATGGCGCAGCGCTAACACCGCTTCCATCAAGGACGCCGCGAAGCAGGCCGGCATCACCCTCAAATTCGCCGACGCGCAGCAAAAGCAGGAGAACCAGGTCAAAGCGATCCGCTCCTTCATCGCCCAGCGAGTGGACGTGATCGCGTTCTCGCCCGTGGTGGAAACGGGCTGGGAGACCGTACTGCGTGAAGCCAAGGCGGCGAAGATTCCCGTTATCCTGACGGACCGCGCGGTCAATGTGGCCGACAAATCGCTGTACGTGACCCTGATCGGCTCCGACTTCGTGGAAGAAGGCCGCCGCGCCGGCCGGTGGCTGGCCGATTACGCGGCCAAGTCGAACAAGCCGGTGTTGAACGTGGTTGAACTGCAGGGCACCGTCGGTTCGGCCCCGGCGCTTGACCGCAAGGCTGGTTTCGAGGAAGCGATCAAAGGCAACCCTAAGCTGAAGATGCTGCGCACCCAGACCGGCGAATTCACCCGCGCCAAGGGCAAGGAGGTGATGGAAGCCTTCCTGAAAGCCCATGGCAAGGATATCAACGTGCTGTATGCCCACAACGACGATATGGCGATTGGCGCCATCCAGGCGATCGAGGAAGCGGGCCTGAAGCCCGGCAAGGACATCATCATCGTTTCCATCGACGGCGTGAAGGGCGCCTTCCAGGCCATGGTCGCCGGCAAGCTGAACGTGTCGGTTGAATGCAGCCCCCTGCTTGGCCCGCAGCTGATGAAGGCGGCGCAGGACGTGGTCGCGGGCAAGCCGGTACCGCCGCGCATCGTCACCGAAGAACGCGTGTTCCCGGCGGAGGTGGCGGCCAAGGAACTCCCTAACCGGAAATACTGATGGCTAACACAGTGGCTCCGGTGCTGGAACTGTCCGGCATCCATAAGGAGTTTCCCGGTGTGAAGGCGCTCAGCGAGGCCGGGTTGCGGCTCTATCCCGGTGAAGTGCATACGCTGATGGGGCAGAACGGCGCGGGGAAATCGACCTTGATCAAGGTGCTGACTGGGGTGCATGCACCGGACCGGGGAAGCATCGTGATGGAGGGGGGCGAGATCCGGCCCGGCTCGACGCAAGAGGCGCAGGACCTTGGCATTTCCACCGTCTACCAGGAAGTGAACCTGTGTCCGAACTTGTCGGTCGCGGAGAATATTTTTATCGGCCGCTACCCGCGCAAGTGGGGACTGGTGGACTGGGGCGCCATGCGCACGCGGGCTGCGGCATTGCTGCGCGACCTGGAAATTGATATCGACGTGACGGCCCCGCTGTCGCGCTATCCGCTGGCAATCCAGCAGATGGTGGCTATTTCGCGGGCCTTGAATATTTCGGCGCGCGTGCTGGTGCTCGACGAGCCGACGTCCAGCCTCGATGAGGCGGAAGTGCAGTTGCTGTTCCGCGTGCTGCGCCGCTTGCGCGAGCAGGGGATGGCGATCCTGTTCGTTACCCATTTCCTCGACCAGACCTATGCCATTTCCGACCGCATTACGGTCATGCGGAATGGCGAGCGGGAAGGGGAGTACGCTGCTGCCGATCTTTCGCGCCTGGCGCTGGTGAACAAGATGATCGGCAAGCCGGCGGATGCGGAAGATGGCGGGCCTGCTGCTGCCGCCGAGCGGCAGGAAGCGCGGAGCGACGCCGGCGACGCTGCGCCTGTAGTGCTGGCCACCCGAGGACTGGGACGCAAAGGTGTCCTGCAGCCGGTAGACATGCAGGTGCGCGCCGGCGAAGTACTTGGCCTGGCTGGTCTGCTGGGCGCCGGGCGTACCGAATTGGCACGCTTGCTGTTCGGCGCCGACCGCGCCGACAAGGGCGATATCGTGATTGGCGATAAAGCGTTCGGCGCCTTTGCCAACCCGCGCCAGGCGATTGCCGCAGGCATCGGCTTCTGCTCGGAAGACCGCAAGCTGGAGGGCGCGGTGCTGTCGCTGTCGGTACGCGAAAACCTGGTTCTGGCCTTGCAGGCGCGCCAGGGCATGCTGCGCGCGATACCGATGCAACGACAGCGCGAGCTGGCGGAAGAATATGTCAAGGCGCTGGGCATCCGTACTGCCAGCATCGAAACGCCGATCGGCACGCTGTCGGGCGGCAACCAGCAGAAGGTATTGCTGGCGCGCTGGCTGGCCACCGGTCCGCGCTTGATGATACTGGACGAACCAACGCGCGGCATCGATGTGCGCGCCAAGCAGGAAATCATGGATTACGTTACTACGCTGTGCAAGCGCGGCATGTCGCTGCTGTTCATCTCGTCCGAGCTGCCGGAAGTCTTGCGCTGCAGTGACCGCATGATTGTGATGCGCGACCGCGCCGCCTGCGGCGAATACCGCCGCGGCGACCTGGACGAGACCACGGTGCTGCACGCCATTGCAGGGGAGACGGCATGACGCACTCCACCACCTCCGCTGCGCCGGCCGCCATCGCCGCCGCGCCAACTGCGGCGGCGCCGCGGCTCGGCGCACGGCTTGCCGCGCACCCCTTGGCGCGTCCGCTCGGTGCGCTGATCGTACTGCTGTTGATTAACCTGTTCGCGGTCCCCGGCTTCTTCCATCTGGAGGTGAAAGGCGGTCACCTGTACGGCGCCATGGTCGACATCCTGAACCGCGCCGCCCCGCTGATGCTGGCCGCCACCGGCATGACCGTCGTCATTGCCATGCGCGGCATCGACATCTCGGTCGGCGCCGTGGTGGCGCTGGCGGCGGCAGTCGCCTGCACCATGGCCGCCGCCGACCAGCCGCTTTGGTTCGCCTTCGCCGCCGCACTGGGCGCCGCCCTGCTGTGCGGCGTATGGAACGGCCTTCTGGTGGCCAGCCTTGGCCTGCAGCCAATCGTCGCCACCCTGGTGCTGATGGTGGCAGGACGCGGCCTGGCGCAGCTGGTGACCGACGGCCAGATCATCACCGTCTACCGCGACGACTTCTTTGTCCTTGGCAGCGGCTACCTGCTTGGCCTGCCGGTTGCGCTGTACGTGGCGCTGGCCGTGGTGGCCACCGTAGCCGTCGCAATGCGCAAGACCGCCCTCGGCCTGTTCACGCAAGCAGTCGGCATCAACCCGGTCGCCGCAAGGCTGGCCGGCATCCGCGCCGGCGCGCTGGTGTTTGCCAGCTACGCTTTCTGCGCCGTCTGCGCCGGACTGGCAGGCCTGATCATCAGCTCCAACATCAAGAGCGCGGATGCCAACAACGCCGGCCTGCTGCTGGAACTGGACGCGATCCTCGCCGTTACGCTCGGCGGCACTTCGCTGGCCGGCGGCAAATTCAACCTGGCTGGAAGCGTGATCGGCGCCCTGATCATCCAGACCCTCACCTATACCGTCTATTCGCTTGGCGTGCCGCCGGAAGTCAACCTCGTCGTCAAGTCGCTGGTGGTGTTCGCGGTCTGCCTGTCGCAAAGGAGCAAGGCATGACCCGCGCCCCGTATTTCACTTCCCTTGTCACAGTCGGCCTGCTGCTGGTACTGCTGGTGGCCGGCGGAGCCGCCTATCCCGGCTTCCTGTCGCTGCAGGTGATGCTGAACCTGTTGATCGATAATGCCTTCCTGCTGGTGATTGCCATCGGCATGAGCTTCGTCATCCTGTCGGGCGGCATCGACTTGTCGGTGGGCTCCGTGCTCGCCCTCAGCACGATGGTGGCGGCCTGGCTGCTGCATGCAGCGCACTGGCCGCCAGCCGCCGTGATGGCCGCCGTGCTGGTGATGGGCGCCGTATTCGGCGCCGGCATGGGCGCCCTGATCCACTTCTTCCGCCTGCAACCGTTCATCGTTACCCTGGGCGGCATGTTCCTGGCGCGCGGCCTGTGCTACCTGATCAGCGTGAATTCGATCCCGATCGAAGACCCGGCCTTTGTCGCCATTTCGCAGGCGCAGATCAGCATCTTCGACGGCTTTGTCTCACCCGGCGTGCTGGTGGCCCTCGCCCTGCTGGCGGTAGCGATGGCGGTGGCGCACCTTACCCCATTCGGCCGCGCCGTGTATGCGGTCGGCGGCAACGAGCAATCGGCGCAGATGATGGGGCTTCCCGTCGGCGCCACCAAGGTCGCCGTGTACGCCATCAGCGGCGGCTGCGCGTCCCTGGCCGGCCTGCTGTTCGCGTTCTACATGCTGTCCGGGTACGGGCAGCACGCTCAGGGCACCGAACTCGATGCCATCGCCGCGGTGGTGATTGGTGGCACGCTGCTGACGGGCGGCTATGGCTATGTGGCGGGCGCGCTCACCGGCGTACTGGTGCTCGGCGCCATCCAGACCCTGATCGTCTTCGACGGCACGCTCAGTTCGTGGTGGACCAAGATTGTCATCGGCGTGCTGCTGTTCGCCTTCTGCGCCCTGCAACGCCTGCTGGCCTGGAAACAGAAAAACTAAAAGGAGACTCCATGTTCAAGAAAGCAGCCGTCGCATCGGCACTGGCTACGCTGACTACGCTGGCCCAGGCGGGCAATCCGATCGTCAAGGACATTTTCACTGCCGACCCGGCCGCCCTGGTCGACGGCAACCGCGTCTACCTTTATGTCGGCCATGACGAGGCGCCGAAAGATGGCAAGGACTACGTCATGCGCGAGTGGCGCGTGCTCTCATCCTGCGACATGAAGAACTGGACCGACCAGGGTTCGCCGCTGAACGTGAAGGCCTTCAAATGGGCCAAGGCCGACGCCTGGGCCGCCGACGTCACCAAGCGCTACGGCAAATACTATTTCTACGCGCCCGTCGAACATGATGCGAGCAAGCCTGGCAAGGCGATTGGCGTCGCCGTGTCGGACAAGCCGAGCGGCCCCTTCGTCGATGCGCGCGGCAGCGCCCTGGTCAGCAACGACATGACCAGGGAGACCGACATCCCCTGGGATGACATCGACCCAGCGGTTTTCATCGACAAGGATGGCCAGGCCTACCTGTACTGGGGCAACCGCGTGCTGAAATATGCCAGGCTGAAGCCAAACATGATCGAGCTCGATGGCCCGATCCACACTGTCGGCATCGACAACTTCACCGAGGCGGCCTACCTGCACCGCCACGACAAGACCTACTACCTGAGCTACTCGCGCAACTTCCCGGAGGAGACGGCCTACGCCACCGGACCAAGCGCCACCGGCCCCTGGACCTTCCGCGGCAAGATCATGGACATGAACAAGGTAGTCAAGACCATCCACCAGGCGATCATCGACTTCAACGGCAAGTCCTACATCTTCTACCACAACGACAAGCTGCCGACCGGCGGCGAATTCCGCCGCTCCGTCGCAGTGGAAGAACTGCACTACAACCCGGACGGCACGATCGCCTTTATCCCGCAAACGGCGGAAGGCCCGGCCGCCAATCCTTCGGCGGGCTGCAAATGAAGCGCGACTTATTGGTGGATAACGGCGGTGGTATCATGCCCCGCATGACTACCCCGAATCCCAACTGGTTCCTGAAGGCGAGGTTAAAAACCCGCCAACTGCTGCTGATGATCGCGCTGGATGAGCACCGCAACATCCACCGTGCAGCCGAAGAATTGCACATGACGCAGCCTGCCGCATCCAAGCAGCTCAAGGACCTGGAGGACATGCTCGATGTGAAGCTGTTCGAGCGCCTGCCGCGCGGCATGGAGCCGACTTTGTACGGTGAAACCATGATCCGCCACGCCCGCATGGCCCTCACCAGCCTGGCCCTGGCGCATGACGACATCGTGACGCTGAAAGCCGGCCTGTCCGGCCAGGTGGAAGTCGGCGTCATCATGACGCCCGCCATGAACCTGCTGCCCAACGCCATCACCCGCGTCAAGAAGGAAGCGCCGCTGCTGCGCATCGGCGTACAGGTGGAGGCCAGCAACGTGCTGATGGAACTCCTGCAGCGCGGCACGCTGGACTTCATGATCGGCCGCATCCTGGAAAAGGAGAGCACGGCGGGCCTGGTCTACGAAGAATTGACGGAAGAACCGGCATGCGCCGTGGTGCGCACCGGCCACCCGCTGCTGGCGCGCGACAAGCTGCAATTGAAGGATATCGCCAACCGCCCGTGGATCCTGCCGCCGCAGGGCAGCATCCTGCGCCATCGCTGCGACATGATGTTCCGCCGCGCAGGGCTGGAACCGCCGGTCGACGTGGTGGATACGACTTCCCAGCTGCTGATTACGGCGCTGCTGCAAAAAACCGATGCCCTGCACGTGATGCCGGTGGAAGTGGCGCGCTACTACGAAGAGTTGAACGTGCTTTCGATCCTGCCGCTGGAGCTGCCGTTCCGCATGGACGCATTCGGCATCATCACCAAGGCAGACCACCTGATGTCGCCGGGCGCCAACCTGCTGTTGCAGGCCGTGCGCAGCGCGGCGAAAGAGCTGTACTGATCAGCCGAAAGCGTTGGCCGGCAGGCCCGGCACGTCGATGCGGGCGCGGAACACTGCGCCAGCCAGGGGCTCCTGGGCCAGCTGCTCCGCCGACAAGCCTTCGCGCGCAGTGGTGATGTACAGGGTGCGCAGGTCCTCGCCGCCGAACGCCAGCGAAGCGGGATGCGATGTCGGCAGCGGCACTTCCGCCAGCAGTTCGCCGGAAGGGCTGAAACGGCAAACGCGCTTGCCACCCCAGGTGGCAACCCAGATGCAGCCTTCGCTGTCGGCCTGCATGCCATCGGGCGAACCGCCGGTGTAGCGGCGCCATACTTCGCGCGTGCCCAGGCTGCCATCCGCGGACAGCGGATAACAGTAGGTCACGTCGTGGAAGCTGTCCGAGTGATAAAGCACGCTGCCATCCGGCGCGAAAGTCGGGCCATTGCAGATATGGTAACCCTCGTCCGCGACCTGCAGCTGCAGGCCAGCGTCGAGGCGGAACAGTTTGCCCACGGCCTTCTGGTAATCGGTATTGTGCATGGAGCCGAACCACAGGCGGCCGGCAGGGTCGACCTTGGCGTCGTTCAGGCGCTGGCCGGCAGCGCTATCGACCACGCGCATGACCGGCTCGGTGCGCAGCTCCGGCTCCAGCCACAGGCGCACGACGCTGTCGTGCAATCCTGCCATGAATCCATCGCCATCGCGGCGCGGCACCAGCCAGCAGATATATTCCGGCAGCAGCCAGCTGCGGTGCTCATGGGCAGAAGCATCCCAGGCGTGCACGATGCAACGCTTGAGGTCAACGAACAGCAGGCGGTCTTGCGCCGGCAGGTAGAGCGGGCCTTCGCCCAGTTCTGCGGCGAGCGGCAGGACGCATTCGGCATGGTAGGTCTTCATCCCAGCATTTTATGCCGTGTAGCCCAACAGTTGCGATGCATTTTTTCAGATCTGCTATAACGATTTTTGCATGGGTGACGATTGGTGAGAATGTTTCACAATTTCGCGAACTACAATGAATTACCCAACCAAAGTGTTTAGCCCGCTGCTGATGGCGGGCTCTTTTTTTTCCGCCATTCCGTGCGCCAGAACGGCCAGGGTCAGCATGCCGATAGCCCCCAGCATCAGCCAGGGCAGGGCGGGCATGCCCAGGCCGCGGCCCAGGTCCAGCAGCCAGCCGCCTGCCGTGTAGCCCGAGAGACCGCCGACCGCCAGGCCGATCCTGCTCAGGCCCATGTAGCTGGCGCGCGCCGACGGCTGTGCGTAGCGCGAGACCAGCGATTCGCGCGCCGGCTCGGCGACCAGCGAGCCGCTGTAGAACACTGCGATGCAGGTGAACATGGCCGGCAGCGAGTGTGCAGCCGCCATTGCCAGCACGGCGCAGGACATGATGCCGATCCCGCCCAGCAGGCGCGCTTCCAGCGTCAGGTAACGCTCGCCCAGCCGCGCCACCGGATACAGCAAAGTGAGCGCGAGTGCCGCATCCATCGCGTACATCCAGGCCGCGGTACGCGGCGTGCCGGAAAGCTTGGTCAACGTAACGGGCACCAGCATCATCAGCTGCACCGTCATGATGTAGTAGCCGCTCAAGGTCAGGACCAGGCGCATGTAGGCTTTGTCGCGCAAGGGAATGCGCATGGCCGCGAAGGCGGACGTGCCGGGCGTGGCGACACGGTAGGCCGGCATCAGCCAGGCGTTGGCCAGCGCGGCCAGCACGAACAGGGCGCAGCCGCCCAGGCCCACCAGCCGGAAGTCGACGCCGAGCAGCATGGTGCCGAGCAGGGCGCCCGTCACGGCGGACACGCTTTCCTGCATCATCAGCAGGGAATAGAAGCGCGGCCGCTCCGCAGGGCGCGTCAGCTTCACCGCCAAGGCGCCGCGCGCCGGTTCGAACAGGCTGCCGCCCAGCCCGGACATCACGCAGGACAGCAGCAGCCATGCCGGGCTGGCGGCGAAGCCCATCAGGCCAAAGCCGGCGGCGCGCAGCAGCATGCCGCCCACGATCAGGGGCTTGGTGCCGAAGCGGTCCGATAGCGAGCCGCCGAACAGCGCCATGCCCTGCTGCGCCATCTGGCGTGCGCCAAGCGCCAGGCCGACAGCGGCGGCGGCCCAACCCAATTGCCCGACGAAATGCAGGCCGATGCCGGGAAACACCAGGTAGAAGCCGCCCACCACCAGCACGTGGTCGACCATCAAGAACCGTTTGCCCAGCCGCCTTGCGTTTTCTGCACCCGACATCATTCCTCCCATTCGATGCAGACATCTTAGGGATGACTGAGACATAATAGAAGCCGTTATCTCATCATATTTCGTATTGGATTTGCTTATGTCACTGAGCTTCGATGACCTGGCCCTGCTGCTGGAAATCGTGGAGTGCGGCAGTTTCAGCCAGGCCGCGGCGCGGCGCCGCTGGTCGCAGCCGCAGGTGAGCCAGCGCGTGGCGGCGCTGGAGGAGCAACTGAACGTGCAGCTGTTCGCACGGCACCGGCGCGGCGCCACGCCGACGCCGGCCTGCCTGACTTTTTTGCCGGCGGCGCAGCAGGCCCTGTCCGCGCTCGAGGCGGGGCGGCAGGCGGTGCAAGGCGCGCCGGCGCTGCCGCAGGTGGCCCTGTCCTGCGTGCCTTCGCTGGCGGCGCTGCTGTTCGGACCCATCCTGCTCAAGCTGGCCGACGCGCCGCTGGAAATCCGCTGCAGCACCGATCACTCGCCCGTTATCATGGAAAAGCTGCTGACCGGACGTGTGCAACTGGGCCTGGTGCTGAAGTGTCCCGCCATCGCCGGCGTCCACCTGGAGCGCCTGTCTGTATCGCCCATCGTGGCCGTGGTGCGGCGCGGCCACCCGCTGACCAGGCGCGGCCCGCTGCAACTGGCCGACGTGGCCAATGCGCGGCTGGCGCCCCAATATTGGGGGGAGGATTGCGATGAGTTGATCCGGATGATCCGCGTCCACCGCCGCAGCGACAGCCCGATCCACGCCATCCAGCCTTCAGCGGCCTCCATCCTGCTGGCGCAGGAGCACGGCTTCCTGACCTTCATGCCGGAGATGGCGGCGGCGCGCCAGCTCAAGCTGGGCAACCTGGTAAAACTGGTGATCAGGGATTTGCCTCGCTGGGAATGGGAGGCAATGGTGGCCTGGCGCAGCGGCAAGCGGCCCGATGCCGCCAAGCTGCGCGTGCTGCAGGCCGTGCGCGAGTTGAACTTAATGCAGTGAGGGGCTGGAACTGTGGCGGCGGCGCTGCTCGGGGTAGGCCAGCACGCGCAGGATAACGCTGCGCGGAACCTGGTTGCTTTGCATATAAATCCAGGCGTTGGCCGCGCCCATTTGCGCCAGCAGCTCAATGCCCTTGTCCACCTGGACCGCCAACTGCTGGTTGTATCGCGTATCGCTCATGATGCCGCCCCCCGGATTGTTATCCGGACATTATCGAACAATACATTCAGGCGATCAAGCGCTGGTTTTCCAGGAAGCCAAGCAGCACTTCATTGACGGCCGCGGCGTGCGTGATCGGCGCCATATGGCCGCCGGCGGTCAGGGTGAACCGCGCCTGCGGCAGCGCGGCGGCCAGGGTGTCGGCCACGCGGCGGGTGGAGGCGGGGCCCTTGGCGCCGGCCATCACCAGCGCCGGCATGTCCAGCAGTGCCATGTCGGCGGGGCGGGCCGGCTCGCCGAGCAAGGCTACAAAGTCCAGCTTGACCTTGGCGATGCCGTTGGTGAAGCGGTGGCGCTGTACTTCCGGCAGGGCGTCGAAGGCGCCGTCGCGGTTCCAATAATCGATGAAGGTACGGGTGGCGTCTTCCGCCGTCGATGCGGCATTGATGCGCGCCACGACGGCTTCGATTTCCTGGCGGCCTGCGTCAGCCGCCGGCAGCAGGTGGAAGGCGACCGGTTCGAAGACCGACAAGGACAGCACGCGCTCGCGCATCTGGCGCGCCAGGCGCAGGGCGGTGGCGCCGCCATAGGAGTGGCCGACCAGGTGGAATTGCTCGCCAGCGTCCAGGTGGGAGGCCAGGGCGGCAGCTACGGCGTCGGCTTCATGCGCCAGCGTGTAGCCGGCGGCAGCGGCCTCGGTCGGGAAGGCGGACTTGCCGTAGCCCAACAGATCAATGGCGATGAAACGGAAATTGGCCTCTTGCTCGGCCATCAGGGTGGCCCACTGGCTGCGCGAGCTGAGCGAACTGTGCAGTAAAACAACGGCGGGGCGAGGGTCTGTCTTGGTGTGCGTCGTCATCTTGAAAACCGGTTATCCAAAAGATAAGCCCGCTATTATAACCCGCGTGCTGCCATGGATCAGCTATGAGACTGCTACCCGGACTGCTACTGGCCGTGTATTGCAGCCTGGCTGTCACCCGGTTCGCTTCAACCGCTACATGTCGAAATTCCTTACAGAAATCCCCACATTCCGCGACGCACGATTGAGTTCCCCTTGACATAAAGGCGTGGCACAGAACCTGCTTTGTTACTTTTAGTGACGATGGGAGGCCAAAGTGATCATGGAACGCTCTGCTTTGCCCGCGCTTTTATTCACCTTATTGCTCGGGTTACTCATGCAAGGGATGCTTGCGGAACTGCACTTTGCTACCGCCCGCTCCGAATGGGTGTACCGCACCCTCTACCTGCTGGCATTGCTGTTGAATATGCTGGCCGTGCGCCGCCTGAATCCGGCCACCATCGGCGCGGCCATCCTGCCGCTGGCGCCGATCGTGATGGCGGTGGCGATAACTTACTTTTCCGTCAGTGATCCGGAAGCCCCGGCCCTGGTGACACTGCTGTTCCTGCCCATCGTGCATGGGGCGGCGGCCGGCTGCATGCTCTTGCTGCCGCTGGAGGATAGCGAAGCGTAGCGCTTCAACGTGCGCTGGCGACCTTCTCGCGCAACGCGAGTGCCTGGCGCGCCAGGCGCAGGGTTTCGACATCGATTTTAGGCTGCAAGGTCACCGGCGGTTTGCTGGCCCAGCGGCTGCGCCCCTGCTCCGAAGGCGGCAGTACGAAATGCTCCTTTTCCAGAACGGGGCGCGCCGCCACCGCCAAAGTTTCACAAGGGCGGTCGGTCAGCATCACGACGCCCTGGGTGTCGATGCAGCGGTACAGGCTGTCGTCGGCGGCCGCCGGCAGCGCCGTCGCGCACAAGGCAGAGATAATCAGGAGCCGCATGGCCCACCTCCTTTCGCATGATGCAGGCAGTGTGCGGCCAGCACCAATCAGGGTCTGTGCGGCGACTCACCGTGGGCGCGCAGCACCGCATCCCAGGCTGGCACGGCGGCGCGCCAGAAGGCGTCGATCGTCTCGGCCTGTATCGCCAGGCCGAGCAAGCGCGCAGCCGGCAACAGGGCGCTGCCGAGCAGGCTTTCGGCCGGGGCGCCGGTATCGAACGCTTGTGCGCCCGTTTGCTTGGACAGCTTCTCGCCGTCGGCATTGACCACCACCGGCACGTGCAGGTAGCGCGGCTGCGGCAAGCCAAGCAGCTGCTGCAGGAATATCTGGCGCGGCGTGGAGTCCAGCAGGTCGGCGCCGCGCACGATGTCGGTGATGCCTTGCGCACCATCGTCCACCACCACCGCCAGCTGGTAGGCCCAGAAACCGTCAGCCCGGCGTATCACGAAATCACCCACTTCGGCCGTGATGTCCTGGCTTATGTCGCCGGCAAAGCGGTCGTGGAAGCGGATGATGCAATGCGGCTGCTGCGGCGTGCGCAGGCGCAGGGCACGCGCCGTGCGGCCGGGCGCCAGGCCCTGGCGGCAAGTGCCGGGATAGACCAGGTTCGGCTGGCCAGCCTGGCCCAGGCGCAGCTGGGAGTCGGCAATTTCCCTGCGCGAACAGGCGCAAGGGTAGATGTTTTCGCCAAGCTGGCGCAGCGCCGCTTCATACAAATCCTGTCGCTGCAGCTGCCACGTTACGTCGCCATCCCATTGCATGCCGCAGCGCTGCAGCGATGAGAGGATGTGCTGGTCGGCGCCGGCCACGTTGCGGTCGCGGTCCACGTCCTCCACCCGCACCAGCCACGTCCCGCCGTGGACCTTGGCGTCGAGATAGCTGGCCATGGCGGCCACCAGCGAGCCAAGGTGCAGTGGTCCGGTCGGGGAGGGCGCAAAACGGCCGATGTAAGGATGCAGTTTCATACGGGCCGTAGCATACCACCGCGCATGCTGCGCTGCAGCTTGGCGGATGCGGCAAATCCGCTAGAATGCCCCGCGCGGCCAAGGCGCCGCCACCATCGACCAAACACACCGCGATCTCATGAAAAAAACCATTTTTGCAGTCTCCGTGGCGCTGGCGTTTGCCCCCGCTTATGCAGCGGGCGCCAAGACCGGCAAGGCAGTGCAGCCCATCGTGCAGGAAGCGCCGCTGCGCGCACACCTGGCCTTCCTCTCCAGCGACCTGCTGGAAGGGCGCGGCACCGGCCAGCGCGGCGGCGACCTGACCGTCTCCTACCTGGAAAACCAGGCCATGGCGGTCGGCCTGAAGGCGGGCAACGGCAACACCTACCGTCAGCTGGTGAAGATTGCCGGCGTCAAGACTGATGCGGCGGCATCGAGCCTGCGCATGGAGGTGAACGGCGTCGCGCTGCCGGCCAGCTTCGGCAAGGATTGGGTGTATGCACCGGGCGATGCACAGGCCGACCACAGCTTCAATGCCGGCCTGGTATTCGTCGGCTATGGCATCACGGCGCCGGAAGAGGGCTGGGACGATTACAAAGGCCAGGACATGAAGGGCAAGGTCATCGTCATGATGGTCAACGACCCGATGCCGACGGCCGAAGCGCCGAACCGCTTCGGCGGCAAGGCCCTGACCTACTATGGCCGCTGGACGTACAAATTCGAGGAAGCCAAGCGCCGTGGCGCGGCCGGCGCACTGCTGATCCACACCGATGCTTCCGCTTCTTATGGCTACAGCGTCGTGCAGAACAGCTGGGACGGCGTGGAACGCTTCCAGCTGGCGCAAGGCACGCCCGGCACCGCGCTGCAGGGCTGGCTGACCAACGACACCGCCGCGGCGCTGTTCAAGGCCGCCGGGCTGGACCTGGACCAGCTGCGCGCAGCGGCCGAACGCAAGGACTTCCAGCCGGTGGCGCTGAAGGCCAAGCTGGCGGGCGAGATGAAGGCCGTGGTGCGCAATGTCGAGCAGTTCAATGTGGCGGGCGTGGTGCCGGGCACCGATCCGAAGCTGAAGGATGAAGTGGTGATCTACACGGCGCACTGGGATCACCTGGGCATGCAAAACTCGGGCGGCGAGGCCAAGGCCGATACGATCTATAACGGTGCGGTTGACAATGCCTCCGGCAGCGCCGCCTTGCTGGCCATGGCGCAGGAGGCGGTGAAGGCGCCGGCCAAGCGCAGCCAGATGTTCCTTTGGGTGGCGGCGGAAGAGCAGGGCCTGCTCGGCAGCGCAGCGTATGCGGAGGCGCCATTGTGGCCGCTGGCCAAGACTGCGGCCAACCTGAACCTGGATTCGCTGAACTGGATCGGCGTGACGCGCGATATCGGCACCGCCGGCAGCGAGCGTACCGACCTGGGCAAGATGGCGGAAGCGGCGGCCAAGGGCATGAAGATGGTGATCGCGCCGGAGAAACCGGATTTGTCGGGCGGTTACTTCCGTTCGGATCATTTCTCGTTCGCGAAGGCGGGCGTGCCGGCGTTCTCGATTACCTCGGGCGGGGATTATCTTGGGGATAAGGAGAAGGCCGAGCAGATGCGGGCGTCTTACCGCAAGAAGTACCACCAGGTGAGCGACGAATATGACCCGGACTGGTCGATGGCGGGGATGACGCAGATGGCGCAGTTTGCCTTGAACCTGGGGCGGATTGTTGCGGATGCGCCGAAGATGCCGGCTTGGCGCGCTGGTGATCCGTTCGGCAAAAACCGGTAAACCGGTGTCGGAGCCACAGGGTCTGACACCGATCGGCGACCGCCGCATGCCAGTGTCTGGCCCTGCGGGCCGGACACTGGTTTACCGGTTTTCCAGACGCCGCACAGCCGCAGTCCTCCGCTCCTCATTCTTCAAATTCTCCCGCATGGTCATCTGCACAAACTCCAGGTGCTGATTGGCCGCACTGCGCGCCAGTTCCATCCTGCGCTCACGCACCGCATCCCAGATCGCCCGGTGCTGCGCCTGCAGCTGCGCCCACAGCTCCGGCCGCGCATTGAGGTATTCCAGGTTCCCCTGCACATGGCCCTCCATCACCTTGTGCAAGCTCGAGCTCAAATGCCCGATCATCACATTGTGCGAAGCCTCCGCAATCGCCTGGTGAAAGTCGACGTCGGTCTTGATGCACATCGCCAGGTCCTGCGCCGCAAAAGCGCGCTCCAGCGCTTCATGGCATTGGCGGATCCGTTCGAAATCTTCCTCTGTCCCCCGTTCGGCCGCCAGTTGCGCCGCCTGGCCTTCCAGCATATGGCGGAACTCTAGCATATCGCCATGAATGTCGGGATGATCCTTGAGCATCTGCTGCCACGGATCCGTGAACGCCGCCTGCATGGAATCGGTCACGAAAGTACCGCCGCCATGGCGCGTAATCAGCAAGCCCTTGGCCGCCAGCGACTGCAAGGCGCCGCGCAGCGAAGGCCGCGACACGCCCAGTTCCACCGCCAGTTCGCGTTCGGACGGCAGCCGGTCGCCCGCCTTCAGCGAGCCTTCGAGGATACGGTTTTCCAGTTCAGTGGCGACGACGTCGGACAGGCGTTGGGTGGATGGCATGACGACAAGTGGATTGGTGGTCTGACCAGGGATCCTAGCACTTCATTGAATCTTGGTCTATATTTCAACAATGCTTAATTTCCTGATACTGGCCGCCGCCGCCACGAACACCTTCGATTACCCCTCCGCCGAGGCCGCGCTGGCGTCGTTGAAGGCGCGCGGCGATGTGACGCTTGCCGAAGAAAACGGCTGGACCATCGCCGACGACAAGGCAAACCGTACACTCTGGTCGTTCACGCAGCCCGGCCATCCGGCGCATCCCGCCGCGGTGCGGCGAACCGTGGTCCTGGAAAACGGCCGGCCCGCAATCACGATGAATGCACTGTGCCACGCCTCGCGGCAGGTTTGCGACAATATGCTGGAAGAATTCCGCCGCATGAACACAGCGCTGCAGCAATCGCTGACCCCGGCAAGCCAGGCTGGCGCGGCGCCAGCCTGGCAGCCGACCAGCACGCAGAAGGCGCGCATCGAAGAATTGAGCAAGGCCTACTTCGCCGACAAGGATGCGGCCCGCTATCGCCAGGCCTGGCAACGCATGGGGCCAGGCCTGCAAAAGCAATGGACTTATGATGAATGGCGCGACGCCAGCGCAGACAGCACGGCGCGCGCAGGCGCCATGCAACAGCGCGAATTGAAGAAGGTGACGATCTACCGCAGCTCGCAAAGCGGCACGCCTGGCACCTATGCGGCGGTGGACTTCACCGGCCGTTTCGCCAACGCCGACACTTACTGCGCCTATCTGGTGTGGACCGAACAAGCCGACGGCAGTTTCCTGCTGCTGCGTGAAGAAGAGAACTTCATCTACAACGCCACCAATGCGCGCCTGACGCAGGAGCAGCGCGACAAGATGCGCAGCGTGTTCCGCTGCGCCGAGTAGCCTATTTGGCGGCTTGCGTACGCAAGGCTTCCAGCGTGCGCGGGAGGCTGCGCTTGCTCATCATCTCGACGATCCAGCCGAAGCCATACGGCACAGGGCCTGGATCGGCGTAGACGTGGTATTCCACCAGCGTTTTCCCATTGTCGCCCGGAGCTGGCGTGAATTGCCAGTAGCCGGTGGTGTCGGCGATCGTATCGCCTGCCGCCAGTCCCGTCGGGACCAGGCGCCAGCTCAGGCGGCACTGCGAAGGGTCGGGCTGCTGCGGCTCCAGGCGCAGGCGGTACCTCTTTTCCTGGCCTAAGGGCAGGTCGAGCGTCATGTCGACCAGCACAAAGCCATCGCCGGCGCCAACCGGCAGGGCGCTCTTCGTGTTCGGCATGTAGGAGGAATAGGAGGGGTAGTCCTGCACCATGGCGCACAGCCGCGGCACGGACGCATCAACCAGGGTCCAGGCCGTGAAGGCCTTGCCGGGCAGGCCGGGGCTGGGCGTTTCCAGCACCTGCACGGCGCCGCTGGCAAGTGTCGCAGAATCGGGCGTTTGCGAGCCCGCCATGGCGGTTGAAAATGCCAGAGAGGGCGCCAGGGCCATCAAGCGGACGGCGCGCCTCATTTCTTGAGCGCCAGTGAGATGACCGTGCCGCTCAGGTCGATGCCGCGCATGGAGATGCTGCCGAACGACGGTCCGCCCGGCCCGGCGCCATGCACGCGGATGTTGTTGAAATTGATTTCGCCAATCGTGGTGGGCAGGTTGAGCGACAGCGAGCCGTCGGGATTGACGGTGGACGTAGCGCGGTTCGCCGCGTATACCACGTTATGCATGCTGACATCCGCATCGAGCACGCCCAGTACCGGGTTGACCAGCTTTGCCAGGTCGCCGTTCACTTCCACGCCGTTCTGCTTCAGCCGCTCGCGCACCTGGTGCACCAGGTCCTCATCGAGGCCTTGCGCCGACACTGCATCGAGTTCGCCCTCGGCCAGCGGCGCCATGGACCCTTCGCGCGGCAGGACTGCGGCGGGCGCTGTGATGGCCGCTGGCGCCGCCGCCAGCGTCTCGGCGGCATAAGCCTCGAGCGGCGCGAAGATCGCCCCCAGCAAGGCCGCCGCCATGCGCACGCGGCGCTGCTTGCGCAGGATGTCCTGCACATGCTGCTGCGTCACCAGGTTCCACTCGGCGAAAATCTCGCCCAGGCGCTGGCCGGTCTGGCGCTGGTGCTCGATGGCGCTGCGCAGCTGTTCTTCGGTGACCAGCTTGTGCTTGACCAGCAGCTGGCCGAACAGCTGCGCCGGATGTTCGGGTCTATACCATGCCATGTTTTTCTCCATGATTTGCGAGGTCGGAAGGCGTCATGCCGAACCAGCGCTTGCAGGCCCGGTAAAACGCGCTCGGCTCGGAAAAGCCCAGTTGGAAGCTGAGCATTTTCAAGGACAGGTCGCCAGCTTCGAGCGACTGCCGCGCCAGGGCGCGCCTGGTGTCGTCCACCACGCTGGAAAAGCTGGTGCCTTCTTCCGCCAGGCGGCGCTGCAAGGTGCGCTCGCTCATGGCCAGCAGGTCGGCCACGGTGTCGCGGTGCGGCGGTCCTTTCGGCAGCAGCGAGGCGAGGATTTCCTGCACCCGCGCCGTGAAGGCCGGCGGATGCGCTTCCGCCAGCTGCGCCAGCAGCTGCTTGCCGCCGTCCGCCTGCGGCATGCCGCCATTGGGCAGCGCCGCCACCATGTCGGAATCGGAAAACTCCATCACGTTATGCGGACGGTTGAAATGCACTGGGCAGCCGAAGGTGTTTTCAAAGAAGGCTGCATTGGCCGGCTCCGGGAACGCATATTCCACCACCACCGGCACCGCGTCGTCGCGGCCGGAAGCGCAGCGCAGGGTGCGCAGCAGCACGCACCAGACGAAGTCGTAACGCTGGCGCGGCACGACCCGGTGCATGCCAGGCAGCAGGATGCCCACGCGCGAGTGGCCGTGGCAGCGCTCGATCGTGCATTGCACGGTGGGCGAAAGCAGCATGATGTGTCCCATCACGCCCAGCCAGCCCAGGCGGTGCGGGGTGGAGACCTTGAGCCCGATCAGCGGATCGCCCGAATGTTCCACCACCAGCTCCCACAGGTGGCTAAGCTTGTCCGACAGCGTCAGCGCATCGCACGCCAGTCCGTCGCCTTCGTTCAGGCCGGCCTGCTCGAACAGCGCTTCCGCCTCGACGCCGGAATGGGTGAGGCGCGATTTCACTCCGCGCACCAAGTGGAGAGCTGAAGAATAGCTCATGGCCTGTGCTCCCGCTCAGGGCGTCACCGCACTACGCAGGCGCATGCCGATGCGCTCCTGCAGTTCCTTGAGCTTCGGATCCATCGTGGCGCGGGTATCAGCCGCCACGCCTTCGCCCAGCTTCTTCTGCAGCTCCGGCACCATGGCTTCGAATTTTTTCTTCACCGGCGACTCGAGGATGGCAATGATCTGGCGCAGCTCGTCTTCCGTAAAGCGTTCCGCCAGCATCGGGGCGACCGTGGTACCGACAACCTTTTGCGCGCTGGCATGCGCCGCCGGCCGGTTTTCATCCATGAACTGGCGAGCGTCGCTGAGGATGTCCTTCATCGCCGCATCGCGTTTTTCCGGCACTGCGCGCCCTTGCAGCACGACACGCGCCTGTTGTACCGCATCGCCCACCGGCTGCTGCAGCATCGATTCGCCGATGGTTTCCGGATGCCACAGCTGCAGCACGCGGTTGACCAACTCCTGTTTGGCCGCTGGAACCTGTGCCGCCTGGACTGAGCTCCCGATGGCCAGGGCGGCGATCATTGTCGCGAGTTTTTTCATCTCATTCGCTCCTAGAAATGTTCAACTAAACTGAATCCGAAATAACGGACCTTGATATCGCCCGCCACGTCATGGCCGGCATAGGGGTTGTAAATGATGTTGAGGAATTTGGTGCTGTTCATGTTGTCCGACGTTTCGGCCGGCGCGTCGAATTTGCCCTTCATGTAGGAACCGGTCAGGTTCAGCTCATAGCTCTTGTTGATGCGCCAGTTCAGGCCGACGCTATACAGCCTGGTGTCCGGCAGGGGGGCGATCAGGTCGATCTTGTTGAGCGGGACCGAGGACTTGCGCGGCTCGTAGCCAAAGCGCAGCGCCATGCCGTCGAAGGGGAACAGCTGCAGGCCGTAGCCGAAATTCACCACGCTCTTGTAGCCGCGCGGGATCTTCAGCTTGGTGGAGTCGGGAATGCCGTACAGGCGCGCCACTTCCAGCAGCTTGATGCTCTGGTCGAATTCAAACACCAGCTGGTTCCAGTCGCTCCAGTGCGCATAGCTGGCGTCCACGTTCAGCTGCACGTATTTGACCGGCTTGAACTTTACGCCGACCTGCACGTGCGAAGGGAAGGCGATGGTGGCCGACATATTCCCTTTCTGCACCTCCGGTATGTACTGCGGCAGGCCGAGGATGGCGCCGGCTACTGGCCCGAACAGGCTGGAGTTCAAGCCCTTGACGAAATTGCGCAGCATCGGCTGGGTGTCGAATTCGTACTTACCGGTATAGCGCGTTTTCGAACCGCCCTGGTAGACCGCACCAAAGGCGAACCACGGCGCCGGTTCCCACAGCACGCCCAGGTTCAGGGTCGGGTCGACCGGGGCCGTCATTTCCAGCCGCATTGCGGCCGCCGTCTTGAACGGGCTGACCATGCCTTCCTTGCCGCCGCCGCACAGGCCAAAACCGAAGACGTCGATGATGTTGCCGCCGTCTTCGGGACACCAGCCCTTCTGCAGGTTGCCGAAAATGCCCAGCAGCTGGTTGGGGAAGCGCATCTGCGTATCGACCACGAAGGCCGAGTGCGCAATCGGTACGCCGGCGCCGAAGCGCAGCGTGTCCGAATATTTGTAGCCGAAGGAGGGCGAGGCGTACACCAGGCGCTGCAACTGGACCTGGCGCCCGTCGAAACGGCCCGGATCGTTCGGATCCGTGGTGCGGTCAAGGCTGATCGCCTGCGCCATATAGGAATTGGTGGCGAAGGTCCATTTCGAGTCCGGGTTGTGCCAGGCGAAGCCCAGGGTCGGCACGACCACGCCGGGCAGGCGCCAGCCCGGCATGCCGTATGTCGGCACGTACATCGCTTGCCGCATCGGCCCCGTGCTGGTGCCGCTGATCGGGTCGTCCTTCCAGCCGCCGATGTCGAAATTATCGGGGCGGGTAAAGGTGGCGTTGGCGCGGATCGAGGCGCCGAACGCGGTGTGCTGCGTCAGGTCCCCGTCCAGGCGCGCCAGCCCGGCAGGATTGAAGTGCACCGAGTCGATGCCCGGTGGATCTGCCGTGACGGCATTGCCCAGCGCCATGGCCACCACGCTGGTGGTCAGGTTTTCCACCAGCGCAGCATGTGCGGGCAGGGCGCAGGAAATCGCAGCGGCACATGCCGCCATGCGGAGCGGGGCGCGCATCGCTGCCTCGTCAGAACGCCAGCGGCATGTTCAGGCCAACCGAGAAGTTCGGCGAGTCCGCGGTCAGGCCGATGCCGACCGACATATTGACCGTGTTCTTCGGCGACATGCGGTAGCCCATGCCGAAGTTCAGGATCGCCGAAGTCTGGGAAGCAGTCTTCACGTTCAAACCGTCGGCAAAACGCAACTTGGAGCCTTGCGAGATCGCGCCCTGGAAGGACATCGTTGTAGAAATGCCATACGACAGGGCATACGCGAAGCCCATGCCGAAGCCGAACTGTGTTCCCGGTGCCACACGGTTCAGCACGCGGGTGCCGTTGACCTGGTTCAGGCCCGTGGCCGGCGCGCTGGCGGTCAGCGAGACGGAGCCGAACAGCGCCACCGGATCGACGATGCGGTTGACGTTCATGCCCACCGACAGCGCGGCAACGCCGCTGCCGGTCGCCTCGCCGCTGCCGGCGATGATCTTGAACGGGCTGCGCCCGGTCGGCAGGCGCAGGTTGGTGAGGGCGGTGAAGTTGGCCGTGTCGCGGCGCGCTTCCCACGGCTGGAAGCGCGCGCCCAGGACCATGTCGCCCAGCGAGAAGGAAGTGTTGTTGCTGCCCCTGGCTTCCGCATATTTGCCGATCACCGGCAGGGTCACGTTGGCGGTCAGGTTGTCCAGCACCCCGTAGTCCACCGACAGGGTGTTGGTGACGACGTGCGACGACACGTTTTCGATCTCGAACAGGGTCAGGCCTTCGGCCGTGTAATCGGTGACGATCTTTTCCTGGCCGATGTAGCTGTAGTTCAGGTCATAGGTGAACTGGTACTTGCCTTTGCGGATCAGGGAATACTGCTTGTCGACCGCGGTCAGGGTCTCCTTCAACAAGGCGCTCTGGTCGCCTTCTCCTTCTTTCTTTGCCAGCGCATCGCGTGCCTTATCGGTGCTATTCGCTGCCGTGCTTTCCTGGGCGCCGGCGGTCGACTGCACCAGCAGCGCGGTGGCAAGCAATACAGGCAGGGTGACATATTTCATGCTCGATTTCCTTATTGACGGTGCATCCAGGTGCGTGCCGCACCAGAGTTGACAGCACGTTCCAGCAGTTGCGTGGAGTTGTTGAGGGGATCCAGCTGGCCATGGTTGGTGACGCGGTCCATGTCGACCACGCCCAGCTCCTGGTCATTCAGCGCCAGTTGTGCCGGCGCTTTCTGTCCGGCAGGCGCGGACAGGATGAATAAGGTGTTCTTGTCCCACAGCGTGGCGAATTCCTGCACCGAGAAGGCCAGGTTGCCGGCGGAAGGATCGGCGATGAAGACCACGCCGTTGCGCACGCCGCGCAAGACCACGAAGTGCTTGGCGCCGCCGTAGTCGATCGGCACGATGCCCGGTTCGTCCAGCGTCAGCAAGTCTTTCACTTCCGCCTTGTAGCCGGCGGCGGGCACATTGAGCGAGGCGGCGTAGCGCTTCATGTCCAGCAGCGAGAAGCCGCGGCGCTCGATGATTTTTTCCTTTTCGCCCTTTTCCAGCATGCCTTCCATGGCCTGCTGCTCGGTGACGTTGAGGCCGAGGTGGTACTTGAGGATGGTGACCAGGGCCGCCGAACCGCAGCTGTAGTCGTAAGCCTGGCGCACGATGTGGCGGTATTTGAGCTCGGAGTACGGTTCCATGCTGACCGATTGCGTATAGGCGCCGCCGCCCAGCATGGTTTGCGGCATTTCGTACTGGTCCCTGGGCCGGTCCTGGACCTCGTTGCGGGAGAGTGCAGCGCCGCCGCCAATCAGGGCGGCCAGCACCCCCATCAACAGCATCAGCATGGCAGCCCCCGATCGTTGGGGTAAGCGCTGCCCTTGCGCGTCGCGCGCGCGTTGATTCCTGCTCCCATGGCGTCTCCAAATAATGTGGACGAACGTTCGTCCTTGCTCTTTTGTTATTTATTTACGCATGTTTTGCGCGCCGGGAGCTTGAAAAAATTAGATGCACACCTCTACTTCGCGCATGAAACTTTATGCTAAAGCAAGCAACATGCTCGTAACAGCGCTCTTCCTCTGTGTGGCTCGCAGGGCCAAGTGTTTGGCTTGCACGGTCAATGCGAAACGCTAGACCCTGTGCGGCGGCGCCACCTATCATAAATTTAATTAATATTGCGACAATATTAAGACGGTACCTCGCCGCGCCGGACCCACCAGGATTGGACGTGGCAAGGGGGTACACAACAAGCAATCCCACACCCATTATTCGAACGGAGATAACGATATGAAAAGCATGACCGCCGCAGTAGCAATCGCCCTGTCCACCCTGGCACTGTCCGCTTCCGCCATGACCCCGATCAAAGACGCAGAACTGAGCGCTGTTACCGGCCAGGACGGCGTGTCGATCGGCGCCAACCTGAACGTGAACATCGGTTCCTTCGTCTACACCGACACCGATGCAGTGGACCCAGCCACTGGCCTGGGTGGCGGCTCGGTGAGCTTCAACAACATCAAGGTGACCGGCCTGGTGGCTGCCACCATCGACATCCTGTCGCAGAACTCCTTCCTGCAGGCTGCTTCCGCTGCCGGCGTGGTGTCGGCCGGCCCAGCCTACTACTCGGGCGGCGACGTGGTGCAGATCGCGATCCCATCGGACGTACAGGTCGACAACAGCAAACTGCTGAGCATCTCGGTGGATTCGATCAAGATGGGCCACAACATCCCTGGCAAGTCCTTCGGCTCGATGGCGATCAACCAGATCGACCTGCGCGGCACCCAAGTGTGGATCTGGGCACACTAATTCGCGGCGCGGCCGCGTGAGCGGCCGCTTTGCGACATCCTTGATGATGGAATCCCGTCTCTTTACGGCCGCGCTGGCGGCCGTCTTTTTCTGTGCGCCGGCTTGCGCGCAGCTGCGCCCCATGAGCGACGACGACCTGTCGCGCACACGCGGGCAGGGGCTGCTGGCGGTCAGCAACAGCACGCTGGGCGGCTTCGACTTCACCCGCATCGCGCTCGATGCGGACGTGCAGCTGAATGCCAGCTTGCGCAATATCCGCCTCGGCGATTACCGCTTTCCCACGCGTGAAGGGACGGGCGCCGACATCGACATGCCGCTGCTGCAGTTCGGGCAGAACGGCAGCAAGGTTTCGATCACCAATCCCTATTTCGAAGTCGTGTACCGCAACACCGGCGACGCCACGGCGCCGCGCGAAGTGATCGGCATGCGCATGGGCTTTGACAGCATCAGCGGCGACGTGGGCCTGAAGCTGAACAGCGTTTCCGGCTCCTTGCTGGTGAACGGCGTGGACGCCAACGGCCAGCCGACGACGATTGATTCGCATACCGATGCGGGCGGCGGCAAGCGCTGGGATGGCGCGGCCTCGCTGGTCGGGGTGCATGCGGGCGACGCCTCCGGGCCGAGCCGCGATTTCTGGATTTCCGTGCTGAAGACGGGCGTGCAGTTCCAGGCGCCGAGCGGCACGACGCAATTGCCGGACATGGCGCAGCAGGGCGTCTGGCTGAACTGGCGCGACAAGCTGGCGCAATTGCCGGCGATCGCGCCTGCGATGCCGGTGGCGGGGCACTGATGCTGCGCGCGCCTGGCTCGCGAATGTTGGCTGGATGCGCCGCCCTGGCGGCGCTTGCCGTCTTGGCCGGCCTGGCGCCGGCACAAGCCATGGCCGAAGGCCTGCGTCCGCTGAGCGACAGCGCGCTGTCCGACGTGCGCGGCCGGGACGGCGTCAGCTTCGACCTGAATGGCTATTCCCTGAACGGGGATTTGCGCGTTACCTATACGCGGCCCGACGGCGCCAGCATCTGGGCCGCCAACCCCAGCGCCTCGCGCAGCGACAGCGCGGTGCCGTTCTCCGATCCCTACCGCTTCGACATCGTCAGCAGCAATAACGGCCTGGCCGATGTGGCGCAATTCAGCCTGCCGCTGAACGCCAGTGGCGAGCAGAAATGGCAACTTGCCTACGATTTCGGCGTCAATGCGGACGGCATCAGCCGCGACGGCGGCGCGATCGTCGTGAGCGACCTGGCTTTCTACGGTGGCGGCTGGCAATTCTCCACCCCGCGCACGCAAGATGGCCTGGCACTGGGCGTGGCACTGCGCGCCGACATCGGCCAATGGGCGCTGCGCCCGAACGGGCGCGCCAACAGCGGCGGCCAGATGGCGCTCGATAATGTGCGCATCGGCGCCACCGATGAAAACGGCAACTTCACCGGCCAGCCATGGGTGATTGCCGACACTGCACGCCAGCCGGCCCTGATCAATGCGCAATCCGATGAAGCCGGCCCGCGCCTTCATATCAGCGTTGGGCCGCCCGATGCGCAATTCGGCAGCGGCCAGGCCGCCAGCGGCGGCATCGAAATCGGGAAAATCAGCTTCACCGCGCCGACCGGCAATGTGGACCTGGGTTCTTCGCGCATCGGCAATATCCAGATCAACTACCTCGATATCAAATTCCGCCAATGAAGAGACTAGCCGCCTTGCTGCTGTGCGTTCCGGCCCTGCTGCAGGCGGCGCCGTCCACGCCGCTGAATGACGAAGAGCTCTCCGGCGTCAATGCGCGCGACGGTATCAGTTTTGCGGCCCATATTTCCATCAACGATCCGACGCTGGTGGGCGCGGTGACGGACAGCCGCCTATCGCTTGGCTTCCATGATGGCGACGTGCCGCGCTACATCGTGTTGCGCAATGTGCGCGGGACGATCGACATGTTCGCCATCGGCCTTAGCGTGAAATCGCGTCCGGACGGCAATGGCGACTACATCGCCATCACGCTGCCGTCGCAAGTGCGCTACACCAACTTTGGCTTCGAATCAATGAGCGTGCAGAATGACCCTGCCGCCGCCGTCACCGGCAACCTTGGCAGCGTCAACGTCAACGGCAACCTGCAGATGCAGGGCGAATTCCGGATCTGGGCGCACTAGGCGCGGCGCTCGGTCATGAACAGCAGCAGCGCCAGCAGCGGGAACAGCAGGCCGGCCAGCAGCACGCCATGCCAGCCGTAATCGGCCCAGGTCCAGCCACCCAGCGATGAACCGAGCGCACCGCCCGCGAAAAAGATCGAGATATACAGGCCATTCAGGCGGCTGCGCGTCTCCGCGCCGAGGGCGAAGATGGCGCGTTGTCCCGTCACCAGGCAGGCCGTCACGCCCATATCCAGCACGACACCGCACAGCACCAGCAACACAAGCGCAAATTCGCGGCCGCCATGCACCAGCAGCGGGGCGCCGAAAGCGGCGGCGCCTGCCAGCAGCGCCCACAGAGTATTGGAGCGGCTCTTACCCTGGTCGGCCCGTTTGCCGGCAAGCGGCGAGACAATGGCTCCGGCCACGCCCAGCAGGGCGAACACCGCGATGCCGCTTTGCGACAGGCCGAAAGCGGGGCTGGCCAGCACCAGCGGCGCCGTGGTCCAGAAAAGGCTGAACGCGCCGAACATGCAGGCCTGGTAAGCCGCGCGCCGGCGCAGCACCGGTGTTGTGCGAAGCAACGTCCACATGGAGGCAAGCAATGCGCCATAGTGATAATCGCCTTCCGGCACCCGCTTCGGCAGGCGGAAATGCAGCACCAGCGCCAGCGTCGCGATGGCGGCGGTGGAGATGAAGAAGATCGCGTGCCAGCCAAAGGCATCAGCCACCAGGCTGGATGCCGGCCGCGCCAGCATGATCCCCATCAGCAGGCCGCTCATCACCGTGCCGACGGTTTGGCCGCGCCGCTCCGTCGCTGACAGGTGTGCAGCAAACGGCACCAGCACTTGCGCCGCCACCGAACAGAGGCCAATGCAAAACGCTGCCGCCAGAAATGCTGCAGCATTGCCTGCCAGCGCCGCCCCGAGCAGCGCCAGCGCAGTAGCGCCCAGCAGCGTAACGGCCAAGCGGCGGTTTTCCAGAAGGTCGCCCAGCGGAACGATGAAGGCCAGGCCAAGGCAGTAGCCGATTTGCGTCAGGGTGACAATCAGGCCCGCAGCGCCGGGATCGAGTCCGGTGGCGGCGCTGATCGGACCCACCAGGGGCTGGGCATAATACAGGTTGGCGGCAATCAGGCCGCTGGCGACTGCCAGCAGCAAGACCATGGCGGGAGTGATGTGGTGGTGCTCTTGTTTCATCAGAAGTGCTCCGAGAAACCCCGTCCTTCAGGGCGGGGAGTGAAGGGAGCCGACTCCGAAGGAGTCGCGCGCTCCAAATTAAAAATACTGTATAAAATTACAGTATGATTATCGTATGCCGTTATCGCGTGAAGTCGCTGAACGGACTGCTTAACCAGTGGGGCCGCGCGGTGAACTTCGTCTGGAATTACTGCAACGACCGGCAGAAAGATGCCTTGCGTTTCGGCCGCCCATGGCTCACCGGATTTGACTTGAACAAGCTGACGACTGGCAGCAGCAAGGAATTGGGACTGCATTCCGGTGCCATTAATGCCACCTGCGAACAGTTCGCGAAATCCCGCTCGCAACACCGGCGACCATTCCTTCGATATCGCGGTCGCAAATCCTTGGGTTGGGTTCCGCTGAAAGGACGCGACCTGCATCGGGAAGGTAATGCGTTTCGCTTCGCAGGCAATACTTTCCGCGTGTTCTACTCGCGCCCCCTGCCTGAAGGCAAGATTAAGGACGGAACCTGCTTTTCCTGCGATAGCCGTGGCAACTGGTTCCTTAATATCGTGATGGAGGTTGCTGACCCACCATTGCGTCCGATCGACCAAGGCGTCGGTATTGACTTGGGTTTGAAGGATCTTGCCACACTGTCGAATGGCAAAAAGGTTCCGGCTCTTGGACTTTACCGAGAGGCCGAGGCGGCGCTGGCGGTGGCGCAGCGAGCGCATAAACGACGGCGTATTAAGGCTATCCACGCGCGCACTGCTCGCCGCAGAATGGACTTCTTGCATAATCGAGCAGTGGAGATCGCCAAAGCTTTCGATCACATTGCTGTCGGCAATATCAATGCCAGTGGACTCGCCCAAACCAGCCTGGCGAAGTCCGTGCTTGATGCAGGCTGGTCGTCTTTCCGAAAAATGCTGGCGTACAAGGCCGTTAGGCATGGCGCGCGGTATATCGAAGTCGACGAACGCTTCACCACCCAGACCTGCTCGAACTGTGGCGCACTGCCCGATTCGAGGCCGAGAGGTATCGCAGGCCTTGGAATAAGAGAGTGGATGTGCAGTGATTGCGGTGCGGCACATGATCGTGATTTCAACGCTGCGAAAAACATTCTCCGTCGCGGACGTGCGACGCTGGTTGCAGGAATCTCCGTCCTTTAGGGCGGAGAGGACGTCAAGGCGGAGCAGGATAGCACCGAAACCAAAAGCCTGCTGGTGGGGTAATATTTCCCCATGAAAGCCAATTCCGTACTGTTCGCAGCACTCCTGGCCACTGCGTCGGCGCCCGCCGCCGAACTGGTCGTGCTGGTCGACACCAGTACCGAAATGCCCCTGGCCGATATCGATGGCGCCCGCCTGCGCGGCGGCATCCATTTCGACCTGGCCAAGGCGCTGGCGCGCAAATTGAACCGCGACCTGGTCACCCAGGTCCTGCCGCGCAAGCGCATTGCGATGGCGCTGGATTCGGGCCAGGGCGATCTGCTTTGCCTGTACCTGCCGCAATGGCTGCCGGGCCACTACCAGTGGACGCAGCCCTTCTTCCCGCAAACCGAATTGCTGGTGAGCGCGCTCAACGCGCCGGCGCCGCAAGACCTGCTGGACCTGGCCGACCGGCCGATCGGCACGGTGCTCGGCTACAGCTATCCCGAGCTGGAGGTGGCGCTGGGCATGCATTTCCGGCGCGCCGACGTGAGCTCCAACGCCATCAACCTGCGCAAGCTGGCGGCCGGCCGCATCGCGCATGTGGCCACCATCAAGATTTTCTACGACTACCGCCTGCGGCAGGGGGATAAGCTGAGCGTGCATCCGCCGCTGGCGATCCGGCAGTACCTGACGCGTTGCGCCTTGTCGCATAACAGCAGCGTCACGCTGGAAGAGGTCAATAATGCGATCGCCGAATTGGTCGATGAGGGAGCCATCGCCAGAATCCTGTCCAACTATCAATAATTGGATCGGTTAATATCCCTGCATGAAGGTGATTTGCACATTGCTATTTTGCTGCCTGGCCATGGGATTGGCACAAGCGGGCCAACTGAAAGTCCTGGTCGCGACCAGCGTCGACATGCCCATGGCCGATATCCGCGACGGCAAGCTGGTTGGCGGTGTCCACCTTGACCTGGGCAAAGCACTGGCGCTCAAGCTGCACCGCGAGCTGGTGACCGAAGTCCTGCCCCGCAAGCGGCTTGCACAAGCTATGGAATCTGGCCGCGCCGACATCCTGTGCACTTACCAGCCCGAGTGGCTGGATGGGCGTCACCAATGGACGCAGGCGTTTTTCCCGCAATCGGAATTGCTGGTTTCGGCAGCGTCCTTGCCCCGGCCCCATGCGCCGGCCGACGTGCGCGGCCAGCCGGTGGGCACCGTGCTTGGTTTCGCCTACCCTGAAATGGAGCATGCGCTGGGCAGCGATTTCATTCGCTCCGATGCCCCTTCGGCGCAGGCCAATTTGTGGAAGTTCCAGCTTGGCCGTGTCCATCACATGATTGTCGACAAGGCGTTTTATGACTATCAGTTACAGCAGGGCGCGAAATTCGCTGCCCATCCGCCGCTGGTGCTCAAGCAGCAACTGACGCGCTGCGCGCTTTCCGTCCGAAGCAGCGTGCCGCTGGCGGAAGTCGAAGCGGCCATTACCGAATTGCTGCGCGAGGGCGCCATCAACCACATCCTGTCCAACTACCGATAAACACAATGATCAAGAGACTCGCACTATCCGCATTGCTGGCCTGCGCCACCGCCCAAGCCGCCACCCCGGTCAGCCCCGCCGCCACCGCCGCCGCGCGCCACGCCCGCCAGGCTTACGGCGAAAAGGTGATCGGCAGCCTGGCCACCATGGTCAGCTTCAACACCGTCGCGGACGAGAAGGTACCGTTCGAGAAAAACCCGCAAACCATCGGCTTCAAGCGCTTCATCAGGCAGGAAGCGAAGGACCTGGGGCTGGACTTTAACGATTACGGCTATGTGATGGTGGTGGGCCTGGGCGAGAGCAAGGAACGTGTCGGCGTGATCACGCACGGCGACGTGCAGCCGGTCGACCCCAGCAAATGGAAGCAGTCGCCGTTCAAGCTCGATCGCACCAGCGAACCTGGGCTGCTGCTGGGGCGCGGCACCGAGGACGACAAGGGCCCGATCGCCACGGCCATGTACGCGATGAAGGCGATCAAGGACCGCAAGGTGCCGCTGAAAAAACGCATCGAGCTGTATATCTACATGGCCGAAGAATCGAACTGGGGCCCGCTGGAAGCCTTCCTCAAGGAGCACACGCCGCCGCAAACGAATATCACCATCGATGCCGAATATCCGGCCGTGACGGCGGAGAAGGGCTGGGGCGCCGTGCGCGTGACCTTGCCTGACATGCCGTCCGCGCCGGGCAGCACACCGCTGGTCGCCAGCTTCACCGGCGGCTTCTTCGATAGCCAGATTCCGGAAGACGCGCGCGCCGCAATCGACAACGCCGATGCCCAGCTGGAAGAGGCCATCCGCGCCCGCGCCGCGCAGCAGAAAGGCATGCAGTATCAATACGCATGGCAAGGCAAGCGCCTGGCGATTAGCGCCAAGGGCCTGTCCGCGCACTCGTCCAAGCCGGAAGACGGCGTGAACGCCATCGCCATGCTGGCCGACGCGCTGAACGTGCAGCACTGGGGCGGCAGCCAGGCCGGCATGATGGTCGATTTCGTCAACGACATGATCGGCACCAGCCTGACCGGCGAAAAATTCGGCAAGATCGCCTACGCCGATGAATTCATGGGCCCGATGACGGTGTCGCCGACTACGCTCAAGCAAACGGACAAGGGCCTGACCCTGGGCATCAACCTGCGCCGCCCGCGCGGAAAAACGACCGCCGCACTGACGTCGGAAATCAATGCCGCTTTCGAGGCCTGGAAGGAAAAGAACCAGCCGCGCGCCACGCTGGCCGCGCAGATTGGCGAACCATGGGTGCAGGACAACGCACCGCAACTGCCGACGCTGATGAAGGTGTTCTCGCACTACACCGGCATCCAGGATGCGAAGCCGATTTCCATCGGCGGCGGCACCAATTCGCGCCTGTTCCCGCGTGCGGTCAGCTTTGGTCCTGCCATGCCGGGCAAAGTCTACACCGGCCATTCCGAGCACGAGTTCATAACGGAAAAACAACTAATGCTCAACCTGGAAATGTATACGGCCGTCCTTGTGGAATTGGCGCAATAGTTTGCGCAAAAGTGGGCATTTCTTGACGAAACGAGTATTGCCTTACGGCAGCAATTAACCGTACCATGGGCAACAAGGCTTTCGCAGCGGAAGCCTTCAGCCCATGCCTGGCTGCGACACAGGCATCCTTGAAAAGATGCCATGTTCCGCAAGCTTGCCTTCCTGACTGCATTGACCTTTTCCCTGTCGGCACACAGTATGGATATGAGTATCCCGCCGGCGCCTGCCGCCGCGCCCGCGGATGCGATCCAGCTCAACGATGTGCCGCGCCGCGGCGCGCTGTATCGCGTGCACCACGAGGGCAAAACTTCTTACCTGTTCGGCACCATCCACGTGGGCAAGCAGGACTTTTTCCCACTGGAGCCGCAAGTCACCGAAGCGCTGGCGAAATCCAGTTCACTGGTGCTGGAACTCGACGTGCGCGCCAGCGGCCCTTACTACCGTGCGCTGGAGCGCCACGGCCAGTATCCGGCCGGCCACACCATCAGTGAACACCTGTCGCCTGCCGCGCTGGCCAAGCTGCAGCTGGCGCTGGACAAGGTCAAGCTGCCGCTGACGAGCGTCGAGCACTACCGCCCCTGGGTGGTGGCGAATATCCTGGTGGGGCAGGAGATCGAGAAGAGCGGCTTCAACCGCGGTTTGGGCGTGGAAAGCTATTTGCTGAGCAACGCCGCGCAGCAGAAGAAGCCCCTGCAGGAACTGGAAACCGCCGATTACCAGCTGAGCCTGTTCGGTGCGATGGATGACGCGCAGCAGGAAGCCTACCTGCTGGAGAATATCGCCGATATCGAAAGCGGCGCGGCGCTGCGCAAATCGGCCGGCCTGGTCGAAGCCTGGGGCAAGGCCGACGCCAGCCGCATCGCAGCGCTCACGCGTGAGCTGACCACGGGCGACACCGTCTCAGCCCGCTTCATGGACGCTACCTTGCTGGGCAAGCGCAATCCCGAGATGGCCGCCAGCATCGAAGCCATCATGCGCAAGGGCGACGCCTTCATCGGCATCGGCCTGCTGCACCTGGTGGGTGATAAAGGCGTGCCGGCCTTGCTGCGCCAGCACGGCTACCAGGTTGAGAAGGTTTATTAATATTTCGGGCTGGCGTTCAGCGCGCCATTCGAATAGCGGACGTTGTCGCCCACGCGATAGCTGGGCATGCTGTCCACATTGATGGTTTCGGTCGAGCCGTCCGCTTTCTTCACGACGACACGGTAGCCGCTGCCGGCGCCGGCCGCCGCCGCGCCCACTGCGCCGCCGGCCGACATGGAACCGGCCGGGTCGATGGATTCCACCACGCCGTCCCAGTTGGCTGCGGTCTGGTTGGCGGTACTGCCTTCATTCATGCTGGCGGTTTTGTTGCTGCTGTCATGGGCGCAACCCGCCAGGGCCAGGCTCACCAGCACAATTACGGAAAGTTTCATACATCCTCCCCAAAAGTTAGCGATAAGGTCCGCGCGCCGGGGAAGTGTACGCCCTTATGCAAACCGCCGACGCACGTCAAGCGGCCGGGCGTTTGCGCAGGCTCCACAAGGCCCACATCAGCGTCGAGGCAATGATCGCGGCTGCCATGTCGACCAGCCAGTCATCGACCGAGCCGTGGCGGTAGGGGAAGAAAGTCTGGATGAACTCATCGATGGCGCCCATGATGGCGACGCCAAACACGGCCTTCAGTGCGCGCTGCGCCGGCACACCCTGGCAGCCGGTGAACAGCAGGAAAGCAAGCCCGGAGTAGCCGCAGCTATGCAGGACCACGCCGCTGGCGTACTCGGCAGCTTCAGCGCGTGCGCCGGGAATCGAGCCGATGATGCAGTTGAGAACGAAGAGCGTGATGGCGCCCCAGAAGCGCAGGCGCGCATGGTCGTCGCTGAGGAACAGCCGGGTCAGGAAATTTTGCATGGACGGGAAGGTACCACAGAAGCGGTTGCGCCGGCACAAGGCCGGCGCACCTTCTGCGACCACGCATATCGATTGCGTGTGTCTCAGATGTGTCCATTATAGGGATTGCGTGTGACGGCGCCATGACATAAATCAAGCTTTGTTCACACTTTGAAGAACGCGACGGCATCGAGCAGGGTGTCGGCTTGCCCGGCCAGTTCTTCCGCGGTTGCCGCCAGCTGTTCGGCGGCCGCTGCGTTGCGCTGGGTGGTTTCGCTCAGCTGGTTGATCGCCACGCTGATCTGGCTGGCGCCGCTGCTCTGTTCACGCGACGCTGCATTGATTTCCTGCACCAGCTCGGAAGTCTTGCGGATGCCCGGCACGATTTCCTTGAGCAGCTTGCCGGCCAGGTTGGCCACGGCCACGCTGTCCTGCGCCACGCCGCTGATTTCCTGCGCGGCGGCCTGGCTGCGTTCGGCCAGCTTGCGCACTTCCGCCGCTACCACGGCGAAGCCCCGGCCATGTTCGCCGGCGCGCGCCGCTTCAATGGCGGCATTCAGCGCCAGCAGGTTGGTCTGGTAGGCGATATCGTCGATGATGGCGATTTCCCTGGTGATCTGCTGCATTGCCGTGACGGTACGCGCGACGGCGTCGCCGCCTTCCACCGCATAGCCGGCCACGCGCGCAGCCATGGCGTCGGTGACGCGCGAATTCTCGTGGTTCTGGAAAATCGATGCGCTCATCTCTTCGATGGAAGCGCTGGTTTGCTCCACGCTGGCCGCTTGCTCGGTGGAGCTGGTGCTGAGCGCCTGCGCGGTGGCGCTGGCCTGGGCCGCCGCATTGGCCAGCGCATCGGCCGACTGGCGCACACTGGTGACGGTGGCGTGCAGGCGCTGCGCCATGTCCTGCACCATGAAGGCCAGGCTGCTGCGGTCATCCTTGTGCAGCTGCATGCGTTGCGTCAGGTCGCCTTGCGCTACTTGTTGCAGTACGGTGCAGACCGCGGAGGGCTCGCCGCCGATTTGCCACACCAGATGGTGGCTGATGGCATAGCCGACCAGGATCGCCAGCAGGGAGATGGCGAGCACGCCTCCGGCCAGCAGCGCGCGCGTTTCTTCCTGCTGTTTCAAGCGCTGCGCGATATGGGCGGAAAGCAGGGCATAAGCCGCGTCGGCGGCGCTGAACTGCTGGTCGATTGCGCGCGTGGCGGCGGCGATGTAATCGGGGGCGGCATAGTCCAGCGTACCGGCCATGACGATGCGGGTACGCGCCAGCTCGGTCACTTCGGCGGCGGCTGTGCTGGCCGCTGCGACCGGCGGATCGAGCTTCGGCTTGAGCGTGGGATTGGCGGCAGCAGCCTTGGCGATGGTGCGCAGCATGCTGGCGCTGGCATGGCGCGCCTTGCTGAGCAGGCTGTACATGATGGCCCGGCCTTCGATATCGATCTTGCGGGTGGCGAGGAAGCCGGCGCCGCGCGCGCGCATCTGTCCCAGGTCTTCCGCCACGCGCGGCAAGTCGAAATAGGTGGCGCGCATCAGGTAATAGCAATCGGCGTCGGGATCGAGCGACAGGCCGGACTGGTCGGCCAGCTGTTCGATGAACAGCAGGGTGAATTCGCACAGGGCCGTGTGGCGCTCGTAGCTGTCGACCGTGGACAGGCTGCGGGTGCTGACGTCGCGCGCCAGCGCGGTCCACTCATCGCGGATACGGGCAAACATCTTGCGGTCCTGTCCGTCGCCCGCAGCCAGCAGGGCTGACATACCCAGCAGCAGGCCGTTGACTTCGGCTTCCTTGGCGCTGCGTTCGCTGGCCAGTTGCCCCGCACCGACGAAGGCCGCGGACAGGCCGCGGTGCTGCTGCAGGCTTTGCAGGAGATCGAGCGCCTGGGCGCCGGGTTTCAGGCCTGCCTGTTCGGCGGCAGAGAAATGCAGGTTACGGCTATTTTCGGACAGGAACAGGTAGAAGGGAGGGGCGACCAGCAGGACACCCATGAGTCCGAGCAACGCAAAACGCTGCCAAAGCTTCAGCCGGTTCAACAGTCTCTCCACCGCAGCCCCTCCTCGCTTTCCCGATTGTAATCAAAAAAGCCAAAAAAAAAGCCCGCTGGTTAAAGCGGGCTTAAACTATTTTCTTGGAGGAGAATAGTGGAGACATGTGCAATTATGGTGCGCTGCCACATATTAGTCCAATTTCGAATTTCGATATGCGTTATTCAAAAAACGTATAACTATTCTTTCACCGGTACCACGTAATTCAGCGCCATGCGGCCACCATCAACGAATAGCGTCTGTCCGGTCATGTAGCTGGCATCCTCGCTGGCAAGGAAAGCGCAGATGGAGGCGACCTCTTCCGGCTCGCCGCAACGCCCCAAAGGAGTGCGCGACAAAATGGTGCGTTTGGCTTCCGGGCTGGCCAGGACCGCCTGTTTCGCCAGTTCGGTCAGGATGGTGCCGGGTCCAATGCCGTTGACACGGATGCCATACGGGGCCAGGTTGAGCGACATGACCTTGGTCAACTGGTTGACGCCGCCTTTCGACACGACGTAGGGCACCTGGTCCGGAATCGCCAGTTCCGAGTTCACACTTGACATATTGATAATGCAGCCGCTCTGCTGCTTGACCATTTCTCGCGCCACGGCCTGGCTGCAGAGGAACATGGATTTCAGGTTGATGCCCAGTACGCGGTCGAAATCGGCTTCCGCCAGGTCGAGGAAGCTGCACTTATGCGTCACGCCGGCGTTGTTGACCAGAATGTCGACGCGGCCGAAGGCTGCCAGGGTGGCGGCCACCATCGCGTCCACGTCGGACTTCTGGCTGACGTCGGCGGCGAAGAAGCGGGCCTGGTCGCCCAGCGCTTCCGCAGCCTGGGCGCCTTCCGGCTTGATGTCCACCAGCATGACCTTGGCCCCTTCGGTAATGAGGCGCTGGGCGCAAGCCAGGCCGATACCCTGGGTGGCGCCGGTGACGATGGCTACTTTATTCGTTAATTTCATATCGCTTCCGCTTGTCGGTTAGGAAGCTTATTTTAGAGGATGACCGCGTCGTTGGGCAGTTGGTTGGGGCGCTTGCCGTCGGAGGGGTAGTGGCGGGCCAGCAGGGTGTTCAGCTGCTCCAGTGCGGACAAGGTGCTGGCGTGGTAATCGCCCTGGGCGAAGCCGCTGGTCATGGTGCGGCAGATCGTTTGCCATTCGGCTTCGGAGACCAGGCGCCCGACATGGCGGTCGGCCACGATGTCGACTTCGCGTGCGGCGAGGTTGATGTAGATGAGGACCCCGCAGTTTTCTTCGGTATCCCATACGCCGTATTGGGCGAACAGGGCGCGGGCGCGCTGGCGGTTGCTGGTGTTGTTGAAGGCTGAGCGGGCGTCCAGCCCCGGCTCCACGATCACGCGCACTTCGGCGCGGTGGCGTTGCTCGCCTTGCGTGATGGCTTGTTCGATTGCTTGCAGCGTGGCGGTTGGGAAGAGCTGTTTGCCATGGGCGGTGCCGTGCCGCATGTGATGCAGCGCGCGCTTGCAGCGGCCAAAGAAGGTTGCAGGTAGGTTTGCCATCACCAGTCTCCCGAGGCGCCGCCGCCGTCGAAGGTTCCGCCGCCGCCACTGAAGCCGCCACCGCCGCCGAAATCCCCGCCACCGAAACCACCGCCGCCAAAGCTGCCGCCGCCACGGTGTGCCGCAGCATTCAAAGCGTTGCCCAGCGCTGCGCCAATCAAGACGCCCGAGGCATTCGAGCCCCAGCCCCCGCTCCGCAGCCCGCGCCGCGAGCCCCGCACCAGAGGCAGGATCACGAAGACGCCAAATAGCAGCAGTGGCCACAGCCAGCCTGACGAGTGGCCGTTGCCATTCCTGTCGCGATCGCCGCGCTGCGCGCCGCCTCGCACGCCGCCATCATCGTTCGCGCTGCCGCGGCCCGCGGCATTCCCGCTTTGGTCCTGGCCAGCGCCAGCATTTCCGCCAGTGCCTGCGCGCGCGCCTTCGTCCGCGCCAGTGCCGGGAATCGCCCCGGCGCCGGCTGCCGCCGCCATGCCCGCCACACCGGCCGATGCCGCGTCCCCCGATCCTGCGCCGCTCGCCGCCGCGCCTGCCGGCGCCGTACTGCCGGCCGTCGTGGGACCTCCTGGCGATCCGCCGGACGGAGCAGGCAAGCGCTCCTTGCCGATGATCGACTCTATCGCGTTCACGCCCGCCGTGAGGCCACCGTAAAAATCCCCTTGCCGAAAACGTGGCGCAATCACATCCTGTAAAACCCGCTTCGACTGCGCATCCGTCAGCGAGCCTTGCACGCCGCGGCCCGCCTCGATCCGCAGGCGGCGCAGTGAGGAAGGGTTATCCTTCGCCACCACCAGCAGCACGCCGTCATCAACGCCCTTGCGCCCCAGCTTCCAGGCATCCGCCACGCGAATGCTGTATTGCTCGATTGCTTCGGGTGCGGTGGAAGGTATGAGCAGCACGGCGATCTGGCTGCCGGTCCTGCGTTCATAATTGGCCAGCGCAGCATCAAGCGCCGAGCGCTGCTCCGACGTCAGCATTCCAACCTGGTCGGTCACGCGTGCAGCGTGCGGCGGCACGGCCACGAAACCGTCGGCCGTCCGGGCGCCGCTCACTACGAGCACCAGCAGCGCCAGTACCGCCAGCCCGATCACCACGCGAAGCCAAGGCGACCCAGGCAAAATTGACCAGCGCCTTGCATGTTCCGTCAGCCCGCCCGTGCGCCGCGCAAGATCGCGATCGAGCAAAGGATCGCTCAATCGATCTTCGTCGCGGCTGGAACCTTTGCCGCCACCGCGTGTTTGCCGGGGAGGACTGGCCATGGAAGCTCCTTACTTCTTGTTGAAGTCCACAGTTGGCGCGGTTGATATGGATTTCTCATTCTCGACCGTAAAGCTGGGCTTCACGTCATAGCCGAACATTTTGGCGGTCAGGTTGGTCGGGAAGCGCCGCGCCAGGACGTTGAAGTCCTGTACAGAAGCGATATAGCGCTGGCGCGCCACGGTGATGCGGTTTTCCGTACCCTCGAGCTGCGACTGCAGGTCGCGGAAACTGGCATCCGCCTTCAGGTCGGGATATTTTTCCGCCACCACCATGAGGCGCGACAGGGCGTTGGTCAGCTCACCCTGCGCCTGCTGGAACTTTTGCAAGGCGCCGGGGTTATTCAGCACGTCCGGCGTCACCTGCACGCTGGTGGCCGAAGCGCGCGCCCTGGTGACCGCCTCCAGCGTCTCGCGCTCGTGCGAGGCATAGCCCTTCACCGTATTGACCAGGTTCGGGATCAAATCGGCCCGCCGCTGGTACTGGTTGACCACCTCGCCCCATTGGGCCTTGACCGCTTCGTCCTTCGCCTGGAACTCGTTGTAGCCGCAGCCGGACAGGAAAACGCAAGCCAGCACACTCACTGCCAGAATTTTTCGCATTATTCGCTCCCTGGAACGTATTATCGAAATATACACGCAATTGCTTGGCGCAAGGCGCACATCGCCGCCCGTTATAATGGTGGGTTTGCAACGAAAAGAAAAAAGAGGTCCGCCGTGACATTTATCGATAAACTTTCCGCTGCCTGGGCAGCCAACGATTCCCTGCTGTGCGTTGGCCTGGACCCGGACATGGCGCGCCTGCCTGCGCAATTCCAGAATAACCCGCAAGGCATTTATCAGTTCTGCACCGAGATCATCGACGCTACCGCCGACCTGGCGTGCTCCTTCAAGCCGCAGATCGCCTATTTCGCGGCGCTTGGGGCGGAAGACCAGCTGGAAAAGATCTGCGCCTACGCAAAAGAAAACTACCCGCATATCCCGATGATCCTGGACGCCAAGCGCGGCGACATCGGCGCCACCGCCAAGCAGTATGCGCGCGAGGCCTTCGACCGCTATGGCGCGGATGCCGTGACTGTGAATCCCTATATGGGGTCGGACACTGTTGAGCCGTACATGGAGTGGAGCGACCGTGGTGTGATCATCTTGTGCCGCACATCCAATGCGGGCGGCTCGGACCTGCAGTTCCTGAAGGTGGACGGCAAGCCGTTGTACCAGCACGTTGCCAAACTGGTGGCGGAGAAGTGGAATGCCAACGGCCAGTGCGCGCTGGTGGTGGGCGCGACCTTCCCGGAAGAGCTGGCGCAGGTGCGCGGGATTGTGGGCGATATGCCGCTGCTGGTGCCGGGGATTGGCGCGCAGGGCGGGGATATTGAGGCGACGGTGAGGGCCGGCCGTACCTATAACGGCACGGGCATGATGATCAACTCTTCGCGGGCGATCTTGTACGCGACGCAGCAGGGTGGTGAGGACTTCGCTGCTGCTGCACGCCGCGTGGCGCAAGAGACGCGCGACGCGATTAACGCTCACCGCGCCTAAAACCGGTAAACCAGTGCCAGACCCGCAGGGTCTGACACCAATCCGCGGCGGTCGCGGGCAGGGTGTCTGAGCCCCGCGGGTCAGACGGGGCGGCCATCCGACCGGGTTACCGGTTTTAATAGCGCTCCGGCGCAATCATCTCCACGTAGTCGTACAAGGCAGCCAGCACTTCCTGCCCCCGCTCATCGGTCTCCGCGCCAAGGCGGTCCAGTTCCGAGAACAGCTCATCGACCGTGCGCGCCCCGCCAGCGCCTTCAAACAGGCGCGCCGCGCGATGCTGCTCCCAATGTTCAAACTCCTCCTCGGACAAAGTCTGCGGGAAATTACGCGCGCGATAGCGGAACAGCAGCTCCCCCAGCCGCTCATCCTGGAAATGCGGCGATGCCGACGCCAGCTTGGCCGGATGTTCGCGCCGCAGAGATTCCAGCAAGCGCTTATCGCCATTGCCCACAAAGCCACCGTACAAATCTTCATCCACATCCGCCGGCTCGGCAGCCGGGCGCCAGAACACCTGCTCCCAGATCGCCGTCATATCGGGGCCGGCAGCCGCACGCGCCGCATGGGCCCGCGCCGCCTCCAGGTCCAGTCCCCAGCGCTCGGCCAATTCCGGCCGCAGCGTTTTCAGGTTCGACACCAGCATCGGCGACTTATTCAAGTGGATGCTCTTGATCGGCAAGCGCGACATCCCCTCCGGCATGGCATCGGAGCGGGTGAACATGCGGATGCGGATGGTATCGGCATCCAGCGCAAACAATTCCTGCGGATCATACGAACAATCCCACACCAGCAGCTCATTCTTGTTCGACGGATGCGGCGCCAATGGCCACACCAGCGCCAGGCAGCCGCGCTCCGCCGGGAACATGCCCGACACGTGCAGGAAAGGCTGGCGCAGGTTTGCCGCCAGGTGCAGGCCGATCTCCTCCGCCACGCGATCCTTCTTGTGCAAGGCCAGGCAGAAATCGAACAGCTTCGGGTGCTTCTGGCGGATCAGACGGGCCAGCGCAATGGTGGCGCGCACGTCGGACAAGGCATCGTGCGCCGCCTCGTGCACCAGGCCATTGGCCCTGGTCAAATGCTCAAGCTTGAAGCTCGGTTTACCGCTATCATTAAGAGGCCACTCAATACCTTCGGGGCGCAGCGCATAGGTCATCCGCACCACATCCAGCAAATCCCAGCGTCCGCACTGGTTCTGCCATTCGCGCGCATACGGGTCGATTAAGTTGCGCCAAAACAAGAAGCGCGTCACTTCATCGTCGAATCGGATAGTGTTGTAGCCTACGCCTATGGTGCCAGGCTCCGAAAAGGCTTTCTCGACCGTCGCCGCGAACTTGTGTTCCGGCACACCCTGCTGCAAGGCTTGCTGTGGAGTAATGCCGGTGATCAGGCAGGCGACCGGGTCGGGAAGGTAGTCGTTGGCTGGCTGGCAGAACAGCATGATCGGCTCGCCGATTTCGTTCAGCTCTGCGTCGGTACGGATGGCGGCAAACTGGGCTGGGCGATCACGGCGTGGCACGGCGCCGAAGGTTTCGTAGTCATGCCACAAAAAGGTATGGTTACTCATGGTGCAAATGTTGGTTCTCGTTATCGAATGCTGAGGCAAGGAGGACTGTTGTGTCAAATCCCATTTCCGTCAACACCCGTGCCACCCCCGCTACAGCGAGCAATGACACGGCAATTTCGGCGTCCAACCGCGCCAAGATGCAGCTGAACGTTTCGATCCTGCAAGAATCGGCCTCAGTTTCGCTGAAATCCGAGAACGACCCGCTGGCGCTGGTCTACAAATCGGCCATTACCTCGATCAATGAGCAGTTGCAGGCCGACTTCGGGCCGGATGCGATCCAGAACGCCGCGAGCCAGGACAATACGCCGGAAGGCACGGCGGGGCGCATTGTATCGCTCTCCACCGCCTTCTTCAGCGCATTCCAGCAGCAGCACACTGATTTGAAGGGCGATGACGCACTGAACAGTTTCATGGATACGATCAAGGGCGGCATTGAAAAAGGCTTTAAGGAAGCGCGTGACATCCTGAAAGGCCTGAAAGTGCTGGACGGCGACATTGCCTCCAACATCGACAAGACTTACGACCTGGTGCAAAAGGGCCTGGATTCCTTTGTTTCAAATCAAAGGCAGTCCACCTCCACCGACGAATCCCAGACCGGCAGCAAGGTCGCGTAGAAGTCGGGGGCAAAGCGAAAAAGGGGTACGTCCCCTTTTTCGCTTTGCCCCCGACTTTTATCTTGAGACTTCGACGCAGTTGCGGCCGCTTTCCTTGGCGCGGTAGAGGGCGGCGTCGGCGGCGGCGATGAGGGAGGTTTCGTCTTGCGACGGGGCGAGGGCGGCGACGCCGAAGGAGCTGGTGATGTGCGGCAGCGGCTGGCGCATGTCGCTGAAGACGATGGCGTCGCGCATGCGCTGGCACAGGCGGACGGCGACTGCTTCTGCCACCTGCACGTTCGTGTCAGGCAGCACCACCATCATTTCTTCGCCGCCGTAGCGCACGGCGAAATCCGTTGGGCGCAGGGCGCCGGTCAAGACTTGCGCGGCGGTGCGCAGGGCCTGGTCGCCTTGCAAGTGGCCGTGGCTGTCGTTGAATTTCTTGAAGTGGTCGATGTCGAGCATGATCAGCGACAGCGGCTGGCCGGTGGCCTGGGCGCTGGCGACCAGCTGCGGCAGGAAGTCGTTCAGCCAGGCGCGGTTATACAGGCCGGTCAGGCCGTCCACCATCGACAGCTGGCGATAGAATTCGCCGAGCTTCTGGCGCCGCCGCAGCTGCGCATTGGCGGCGCGGATGCGGAAGGACAGCAGGCGCAGCAGATTGCGGGCGACGCCGTTTGCTGCGTCGATCAACTGCCATGCCAGTTCGGATTCGATGACGAGCAATTCGCTTTGCTCGAGCGCGGTGATGCTTGCCTGGTTGGCTTCATCATCGAGCACCGCCTGTTCGCCGACGCTTTCGCCGGGCAGGATTTTGCTGATCGTGGTGCCGTCGGACATGCCGGTGCTGGTATCGGCTGCAACCGATAGCGCGCCGCGCAGGACGATGTAGAGGCGGGCGCGCTGAGGATCGGTCACCACCTCGCCTTGTTCGACCTGCACGATCGGGCAGTCCTGCAGCAGCGGTGCGATGCGCAGGCTGTCGGCGCCGCGGAAAAGTTGCAGGGACTGGATCTGGTATGCGGATGCGCCAAAGGCGCCAATCGGTTTCAAGATGAACTTTCTTACTACGGTATCAACAGGTGTTAATGATAGCCCAAGTGTGGTTCAATAGCGCCCATGAAATACACCGATATCCTCGGCACGCAACACGCGGCCGCTCCAAACGCGCGCATCGTGTCGCTGGTGCCTTCGATTACCGAGCTTCTTTGCGATCTGGGATTGGCGCCGCAGCTGGTTGGGCGCACGGGTTTTTGCATTCACCCCGCAGACACCGTACGCGCCATCCCGAAAGTGGGCGGCACCAAGGATGTCAACATCGAGAAGATACGCAAGCTGGCGCCGACCCACCTGGTGGTGAACATCGACGAGAACGAAAAGCCCACCGTCGACAAGCTGGCTGAGTTCGTGCCGAATATCGTGGTCACGCACCCTATCGATCCGCGCGATAACCTGGCGCTGGTGCAGTTGATGGGCGGCGTGTTCTGCGCGCAGGAGCGTGCGGATGCCTGGTGCGCAGAATTTGAGCGCGAGCTGGCGCTGGTGCAGCCGGGCAGCCCGCAGCGTGTCCTGTACTGCATCTGGAAAGATCCTTGGATGACGGTGTCGCGCGATACCTATATCGCCCGCATGCTGGCGCTGATCGGCTGGTCGGTTCCCGAATTGGGCGACAAGCGTTACCCATCATTCACATGGGATGAGGCGCTGCTGCGCGATATCGACCAGGTGCTGCTGTCATCCGAGCCTTACCGCTTCACGGAAGAACACGTGGATGCGCTGGAATGCCAGATCGGCAAGCCGGTGCAACTGGTGGATGGGGAGATGATGTCCTGGTACGGCAGCCGTGCCCTGCAAGGTATCCGCTACCTGAAAGGGCTGGCTGCCGGAAGCTAAGGATTATTCCTCAGCCTCTTCAAAGTTGGGCTGGGAAGTGTGGCGCTTGCCATCGTTCAAGCGGCCCAAGGCGCTGTCGATGGCCCGTTGCAGCTTGTCTGCTGCGCCGTGGATGGATTGATGCAGGGTTGCCTCGTGGTCGGTCACGGCAATCGGCTGGTAGCCGTTGACGCGCGCCTCGATCATGCAGCGGATATCTCCGTCAGAGGACTTCTGTGCATTGCCTTCGCTGAGGTGGACGTCGACGCGTCCGATGTGCTCGCCGAACCGGTGGAGTGCAGTCTTGACCACTTCTTTCACATGGTCGTCCAGGCCTGCAGTACGTTCGATGGTTTTGTCGGTGTTCACACTGATTTGCATATGCTGCTCCCGTTTGTTAACCAAAACGTGTTGCCACGCGATTTCATCATACGCCTACATCAGCGAAGCCGCCATATTCACAAATAAACCCAGGATAAGAAGATTGAAGAAGAAGCTCAGCACGGACTGGCCCAGCACCAGCCTGCGCATGGCGGCCGAGGGCACCGATACGTCCGAAGTCTGGGCGGCGACTGCGATGGTGAAGGAGAAATAGAGGAAATCCCAGTAGTCCGGCTGGGTTTCGCCACCGGGGAAGGCCAGTGGGCGCTGGTGGCCGCGCGCATTGTAGTAAAGGTGGGCGTAGTGGAAGCAGAACAAGGTGCCGACCATCAGCCATGAGCCCACCAGCGTCAGCACCACAAAGGCGTAATGCGGTCCACGCTGGCTGACTGCGACGTCGCGCAGGCTGGCCAGTTCGGTGCTGAGGGCTGCCATGCTCATGACGGTCGCAACCACCAGGCTGGCCAGGATGACGGAACCTTTTTCGTCCTGGCGAGCGGCCGTGCGCCGCACTTCGTGGTGGTCGGCGCGCATCATCATCCAGGCCATGGAGACCAGGTAGGTCCAGACCGCGATATCCCACGCCGACAGGGCGCGCACCAGCGGCTTCAGGGAAGAGGGCAGGAGTATGCCCGCCACGGCGCCTATCGCAATGGCGGCGCTCAAATGCGGACGGCTGCGGATCATGTGGTAGGCCATGTCATTCCTATGGTACTACTTGTGGCTTGGGAAGCGGTCCATGCGCGACAGGATCGGGAAGCGCCAGGCCCAGATGCCGGTCACGGCCAGCGTGGCGCAGCCGCCAAAGATCACGGCGCGAGTCAGGCCCAGCCAGCCGGCGGTAATGCCGGACTCGAATTCGCCCAGCTCATTGGAGGCGCCGATAAACACGGCGTTGACGGCGCTCACGCGGCCGCGGATTTCGTCCGGCGTTTCGAACTGCACCAGCAGGTGGCGAACGTAGACGCTGATCATGTCGCCGGTGCCGAGCAGCAGCAGGCAGGCGAGTGCGACGGTAAAGCTGGTGGTAAAGCCCAGGATCACGGTGCAGATGCCGAAGACGGCAACGCCGCCGAACATCCATGCGCCGACGCGGCGCGTGATCGGCCAGAAGGCGAGGGCGATCGAGCACAGTGCGGCCCCGGCGCCTGGCGCGGTGCGCAGCAGGCCAAGCCCGCTGGGGCCAACGTGCAGCAGGTCATGCGCCAGCGCGGGCAGCAGGGCGGTGACGCCGCCAAACAGCACTGCAAACAGGTCGAGCGAAATAGCGCCCAGCATGATCGGACGCGACCAGACGAAGCGCAGGCCTTCGAATACACTGTGCCAGGTCGCCGGTTCCTTGCGTGTGGCTTGCGGAGCGGGCCGGGTAAGCATCATCAGCAGCACGGCCAGCAGCAGCATGGTGGAGGTGACGGTGTACACGGTGGCGGGGCCGGAGATGTACAGCAAGCCGCCCAGTGTCGGGCCAAGGATCACGGCGACCTGGAAGGTGGAACTCGCGAGCGCCACAGCGCGGCTGAATTCTTCAGGCGGCACCATGTTCACCACCACCGCCTGGGTGGCCGGCATCATGAAGGCCCGCGCGCTGCCATACAGCGCCAGCACGGCGAAGATCGGCCATACCGCACCAAAGCCGCTGTGCGTGTAGCCAAGCAGCGCCAGCCCGCATACCAGCTGCGCGCCAAGGCAGGCGGCGATGATGTTGCGGCGGTTGTAGCGGTCGGCGGCGTGGCCTGCGTACAGGATCAGCAGCAGGAAGGGCGCGAATTGCGCCAGGCCGATCATGCCGAGGTAGTAAAGATTCTTGGTCTGTGCGTAGACTTGCCAGCCGATGGCGACGTTCTGCATTTGCACGGCGATGGTGCCGAGCAGGCGAGCTGACAGGTAGAAGGCGAAGTTGCGGTGGCGGAGGACTGCGAAACCGTTTGATGGCATACGTTTGGCGTGCTATGGGGCGCTGCGCACCCCATGGCGCGCAGCGCATGGGTGGAACTTAAGGTTGTTGAAGGTCAGCTTCGGAAGTAAACGCGTCGGCGTAAAACTCTTCTTCCGGCAGCTTGCAATCCTTGACGAAATCGCGCTTGGCCGATTCGACGACGATCGGGGCGCCGCAGGCGTAGACCTGGTAGCCCGACATGTCCGGCAGGTCGTCGATCACCGCCTGGTGCACGAAGCCGGTGCGGCCGGTCCAGCCTTCCTCCGGCAGCGCGTCGGAAACCACGGGCACGTAGCTGAAGTGCGGGATTTCGGCGGCCCACTGGCGGCACAGCGCGTCCATGTACAAGTCCTGCGGACGGCGGCCGCCCCAGTACAGCGTCATCGGGCGCTTGGAGCCGCTGGCGCGTTCATGTTCAACAATCGCCTTGATCGGCGCAAAGCCGGTGCCCGATGCCAGCAGCACCATCGGTTTGTCGGAATCGTCGCGCACGAAGAAGGTGCCCAGCGGACCTTCGAAGCGCAGGATGTCGCGCTCCTTCATGGTGCTGAACACCTGGTCGGTGAACAGGCCGCCCGGCATGTGGCGGATATGCAGGGTGATCGCGCCGCCTTCCGGCGCGGTGGCGATCGAGTAGGCGCGGCGCTTGCCGTCGCGCAGCAGGAATTCGAGGTACTGGCCGGCCTTGTACTGGAAGGTTTCGTTGGCCGGCAGCTGCAGCGTCAGCACCATCACGTCCGGCGCCATCTTTTCCAGCGCGTTGACGCGGGTCGGCATCTTCTTGATCGGGAATTCGCCGCTGCCCACCACTTCGCGCGCTTGCAGCACCAGGTCCGAGTGCGGGATGGCGCAGCAGAACAGGGACATGCCGGCCGCTTCCTCCTCCTCGCTCAGGGCGCGACGCTGGTGCGCCTTGTGGCTGACGGAGCCCGACACGACCTTGCCTTTGCATGAGCTGCATGCGCCATTCTTGCAGCCGTATGGCAGGCCGACGCCGGCGCGCATGGCCGCGGCCAGGACGGTTTCGTCTTCTTCGCAGCTGAATTGGTGGCCGCTAGGCTGAACAGTAATTTGGAAAGACATACAATCTTAAAAATGGAAATCAGTAAAAAATTCAACAAGCCGCGCCTGCTGGTCATCGGTTGCGGCGATGTGGGCATGCGTTTGCTGCCTTTGGTGCGCGAACAATACCGCGTATTTGCCCTTACCAGCCAGCGCGAGCGCTTTGCCGAATTGCGTGCGGCGGGCGCCGTGCCGCTGCTGGCCGACCTGGACCAGCCTGCATCGCTGCGCCGCCTGGCCGGGCTGGCGCAACATATCGTGCACCTGGCGCCGCCGCCGGGCGAGGGCGTTCAAGACCGGCGCACCCGCAATGTGACCGCCATTTTACCTGACCGGGCGCAAGTGGTTTATGTGAGCACCACAGGGGTGTATGGCGACCTGGGCGGGCGCATGGTCGATGAAACCCAGCCTGTGGCGCCGCGTAATGCCAGGGCGCTGCGGCGGGTCGATGCGGAGCGTGTGCTGCGGGCCTGGGCGAGCCGGGCCCAGGGCCGGCTGTCTATCCTGCGCGTGCCAGGCATCTATGGCGCCGGCCGCCTGCCGCTCAAGCGGCTGGCGCAAGGCACGCCGGCCTTGTGCCCCGAAGATGACGTCTACACCAACCATATCCATGCCGATGACCTGGCGCGCGTGGTGCTGGCTGCCTTAAGGCGCGGCGCGGCCAACCGCATCTATCACGCGGTAGATGACACGGAGCTCAAAATGGGGGACTATTTCGACATGGTGGCCGATCATTTCGGCTTGCCGCGCCCACCGCGACTGGATCGTGCCGCATTGGCGCAAGCGGTGGCGCCGACGCTGTTGTCCTTCATGTCGGAATCGCGCAGGCTGACGAATCGGCGCCTGAAGGAGGAGTTACAGGTTCGGCTGCAGTATCCGGATGTTGCAGCTGCCTTGAGATGCATCAAGCGCTTGTGAGGCTGCAGGCGCTATCTTGTGCCAAAGTCTGCCAAGGAGGGCGCCATGTACAGCCATCCCACCAAGGAGCAAGTCAGGGTTTACCTATCCCAGCGCGGCCATGCCCATCTGCCGCCACCTTCGCCGGAGGAAATCAGGCGCCGCCTTGACTGGCGGCCGGAGTACACTCCCATGCCGGCAGCCTTGATGTATCTCCCTCCAGCCCTGGTCTGGGTCACATTTGCGTGGCTCTGCTTGCCTTTTACTTTGGCAAGAAACGACCAAAAGTAGCCTTTTTGTTAAACTACCTTAATTCCTAGCACAGCTATTGGCGCTAGAATCTATCAAAATCTCACGACAGTTGCCCCGCATTAAGCGAACGGCAATAAATCGGTGTATGATTACGTCCGTGTGCCGAAAATTGCGTCAATAACGGCTTTTTCTGGCGCTCTTTGTCGAAAATTCCGCCAATAATTTTGTTGCGACCACGCAACATATTGAAAAAGTACTAGTCATGAGCTCTCTGAAAGAAATTACTGCATCGTCGTCTTACAATCCGAACCGCGTGCTGGATGCCATCATTGAAAAGCTGCAGCTGAAAAATGATGCCGCCCTGTCCCGTGCACTGGAAGTTGCGCCACCTGTGATCTCGAAGATCCGCCATAACACCTTGCCTATCGGCGCGACCATCCTGATCCGCATGCACGAAATCAGCGATTTCAGCATCCGCGAACTGCGTGAACTGATGGCGCACTAAGCATCCATCCAGACGCAGAAAACGGCCGCACCTGCTAGCAGGTGGCGGCCGTTTTTATTTGCTCGCCGAGTTTGGATCAGGCAGCTGCCAGGCGTGGGCGGGCGGAGTAGAACAAGTTTTGCGATGCTGCCTGGGCTTCGGCGCTCACGCGGCCGGAGTAGGCGGTTTTGGCTTCGGCGGCTACGCGGCCCGAGTACGCGGTTTGCGCTTCAGCTGCCACGCGGCCCGAGTACGCAGTTTGCGCTTCGGCGGCTACGCGGCCGGAGTAGGCAGTTTTCGCTTCCATCGTCACGCGGCCCGAGTAGGCAGTCTGCGCTTCGGCTGCCACGCGGCCGGAGTAGGCGACTTTCGGTGCGGCTTCCGCAGCTACGCGGCCAGAGTAGGCAACAGCGACACGGCCGGAATAAGCGACTTTCGGCGAGGCCTCCGCAGCGACACGGCCGGAGTAGGCCACTTGTGGCGCAGCTTCGGCAGCGACGCGGCCAGAGTATGCGACCTTCGGTGCAGCCTCCGCAGCGACACGGCCGGAGTAGGCCACTTGTGGCGAAGCCTCGGCGGCGACGCGGCCCGAGTAGGCCACTTTTGGTGCGGCTTCCGCTGCCACGCGTCCCGAGTAAGCGACTTGCGGCGCAGCCTCGACGGCGACGCGTCCGGAGTACGCGACTTGCGGGCCCGCTTCAGCGGCGACGCGGCCGGAGTAGGCTACCTGTGGGCCTGCTTCCGCGGCGACACGGCCCGAGTAAGCGACTTTCTCGCCTGCCTCCGCTGCGAGGCGGCCGGAGTAGGCCACTTGCGCTTCATCGGCAGGTGCTGCGACGCGGCCCGAATAGGCAACCGCACTACGGAAATAGTCCTCGCCGAAGGTCTCTTCGTACAACTCCTTCATGCGATTCCCGACACGCTCATGGGCTTCTTCATCATCTTCGCCGCGCAGGCCGATGTATGGGAAGTGGTGCAGGTAGTAGCCGAACACATTCTCGCAATCAATGAAGTACTTCATCGTATCGAGGATGTGGTAGTGCCAGAAAATATCCACATCCATCAATGGCGCAGTCTGCTCGTTGGGGAAGGTTTTCATCAGATACAGGAAGCGGCGGTATTCGAATTCAACAGCATTGACCTTTTCCAGCGACCAGCCTTCGCCAGATTCCACGTGCATCAGTTTCACCTTGATAGGTTCGAGGTCGAGGTCGGCAATAGCCTTGAAGCTTTCAGCAGAAATCATGAGTGACATCCCTTTATAGAGAACGAATTTACGATCGGAGAGAGAAAAAGACGCCGTTCTAGGGGGCTGGTGTTGTAGTGCCAGGCATCTGAGGTGCTCGGAGTTGGGAACACACATGTTGATGTAGATCAACTAGCTCAAGTATAGACTTCGCCCCCGCTAATGCAAGTAACAATTCAAGCGTGCGCGGCATAAACAACACAGTGGAAGCTCCTTTTAAATCAATAGCTTGTCGCGCCGTTAAATGTTACAAATGCATTTTTGCTGAGCAGAGGAAAGGGAGTTTGATGTGGATCAACAAGTGCGCGGTCTTTTCCTACCGCGTGGGAAAAAACCTAAGCGCTGAGACGCATGTCTTCGGCGGCGGCAACGCGGTAGCCGATGGGAACGGCAATGCTGACGGTGGTGCCGCCATGGGTCAGGCTGTTGATCGAGCAATTGCCGCCAAGCAGGCTGATGCGTTCTTCGATGCCGACCAGGCCGAACGAGCCAGCCTTATGCCGGCTGGCGGTATTGATGCCGATGCCGTTGTCGCTGATCGTCATGCGCAGCATGCCGTGCGACTGGTGCAGCTCAACATGCACGATGCTGGCGCCGGCATGCTGGTGGATATTGCTGAGCGATTCCTGCAGCACGCGGAAGAAGGCCGTAGCGCAATGGTCGTCCACGCCATGGTCGGCCACTGCGTCTTCCACGAATTCGCATTTGATGCCGGAGCGCTGGCGGAATTGCGCGATCTGCCATTCCACGGCCGCCGACAGGCCCAGGTCCAGCACATTCGGCCGCAGGTCGTTGATGATCTGGCGCACGCTGCGAATCGTGTTGTCGATCTGGTGCAGCGTAGCGCGCGCCCTCGCGTGCAGGCGGGGATGGGTTTTCTCGGTGCGGGTGGCGAGGATGTCGGCCTCGATGCGCAGGGCAAGCAGGTTCTGTCCCAGGTCGTCGTGGATCTCGCGCGCGATGCGCTTGCGTTCCTCTTCCTTGATATGGTCCGCGTGCGCGGCCAGGCGGCGCAGGCGGTGGTGCGACAGCTGCAGGCGCGCCTGGCTGTCGCGCAGCTCGCGTGTCATGGCGCGCGCCATCTTCACCGCGCGGCGGCGCGAAGAGGCAAGGGTAACGAACAGCGCATAGATCAGCATGCTGGCGCCAAAGCCCATGCTGCCCGCCAGCGTGGGCAGGAACTGGTCGAAGCGGGAATACAGCTCGCGCTTCGGCACGCTGAATTGCGCTTGCCAGGTGCGGCCATGGAATTGCACCGGCAGCTCGGTGACGAAATGCTCGCTGTCCACGCTGGCCGCGCCGGGCTGGCTGTCGAACAGCCATGCTCCCGGCCTGCCGTCATAGACAACGTCACGCAAGGTCACGCGCACCGTACGCACCGGCATCTCCCCTAAAGCTGATTCGACCAGGCGCGGTACGCTGAAGCCCAGGCCCACCGAACCGATACAAGCCGCGCGCCGTTGGCCGACGGTGGCCATTGGCATATTGTTGCGGTAGATGGGAATGCGCATCGCCATGCCGATGTGGCTCGGCGCACCGCGCAGTGGAATAGGCTGTCCGGAACTGCTCATGGTGCCCTGGTCGCGCGCGGTGAACAGTGCATCCGCCACGCCGGGGCGGGCCGCGATATCGAGGCCATAGCGATCGGCGAATCCTTCCAGCGGCTCGATCAGGGTCAGTACGGCATATTCCTGGCGCTGCCCGGCGGGGTGCAGGCGGTAGCCGGGATACAGCTTGTCGTTCAACTGGTGTTGGCGCGCCTCCGCGGCTGGCCGCTGCGCTTCCGTGTAATATTCGGCGAAGTTGATGTTGTCGATGGCCGGGTAGTTGTGCTCGAGGTCCAGGCCGCGCACGTAGCGGTGAAAACTCTCCCGGGTAACGTCGCCGCCGGCCTGGAAGTAGCTCGCTGCGGCGCGCAAGACGTCGGTGTAGGCCTTGATGCTGGTGTTGATGTTGTACTGGGTATTGCGGGCCTGGTTGTGGAAACGCTGGCGCGCCTCGCTCTCCACCGAGCGGGTTGCCACCATATAGAGGGTGGCGCCCACGCCCAGCGAGAGCGCAACACCCAGCCACCACACGGGCTTGGCGGAGGAGTGCAAGCTGAACTGAAGGCGGGTCATTGCCTGACTATAAGAATTTCCCCTATTCAAGGTCAAGTTGTGAAAATACCACTTTGATTGAAATCAAACCAACATGAAAAAAGCCGCCCCGCAGGCGGCTTTTTGTCCACAAAAGGCTGGTTTATTTGGCCCAGCTGTCTTTCAGCGTGACGATGCGGTTGAAGACAGGCTTGCCTGGCTGCGACAGCACGCGGTCGGCGACGAAGTAGCCGTGCCGCTCGAACTGGAAGCGCTGTTCAGGCAAGGCATTCTTCAGGCCGGGCTCCAGGTAGGCTTTGACGATTTCCAGCGCTTTCGGGTTCAGGAATTCCTTGAAGTCCTTGCCGCCGGCGTCCGGCTTTTCTTCGGTGAACAAGCGGTCGTACAGGCGCACTTCCGCTTCCAGTGCGGCTTCGGCGCTGACCCAGGTGATGTTGCCTTTGACCTTGTAGGTATCGGCGCCCGGTGTGCCGGACTTGGAGTCTTCGAAATACTTCACGCGCACGGCGGTGACTTTGCCGTTTTCGTCCTTGTCGTAGCCCGTGCATTCAGCGACGAAACCGTACTTCAGGCGCACCCGGGCGCCCGGCTGGTCGCCCACCGGCGGCGTGAAGCGGAAGTAGCCTTTGGTCGGCACTTCCATGAAGTCTTCTTCTTCGATCCACAGTTCACGGGTGAACGGGAAGGTGCGGTGGCCGAGCTCAGGATGGTGCGGGTGGACCGGCGAGGTGCATTCAACCGACTGGCCTTCCGGGAAGTTTTCGACGATCAGCTTCAGCGGACGCAGCACCGCGATGGCGCGCGGGGCCTTTGGATCCAGGTCTTCACGTACGGCGCCTTCCAGCACGCTGTAGTCGATCCAGCCGTCGGATTTGGTCACGCCGGTGCGCTCGCACATCAGCTGGATGCCTTCCGGGGTGAAGCCGCGGCGGCGCATGCCGGCCATGGTTGGCAGGCGCGGGTCGTCCCAGCCGTCCACGATGCCTTCTTCCACCATCTGGCGCAGCTTGCGCTTGGAAGTGACGATATAGGTCAGGTTCAGGCGCGCGAATTCGTACTGGTGCGGTACCGGCTTGGCGAAGAAGCCGCCTTCTGAAAGCACTTCCAGCAGCCAATCGTAGAATGGGCGGTGGTCCTGGAATTCCAGGGTGCAGATCGAATGGGTGATGTTTTCCAGCGCATCCGAGATCGGGTGCGTGTAGTCGTACATCGGGTAGATGCACCAGTTGTCGCCCGTGCGGTGGTGATGCGCATGGCGGATGCGGTAGATGGCCGGGTCGCGCATATTCATGTTCGGCGAGGACATGGCGTCTTCGCTGATCTTGGCGCGCAGGATGTGCTCACCGTCCTTGTATTTGCCGGCCTTCATGTCGCGGAACAGCTGCAGGTTTTCTTCGACCGAGCGGTTGCGGAAAGGCGAGTTGGTGCCAGGGGTGGTGAAGTTGCCGCGGTTGGCGGCCATGTCGGCAGCGCTCTGGCTGTCCACGTAGGCTTTGCCAACCTTGATCAGGTATTCGGCCATCTCATACAGCTTGTCGAAGTAGTCCGACGCAAAGTACAAATGGTTGCCGGCGCCGACCGGGCCTTTGTAGTCCCAATCGAAACCGAGCCAGCGGACGCTGTCCATGATCGAGTCGACGTATTCCTGTTCTTCTTTTTCAGGATTGGTGTCGTCGAAACGCAGGTGGCAGCGGCCGCCGAAATCGCGCGCCAGGCCAAAGTTGGTGTAGATGGACTTGGCGTGGCCGACGTGCAGGTAGCCGTTTGGCTCCGGCGGGAAGCGGGTGATGACTGGTGGCAGGCCTTGGCGGGTGTGCGCGCCGGAGGCCAGGTCGGCTTCAACGATATTGCGCAGGAAATTAGGCGCTGGGGCGTGGGTTTTTTCGTTGCTCATGTATGTTTTAGTCTTTAAAACCGGTAATTCCGCGCAACCGCTATCGGTCGATCCTGGAGGTGTCCGACCCTGCGGGTCAGACACCGGTTTACCGGTTTTAGGGTGATATTCAGCGTAAACAGGGCATTTTATAGGATAATTCATAATTACGCGTTTAAAAACCGGCCCGGAGTTGCAATATGGAAAATTTATATAATGTGCTCGGTGTCGCGCCCAATGCCTCTGACGAGGAAATCAAGAAGGTCTACCGTTCCCTGGCCATGCGTTTCCATCCGGACCGCAACCAGGAACCGGGCGCCGACGCCCGCTTCAAGGCCATCGTCAAAGCTTACGAAGTGTTGTCCGATCCCGAAAAGCGGGAGGAATACAACCAGAGTGTGCACCACCGCATCATCATCGACCCGGAAGCGGAAGCCTACCAGCAGTGGCGTTCCGTCTTCAGCGTCAACGGCGTGACGATCCCCGCCGCCTGAAATAACAGAAAGTAGCAGCAAATGAGAAAAGTACACCCAGAGTTCGCCTACCAGGCGCGCGAACTGGAAGGGCAGATCGAGGGCATCCTCGGCGATCCGCCTGACCACAAGAACTACAAGAAGATGGTTGAAGCCTTGCGTACCGAATACGTGAACGGCGGCGGCATCGACGATTTGAACATGATGGCTTTCGCCCTCGTGGACGTGATCGAATTCCACGACCCGAAGGCCGCTTTCGCCGACGCTGAAGACTTCGAGTACGGCGACCCGGCCCGCGTGTTCGGCGCCGCCACCTGCCCGAAAGCGGAAGGCTTGCTGGAAGCGCTGGAAGAGAACCACCCCGACCTGGCGCGCCAGGCCATCATCACGGCGCTGCTGCACAAGCATCCGCGCATGTGGGACGACGAGGACACTTCGCTCGACCGCCTGGCCGAAGGCGACGAGGGCGATGATGAAGACGATTACGCGGATGATGTCGCAACCGACGACTTCACCGGCATCTTTGACCAGCAGGAGGATTGAGCATGACCGACAAGAATCTGCCAGCCATTCGCAAGCAGGTCACCGAACTCGTTCTGGCAGGCTCCCTGGAGCATGCCGAGCGCGCCTTTGCCGAAGCGGCTGATCAACACGGCGACCTGGCTGTGGTGGAAGTGCTGCAGGAGCTGCCGCCGCACGTGACCGCGCTGCACATGTCCGGCTTCGACGGCGGCAAGATGTCGCTGGCGACGCTGCTCGTGCCGCCAAAGCAGTGGGCCGAAAGCCTGGCCTACCTGGCCGCAACCTGGCCCGACGACATGATCGAGGACGATCCTGAGCGTATTGCCGAATCGCTGTTCGCGCACATCCACGGCGTCGTCTTCGGCACCGAAGACGAAGAGCGCCGTGCCGAACTGCTGAAGGAAGCATCGGCCACCGACTGGGGCTGCACCGCCTTCGCAATCCTGTTCTCGCTGGCGCCGAAAGAAGTGCTGGAAGTGGCGGGCGAGGTGATCTCCAAGGGCGCCTACCTGACCGGCCAGACCGCGTCGGACAACGACATCGTGCCGGTTGCGGTCGCGCTGGCGCAGGCCAACGAGGATGGCTGGGACCGCGCGCTGTTCGAACTGTTCCCTGAATTCCGCCACAGCGCCGACCTGGCCGACGCGGAATTCAGCGACGATCCGGACGAAGAGCCAGAGCATCTGCAGCGCTCCACCAAGGAGCTGCTGTACCGCCTGCGCAAGCAAGTGCCGACCACCCGCAGTGGCACCGGCCGCGAACGCGCACGCCGCTCGATCGGTACGGGGATCTTCGGCTGATGCTGCCCGCACTCGTCAAAGAAAGCCTGCCACGACTGACCCGCGCCATCAAGCTGCTGCCGGGCGATGACCGCGAAGATGCGGCCGTCATCCTGGCGGAAGAATTGAGCGGCATCACGGCCATGGTCGCGGACAAGTTCACCAACAACCGCACGGCGGAAGGCATCCAGAAAGCGGTCAACCTGACCGTTGGCGGCGTGTCGCTCGGCCTGGAGCAGGTGCTGACCGTCGATTCCGACGAGCTGGCGCTGGACTTCCTGGTGGAGCAGGGCGCGGAGCTGGCCTTCCAGGCGGGCTTCCGCCAGCTGAAGGAGCTGGCGGCGATGCCGGAAGATACGCTGATCGGTGAGTACGACAGCGACCCGATGTACGCGCAGCGCCGCTTGCGGGATTTGTTCTTCGATATCTGCTTCACCGAGCCCGGGGCGAACTGGGATGGTCCTGCCAAATACCAGACCCAGTTGAAGCAGCGGCAGGAAGTGCAGGCCGTGGTGCGGCTGGCGAACTGGCTGCGCCGCCATAACGCGGAAGGCGCGATCAAGGACCCCGACCTGAATGCGGAAGGCGTGATCGCCCTGGCGATCATCTTCGCGGTGGAAGGCGGCGGACGTATCGTTGCACGCACCGGGCAGAAAGAGTTCGAACGTTTCGTGAAGGCTGTGCGCAAGGCCAAGCCGGATTATGAGGCGGGGTTTGAAGCGCTGGTGGCTGCTGTGCCGGAGCAGCACCGCCCGGTGCTGCTGAACCGGATCGACTTGTACCGCAAGTCGTGCACGGTGCTGCAGAAGCTGCCTGGGCGGTTTGCGATGAAGACGTTGTGGACGGAGCTTGAAAACTACGCTGGCTCCGAGCTCGATGCCGATTACGACTGAAAACCGGTAAACCAACCGGATGGCCGTCGATGCCTGCGGCCGGTGCACAGAAGATGTCCGACCCTGCGGGTCAGACATCGGTTTACCGGTTTTCCTCCAGCGCCACCTTTACAAACGCCTCCACCAGCGCCCCGCCACCAGCCCGCCGCTGCGCCAGTTGCAAAGACGTCACCGCCCCGGCATCATCCAGCGGCCGAAACACCACTCCTTCAAGGTGCATCGCCTGGAAAGGCGACGGCAGCACGGACACCCCGATCCCCGCCGCAACCAGTCCGATGATGGTCGCCGCTTCCCCCGCCTCCATCGCCACTTCTGGCACAAAGCCCGCCGCGCGGCACATGCCAAGGATCGCATGGTTAATGCCCACACCCGACTCCTTCGGATACATCACCCACGGCAGCTCCGCCAAATCCGCGACCTTCACCTTGCGCTTGCGCGCCAGCGGCGAATCGCTCGCCAGCACCAGCAGCAAAGCATCACGCCGCAAGGTGGTCAGCGTCAGTTGCTCCGGCAATGCCACTTCCGGCGGCCGCACGAAACCCAGATCCAGCTTGCGCGCCTCGATCGCATCCAGCTGATGCAGCGTCGTCATTTCATGCAGCGTGAGCGCCACGTGCGGATAAAGCTGCCGATAGCGGCGGATGGTGCGCGCGAATAGCGGCGTAAACGGCGTCGAAAAAGTAAAGCCCACCCGCAGCTCGCCCGCCTCGCCACGCTGCGCGCGCCTTGCCCGTTCCGCCGCGCGGTCCGACTGCGCCAGGATCGACCGCGCATCCTCCAGAAACAATTTGCCCGCTTCAGTCAGCCGCACCCAGCGCTTGCTGCGGTCGAACAGGCGCGCCCCCACTTCAGCCTCCAGCGCCTGGATTTGCTGGGAGAGGGGAGGCTGGCCGATATGCAGCCGTTCCGCCGCGCGGGTGAAGCTCAGCTCCTCAGCGACGGCCACGAAGTAGCGCAGGTGACGTAATTCCATAATATTTAAAAGCGATTAATAACGCTTCAAATATATATTGGACAGTAATACAGGGCAATCCTAAGATGAATTCACGATGAAAGCCCTCTACCACCCCACCAATCGCGCCATGTTCTTTGGCGGCTTCTCCTGCTTCGCACTGTTGTACTGCGTGCAGCCATTGATGCCGCTGTTCTCCCACGAATTCGCGCTGACACCGGCGAAGAGCAGCCTCTCGCTTTCCTTGGCGACTGCCGCGATGGCGGTGTCGCTGGTGGCATCGAGCGCCATCTCGGACCGCTACGGCCGCAAGCCACTGATGGTGGCAGCGCTGGCCATTTCCGCCGTCATGACCTTGCTGTGCGCCTTGGCCGACAGCTACGGGCAGCTGCTGGCCGCGCGCGTCCTGCTCGGTGTAGCCCTCGGCGGCATGCCAGCCGTGGCCATGGCTTACCTGGCCGAGGAGATCGAAGCCGAATCGCTGGGCTTGTCGATGGGTTTATATATCAGCGGCAGCGCCTTCGGCGGCATGGTGGGACGCATGGTGACGTCCGTACTGAGCGACTTCTTCTCCTGGCGCGTGGCCCTGGTGGCGATGGGCGTGGCCGGCGTGCTGGCTGCCGCCGAATTCTGGCGCAGCCTGCCGGAATCGCGCCGCTTCCGCGCCTCGGCTGGCGGCTGGCGCGCGCTGCCGCAGAATGCGCGCAAGCATTTGTCCGATGACGGCCTGCCATGGCTGTTTGCGCTCGCCTTCCTCCTGATGGGCTGCATGGTCAGCGCCTACAATTACATCAGCTATCGCCTGCTGGCGTCGCCGTTCCAGTTGCGGCAAAGCGTGGTCGGCGGCATTTCCTTCCTTTACTTGCTGGGGATTTTCAGCTCGGTATGGGCCGGCAAGCTGGCCGACCGATACGGCCGCAAGGGCGTGCTGTACCTGGTGCTGAGCCTGATGCTTGGCGGCATCGCGCTCACGCTGTCCAGCTGGCTGCCCCTGGTCATTGCCGGCCTCGCCTTGTTCACCTTCGCCTTTTTCGCCTCACACTCGATGACAAGCAGCTGGGTTGGCCGCCGTGCGCGCGGTGCGGCGCTCGCTTCCGCGCTGTACCTGTTCTTCTACTACCTTGGATCGAGCGTGATTGGCTGGGCCGCCGGCATCCTGTGGGGCCGGGCGGGCTGGGCAGGCGTAGTGATGCTGCTGGGAAGCTGTCTGCTGGGAGCGGTTGCCATTGCACTGCACCTGCGGAAGTTGACGCCAATCGCACCAACGTTGAGCCAGATCAAAGCCGAGGCAGGGTGATTGAACCGCCGGGCGCAACGCTTCTCCAAGTCCGACCGGCACATTGGGTGCCGTTTAGAGCTAGGAGAACATCATGCTGCACGACAGGGAAATCCGTATCAGGCTCAGCAATATTCAAATTGCAGTCAGCCAGGCAGCGCAAGCCTTATCCGCCGAGCGCCACCTGACAGGCGAGTTGCGCGAAACCATCCAGAAGCTCGATCGCCGCTCCGACGACATCAGCGAAATGCTGGCGAGCGAAGACTACGCCAACGTTCCCCAACTCGTTGACGACATGGAAGTGCTCGGCGCCCGCGCCCGCCGCGTCTGCGCCAGCGAGCGCATGCAAGTGACCCCCGAAATGAAAGCAGTCGTCAACCACATGCACCGCGAGCTAATGGAGTTCAAGCAACACCTGCACTAAACCAGCACCACACGAGCCCGTGTCCCACCCTGGGGTCACACCCGAAATGGGACACGAACTCTACTGTGCTACGGAAGAGCCCGTGTCTCAAAACGGGTGTGACCCCAAGGTGGGACACGGGCTCGGCCGTATTGGCTTAGAGGATGCCTTTGGCGCGGAGGGCGGCGATCTCGGCGTCGCTGTGGCCGAGCACTTCGCGCAGTACTTCGTCGGTGTGCTGGCCGAGCAGGGGCGGGGCCATGTCGGTTTCGGCGGGGCTGGCGCTCAGGCGCATCGGGTTGCGAACCAGTTTTACCTTGCCGGCGGTCGGGTGCGGCGTTTCGATCATCATGCCGCGCGCTTGTACTTGTGGATTCTTGAATACGTCGTGCAGGTCGTTGATCGGGCCGCAGGGTACGCCGACTGCTTCCAGTTCTTCGATCCACCAGTCGCGCGGTTTCTGCTTCACCATCTCGGCGAGGATCGGCACCAGCTCGTCGCGGTTCTTCACGCGCAGGGGGTTGGTGGCGTAGCGCTCGTGCGTGGCGAGATCGGGGCGGCCTCCCACTTCGACGAATTTCTGGTATTGGCCGTCGTTGCCGGTGGCGACGATGATGTAGCCGTCGGCGCAGGCAAAGGTCTGGTAGGGGACGATGTTGGCGTGCGCATTGCCCCAGCGCTTGGGCGCTTTGCCGCTATTCAGGTAGTTGGAGCCCATATTGGCCAGCATCGCTACCTGCACGTCCAGCAGCGCCATGTCGATGTATTGGCCTTCGCCGGTGCGGTCGCGGTGGGTCAGCGCGGCGAGGATGGCGATGGTGGAGTACATGCCGGTCATCAGGTCGGTCAGCGCTACGCCGGCTTTTTGCGGGCCGCCGCCAGGCAGGTCGTCGCGCTCGCCGGTCACGGACATCAAGCCGCCCATGCCCTGGATCAGGAAGTCGTAGCCGGCGCGGTGGGCGTAGGGGCCATCCTGGCCGAAGCCGGTCACGGAGCAGTAGACCAGGTCGGGCTTCACGGCTTTCAGCGATTCGTAGTCCAGGCCATATTTTTTCAGCTGGCCGACTTTGTAGTTCTCCAGTACCACGTCGGCGTGCCTGGCCAGTTCGCGGATCAGGGCCTGGCCCTCTGGCTTGGAAATATCGCAGGTAACCGAGCGTTTGCCGCGGTTGGCGGACAAGTAGTAGGCCGCTTCGGTCGTGTCGGCGCCGTTTTCGTCCTTGGCGTAGGGAGGACCCCAGGCGCGGGTGTCGTCGCCGCTGCCAGGACGCTCGATCTTGATCACGTCCGCGCCCAGGTCGGCGAGGTTCTGCGAGCACCAGGGGCCGGCCAGTACGCGGCTTAAGTCCAGTACTCGGATGTGTCCAAGGGCCTTCGGGGTCATGTTGTCTTCTTCCTACTGTTTTCAGGGAGCGTTAGCTTAACGCATCCAACCGTGTTAGTGTCTCAATCCATGTGGCCATACCCTAAAATCGTTGCGCATCGCGGAGGCGGCACGCTCGCTCCGGAGAACACCATCGCCGGCTTGCGTGCTGGCCTGGCCTATGGTTTCCGTGCGGTGGAATTCGACGTCATGCTGTCCTCCGATGGCATCGGCGTGGTGATGCATGATCCGCATTTCGGGCGCACCGTTTATGGGGATGGTTATGTGCCCAATTTCACGGCGGCTGAATTGGCGAAGATGGATGCGGGCCGCTGGTTCGGCCCCGAGTTCCGCGGCGAGCCAGTGCCGCTGTTCCTGGAATGGGTCGATTACTGCAAAGAGCACAAGATCTGGATGAATATCGAGATCAAGCCGGCCGAGGGGCATGACGAGGCGACCGGACGCTGGGTGGCGCACACCGCGCGTGCGCGCTTTGCTGCGGAAGTGGCGGCGGGAGAGCCGGCGCAGTTGCCTTTGCTGTCGTCCTTCAGCATGACGGCTTTGGCAGCGGCGCGCGATGCGGCGCGCGACCTTCCGCGGGCTTGTCTTTTCGATAAAATTCCTGTCAACTGGCTGGAAACAGCGCGCGAACTGGGCGCCGTGGCGATCCACACCAACCACAAATACCTCACGCCGGAGCAGGCAAAGGCCGTCAAGTCGGCGGGCCTGGGACTGTTTTGCTACACCGTCAATACGCCGGAACGCGCGCGCGAGATCCTCGCCCTGGGCGTGGACGGCTTCTGCACCGACCGCATCGACCTGATCGGCCCCGACTTCATATAGAGGCCTTAGAGGCCCCAGCCCACCGCAACGGCGGGCTGTTCACGTATAATCAACCCTTTGCACCAGCCTGCAACCTACCTTTTACGACATGAAATCTGCTGAAATTCGCGAAAAGTTCCTGAAATTCTTCGAATCCAAGGGTCACACGATTGTCCGTTCCAGCCCGCTGGTGCCAGGCAACGACCCAACCCTGCTGTTGACCAACTCCGGCATGGTGCAGTTCAAGGACGTGTTCCTGGGCCAGGATACCCGCCCATACACCCGTGCCACCACCGTGCAGCGCTGCGTGCGCGCCGGCGGCAAGCACAACGACCTGGAAAACGTCGGCTACACCGCGCGTCACCACACCTTCTTCGAGATGCTGGGCAATTTCAGCTTCGGCGACTATTTCAAGCGCGATGCGATCCAGTACGCGTGGGAGCTGCTGACCAAGGTCTATGGCCTGCCGGCCGAAAAGCTGACCGTTACCGTCTACATCGAAGACGACGAAGCCTACGACATCTGGGCCAATGAAATCGGCGTGCCGAAAGAGCGCATCATCCGCATCGGCGACAACAAGGGTTCGCGCTACGCGTCGGACAACTTCTGGCAGATGGCCGACACCGGCCCTTGCGGTCCTTGCACCGAGATCTTCTACGACCACGGCGCCGACATCTGGGGCGGCCCTCCAGGCTCGGCCGAGGAAGACGGCGACCGCTTCATCGAAATCTGGAACCTGGTGTTCATGCAGTTCAATCGCGACGAAGCAGGCGTGATGCACAAGCTGCCGAAGCCTTGCGTCGATACCGGCATGGGCATGGAGCGCCTGGCCGCTGTCCTGCAGCACGTGCACTCGAACTACGAGATCGATTCCTTCCAGGCCCTGATCAAGGCTGCTGCGCGCGAAACCGGCGCGACCGACCTGGAATCGAAGTCCCTGCGCGTCATCGCTGACCACATCCGCGCCGCTGCGTTCATGATCGTCGACGGCATCATCCCTGGCCCTGAAGGCCACGGCTACGTCCTGCGCCGCATCATCCGCCGCGCGCTGCGCCACGGCCACAAGCTGGGACAGTCGAAAGCCTTCTTCTACAAGCTGGTGGAAGACCTGAACAAGGAAATGGGCGCCGCCTACCCTGAGCTGGCGGAAGCCAAGGACCGCGTGGCGCAAGTGCTGAAGGCGGAAGAAGAGCGCTTCGGCGAGACGCTGGAAAACGGCATGAAGATCCTGGAAGCGCAGCTGGCCAAGGATCCGAAGAACCTGGACGGCGCGACCGCGTTCACCCTGTACGACACCTATGGCTTCCCGCTGGACCTGACCGCCGACATCTGCCGCGAACGCGAAGTCACGCTGGACGAAGCTGGTTTCAACGTCGCCATGGAAGCGCAGAAGCAGAAGGCGCGCGAAGGCGGCAAGTTCAAGAAGATGGCGGCCAACGTTGAATACTCCGGCGAGAAGAACAAATTCGTCGGCTACGACCAGCTGCTGCACAACTCGAAAGTGATCGCCCTGTACGCCAACGGCGCACCGGTGCAGGAACTGAAAGCGGGCGAGCAGGGCATCGTCGTCCTGGATACCACCCCGTTCTACGCCGAATCCGGCGGCCAGGTGGGCGACCAGGGCCTGATCACCGGCGCGACCGGCCGCTTCACCGTGGAAGACACGCTGAAGATCCAGGCGGACGTCTTCGGCCACCACGGCGTAGTGGAGCAGGGCTCGCTGAAAGTGGGCGATGCTGTCGGCGCGGAAGTGGACCAGCATTCGCGCGGCCGCACCATCCGTAATCACTCGGCGACCCACCTGATGCACAAAGCCCTGCGCGAAGTGCTGGGTTCCCACGTGGCGCAGAAGGGCTCGCTGGTTGACCCGGACAAGGCGCGTTTCGACTTCTCCCATACGCAGCCGATGACCGCCGAGGAAATCGCCAAGGTGGAGGCCATCGTCAACGCCGAGATCCTGGCCAACGTTGCGACCCAGTCGCACAATATGTCCTTCGACGACGCCGTGAAGCACGGCGCGATGGCGCTGTTCGGCGAGAAGTACGGCGACGAAGTGCGCGTCATGGACATCGGTTCCTCGAAAGAGCTGTGCGGCGGCGTGCACGTGCACCGTACCGGCGACATCGGCCTGTTCAAGATCGTGTCGGAAGGCGGCGTTGCTGCCGGCATCCGCCGCGTGGAAGCGGTGACCGGCGAAGGCGCGCTGGCGCTGGTGCAAGGCATGGCCCGCAAGCTGAACGAAGCCGCTGCCGTGCTGAAGTCCAACCCTGAAGAACTGACCTCCAAGATTACTGCCGTGCAGGACCAGGTGAAGTCGCTGGAAAAAGAACTGGCGGCGTTGAAGTCCAAGCTGGCTTCCGGCCAGGGCGATGAGCTGGTGAACAAGGCTGTCGACGTCAAGGGCCTGAAGGTCCTGGCGGCGACCATGGAAGGCGCCGACGTGACCGCACTGCGCGAAACCATGGACAAGCTGAAGGACAAGCTGAAGTCCGCCGCCATCGTGCTGGCCTCCGTCAACGACGGCAAGGTGAGCCTGATCGCCGGCGTGACCGCGGACTCCATCGGCAAGGTCAAGGCAGGCGAGCTGGTCAACTTCGTTGCACAGCAAGTGGGCGGCAAGGGTGGTGGCCGCCCTGATATGGCGCAGGCCGGCGGTACCAATCCGGACGCATTGCCTGGTGCGCTCGGTGGCGTTGCAGCATGGGTGGAGTCGCGTATCTAAGAGCTGCTAAGGCCCGCGCTTGCTAGGGCGGGTCTTTCCCATACTGCAATGTCGTTGGAATTTTGCAACGCAACATTAACTATTTTGGTGCAGTGCGTCACAGGCCCGAAATTGGAGTAGTATGTCGGAACCAGTAGTACAGAAGCGAGATATTGATGAGCGAAACTCTTACTCTCGAGTCCGAAACCATGGAATTTCATAAGGACCTCGATGCGCGTGGCTTGAATTGCCCGCTGCCTATCCTGAAAGCCAAGAAGGCCTTGGCGGAACTGGAAAGCGGCCAGGTATTGCGTATCGTGGCAACCGATCCAGGTTCGGTGCGCGACTTCCAGGCCTTTGCCAAGCAGACTGGCAACGCATTGTTGTCCCACATCCAGCAGGGAACTGAATTTACCTTTTTGATGCGCCGCAAATAAGTTTTTGCGGTATGCTACCGGTTGCTGATTTTCGGCGCCGGATTGTATCAAAAAAACGCACGACCGTGCTTTTATTCGGTAAGTGATACCGAATTCCAATATAATCTAGCCCATTCATTTTACTTATCACTTTTTCAAAGGCACACCTATGAAAGTCCTGGTACCTGTCAAGCGCGTCGTCGACTTCAACGTGAAAGTGCGCGTCAAATCCGACGGCACTGGCGTAGATATCGCCAACGTCAAAATGTCGATGAACCCGTTCGACGAAATCGCACTGGAAGAAGCGACCCGCCTGAAAGAAGCTGGCAAAGTAACCGAAGTGGTTGCGGTGTCCGCTGGCGTGGCGCAGTGCCAGGAAACCCTGCGTACCGGCATGGCGATCGGCGCCGACCGCGGCATCCTGATCGAAACCGGCGTTGAGCTGGAGCCGCTGGCCGTGGCCAAGCTGCTGAAGGCCGTTGCCGACAAAGAGCAACCGCAGCTGATCATCCTGGGCAAGCAGGCGATCGACGACGACTCCAACCAGGTTGGCCAGATGCTGGCTGCGCTGCTGGGCTGGCCGCAGGCGACCTTCGCTTCGAAGGTTGAACTGGGCGACGGCAAAGTCACCGTGACCCGCGAAGTGGACGGCGGCCTGGAAACCCTGGCGCTGCAACTGCCAGCGATCGTGACCACCGACCTGCGCCTGAACGAGCCACGCTACGTGACCCTGCCTAACATCATGAAGGCGAAGAAGAAGCCGCTGGAGACCGTCAAGCCGGAAGACCTGGGCGTCGACGTGACTCCACGCCTGAAAACCCTGAAAGTGGCCGAACCTGCCAAGCGTTCCGCTGGTATCAAAGTGCCTGACGTAGCGACCCTGGTGTCCAAGCTGCGCACCGAAGCTAAAGTCATCTAATTCACCGAATACTCTAGGAACTCAATCATGGTCGCACTCGTCATCGCAGAACACGACAACGCATCCCTGAAGGGCAGCACCCTCCACACCGTTACCGCCGCCGCCAAGTGCGCAGGCGAAGTCCACGTGCTGGTTGCCGGCTCCAATGCCGGCGCCGCCGCTGCTGCTGCCGCGAAAATCGCCGGCGTCACCAAAGTGCTGCACGCTGATGCAGCCCACTTCGCCGACGGCCTGGCGGAAAACGTCTCCGAGCAGGTCCTGGCGATCGCTGGTGCCTACTCGCACATCCTGGCTCCTGCTACCGCTTACGGCAAGAACATCCTGCCACGCGTCGCTGCTAAGCTGGACGTGGCACAGATCTCCGAAATCACCAAGGTTGACACGCCGGACACCTTCGAGCGCCCGATCTACGCCGGTAACGCGATCGCCTACGTGCAATCGTCGGACAAGGTCAAAGTGATCACCGTACGTACCACCGGTTTCGACGCTGCCGCTGAAGGCGGTTCCGCTGCCGTCGAAACCGTGGCTGCCGTTGGCGATTTCGGCAAGTCCGCTTTTGTTGGCCGCGAAGTGGCCAAGTCGGACCGTCCAGAACTGACCGCTGCCAAGATCATCGTTTCCGGCGGCCGCGGCATGGGCTCCGCTGACGCCTTCAAGATCCTGGAACCGCTGGCCGACAAGCTGAATGCCGCCATGGGCGCATCGCGCGCGGCAGTGGACGCAGGCTTCGTGCCGAACGACTGGCAGGTTGGCCAGACCGGCAAGATCGTTGCTCCGTCCCTCTACATCGCCGTCGGTATCTCCGGCGCGATCCAGCACTTGGCTGGCATGAAGGATTCCAAGGTTATCGTCGCTGTGAACAAAGACCCTGAAGCGCCTATCTTCTCCGTTGCCGACTACGGCATCGTGGGCGACCTGTTCGAGGTTGTTCCTCAGCTGGTCAAGGAACTGGGTTAATTAAATAGAGTCCTGCAAAAGGACTGAGTACCGGGGCCACGCAAGTGGCCCTTTTACTACCTTGGAGAGATTTCATGAGTTATCAAGCACCAATGAAAGACATGCTGTTCGTGATGAACGAACTGGCGAACCTGGAAGGCGTGTCCGCGCTGCCAGGCTGTGAAGATGCCAACGCGGAAACCGCGGAAGCCGTACTCGAAGAAAACGCGAAGTTCGTGAGCGGTGTGATCGCTCCCCTGAACCACGCTGCCGACAAGGAGCCGAGCTCCTGGGCCGATGGCAAGGTAACCACTTCCAAAGGCTTCAAGGAAGCCTTCAAGCAGTTCGCGGAAGCTGGCTGGCAAGGCCTGCAGCACCCGACCGAATTCGGCGGCCAGGGCCTGCCGAAGCTGATCGGCACCCCATGCGTGGAAATGCTGCACGGTTCGAACCTGTCGTTCGCGCTGGTGGCACTGCTGTCCGATGGGGCGATCGAAGCGCTGCTGACCGCTGGTTCCGATGAACAGAAGGCGACCTACCTGGAGCCTCTGGTGACCGGCAAGTGGACCGGCACCATGAACCTGACCGAGCCTCAGGCAGGCTCCGACCTGGCAGCCGTGCGCACCCGCGCAGTGCCGCAAGGCGACGGCACTTACAAAGTATTCGGCACCAAGATCTTCATCACCTACGGTGAGCACGACATGGCCGAGAACATCATTCACCTGGTGCTGGCGCGTACTCCGGATGCCCCTGCCGGCGTGAAGGGCATCTCGCTGTTCATCGTGCCGAAGTTCATGGTCAACGCCGACGGTTCGCTGGGCGACCGCAACGACGCGCATTGCGTGTCGATCGAGCACAAGCTGGGTATCAAGGCATCCCCGACCGCCGTCCTGCAGTTCGGCGACAACGGCGGCGCCGTTGGCTACCTGGTGGGCGAAGAGAACCGCGGCCTGGAATACATGTTCATCATGATGAACGCAGCCCGCTTCGGCGTCGGCATGCAGGGTGTAGGCCTGGCGGAACGCGCTTACCAGCAGGCTGTCACCTTCGCCAAGGACCGCGTGCAGTCGCGCGACCTGAACGGCTCGCCAGCCGGTGTGGCGATCATCAACCATCCGGACGTGCGCCGCATGCTGATGTCGATGCGTGCCCAGACCGAAGCAGCGCGTGCGCTGGCATACGTGGCAGCAGGTATCCACGACGTGGCACACCACCACGCGGATGCGGAAGTGCGCGCTGCCAACCAGGCTGTGTACGAATACCTGGTGCCGATCGTGAAGGGCTGGTCGACCGAGATGTCCGAGAACGTGACCCGCGACGGCGTGCAAGTGCACGGCGGCATGGGCTTCATCGAGGAGACCGGCGCTGCCCAGCACTATCGCGATGCCAAGATCCTGACCATTTACGAAGGTACGACCGCGATCCAGGCCAATGACCTGATCGGCCGCAAGACCGTGCGTGATGGCGGTGCGCTGGCCAAGTCGATCATTGCGCAAGTGCGTGCGACTGCCGAGGAACTGGGCGGCGTGAACTCGCCGGACTTCGCGGCGATGCGCAAGCACCTGGTGCAGGGCGCGGACGACCTGGAAGCCGTGGTGGACTTCATCGTCAACCATATCAAGTCGGACATCAAGGGTGTGTTCTCGGGTTCCGTGCTGTACCTGAAGCTGGCCGGTATCGTGTTCGGCGGCTGGCAGATGGGCCGTGCTGCGCTGGTGGCGCAGTCCAAACTGTCGGCTGGCGAGGGCGATGCGTCGTTCTATCATGCCAAGATCGTGACTGCGCGCTTCTTCGCGGATCACATCCTGTCCGGTTCTACCGGCATGCGCGCGGCTATCGTTGATGGCAGCGCTGGTGTTCTGGGCCTGGGCGTCGAGCAGTTCTAAACCCGATAAACCGGTAACCCGGTCGGATGGCCGCCCCGTCAGACCCCCAGGGTCTGACACCGGTCCTCGGCCGTCGCAGGCCAGGTGCCTGACCCTGGGGGGCAGGCACCGGTTTACCGGTTTGGATGTTCAAAGTCCTTTCTTCGCCAATTCGGCAATCTCGTAATCGCCATCATCGACCAGCCGCTCGCCGCCTGGCATCAGTCCAAGCCCCAGAATTCGCCCGAGCGAAAGCAGCAAACTCTGCCCCGCAGCCTTGCGCACCGGCTCCAGCTTGTAGACCGGATCGGCAAACGCCTCCGCCGGCGAAATGATCTTCCACCCCATCTCCTCGATTTCGCTCAAGACGTCATCGAGCCACAGTGCATTGAGCAGGTTATGGTGCATCAGCAGCACTTGCGCGATATCGCGCCCCTGCAGTTGCTGCGACAGTTCGCGATACGCCAGCAAGCGCTGCTTGATGTGAGCGAGGTAGGCAGTGCGGATCGGACTTAGATCGGCGTTGGGATTCTTCTTCAGCACCTCCACCAGTTTCTCGTTGAGGCGCCAATCGCTCGTGTCGGCGCTGACATAGGCGTTGCGATATCCATGCTCAAGCAGGAAGTTGCGCATGCCTTCAATCTTTTCCGGCGTGTTGCCTTCGCGCAGATAGGTAAAGCGCAGCCACTTCTGGTAGCCGGGCAGTGTGCTGATCAATCGGTCGCATTCCATCACCTGGCGCTGGTACTCGGCCAGGGAAACCTTCTCAAGGTCCGGATGCGTCACGGTGTGGTTGCCTATAGCGTGGCCGGCTTTGCTCCATGCCTGCAGCAGTGGAAGTCCTTGCGGCGTGCTGGCTCCGTAGCCCGAAGTCACGAATAGTGCGGCTTGTACGTGGTGCTTGGCGAGCGCGCTGAGGATGGCCTGGTTGCGCTCAACGACCGTCATGCGCGGCGTGCTTTCCGCGTTTGGGCCGTCATCCATGGTAATTGCAACGGTTTGCGCATGTGCGGCGCCGGTCGCGGTGAACGCCGCGGCTGCCAGCGTGGATACTGCGAGAAGACGTCGGATCATGCAGCACCCAGCGCGTCAATGACCGCCTGGTAGACGCGGACTGGTTCTTCTGAAATGCGGTTCAATACGTACAAAAAATATTCCTTTCCAAAAACGGCATATTCGCGCGTCGCAAAGCCCGCGTCGCGCAGGTCGGCGATATTCTGTTCGCCCAACCCGATCAATGATTCGAATTCAAAGGGGCCAGCTGCGATCCCTTCCGCCCGGATCATCGCTGCCAGTTCGTCCTGGATTGAACGGTCGTGGGTGGCAATCGAGCATTTGTGGCCGCTGCGCAGCAAAAGGGCGGCGTAGCGGCGATAGGCCGATGCCAGCTCGGCGCTGTTGCGAGCATAAGCGACTTCCGGCGGCTCGAACATGGCTCCTTTGACCAGGCGAATGCGGCCGGGAAGGCGCATCAGCGCTGGCAGGTCCGCCGCCGTGCGGTGCAGCTTGGCCGGGACGGTGATGCCGACGTTCGACAGGCCGTCCTGCTCATGAAGGCGAGCGTAAGTTTCGTAGATGCCGGAGGTGCGGTCCGATGCCTCCATCGAAATCATGACTTCTTGTCCGATCTCGTTGGCAGCGCGGGCGATCCGGCGCGCGTTCCGGTAGCCCAGTTCGGGATCGACCAGCGAGCCGACGTGCGACAGGTCGAAGGAGATTGAACAATCGAGCCTCTGCTCGCCGATGGCCTGCACCAGCTGCATGAAAACGCCCGTTTCCGCGTTCGCAAAGCCTTCGTCGCGCACACTCTCGCCCATGTACTCGGCAGAAGCGCGGTGCCCGTTCTGGTTGATCATGGCAGCGCGCACCACCGCATCCGCCACAGTACTGCCGGCGACGTAGCGCTGCGAGACGCGTTCCATGAAAGGGCGCAGCATCGGATCTTCCAGGAAGCGGGCCTTGGCGTCTTCGTTGACTGCGAGTTCGCGCAGGGCGCCGGCGGCGCGGTCGACCAGGGCTTGCCACTGAGGCGGAAAGCGGGGCGTGGTATTGTCTGTCACGGTGTCTCCTTGTTGGATTGGCACGTTGTATATTAACTAAAATTTCAAGATGGAGCCGGCCATGGACGCGTCGACCCTTACTTTGTTCGTGCCAGCCTGCTTCGCGCTGAATATGGCGCCGGGACCGAACAACCTGCTCTCCGTCAGCAATGCCACGCGCTACGGCTTCCGCCGTTCCTGCCTGGCCGGGGCAGGGCGGCTGGTGGCTTTCGCGGGGATGATTGCGCTCGCTTCGGTCGGCCTGGCTGCCGTGCTGCATACCTCCGAGCTTGTGTTCTTCGCGATTAAGACCGCAGGCGCAATCTATCTGTTCTACCTGGCGTGGCAGCTGTGGCGCGCGCAGCCGGCGACCGATGCGCTGCGAGGCGAACTGCCGGCAGCGGGCTGGTGGCAATTGGCACGGCAAGAGTTCTTTGTCGCGGCGGGCAATCCGAAGGCGATCCTGATATTTACGGCATTCCTGCCGCAGTTCGTCGACCCTGCCGACACGGTGGGTGCCCAATTTTTGGTGCTGGGGATGTTTTTCCTGCTGCTGGAAATGGTGGCGCTGGCGGCCTACGCCTGGATCGGCGCACGCATGCAGAAGTGGTTCGCGCAACCGCGCGGGAAGAGGATTTTCAACCGCAGTTGCGCCGGCCTGCTGGCCGGCGCGGGGATGGGTTTACTGCTGTCGCGCAGGACTTAGATGCGGTTCAGGCCACCGTTCTCGCGGCGGACGTGGTCGCCATTACGCAGGTTAGGATCGTTTTTCAGGACGACGGTGCCGGTGTTGCCGGTTTCGTACCTGACGGTCACGTGCCACTCCTTGACCTTGTTCATCTTGCCTTCGATCTTCTTGCCGGCGTAAGCGCCGCCCGCTGCACCGGCGACGGTGGCGAGGGTCTTACCGGTGCCGCCGCCGACCTGGTGGCCAAGCAGGGCGCCAGCTACGCCGCCGGCGACCATGCCGGCTGCACCGCCTTCGCCATCTTTCTCGATGACTTTCACTGCGGTCACGGTGCCGCATTCGGCGCAGACTGCGCGCTTCGGTTGCGCGTACGCGCCGCTAACCGTTACGGCCAGGATGGCTGGCAAGAGGAATTTAATTACTTTCATATGGGTTCTCCAAAAAACGGTTGTGGTAGTAGTGAAGTATAGGTCAATAGTTTCCTTTTGGAATGCTAATTTGTGACAAGGCGTTGCAGCTGCGGATATAGCGAAAACGCTATAATTGCAAATTGTCATTGCCTCTTTATTGATATTTTTTCATGAGCGACCAGTCATCCTCGCGCATTGCAATTCTTGTGCCCTGTTATAACGAGGCGCTGACGATCGAAGCCATCGTGCGTGATTTTCGCGCCAGCCTGCCGCAGGCGACAGTCTATGTATTCGATAACAATTCGACCGATGGTACGGCTGAGATAGCGCGCGCCGCGGGCGCCAATGTCCGCCTTGTGCCGCACCAGGGCAAGGGCAGTGTCGTGCGACGCATGTTCGCCGATATCGAGGCCGACGCGTACATCATGGTCGACGGCGACGATACTTATGACGCCGCGGTCGCGCCGCAATTGGTCGCCAAGCTGTTCGACGAAGGCCTGGACATGGTCGTTGGCAACCGCGTTACCGAAGAGCAGGCTGCCTACCGCCTCGGCCACCGCTTTGGCAATAACCTGCTGACGGGCTGTGTATCGATGCTGTTCGGACGCACATTCACCGACATCCTGTCCGGCTATCGTGTGTTTTCCCGCCGCTACGTCAAATCGTTTGCCGCCCACTCCACGGGTTTCGAAATCGAGACCGAGCTGACCGTGCATGCGCTGGAACTGCGCATGCCGGTGGCGGAAGTGGAAACCGTGTACAAGGCGCGGCCGGAAGGTTCATTCAGCAAACTGAATACTTACCGCGACGGATGGCGCATTCTGATGACCATCTTGCGCCTTTTCAAGTCGGAACGGCCGATGGCCTTTTTCGGCATCGGTTTCCTGGCTTGCTTCCTGTTGTCGGTTGGTTTGGCCGTTCCCCTGTTGAGCGTCTATCTGGAAACCGGGCTGGTGCCGCGCCAGCCTACTGCCGTGCTGTGCTCGGCCATCATGCTGTTAGGTGTAGTGCTGCTGGCCTGCGGCATTATTGTGGATGCGGTCACCAAAGCGCGCATCGAACAGAAGCGCTTTGCTTACCTGGCTTTTCCCGCGCATAACAGCTAGAGGCATGCGCCAGTTCGTACGCTTTGGCATTAGCGGACTAGTTGGCCTGGCGGCCGACATGGGGGTCCTTTACCTGGCGATGGCACTCGGTTCCGGATACTACTTTGGACGACTCCTGTCCTTCCTGTCCGCAGTCTGGGTCACCTGGCGCCTGAACCGGCGATTTACATTCCAGGCCACGCCTTCGGCCTGGCGCGAATGGTGGCGCTACTTGACGGTCACGATGGGCGGAGGGGTGATCAACCTCGGCGCTTATATGGGGCTGTTGCAGGTCTTGCCCGAAACTGATTGGGCGCCTGCCATAGGTGTGGCGGCAGGTTCGCTGGCTGGCATGGCCTTCAATTTCATCTCGGCGAAATATTTCGTCTTCCGCAAATCATGATTAATAAGATCATCTACGCCCTTTCGCATTACCTCGCCTTATTGGTTTTCCTGTGTGCCTGCTGGGGTGTTGGCCAAACCGTGTTGCGGCGCCTGGCGCCGTCCGCGCCTGGCCCTGAAGAGAAGCCGTTGTGGCACGGCATTGCCACGGCACTCGGCATGGGCGCGTACGTCTGCGCTATTCAATGGCTGGCAATTGCCGGACAATTCCGATTCCTGCCATTGTTGCTTGCTTTGGTGTTTGGCCTCTGCCTTGGGGCGCTTGAGTGGCGCGCGCTGCCGGCGCGGGGCGAGCCGACCATGGCTCAACGCTGGCGTTCGGCAAACTGGGCTGAGCGCGGCGCTTTGCTGTTGATTGCGTTCATGATTCTGCCGACCCTGATCGCCCCGCTGTGCCCGCCGCTGGCCTGGGATGAAGTGATGTACCACCTGCCGCACGCCAAACAATGGGCGCTGAATGGCCGACTGAGCGTCAATGAGTGGCTGCGCTACCCCTGGTTCCCCTACAATGTGGACCTGCTGTTCAGTGCGGCCCTGCTGACGTACGACGACGTGATGCCGCATCTGCTCAATGCCTTGGCGGCCTGGCTGACTGCCTTCCTGGTTTATCACGCCGGCAAGCGCTATTTCGGCAAGAGTTTGGCCTTTATCGCTGCCGTCGTTTTCATGGTGTTGATGCGGGACGAATTCGACCTTGCGATGGTCGATGTGAGCGTTATGCTCTTTATTTTCGCCGGCTGCCTCGCTTTCTACCTGTGGCAACAGCAGCCTGAACGGCTTGTATTGCTGGCCGTGTCGGCTTTCCTGCTCGGCGTGGCCGTGGGCGCCAAATACCAGGCTCTCCAGTTGCTGCCGCTGCTAGCGATCGCCTTGCTGGCCAGGACGCGCGCTCCGCGTGACTGGCTCATTGCGATCGTCGGACTGCTGCTGCCTTGCGCGTTCTGGTACGTCAGGAACTATATGCTGACAGGGGATCCGTTTAATCCGATCGGGGGCAAGCTGTTTGGGTTCACAGATTGGAACCTGGCGGATTACCAATGGCAGATGGCGGACCTCAAGCTTCACGCCGGTGCGCCGCACTGGATTATCTGGCCAGCATTGCTGGCGCCATTTATCGCCAAGGTGCGCCGCCTTCCGGGCGCCCGAGCGGCGATGATTCTTGCTGGCGCGGGGCTTGCGGTCTGGTTGCTGACCTCGCGTTACCCGCGCTACCTCATGCCGTTTTATCCGGTACTGGCGCTGTTGGCGGCGGCGGTCTGGCACTGGGCTTTCGTGACTGCATGCAGCAGGTTTGCCCGCGGCCAGGGAGATGGCTTGGAAAAGAAAGCGGCGGTGAGCTGTGTTTCCTTGCTGTTGCTGGTGGTCGTGCCGTTTGCGCTGACAAAGGAATACAAGAACTGGAAACTGGTGGCGCCCACTGTGGATGCCCGCGAGGCGGTGTTGCAGCGGAAAATTACTGGTTATGCGATGCTGGCCTATCTACGCGACCACCCGATGGGCCGCACCTATCAGTTTGGCCTGGAGGACGCACTGTATTACTCTCCACCAGGGACCGGTGGGGACCATTTTGGCCCAGGCCGCTATCGGGATCTCGCCGGCCTGGCTCCGGCTGATTTGGCCAAGGCCTTGCGTCACTTGGGTTACACCAGCCTGTTGATCCATACCGTGCGTTGGCCGGGAATCGAGACCAAGCCGGGATTCGCGCAATTCTTTACGCTGGTACACCGTGACGGCCCAGTGTCGCTGTACCAGGTTGCGGACACTGCGCCGGCCGCCGCGCAGCCCAATTAACCGTAGATGCCGCCGGTGTAGAGCAGGTCGAACAGGCGGGCGATGGTGGCGATCAGGCCGAAAGCGCCAAACATCAGCCCGGCGACCAGGACGAAAGCGAGCGGCCAGCTTGAGTGCGACTGCTTGCCGCTGCCGGCGTTGAAGCGGGCGTCCCACTTTTCGTCCGGCATCAGCCCCAGCACCAAGGCTTCAAGCGTGCCGACCAGGATCGACAGGATCAAAGGCAGCAGCAGGAAGTAGGGATCGGCTTTCGGCCAGACGGCGAACACGGCTGCGACACCCAGCAGGCTGGCGGCATGCAGCCAGCCCCATTTGTCGGCCAGGCCGCGCAGATAGAAGCGGTGCAGGCCAATGCCTCCGGTCACGACGGCGAGCAGGGCGGCGAAACTTTTGTTCTTGTGTAAAACAGACATGATTGCAGCCGAAAAGTCCGAAAAACCGGCAGTATGGCACAACAAAGCTGTTGCCGACGAGGCTAGTTCAGGGGATAATTTCGGATTGTCCAAGTCCCCACCAATTTGATTAATCTTGCAGGTCGGATTGAAAGCGCGCTATAATTTGCGGCTTTATCCGACTCAGCACTCTTTTTTGGAAATATTATGGTCGTTATTCGTTTAGCTCGTGGTGGCGCCAAGAAGCGTCCTTTCTACAACATCGTTGCAACCGATTCCCGCAATCGTCGTGACGGCCGTTTCGTAGAGCGTATCGGCTTCTTCAACCCAATGGCTACCGGCCAAGCAGAAACCTTCCGCGTTGCTGCTGACCGTCTTGCTTACTGGCAAGGCGTTGGCGCTCAGCTGTCCCCAGCTGTTGCCAAGCTGGTTGCTGGCCAGAAGGCTGCTTAATAGTAGCTTCAAGTTTTGAGCAGCAAGACCGCATCTGGGGCGCAAGCCCCGGCTGACCTGGTTCAGGTTGGCTTTGTTTCTGGTGCCTACGGCATCACCGGCGGGGTCCGTGTCCGGCCCTTCTCCACCGAAGCAGATGCGCTGCTGCATGCCACCACCTGGTGGCTCGATAAGCCAAGCCTGCGTGACGTCGAAGTCAAGCGGGCTAAGCTGCATGGTGGCGACGTCGTCACTACCATCGTCGGCATGACGGACCGCAACGAAGCAGAGGCGCTGAAAGGCGCATCCGTATTCGTGGCGCGCGCCGACTTCCCGCAGCTGGAAGAAGATGAATACTACTGGGGCGACTTGCTCGGCCTGGCAGTTGAGAACCAGCAGGGCGAAAGCCTTGGAACAGTCGCGGACATGATGAGCAATGGACCCCAGTCCATCCTGCGCGTCGAATACGAGGCTGATGGAAAGGCGCAGGAGCGCCTGATTCCGTTTGTAAGCCAGTTTGTCATCAAGGTGGACAAGGACGCGAAGCAGATCATCGTGGACTGGGGCCTGGATTACTGATCCGGAACCGCACAATGCAATTCGACGTCATTACCCTGTTCCCTGAGATGTTCGCTGCCTTGACGCAGTCCGGCGTTACCCGCCGCGCGTTCGAGCAGAAGCGCTGGGGCCTGTCGCTGTGGAATCCGCGCGATTTCACCACCGACAACCACCGCACCGTGGATGACCGCCCCTACGGCGGCGGCCCGGGAATGGTGATGCTGGCCAAACCGCTGGAACAGACCATCGCGGCCGCGAAACAGCGCCAGGTGGTTTCCGGCCTGCCGGCGCCGCGCGTGGTGTACATGTCGCCGCAAGGCAAGCAGCTGACGCACGAACGCGTGATGCAGCTGAAGCAGGAACCCGGCCTCGTGATCCTGTGCGGCCGTTACGAAGCGGTGGACCAGCGTTTGCTGGACCGCTGCGTCGATGAAGAAATCAGCCTCGGCGATTTTGTGCTGTCCGGCGGCGAGCTGCCTGCCATGGCCTTGATGGATGCCGTGGTGCGCCAGCTGCCAGGCGTGCTGAATACCGATGCTTCGGCGGTCGAAGACTCTTTCGTCAACGGCTTGCTGGATTCGCCGCACTATACGCGGCCAGAGATTTATGAAGGCGAGGCTGTGCCACCCGTGCTTTTGGGCGGCAACCACGCCGAGATCGAGAAGTGGCGCCGTGAGCGCATGCTGGAAGCGACGGCGCGCAAGCGTCCCGACCTGCTGGTGAAGGCCCGCGAAGCCGGCCTGCTTTCGAAGAAGGACGAAAAGTTTTTGGCGGGTTTGTAAACCCGTTGTAGTACCGTGGCAGGCATGTCGCCTGCCGTGTTTCAACCCCATCCTCTACCGGGCATCTTTTTGGCGCCGGCAAGATGGTAATAGGAGTTTTAAAATGAACCTGATCCAGCAACTGGAACAAGAAGAAATCGCTCGCCTGGGCAAGAACATCCCTGAGTTCGCCCCTGGTGACACCGTGGTCGTCAACGTGAACGTAGTCGAAGGCACCCGTAAGCGCGCCCAGGCTTACGAAGGCGTTGTGATCGCTCGCCGTAACCGTGGCCTGAACTCGAACTTCATCGTTCGTAAGATCTCGTCCGGCGAAGGCGTTGAGCGTACCTTCCAGCTGTACTCCCCACTGATCGCTTCGATCGAAGTGAAGCGTCGTGGTGACGTTCGCCGCGCTAAGCTGTACTACCTGCGTGAGCGTTCGGGCAAATCCGCACGTATCAAGGAAAAGCTGCCAAACCGCAAGGTTGCAGCTGCCGAGTAATCCATACCCCGGTATTGGATTCGGAAAGGACGCCTTCGGGCGTCCTTTTTTTTCGGCTTGGTACAATGCCGCCTATGCCGAAAACTCCTTTTGACCCGACCCAGCTTCCGATCGAGGCGATCGCCGGCGAAGCTGCGGTGCTGCTGGAACACCTTGCGCCGGACTGGCTGCGCCAGCGCTTCGCCGAACCGCCCGAATGGACGCCCGAACCATCCGAACCGCCGCTTGGCTTGCACCGCGGTGAACCGACGCCGGCTTCCGTGCTGGTGCCGCTGGTACTGCGCGAAGATGGCATCTACCTGCTGCTGACCATGCGCACCGCGCATTTGAACGATCACGCGGGGCAGGTGGCTTTCCCCGGCGGCCGCGCCGAGCCGACCGATGCCGATGCCGTCGACACCGCGCTGCGGGAAACGGAGGAGGAGATCGGCCTCGATCGCCGCCACATCGACGTGATCGGCACGCTGCCCCTGTATTACACCGGAACCGGCTATGCGGTCACGCCGGTGGTGGGCCTGGTCACGCCGCCGTTCGAATTGAAGGGCGATCCGGGCGAGGTGGCGGAAATCTTCGAAGTGCCGTTCCAATTCCTGATGGATGGCGCCAATCACCAGCGCCTGGCGGCCGAATTGCCGAATGGCCGGCGCACTTTCTACGCAATGCCATATCAAAACTATTTTATCTGGGGTGCAACGGCTGGGATGCTGCGCAACCTGTTTCATTTCTTGCGCGCATAAGCTATCGTAGCGGGCATTGTGGTACTGCTAATCAAAGGATTTAGATGACTTTTCTCTCCATTCTCGTCGCCTTGCTGTTTGAGCAACTGAAGCCCCTGCGCGCCGACAATCCGATCTGGGCGGAGTTCAAGCGCCTGGCGGTGCGCATGGAGCAGTGGTTCAACGCCGGGCACGCGAGCCATGGACGCATGGGTTGGTTCCTGCTGGTCGGCGCGCTGACGCTGCCGGCCGGCCTGGTGTCCTGGCTGCTGTACCGCTATAACTTCTTGCTGGCGCACTTTGCCTGGAACGTGCTGATCGTCTACCTGACGCTGGGCTTCCGCCACTACAGCCATTTCTTCACCTCGATCCAGCTGGCGCTCAACGCCGGCGACGAAAGCCAGGCCCGCGCGCTGCTCGCGGAATGGTGCAAGATCGACACTGTGGGCATGGAAGTCACCGAGATTTCCCGTATCGCCGTGGAGAAGGCGCTGGTTACCACCCACCGCAATGTGTTCGGCGTGTTCTTCTGGTTCCTGATGCCGCTGGGCCCTTGCGGCGCCATCCTGTACCGCGTATCCGAATACCTGGCCCGTGCCTGGAACGAGCCGGAACACATGCGCCAGGAAGCGTTCGGCGAATTCGCCGCCAAGGCTTTCTACTGGATCGACTGGATTCCCGCGCGCTTGACCGCCGTGGCCTTCGCCGTGGTCGGCAACTTCGAGGACGCGATCTACGCCTGGCGTAACTTCGCCCACCGCTGGAAGGATGAGGCGATCGGCATCATCCTGTCGGCCGGCGGCGGCGCCATGGGCGTGCGCCTGGGAACCCCGAATGAGAATGCGGCGAAGATCATCCCTTCGGACGCGGCCACCGTCGATATCAGCGATATGGAAGTGGACCAGCTGCCGGGCGACGAGCCGGGCGTGCGCGCCCTGCAAAGCACGGTCGGCCTGGTATGGCGGGCGTTGCTGCTGTGGATGATGTTGCTGCTGTTGCTGTCCGGAGCGGTGTGGCTCGGCTAAAATGACCTGATCCCGGGACCCCGTTCAAGTCTTCTATAAGATATAATACTGGGGTTCCTCACAGCAACCGGGTATCAGGTATATGGCCAGCGAGTTCTTCATTCTTGGGCTTACGACCGACGGCAAACAATTCCGTCCAAGCGACTGGGCGGAACGACTGGCCGGTGTGCTCGCGTGCTTCCGCCCGGAAGGCTCCGGTGGCCGCCACGCCCACTTGCAGTTCTCGCCCTATGTCACCCCCACCGTCGTCAATGGCGTCAAGGCCGTCGTGGTCAACGAAGGCCTGCGCGAAATCCAGCCGATGGCTTATAACTTCGTTAAGGAATTCGCGAAGGATAACAAGCTGCAGGTTGTCGAGGCCTGTCTGCTACCTGACGAAAAGTCCTGATTGGCGTAGCATAGGGTTTTGCCAACAAGAGCAGAACACTATGCAAATCCGCTACGCCGCAGCGCTGCTGCTGGCAATCTCTCCTGCGTTCGCGCAAACCCTTCCCGCCGGTGTCGCCAAAGGTCCTTCGGTCGAAGGCATCACCGAATACCGCCTGCCCAATGGGCTCAAGGTCCTCTTGTTCCCCGATGCGTCGAAACCGACGGTGACGGTCAACGTCACCTACCTGGTCGGCTCGCGCCATGAGAATTACGGTGAGACCGGCATGGCGCACCTGCTGGAACACATGATGTTCAAGGGCGCTCCGAACCATCGCAATATCACGCAGCAGTTCTCCGAGCGCGGCATGGAATTCAACGGCACCACGGCGATGGACCGCACCAATTACTACGAGGTGTTCCAGGCCAGCCCGGAAAACCTGAAGTGGGCGCTGGACATGGAGGCCGACCGCATGACCAGGTCCTTCATCGCGAAGAAGGACCTGGACTCGGAAATGACCGTGGTGCGCAACGAGTACGAGAGCGGAGAAAACAGCCCGTTCGAAGTGCTGTTCAAGCGCATGGAGAGCATTGCCTACGACTGGCACAGCTACGGCCGTTCCACCATCGGCAACCGCAGCGACATCGAAAACGTCAAGATCGAGAACCTGCAAGCCTTCTACCACACCTACTACCAGCCGGATAACGCCGTGCTGCTGGTGGCGGGCAAGTTCGACCCGTCGCAAACCCTGGCCTGGATCAGCAAGTCTTTCGGCGCCATTCCAAAACCGAAACGCAAGCTGCCGCAATTCTGGACCGTGGAGCCAACCCAGGATGGCGAGCGCCAGTATGCCGTGCGCCGCAAGGGCGACGTACAGATCGTGCTGGTAGGGTATAAGGTTCCATCGGCCCTGCACCCGGACGCGGACCCGCTGGCCTTCATGGGCCAGGTGCTGACCGACACGCCGAATGGCCGCTTGCACAAGCAGCTGGTCGAAACCGGCAAGGCCGCGCAGGTGTTTTCCGTCAGCCAGCCGGGCATCGCGCCAAGCCTGCAGGTGTTTGGCGCAGTGGTGAAGATGGGACAGCCGGTGGAACCGGTGCGCGACGAATTGATCGCGGCGGTGGAGAATTTTGCCAAAACGCCGCCGACGGACGAAGAGATGGAGCGTACGCGCCGCGATTACAGCAACGCGATCGAGAAGTCGCTGAACAATCCGCAGCAAGTGGGCGTGGCGCTGAGCGAAGATATTGCGCTGGGCGACTGGCGGCTGCTGTTCCAGGGCCGCGACGGCCTGGCCGCGATCACTTCCAAACAGGTGGCCGAAGCGGGGGGGCGCTATATGAAGCGCGACAACCGCACTGTTGGCACCTTTATTCCGGACGATGCGCCGCAGCGTGCCGAAATCGGCACGGCGCCGACGGCGGCCGAACTGCTGAAAGACTACAAGGGCAAGGCCAATGTGCTGACATCGGAGAACTTCGATCCGAGCCAGGACAACATCATGGCGCGCACGGAGCTGAAGGAAGTCGGCGGCCTGAAACTGGCGCTGCTGCCGAAGAAGAACCGCGGCGAGACGGTGGCGCTGGACATGCGCCTGCACTGGGGCGAGGAGAAAAATGAGTTCGGCAAGCAGATGCTGGCCGCAGCCGCCGACCAGATGCTGGCGCGCGGCACCAGCAAATATTCGCGCGCCCAACTTGCCGATGCCATGTCGAAGCTGAAGATGTCGGGCAGCCTGTATCACTTCGAGACCACGCGCGAGTATTTGCCCGATGCAGTTCGCCTGGTGGCGCATGTGCTGAAGGATGCATCGTTCCCGCAAGCGGAGTTCGAGCAGATGCGCCAGCAGTGGATTGTTGGCCTGGAAGCCGCGCGTAACGACCCGCAGGCGATGGCGGGACGCGCTTTGGCCGAATACTTCAATCATTGGCCGAAGGGTGATCCGCGCAGCGTGATGACGCTCGATGAACAGATCGACGCAATCAAGGCGATGAAGCTGGAAGATGTGAAGGCCTATCACGCCGAGTTCTACGGCGCCGGCCATGGCGAGCTGTCGGTGGTCGGAGACTTCGACAAGGCGGAGCTGGTGAAGGTGGTTGGCGAGGAGCTCGCTGGCTGGCACAGCAAGGCTGCGTATGCGCCGATCCTGGACAAGCATGCTGAAAAAGCCGCCACACGCATTACCCTGGACACGCCGGACAAGGAAAACGGCATGTTCGCCGCGCGTATCGCGATGCCGTTGCGTACCGACGATGCCGATTATCCGGCGCTGGAACTGGCTAACTACATCTTCGGTAACGGCGGCCTGAAATCGCGCCTGATGGATCGCATCCGCCAGAAGGATGGCTTGTCATACGGCGGCGGTTCGTCGCTCGATGCCGGCGATCGCGATGATGCGGGCGGCTTCACCATCGAGGCCATCGCGGCTCCGCAGAATATGGTAAAACTCGAAGCGGCTGTGCGCCAGGAGCTGGAGCGCGCCGTGAAGAATGGCTTTACCGCTGCCGAGGTGGCGGGCGCGAAATCGGGCCTGATGCAGCAACGCGTGCAGAACCGCTCCAAGGACGACGTGGTCGCCGGCGCCTGGTCGCACTTCCGCTACCTGGACCGAACCTTCATGTGGAGCAAAGAGTATGAGGTAAAGCTGATGGCGCTCACGCCGGAGCAGGTGAGTGCTGCATTCCGCAAGCACATCGATCCGGCCAAGCTGTCGGTAGTGATTGCCAGTGATGCTTCCAAGGCAAAGCGCTAAGGTGTCGGCGTTACGAAAATGGCCGACACCGGACGGATGATCACCACTAATAATCCAAAGGATAAACTGCTGATGAATTCTGCGTTCTCCATTTCCGTACCGCGCCTTCAGACAGAACGACTTACGCTTCGAGAATATCGGCGCGACGACTTCGACTTATTTGCGGATCATTTGGCGAATCCCGAAAGCTCAGCTCATTTGGGCCCAGCTGACCGTCAAACAGCGTGGCGAATCTTCAGCTCCCATGCAGGATTATGGCTCCTGCAAGGAGCTGGTTGGTGGGCTCTGGAGGAGAAGCAGACTGGTCAGCTCGTCGGTAATGTTGGCGCCTTCTTTCGTGAGCAATCAACCGTGATGGAGTTGGGATGGAATACATATCGCGCCTCCTGGGGGAGGGGAATTGCAAGCGAGGCGGCAGCAGCAGTATTGAATTATGCGTTCGACGTTCGGCGCGAACCGAAAGTTCGTGCATTCATCCCTCCTCGAAATGAATCATCTCGTCGCGTTGCCGAGCGCGTTGGCATGAGCTACGAAATGGAGACAGAGCTCTACGGCAAAGCAGTCAATAGTTACATCTGTGAGTGTAGATAAATGGCTTCTTTCGGCTGCGGATTCAACCGGTCGACGCAACACACTAAACTGCTAAGGCAGGAGGAGTGTTGCTATGAAACGCAAGCCACGAATCTATTATACGGATGAGCAAAAGGCACTGATGTGGGAGCGTTGGCGAAAAGGCGAGTCCCTACAGCATATTGCTCAACTGTTCGGTCGAAGTCACGGGGCGATTCAAGGAATCCTCATTCGGACTGGTGGGATAAGTCCAGCGCCGCGCTGTCGTTCAAGGCTGGCGCTCACCATATCTGAGCGCGAAGAAATCTCGCGCTCTTTGGTCGCCGGGGCATCGCTTCGCGCGATCGCAGTTTCTCTCGGCCGAGCTCCGTCAACGATCAGCCGAGAAATCAAACGTAACGGTGGCCGGACATCCTATCGGGCCACTCAAGCCGACAAGCATGCATGGGATCGGGCCCGCCGCCCTAAGCGCTGTAAACTGGTAGAGAACCCAGCGCTGGCCAGTATCGTGGCGGACAAGCTGCGATTGGAATGGGCACCTGAACAGATTGCTGGGTGGCTCAAGCACACCTATCCAGGCGTCAAGGACCAGCAAGTGTCACACGAGACCA